>CAVPIX010000020.1:0-28954 GCA_963705115.1 uncultured delta proteobacterium | reverse complement strand
ACTGCCACGCCCGAATTTCGCCTTGCTCGGCTTATGTCTTGCGGCTGCCCTCGCCTGGGCCTGGGGAGGCGAGGCCGCCTGGGCCGCGCCGGAGGCCGGCGACCTCTCCTCCAGACCCTGGTGGTTTTGGTCACTTATCCTTTTGGGGCTAAGCTTCTGTCTCGGCATCGTCTCCCTCCTGGGGGGCATGGGCGGCGGCACCCTCTTTGTTTCCCTCATCGGCGGCTTCCTCCCCTTCCACCTGGATTTCGTCAGATGCGCCAGCCTCATGGTGGCTTTGTCCGGCGCCATCTCCGCCGGCCCCGGCCTTTTGCGGTTCGGCATGGGGGACCTGCGCCTGTCCATCCCCGCGGCCCTCATGACCTCCACGGGTGCCATCGCCGGCGCGGTGGCAGGTCTCAAACTCCCCACCCATATTGTGCAAATTGCCCTGGCCCTCCTTATCCTGGCCATTGTGGCCATCATGACCTTCACCAAAAGGTCTGAATATCCAAAGGTAAAAGAAGCCGATCCCTGGCGCGCCGGCTGAGCCTGGGGGGCCTCTACCGGGACCGGGCCACCGGTGAGGAAATCGCCTGGCAGGTGCACCGCACTCCCCTGGCCCTGGCCCTGTTTTTCCTCATCGGCAACATTGCCGGCCTGTTCGGCATCGGCGCGGGGTGGGCCAATGTGGTGGTTCTCAATCTGGTCATGGGCGCGCCCCTCAAAGTGGCGGTGGGCACCAGCAAGCTCATCGTCTGCATCACCGACACCAGCGCCGCCTGGATTTATCTGCACAGCGGCGCGATTCTGCCTATTCTGGTCATTCCTTCCATCATCGGCATGATGCTGGGCAGTTGGGCGGGGGTGGGGGTGTTGGCCCGCATCCGCCCCGTGAGACTGCGCTATATCGTTTTAGGCCTGCTGTTGTTTGCCGGGATCCGCTCTTTATTTAAAGCGCTGGGTCTCTGGGGATAATATGAAATCAAACCCACCTTCCCATCCGGGCTCGGAAATTCAGCTGTTCTACGCCAGGGTGCTGGACCGGGCCGCCAAAATTTTGTTCGTCCTGGTCATTTTTACCTTTTTCCTCTATGTCTCGGGAATTCTCAGCCCATATGTGCCCCTGGACCGCCTGCCCCAGTATTGGGGCCAGCCCCTCAGCCAGTATTTGCACCTGACGAACCTGGCGCCGGGATGGAGTTGGCTCTCCTACCTGCGGTACGGGGACATGCTCACCTTCCTCCCCATTGTCGGCCTGGCCGGGATCGCCATTTTCAGTTATCTGTGCCTGGCGGTCAAATTCCTTAGGCGGCGGGATCATATCATGGGGTGGATCGCGGTCCTGGAGATTATTGTCTTACTCATAGTTGCCTCCGGCATCTTACAGGTGGGAGGACATTAATATGGAGCGGACCCCTCTTTGCCCTGCCAGGCTGGAAATTCTGCTGGTCTGCACCGACAGCTCCCCCGACAGCCAGGGAGCCATGGATGGGGCCCTGGCCCTGGCCCAGGCTTGCGGCAGCAAAATCTATCTTTTGCAGGTCTTGGAATTCAATCCGGAATTTGAGGCCCAGGCCCCGGAATTTGTGGCCCGGCGTGAGGATAAGATTCACGCCTACATGGAATCGGTGAAGGCCTTAACCGATCAACGGGGAGTTCCTCTGGAGATTCGGGTCCGCCGCGGCGAATCGGCTCATGAGGGCATTGTGGAAGAGGCCCTGAAAATCAAGCCTGACATGATCATCATGGGCCGCCGCGGCCGCTCCCGCCTCTTTCGCCTCATGATGGGCAATGTCACGGCCCGGGTCATCGGCCACGCGCCTTTCCATATCCTGGTAGTGCCCAAGGGCGCGCCCCTGGCCTTTAAGAAAATTCTCAGCGCCAGCGACGGCTCCCCCCACAGCGACGCGGCCTGGGAAGAAGCCTTGTTCATTGCCCGCCGGGTGGGGAGTGACTTGACCGCGCTGTCGGTGGCCAGAAATGACGGCGAACTGGACGCGGCCCGGGCCATTGTGGACAAACTGCAAGCCCGGGCGGCGGCCGCCGGGGTGGGGGTTGCCACCCTGGTCCTGCAGGGCCGCCCGGACGAGGCCATCATCCAGGTGGCCCAGAAAAACCGCCTGGATCTGCTGGTCCTGGGCGCCATGGGCAAAACCGGCCTGGAGTCCCTCCTCATGGGGAGCGTCACCGAACGGGTCATCGCCCAGGCCCCCTGCCGCGGTCCTGGTGGTGAAAAAGCTCAGGGCCTGAGATATTCCGAAGTTAATTTTCACGAGAAATCAGATTTTAACTATCCAACCCCTATCGGTAAAGAATGCAATGCTTGCATAATGCTAAGATATCCGCTATTCTTGCTTTAGCTCTCCCACCGACGAGATCTCTTACAAGAAGTGGTGTATGCCCGGAGCCCTTGCCTTTCCCCTGGCTCACCACTTCCGATCACTGCTTGCCTTGGATCCTTAAGCTCCATCGCCTTGAGTATCCGGGGCTGAGTGGGAGGTTTGACAAGGTTTCTGAAAAACTTAACACTCTCCAGCTGGTTGTTTGATAAATCAATGAGAATTTATGCAACCATGCTGCCTGAGAGACCATTCAGCCACAACGGAGGAAGTTTCTCAAGGTTAGACTCGGGGAGCGGGCTGCACAAAACCATTTGACTTCAATATCTAAGGCAGCGGCATAAGCTCGGAAAATATCTTAATCCAGCCTCTGCTGATCCTTTAAGACTTTTGATGGGGCAGCCATTTCTTTTTATAACTCATCACCATAGGAAACCATGAAAAAGCTGCCTACAATTAAAGTCGAAGGGGCTTCCCGCGAAGTAATATTTATCCAAGGAGGCATGGGGATTGGCATCTCACTGGCAAGATTAGCCAAAGCAGTGGCCAAAAGGGGCGGGATAGGCACAATATCAAGCGCGGGTCTGGATTTATTGGTCAGCAAGCGCATTAATAATAAGGTTAATTCCCGCCAAGCTGTTGCTATTGAAGTAGCTGAGGCTAAAAATGAAGATGGCTTTATTGCTATAAATATTATGGTCGCTGTTCAGAGAGCTCTTAATGATTCCATCCTGGGAGCAATTGAGGGAGGTGTGGATGCGATTATTTTAGGCGCTGGCCTTCCTACGACCTTGCCGGAAACCGTAAGCGAAGCAGGCGTGGCGTTGATTCCTATTGTTTCGTCAGTAAAAGCCCTTAGAATAATTTATAAAAGATGGACGGACAGATATAAAAGATCCCCGGATGCTGTAATCTTAGAGGGGCCGCTGGCCGGGGGCCATTTGGGATTCGCTTTCCCTGATGTCAGTAAAGACGAGTTTCGGTTGGAGAATATTTTTGGGCCGGTTAAGGAATTTGCCCGGACTCATGGCGATTTTCCGGTAATTGTCGCCGGAGGTATCTATTACCATGAAGACATTCTTAGGTGGGTTAATGAATTTGGAGCTGACGGGGTCCAAATGGGGACCAGATTTGCAGCCACAATAGAAAGCGGCGCGTCTGATGCTTTTAAGCAAGCGATTGTTGACTGTAAGGAGAAGGACATTATTATCGCCGAAAAACCGGGGTCGCCATGCGGCCTGCCCTTCAGGATAATTAGCACGTCATCCGGTTATCAGACCGCCTTAAACAAAACCAGGCCCCCTAAGTGCAATCGGGGATTTGTGGCAAGAAAAGACGATGATGGCAAATTTACCGTATGCACTGCCAAAGATACCCAAGATGACTTCTGCATCTGCAACGTTCTCTTAAGCGCCCACGGCTTCACTGACAAAGAAGAACCTATTTATACCATAGGTCAACGCGGCTATTTGGTTGACAGGATTTTGTCGGTGGACGAACTGATGGATGAGTTAATCGGTCAAGCTTAGACCCGGATCAACCCATCCATTTTCCTAAGTGTCAAACCAAGAGATGGGGCGCCCCGCAAGATGTTTATATCATGAACATCTTGAATCTTGCCGCTTGGTCACCGCTTTCCGCCTTAGCCGCCGCCTTTTAACTGAGACAACGTAAATACCGCCTGGACCTGGGGGGCTTCTTTTTCCACGGCTTCCCGGCCTCCTTCTTCCCGGTCCACCAGAACGATGACCTGCTCCACCTCCAGGCCGAACTCCCGGATGGCCTTGATGGCCTCCAGAGCCGAGCCCCCGGTGGTGACCACATCCTCCAGCACCACCACCCGCTCCCCGGGTTTCACCGGCCCCACCAGGCGTCCCCCGGCGCCGTGGCTTTTTTGGAACTTCCGCACGGAAAAGGCGTTGATGGGTTTGCCCCGCTGGTGGCTGATGAGGGCTGCGGCATGGGCCAGGGGGTCGGCGCCCATGGTGAGCCCTCCCACGGCCTGCACGTCCAGGTCCTTGACGAGGTCGAACAAAATCTCCCCCATGAGGGCCAGGCCCTCGGCGCTGTGGGTCACGGGCCGGCAGTCCACGTAATAGGGGCTTATGCGGCCCGAAGCCAGGGTAAAGGGTGCGTCCGGGCTGTAGCGAAAGGAGTGTTCTTTGAGAAGGTGCAGGAGCCGGGCTTTTTTCTGCTCCATGGCAATCCCCCGTGAGTAAAGTCAGCAGACAGCGGTCAGTAAATACAGGGCGGGCACTGCCCGCCGAATTATGGTGGGCTATGCCCACCCTACATTATTTTGAGCCTTGAATTTGTCACCCATAATCATAGCTCAGCCCTCAAAGTTCACCGCGGTTATGGGCTCCCCATGCAGTTCCAGGTATTCCTGCACCGCGTCCCGGGTGGAGCTGAACGCAATGCTTTCCCAGGGGATGTTCTCCCGGGTGAAGACCTGGGCCTCCATCTCCTCATCCCCGGCGGCCAGTTCCCCCGAGACATACTCGGTGATGAAAGACAGCACCACCGTCCTGGAATGGCGGTAGGAATGGACATTGAGGAGCCTCACCACCCGGACGGTGAGGCTGGCCTCCTCCCAGGTTTCCCGGACCACCGCGTCCTCCACCTTCTCCCCCACGTCCACGAAGCCCCCCGGCACCACCCAGAGGCCGTAGCCCGGCTCAATGGAGCGCCGCACCATGACCAGTCCGCCCCGGTAGGGGACCAGGGCGATAACCGCCAACTTCGGATCGATATAAAAAACGAAGGCGCATCGGGAGCACACCAGGCGCAGGGGCTCCCCCACCCGGAGGAGCCGGTTCGTAAGATCCCCGCCGCACAGGGGGCAAAATCTGTAACTTTCCGGACCGGGCCAACTCAAAGCCCCACCTCACTGAAACCACAAACCCACCACCACCACCTTGTCCTGTCGCTTGGAAAGGACCAGCTTGATGAGGATGTCGTCCTGGGTGTCGGCGAACTTGCCTTTCCACAAGACGACGGTGTGGGCCTGCTGATTCAAAAAACCCAGGTAAGTTTTGCTGTTGAAGGTGCCCAGCTTCTTGAGGAGCTCTTGCCGCACCTGCTGGAATTTCTTCTCAGGAATGGCCTCCCGCAGGGTGTCGTCGAAGTCCTTGGAGTATTGGGCATAGTCCCCCTGGTTGAAGCCGGCCAGGAGGTTGTCCAGAATGGGTTCGGCCACCGCCTTCACCTGCACCTCATCGGCGCCCACCGGGGCGGCCGCGGCAGGGAGGGCCAATAGAAGAATGCCAAGACACAGCATGCTCGCCAGAACTTTTCTCATCCGTGGCCCTCCTTTTCGGCCATCCTGCTGATCAGCCCAGATTAAAGGGCATGGGGGTAAAGGTCAAGAGAAAGACCGCAATGGTGATCACCCCCAAGACCTTGCGCCGTCGGTCCAGGGGGATCCAATCGCAGTAGGGCGGCGGATGGCGGACCCCGATCACGGCCAGGATGGCGGCCCACAGGAGCCAGCCGTGCCAGGAGAGGATGCCGAAAACGATGAGCAGGCCCACGCAGGCCAGGGAAATGCGGCGGTGCCAGGTGGGAAACAGGGCGTACATGACATGGCCGCCGTCCAACTGGCCCACGGGCAACAGATTCAGCGCGGTGATGAGCAGACCCAGCCAGCCGGCAAAGGCCACCGGATGCATGATGACATGGTCATCCGGACCCAGAGGCCCCAGAGTGAGCCAGCACACCACCTTGAAGAGCAGGGGCTCCCCCAGTTGGATGCCGTCGCCGACACCGCCGGGGAAGGTTTTTACCGGGGAAAGGGACAGGCCCAGGGCCAGAACCGGGATGGCCACCAAAATGCCCATCAGCGGCCCGGAACAGCCCACATCCAGCAGGGACCGCTTGTCCAGGATGGGGGAGCGGATGCGGATCAGGGCCCCGAAGGTGCCCGGCAGGGGCGGCGGAAAAGGTATGCCCGGCAGGAAAAAAGGCAGGCTGACATCCAGGCCATGCCTTCGGGACATGAGGTAATGGCTGGTTTCGTGAACCGCCAGGATGGCCATGATGCTGGCCGCAAAAGGCAGGCCCCGGTAAATCTGCCAGGGGTGCGCAAACAAGTTCACCCCGGACATAAAGGCCCCGGCCGTCATGGTAGTGAGTGCGGTGATGAGAAAAAGGGCGGCATGGAGCCAAAGCCGTTGAGGCCGGGGCGGCGCCCAGGCCGTTGGCGGTTCGCACCCCGGCGGCCAGGCCTCGGGAGGTTCTTCAACCTTAAGCTGCTCTTCGGAATGCTGATGGCCCTGGTAATCTTCCGTGTTAGCTGCCATTTTTATCCTGCCGGGGTCTGATCTTCACCCGCCGGACCCTGGGGCGCGTCTCCGACGGCCCCGGCTCTTTGCTGGTTTGAGGGAAAGGAGGCGGGGCTTTGGCCGTGGGACCGGGTTTCAAATATTTATGCCCCACCGTAAGTTGGAGATTGGCCTGCTCCTGGCTGCTAAGATGACGCCAGGTCCCCCGGGCCAGCCGTCCCAAATGCAAAGGCCCAAAGGCCATGCGCTTGAGCTTCAGCACCGGGTAACCCACATCTTCCAGCAGCCGCTTGATGAGATGATAGCGCCCCTCCCATACCGTAATTTCTATGATGGTCTTGCCGCTGCCTTTTTTCAGCAGCTTGACCTCAGTGGACACGGGCCGCCCGTCCAAGGCAATCCCGCCCGCCAGTCGCTCCATCGCCTTCTCGCTCATCTCCCCATCCGTGGTCACCCGGTAGGTGCGGGGCACCTGGTAGCGGGGATGGGTCAGGCGTTCCGCCAAGGCCCCGTCATTGGTGAGGAGCATGAGCCCGGTGGCGTCATAGTCCAGCCGTCCCACCGGATAGAGGCGGCCGTAATCCCTGGGGGCCAGGTCCATGACCGTGCGGCGGCCCTCAGGGTCCCGGGTGGTGGACACGCAACCGTAAGGCTTGTGCAGCATGACGGTTATGGGGGGCAAAGGGGGCTGCACCTTGGTCCCCTCCACCTGCACCCGGTCTTTGTCCGGGTCGATTTTCACCCCCAGTTCGGTCACCACCCGGCCGTTGACCTTGACCTTGCCTTCAAGGATCAACACCTCCGCTTGCCGCCGGGAAGACACGCCAGCCCGGGAGAGAAATTTATGTAAGCGTTCTAAAGTCATAATTCAGTTTTCAGTGAGCAGTAAGCTTTGGGCTCGGAGCATTGAGCTTTGAGTTTTGATGGAGCCGTAAAAAGTCAGAAAACCCTTATCCTCTCAATAAGACACCCTTAATTTGATGCTGTCTATCTTATTGATATTGCCTCATTACCCCCTCTCCCCCCTCGGGGGAGAGGGCTGGGGTGAGGGGGAAAATAGACTTTTTCGATTTCATCAGCTTTGAGCTCTGATTTATGATCCCTTGGCTCACCCATAAATCTCTTAAAATTTTGGTGGAGCGGGACCCCTTGCCCGCCATTGTTGGTGCGCGGTGCGCACCCTACATCTACATCTAATCCCTTCCCCCCACCCCCAATCCCTTACCCAAGCATGGTAGGACGGGCTTCCAGCCCGTCCAGGCACGGGCAGGATGCCCGTGCTACCATCATAGGGGATGGGTAAAGGTTGCGGGGAAGTGGCAGTGAAGATTCGAACCCTGGCCTCCCCTCGGGTTGTATGCCGGAACGACGCCTGTTTCACCTCTAGTACATAGCTGCGTAAGTTAGCGCACCCTTAAAACCGAAACGTTTCATGCCCAGGATACCTGAAGTCCCCCTTTCTTAAAGGGGGATTTAGGGCGATTATTAAGGGCTTATTCATAATCCCCCCTACCCCCCTTTAGAAAAGGGGGGAATTATTACTCAAGTTTCGCACCAAGTAACGGTGGATTATTACTTAATTTTGCTTTAAAAAATCATCAATAACATGGAAAAGGCTCCAGATTTGTGGTAAGTTAAGATTGCGAAATCATTAACAAATACCACATAAAAAGGAGCCTTCTCTTGCATAACAGAAAAATCGCTCGCTTTCAAGGGCAAATCGAAACGGCCCTGAAAAATTTCCGCGTCACCCTGGAACTCAGGATCAAGGAATTGTTTGCCGTGCTGCATATCCAAAGTCATCTCACCGGAGCCGGTATCCGCAAATGCGAGGGCTTCAGCCCCCGGCACCTCCTGTTTGTCCTCACCAACCTGGTGTTTCTGCATATCAAAACCGTCCACGACTTGCTGCACCGACCGCTTCAGTCTCTGTTTCTAGCCCAAAAAGACGCCTTCTACCGCTTCAAGAAAGCCGAATGGAGTTGGGGGCCTTTTTACCGACGCTTCCTGGCCTATCTGGGCCGGCGGCTGCGCTGGTCCAAGACCGCCCGGAACAACTGCTTCATCCTGGATACCTCCGCCCTCCCCAAACGGGGCAAGCGCCTGGAAAACCTGAGCTTCGTTTATGACCACTCCCAGGGCAAAACCGTCAAAGGCTACGAGATCCTGACCCTGGGCTTGTTGACCCCTCGGAATTTCTATCCCGTGAACTTCGGCCACCATTTCTCCCAAACTGCCCCGGCAGAGGTCACGAGGCCCGGCCCCTCAAGGCCCGGGGCGACTGTGGCCCGGCGTCTCAAGGAGGCCAGGGAGTTGACCAAACCGCCTTGGCCCTGAAGATGCTCAAGGCAGCCCTGGCCAAGGCCTCCGGCCCTTTATCTCCTGGTGGACGCCTGGTTCACTTCCCCCAAATTCTGTCACCGCGTCAAAGACCTGCGCCTCCACGTCATCGGCCGCTTGAAGCGGGACCAACCCTCTATTATCGGGACGGCACCGCTTATACCCTGGAGCAGCTCTATCAGGCCCACAAACACCGCTTAGTCAAAGCGGCGTCCTTAGGGCTCTCCCTTCCCTGGTGCCGGTCTGCTGCGGCAACGGCTTTCACGGCGCCATCGTCTTTACCAAAGGCTATAAAGAACCCGACCTGAAACCCAGCCGGGCGGCAAAATCAAGGCGGAGCCGCCTGGGCCGCCTTTTTCACCACCGACCTCCCCCTCAACGCCGCCCAAGTGTGCACAAATATCTGGGCCGCTGGTCCATTGAAGTCTTTTTCAAAGAAGCCAAACAGCGCCTGGGTCTGGGCCAAGAACAGGGCCGCTCCTTCGCTGCCCAGGTGTTCTCCATCACTCAGGCCTTTTTGCGTTATAGCCTGTTAGCCTACCTCCTGGAGCACGATGAGCAGTCCCAGACTATCGGCGAGATCTTCCGCCAACTGGAAGAAGAGACCGTAAGCTCACATACTTGGAGCGGCTGTGGCAATACCTCGTCACTTTCCTGAAAACCGTGTTAAACACTCTGGCTCAATTTTGTGATCCAGGACCCAGTTTCGGCTACTCGACGCTATCACCAATACCTTCAACCAGCTTCTCACCCATTCAAGGGTGCAAACTTGAGATAAGTCCCGGTTGGTGTAGCGTCAATTTCTGCAACCAAGTACTACGCTATGCCCACTGTTGAAAATCCAAATTAAAGGCAATAGCCTCCCGCACTTCGGCCATGGTTCGGCGCGCCGTCTCCCGGGCCCGGGCGTTCCCCGCCAGCAAAATTTCGTTCACTTTTTCGGGATGGTTCTCGTAGTACTGCCGCCTGTCCTGGATGGGAGCCAGATTGGCCAACAGCGCCTCCGACAGCATCTTTTTACAATCCACACACCCCAATTTGGCGGATCGGCATTCCACCACGATTTCATCAAGTTTTGCCATCGGCAGGTTTAACCGGTGAAAGGGAAAGGCCAGGCAGCGGTCTGGCTCGCCGGGGTCCTTGCGAAAGGGCCGCTGGGTGTCGGTGACCATGCCCCGCACCTTCTGGGCCACAACCTCCAGGGAGTCGCTCAGATAAATGCAATTGTCATAGCTCTTGCTCATCTTGCGGCCGTCGGTGCCGGTGAGCTTGGGCACCTCAGTGAGGAGCGCCTCCGGTTCCGGGAAGATAGGCTGATAGTAGTGGTTGAAGCGCCGGGCGATCTCCCGGGTCATTTCCACGTGGGGCACCTGGTCCACCCCCACCGGCACCCCATGAGCCTTATACATCAAGATATCCGCGGCCTGGAGCACCGGGTAGCCCAGGAACCCATAGGTGGCCAGGTCTTTGTGGGACAATTCCACCACCTGGTCCTTGTAGGTGGGATTGCGCTCCAGCCAGGGCACCGGGGTGAACATGCCGAAAATCAGGTAAAGCTCGGCGTGTTCAGGGAGGGCCGACTGCACGAACAACGTGGACTTTTCCGGATCAAGGCCCACGGCCAGCCAGTCCATAAGCATCTCGGGAATGAAATCCCGGATATTGCCGGCGTTCTCGTATTCAGTGGTGAGGGCGTGCCAGTCCGCCACAAAATAAAAGCACTCGATAGTCTTCCTGGAGCTTAACCCAGTTGTAGAGGGCCCCGTAGTAATTCCCCAGGTGCAGTTTCCCGGTGGGCCGCATGCCGCTCAGGATGCGTTTTGGGGGTGCAGTTTTTGGTGATGTTTCAACAGCCATTATAGACCTGCTTTCTTCCGTGATTATTGGTTAAAGTAAGAAAATGTAGGGTGCGCAATGCGCACCGATTTGGCGGGCAGAGACGGCCGCCCTACCTTTTCATGGTGGGGCAGCGGCAATCGGTCAGCCGCACGCAAAACCATCCAGAAACCCATTAACTTCCTTAACCACCTGCCCCAACTCCCGCCCTGTGTCCAGCCTCAGCAGCGGCTCATCCGCCTGGGTTAACGGCTCAAAATCCTCCACCTGCTGGTCCAGCAGTTCCACCCGGCCGTCCGAAATGGCACTGGCATTGGCCTCCCGCTTTAAAAGTCGCCCCCGCACCAGCTCCTTTTGACAAAGACAATGCACAAATAGCGCGGTGCAGCCTTTTTCCCGGGCCAATCCCCTGACCAGGGCCCGCTCCCCGGCGCTTTTGAAGGACGCATCCAGAATAACCCCGGCCGCGCCCCCGTCCAGGAGTTCCCCCGCCCGGCGCCGCATCTCGGTGTAGGTTTTCTGGGAAAAATCCTCGTTATAAATGCCCTGGCCAAACTCGAAACGGGCCGGGGTGGTGGGGGCCAGCCCCGCCAGGGTTTTGCGCACCGCATCGCTGTGGACCACCGGCCAGCCCCGGGCCTCTCCCAGGGCCTTGGCCACGGTGGTCTTGCCCACCCCCATGAGCCCGAAAATCACCACCAGGACGCAGTCCATTGCGCGCCCTTCCTGGCATAGTCCCCGGCCAGGGTGAAATAGTCCCGGGCCGCGTGCCGGGCCCGTTCCCGTTCCTCCGGAGGAACCTCCGCCTCCCCCGCGGCCAGACCGTTGATCTTCCCCCGGACGCAGGCCCGGTAACATTGATAGAAATCCAGCATGGTCAACAGTTCTGCATCCCCGGCCGCCTCAGCAAACCGCACGGCGAAATGCCGGCTGAACTCGGTGAAGCCGTGAAAATCCAGGTCCATGGCCAGGAAGGCCACATCCGCCGCCACATCACCATATCGAAATCGAGGGGTAAATTCAATGCAGTCGAAGACATATATGCCGTTGGCCAGACAAATGTTGCGCATATGGAGGTCGCCGTGGCAGTCCCGAATGCGCCCTTCCCGGATGCGCCTTCTGAAAAGCGGCCTCTGGTGGGTCAGAAATCCCCGGGCGAAATTCCGAATCTCCTCAAACAGCTCCGGTGATAAAAATTCCCCCACCATGGCCTTCATGCGGGCGAAATTTTCTTCATGGTTATAGGTGATGATCCCGGGCTCCCCGTAACGGTTGATGTGGGGGCCGGTGGCCGCGTTCCGTAAAAGGGCGCCAGCACGGCCACCAGGCGCTCCAGATGCTCCCGGCCAAGTTCGCCCCGGTCCGCCACCTCAATCATCATGCGCTCCTGGGGCATACGCACCATTTTTAGAATATATTCCACCGGCTGCCCCCGGCCTCCCACCTTCACCCCGGATTTTTCCACGGTTATGGGCAGCACCGCCAGGTAGATCTTGGGGCACAGGCGCCGGTTGAGCTTCAGTTCCTGTTTCAGGTAGTAATGCCGCCGCCTCAGGGTGGAAAAGTTCAAAAACCCCAGGTCCAGGGGTTTTTTCATTTTATACGCAAACCAATCCGTGAGGAACACCCAGGAGATGTGGGTCTGGACAAGCTCAACCTTTGAGGTGGGCTCCGGATAAGCCGCCGGGTCCAGGAGGGCGGCGATCAGGTCCATAGTTTATTATACCAGAATGTCTCTTTTGGGGTTGTCTTGCTGCCTTTTACCAGGTGTTTCTTGACATGCGGGAAAGAAGACGATCTCTAAATAACTCCTCCTTGAGCCAGCCAAAAGCGACTGCTCTTGCTCTTTAAACTTCCCTTTAGTTAATTTTATTGCTGCAATAAAATGCTTGACATTTTAGATTTTTTCATTTTATTAATAAGCTAATAAAAAAGTAGTTCTTGTCATTAATAGCAAACTTTAAGTTCCCCATTTCCCAGCATTAGGCTGCCGCATAATCTCGAATAACCTACCCGGAGGACGGGTCATGCAGAAAAAATTTTTTCTCGCGTTTCTTTTGCTGGCAGTCTGCACAATGTCCTGGGCGGCCCCGGCCTCGGCCAGCCAGTTGAGTTTCGACGCCACCCATTCATTAATTATAAGCCTTACTCACGAGGACGGTACAGCCTTAAGTCCATATTCTGGATACATTTCCGCTTATACCTCTGGCCGGGCTGAATTAGAAGAGGACTCAGATTTGTTTATAGATATCTTGTCCTTGGCAACCCGGACACCGCCACCGCCACTTTTCCTGCAATGACCTGGCTCCAAACTAACACTGCGTCGACGGCGTATAACGAGAGCGGTAACTTTACAATTTCCCACAACTTGATGGGCTATGGCCCCCCATCTTCCCCTGATTATCGAGATATTGAGCAAAATTCCTATGGATATTTTAGCCTGAATTTTACCGCTCCTGGAGCTGGCACTTACATTGCCAGAATAATAAACACTTATGATTTGACTTACACCTTGGCACAGGGGTCTGGACTGGGATATCCCTTCTTCCAAACGGAGGGGTATTCTTATCTTTTTGGAAATTTATATACATCAATTGATTATGTTTCTTATTGCAAGCAACTCCTCTATGATTACCAAAATAACTATCCCTCTCCCTTAAGCGATTTTTCCATACCGAAATATAGTCTGAGTCGAATAACTTTAGTTCTGGATGACGTGGCCGCAGGCGAGATCATCACCTTTGAGGGTGGTATTAATACTAACCAAAGTGGCAAGACCGTGGTCCCCATCCCCGCCTCCGCCCTCCTTCTGGGCAGCGGCCTCCTGGGCCTGGGCTTGCTCCGTTTCCGCCGGAAGAGAATCTCCTAAATAATCAGCAGGATCCTGAAATAATCAGGCAGGGCCTTCTCTGGCCCTGCCTTTTTTGTGGCTTAGTGCTTTGGTTTATAAAAAAAAGAGGCTCTTGCAGAAATAACTCAATCCCACCTCTTGTCATTCTGAGCGAAGCGAAGAATCTTGTATTTCCAGGGGCTTGAGATCCTTCACTTCGTTCAGGATGACAAAAAAACGACTTTTGCAAGAGGCTCGAAAGTAACCTATGTCTGAATTAAAGGGAGCAAGTGACTTTTTTCCCCCTCACCCTAACCCTCTCCCCCATTGGGGGAGAGGGGATAAAGAAGGAACCCGTTTCATGCCCCCCCTCCCCTGGGGGACAAGGGATAAAAAAGAACCCTGGCAATACTCCCTCTCCCCCCGGCGAGGGGGGAGGGCTGGGTGAGGGGGGCCTAAAAGGAACGTTCCAATATTTAGGAATTCCTACCGTTAGATCAACAAAATCTTCCCTCGAAAAATTCCCCTTCGCATATTATCTTTATATATACATGGCCGCCCCCCACCCAGAGCCCTCCCCTTCCCAATCCTATCAATTCCTTCTCATCGTCTGCTGCGGCCTGGGCTTTGCCAGCTACGTCACCTGCTACATGCGCATCCCGGTGGTGCCCCTGTTCGCCCAGGACCTGGGGGCCGGGGCCGTTATGGTGGGCTTCATCAACTCCGCCTTCCTTCTCACCACCGGGGTGTTCGCTTTTCCCTTAGGCATGCTGGCTGACCGCTGGGGGCGCAAGCTCGTGGTCACCGGGGGCATCCTCATTTCTCTCATCACTTCCTTTCTCCTGGCCGTCAGCTGCGCACCCTGGCAACTGCTCCTTATTTACCTTTTGTTCGGCCTGGGGCTGGCCGCCATCGGCCCCACCCTCATGGCCTATGTGGCGGACCTGTCCCCCGCCACCCACCTGGGCCGCTCCTACGGGGCCTACACCCTGTCCATCTATTCCGGCATGAGCCTGGGGCCGGCCCTGGGGGGCTGAGCCGGCTGGCCTGGGCTTCCGGTTGCTCTTTGTGGCCGCGGCCGGGCTCACCGGGCCTGGTACTCCTCTGGCCCTGGTCTTTCTCCCCGCTCCGATGCCGCGCCGCACCACTCCCCAAATTCCCCCCAAAACCTGTCCACCTGGCGTCAGCTTCTCGGGCAACCGGCCTCTCCTCGGCTGCTGGCTCATCACCCTGGGAGGCTGCTTCGGTCTGGGCGCGTTCGTCACCTTTGCGCCCCTTTCATGAAGGAGCAAACCTGTCAGTGGGTGACATCGGCCTGGTGTTCGCCCTCCAGGCCGCCATCAACGCCCTGTCCCGCATCCCCTTCGGCCGCCTGAGCGACCGTTCCCGCAGCCGCTGGGTACAAGCCATGGTGGGTTTCCTCGCTTTAGGCGCCTCCCTGGCCGCATTCGGGCTGGCCACCACCCTGCCCGGCTTTCTTTTGGCCACCTCCGCCCTGGGACTCGCCATGGGCCTGGGGTTTACGCCGGTGGGGGCCCTCATCGCCGAAGTGGTGCCCCCCACGGACCGGGGTCTGGCCATGGGCGGCTATAACACCTGCATTTACTTAGGCATGATGATCAGCTCCGCGGTCATGGGGGTGGTTATCGGCTGGCTCGGCTATGCCTGGACCTACGCCCTGATGGGCTTAATTGTGGCGCTGAGCGCCGGCGGCTTTTACCTGCTCATCCGGGATTATTCCATTTCTCCACAATAGCCTGCGACTTCAAGAAGTTCATGTAGGGGCGTAATTTATTGCGCCCTTTGGGCTTGATGAATCAAGCCCCTACTAGCTGGCACGGGTAAAGGAAATATAGAGCGGGCACTGCCCGCCAAATAATTGGTAGGCGGAGCCCACCCCCCTTTTTCTGGGCGCCGCGTCCCCCAGGCCTCAGAGCCTCCCCGCCAAATTATCATTGCTTTTTGGGCCCGATCATTAAAGAATTACCCTGAGAGCAAGCTGCACTCCCCAAGCTTCCCATCCCGGCTTCCGGCGCAGTTTCTTCTCCCCTTTCCCCGGAAAGGCACTTTTTCAGCAGTGGAGGGTAACGGGCCTTTCCCCGGCCCCAGCATCATGGACAAAAACATCATTCCTTTTGAAAAAGGCAAGCGTTCCGTCAAGGAAATTGTGGAACGCTTTTATCAGGACCTGGACGACATCGAAGAAATCGTGGTCATTGCCAAGGACCGGGCCGGCGAGTGGATCTTCGCCAACTCGGAGTTGGAGAACGAACTAGAGTGGATCGGCAGCCTCTATAAATTCATCAATCAGGGTATCATGGATGACGGGGAGGATTTTTAAGGAAGGAACTATCTGTTAAACGTGCTGTTTTTTTTGAAAAGTCCTAAAAGATGGCGGGCGGCGGCCCGCCCAATCTTTCCAGGAGCTACCCGCAAACTGCTGAACTGACACCGTCTTACCTCACCCTGGACCCCGGCAACGCCCGGGATAGGCGTTCTAATCCGGTTTTCACCTTGACCAGGACCCCAAAACCCGCCTGAGAGATGGGCCAGGCCACGGCCAGGACCAGGCTCAGCATCCTGCCCCACCCTGAATCGATACGCAAACGACGGCCCCGGCGCCAATTCACGGCACACACCCGGCCCAGGACCTGCCCCGGCGCCACTTCCTCCCGCCCCCGCCAGGACGCGGCATCCCCCTTGGTAATGAGGCGCAGGCTCTCTCCCGCCCCTCTTTTGCCCACCAGACGGTGGGCCACCAGCATATCCCTGTCCTGATACACCAGTACATCACCCAAGCGTAGTTCTGCCAAACCCACCTGCTCCACCTGTATGACACAGCCTCCCCGGATCAGCGGAGTCATGCTGCCCCCACGGATATGCAGACAAACGCCATAGCCCCCTCCCAGAACCTCCTTGACCACCTCCAGATAAGTCGGGAGACGAGGTGTCACGCCAGCCCCCGTATAAAGTCTATGGCGCTGGAGTCTGGCACAAAGCCCAGTTCATAACAGGGAACTTCGGCGGTTATCTGGGAAATAAAATCCAGGACGAAGGCCATTCCCTCTTTGTCATAAAAGGGAGGAAAGCAACACACGAAGAGACGACTGACGGCCTCCATGAGGGTTAGCTGTCTAAGGGAATTCCGGGGTCTTTGGGCGAGGAAGAATATTTTTTCTAAAGGAGCGTTTTTCGGTGAGCCCACCTCAGTATCACTATGCCAGGGGGTGCCATAAATCCAAAAATCACCAAGTTTTCTTCGGACAATTATGCGATCATTGCTCAGAACCTCTGCAGCTGTGGGCTCCCAAAGCCTGGTCAACGTAGTCTTTCCAGCTCCAGAGGTTCCTACGAAGAGCCAGCCTCGTCCTCCGACCGCCAATCCAGCGGAATGCAGGACTACTCCCCGTCCCTTGGCCAAGTAATTAATCAACAACAACTGATCCAGGGATGAAGAAAACGGATTTAAAACAATTGTTCTTCCAGGTTTTTTGAGTTGATCGCTGTTTTGTTCTGCCTCTATCTCCCTGGGAAAAAATACCTTTCCCTGACGGAGTTCTTTATCCAAAAACAGGAAAACATTGGGTTGATTTCCTGAGTTAGTATAGAATTTAATTCCAAGCCCTTCCTGGTGCTGATAGATAGTGTATTGGTCCCGGACATCAAATAACTTGCTATCCAAGGATTCCCGAGGCAGGAGGCCATGCCAGTAGTGCAAGGAAATATCTGGGGAGCCTTCCCTAATTTGAAAGTTGAGGTATTCAGGATTAAGTTGAAGGTAAACCTCTTGTTGCTGAGAATACGTAGCTATGATAACATCAGCCAGGCTTACCTTGGAGGAAGTAAATAGAATATCAATACCCTGCCTAGTTAAACCTTAACTAAATCCACACCCAAGACTTTGTTTGCACCCTTGTGCAGCGTTGTCACCTGTCATTTTACACGCTGCCAACACTGCTTGCTCAGGCTTCAGGGGTACTTTACGTATCTCCGGCTTTACATAAGGCTCTTTTTTCATTTCATCCTCCTTGTGCAACCGTATTTCTTAGATGTAACCCTAACATTCCTGCTCTCAGGTGTGCTAATTGACAAAGATATGCCACCGGTGTTTCAAGATTTCCATGCTCCAATTGAGCCCAGGCCGGGCATTGTCCGCATATGCAAAGCAACTCACAGTAGCCGCAAGAATATGTGCTTTCTGATTTCTGGTTGCGCAGGAGTGGGAGGAAGTTGCGCCAGCCATCCAGAAAAGAGTTTCTCGTAAGGTCAAAGGTCTTCTGTCTGGACATAATACAAATGCACATCTGTCCCGATGCATTCACATGGAAACTGTTCTTCCGGCGCCGCAAAGATAGAGAAAGTCAGAATTAAGAGATCCTGAATACCGTGAGACGAAATCGTGCCACTCCTGCAAACGGCTGGCGTCTGCGGCTTCGAGGGCAACAACCTGCTCTGGGGGGAGCCGGAAAGTGAGGGGTTCTTTACTTCCATCCAGGCGTCTATTGATAACCGGATCATAGCCAAACTTAAGCCCCAACCTTTCAGCCCAAGCCTTCAAGTCCCAAAGTTCCCCTGCGTTTAAAGTCATTACCATGGTTTTCAGTTCGAGGGGAAGACCCCTATCCAAGAGAAGTTCGATGCCCTGAAGGACCCGGGCATGAGATCCGGACGATTGAGTCACGGCCTCGTACGTACCAGGTTGATAACCATAAACAGTTATTTCAACAGCAAACGGACGCCATTCAGCCAAAAAATCGGCTAGTTTCGGAGTAATTGTCGTCCCATTGGTGAACAGGGTAATGAGCATGCCCAGTTTCTTGGCATGGAGGTAAATTTCCTGGAAATCGCCTCGTAGAAGGGGCTCTCCCCCGGTGAAAAGAAGCCATAATGTTCCGGCCGCTGCCATCTCATCCAGAAGTTTCTGCCATTGCTTGGTAGTAAGCTCTTTCGCCTGAGCTTCATGATCGCTAACCGGCCGGTTAATATAGCAATGAACACAGTTCAAGTTGCAACGCTCTGTGAGGTCCACGCTGGCGGCTAAAGGCAGCCGTTGCTCAGCTCCCCGGCGATTGAGAATTTCCGAGAAACTCCCATAGGGAATTTCCGGAATGGCCCGGCAATTCATTTAGACTTCCCTGACCGCGGCGATCTCTTGTAATTCCTCGATATATTCTTGGAGGTCCTGCTCCAGTTCCTGGGGGCTGACTTCATATTCTTCCAGAACCTGGTCCCGGACCTCGGCCATGGTGCGCTTCCCGTCCAGCAGTTCCCAAATGCGGTTGGCCACCGGGTTGAGCACGTAAATATATTGCAGGTCCACCACCTGCCGGCGGATGGGCACCAGCAGGCATTCGTCGGCTATGCGCCGATACACGTAGGTGGGATCGGCTGTAAACCGTTTGGTCAGAAAGGTTATGGCGTCCACCTTCCCACCTTCCCCGGCCGGAGACTGCTGCCGCGGTAAGGCGTCCTTGTCATAGAAAATCGGGAAAATATATTATATCCTAAAAAAAAGAGGGATAAAAGGTCACTGATAATAATGGGATTTCTTTAAACCAAAAAATCAAAACCATACCTGGCAGCCCATGCCCTCTCCTGAACTTCACCTTGATGCAAGCCCCCCTAAGGACCGGGGCCTGTCTGCTCTCTTATCCGACGACCCCGGGGCCAGACAGGCCCGCTTGCGGGAAATCCTCACCGGCGGCGACCCTGGCTGTCTCGAAAGCCTGCGCCAGGAAGCCCTGTTTCCCTGGCTTTATGCCCTGTGCCTTGAGCTGGATGGTCAAAGTGCAGCCCCTCCCGCCTTGCTGGCAACCCTCAAACACGATTATCTCTGCGCGCTCCAGCAAGTGGTCAAACAGGATGCCGAAGCGGCCCTGGTCCTTGGGGGTCTGGCGGAGGCCGGCCTTGAGGTCCTCCTCCTCAAAGGGGCCGACTTGCGCCTGCGGGTCTATGAAGACCCGGCCGCCCGGCCCATGACCGACCTTGACCTGTGCGTGCCCCTCCCGTGACCTGGCTCGGGCCCGGGCGGTTCTGGCATCCCGGCATTATCGGGTCATTGCCTCTCACACCCACCAGCATCCCGGTTTCCGGGAAGACTTCGCGCCGGCAGACATTTACGAGCCCCCTGCGGGCCTTACCCTGAAAATTGACCTCCATTGGGGACTGTGGAACGAATTCAGCGTGTACGGCCTGCCCCTGGAGCCCGTCCTGGCCCGGGCCCGCCCCGCCTCATTCCAGGGCCTGCCGGTCAAGGTCCTGGCCCCGGAACATCTCCTGATGCACCTGTGCCTGCACGCTTACTGGGACGATATTATGCTGCGGCAACTGGTGGATATTGTCCTGACGGCCTCCCGGCTCCCGGTGGACTGGGCCCGGTTTCAGGCTGACGCCTCCCGGTGGGGGCTCCAAGTTCCCTTGCACCAGGTCCTGCGCCTGGCCCGACAGGTGGCGCCGGCGGCCATCCCGGCCTTTGCCTTGATCGGCATCGCGGGCCGCCGTCCGGCCTATCTGGAAAAGCTGATAAAAACCAAGGCCCTGGGCCCCCTCACCTATTACCTGGCCACCATGAAACGTCAACCTGTGGGCCGGTGGCCGGCCTTTCTGGGGGCCAAATTCTGGCCGGACCGGGAGTACCTTGTGAATAAATTTGGCTCGGCCAGCCGCCTGCGGTACCTACGGCAGTTTATCCGAAAATTCCGCACCTGAAACTGACAGGCCCACTTATATAATTTTCTCTTTTCAATGAAACACCCGTAGGGGCCGACCCATGTATCGGCCCCAGTTGATGGGCGCACACGCGGGTGCGCCCCTACAGGTTTGTTGCAGGTAATTTGGAAAATGGTATTAGACGGCCCTGACAGCAATCCTGTCCGGCAGGATTTGCCTGCGGCGGGTTTTAAAGCCCTCTCTCACCGGGGGGCGGGGCTTTATATCAAGTGCAGTTAATTAGTTATTTTTGTAGTGGCGCAATTTATTGCGCCTCAAAACGGGCATGATGAATCACGCCCCTACAATTGGTGTAACCGTTGCCCGTTGCTGGCGTTCTGGCAATAATACTCGCCCCCCGCAAGACTCTTGTTTCGCCCTCCTGCTGACAGAGGGATTTCTCAGCAATCCTGGTACTTGACCATTTGTGCAAAAAGCCTTCCAGCCGCATCAATTCTCGATAGCCTGGCGATTACGAAAGTTTTCACAAGGTAATTTTCTATTTGCACTGGACATAAAAAACATGGTATGGAAGAAAAGCTTGTGCTGAATGCTTAACTACTTGTTTTCCCTCGCCTTATCTTTTAGGTATTTCTCACCGCGCCGGAGGGTCTATGAAGGAAGAAGATTGTAGTCATCTCCCGGAACAGTTCGGATTGGTCTCACGCCGAGATTTTGTCAAGTTCTGCTCCCTGGCCGCTGCGGCCATGGGACTGCCCCTGGGCGTGGGGATCAAATTCGCCGAAGCCGTGGCTGCGCCCAAGCGCCCGCCGGTCATCTGGCTCTCGGGCCAGGAATGCACCGGCTGCACGGAAACCTTGTTGCGCGCCACCCACCCCACCGTGGACACCCTGATCCTGGACCTCATCTCCCTGGATTACCACGAAACCCTGAGCACTCCTTCCGGTCACCTGGTCGAGGAGGCCAAAAAGAAATCCCTGGAAGAAAACAAGGGGAAATTCGTCCTGGTGGTGGAAGGCGCCATTCCCGTCAAGGACGGGGGGATTTACTGTAAAATCGGCGGCCGCACCATGTTGGAAATCATCAAGGCCACCGCACCCCTGGCCGCGGCGGTGGTGGCGATCGGCTCCTGCGCCGCCTGGGGCGGTATCCCCTCCTCCGGGCCCAATCCCACGGGCGCGGTGGGGGCCCAGGAAGCCCTGGGGGATAAGTTCAAGGTCATCAATATCCCCGGCTGCCCGCCCAGCCCGTACAATTTTCTGTCCACCGTCCTCTATCTCCTGACCTTTAAGAAGCCCCCGGAGTTGGACGGCAAGAACCGGCCCATGTTCGCTTACCGCCGCCTTATCCACGAGGGCTGCGAGCGCCGGGCCCACTTCGACGCCGGCCGTTTTGCCCTGGAGTTCGACGACGAGGGCCACCGCCGGGGCTGGTGCCTCTACAAACTGGGGTGCAAGGGCCCTGAGACCCACAATAATTGCCCCGCCATCCTGTTCGGCGACGCCGGCGCCCGCACCTGGCCGGTGGGCACTGGCTGCCCCTGTTTCGGCTGCTCCGAAAAAGAAGTTGCCTTTACCTCGCCCATCGTCGCCCAGGCCAGCCTCAAGTTTTTCACCCCCACCGGCGCGCCTTCCGGCCTGGATCCATCCACCCCAACGCGGCCCGGCGGCCAGGTCCTGAGCGTCACATCGCCCACCACCTATCCGCCCATCCATCCTCCGGAGGGCCATGGCCCCTCGGCGGCCACCGCCGCAGTGCTGGCCGGGTTGGGTGGCGTGGCTTTGGGTGCGGCTGCGGCCACGGCCCTGAAATTGGGGCAAAAAGATGGGACGGCTTCAGACAAGGAAGCTAAGAAGGATTAGCCATGGACCTGAACCGCAGAGACTTCCTTAAGGTTGCGGCGGGCGGCGCCCTGGCCGCGGCGTCCAGTCTGACGCCCATGCCGGTTCTGGCCAGGGAGCCCAAGTCCCGTCTGCCCGAGGCCAAGGGCATCCTGTACGACGCCACGGTCTGTATCGGCTGCAAGGCCTGCATGGCCGCGTGCAAAGAGTACAATGGCCTGCCGCCCGAATTTTCCACCCCGGGCAGCGTGTGGGATAATCCCCTGGACCTGTCCGCCAAGACTTACAACATCGTCAAGCTCTACCGGAACGGCACCGCCGTGGCCAAAGACCACGAGATCGACGGTTTTTCCTTCATCCGGCGGTTTTGCCTGCACTGCGTCGACCCTTCCTGTGTGTCGGCCTGCCCGGTCTCAGCCCTCACCAAAGATGCCCAAACCGGCGCGGTGCGCTACAACAAAAGCGCCTGCATCGGCTGCCGCTACTGTCAGGTGGCCTGTCCTTACAATGTCCCCAAATTTCAGTGGGACGAGGCCTTCCCGGAAATCAAAAAATGCCAGCTTTGCGACCACCGCATGGCCAAAGGGGGTTATGCCGCCTGCTGCGAGTTCTGCCCCAACGGCGCCTCCATCTTCGGGAATGTCCAGGACCTCCTGAAAGAGGCCAACCGGCGGCTGACTCTGAAGCCCGGACAAGACGCCGTCTATCCCATTCACCGGATGAACGATGCGGACACCCGGGTTATCAAGGTTGCGTCTTATGTCCCGCAGGTTTATGGGGCCAAGGAGGGGGGCGGCACCCAGGTGCTGATGCTGGCGGGCGTGCCCTTCTCTCAGCTGGGTTTGCCCGAATTGCCTGAGGAGTCCGGGGCCAGCCAGTCCGAGACCCTGATGCACAGCCTCTACAAAGGCATGATTGCCCCGTACGTGGTCCTGGGCGCCCTGTTTTACGTAGTTTACAAGAACACCACCCAGCAGGATTTACCCTGATCCACGGAGACCGCTTATGTCTGAAGAGACCATCCCCTTAGGCGGCAAGCTTGTTACCAAGCCCTTTATGGTCCTGGCCGCCCTGGCCCTGATCGGCGGCGTCCTCATCATTTACCGCTACCTCTTCGGCCTGGGCGCGGTGACCAATTTGAGCGACGGCTATCCCTGGGGCCTCTGGATCACTTATGACGTGCTGGTGGGCACCGCCCTGGGCTGCGGCGGCTACGCCATAGCCCTCATGGTCTATATCCTGAACAAATGGGAATACCATCCTCTGGTGCGGTCCGCCGTGCTCACCAGCGTCTTCGGCTACACCCTCGCCGGGGTCGCCATTTTCCTGGACATCGGCCGCTACTGGAACGGCTATCACCTGTTTTTGCCCTGGTACGTCAACTTCAACTCGGTTCTGGTGGAAGTGGCACTGTGCATCGCGGCCTATGTCTTGGTGCTCTGGCTGGAACTGGCCCCCACCATCCTGGAGGGCCATCCCGAGTCCGCCAAGGCCCACCATTGGAAAATCCGCCTGGCCCGCTGGCTGCCGGTCATCGTGGCCCTGGGCGTCCTTCTGCCCACCATGCACCAGTCCTCCCTGGGCACCCTTATGATCATCGCCGGCCACAAGCTGTCTCCCCTGTGGCAGACCTCCTTTCTGCCCCTGTTCTTCTTGCTCACCGCCATTGCCATGGGGTTTGCCGTGGTGGTTTTTGAATCAATCCTTTCCTCCATGGCCTTCAACCGCCCCCATGAAACTCCCCTGATCTCCAAATTGGCCCAATTCATGGTCTGGCTGGTATCCGCTTACCTGGTGATCAGGTTTCTGAACCTGCTCTTCCGGGGGTATTTGGGCCTGGCCTTTGCCGGCGACCTGAACAGCACCATGTTCCTGCTGGAAAACCTCTGTTTCCTGGCGCCGGTTATTATTTTAGCTTCTCCGGAGCGCCGCGCCAGCCTGCGCTGGCTCTTCGTCGCCTCTATTCTCCTGCTCCTGGGAGGCTCCCTGTATCGGTTCAATGCCTTCCTGGTCGGCTACAACCCGGGCCCCGGTTGGCGGTATTTCCCGGCCCTGCCGGAGATCCTGGTTACCCTGGGCATTGTGGCCGTTGAACTGATGGCTTACCTCTATTTTGTCAAAAGATACCCCGTGCTGCACAAGCCTGAGCACGCCTAACTAGTTTAAAGGAGAGCGGAAATGGCCAAAAGAATTACCATCGACCCCATAACCCGCATCGAAGGACATTTGCGCATAGACTGTGAAGTGGACGGCGGGAAAGTCACCAACGCCTGGTCCTCAGGCCAGATGTGGCGGGGTATTGAGGTGATCCTCCAGGGGCGGGACCCCCGGGATGCTCCCACCTATACCCAACGATTCTGCGGGGTCTGAACCACGGTCCATGCCCTGGCCTCGGCGAGGTCAGTTGAGAATGCCTTAAAAATGGAAGTGCCCTTAAACGCCCAGTACATCCGGAACCTGATGATGGCCGGCCACGCGGTGCACGATCATATCGTGCACTTCTATATCCTGTCGGCCCTGGACTGGGTCGACATCACCTCGGCCCTCAAGGCCGACCCCAAAAAGGCGGCCGCCCTGGCGGACACCCTGTCCTCCTGGCCCCTGAACAGTCACCAGCAACTGGCCGCGGTCCAGGGGAAGCTAAAAAATCTGGTGGCTTCGGGCCAACTGGGCATCTTCGCCAACGGCTATTGGGGGCACCCCGCCATGAAGCTCCCCCCGGAGGTGAACCTCCTGGCCGTGGCCCATTATCTCCAGGCCCTGGATTATCAGCGCAAGGCCAGCCAGATTGTCTCCATCCTCGGGAGCAAGACCCCCCATGTGGCCAACCTGGTGGTGGGCGGGGTCTCCACTGCCATTAATATGGACACCAGCTCGGCCCTCAACATGGAGCGCCTCTTCTACATCAAGACCCTCATCGACGAGGTGGGGAGTTTTGTGAAAAACGTCTACATCCCCGATGTGTGCGCCGTGGGGGCCATGTACGCGGATTGGACCAAGTACGGCGCCGGGGTCACCAACTACCTGGCGGTGCCCGACATGCCCATGGACACCAAGGGGACCTCTTTCGCCCTGCCCGGCGGCTACTTTGCCAACGGCGACCTCAAGACTTTTCAGCCCATTAAGGAATTCAACTCCGAATTTTTCCGGCTAGGGGTCAAGGAGAGCATCAAGCACTCCTGGTACGATGGGGACTGGGTCAGACACCCCTGGGACGAGACCACGGAGCCCAAATACACCGACTTCCAGGACCAGGGCAAGTATTCCTGGGTCAAGGCCCCCACCTTCAACGATCAGCCGGCCCAGGTGGGCCCTCTGGCCAACGTCTTCTGCATGTATGCCGCCGGCCACGAACCCACCAAGAAATATGTGCACCTGGTGCTGGATACCGTCAGCAAGCTGGCCGGCGCCAAGGTGGGTCCTGAGGCCCTGCACTCCACCATCGGCCGCCACGCCGCCCGGGCCGTCCGTTGCGGCGTCCTCTACGACGAACTGAATAACCAGTGGCAGGCCCTCATGGACAACATCGCCAAGGGGGACCTCAAAACCTGGAATAAATTCTCCTTCCCCACCGGCGAAATCCGGGGGCTTCGGGTTTCACGAAGCGCCCCGGGGCACCCTCTCCCACTGGGTGGTGATCCAGGACGGCAAAATCAAAAACTACCAGGCCGTGGTGCCTTCCACCTGGAATGCCGGGCCCCGCAACCAGAATGACGCGCTGGGCCCCTACGAAGCCGCCCTCATCGGCAACCCGGTGGCCGACCCCGACAGACCCCTGGAGGTCATTCGCACCATCCACTCCTTCGATCCCTGTCTGGCCTGCGCCATCCACCTGGTGGACCCCAAAGGCCAGTCAATTATCAAGGTCAAGGTGGTGTAAAGCTGTTTTCGGTTTTCGGTTTTCGGTTTTTGATTAACCAGGTAATGATGTTAATAAATTAACGGGTAGGTTTGTTGCAGCTTCTAAGGAGTTGCGTTTAGAAGGCAATTTTGATGGCTTTGTAAAAAGTCAAAAATTCACTATCTTATTAAGGATGATTATCGTCATCATAATTGCAGCGAGTTGATATACCTCATTTAATTCCCTCTCCCCCTTGGGGGAGAGGGTTAGAATGAGGGGGAAAAATGACTTTTTACGAGTTCATCAACTTTCTGTAGCCGCGAGGCTAAGCCTGTGCTCCATTTGACTGACCTGGTATTAAACTGCCCTTGGCAGTAATACCGTTTCCTCTTGCACCTGAAACAAATTAAAATGGTAGGGCGGGCCTCCGTGCCCGCCTTATCCCTTGAACGGGAAAGCAAAACACTATCAAGAGGCCCGCCCCATGGAACTGCAAATAGCCCTCATCGGTCTCGGCAACATCCTCATGCAGGATGAAGGGGTGGGGGTGCATGCCGTCAAAGCCATCCTGAAGGACTACGTCATTCCTCCGAACCTGAACATCGTGGACGGCGGCACGGCCGGGCTGGACCTGTTGCCCTTCATCGAAGATCGGGACCGGGTGCTCTTCGTGGACGCGGTCAACTTCAGGCAGGAATCCGGCCACATCGGCATTTTGCGCAACCAGGAAATTCCCGCCTTTTTCAGCGTCAAGCATTCCCTGCACCACCTCGGCCTGGCCGATGTCCTGGCCGCGGCCCAACTGATGAACATCCTCCCCCCGGATGTCTGCCTCATCGGCATCCAGCCCCACACCATTGCTCTGGGCCTGGAACTCACTCCCTTTATCGAAGCCCGGCTCCAGCCCCTCCTGGACCTGATTTTGTCGCAGCTTCAGGGATGGGGACTGTCATTAACCCGCAGCGCCGGCTGAGGTTTCCGGACTCAGAGCCTTTGCCAAGGTTCTTTCCTTTTATTCCCTCTCCACCCAATGGGGGGAGAGGGTTAGGGTGAGGGGGGATAGAAAAAATTTGGCAATCAATATAATTGACTGCACCTTGAAACCTCTCCAAAAGGCATTTTTGTCATCCTATATCCCTATACTACCGAAGGTAGCACGGGCATCTTGCCCGTGCCGGGACGGGCTGAAAGCCCGTCCTACCAGCCATTGGGGATGCAGATTATGTAGGGTGCGCACTGCGCACCGGTATGGCGGGCGGGGACGCCCGCCCCACGACTTTTCATGATTTAAGGGCGAGCCAGCGGCTCATGAGCCTCTGCTCCACTGTTTGATCTCTTCTCTACTGCTTGATCAGGGAAATGGTGAACGTGCCCCCGCCCAGGTTGAAACTCACCCCCGTCTGTTCGGCGGCCAGGTCGAGGACCACCCCTTTCTTGTTCTCGGCCACCAGACCCTTGACGCCCCCGATAAGGGCAATGCCGGCGCTGACTTCCCGGTAGGTTCCCGCAATATCCTGGGCGTTCTTGAGCTTATAGACCTTGCCCCGGGCCCGCACCTGAGCAATGCCCACCCCCACCAGACCCAGACCATCCACCTTGATGGGGTACGATTTTCCCTTGAAGGTGAGCCAGCCCTTCCCCCAACTTATGGTGGCCCCCACCCCCACCGAGGTGGCTTCAAAGGTGATCTCCCCCACCGGGGCCAGGGGTTTTTTCTGGGCCGCGTTGGCCGAAACCGCCAGGGCCAAAATCCCCACCATAAGCATAAAAAGTAGTGCGCGTCTCATTTCCTCCTCCTGTAAAGCCGATCTTTTTGTCATCCTGAGCGGAGACCCCCTCAAAGGGGAGAGGCCTCCCGGCGCTCAAAATGACGTGTGCCTGAAGATTTGGGTTTTGGGAACATCCCTCAATTAACCACGATTATACAGGACTTCGGGGAAAAAATTGAATCCCACTGGGACTTATGATACATAAAGGCATGGCGGGCGGCGCCCGGCCGGCAATTGATGGCGGCCTGGCCGAACCTCCCTGACGCAGCGAGCACGGAACAGGAGAAAGATTATGGGCGGCGAGTTGATCGAACTTGAAAAAAATGCCGGCTATCAGGCGGTGGTGGCCTATTTGCAGGATTACACCAAGAAGGTGCGGGACCTGCAGGAAAAGTATGCGTTCAGCAATAAGGACATCATGAGTCCGAAACTCATCGACAATTCCCGGTTGACTTCTGAGGAAACGGCCTCCCTGATGGAATTGAAGCAAAAGGTGGATCATGTCATCCAGGAGGTGGCCGATCGGGTGGAAAAACACCGGGTGGTCTCCTATGATGACTACACCAAAGATTATGAGTTGAACGCGTATGACAAGTTACGGGTCAATGCCCTGGTAAGATCGGTGCGGGATATTAATAAGTCAATCCAGAAATTAAAATTTGCCGTAGAAACCTTTTCCCGGTGCAACAAACAACTCATCCATGAATTTGACGATTATGTCCAGAAAGGTGATTTTTCCAAGAGCAAGATGTTTGTTTTGGGGAATCTCCTGCTTATTTATGAGTTGGCCAATTACATGGTTAACTTTCTGGAAAAATTCAAAATTGAAGGCTTTGACGATATCCTGCAGTTATCCCAGAAGGAACTTCTTAAAATTAACACCACTATGCAAGATCTGCAAAAATTGAAACTCGATGCCGATTACCCTGAGATTGACGCCAAGGTCAAGGACCAGGTCCTCGCCAACCTGCATGACCGGGAAAAGTCCCTGGAATTATTCAAGGAAGAGTGGGATAAATACATCCTGGGGATTCGCCAGGTCCAGGAAAAAGTGGGCTCCCTCAAAGACAAAATCCCTACCCTGAAACTGATCCGGGACAACGCCCAAAATCAACTGGATTTCTTTGAAATCATGAAGATTTTCGGCATCATGGTGGTGGCCGAGGCCGTGCGCAAAAACCTGGACCCCCTGGAGGAAATCGTTGATCTGCCTTTGCAGGAAAT
>CAVPIX010000019.1:0-52862 GCA_963705115.1 uncultured delta proteobacterium | reverse complement strand
ACGTCTCAGCAAAAAAATGCTTTAAAGGTTGAAGCAGCAAGCTCATTCTTTTTTAAACCCAGAATAATTATTAAATATGGACCACCCCATCCTCCTTTATTTCGTCAGCCTGACAATTTTTACCCTCATGTTCGCCCTGGGGGTCAACCATTCTTTTGAGCAACTCACCTCTCTGTGGCGTCGGCCCGGATTACTGCTCCGCTCCCTTCTCACGGTGGTCGTCCTGGTCCCCCTGGTGGTGGTCCTCTTGTTATGGGTGTTTGACCTGCCCCCCGCTGCGGCCACCGGCCTCGCTTTGTTGACCGCGGCGCCGGGCGCACCCCTCACGTACAAACGGTCCCAAATGGCCGGGGGAGATCCCGCCTACACTGCCAGCCTGCAACTGACGCTGGCTTTGCTGGCTGTCGGGATTACCCCGGTCATCCTGGCTATGTTTTCCTCTCTGTTTGGGCTCCTAATCGAGGGAGTCACGTTTTTCCAGGTGGGCCGGCAAGTCGCCCAGGTGACTTTCTTGCCGGTGATCATTGGTCTATCGCTCCAGCAGTTTGCCCCCAGGCTTGCTGAGGTCCTGCGCCAGCCGGTGTCCATGCTGGCAAATATTCTGTTCATCTTGTTACTTCTTATTCTGGTCCTTGTTCTTGCATTTTTGCCCGAGTTGCGGGCGCTGCTTAATGTGGGTGGCTCTCCACGGGGGCGATCCTGCTGATGGTGTTGGTCTCCCTGGCCATCGGCCACCTGCTGGGCGGCCCCCGCCGGGACCAGTGTTCTGCCCTTGCCACCGCCTGCATTCCGCGCAACGTCGGGCTCGCTCTGTTTATCGCCGAATTAAGTGATTACGGGCAGCATTTTATCCCCACGCTTTTGACTTATATGATTTTGGGAGGGCTCTTGGCTGTTCCCTATGCAGTTTTGAGTAGGCGCCAACTAACTTTGAAGCAGGTGAGGGGATAGAGCAAAGCGACCTGAACCTGAGATGCATGCTTTAAAAGAGAGCCCTCGCTAACCATTTAGATTACTTAAAATAGGGAAAGCGACAATGGAAGAAAAAACAACAGGAGCGGGCGGGGCGCCAGGATGAGGCCCAGGAGCCTATGCCGCCTACCTCAAGGTGGCCCCGCTTGAGGCCAAGGCCACGATCGAGCAGATCAGGAGCAGGGTGAGGTAATATTGCAGATCACTGCTCTCTATCTGACTCACATATCCCAATATCCAGCTTTCAATAAGTAATAGGCGATTGTGAGAATCGCGGAGCGCATTCTCATAATCGTCATCATGAACTAAGCCTGGGTTTAGGAATCAGTACGTTTTTGGGCTATGGGGATTCAATGAAAGGACTTTTGGTTCTGTGCTGGCGGTCTTGGGTGCTGAGGCCTGAAGAAGAGTGGGGTAACGGATATTTTGAGACGGGGAGGTGACCCGAGGGCCAGGGGCAGGCAAGGATAGGACTGGGGCGGTTCTGGGGACGAGCCTATCCCTTAGCGTGCCTTGCCAGGCACGCTGAGTTGGAGGAGCGAGGCTTAACGTGCAGCAAGAAGTTCATGAGGAATCCCATAGGGTGGTGCCAGGGCGGTTTCATGGCCGGTCAGCTTGGTAGCGGATAATCCTTCCCTGGCCGCAGTTCGGACAGAGGGTGAGATCCATACCGGTGAGGGCCCGCAGCATTTCCTGCCAGGTGTTGGTCTCGCTCGGGGTATCATGCTCTCGGTTTGGGGGTTCAGCAATGGCTCCCGGGGCTTGGAGGCTGAGGAGGGCGCGGGCTTTCTCCAGTTTTGTTTTGGCGTTGGAGGGGGCCATGAGGCCATAATGACGGATTTTGACAAACCGGGCCGGGAGAATGTGCACCAGAAATCGGCGGATGAAGTCCGGGGCAGTGAGGGTCACGAGCGCTGGTGTCCGGGCCGGCTGTTGTCCCTGGCTCGGAAGGAAACCTTTCCCTCGATGCGGGTCAAGCGATGGTTGGAGATGGCCACCCGGTGGGTGTAGCGACTGAGGTAATCATAGGCTTCGGGGAGCCACCGAAAGCCCCTTTGGAGTAGACGACCCATTTCTTTCGTCTGAGTTTCCTGGGAAGCGCTGGAACTGAGCTGGTCCCCCAGGCAGGAAACCTTGCCCTTGAGTCTGCCCTCGCGGAACGCCTTCTCCAGGGCCTCCGGAAACTTGCCCCGGACGATCATCGCGAGTGCCTGGACGGGGAGAAGGAAGCTGTTTGTAGCAGAACCCATCTGTCGCCATCCGGGCTGAGTCCCCCGCCCGTTTCCACCATGTGCAGATGGGGATGAAAGTTGAGGTCCTGGTCCCACGTGTGCAGGACTGCCGTAAAGCCCATCTGGGCACGGAGACGTTCATAGCCGAGGGCAAACTGGAGGAGAGCCCGGGCGGCGGCCTCAAAGAGCAGGTTGAAGATGAGTTGCGGTTGAACAAAGTCAGAGGAATTATTTCATGAGGGAGGGTGACGACCAGGTGGAAGTAGCGAATAGGCAGGAGTCGCTCAGGCTCTCCTCGAGCCATATGGCCTGTTTTAGGCTCTGGCACTTCGGGCAGTGGCGGTTGCGGCATGAGTTATAAGAGATGGCCATATAGCCGCAGCCGCGACTGCAACAGTCGACATGTCCACCCAGTTGAGCAGTGCGGCAGCCTCGATAGCCCCCATGGCCTTGTGTTGCTCCGGGGTGAGACGTGGGTTTGCCGATAGTCTTCGCCATGCTGGCGGAAGATCTGTGCCACTTCAAGGGGGGGCCTCGCCATGCGGCCCCCCCTCTAAGAGGATGGTTGGATCATATCCAGAGGACTCACTAGCTTCCGGATCAGCCGGTCGGTGATATGGGTATAGCGCAGAGTGGTTTTGATGGAACTGTGCCCGAGGAGGACTTGAAGAACGCGGATGTCGGTTCCGGCCTCCATCAGATGCGTGGCAAAGCAGTGGCGGAAGGTGTGCATGGTGGCCTTCTTTGAAAAACCGGCCTCCCGAGACTCGCCATACGACCCGGCTCACCTGCGGTGGTAGGTCGGGCGCTGGGCTTTATATCCCGGGAAAAGATACTCTCCCTGGGGCCGTGTTTGAAGTATGGCGCAGCAGAACGAGGAGGCTCTCGCCGAGCATGACATAGCGGTCCTTTTTCCCCTTTCCCGAGCGGATGTGAATGCGCATCCTCTGGCAGTCGATATCGGTGATCCGCAGGGCGCATACCTCCGAAATCCTGAGTCCCGCCGCATAAGCTGTGGCAATGATGGCTTTGTATTTGACCGAGCGGACCCCCGCAAAGACCGGAGAACCTCTTCCGGGCTGAAAATGACCGGGAGTGTCTTCGGCCGTTTGGGATGGGAGATGTCCTTTACTTCCTCGGGTCGCTTCAGAGTGACCGAGTACAGAAATTTAAGGGCATTGACGTACTGATCCTGAGTGAATGGGGAGACTTTACGCTCTTTGGCGAGATGAAAAAGGAAGCCGCGGATCTCTTGCTCCCCCATCTCCTCGGGGGGGCGCATGTAATGTTTCGCAAATTGCCGGACACACCTTAGGTAGCCGTCTTGCGTGTGGGGGCTGTAGGCCTTCAGAATCAAGTCCTCTCTCATCCTGTCGCGTAGTTTTCCCATGGTCTTCCTCCTTGGTTGGATTTAGGGAGAAAACTACACATAACACCGGGGGATACGAGAGAAAAGGTGGGGTATGGAGGGACTGCGGGCGTCGGTGAGGGTAATTTAAAGCAATCGGGCTAATCGCCCGCCACGCGAAGCGTTTAGTTCTGAAGATCATATACTGACTTCTGACCCAACCTAACCCCTCTCTCCCCCTTCCCCACACCACACACACATCCCAGGTCGAAGCCCGAAGACCCCGCAGAAAGCGACCCACGCTTTCTGGAGGCCCATCCAGGAGTTAACTACCACCGGGATCGCACCCCAGGTGAACCCACCACATTTTTACCTTTGAAATTTTTGGGCCTCGTTCTATAAGGGGGGGGTCAGACCACCCTTCATCCCGGGGTTTGCCTTCCTGGGCCGAAAATTCTTCAGGCAGGTGGCGCCGCCTTTGGCGGGACCGCAGCGAGCAACTGGTTTATGATGGACATTGGGGGTCCGGGCCGTCTGGCAAGAGCGGCGCAAGCAAAGAAGGTTGGAAGAGACTGAAACCTGGTGATCGTCCAGCTGCCACCGTTGCCGCGGGTTCAGTCTCAGGTTGCCCAAAAAAAGCATTGTACGGTTTCTGTGAGGCGATCGCAATGTGGTGAAGTGGAAGGAGTGCAGGGAGGTGCGCAAGGGGCAGAGCCCCGAGTCGCTGCATATCAGCTAATCACAACCAGCGAGGTCCAGGCCGGCGGCGGGTAAATCGTCTTTTTCTTTTGGCAAGAAGCAAGTCCTTTCGTTATCCTCCATTTTCACCGTCGCGAATAGACAATTCACCGGACACCCAAATAGGTAAGTTTCCCGCACTCTGGTTATCCCTGAGTTATCCCTGAACAAAAAATGGGGTTAGCCTTATCAGCTAACCCCTTGATTTCTCTGGTGGGCCGTCGGGGGCTCGAACCCCAAACCTAGTGATTAAGAGTCACTTGCTCTACCAATTGAGCTAACGGCCCGATCTGCAATGATGGTTGAATATAGCGGCTCAAGGGATAATTGTCAAGTATGCACGATTACGCAAAATCACACCAAAATGCTCAAATTGGTTGCGCTTTCGCAGACAAAAAGCGGATAATTTAAGGATTGCTTCAAGGATTAAAGCTCTGCCACCTGACTACCTTTAGATGCCGTTCTTTACTATTCTACATTCCCTAAACCGAAGTGGCCCTTTTGTCTAAAATAAGAGGGGTGGCGCCTTGGTTTTGGCCCCTTTCTGCCGCTTCCGACCGGTTATTTCCGGGGGGAATCTGGACAAAAGGTTGTGAGGTCTAGTGCCATGCTTCCTATGAAGACGGGCCTCCCGGTCCGGGCCTTAAGGATAGTGCCCTACCACACCTCCGAGGAGGTTAAGCTGCTGTGTGCGGGCTGGCGGGGGTGGCAACGGGACCGGGGACGCCCTCCTCATTCTGCTCCTTTTCCAGACGGGCCTCAGGATCTCCGAGACCCTGGGACTGACCGTGGGTCACCTAAGTCGCCAGCCGGGACCCCTGGAGAATCGTCGGCAAGGGCGACAAGGTAAGGCTGGTGGCCTGCTCGGCCGCACTCAGCCACCGTCTCAAGGCCTACGCCTATGACCGGGGGTTGGGGGCGGGCGACCGCCTCTTCCCGATTGGCCGCAAGCGGACCTGGCAGGTGATCTTTGCCGCGGCCGCCCACGCCGGGCTGGGGAAACGGATTTACCCCCACCTCTTCCGCCACTCCGGCGCCATCGAGCGCCTGCGCCAGACCGGCAACCCCCGGGCCCTGCAGCTGCACCTGGGCCACGTCAGCCCCCTCATGACCATGCGGTATCTGTCCACCCTGACGGCCGGGGAAGCCCTGCGCATCAACCAGGGGTCCGGTTCGAGGACTAAAGCCAGCCGCCCCTCTCCGCCAGGAACGCGCCCGCCTCCCCCGGGGCCACCCCCTTATCCCCGGCCCAGATGGCTTTCGTGGTTCTTCGTCCTCCCCTGGCAGACCGCCCACTACGTCCCCTACCGCCAGCTCCCCTGGGAGATCATCGACGAACTTACCTTACGGCACTTGGGCTACATCACCTACGTGGTTTCTTATGAGGGCTACGGCCACCACAAGGCCACCCTGTTTTTCGGCCTGCCGGTGCAGAACTATTTCTACAAGGCCATGGACCAGGCCGGCGCCTATCACAGCAATTAGCGCATCGGCGAGCTGGTCAATAATTCTTCTCTCTGGAACTGGCGTCAGAAGGCCAAGGACCTCAAAGCCGTTGATGCTGTTGAAAGAGCCAATGCGGCCTCCCGCCTGAATCCCTCCCGCCAATATTTCTACATCGACTCCGAGCACCACCTGATCGACAACGGCATCATCTCTTCCGCCCGGGGCACCTTCAACGCCATAGAAATCGCCTATGTCAAGGACGCCAGAGAGGCCTTCCCCAAGGGCCCCGGCAGCCCGCACCCTCTCCTGGGACTTAGAAAAGGGGTGACGAGGGAGCCGGTGTCCGCTGATCCGGGCTCGCCTCGGTAACAACTAATCCCGTATCAAAAGGAGTACGGTATCATGCAGCAGCAGTTAGAAATGGTGGAGTTTAGGGTGGCAGGGCTGGCGGAGGTGCGCACCCTGGTGAACCGGTGGAAGAAAGTATTGGCCGAGTTGGACCGGGAGTCGGGGTCTTCCCTGGTCTGGAAGACCCACCACCAGGTGGGGGTGGAATTAGAGGATAGGCGGCCGGGGGAGGAGGTGCTCTTGACCTTCCTGGCCCCCAAGCTCGTCCCGGAGCGATTCCTGGCTGACCTCAGGAGGGAGGAGCTGGAGGTCGCCGAAGAACCCCTGGTCCCTGGGATGGTAATCACCTGCCGACTCAAGCCCCGTAACCCTCCAGTAAGATGCAGTAGGTAGGCCCGGGGGGAACCCTTAGGGGGCGCCCCCGGGCCGGTTTATGGGGTGAGGTGGTTCCGGGTGGTCCTGCAGGCCTAGTGCCTCTCAGACCGAGTATAACGGGCCAGGAGACGGCTATGAGGTGGGAGGAAGGGGGGGACTGAAGACCTGCTTATGATCCGGGAACCCTGAGTGCTGCTATAGTGCGTATATCAGTACCCCAAATGCTGGTAAGTATGGTGCGTATAAAGAGCAGTAATCTTTCATTCTAGAACATGTTGAGGCCGTTGCAAAAGGGTAAAGCTGCTGTCTTGGTTTCCACAGAGCATTTTGGTCGAAATCGGGGGTATTTTTCAGCCTGATTCCGAAAAATTCTCTTACTGTCTGGTTAGGGACCTCCTGAGGAGGATGGTCAGGGAAATTCCACCCCGGTTCCCCCGGCGGCGGGGCCTTTCCCGTTTATTCGGGGGACTAAGGCCAACCGGCCTCCCGTTAGGCGGCATAGGCCGGTTTCCCGGCCCCGGCGGCCCCCAGGATGAGCTTCACCAAGCGCTTGAGGTTGGCCACCAGGGCCACCATGCAGACCTGGATGCTGACCTTGGCCAACCCCCAATACCGAGCTTGGGCTAAACCGTGACGATTTTTCCCTTCGGAAAACTTTCTCTCGATCTTGGGCCGCTCCCGGCGGGAAAGACGCGGCCGCCCCGGCCGCCGGTGGCGGCGGATGATGCCGGAGGCCACCCCCACCGCAGCCAGGTGGGCGTGGTTGGCCTCACTGTCGTAGGCCTTATCCCCGGTGGCCTCCCCGGCCCGGCCGTCCACCAACTCCGGGAGCTGGCTGCCGTCGGCTACGTTGCCGGGGGTGGTCTTGACCCCGACGATGAGCTCCGTATCCGCATCCTCGACGATATGGGCCTTATAGCCGTAAAAGCCTTTCTTCTTGCTTTTGCGGCCAAAGCGGGCGTCGGGGTCCGGAGAGTTCCGGTCCACAAAGGTATGGTCATCATCACCCTGGGAATGCTCTTTCTTCAAGCGGAACAGGTCCACCTTGGCGGCCATATGGGTGGCATCGATGATGTGGAGGCGATCCGTGATGAAACCCCGCTCCCGGGCCTGGGCCACCACCTGGTTGAAGAGTTGCTGGAAACCCTCCGCCCCCAGCCGCATGCGGAAGCGGCACAGGGTGGTGTGATCCGGGGGCAGCTCCTCGGCGCTCAAACCCAGGAACCACTTGTAAATCATGTTGAAAGTGGCCTGTTCTTCGATGTCCCGATCCGACAGGTCATAGAGGAATTGCAGACAGACCATTTTGAACATCAGCACCGGATCCCAAGCGTCTCGGCCCCAATCCACGTAAAAGTCCCGACAGGCCTCCCGGACGAAGCGGAAGTCCACCGTTTCAGGTCTTTCAGGAAGTGGTCCCTTTTAGACAAGAGCCGCTCATAGATCAGGTTGCCGAAAAAGGAGCCGTTGGCCGAGCCGGTCTTGGTCATGGTCGCCTCGGAAATTATTATTCATTAAATATTACAATAAGTTAAGCCTCTTGGCAACCCTTTTTGCAAGTAATTTTAATCGGAATTCACGATGTATTTCGCAACAGTCTCATGTTAGTCTTCAAAGAAAAAGGCAGGGTCATGGTAGAACCTGCCTTTATTCTTTGGCGGGCTTGGAACTCTTATTTTATTTATCGCAATTAGCTTGAACAAAAACTCCAATCTCCTTTACCGAATTTTGTATTAACTTTTCCTTCATTTTTTCATCTTTTAGTATGGCACCACGGTCGAAGCCAGTAATGGTCTTGCCTCCGGAAGATTGTGATACCAGGGAGCCAGATTTATTAAAGAGTTGTGCTACATAGTAAATTTCTGCCTTTCCTGCACCACAGATACTCACAAATCCTCTTTTTGCCCAGTTCCCTGGAGAAAACTTTGTTAGATTTACCTGGACCGTCAGATCTTCCCCGTGCTCAACGGAATTATACCCCAACAGTCCCAGTTCAACCTGCAAGCGGCTTGCCAGGAGAGCAGCCCCACCTCGTGAACAGTCGGTGTTTACCGCATCCTCAATGATAACTTTCACATTTCTATTTTTAATATCGGCATGAGGAAAAGAACCTAATTCCCGATAAAGCCGTTTGGCGAGATTATCGATGGCGTTGGCGAAGTCTTCCCGGAATAGTTGCTTACCCGACGCGCCGCAGTAATCTTCCATTCTGCGGTAGGGGGCAGTGCCCGGTATCATAACCTCAGAAGGTTTAAGTTTAGAGGCTTCGGAACTGGTGTAAACCAGGACCTTGTCCATGAATAAGCTTTTTTCCGGAACCTTCCAGAGCTGGGCCCTAAGGGATACCAGGAGACAAATTGACCCCCGTTCCAGGCAATGCTTTAATTGAATCCTCTGGATTTCAGCCTGGAGGAAACTTTTGGCGCACCGCTGCGCGGCCATCTGGAAGGGATCGCCCCCGGGAGGCAGGGCCTCGGTCGTGTCACCATGAGATTTATGCAACTCTTCCCCCAGCTTTCTCTGGAGGGTGGATGCAGGGTCAACTTCACCGACTTCCCGGGAAAGTTCCTGAAGACAGGTCTGCCACCTTCTCTCGGTGTTCTTCCCGGCGACAGCCCCCACGGCCGCGCCCACAGGTAGATAGGCCACGTAGGCAAAGGCCACCGCGGCGCCTATCTGGGTGGCTCCCACGAGCGACGCTAGGTCATTTCCCCAGGTTCCTACTCCTGTGGTCCCCTTCACGCTTTCTTTAACCCATTCCGGAGATGCCAGGTCCCTGGTGCCGGTGGTGACATAGGCCAGGGGAAAGATGGCCTGGGCTCGGGGGACTGTCGCGGTCTGACCCATGGCCCTGGACCGGCTCTCTTTCATGGCCTTGGACCAGTTTGAACAGCCGTTTCCAAGGACAGAGCAGCTCAGGACCAGGACAATCAGGGGCAAAATTCTTGCGGTTGCCACGGCGCTATCTCCTTTTGTCTTTAATATTGAGTGATTAATCACTCATTTATTTGCACAAAAAAATTTATGCACCTAATATCTTCCAGGCATTCTCCACCAGGGTCGGGACCAGGCTGGAGAGGCTCTGGGTAATCCGGCCATAGATCTTGAAAACCGCCACCTGGATAAGCAGGCCCAGCACCATGGCGGTTTTGACGTCGGCATCCGCCTGGGGGATCTCGCCTGACGCCATGCCGTAGGCGATGACGCTCTTCAGTACCCTCACAGGGCTGGGCATCTCCGGGGTCATCTTCCGGATATAACCGTGGTGGTCGAGGAGCAGGTAGCTGAACAGCATGGGGTTAGCATCAAAAAAAGAGCAGGATAGTTTGATGATGGCGGCCAACTTGTCTTTCACGGTCTGCTGCTTTTGCTGGCAGCGATCCAGGTTCACGGCAAGCTTCACAATGTTTTTGGCAAAAAGCTCCCACGCCAATTCCTGTTTGCTTTCATAGCGGCAGTAAATGGTGCCCTCGGCAATCCCTGCCGTGGTGGCGATATCCTTAATAGTGGTGGCCGTGACCCCTTTTTCCACAAAGAGGCGCAGCGCCACGTCGTCGACCAGTTCCTTGGTTTGACTTCCATCTCTCGCCATAGTGAATACTCACTCATATTGTTTATCTCTTAATTAGATCTTTGTTAGCCCCTTGTCAAGCTTTTTTAGAGGGGGGCAATTTTTTTTTCGAGTGGCTAATTTACAGCGGAGGGATCATCATTTTGATATCTCCTATGTGCAAAAGCCAAGATACCTGAGGTGGTGCAATTTCCGGGGAGAAACCAAACCAGTATTCTATTCGAATTTCCCCGCTCAAGTGGGACCGCAAGTAAGTAATCCGGGATCAAAGGATGGAAGTCAATGCGCTCTATCGTGCCAACCCCTGCAGTTATCATCAGGCCGTAAGAAATTGTAGATATGTAATAGGCGATTGTGAGAATTGCGCAGCACATTCTCATAATCGTCATCATGAACTAAGCCTGGGGTTTTGAGAGGAATCAGGGCGATTTTGGGCTATGGGGATTCAATAAACGGACTTTGGGTCTGTGGGGGAGGTCTTGGCTGCTGAGGCCTGGAGGAGGCGTGGGTCGAGGGCTATTTTGAGCCGGGGAGATAAGCTCTGCAGACCATGGGTCGGCGCGGGAAGGAGTATGGTGGGGATTTGGGGCGAGTTGGTCCTTTCTGTGCTCAGCCAGGCACGAAGGGGCATGGGGATTAAAGATCGAACCGCGGCTGCCGGAGCTCATGAGGAATCCCATACGGGTGGTACGAGGGCGGTTTCATGGCCGGTCAGCCTGGTGCGGATAATCCTGCCCTGGCCGCAGTTCGGACACCTGGTAAGATCCACACCGGTGAGCGCCCGTAGCAGGTCCTGCCAGGTGTTGGTGTCGCCCGGGGCATCGTGCTCCCGGTTTTGGGGTTCAGCGAGAGCTTCCGGGGCTTGAAGGCTGAGGAGGGCCCGGGCCTTCTCCAGTTTGGTTTTGGCATGGCGGGGGGCCATGAGGCCGTAGTGGCGGATTTTGACGAAGCGGGGCGGGAGAACGTGCCAGAGAAAGCGGCGGATGAACTCCGGGGCGGTGAGGGCCACCAGCCTTTTTTGCCCGGGCCGGTGATTGTCTCGGGCCTGGAAGGTGACCTTCCCCGCCGCCAGGCTCACCAGCCGCTGGTTGGAGATGGCCACCCGGTGGGTGTAGCGGCTAAGGTAATGAAAGGCCTTCCGGGAGCCGCCGAAAGCCTCTTTGGCATAGACGACCCACTTTTTCCGTCGGAGTTTCCGAAGGAAGCTCGGGAACTGCGCTGGGGGGGCCCAGCCCTGCAGTTTCCCCTCATGCCAGGCCTTCTCCAGGGCCTCCAGAAACTTGCCCCGGATGACCTTGGAGAGCGCCTTAACAGGGAGCAGAAAGCTGTTTCGGGCCGCGATCCATCTGTCGCCGTCCAGACTGAGCCCGCCGCCGGTCACCACCAGGTGCAGATGGGGATGAAAATTGAGGTCCTGGTCCCAGGTGTGCAGGACCGCGGTAAAGCCGATCTGGGCCCGCAGGCGCTCATAGTCCCGGGCCAATTGCAGCAAAGCTCGGGACGCGGCCTCAAAAAGCAGATTATAGATGAGATCCGGGTTGTACCGGGCCAGCACCTGGAGTTCATGGGGCAGGGTGACCACCAGGTGGAAGTACTGGGTGGGCAGGAGCCGTTCCAGGCGATCGGTCAGCCACCTGGCCTGCTTGAGGCTCTGGCACTTGGGACAATGGCGGTTGCGGCAGGAGTTATAGGAGATGGCCAGGTAGCCGCAGCCCTGGCTACACGAATCCACGTGCCCGCCCAACCGGGCGGTGCGGCAGCGTTCGATATCCCGCATGGCCTTATGCTGCACCGGGCTGAGACGATGGTTTTTTCGATAGTCCGGGCCATGGTGGCAAAAGATCTGGGCCACCTCCAGGGCTGGTCTGGACATGCCGCCACCTCTTCACGAGGCGGGCTGGATTATATCCAGGGGGCTCACCAGTTTCTGGACCAGCCGGTCGGTGATGTGGGTGTAACGCAGGGTGGTGCGGATGGAGCTGTGACCCAGAAGGACCTGCAGGATGCGGATGTCGGTGCCGGCCTCCAGCAGGTGGGTGGCAAAGCAGTGCCGCAAAGTGTGCATGGAGACCTTCTTGGTCAAAGCTGTCTGCCGGACGACCTTCCGTAACACCTGGCTCACTGCCGTGGTGCAGATGGGGCGCTGGGGTTTATATCCCGGGAACAGATACTCTCCTTGTGGCCGTGCTTTCTGGTAGTACTGGCGCAACAGGTCCAGAAGGCTCTCTCCCAACATGACATAGCGATCCTTCTTGCCCTTCCCCGAGCGGACATGGATGCGTTTCCGCTGGCTGTCAATATCGGCGAGGCGCAGTCCGCAGACTTCGGAAATCCTGAGACCGGCCGCATAAGCCGTGGCAATGATGGCTTTGTGCTTCACCGAACGGATGGCCGCAAAGATCCGGAGAACTTCTTCCGGGCTGAGAATGACCGGCAGGGTCTTTGGCCGTTTGGGATGGGAAATCCCCTCTACCGCATCGGGGCGTTTGAGGGTGATGTTGTAGAGGAACTTGAGGGCGTTGACGTACATGTCCAGCGTGGCCGGGGAGGCTTTACGGTCCCGGACCAGATGGAGCAGGAAATCGCGTACTTCCTGCGCCCCCATCTCCTCCGGGGACCTCATATAATGCTTGGCAAAATGGCGGGCGCAGCGCAGGTAGGCCCTCTGCGTGTGAGGGCTGTAAGCCTTGAGGACCAAATCCTCACTCATCTGATCGTGTAGCTTTCCCATAGTTTCCTCCTGGTTAGATTTATGGAGAAAACCTACACGCAACTATCTGGGGATACGAGAAAAATGGTGGGATTTTGCAACAGCAAGGATTACAGTAAAGGCAGGATTAAAAGCTTAGAGTCGGCCGGCCTACTGACCACGCGAAGCGTTTAGTTCATGATTTGGATACCTGGGACTGAAGCCAGCGTTGGGCTTACGTCCGCTGGCTTGTTTCATCGCCTGTTACCACAAATCAGGTGGGTTCCTTTTGAATGGCCATTACTGGTCCCAGATTGCTTTTCCATTCACACGCGGTGACGGTTGGGCCTGCAGCAGGGAGCCGGAGCCTTAAGCCCAATATTCGCACCCTGGCTCCCGGCGCAGGGTACGAACCAAAACACCAGAGGCTCAATACACGCCAGTCAAGCTAATAGTTGTTAGGGTTGCGCGGATCGTAGGGTCCCCGGGGATCAAGGGGGCCTCGTGGATCAAGGGGGCCCCGCGGATCGAGGGGGCCTCTTGGGTCTAGGGCCCCACGAGGTCCAGGCACCACTGGGCCGGGGTACACATAACCCCGAGGGGCGGCGACCACCCGCGCTCCTCCATATCCGGGACCTGACCCAACAGGACCACCACCAACGCCCAGGGCGGTTCCCCGTCGAGCTTCAGCATCGGTCACCCAAAAACTTTTTATGGGAGTAACCGTAAGCAATCCAGCGATCATCACTAAGGACAAGAGCACTGCAAGTGTTTTCGGTATCAACTTCTCAAGCTTTATAATCTGCATAACTGAACCCCTTCGATCATTTTTTCGGCTTTATTGCCCCGGCAGGAGCCGCGGCAGGACGCAAGTCAATTTTTTCGGCCTTGTCAGGAGGTGCGAAGGTAAAGACGCTATTTTCCAACTGCGGTGAGGTATTCCATTTGGTAAAAACCGCGGTGAACTGCAGTCCTTTGGCATTTTTATCAGTGATGAGGAACCTCCGGGGCAGCGGGGTCGGGCCGTCTTCGATCCAGATCTGCCAATCGATGTCCTTTTGCCGGAAGGCCAAATGGTGGCACGGCACCCCCTGAACCTTGTGCAAGCCCGCGTAAAACCCGGAGATCACTCCGCTGGTGAGGTTTTCGTAAGCCTTGGTGTAGATCAGATCGGCCAGCGGTGCCCTGAGGTTGAAGGCCTGGATGGCATGGTTTAGGGCTGCGTCAATCTCCGGGGGAGCATCGATGGTGGTGTAGACATTCCTGCTCCGGTCCATGAGCGTGATGGTCTTGCCGTCATACAGAAACAGCCGGTTATCCTCGTCGCCCAGGGATTCAGCCCGCATCCGGTCGGGGCGCCGCACCGAGGCCTCCACACTCTTACCCAACTGAATTTTCTGGCCCGTGGCCAACAGCACGTCCTCGGTGATCTCTGCCTGAAAGGAGAACTGCTGCAGGCCCTTCAGGTAATCGCACATCTGTTTGAGAATTTCTGCGGCCTTGGGTTCGATTTTTGGGGTTTGGGGTTTGGCCGGTTTGGCGGCGCTTAAAGCGGGGGGAGTCAGTCCGAAGGACAGGACCAACGCCAGCGCTGTTCCGAGTGGAACCCAACGCCCAGAAAATTTTCGCCTTTCCTCTCTCATCTCTTGGTTCTCCTTGATGATGGCGGGTTAGTGATGCCTTGGTTCAATTTCTCCCTTTGGTTTTGGCGGCTCAATGCTTCCGGGCGGGGTCTACCCCGGCGGCCTAAACTTTCTCCTGGGCCTTTTTTAATGTAAGCATGATAACGCAAAAATCAATTTATCCCCTGACTTCAAGTTATCTTGCTCCTGCAGTTATCATCAGGCCGGAAGAAATTATCGATCTGACCTACATAACGAAATGGGCTGTTTTGGGTCGGGGAGATTTCAGGTGCCAAGGGCGGCAGAGCCAAAGAAAGGCTGGGGCATCCAGGGAAATCTTTTGACCCAAAAAGAGTTGATATTCACTGAATAGGTTGAACTTCCAATGGCCTGATAAGTTACTAAGGAGGACAGCAAGCAAAACCCATCCTTGCTTTTTCTTGACAGAAGGAATAAAAATCAACAAAGAATATTCTGATTGCTGGCAAGGCGATGAGAATGTTTTCGGATAGTTGTCCATTTGAAAAAGGCCTGCTCTGACTTCCGGGTAATCCCACAGCCGTTCCGGCTTTATACTACCCGCAACATTCATAGAAATTAGATTGGGCCGCTCTCTAGTCGGCCGAAGGATATGTTTATGCAAGTTCGTAATGATTTACGAAATCTGGCCATTATTGCCCACGTTGACCATGGCAAGACCACCCTGGCGGATGCCATGCTCTGGCAGAGCGGCATCTTCGGGGCCCATGAGCAGGTAGCCGAACGGGTCCTGGACAGTATGGACCTGGAACGGGAAAAGGGCATCACCATTATGGCCAAAAATATGGCCATCACATATAAAGGGGTGAAGATCAATATCGTGGACACCCCGGGCCACGCCGATTTCGGCGGCGAGGTGGAACGCACCCTTAACATGGTTGACGGGGTCATGCTCCTGGTGGACGCCACCGAGGGGCCCTTGCCGCAAACCCGCTTCGTGATGGGGAAGGCCCTGGAGAAGGGGCTTCCCGCCATCGTGGTCATCAACAAAATCGACCGGGCAGACCGGCGCCCCAAAGAGGTGCTGGAGGAGATCTACGACCTGTTCATCGACCTGGACGCCACTGAAGAGCAACTGGAGTTCCCGGTGCTCTACACCAATGCCAAGGCCGGCATCGCCCTCACTGATCCCGAGATGAAGGGCCGGGATCTGGTACCGTTGTTTGACACCATTCTTTCGGCCATCCCGGCGCCGTCCTACGACCCGGCCGCGCCCCTGCAGTTTCTGGTCACCAGCCTGGATTACAGCGACTACGTGGGCCTGATCGCGGTGGGGAAAATCGTCAACGGGACATTAAGGCGCGGCCAGGAAGTGGCTCTCCTCAAGCAGGGGCAGATAGCCGGCAAGGCCCATCTCAGCGTCCTGTATAGCTTTGAGGGGCTGGACCGCATTGAGCCGGAACGTATCGAAGCCGGGGACCTGGCCGCGGTGGCCGGTGTGCCCCAGGCTTTCATCGGCGACACCCTGAGCGATCCGGAGGACCCCCGGCCGCTTCCTGGGATCGTGGTGGAGGAACCCACGATTTCCATGGTTTTTTCGGTCAACACCTCACCCCTGGCAGGCCGGGAAGGGAAACTCCTGACCTCACGGCACCTCAAAGAACGCCTGGATAAGGAAGTCCTCTACAATGTGAGCATCAAGGTTGAAGAGACGGAAAACAAGGAAGCCTTCCGGGTGAGCGCCCGGGGCGAGCTGCAACTGGCGGTGCTGATAGAGATGATGCGCCGGGAGGGTTTTGAACTGTCCCTGTCCAAACCCCGGATCATTACCCGGCAGCGGGACGGGGTGCTGTCGGAACCTCTGGAGTTGGCCGTGGTGGACATTCCCGAGGAGTTTATCGGCATTGTCACCGAGAAGCTGAGCGCCCGCCGGGGCCGGATGGTGAAGATGATCAACCACGGTTTCGGCCGGGTGCGCCTGGAGTTTGAAATCCCCTCCCGGGGCCTCATCGGCTTGCGCGGCCAATTCTTAAACGACACCCGGGGCACCGGACTTTTGAATACCATCCTGCAGGGCTACACCCCCTATACGGGGGAAATCAGCGGCCGGCCCAACGGAGCCTTGATCGCCGACCGTCTCGGCAAGGCCGTGGGCTATGCCATCCACCATCTGCAACCCCGGGGCACAATCTTTGTCAAGCCTGGGGACCCGGTGTACAGGGGCATGATTGTGGGCGAAAACACCCGGCCCGAGGATATGTGGGTGAACATCACCAAGGAAAAAAAGCTGACTAATATACGGGCGGCGGGCTCAGACGAGGCCCTGCGCCTCGTGCCCCCCAGGCAATTCAGCCTGGAGCAGGCCATGGAGTTTATCAACGATGATGAACTGGTGGAAGTGGTCCCCACGGCCATCCGCCTGCGAAAAATTGCCTCCGGGTGAGGGGGAGTTGGATCTTGCCTCAGTAACACTGAATATCACTTGCTATTCAACGGCAGGTATCCTGCCACGAAAATAACTTAACGAATTCGTTATAAAAATATCGTTATGGTTTGGATAAAAAAGGTTTTTGCCTCAGTGGCAAGGTTCGGATCAGGGCAGGTATGTGTAAAGGAGAAAAGACACAAAGCCAGCATAACCTCACCGCATAAGAAGATGCGGGTTTGCGCCAGGAAGTTATGGAGAGGGGCGCCATCGACTTCCTGGAGAAACCCGTGGACGAAAAGGTGTTGTTCGAAGCCATCAGAAGAGCCGAAGCCAGAGAGAGGACGAAACCATTACCTTGATTTTAACAAATATAACAATAAGTTAATGCCTTACAAGGAGGCTTGACATGGATACTTTATTTTTCCTGATGGGTGCCCTGGCCGTGTTCATCGCTTTGGTGTTCTCCGGTTTTATCTTGCTGGTCTGGGGATTAAGGCAACTTTTCATCATCAGGAATCAAAACGACGCAATTATCTCCTTTTTGCAGCAGAGTTCCGTGAGCATCTGGAACGAACCTCATTCACAGGCCAGGCTCGGGGAAGACGATGGGGATGCCACGCTTACCCCGGAGCGGCGCTTAGTGCTGCACCGCCAAAGCCAGGGTTGAGCCCTTGACCGGGAGCAAGCAGTTCCTGGATGGCCCAAAACTGGGTAGGAGAATAAATAAGGCACTTACCTGGCCCCACTCAGGGTCAGCAACAAAAAAGGAGGGAAGAAATGGCGGGAAGAACGAACTTCAGCGACGAGGAGTGGAATCTCCTCCGGCTGGCACCTGTGCTCGTGGCCAGCGGCGTTTCGGTCTCTGATCCCAGCGGTCTCATCGGTACGGTCAAGGAGGCCTTCTACGGCATGAGCAGCATGATGGAGTCGTATAAACACGGCACCCAACTCGAGTTGATCGGTGCGCTCCTGGCGGACAAAAGCCGGCCCGCCATGCCGGACCGGGGGGCCTTGCTCGGCGAAGGCAGCCGGGAACAGCAATTTGAGAACCTCAAAACCGTGGTGTTGGGGAAGGTGCGGGAGGTTCTGGCCCTTCTGGGGACGAAAGCCTCGCCGGAAGAGCTGGCGGCATACAAGCAGATGATTGCCACGGTGGCCGAAGAGACCGCCAAGGCCTCCAAGGAAGGCGGCTTCCTGGGTTTTGGCGGCGAGCGGGTGAGCGCCGGCGAGCAGGCCTTTGTCGATCAGGTGAAGGCGGTCCTGGCCTAAGCCTATATTAGGGATGCAGTCCACTGACTGCCCCTGCACGAAAAAGTAATGAAAAGTTTCACCGCATAAAATCAAAAAAAAACCAAAGGAGCAAAGTTTATGGACGTGAACTTTTTAGACCTGCTTTATCGAGCCCTGGGACCTGATTTTGCCAGTCTGGCCAGCAAATACCTCGGGGAGCCGGAGAAACCCACGCAAACATCCATCGAAAACCTGCTGCCTGTGCTGCTGGGGGGTGTTTACCAGAAGGGCTGTGCCGCCGGCGGCGCGGCGCCCCTTATGTCCCAGATCACCGGGGCCAACATCGATCCCGGCATCCTGGACAATATCCCCGGACTTTTCGCGGGTGACGGAGCCAAGGCCAATGCGGTAGTGAGAGCGGGCGAAAATCTGTTGAACTGGTTGTTCGGCAACAAGACCAATGCGCTTGCTACGGCGCTGGCCTCCTTGGGGGGCATGAAGTCGGCTTCGGCAACGAAACTGCTTGCCTTGGTGGCCCCGTTTGTCTTTGCCTTCCTCAAGAGGTACATCGGTGAAAAGGGAGTCCAAGCAGATTCCCTGGTCTCGCTGCTTACCGGTCATGAAAAAAATCTGGCCTGCTGTATCGACAACCGCCTTGCCGGCGCTTTGGGTTTTTCCAATCCATCAGACTATCTCCATTGCCGGATACCGGCAGCTGCGGCCAGGCCGGCGGCTGCCTATGCGGCACCCGCAAAAAAGCGAGTTGGCTGCCGTGGTTGCTGGGAGGCCTCGGTCTGCTCGGCGGTCTTTTCCTGTGGCAGTTCCTGAGTCAGCCCACCGCACCACCCAAACCCGTGGCCCAGGCGCCGGCGCCGGTTAAGGCTGTGGTTGTCGATTGCGGCTTACCGTCCAAGGTTTACTTTGAGGTGGGCGCGGCGGTCATCGGTCCGGACGGTCTCAAGGTTATCAAGGAAGCCGCGGCCTGCATCAAAGAGAAAGGGCTGAAAGTCGACATCACCGGCTACACTGACAAGACCGGCGACTTTGACAAAAATTTAGAGCTTGCCAAGAATCGGGCCAAAGCTGTCCAGGATGCTCTGGTGGCGGAAGGCGTGACCATAGAGACCATCAACTTGACAGCGCCTCTGCTCCACACCGTCGTCGGCACCACCGGCACGGGCACGGACGCCGAAGCCCGGCGGGTGGAAATTAATAAAGCCGGAGTGCTGAATGTCAGCTTACTTTTCTGGCAGCAGCAGAAGGACATGTTCCTCCAGAATTATACCGATCGCTTGCAGGGCCTCAATAAGAAGATCGATGACCTCAAAGCCCTGATGGCGGCGGCGAAGCCTGAGACCAAAGCAAAACTCCAGGTGGCCCTTAACCTCTTGCTGGAGAAACAGGCGGCAATTACAAAACTCCTGGCAGGTTCCAAAGAAGCCAGCGGCAAAGCCTGGGACGACCTGAAGACCGGCCTGGATGACTCCTTAAAGCAGTTGACCCAGGAACTGGATAAGACCAGCAAACCATAAGCTTCCCATTTAAGAACCGGTTCCCAAGTCATACTTGGGGACCGGTTTGTCAACAAGGATAGTGCAGTAGCTGGATCTGGGCGAGGGCCATCACCTATGAGTTCACCTTCAGGCCGGGGGAGGCTCTTTGCCGTTCTGGGTCCTTTTGCGGCCATGCTCATCCAGATGGCCATTTCCCGCTCCCGGGAATATCTGGCGGATGAGGGCGGGGCGCGCCTCTGTCACGACCCGGAACCTCTGGCCCGGGCCCTGGAAAAGCTGGAAGTCGCCAACCAAAGGATGCCCATGCCGGTCAACCCGGCCACCGAGAACATGTTCATTGTCAATCCCCTCACCGGTGGGGGCCTGATGAGCCTGTTCAGCACTCATCCGCCCATTGAGGAGCGAGTAGCCCGCCTCCGGGCCATGCGGGTCAGTTGATCTGGTTCGAGTGTAAGGTTGGAGGGAGTTTCCTTATGTTCCCGAAACCCGCCATTGATATAGGGGAAAAGGCCCCATCTCGGCCATTATTGCGTTTTGGAGGTGGCCAGAAGCCTGTTTTGAGCATAGAATGTGTTAGCCCTTGTGCCGCCAGGGTCTGTGTTACCGAGGTGGGTCAGGGGCAGGCATATCTGGTGGCCGGCGGGGGCTGGGGGCGAAAAGCCACCGAAAGCATTGCGGCAGCCTATGAAGGAATTGCCCAGGAGCTTAAGAAACGTCAGCTCCACATCCTTCACGAACGAGTTTTTGGAAGTCTGGCGTTGTGGCCCACCGTCAGGTCGGTGCGCCGGCGCGTCCTCCAAAGCCAGGGTCTGGAAGCGGACGGTCCCCTCTCCTATGTTCAGGGTCAACCTTCCTGGGGCAAGGGCCTCTCCGGGGCCATAATCCGGGCGGTCCGGGCACCGAAAGGCGTTCGAGCAGCTCTGGACAATCCGGCACCATGGCTGGCCGGTGGGCCGGGGGTGGCGGCAACAGGACCGCACCACTCTCATCCTGCAAAACCTTCAGGGCTTGGGCCCCGGCACCAAAAACGCAAAAAGCCCTGCCTTCCAGGCCGGCCAAATGCTGGAACTGGGTAACCGTATCCTGAAGGAGCAGGGAGCCACTTACCGGAATGTGGTGCGCACCTGGTTTTACCTGAACGACATCCTTTCCTGGTATCCGGAATTCAACCAGGCCCGCACCGAAACGTACCGGAATCTGGGCCTGCTGTCCCAGGAGGGCAAAAATATTGGCGTGCTTCCGGCCAGCACCGGCATCCAGGGGGCCATACCCAGCCGCGCCGCCTGCGCCCTTGACCTCCTGGTGGTCATCCCGGCCGGCAACTCACCGCTGCAGGTCCGGCAACTGAACAGCCCGGGCCAGCCGGAGGCCCTGACTTACGGTTCCGCCTTTTCACGGGGGACCCTGATTGCGGAACCAGAGGCTTCCCTGGTCCAGGTCTCCGGCACCGCGGCCATCGACGAGCACGGGCAGAGCCTCTTTCCCAACGATATAACGGCCCAGATCGACTGCACCTTTGACAAGATCGAGGCCCTTTTGGGACAGACCGGCGCGAGCCTGGCGGATGTGGCCGCAGCCTCGATCTTTGTTAAGTACCGGCAGCATGCCCAGGTCTATTGGGAACGGGCCGCGGCCCGGGGCCTGCAGGACATGCCGGCCGTGGTCATGGTGGCCGACGTTTGTCGGCGGGAACTCCTTTTCGAGATGGACGCCGAAGTGGTGGTCAAAAAATAAATACTTCGCGGGAAATACATTATCGCCAGGAACGACAGAAAGGGGATTTAACATGATGCTGAGGTTGATCGTATTGATTTTGACCCTGGTATGTGTGTCAAGCAGTTCTGCCCAGGATAAACCGTCTGCTGGCGCGGCGCCACTCAAGCCCAATATCGTCTTCATCATGTTTGACGACCTGGGGAATGCCGACTTGGGCTACCACGGCAGCGACATCAAAACGCCCGCCATTGACAAACTGGCCACGGGCGGGGTGCGGCTGGAGTCGTTCTACGGCATGATGGTGTGCACGCCCTCCCGGGCGGCCCTCATGACCGGCCGGTATCCCATGCGCTACGGCCTCCAGACCCTGGTCATCTTCCCCAGCCACACCTATGGCCTGGCCACGGATGAGCGCACCCTGCCCCAGGCCCTCAAGGAGGCCGGCTACTCCACTGCCATCATCGGCAAATGGCACCTGGGCCACGCCGACCAGAAATACTGGCCCCAGAACCGGGGCTTCGACTACTTCTACGGCAACCTGGTGGGTGAAACGGACTATTTCACCAGAGAGCGGGGCGGCGTCATCGACTGGCAGCGCAACGGCAAGTTCCTGAAAGAAGAAGGCTATTACACCGACCTCATCGGGGATGACGCGGTCAAGCTGATTGAAAACTATGACGGCAAAAAACCCCTTTTCCTCTACCTCGCCAGCCTTGCCCCCCATTCTCCCTACCAGGCCCCGGCCAAGTACACCGATCTCTACAAAGACATCAAAGACGAGAAGCGGCGGACCTATGCTGCCATGATCACGGCCATGGATATCCAGGTGGGTCGGATATGTCGCGGCCCTGGAAAAGAAAAAGATGCTGGACAACACCCTGATCTTTTTCGCCAGCGATAACGGCGGCTCCACCAGCGCCCTGTTCGCCACCGGCGCCCGTTCACCGGAGGAGCGTGCGGCCAGCGGCGGGGTGGACCTCCAACACAAACCGCCGGCCTCCAACGCCCCCTTTCCGGGCCGGCAAAGGCAGCCTCTATGAAGGCGGGGTGCGCGTTGCCGCGTTCGCCAACTGGCCCGATAAACTCAAACCGGGCGTGGTCAACAACCCCTGCACATGGTGGACGTCATGCCGACCTTCCTATCTCTGGCCGGGGGCAAAGGCAGCGACAGCCTTCCCTTTGACGGCAAAAACATGTGGCCGACCCTGACAGAGGAGAAGCCGTCGCCACACGAAGATATCCTGATCAACGTCGAGGCCTTCCGGGGCGCCATCCGTAAAGGCAACTGGAAGCTTTTCAAATGGGCCACCCTGCCGGGCAAGACCGAACTCTACGATTTTTCCAAGGACCCAGGCGAAAAGGACAACGTCGCGGACCAGCATCCGGAAATTGTGAAGGATTTGGAAGCCCGTCTGCTCAAATACGCCAAAGAGCAGAAGCGGAGCCTGTGGCTTGAGTCCCAGGTGCAGTTCCTGGGGGCCCAGGGCAAGACCGTTCTGGACCCGGACTTTGACGTGGACGACGGCGGCCTGCCCCATGAGAAGCCAGCGCTGCCCAAGGAATAACGGGCCAAGGGTCCGGCGTCAAACGGGAGCCGTTGATTCCCGCAGGAGCTGCCCTGGATTCCGTGCCCAAACCACAAAAATAATGGGGGATATACTTCATGCACAAGATGCATCTAATGACCAGAAAGAGCCTGATCCTCATGGCCCTGATCGGCCTGCTGGCCGGCGCCCTGCCATCACCCCAGGCCTCCGAGGGCGGCAGCAGCCTCTACCTCATGGGCACCTACAACGATTTTTACATGGCTGTCTGGGGGCCTCCGGGGATTTACCTGCGCAACGACGTGTTTTTATATTCCGCCCGGGTGGACGCCACCCCGCTGGGCGGCCGCCTGGCTGCCGGCGTCCGTGAAAACGTTTTTGGTAACGCCGCCAAGGTGGGCCTGGTCACTAAATGGAAGATTCTCGGCGGCACTTACGGCGCGGCCATCTCCATCCCGGTGGTTTACAACGCCCATGTGTTCGGCGACGGCAGGTTCGGCAACCTCTCGCCGTTCCGCCAAGGAAATGTGGGCGGCCTGGGGGATATTGCCGTCTTTCCTTGTCAAATTAACTGGGTATTTGGTGAAAACAAATATCAGCCACCTGACCGCGGCCCCGGGAATCCGTCCACCCACCGGCATCTACGACCAGAACCGGGTGCTCAATGTGGGGCGGAACTACTGGGCCTTTGACAACACGGTGGCCTACACCTGGTTCAACACCAAGCGCGGCCACGAGGTGTCCGTGAACCTCGGCTATATCCTGAATACGACCAATCCGGCCACCAAGTACACCACCGGCAATGAATTTCACATGGACTGGCTGGTGGGCCGCACTTCACCCAGCGCTCCACGGTGGGCTTCATCGGTTACTGCTATTTTCAGGTCACCCACGACCAGGGCCCCCTGCCTTTCAACCTCAGGCCTGAAAAGTTCGACGGCCAGGGTGTGGGCATCGGCGCAGACCATGCTCTATACCCCCAAGGTCTTCGGCAAAGATGTCAACCTTATCGCCAAATACATCCACGACTTATACGACAAGCGAAGATGGCAGGGCGACCTTTTTATGATCTCGGTGGCCTTGAAGGGTGCTATTAGTGGTAGCCGTTCCCCACATCTTGAAGATGGAAATGAAAAACCGGGAGCAATAGAACAAATGGCCTTCGAACTGAAGTAACCATAATGTTGTACTAACTTGATATGCTCCCCAACACCTTCAGCTGGAGGGCCCGATGAACTTATTAAACACGCTGCTGAGTCTCGTTGTCGCCCTGGCCGCGGCCCTGCCCGGCCCAGCCCCCAGGACCGCAGCTTCCTGCCGCCGCCCACCCCGAAATTTGAGGGAAAGATCAACCAGACCTACAAGGACTCGACGCCGGACTGGAAGCCGGCCCTGCCTCTACAGGCGCCCCAGGGTGCGCCGAATATCCTCATGATCGTCCTGGATGACGTGGGCTTCGGGCACCTGGGCTGTTACGGCGGCCCCGATCGCCACGCCCAACCTGGACCAGCTGGCGGGCCAGGGCCTGCGCTACAATAATTTCCACACTACCGCTCTGTGCTCTCCTTCCCGCGGGGCCTTCCTCACCGGCCGCAATCACCACGCCATCGGGCTGGCGGCCATCACCGAGGCCGCCACCGGTTTTCCGGGCAACTACGGCATCTTCCCCAGAAGTGCGGCCACCGTCGCCGAAATCCTCAAGCAGAACGGCTACAACACCATGGCCCTGGGCAAATGGCACCTGGCGCCCTATACGGCCTATACCGCCGCCGGGCCCTTTGACCGCTGGCCCCTCGGTTTGGGTTTCGAAAAGTTCTACGGCTTCCTCGGGGGTGAAACCGACCAGTGGGCGCCGCTCCTGGTGCAGGACAATCACTTCATTGACACGCCGACTCGGCCCGGCTACCATCTCACGGAAGACCTCGTGGACCGCACCATCGCGGTACATCCGCGACCAGCAGCAGGCCAACACCGGGCGGCCGTTCTTCACATACCTGGCCCTCGGGGCCTGCCACGCGCCGCTTCATGCCCCGAAAGAATTCATCGACGAAATACCAGGGGCAAGTTCGACCAGGGGTGGGACGAGGTGCGCGAAGAGACCTTCGAACGGCAAAAGCAACCTGGGATCGTCCCGACAAAGACGCGGTGCTTTCGCCACGCGATCCGCATGATCCAAGCCTGGGCCGAGCTCAACGAGACCCAGAAGCAAGGTCTACTGCCGGCTGCAGGAGGCCTATGCCGGTATGCTGGACCACGCCGACCATCACCTTGGGCGGCTTGTTCGCCGCGCTCGACGAATTGGGCGTCCGCGACAACACGCTGATCATGGTCGTCTCCGACAACGGCGCCTCGCAGGAAGGACTTCAGCACGGCGTGACCAATACCGACCGCTACCGGAACTACGATCCGGAGACGGTCGAGGAGATGGCCAAGCACCTCGATGAAATCGGCAGCCCGGCCACCGACCCGCTTATCCGATGGGCTGGTCGCTGGTCGGCAACACGCCCTTCAAGAAGTGGAAACAGGACACCCACCTGGGCGGCAACACCGACCCGTTCATCGTCTCATGGCCGGCCAAGATCAAGGACGCCGGCGCGATCCGCAACCAGTACCACCACCTGGTCGATGTCGTCCCGACCCTCCTGGAAGTCGGCCGGACTCCCGGTGCCCACGTCGGTCAACGGCGTTCGCAGATGCCTCTGCACGGCGTGAGCATGGCCTACACGTTTACCGACGGCACTGGCCAAGACCAGGAAGAAGGTGCAGTACTACGAGATGCTCGGCAGCCGGGCCATCTGGGCCAACGGCTGGCCGCGGTGGCCTGGCACAAGAAGGACACGCCCTGGGAAGAGGACAAGTGGGAGTTGTACAACACCGACGAGGACTTCACCGCAGGTCAACGACCTGGCCGCGAAGAACCCCGAGAAGCTCCAGGAACTGATCAGCCCTCTGGGAGGCCGAGGCCAAGAATTATAATGTGCTGCCGCTGGACGACCGCCGTACGAACGCACCGCGGATCCCGGCCGGCCGGTGGCGGCGATTGCGAAGACAGAGCTACACGTTCTATCCCGGCACCTCGATCCTGCACCCGCTGGCCGCGCCGCAGCTTCTCGGCAGCGACCACACCATCACCGCTCATGTCGAGATCCCGGCGGGCGGCGCGGAGGGTGTGCTGGCGTGCAGCGGCGGCGAGTTCGGCGGGTGGACGCTGTTCGTCAAGGACGGAAAGCTTCACTATGTCCACAATTATCTCAAGGTGCAGAGAATACCTCGCTGTCATCCGCGGACGCCCTGCCGGCGGGAAGCACAAGTTGGGCGTTCGCTTCACGCCCACGGGAAATTTCCGAGACCCGCGTGCACTCTCGGCGACATGACGTTTGGATTGACGGCAAGCAGGCGGGCGAATTGAAAGATATCAAGATGGCCGGGCAGTACAGCACGATGACCGGCTACGGCCTGCTGATCGGTCGCAACACCGGCACGCCGGTAAGCCACGAATACAAGGCGCCGTTTGGCGTTCACCGGCAAGATCGACAAGGTCACGATTGAGTTGAAATAGAAAGAGACCCTGATGCTAAACGAGACTGCTACTCGTTGCTGCATTCTCTTGCGTCTTGTCCGGCGTCGCGTTCGCCGCAGCTGCCTGATGACGGCTCGATACTGCCCTTCCCGCAGCCGCCGTCGGACAGCGTCGCCGGGCCGCCCCTGCAGGATTCCAAGCACGTGCGGCGCCAGGAGCCTCAACGGTTGCCGCCAGACGCGCCGAACATCCTCATCGTTCTGCTCGATGACGTCGGCTTTCGGCGTACCCGAGGCCTTTGGGGGGGAAATCCGTACTCCCACCCTTTCCCGGCTGCGCCAAGAAGGACATCCGTTACAACACCTTTCACACCACGGCCATCTGTTCCCCCACCCGGGCCGCGTTCCTCACCGGGCGTAATCACCCGCGAGTCGGCTCCGGCACCATCGCCGAACGCGCCTGGACTTCGATGGTTTTACCGGCATCATTCCCAAGACGTCCGCCACCATTGCCGAGGTCCTGGGGCATTATGGCTACAAGTCTGCGGCCTTCGGGAAGTGGCACAACACCCCGGCGGACCAGACCACCGCCATGGGGCCCTTCGACCGCTGGCCCACCGGCCACGGCTTTGACTATTTTTATGGGTTCCTCGCCGGGGAGACCTCGCAGTAGGAACCGCGGCTCTTCGAAAACATCAACCCGGTGGAGCCCCCCCACGGCCAACGCTACCACCTGAGCGAAGATCTGGCTGACAAGGCCGTCACCTGGCTGCGCCGTCACCGGTCATTTTCTCCGGACAAGCCTTTCCTCATGTACTGGGCCCCGGGCGCCTCCCACGGCCCCCACCACATTTTCAAGGAATGGGCCGACAAGTACAAAGGCAAATTCGATGACGGCTGGGACGCGTACGCGCCCCCGGGTCTTTAAGCGCCAGCAGGACCTGGGCTGGATTCCAGCCAGCACCAAGCTGACGCCCCGGCCGAGACCATGGCTCCCTGGGACAGCATTCCCGAGGCCGAGAAGCCCTTCCAGCGCCGTCTCATGGAAGTTTATGCCGGCTTCACCGAGCACATGGACATCCAGGTGGGCCAGCTGGTGGATGAACTGGACCGGCGCGGCCTGCGGGACAATACCATTGTCATTCTATATCTTGGGCGACAACGGCTCCAGCGCCGAGGGCCACATGGGCAGCATCAGCGAACTGTTGGCGCAGAACCAGATTCCCAATACCATCGCCCAGCAGTTGGAGGCCCTGAAAGCACTCGGGCGGCCTCGACGCCCTGGGCACCGCCAAGACCGATAACATGTACCATGCCGGCTGGGCCTGGGCGGGCAACACCCCATTCAAATACACCAAACTCATTGCCTCCCACTTCGGGGGCACCCGAAACCCGCTGGTCATCTCCTGGCCCAAGGGCATTAAGCCGGATTTGACCCCAAGGCCCCAGTTCCACCATGTGAATGATATTGTCCCCACCCTCTACGAGATTATCGGTATCAAGCCGCCCCAGTTGGTGGAATGCTTCAGGCAGGACCCCATAGACGGCGTCAGCCTGGCCGACACCTTTGCCAACCCCAAAGCCCCCGGCCGCAAAATGCACCCAGTATTTCGACAACAACGGCAGCCGGGGCATTTATCACGACGGCTGGTATGCCTGCTCCTTCGGGCCTTTGACTCCCTGGCTCACCAGCGACCCCCGGCACTGGCCGACCTGGGATTCCACGAAGGATGTCTGGGAACTCTACAATTCAGGCAATGACTTTTCACAGGCCGAGGACCTCGCCGCCAAGTACCCCGAACGCCTGGCCAAGATGAAGGAGTTGTTCCTCGAGGAGGCCAAGAAGAACCAGGCCTTCCCCATTGGCGCTGGCATTTGGACCCGCCTCCACCCCGAAGACCGGGTCAAGACCCCGTACAACAGTTGGGTCTTCGACGCCACCACCACCCGCATGCCCGAGTTCACCGCGCCGGGTTTGGGCCGCGAGAGCAACATTGTCAACATCGACCTCGAAATGGGCCGAGGACGCCTCGGGTGTGCTCTACGCCCTGGGCGGCGCTTCCGGCGGCCTTGCGCTCTTTATGGACCAGGGCCACCTGGTTTATCAATACAATATGATGATCATCGAGCGCTACCAAGCCCGCACCCAAGAAAAACTGGCCCCCGGCCAACATAAGATCGAGGTGGCCACCACCCTCACCGAGAAGCGGCCCCTGTCCCCGGCGGAGGTGGTGCTCACGGTGGACGGCAAAGAAATGGCCCGCACCAAGGTGAAGCGCACCGTGCCGGCGGCCTTCACCGCCAGCGAGACCTTTGATGTGGGCGTGGACTTAGGCTCCCCCGTGTCCCTGGATTACTCTCACCGGGCTCCTTTTCCGTTTGCCGGCAAGATCAGCCGGGTGGAGGTGAAGCTGGATTAATAAATGTGTAATAACCCAGTCTTGATATGGCCAACATCAAACCGAGATCAGATTCGACCCGGAGCGGCCTATAAGGATTGAAATAACTGCCCGGTCAAAAAGGACCTACCAATTATTTCGGTCCAAATACACCCCCCTGGCGGCCAAGGAAAAGCTGGCCCCCGGCAAGTCCACCCTGGGGTACGAGTTCGCCTATGACGACGGCGGGCTGGGCAAAGGCGGCGCGACCAATCTCTTCACCAACGACGAGCTGGCCGCGGAAGGCAGGATTGAGGCCACCGTGCCTTTGGGCTTCACCGCGGACGAAACCCTGGATGTGGGCCTGGATACCGACACGCCGGGAGCGGACACCTATGAGGGGGCCTTCCCTTTTACAGGGGAAATAGAGCAGGTGACCTTTCATTTTAAATAGAGAGTTAACAATACTATAAAATAAGCGGTAACTTATGAAAGCAATAATTTTGTTAAGTGGTGCAGTTATTTCATTGTTAATTTGGAGTCCATCAGTTCAAGCTCAAGGCATGGAGCAAAATAATCCTATTTATAAGGAACTGGCTGAACAGGGAAGGATGACGACAGGACAGATTATTACAGTTTATGGCCTGCCCTGCGTAGAAGTTGCGCTGAAGAGTGGTGAAACCATAATGTCATTTGTCCATTCCATACCTTCTCTAAAGAAAAAATCACTTATGGTTCAGGATAGGATTGCTCTCATTAATAAAACGCACAATTTATTGATCATGCATGGGGAGGGTCACATCAGCACTGACAGGAACAGAATATTCGTGCCCCTCGACTATTCCATCGAGCCACAAATTCTACCGCAATATTTGCCTGATGCAGCCAAGCATGAGAAGTTCATTCTTATAAACCGTCGCCTGCAATATCTCGGCCTTTATGAATTGGGTCATTTGAAACACTGTTTTCCAATTTCTTCAGGAATCTCGAAATCGACACCCTTAAGAAATTTCGTAGTAAACCATATGGATCAAGAACATTACTCCAAAAAATATGATTCCCATATGGATCATGCCCTGAATATTGGCGGGGCTTATTATATTCATGAGGGCATAGTTCCTGGATATGCTGCCTCCCACGGCTGCATCCGGCTGTTTCCCCTGCATGCCCGTTTTCTTTTTTATAAATGGGCCAAGCCGGGAATTCCCGGGAAGATTACAGATTGAGGAGGGCGTCCCGGTCCCGTTGCCGCCCCCGGCACCCCGCACACACAAGCTTAACCTCCTCGGAGGTGAGGTAGGGCACTATCCTTAAGGCCCGGGCCGCCGGACTGGAATGCCGTCTCCACGATCTCCGCCACACCTATGGCTCTTGGCTGGCTATGGCCGGGGTGAATCTGCAGGTCATCCGGGACCTCATGGGCCACCAGGATGTCAAAACCACCCAGATCTATGCCCACCTCTCCCAGGACCATCTTGAGGAAGCGGCTAGCAGATTGACTTTCGCGGACAAAACGCGGACAGACCCTGGGAAAGCCCATAAATAAAAAACTGACTCAAGATTAAGAGTCACTTGTTCTGCCAATTGAGCTAACGGCCCGGTGGAAAATTATTTTATCCCACTCTGAGGTTTTGTCGATGCCCTGGACAAGAAAAATTCAGGCTGACTACGCCTCAACCCCTCATTGTGGATTTCTTGGCCCCAGAAAATAGATGGGTTCACTTTTCCCGCCAGATTTGTAATATAGTGTAAGCCAATTGCTCTTGGCGTATGTCCGCCAAGCGCCAACCCCTCGGGTTCTTGGGTGGTCTGGACCAAAGGGCCTCTTCAGAGCACTTGCCCAAGGCCATTGGCTCACTCGCCAAGAATGCCCGCCTGGGGAACGGGCGTCCCCGCCGGCCTTCTCCCTGGGGCGAGGGCGCCCTTGGGTGAGCATTGCACCCTGACCATCGAACGCTGAACTTATCCGTCAGCGAGTTTTTCATAAGCAAGGAGTGTGGTGATGACCGGTGGCAACCTTCATGACAAGATTAAGGCCCTGTTGGGAACCGAAACCCCTTTCCTGGCTGAGCGCCGCGCCTACCAACCCCGCCTCTGTCCGGCCCTGGCCGCGGGAACCGGCGTCACCCGGCCCTTAAAGGGCTTTGATCTGGATGTGCTCAAGGTGGCCCGGGAGCAATTGCCTTTCGTAAGCCAAAATAAACTGGTGGAAATCGTTCCCGAGGGTGGCCGGCCCCGTCCAGAGGCCCCCCGCCGCCTGGGTATTGTCCTCTCCGGCGGCCCCGCGCCAGGGGGGCACAATGTCATCGCCGGCCTGTTTGAGGCCGCCAAAAGGGCCCATCCCGACAATCAGCTCATGGGTTTTCTGTCCGGCCCCAAGGGCATCATCACCAATAAGCACACGGTAATCACCCGGGAGATGGTGAGCGCCCATCTCAATTCCAGCGGTTTTCACATGCTGGGCACCGGCCGGGACAAAATCGACACCACGGAAAAAATGGCCCAGTGCCAGCAAACCTGCCGTGATTTGCAACTGTCCGGCCTGGTGGTGGTAGGGGGCGACGATTCCAATACCAACGCCGCGTTTTTAGCGGAAAATTTACGGGAAATGGGCGTCCAGGTCATCGGCATCCCCAAGACCATCGACGGCGACCTCCAGGTCCCCGGCCTCCTGCAGGTCCCCTTCGGCTTTCATTCCGCGTGCATGGCCTTCGCCACCGAGATCGGCAACCTGAATTCGGATTGCAAGTCCGACCTGAAATACTGGCATTTCAACCGGCTGATGGGCCGGAGCGCCTCCCATATCGCCCTCGAGGTCGCGTTCCAGACCCACCCCAACGTCATTCTCATCGGCGAGGAAATCGAGGAAAAGGAACTCACCATCCACAACGTGGTGCGCCTCATCGCCGACGTGGTGGTGGAACGGGCCGCGCTGGGGAAAAATTACGGCACCATCCTCATCCCCGAGGGCATCCTGGAATTTATTCATGAAATCAACGTGCTCATCATCAAGATCAGCTACATCATCGCGGCCTACAACCGGGAGGCCACGGAGGAAGAATCCTTCCACAAGCTCTCCTATGAAGAACAAGTGCAACTGATCGATAACAGCGACATCTGGCGGGACTACGACAGCCGGGTGTTTCTGGGCTTTCCCGCCCTCCTCCAGAAAGGCCTCCTCCTCCCCCGGGACAGCCACGGCAATTTTCAGTTTGCCCAGGTCAACACCGAGCGCATCCTCCTGGAAATGGTGGCCACCTACCTGCGCAAACAGCGGGCCAAAGGGATTTTCAAGGGGACCTTCCGCACCCAGAATCACTATTACGGCTACGATGGCCGGGGCACCTTCCCCACCCAGTTTGACTGCGATTACACCTACAACCTGGGCTTTGCGGCCTTTAGCCTGCTGGCCAACGGGGCCACCGGCTACATGGCGGCCATCAAGGACTTGCACCGGCCGGTGGAGACCTGGCAGCCCATCGGCATTCCCCTGGCGCCCCTGATGCACCTCGAGGAACGCAAAGGCCGCCTGGAATTGGTGATTCAGAAGCAGCGGGTGGACTTGGATTTAAAGGCCTTCAAGATTTTGGAGCAGGAACGGCCCCGGTGGGCGAGGGAGGACCTGTACCGTCTCCCCGGCCCCATCCAGTTCCAGGGCCCCGGCGCAGACACCAAGCCCATCACCTTGCAGTTAAACAGTCTTGATTGAGCCTGTGCCTGCCTGGACAGGCTCGGGTAGGCAGAGAGAAGTTCTATCCCGACTTTCCAAAAAGGCGTTTAGAACCTCCCTTGAGAAGACTCAGGGCCCAGACCAACCGGCCTGAGCCCTGATGTAATCTCTGATATCCCTGGTGCTGGGGCCGGATACAAATTCTTCTATTAACTTTATATAATTAAGGTACTTATTATTTTCTATTTATTAATATACCCCCAAAAATACCCCCAAAATTAAAGGTTGCCGGGGATAGATTAGAAGATCCATCTGCGGGCATAATTTTTACTCCCGCTTCCAATCCACTTTTTACTTCTATATTACACATCCATCCCAGACGAACGCAATTTTTTGTAACACCGCCTCGGCAATTTCGTCGGCATCCGATGGCACGGCCTTTTGTGGCCTCACCAAATTACGGATGATTTCCCCCTGACGCTGGCACTCAACCTCGCCATAGCTCAGAAAGGTCGTCAAGACCTTCTCATGCCCCAGGTTCTGGCTCCACGCCTTGAACTGCTCCGGGGTCTTGCAGACCTCCTGGCCGAGTTGGACAAGGGTGTTTCTGAAGCTGTGCGGGATTGAAATACGGCAGGCCGGCGCCGACGAAGGCCTCGCGAAAGATCGTCCGGATGGGCGAGGCATTGCTCCAGTGCTCCCGTGCCAACCCTACCGCCTCAAACTGGCGATCGGCCCAGCGCCACGCGCGTCGCCGGGAACAGCGGATCGTCATTGCCCCACAGCTTTTCATCCCGGAGATAAGCGACACCCACTCCGCCACGATCTCGCGAACTTCTTCGCCCACCGGGAAGAAGAAGGTGGTGAAGGTCTTGCTGAATTTCGTCTTTACCTCCCGGGCATCCTGGTTGACGCTAGCCGGCAATCAGATCCACATGCTTCAGCTTCATCGAGGCGATGGCGCTGTCCCTCGCCCCGGTCAGCAGCGTGAATGCCACCAGGGCGCGATTCCGGCGCTCGATTTCGGTGCCGGCCGGCATCGTACTGATGACATGCTTGACCTGTTCCAGGGTCGGCACCTTTTGTTGCCGTCTGGCCGTGGCGATCCGGATGTCCTTGTCCGACAGATTGAAATACTCGGCGTCGGCATACTGGAGACGCGACTTGTAGCCCGGCTGCCAGGCCAGCCACTGGAAGAAGCGTTTGAGCTGCGTCAGGGTCGCATGCAGGGTCGCCTTGCTCAGCTTCTCTCCGGACCGCTGCCCCTTCTGCTCGGCCAGGTGCTTCTTGAAGGCAATGGCCTGCTCGAAGTGAAACGCCTTGAAATCCCGATACCTGGTATAGGCCTCGAAGCGGCTCAATGCCTTTGCGGCCGCATCGACCGTCGGCTCGCTGTGACGCTTGGCCTCCTTTAGAAAAGCGAAGTACTGGCGCTTGATCCGTTCATTGTCTGGATTGTGCTTTTTCATGGTCCGATGTCCCCCTATCTAAGTCACTGTTCACGGTGGGGTTGGTACTCTCGATTAGTGTGTCGCAGTGCTTCCGGAAAGGTGATGTCCATTCTGCCGCGAATCTGCCCGATTTTGGCCAGACTGACGCGCCGGTTCATCATGGAATCGCACTCCGGGCAGATCGCGATCAGGTTCCCGAGTTTCGCGGTGATCGGGGAATATTCCGCCATATCGCCGGCAGGCGATTTCGGGGCGCGGCAGCGGACGCAATAGAGTTCCCCCGGCTGGCAAGGTCTGCTTGTTTTTTACCCGGCGGGCCTGAAGAAATGCCACCAGGTCATGACCGAGAATCAGCATCGGGCGCCTGTCATCGGTGGTGGCAAGCCCCTCCTTGATCCAGCGACGCACGGTATTTTTGTGAATGCCGAACAGCATCGGCGATCTCTTCCACCGTATAACTTCGGTGAATTTTGACGAGGCGGTGGTTTGGATGCGTTTTCCGCATCATTCACCTCCCCGTCGAGTAACGCTGACATTTTTCGCCGCTCTGTCGGGACGGAAACCGATGAAACCGGCGAAACCGATTCCATCACCTCCACCTGCCAAGCTTCCGCCGAACGGTTGCCGCTGGCGCGGACAAAGCGCCGGCCATCGACGATGCGGCCGGCATGTCGTCTGATCCACCATCCCAGCTTGCGGCGGTTGATTTCGCCGCGTTCATCGGCAATGTCGTGGAGCACCTCACGCAATTCCGCATGCTCATCATGGAATGCCGACGCCTGCTTCACGGCATCTCGCACCATGGCCGGCATCTTGCCGAATACCGATTGCCAGGCTGTCAGCAGACGGCCCAATGTTTCCCGATCCGGGTCTTCGGCCATGGCCTCGAACACGGACACGCTCGGGTCGGCACAGCCAAGCCATAGCAGCGGCTGGCGGCACAGATCTGACCAATCGCCGTAGCCCGCCAGCGACTTGCAAGCGGTCTTCGGCCTGCCAGCCACGATCCAGGCGCGCACGATGGTCAATGCCGCCGAGACATACCGGCCCCGTTCACGCAGCACCTCACGCACCAAATCGGGCCGCTTGAAACTCCGCGCCGCCGGCATCTCACAGCCAGGATCAAGGCTGATGGTGATGCAACGCCGGGTCATGTCCTGGACCGGCCCGACGTTGTTGCCGCTGGACAGAAACAAGGCGCGGGTGCTGACCGTGGCCGTCTTGGAAACGCCCAGAATGCGCCCGCTCATGAACTCCGAAGTCAGCACCATGCACAGGCTCTTGTGCGCCACCAGATCGCCGGTAAGGTTGTCGAACTCGATCACGGCCGGCGCGCGCAGCAACTCCGCCAGCAGCATCTTCCGGCATTCCTCGTCGTCAGCGGGAAAGGTGGTCGGGGTGCCGCGCTGCGGGGTGGCAAAGGCCGTGATCAATTCGCACAGGTAAGACTTGCCGGAGCCCACCATGTGCGCCCGCGCATGGAACATCGGCGCATGGGCAAGGCTGGGCCGGACGGCCGCGGTAAGCATCGCCGCCAAAGCGGCCGCCAGATCGGATTCGCCGGCGAAGCTGAACTCCGCAAGCAAGGTCTTTCAGCAGCGCCAGGGCGGCTTCGGCCTGCGCGCGGGTCGGCTTATCGGGACAGAAAACTCCCGCGCATCGAATACACCGAACATGCCGGTGGCCGGATCATAGCCTGCCGCCGTCATCAGGCTGCCATCGGGGCGCAGATAGGGCTGGCGCGCCAGGCCGTTCAACACCGGCAGATGGGGATAGCTGGTCGAATCGAACAGCACCGCAGCATGGCGGGCCGGCGGATCGGTCCGCACCCAGTCCTCGCTGCGGCGATCGAAGCGCTCCCAGGTTGCGGCGCCGGCCAGCGCCCGCACCAAGGCCGGTTGGCTGATGTCCTGCACTCGGGTTTCGCGGGTGCCGGGGTCTGTGACCACGGTCACGATCAGCCCGCCGCGCTGGTAGTGTCGCCGCGATTGCGCCAGTTCGCGCTCGGCCGCATCCACCACCCGATGCATCTCCCCCGGCATGACGCGGATGGTCGGCTTCATGCGCGCCGCGCTGACCTCGATGTCGAGCACCCTCAGCAGATCGCGGACATGCCGGTCGGCACAGTGGCCGTGCAGACACTTGAAGCCGCCGATAGGCCAGTGGTCGTCGGGCTCGAAATAGGCCGTGCCGCCATCCACCTGGCCCGTGTGCTCCTGCACCCAGGGGCAGGTGATGTCGTGCTTGCCCTCGCCCAGCGGCGCCTTGTAAAGACCACGGTTCCGCAGCGCGACCAGAACGGCGTTTTCATCCGGGCGCGGAATCCACACCGGATCGCCGTCGGTCGGGCGCTCCTGCGTCGGACGCGTCCCTTGCCGCTTGGACCGCCCGGCTGCGTCATCTCCAATTGCAAGGCCATCGACCAGTTCCTCGACCGAATAGCGCAACTCGGGCGACCACGCCAGCATCCGGCACTGAAGACGGGGGTATGCTTGCCGTTCACCGCCACCGGCAACCGCGCCAGCCGTGCCCTTGGCCCATTGGCGCCGGGGTCGCACAACCCGGCCGCGACAATGGCATTCATCAAACGGTCGGCGACAAGGCCATCGGCAAGGGGCTCACGCAGCAGATACCCGGCCTGGTAGTTTCCCGGAGATGTTTCCAGCAGCCATGATGGCGGCAATGTCAGCCGCTCCATGGCAACCTTGCTGCCCACGTCATCCAGCATCACCGCGTGCAGGGCCTGGAAGCGCGCCTTCTGCCGGCGATATTGCCCAGCCTCGTCGGGCCTGAATACCGCCAGACTGAAATAGTTGTTGGCGTCGGCCGGCAGGTCGGTGTCCAGGTCGCTGCTGCCTGCCACGGTCTGCCGAACCAGGCTTTCCTGGGTACCCTCGCTGGGTTGCCCTTGAAGCTGACCACCACCGGCCGGGCCTCGCCAAGCTCCAGTCCAAACACTTCCGCAAGAAATGCCTCGTTGCCGACGAAGTAGGTTTCATCGGTTTTGTCGGTTTGCACCGAGTCGGGCGGAAAAACTGTCGACGGCGGTTCATCCTCGCCACCCTTACTTCGCATCCTTGCGAGCCGCTTCCAGCTTCGCCACCAGGGCGCGGATTTCTTCGTCCGTCTTCCCGGCAATGCGCGCCGCGTTGATCGCCTCGACTTCATCGGAGGGCCACCCCACCGCCCGCGCCCCAAGACTAACCGGCTTTGTCCACAGTCCTTCCGCAATGCGCAGATAGATGGTGGAGCGGGAAAGCCCTGATTCGGACTTAACGGCGGGAATCCTTAGTATGGTACGCTTCATCTTTAAACCTCCTTAAGCTGTATTGGATTGTTGAGATGAAGCGTCCTATGGCGATTTGGGCGATACAATACCTCTGCAACGCTCGGCATCATGCACAGATTATCTGCAAAATCAAATTGTTATGATTTTATCGGTTGGATAATTTGGGATGGAACTATGGTGAGGAGATGTGATTGAGAGCAGGAAAATAAAGGGATAGCAGGCGGGCGGATTGGGCGAAAAAATTCCGCCCAACTTTTTTTACTTTTTCATATTTTTTCGGATGGTTTCGGGGTTGCGTTCGTGGGTAATGTCCATTTTTGCAATCTGCTGCGCATACCAGCTATCGGTTTTGTCCGGGTTTTCTGCGTTTCAGTTGACGATATTCTTTTCTGCCATCTTCGTGCATGCCTTGGTTGCCAGCTTGCGCGCCTCGCGCTTGGCTTGGCTTGGCGTGTAGCGGTTGTCTGCCGTGGTCGCGGCATCTACCATCTGGCGAATCATGGCACCATCAAGCGAGTATTGCCCGTCGCGAAATTCAATTAACTCGGCCAACGGCACCTTGTTGCCGCCCACGACCAGGGTCAATTCGCCATTGGCTTGCAGGCAGAGCATCTGGCTGCGCTTGTTACCGGTGGCGACACCAATTTCCCACAGATCGGCGTTGGCCGTTTGCCTGTCGCTCCGGCGCAATCCCAGGCTGGTCGCGATAAATCCGCACACCAAATCAGCGTTGCACTGCCATTGGATCAGCCGACCGGCAGAAACCGGCACCCTGTTGATGTCGCTACGCTTGTCGCAAACGATAAACGACGCCTGACTGCCTGCTGCAGCGGGCAGGGTATGCACCGGCATCACGCACTGTTGCTCGCACCCTGGGCAGATGGCGCTGGCAGCCGGGCGTGCCCTGGTAACCAGCCTCTGTGATTTCATAGCCTTAACCGCTTCGGACGGCCATTGACGCAGCTCGTCGTCATTGACCAGGACTGCAGCGCCTTGGTTGGCACCCACGCGGTCCAATAGCTCAATCAGTGCATCCACCGGCTTCATGCTTCAGCCCCGGCGTTTTCGGCCGGCTCCTTGGGTTCGATCCCGGAGGCTTCCAGCATGGCGCGCAGCTTAAGACCGATTTCGTCGTACTTGAGCGAGCAGGAGTTGGGATAAGTAATGCGGATGGTTACCTTTTTCGCCGGCTTGTCCGCATCCGTCACCACTGAAGCGGCCAACTCCACCTGGGTGACGTTGTACATGCTCAGGGCAAGGCTGTTCTTGATCTCGTCGAGTAAATCATAGACGGCATCGGCATTTTCGGACGAATCGGCTTCCAGGGTAATCCGGTCGCCCTTAATCACCCGTGAAGAGAGGCGCAGTTTCTTTACCGTCACTCTTTCGATGCCACTGCCGGCATTGTAGATGAAATTAAAACCCTTCTGGAGGAGTGGGTCTCAGGTCATACACGCGCTCATCCTTTGGGTCGGGCGGTAATTCGTCGAGCTTGAGTATCGCCTGGGCGAACATCCCCTGGAGTGGCTCGATGGCCTTATAGGAGCCGCGGAAGTTCAGGTCTAGCGAGCCTTCTTTTTGTGAGTAGACATAAATGACCTCGAAGGCGGGATTGTGTGGGCGACGGCCAAACTCACCATCTACCCACTCGATGCTCTGCTGTGAATAATCTTCAGGGTAAGCGAAGAAATAGTCCAACTCCCCCCGGCGAAAAGGCTCCACAATGCAGTTTTTGCCCCGGCCCTCGGTATGATGAAAGTAGTTCCGGATCAATCCGGCAAGTTGCTGGAGACTGGCGTCGTCCACTGCGGCCGGTTGGTTTGACAGATTTTTCCGCTTGCGCCAGTATGGAAGCGTATCGGCATGATAGAAGAGTGTTGCTCCTCTCCAAAAATCTTTGTGATCCAGAAAGGTGATCATCGCCCTCTCATAGTGGTTGGGCAGCGCCGACAGCATTTCAATAAAAGATATGAGGCCTCCGGGTTTTCCTGCAGTTGCCAGCCCGCTTCGTCAATGATTGCCCGAAAGCCCTTTTCGCAGCTCATCTCGAAGATTTCCTGAAACTCCGCATCCATCGCATGGCGCTGGCTGTCCGCCAATGCCAGCCAAGCGGTAAATAACTCATCCGGCTTGCCCTCCTTCATGGCGGCGAAATCAAGATCGCCAAACAACCCCTGACCCTGAAAGTAGCGGGCAAGCAGGGCATTTGGCATCTGGCGAAAGAAATCCCTGGTAGAGTAGTGTCGGGCCATCTTTTCCTCCCTCAATCTGTACTTCAATCTGTTGGATAATGCCGGACAGTGTTGTATTCTACTGTACTTCCAAGATAAAAAATTACAAAATGAAAATAATCGTCTCTCCAAGGGACACACATGGCCATTAAAAAATCTAACCTCTACTCCTCCCTCTGGGCCTCCTGCGATGAACTTCGCGGCGGTATGGATGCCAGCCAGTGCAAGGATTACGTCCTGTTCATGCTGTTCATCAAATATATCTCCGACAAATACGGGGATTCGGACGACTTCGCCCCGCCGGTCACCATCCCACCGGGGGCCAGCTTCAAGGATATGGCGGCTCTCAAGGGCAAGAGCGATATCGGCGACAAGATCAATACCCAGGTCATCCAGCCGCTCATCTACGCCAACTCCCGCCTGGCCCGCAGCGACTTTCCCGACTTCAATGACCCGAACAAGCTCGGCTCAAGGCCGCGCAGGAAAACCTGGACGCCAAACTCGACGCCAAGTATCCCCAGCTCAGCGAGGACGAGATCAAGACCCTGGTGGTGAACGACAAATGGCTGGCCACCCTTGCCGCCGGGGTGCAAGGCGAACTGGACCGCGTCTAAGCAGACGCTCACCGGCCGCATTCGCCAGATAGCCGAACGTTACGCCACGCCGCTGCCAAGGCTGACGGAGGAGGTGGCCGCCCTGGCCGCCCGTGTGGATGACCACCTCAAGAAGATGGGGGCAGTGTGGAACTGAAGCCAGGATATAAACAGACCGAGGTGGGGGTGATTCCGAGGGATTGGGATGTTCTTACCCTCGGGGATGTTGCCGAATTTCTCGATGGGAAGCGTCGTCCCGTTAAGGATAGCGACCAAGCCAAGATGCGTGGTGATTTCCCATACTACGGCGCCTCAGGAATAGTTGATTACGTCAATGACTATTTATTCGATGAAGAACTGATATTGCTTGGTGAGGATGGAGAAAACATCTTAAGCCGCAACTGTCGGATAGCGTTTAGAGTTTCAGGAAAAATCTGGGTCAACAACCACGCCCATGTTCTTCGACCGAAAAATGGAACTGATATAGGATTCCTGTCAGAATACCTCGAAAGTTTAGATTATGCCCAGTACAACACGAGGACAGCTCAACCAAAACTCAATAAACAGGTCTGCTCGCGTATTCCTATACTCTCGCCACTCCTACCCAACAACGCGCCATTGCTGAGGTGTTGAGCGATGTGGATTCGCCCTTCAGTGCCCTTCAAATAAGTCGATAGTGAAATAGTATAACTTTCTTAAGAATTTTTAGAACATGCTTATGTGCATCCGTGTTCCCAATACTATGAACAGGCCAATACACGCCTAAGTTTGCCCACGGCCAGGGTATGGGCCAAACCCACCCCAAAGGCGCGGTCAGAACGATAGAGGCCACGATCCCAGCCAGCGCCGGGAGATAAGTGTAGCCCACCAAAATTCCAGCAAGCCAGGAACTCCCACCCCATTATAGATATACCTTAAAGGAGCCGGCAACGGCGATAGGGAAGCCAATCGAGGCAGAGATACCAATGGCGTCAGACAAGGTCCGGTAGAACCATACCGTGAATGGCTTGGAAAGATTCCTCCCCCTATACTTACCAGGCTGGAAATTACACCTATGGGTTACGCTGAACCTATCAAGCTATCCGGGGATGCCGTGCGCCGACCTAAACTCCCGATTCATAAGCATCCGGAAAACTGCGTCCTCTCTGTGAAACTGCCTATCGCCAAAATCAATTATTAAAATGCCACCCGCCGCAATATGCCATTGCAGGATGACAGTTTCCCTGCGGAATTTTCTCGAGCCTCGGGGTCGATAGGGAATTTTGGACCATTGCGCCTGAATTTTCGGCCTAACCGCGCCGTTGAAATCATCGCTCACGGTGAGGAAGTTGGGGTTGCCAGCGCAGGAAAAATTATAACATAATTTTTGCCCCACCGGCCCTTTCAGGGATCTGTGCTCTTTGGCGAGGTGCTTTCCCGGACCCCCGGCCCTTTGAGGTAAAAAGCATGCTCCTCCTGTAAAACACGGAACAATCCCGGCCGGCTCGCCAATTCCACCGGGGAGCCCACATCTGTGAACTTGCCTTGTTCCAGGCAGCAAATATAATCGGCAAATTGGGAGATGAACGCCACATCATGGTCAACCAGGAGAACCGTAAGACCCTGGCAAATTTCCCGTAAGATCGCGGCCAACTGGGCGCGGCCGATGTCATCAATGCCGGTAGTGGGTTCATCGAGCAGCAGGACAGTGGGGTGCCAAAGGAAGGCACGGGTTACCGCCAGCAACCGGCGTTGCCCCCCGGAAAGGCCTTCGCTGCTGGCCTTGGGCAGATGGTAATCCAGGGGATTGCTGTGATTGCCAGCGGCCTTTTCCAGAACTTGCCAGAGGCCGGTCCGGCGACACACCTCTTCCAGTTCGGCGTCCGTTGCTTCGGCCTTGGCGAGCTTGAGATTAGCGCGGACGTTATCGGCCACAAAGAGGGGAAACTGGGAGACTTTGACCACATGGCGATGCAAGCTGGCCAGGGTGACGCTGCTTATATCCTGACCATCAATGAATATCCGGCCTCCCTGCGGATCTTGCAGCCGGGCCACGAGGTTGAGCAGGGTAGATTTTCCCATGCCTGCCCGGGCCACGATAGCCGTGACCTTCCCCGGGGTAAAGGAATAACTGAGATCATTAAGGATATTGGGGCCATTGGGTGTGTAGGCAAAGTCGAGATGTTCAACCGCCAGAGCGCCCTCCCGGGGAACGAAGGCCGCGGCCTCCGCCTTATCCTGCACTTCCGGCTCCATTTCCAGGATTTCCACCACTTTTTCCACCTGGGGAGAGGAAGATTGCAGACCCGCAAAGAACTGTATGAGCTCCTGCAAGGGGTTCACCGCCTGAGGCACGAAATAGTAAATGCCCAGGATGGCCCCAGGGGCCGCCGGGTTTCCTGATTTCAAGGCATAAAAGACCCCATAGATCAGAAAGACCGCTTGTAAAATCACCGGAGTGCTGATTTGAAACTGGAAAGCCCATTCATTACGCAGGAAAGCCGCCATAGTGTCGCGTATAAAGGTCTTGAGGCGATTACCAAAGGCCTGAGACCGCTGCGGCTCCGCTCCCATGAGCTGCACCTCCAGGGGCAGAGCGGCTGAATTGGAAAACTCATTGGCCAGGGCCATTTCACTATCCCTAACCTTGGCGTAAGCCTGCCGCAACTTCAGGGAAAGCCACCAACCCCCTACCGGCAGGATAAAGATGGTAGCCAACAAGGTCGCCTGAATCCAGAAGGGGGGGGTACCCATCATCGAAAAACTATTCGTGAGGAAAATTATGGCGGTAATGAAGCCGACACCCCGCACCACGGGAAAAGAAATCAGGTCGCGCAGCAAGATTTGGGTGCCTGAGGAAAACCGGGTGACAATGAGCATAGTCTCGCCCAAGTCATGAGAGTGGTGGTAGGTGGGCCCCAGGTTGAGGAGCTTATCGTGCAGGCGCTGCTGCAACTTGACTGCCATCACATTGTTTGACCAGGCCAAGGTGAGCCGATCGAGAAAAACTAGGAGAATGAGGAACAGCGTCAGGAAGGCAAAGACAATGGCAGCGGGTTCCGGGTGGTCGGGAAGAAAGGGAGCCAGAAAACCCCCTCTCATGGCGGCGGTGCCGCCCAGCCCCGTAATCAGTGTGGCCAGCACCTGAATATTATATTTCTCCAGGAGTTGCCGTACCATGGGCAGGATGGTCCCGAATATGAACCACCCTCGAGCAGCTGATACTATGGACCAGCCCCAGCGGAAGAGTTTCCGGTAAGGCACTCCCCCGGGTCTAGGAACCGTCATTTCTTCCCAGGGCTCACTGGTTGCCGGGATCATTTTGCCGGGAGCGAGGGCTGCTTTGCTGTCGACCCCTTTATCGTTTTTCATCACACCTGGTCCTGGAAGAATAGATTATCGCGATTTTGCTGAGGGGAGACTGCTCCAATTCCTACCAGACCCCCTCCCCAACTCTGCACCAGAGACGGCCTCAGAGACGTCCTGACGAACTCTTGGATGGCGGGCGCCTCCCGGTCAGAAAGAGGCGCCCCCGGTTATTTCGCCTGACCGGCGCTTTTGAAAAAGACCGTGGCCAGGGGCGGATGGTCAGATTGAGGGAATGGGATGGCCGTGATAGGAGACGGGATCGGTCCACCGACCCCCAAGATTTCCCTGGCCACTGCCGCCATAGATGGATGAATCGCTGTTCAGGAGCCTTGCCAAAAGCCGCCCCGAGGCGGCCCTACCCGGTAGTTGACGTGGGTCTCCGGCGTGAAATTGACTACCACCAGGATGAGGTCGTCGGTGTTTTTACCCCGGCGCAGGAAACTAACCAAGCTGTGGTCGACATCGGTGCAGTCGATCCACCGGAACCCGGCCGGGTCGACATCCAGTTCGTAGAGGGCCGGCTCCTGGCGATAGACCCGGTTCAGGTCTTCAACCCACTTTTTTACCCCGGCATGCGCGGGGCTCCAGAAGGTGCCAATCCAGGCTCTTTTCATGGTACCACTCATCCCATTGACCGAATTCGCCTCCCATGAAGAGCAGCTTTTTCCCCGGCTGGCCAACATATAGCCGAACATTAGTCGCAAATTAGCAAATTTTTGCCAGTCGTCTCCCGGCATCTGGCGCAACAAAGATCCCTTGCCGTGCACCACTTCGTCGTGGGACAAGGGCAGCACGAAATTTTCGTCCAGGCGTAGAGCATCCGGAAAGTCAGGGTGTTGTGATGATATTTCCGGAATATGGGATCCCTGGACATATAGGTCAGGGTGTCGTGCATCCAGCCCATGTCCCATTTAGGCCGAAGCCCAGGCCGCCGACGTAAATCGGGCGGGAGACATGGGCCAGGCCGTGGACTCTTCCGCGGTGGTCTCACGTCAGGATAGTTGGCGTAAACCTCCTTGTTGAACTGGCGCAAGAAATCAATGGCTTCCAGGTTCTCTTTACCCCCATAGGTGTTGGGAATCCACTCTCCCTTGCGGCGGGAGTAGTCCAGATAAAGCATGGAGGCCACCGCGTCCAGCCGCAGGCCGTCTATATGGTAGTGGTCGAGCCAGAACAGAGCGCTGCTGATCAGAAAATTTCGCACCTCCTTGCGCCCATAATTAAAAATATTACTGTGCCAATCAGGGTGATAACCCTTGCGAGGGTCAGCATGCTCATACAGGTGCGTACCGTCGAAAAAGCCGGGCCCGTGTTCGTCCGCCGGGAAGTGGGAGGGCACCCAGTCCAGGATGACCCCGATATCATGCTGGTGCAGATAGTCCACCAAAAACATGAAGTCTTGGGGAGTTCCAAAGCGGCTGGTGGGGGCGAAATAGCCGATGGTCTGGTAGCCCCAGGACCCGTAGAACGGGTGCTCCATAATCGGCAGGAACTCCACATGGGTGAACCCCAGCTTTTTCACATACTCCGCCAGTTCTGGGGCTAGTTCCCGGTAAGTCAGAAAGCGTTGGTCCTCCTCCGGTTTCCGCCGCCAGGAGCCCAGGTGCACCTCGTAGATGGACAAAGGTGCGTTCAAGGCGTTGTGTGCATGGCGCTTGGCCATCCATTCCTGGTCGCCCCAGGAGTAGTCCAAGTCCCAGACGATGGAAGCGGTGCGAGGGGGCCCTTCATAATAGAAGCCGAGGGCGTCGGCCTTATCAACTTTGTACATCTGAAAGCGGGAATGGATATGGAATTTGTAGAACGCACCGGGGCCCACCTTGGGAATAAATACATCCCAGAGGCCCGATTGGCCACGGGGCACCATGGGATGGGAGGCTTTGTCCCAGTTGTTGAAGTCCCCGATGACGAAGACCTTTTCGGTCGGGGGCGCAGACGGCAAAGTAAGTACCCGCCGTGTCATCAACGGTTAGGGGATGGGCCCCTAATTTGCGATAAAGGCGGAAGTGACTGCCTTCATTGAACAGGAAAAGGTCGTCCTCGCTCAGCAAAGAGACATCGTAGCGCACCGTCTGTGTCATTGTGCTCCTTTCTGTACCGGTTCCGGCCTAAAGATTTCTGCAAGACTCTCCACAAGTCGCTGAGGCCCTCACCGTCGCTGGCGTCCTTATTATATATAATTCATCAGCATCCGGTTGATCAGATATGGTTAATTTGAATATTCTATTCTTATTCATCCTGGGAAAAAATTACCACCGTGTATGGCCCGATACTGATTTTGCCGGAGCAAGGCAACCCATCGATTTTTTCCTCATACGTCTCGACATCAGGGGTGGGATGATTATAAAAATTGGGTCGTAGCTATATAAGTCACTGTTAAAGCGTGTTTTCCACAATCCGGACCGAGGGAACCCGATGGCATAATCATCGCAATTTTGATTCATCATATTCACCACCACCACGACGCTATCGGTGGGGCCTTGCTGGTCCCAACGATGAAAAGCGATAAGCTTGGCCGCATCGTTAAAATGATAGATATGGATATTTTGACCGCATAGCCCCCGGTTACCCTGACAGATTGCGCCGGAGGGCGATCAGATCCCGGTACATTCCGAAAATTCCGTGTTCGTCCTCAACCCGAGACCAGTCGATGGGGACCTTATCCTGGAACCAGCGATCTTCCAGCAATTCTTGCCCCTCAAAAATCATCGGGATGCCTGGCGAAGTAAGCACCAGAGCACCGCCCAATGTCGAGCGTTTCTTGGAAAACCAGCTGTCCACTTTGCCTGGCCTCTCCTCGGGCCCACGCCGACCATTAGCAACTTCGTCGTGCGATTCGGTAAAAATGATCCGCCGGAAGACATCTTCATCATAGCGATGCTCAATAGCCTTACAGACTGCCCCCAGATCGCGGGAGGCATCATCGCGCACCATAACGGCTTGTCGAACCGAGTGAACAAATTCGGCATCCCATTGCGCATTGAAGCCGGCGCCGCCCGCTCCCACATCTTTAATGACCCAGGGGTTATTCCTCATGCTTTCGCCGATGCTGATCTTGCCGGGAAACAGTTGTTGGATTTCCACATTGATCCACTGCATCAAGCTCCAGCCGTCGGGAAGGTCATTAGCCGGATTTTCTTCGTTACCGTCAATGCTTTTGATATAAATAATCATGTCCCAACGTAAGCCGTCGACGTGGTACTCCTCGAACCACATCAGGGCGTTATTGCGCAGATATTGGCGGACTTCACCCCTGCCGTAATCAGGGCGCGTCTCGCCCAGGGTGTATTTGAGCGGTAATCATTGTAGAAAAAAATTCCCCCTTTGTCATTTTCACTCCAACCGTCAAACTGCCATAAATTAAGATCGCCTGGACCAAAGTGGTTGTAAACGACATCGATGATGACCGCGATACCATGCTCGTGGGCCGCTTTAACAAATTGCTTAAAGGCGTCCGGTCCCCCGTAAATACTCTCAACGGCAAAGGGATGAGCCGGATTATACCCCCACGAAAAGTCGCCTGAAAACTCCGCAATCGGCATTACTTCGATGGCATTGATACCCAGTTCTTTGAGGTAAGGAAATTTCTCAATGGCACTTTCAAATGTCCCCGCCTGTCCCTCTTCTTTGGCGTTAAAGGTGCCGATGTGCATTTCGTAAATGACGAGCTCATTGCCCGTGGCCATCTGGAAGGTATTATCGCCCCAGTCAAAGGCTTGAGGATCATAGATAACGCCATTGCCGGTTGAGCCGGTACTTTCCGGGCATAAGGGTCAATGCGAGAGAGGGGGCCCTTGGGACCGTGGATCAAGTATCTGTATTCATCCCCGGTTTTTGCCTCTGAGACGTCAGTCGACCAGTAACCGTTCTCCTCTTTGGCCAGGGGTGTTGAGGTCTTGCTCCAGTCATTGAAGGTTCCGGTCACGTAAACCTTTTCGGCATGGGGCGCCCAGACGCGAAAGGTTATACCCTTGGCGCTGGGTATGGCCCCCATGCCTGGAAATTTTTTCACGGCAGTAGTTTTCCCTGACATTCTCTTCTCCATTTTTCGTTTTACGACCCTCCCTGCGCATAGGGCGGGGCTGGCGAGATACTCTCCTGTCTGGTGTAGTAATCTTGTATCCCTCAGACTCCAAAGAGCTGGCGTCCAAATAAACCGCGTTCCTCATGAACAAGCTCTGCTAAAAGCATATCGCCTCCTTCGTGTCATTTCTGAACTGCCCCCAGGAACTTCGCTAAAAAGGCCTCGGCTTCCGGGGGTACGGAGGTGAAATGGACCAGGAAGGCCGGGGGGGATTCGCGGAGGCGAGCTACCACTTTGCCGTAAAGGTCGTCGGTAATTTCTTGGTCATCGGGGTCGTACAGGGAAATCCGCAGGTTCGCCAGCGGGGAGGGCAGGACCTTAGAGTGAATTTCGACCATCTTAGGGGCTATTTTGGTGATGGCGCCCCCATGCCCCAGCTCTCCGGTATGTTTCCAATCCACCACGGTAAAATGGACGGGGATCACTTGCTTGAGCTCTATCCAGATAATTTCTTTTTTCGGGGGCAGAAAGAGCTGAAAATCTCCGCCAATACCTCCCACTTCATGGATGGTCAGCGGTTTGTTAATGCCTTTGGGCATAACCTTCATGGCGCGGTCTATCCACAGATATCGCCACATTCGTCTAAGGTGGTTTCTGAAATAAAAATCTGGCCGCCCACCGTATAGGATTCAATGCGGGCCGTGAGGTTGACCGCGGTCCCACCACGGCATACTTGATTCTCTTCTGAGAACCGATGTTGCCCATCACCACTTCGCCGGTGTTGATGCCGATGCCTAAAGCCACCTCGGGGTACCCGGACTGGCGATTCCGTTCATTGACCGAGGTCATGGCCAATTGCATTTCCACGGCGCAGGCCACGGCCCGCAGCGGGTCGTCGGGGCGCAGGATGGGAGCCCCAAAGATCACCAGGATGGCGTCGCCGATGAATTCGTCGATGGTGCCCTGGTACTTCTGGATGATTTCGGTCATGGTCTCGAGATAGATATTGAGCATCGCCACCACATCCTCAGCGGGCAGACGCTCGCTTATGGAGGTGAAGCCGCGCAGATCGGCCATAAGAATAGTAGCACGCCGTTTTTCACCCTTTATTTTCAGTCCACCCTTCTTCAGAATCGTGTCGACGATTTCATCCGAGAGGTAGCTGCCGAAGGTCTCGCGAATAAACCGGTTGCGCAGTTCCAGGGCGGTGTTGAGTTCATGCAATTTTCGTTGTTGCTCTCCTGCTAAATCTCGCAGCCGCTTTTTTTCCAGAAAGTCACCCACTCGATTTCTCAGCAGCACCGGGTTGAAAGGTTTGGGTAAATAGTCTTCCGCCCCCAGTTCAATGCAGCGGACCACGCTGTCCATTTCATCCAAGGCGGAAATCATAATAACCGGGAGGTCCCGCCAGGTTTCGGAATTCTTCAGGTGTTGGAGCACCTCGTAACCGGTCAGGCCCGGCATCGTGATATCGAGGAGCACCAGGTCGAAAGCGCCGGTGGCGATTATCTCCAGGGCCTGCCGGCCATTGTGCGCCACCTGCACCGTATGCCCTTGACGCTCCAGATAACGGGACAGGAGGTCGCGGTTTATGCCATTATCATCCACCACCAGGATAGAACCGCTTTCATAACCGGTTACGGCCGCACTATCCTGAGCCAGTCCCTGGAGACTAATCATGACTCGTTCGATGAGAGATAGCCGCTCCGAATCTTCCGCGCCGGATTTCTTCAGACCGGCATCGATCTTGGAAAAATCGATAATTTCGTTGATGTAAGAGTAAACGTATTCAGCGGCAGATTGAATCTTCTTCAGATCAGCGATACGGTCCAGCCGCCCTTGCTCGGCGGCCTTCTCAAGCAGGGTCTCGCTGAAACCGATGACATCGTTGATCGGCATGCGCACCTTATAGTGCAGGTTGGCGACCAAGGAAGCCAGATTAAAGACGATATCGCCAGAGGCAAATTTGTTGGTGTCCAGGAGGTCGTTGATTATCTCCAGGAGTTGCTGGCCGGCAGAATGAATCAGATTAAGATTGGCGATGAAATCCGCCTGATTTATACCATCAGAGTCTTCCAGCAGCAGTTCACTATAACTGATGATAGCGTCCACCGGTGTCCGCAATTCATAACGCAAATCGGCCCACAGGGCTTGGGGGCTTTGTTCCCCTTCAGCTTCTGGACCGGAATTTTTCTGAACGGCCGCAGTGCTTGCCTGGGGTTCAGTCTGGCCGAGGTCGGATTCGGTGGTGGACATGATTCGGCTAAATCGTCTCTTTGCCTGATAAGGTTGGCATTTCTTCCGCAGACGGCGACAGGCGATGATTTGTCAAAGTCAGCGCCACCCGCAGCTTAAGTTGGAAATCAGGCCTAAGGGGCCCGAAGGCCCCCTTGCGTTACCTGATCTCGGCAAACGCAACCAGCCTGTTTCCTTAAAAGAGTCATAAAGCTTATCCTTCATTCCTGGCCTGGGCACCTCCTTTTCGATTCCCTCACTCCTCATTAAAGATTAAAGTCGCCCAAGGACAAACAGGATGAGAAGCATTAGAGGATCACCCCCAGAATACCGCTGGGGCCATAACCCCAATTTTGGCTATGAGGCAGGCTCTAACCTCCTCTTAACGGTTGAAAAGATGAAAAGTCTCTCTAATAAAGGGCCAGCCTAGCCTCCTTGACTGGCCCTCCTGGGGTTCGTTTGCGGGCTCTTACTTCTTATAAGCTCCGCTGGCGATAATCACATCGTCAACCATCTCAAAGTAAACGGTCTTAGGATCCACGGCCTTGGTAGTGGGATTTTCCCACTTGTAGTCCACCCAGCCGCTGCATTTTTCTTTGGCGATCTTCACCATGTCCACCGCGAAGGTCTTGCCGTCGGCGTCCTTGACCACCATGAAATCCTTGCCCACCAGGTCAGCCTTGGGATGGGCGAGCATCTTGCCGTTTGCGTCTAAGACGTAAATGTAGAGGTCGTCTTTGACAAACTCCCCTTTAGGGTCGCTGAAGGCCGCCAAAGCCTTAGCCTTGCCATTGGCCTTATAAAATTCAATGCCTTTCTTCACCCAGGCTTTGGCGTCGTCAGGCTTGGCCTGAGCCAAGGCCAGAGCAGAGACAGCGACGAAACAGAACAGGGTTATCAAAACGATAAGCGATTTCTTGTTCATAAATTATCCTCCTTGTAGTTTATAACCTGGAACTCTGACCCTTACCATTTAAGCCATTCATCGCACCTGTGACGTGGCACCTCCTTTTCGATTCCCTCACCCCTCATGAAAGATTAAAGTCGCCCAAGGACAAACAGGATGAGAAGCACTATCAGGATCGTGCCCAGAAGACCACCAATCGGTAACATTTTCATCTCCTTTGGCCGCACTCTCGGTGTGCAGCCCGTTTGTGGCTGAATGGCTTCAGCTCCAGAGGGTTTATTGCAGATTGGCTATTTGGCGGGCGGCGGCGGCACATTTCCAGGGCCCATACCACCACCGGGGCCGCGGCCCAAAACCATGCCGGGTCAGGTCTCCTTGGATCCGGAAAAACCGCAGAGATTTGGTCTGCCCATGCCCTAAGGGCGCCTGGGCATGGGCAAACCGCTGCGAAGGCAGTTCATTTACTGCCAATGCTTCTTGAACTCCTTTTCCGCCTCTTCCTTGGTGATGCCGTATCTCTCCTGGATTTTGCCGAGGAGTTGGTCACGCTTGCCAGCAATGACGTCCAGATCATCGTCGGTGAGTTTGCCCCATTTCTCCCTAACCGTGCCTTTGAATTGCTTCCAGTTTCCTGCTACTTGATCCCAGTTCATAACGTGTCTCCTTACCCTTAGTATTTGCTGATCAATCTGTTGCAGCGACTGCTGCTGTTGCATCGTGGGCAGGGTATCATCAAGCCCTGACCCATCATCGGCGCTGGCTGCGGTTGAGCCCGTGCCACCAGCGGGGACGCAAACCCGTCATAGAGCTATCGTCCGACTTTTTCATCTGGCCCATGGGGATGGGGCCTTTGAGCACCATGTGACAGCGTTCCCTAACCATCAATTCCTTCTCATTCATCGACCCAAGCCCTGATGCCGTGAAAGTTGCACTGCAAATAATCACCGATTAGCTTTACTCAGGGTTGCCCGGGTTCGCCGCACGTCGAGCTTAGGCCCCTCGGTGGAAAAGTTGACGTCATAGTGATGGACCTCTCCATCATTAATGTTCATATGGGGAAACCGCACATCCGAGGTGCTGCCGCTTTCGCTATAAACCTTGAGGAACAAGGTGTATACCCCGGTCTCCCAGCCGCTTACCCGCAGATTATAAAGGCCGCTCATCGGATTGCGCCGGTTGATCTCCATGTCCTCAGGACCCTCCGCTCTCCGGAAGGATCGGTGAGCATAAGCTCCCCCGGGGCAGGGCCTCCAAGATCGGATTTGATGTGGATTTCCAAAGTCTGGGCGGCGGCGGCGCCTGGAAAAATGGCCGGGGCCGCAACGATGCAAAGCCCGATCGCCAGCCAGACTGATATTTTGGTTACTCGGTTCATGGCAATTACCTCCGGCAGCATGGTCTAGGCGCTCTTAGTTCTCTTCTTCCAACCAGTCCCCAACCAGTCCCCTGCCAGTCCCCAATATCTCTTTAACAACTCAATGGGAGAACGACCTGAACTTTGGTGCCTCCGGGCTGGGGTTCATACCGGATATCGCCGCCGTAACTCCGGAGGATTTCCCGGGATAAGCGGAGACCGAGCCCCAGGCCCCGGGCGCCCCCATTCCCGTTGCCTTTTCCCGGCGGCAGGCTTGAGGACAAGGTGGGCCTGGTTTTTTTAGGCGGGACGGGCCCGCTGTTAAAGACCTGGAGGCGGAAAAAAGGTTCGGAGCGGTCGTAATCGATCTTCAGGGAACACCCCTTGCCCCCGTAGTGGATGGCGTTGTTGATCAGGTTCCGCAAAACGCTTCTCAGAGCCACCTTGTCCCCCTTGACTATTCCCAGGTGGGAAGGCAGGAAATCCAGGTGATTCTCGAGGGCGACGCCATGCTTCTGCAAGTCGTCCCAGAGTTCATCCAGGACCGGGGTCACCACGTCCTCCCGGATGTCGCAGATGCAGGGTTTTGCATCCCCTTCCTGGCGCAGGAAAGCATGCGCCAAAAACTCCTCCAGAAGGCCTTGCAGCCAATCGGCTTTCTTGCCGGCGTCATCCAAGAGCTGGTCCACATCGGCGTCAAGCTGCCCTTGGGCCAGGCGGCGAGACAGTGTTAAAGCCGCTTGCAGCGCGCTAGGCCACCCCTCAGGTCGTGGAAGAGGAGGGACAATTTGGTCAAGACCTGCCCATTAATGTCGTTCAACTTCCCCTGGACGGCCTCCTGGGTGGCCGCGCCCCGGAGGGCTTTCAGGCAACCCGTGATGCGGCGCCAGACCTCCACTGGCCGGCAGGGCAGGAGAATGTAATCGTCCACCTCGAGTTGGAAGGCCTCCAGGGGGAGGCGGGCGTCCTCCCCCAGGATGATGAGCCTGGCTTCGGGGTGCAGGTCTTTCACCGTGTTCAGTAACGCCGGGGAGTCGGCGGTTTTCCCCTGCAGCTTGACGATCACCAGGCGGAAATATTTTCTGTCCAGCTCCGCTAAAGCCTCTAAGGG
>CAVPIX010000018.1:0-184469 GCA_963705115.1 uncultured delta proteobacterium | reverse complement strand
TGGCGTCCCCACGGGGATTTGAACCCCGGTCGCCGGCGTGAAAGGCCGGTAACAGACATTTACCCGGCCTTACCTACCTTTTATAAATACCATTAATTTAACAAATAAAATAGAGTTACCTTTTTCCTTGACTTACCTATTTTTACCTCTATATTGGTCTCAGGTGTGGGGAATAATGTGGGGAATAGAAGGAGGGTCAGTCCATGCCAAGCTTAAAGAGAATGAAGACGAACTACCCCGGCGTCTTTTATATTGAAGGTCGGCGGTGGGGAGCGGCAAGCCGGAGAAGATTTTCTACATCCGCTATCGCAAGGCCGGGAAGATGATTGAGGAAAAGGCCGGGCGGCAATTTCAGGATGACATGACCCCGGCCAGGGCCGCCCGAATAAGGGCTGAGAGGATAGAGGGGAAAAGCCCTTCCCGAAAGGAGGCCAGGAAAGCAGGGGCGGAAATCAAATGGACGGTTGACCGGCTATGGCAAGAGTACGTTCACGACAAGCCCGCCACAAAGGGGTGGGCGGTTGACCGCTATCGTTATGAAAAATATCTCAAGGTCAGCTTGGGAAATAAAGAACCTCAAAACATTGTGCAAATGGACGTTCATAGGCTGCGTATCAACCTTTCAAAAACCCTGGCCCCCCAGACGGTCAAGCACCTGCTGCGACTACTGGCGAGAATCATCAATTTTGGGTTGAAAAAAGGACTATGCCCCGGCCTGAAATTCAAAATTGAAATGCCCAAGGTGAATAACCTCAAGACAGAGGACCTTACCCCGGAACAGCTATCAAATCTTATTGAGGCCATGGCTCAGGAGCACGATACCCAGGCCGCCAACTTTATGAAGATGGCCCTCTTTACCGGCATGAGAAGGGGAGAATTGTTCCGGCTGCAATGGCAAGACGTGGATTTCGACAGAGGATTTATCAATATCCGCACCCCCAAGGGCGGCCAAGATGCAAAAATACCTTTGAGCCCTGCCACCAAAGAGCTTTTAGAGAATCATCCGAGAACCGACTCGTCCTTCGTTTTCCCTGGACGTGCTGGCGGACAACGGACCCGATACCCCAAGGCCATTGACCGGATAAGAGAAAAAGCCGGACTACCCTCAGACTTCCGGCCCATGCATGGCTTGAGGCACACCTACGCTTCTATGCTGGCCTCATCGGGCCAGGTGGACCTTTACACCTTGCAAAAGCTCCTGACCCACAAGAGTGCCGCCATGACGCAACGGTATGCGCATCTGAGAGATGAGACGTTAAGGCGAGCCTCAGACCTTGCTGGAGAGCTAATCCGTCAAGCATTTAATGGCAACGGCAAGAAGGTTGTGAACCGGGAAGAATAAACGACTTTCAGACAGAAGGAGGCTCACTTGGCTAAATATCCTGTAGAACAAGAAAAGATAAACGAAATCAAGGAATTTATTGAATTGACCTGGGAGGCGGTGCGCCGGAACCCGGATTATAAAAATGACTATCTAAGATTTGTACATAATTATGGGTTGTCTTCCGAAGATGTTGAAGAGAGAACAAATCCTGACGGAAGTAAAACGGGCGTCTGTCCTCCTGGGCAAAGACGAAAAGCTACTTTTGACCCGCTAAAGGGACGTTTTGTGTGGAAAGAAGAAGCACCAGACCCGAATAAATGCAACTTGACTTATATGGTTGATAGGTGGGGCTTTGCCAGCGCCCCGGATGATGCCAAGCCACAAGTTGCCCATTGGTCTCCAATTTTTTCTAAAAAATGGCGGAAACAGATGAAGTCGAAAGGACTTTATTTTTCATCTGTAATTCATGTAGAGCGTCATTACCAGGAATTGCCGGGTGTCTTGAAAGTTAATCAATTTCCCGATGTAAGACTTGAACATAAAGGGATGACGATGTTTCATAGCGATGAAAAGGGCAGAGTTTGCCAAATTGAATCCCTTGGGGGAGTTACAGTGTTCTTCGGGCCGGAAAAGATCGAGGACCGTCCTAAGCTGACGATGCCCAATGGCGCTAACCTTAGCGTTACCATTAATCTGCAAGCTCCTTCTAAGCTGATTCGGTATGCTATGGAAACTTTAATAGATATTTGCAAAGCTGAATTGGAAATCCCTGATCGAAGGATTGAGGCAAATTATAAAAAGAAATGCTTTCAGATATATGACTTGGCTAAGGAAGGGTATTCACCTGAAGAAATCGCTCACCGAGTTAAGCTAACCCATTATAAGGGGGAGGATGTGGAGATGGATAAAAAAGAGGGTTTGTATGTTGATTATTGGGGGAAACCTCAAATAGAACGCTGCGTTAATGATGCAGAAGAATGGATTAGGCGAGGAAGTATAATTTAATCTTCTTAAAGTAATCTTTGCCAGCATTGGTTTACTCATACTTAATGAAAATAGTTTTGATTAAAATTTAAAGGTAACCCATAGATTTTTTGACGTAAGGGTAGATTTCAGTAAACATGGGGATAGTTAAATAAACTATCCCTTTTTTTATTCTTAGGAGCATCGTTATGAACTTGAATGATGTTGAAGCGGCTAAATATCTGGGACTTGGTAGCGCACAGACGCTACGGAATTGGAGACATTTGGGCCGTGGTCCAGCTTATTGCCGTATGGGAAGGCGCATAGTCTATCGCAAAGAAGACCTAGAAAGTTTCCTTGAATCAGGGCGCATTGATCCGGCCCGGAATCGTGAGTCTCAATAAAAACCCCGGCGGGCAAACCGGGGCGGCGGTGAGATGAAGGTGAGACGAACTATGGATAATAATATACCCGTTTCCATTGAAACAGTCAAGCAGTCCCTGGACTATAGCGCATATTACCGCTCCGAATTGCCAAGTCTGACCAATGGCGGCGGTAACAATGCTAGCGCCCGGTGTCCCTTCCATAACCATGATGGTAAAAAGGCTTCACTTTCAATAAATCTAAAAACTGGCCTATTCAAATGTCACATGAAGGATTGCAAAGCGCAGGGTGATGTCTTCCACTTCCACCAGAGAAAGCACGGCTGCGACTTTTCCACTGCGGTTAAAGAGCTTGGGAATTTTGCCGGGCTTGATACCGGGAACGGCAAGAAGGCCAGAAAACAACGGGGGAAGATCGTTGCCACCTATGACTACCACGACGCCGGCGGCAAGATGATTTTCCAGGTAGTGAAGTATGAGCCCAAGGACTTCCGGCAACGCCGGCCGAATGGAGAGGATTTTATATGGAATATAGAAGGCATTGAACCGGTGCCCTATCACTTGCCGGAACTCCTGAAGGCCGAAACCGCTTATATATGCGAGGGGGAAAAAGACTGCTTGGCCCTGGCCGACTATGGCTTGACGGCCACTTGTAACCCGATGGGGGCGGGGAAGTGGCGGTCTGAATATAACTATCACTTCAAAGGCAAGCGCGTTTTTATATTGCCGGACAATGACCGACCCGGCCGTGACCATGCTCAGGATGTGGCCCAGAACCTTGCTGGTGTGGCGGCAAGCGTCAAGGTGGTGGAGTTGCCGGGATTGCCGGAAAAAGGCGATGTGTCTGATTGGATACAGGCCGGGGGCACGCCTGAGCAATTGCAAGCGCTGGCAGAGCAAACGCCAGAGATTTCCGTATTTCCTGAAGTCATTTCGGCAGCCGATTTAGAGCATCTCGTCTTTCCTGAAATTAAATACATCATTAAAGACATAATTCCAGAGGGCTTCGGTTTGCTCACAGCACGGCCCAAGAAAGGGAAAAGTTTCCTGGGCCTCAATGTTTCCGTAGCTGTGGCAACCGGCGGTTACGCCTTGGGGGAAAAAGATTTGAAGGTTGAACCTGGGAAAGTCTTTTATATTGCCTATGAGGATAAAAAGCGACGTGCTCAAAAGCGTCTGAAAACTGTCATGCAGGGCGATCCATTTCCCCAAAATCTATTTATTGCCGAATTCTGGCCCCGTTTTTCGGATGGTGGTCTTGACCGTCTAGACCAATGGCTGACGGCGAATCCCGAGACAAGGATGGTTATCATTGACACCCTGGGCAGATTCAAGCCCAGGAAAAAGGCCAAAGAGGAAGCATACGAGGCCGACTTAGCAACGGGCGGGGCTCTGGCGGACCTGGCCCACAAACACAATGTCTGCATTTTGGGGATATTTCACAACCGCAAGATGGAATCAGAAGATCCGTTAGATGATGTTTATGGCAGCACCGGCCTTACGGCGGCGGCTGACTTCGTTATGGTTCTCAAGCGGGGGAGGGGCCAGGCCGATGCCGAACTATTCATCACTGGCAGAGATATTGAGGAGAATACTCTGGCCCTGAGATTTCACAAGGCCGAAGGGCTTTGGGAATTCCTGGGCACGGCTGAGGAAGTGGTAAAATCTCGGGCCCGCCAAGATGTGATTTTAATTCTACGGGAAAATGGACCTCTAACTACTAGAGAAATAGTAAGTATACTGAATAAAAAAGAAAATACGGTAAAAACTACCTTATACAGAATGAAAGCAGATAGTGAAATAAGAATTATAAATGGGAAATGGAGTGTGTAATTAGTGAAACTACTGAAACCTTTGAAACTAGTGAATCTCCTGAAACCTTTGAAACTATCTCTTTAGAGTATAAATATATTCACTGAGTTTCACTTGAGTTTCAACTAACAACGTGTAAAAAAGTAAGCAACCACGCACTTTTCCTGACTTTTAGTTTCAATGTTTCATTAGTTTCACCAAATGAACAAAAAATAATAAAGAATTATTTTTGATGAAACTCTGAAACTGAAACCGGAGTGAAAATAGATGAAACTCAGTCAGGACACACGATGCAACTTATGTGGCCTCCAGTCCTATGACTTTAAGAGAGACATAAAATTGAGATGTTTGGTTGTCTGATTCCAGAGAGGATGAGCAAGGAGAATCGCTATTCCTTTTTATTGGCCGAGAATGCAAAAAAATGGGCAGTTCTAAAACCTGACAGTTCTTTTTTATGTTGGAAAGTGCCTGAAAATGAGGGGATAAAAGGTTGAATCTCTACGGAGGGTTGTCATGGATCATAGGAGAGCTGTCAGAGTTTCTTTTTTTAGTCCAAAAAGTACGTAAAAATGGGGAGAAAGTCCCATGGAAACTGTTTTATCAGCCATACGAAGCTATTACCGGAAATGCATGAGACAACAAATGAAGGGTTTGTTAAAGCGCAATAAGTCCATTCGGCCAAAATGTTATGTCTGCACACGGTTCCAGAACTTTCGCATAGGTCAAATTCGGTTCAGGAAGGGGTGCTATGTCACCCATGACCTGGAGCAGCAGACCCTTATCGAAGGCCACCGTTATTATGGTCGCCACATCTTCGGCTTTGATGTGGATTTGTGAGGGGGGTGGAAATGACCTGTGGGACAGAAGAAAATCATCCTAAAATATTCACCCCCATAAAGGCCATTAGGAGAAAATGCCTTTCGTGCTGCTGTGGCAGCCCCCAAGAGGTGAAGTTGTGCCCGGTGACGGATTGCTCCCTGTATCCATACCGTCTTGGCAAGCACCCGAAGCGGACCGGGACCAAAGGCCAGATTAACCCCGGATTGCGAAAATTTCAAAGGATAGCAAAGGGGAAAATTGAAATTAAGGGGTGATGAAAGAGGTTACCTTGGCCCCACCTGCCAACTTTCTTCGGGGGAAAGGTTAAATGGCGCAGATATTGACCATATATCAGAAGCTCTCCTTGCAATTTCCTGGTGCCAGATAGAGAGCAGGTATACGTAACAAAACCTGTTTTATCCAGTGATAGTGGTGGGTTAAATGCTCTTTTTCATGCCTTAGTTTTAGCCTGGTGTCAAGCTCTTTGAAACAGAGTATAGTATTTATATCCGCCCGGAGGATAGGGCTCTGCTGGAGAGCAACCCGAGCGCCGCGGCGGGGGGATGAAGGAGGGGCAGGGCTTTGGGGCTCTGCCCTTTTTTTCCTGCCCCTCCTGATTCCCCGTAAGCGCTAAACTCCGGGGGTGTGGGGGCAGCGCCCCCACCGTGGCCTTACTCCGGTAAGGTTCGGTGCATAACCACCTCCATGGCTTTGTAGTAGTCCCTCTTGACCTTGAGGTTGGAGACCTTGCAGTAGCGTTGGGTGGTGGTGATCCAGGTGTGCCCCAGGAGATCCTGGATGGTGGCCAGGTCCGCATCGGCGTTGAGCAGCTGGGTGGCCATGGTGTGCCGCAGGTGATGGCAGGACGCGGTTACCCGGGTCTTGCGGGCATAGTATTCCAGGCGTTTCTGGATACCGCGCCCGGACAGAGGCTTGCCAGTATGCGGGCCCTTTTCCACCAGAAAGACCAGCTTGGCCTTGACCCGGGGCCGGTGCTGCAGGTACTCCGTCAGGGCCCGGTGGGTATCCGGGCTGATATACACCACCCGGTCCTTGCCGCCCTTGCCGTGGTGGACGTGAACCCGGCCCCGGGTCAGGTCCAGGGCCTCCAGGCTCAGTTTCGCCACTTCTTCCACCCGCAGGCCGCTGCGCAGCATCAGCAAGAAGAGGGCCCGGTCCCGGGGGCGCTGGATGGCGCCGAACAGGGCAGTCAGCTCTTCCTCTTTGAGACATCGGGGCAGCGGCCTGGGCAGCCGCAGGGCCTGGCCCCGTCTCACCGGGTTGCCCACCTCGATCCTTTCCTCGTGGGCCAGGTAGTCGTAGAACCGCCGGATGCTCAGGAGGTGATAGTTGATGGTGCTGGGTTTAAGCCGCTTGTCCAGGAGATGGTCGATATAGGCCAGGACTTTGACCGGAGTCACCTCCTCCAGGGGCACATCCAGCCACACCACAAAATGCTTCACGCGGTTCAGGTAATTTTTAACCGTGTGGGGCGAGTGGTTACGCCTCTTGAGAAAACGCCGGAAGTTCACGATGGCATCGATAATGGCCATGGATTTCCCCCCTCTCGATCCTCGCCATGGCCCGGAAGTATTCCTCCTCCCGGGTCCTGTCCGTCAGCCTGGCGTAGCGCCGGGTCATTTCCAGCTTGGCATGCCCCAACAACTGCTGCAGACACTCCAAACGCATGCCGGCATTTAAGAGCTCGCTGGCAAAGGTGTGCCTGAGACAGTGCAGGGAGTAACCTTTCTGGGACAGCCCGGCTTTGGTGAGATACCTCAAGAACATAACCCGGGCCGCCGTGTAGCTCAGGCTGTCCCGGCCCTGGCCATGGAAGAGCTGCTGCCGGTGCGGCTCTCTCTCCGCCAGCCAGGTCTGCAAGGCCTCCCGGGCATCATCGCTGAAATAGACCACCCGGCCGACCTGGGTCTTCTCCGCCTGATAGATCATGATCTTGCGTTCCTTGAGGTTCAGGTCATTTACCGTGGTGCTGAGTAACTCCCCGATGCGCATGCCGGTTCTGAGCAAGAGCAGCACCAGGGCCCGGTCCCGGACCTTGGTGATCACGGCCAGCAGCTGCTTGACGTCCTCCGGGTTCATGGCCCGGGGCAACAACTCCGGCAGCTTGAGGGTTATGCTTCGGGCCAGCACCTCGGGTCGCACCATCTCCCGATCAATGAGAAAACGCACCCAGGCCTTCACCAGGCCCAAGTGAGACCTTACGGTGGTGATCTTTAAACCCCGGTCCTGCTCGTGAAAGTCCTTGAAAACGGGTTTCTTGTAGCTAAAAATCTTCAGTATCTAATCCACGACATAAAAAGTGGATCAGTTTTTGAGGATCAGTTTTCGGGAGACAAATCACCGGGGCAGGGGGGTATCAACTGGTGCTTGGCCGATGGAAATCGTTATATATTCAATGCTTATGGAGGGAAGATTTTTTACAAAAAATTATTGACAGAACCTTTACTTTGTGCTAACAGGGAAACCATGGCATAAACAGTCCTAAATAAGCGAGGTTGAGGGCATGGGCCTTAACCCCTGAAACTGGATTCTCCTAAACGGCGATCCGGGTTGTTTTTTCGGCTCCCCTTGATCATGCTTTCCTATCAGTATTTCATCTCCAGCTAACGCTTGGGGTTGACCTCACATAAAAACCAGGCAAACCTTCCACCCCTCTTGTATGGGAACAGGAAGGTTGTCAGGCCGTTCTAAGTGACCTTAACACTTGGTTGAGCAACTTTACTAATTGGTTCTCACCAGGAAACAAAGCTTCCTCGAAAAACGCAGAAATATAGCCAGGGGGTCCCAGGGAACCCTCCAACCATACCATGTAGGGTTGATTGGGAATCTGGGTCTGGATAAAGCTAAAAGGAGAAGGTCATGAAATCTTGCAGATGGTTCCAGAGGTCAGCTCTTCCCGTAATGGTAAGTGCCGTTTTCCTCGTAGTCTCAGTGTCAGCTCTGGCCAATCACGTCAAAGAGATTTCAGGAATGGGGGTGGATTGGCGTGTGGGGGCGGAACCCAACGGCCCATATGCCCACCAAATGATTGGAGCTGCCGGGCTTAGTGACAGCAGCATGGCAGTCTGGAGCGAGAAAGTTGGCTCTTATTATCAGGTCTTTCGCTTTGCCGATGGGGTTGGAGAACAAATTACCGCTGACAACAATTACAATCTTTCTCCCCAGATTGCCGAAAACGGCGGCATCGTCTGGGCCAAGCAAAAGGCAGATGGCAGCTCTGACATCTGCCAGTATGACCCTGCTGCCACTGTTACACTCTTCAGTGACAGCCGCCATAACGTCGACCCTCAGGTTAACAGCAAGGGTGACGTAGTATGGCAAAATTACACTACAGTTCCTTTTAATAACTATGAAATAGTTGTTGATTCAAAAATATATTTTGAGCAAGATTCGAACATTACGGTATTGGACAATCTGGGTTATAATAGCTCCTCGCCTCAGATCAATGATTCTGACCTGATAGCCTGGATCGGCAAGGGCACGCAATCTGCGGTGCTTTCCTATTACGCTGGAGAGACCCACCTGTTGGCAACCAGCAATTACGCCATCAGTAACCTGCGCCTGAACAACCAGGGCCAGGTGGTTTGGCAGGGTTCTGATGGGCAGAACAGCGAAATCTACTTCTATGACATCTCCGCCGGCGGTCAACCCCAGCAGATCAGCTCTTCTCAGGATAATTACAACAACCTGAATCCCCAGATCAATGATAGCGGGGCGGTAGTCTGGCAGCAGTGGGACGGCGCCAATTACGACATCTGTCTTTATCAACCCTCCGGCGGTCCTCCTGTCAATCTTACTCACCTGAACGTCTATGATGAATATTTCAAAAACTATTCCCCCCAAATCAACAACCGCGGGGACGTAGCTTGGATTCTTGAAACAACTGAGGCTTATTCTAACATGGGAAAAATTGGGTATTGGTATATCCAGCTATATAATTACATAGATCAAACTGGTGACCGGATTGAGTTTAACGATTATTTACATATGATGACGGATGATTACCTTGACGGCACTCTCCGACTTAATGAACTTTGCCAAGTTATGTGGCAGGCGGATGATGATTTAAATGCAACTGACTCTCTCTATGTGAGCACTCCGGAGACCTATTATCAGTTTACTTTCTATTATAATAAGGAAAATACCACTAAGGGTGATTACTATAAAGGGTATTTCGTTGATGAGATGTATGCCTATACCCAAGGCCAAACCAAAGACGTTAGTGTGGTCCAAATTATTGGGAATGAAACCCAGGATGTTGGGACCGGTTACTATAAGATAACCGAAGTCCTCCCCGATTTAACAAACGTCGATTACTCGATTTATCCTTATGGGGGGAGATATGGGAATGTCTTTGTCGTGAGCTACTATGATTACCAGTCAGACACCACCTTCACGCCGGTAGACGTTTCGGGCATGACTCCATCCGGGATTTATGGATTTGGCAGCGAAGGCGGCGAAATTTATGAATATCCTTTACATTCCCATTATTGGGAGGATGGGCTTGGGTTACCCGGAAATAAGGTGGAGTTGTACTACACTAATTTTGGCGTGGAAACCCCCTCATTCTCTACCTCACAGAATTTTTATGAGGCCAACGTTCTGCAGAGCCGCTATGATTTTGAATATCACTACAACAGCAGCGACGATTATTATAGCGGCTATGTTTATGCCCCGCCCGGCGCCTTCGAGGTGGGAATGCAGTTGATCAATCTTAACGGCAAATACTGGGAGCCCCTGGAACACGGCTATTACAAAATCGTTAACCAGATTGACGGCTTCGACGTCAGCACTGCCTATAAGTTCTACGTTACCTCCTATTACGACTCGCTGTACGACTCTCAGATGAACCCGGGGCAGACTGACATTCTCCCGGTGAACTCCAGCCTTAACGGGGTTTATGGCGCCGTCCCCAGTTGGTTCGGAGAAGAACAGGGTTACGCCTTCGGAAGAACCACCTCCGGCCAATTTTCCATCGACAAGGAAGCGGACCTGAGGGAAAAATTCCGGTTTGTGTCCTTTGGTGACAGCCAGACTAGTTCAGGCGAGCAGGTATGGGAATATATATTGGATCTTGGCAGCTCGGTGAACACCTGGAAGCTTTCCGGCGCCGTCGACCAAATCCTCAAACTGGACCCTCAACCAGATTTTACCGTCTTTTTGGGAGACATGGGCAACTGGGCCGACGACTTATCTGACGACTTAACTACAAACTGGCTAGTTTGGAGAGACACCGTCAAACCCCTTTACGACTATTCCAACAACACCGGTATCCCCATCTATCCGGTGGCTGGGAACCACGATAAATATACGATTTCCGTAATTGGGGATACGATGCTGGGAACTTTGGGTTATTCAAAAGCGGAGATTTATTTCTGGTTGGCCGTTACGCCAGGTGGCGTGTTTGGGGGAGATGTTGGGGCTTTATTTACAGAATTCATGAGGCTCTTGGGAGGCATATTGAATTATCAAGACGGAGTTGACGCCGCCTCCAGATACTCCCTGGAATCCCAGGATGCCCTGACCTTGCAAAGGGCCTTTGTCGACCAATTTGTCCAGGAAGTAAAGCCAGGCTATGCCCTGCCGTACTATTCCATGGAGTACGGCAATTCCTACTTTACCTTCCTGGATAGCCATTACATCGATGAATCGCTGATTGGTACCGACTATAACGACCACGTGTTCGCTCCCGCCCATGATTATAAGGACTATTTCCAGGAGGTGGCCGGAAGCCAGTTAGACTGGCTCATTGCGGATGTCGGCCAGACCAGCCAGTTCAACAAATTCGCCTTTGCCCACAAGCCGGCTGTTTCAGTCGGGGGCGCAGTTGACTGGAATCTCTGGAATTTCCTCGATAGTCGAGAATTTGACATTTTTTATGGGGCGGACGAGCATCTCTATGCTCGCGCCTTTGTTGATAATGTCTTCCTCGACAGCCTGACTGCCAATAATGCCAACAATAGCACGACCCATAATGTCATTGAGATAGTCACGGGAGGATTAACGGATCAGTTCACGTTACTGGATGAAGTTCATCAGGCCTGGGAAGATGCGGAAGCTTCCAGCCAAAGCAAGGTTAGAACGGGAATCTATCAATACGTAGTCACGGATGTGGACAGCGAAATCACCAGAACCACAGCTTACGAGCTAGTGGAAATAACCAGGCCAGAGCCTCTCCGTGATGAGAGTGGCGGTGTGGTTTACGCTCCGGTCATAGATTACATTGACGAGGATGGCCAAGCTCATTATGTCATAGATTACATTGACGATGATGGCAGCCCTCATTATCAAATGCGCCTGGTGACTCAAGAGGTTTTTGATCACTGGGCCAGTGTCCCCTTTGATTTGACTGTGGAAACCAAGCAGATTCCGCCACGTAATACGGGGGGCGAGTCCCGCTACGACTTTACCTGCTTTTACAACAACGGCAACGGCGATCATTACAGTGGATATCTTTACGCCCCCACCGGTTATCAGGGCTATAAGGTGGGCTATCGTCAGGAATTCACGGATGAGAACGGCCAACAGGGGTACTACGAAATTACCAATCAAATCAGCCTTGGCGCCAATAGTGGGTGGGATGGGACGGTCTATGTCACCAGCTACTACGACCAGGAGACCGGGCGGGCTTTTATCCCAATGGGAAACGATCATCCTGTGGGCTTTTCTTACCTGGGCAGCGAGTTGGATTATATCAATAGTAACGCGGAAGGCCATCGCTTCGGCTGGAGTTACTGGGAAGCTGAGGTTGATTCTGTTGCCTATGCCTTTACCTTTGCCTACTCAAATAGCCTCGATCAATACACAGGAACCTTCTATGCCCCGGTGGATCAATACCGGATAGGAGACTCTCGGGAGACCCCCTTCGGCTCTTATTTCATTAACGGGGCCATGTTAGGGCTCAGTGCCGAGTTGGAAAATAGGGTAACCTTGAACCAATACACTCTTGGGGGAGGGGATTACATTGCCCGGGGCGGCGATCAGGACGGCTATTTTGGTTATGCGGGCCTCGGCAGCGAGAGTGGCTACATCATCAGCGACCGGGTGCCGGAATACTATTTCTCTACTTTGCAGCCTGCTCGCCTGGTGACCTACGCCTATGACTTCACTTACTATTATAACAACGGCAGCGGCGACTCTTACCAGGGCACCATGTATGCCCGGCCGGAAATGGGGTATGTTCAAGACCAGAGCTTGGCCATCACCGCCGACGAAAACGGCCAGCCCGGCTCCTATCGCATCACCGGAGTGAGGACTGCCGACGCTGCGGGGAACAGCTTCAGCCGCAGCCTGGACAACCAGGTGTACGTGAACACCTACTACAACTCGGAAAACCAGAAGAGCTATGACCCGGTGGGCAAAGGGACCGCCGTGGGCACAAATTATCTCACCAGCGAGCACGACCACATCATTTTAGGCTGGGTCCCTGAATACGCTTTTGGCGGGGGCTTTGAAGAGGCGGACCTAGTGACCTACGCCTACGACTACACCTTCAACTTCAACAACGGCGATTCCTATAAAGGGATAGTCTACGCCGAGCCGGAAAAGGGCTATTATACCCCGGGAATAGGCTACTACGCGACCTCCCAGCCCAGCAAGGTGGAAGACACGCTCACCGGCGGCTATAGCGTCACGAATCACACCACCGGCTTCGATGTCAGCCTGGCGGGGAAAGTGACCATGGCCAGCTACTACGACGTGGAGATGAAGCGGACCTACATCCCCACCTTCACCTGGGGCGACCACTATCTGGGCAGCGAATACGGCTACATCAATATCACTGACTACCCGGAGAAGTATCACCCGGCCACCGAGCATCCGCCTGGTATTAACAAGTTTCTCTTCGGCAACTATGGTGGCATGATGTACGAGGCGGATGTGAAAGAGGACAAAAAGAAGAAGGTGGAGGAAATAACCTACACCACACAGGTGGCCATGAATGTCACGGAACCATTAGTGTCCTACCAGCCCGAAGAAGAGGGGAAAAGCAAGAAAGCCAAATGATCAATTAAGTGAAGCGAGACAGCACCATTCAAAGGTAGGTGGATCCGGTTTTTTTGGACACGGGATTGGGAGATAATCATGACCAGGAGGACCGGAAGATGGGAAGAGAGCAGGATGGTGACAGGGTAATTGGTGAGGTCAGCCCAGGGGGGACGGAGGGAGGCCGGAGGCCGACCGGAGTCCCCCCTGGGAGGTAGCAGCGAGGCCCTTGGCCCAGGGCCAACGCTGGACGGCGGCCAGGAAACGGGAGGTAGTGCTGCGCCTCCTTCGGGGCGAGCCCCTGGAGCTTCTTTCCCGGGAGTTGGGCGTCGAGCTTTACCGACTGGATCAGTGGCGAAACGCCGCTCTAGCCGGCATGGAGGAGGCCCTCAAGGCCAGAGGCGGCGACCCCCTCAAGGCCGAGTTGGACAATGCCATGAAGCACCTCGGCGAGTTGACCATGGAAAACGAGTTGCTGTGGGCCCGGGTCAGGCGTCCCGGCCCTTTAGCCCAAAGGAGGTCGAAGAAATGAGCTGCACGGCCTCCGCGGACACCGCCAGACCTTACGGCGTCAAGCTGGTCTGCCGGACCTGGGAGCAGCCCCGATCTTCTTATTACGCCTCCCGCAACGGCTCGGGGCCGCCACCGCGCCTGGCCCCGCCAGGTCAACGGGGGCCGAAGATCGCCCTTTCTGACGCCGAACTCCTGGAACTGATCCGGGCGGACCTGGCGGCTTCGCCGTTTCAGGTGAGGGACACCGCAAGGTCTGGGCCCGCCTCCGGGTGCGGGACGGCGTCAAGGTGGGCCGCCGCCGGGTGCTCAGGCTCATGCGGGAAAGCAATCTACTCTCTCCCTTCCGGGGCCGGCGAGGCAATCCCCTCTCCACGAGGGGGAAATCATTACCCAGGCCCCCAATGTCATGTGGGGCACCGACAGCGCCAGGGTCTTCACCGTGGAAGACGGCTGGGGTTGGCTTTTTGTTGCGGTGGAGCACTGGAACGCCGAGTGTCTGGGCTGGCATGTGTGTAAACAGGGGACCCGCTTTGCCGCCCTGGAGCCCATTTCTCAAGGTCTCATGGCTATTATGGGCTCAGTGACAGTTGACGCCGGCCGGGGCCTGGCCCTGCGCCTGGACCACGGCACCCAGTATCTGTCGGATCATTTTCAAAACCAGCTTAAACACTGGGGGATCAGCCCCAGCTTCGCCTTTATCGAGCAGCCTCAGACCAATGGCGTGGCGGAACGCTTCATCCGTCCCCTCAAAGAGCAGGTCATCTATGGCCGGGTGTTTCAGAATCTCGAGGAGGTGAGGACGGCGGTCCGGCACTTTGCGGACACCTACACCGGGAGCTTGGACTCAAACTTTCCGGGCCTTTTTTTGTCTTGTCTTTTACCATGCAACTATATTCATTTGCTTACGCAATCTGGAATATAGCTTGCCAGCCCCTACAGTTATCAAGGGGCCGGCAGAAATTATCGATCTGATCTGGTTATCAGAACTGGGTGGAGTGGGCCCGCTTTTCCAGGGCGCTTTCGAAGTAAACAAAATATATAATCTTGTTCTCTTGCCTCCGCCCCCATTTTTAGCCAGTTCAAAAGCCAGCCCAAATAACCGGCACAGCCACGGTCTACTGTTTTAGCTTGGTGAATTTGGGAAACCAGCTCCCACAATATCGCCCCCTGATGGGCAGCAGCAGGCTGGCCATAATCACCAGCCCCGGGAGTTTTGCCCACTATTTACGCATTGCGATAGACCTCCTTGAAATTCTTGGTTACCTGACCACCATGACTTCGCAGGGGGCGTGCGCCACCACCTTGGCCGCAGTGCTGCCCATGACGATCCGTTCCATCGCGTTCTGGCCGGTGCTGCCGATGAGGATGCGGTCAAACTTGCCATCTTGAGCTTTGGCGATGATTAAATTAGCCGGTCCCAGCCCGGTCGTCAGGACCGTCTCGACCGGCAGGTTTTTGGCGTCAAACAGGGCTTTGGCCTTTTTCAAGGCGGCCCGGGCCTCGTCTTCCAGCTTTTCCCGGAATTTCGGGGGCATTTCGTCAATATAACCCGGGTCAAAATAGGCCACCGACATCAAGGTCACCTGTGCCCCTTGCTTTTCCGCCAGTTCCATTGCTCGTTGCACGGCCTTCATGGAATGCTCCGAGCCGTCTGTAGCCACCAGTACCTTCATACAAGACCTCCTCGGGATGACTTAAGGTGCTTCATGGTTGACGAGATATGAGACGTGCTGCGGTAACGTAGACAGATTGACCTGCGATTCTATGCGTCGCGGATGTTCGCTTTGGCGAGCTCGATCAGTTCCGGCGTCACTTGGCGGATGCCGTGTTCCTTGGCGTGCTCTCATACTCACCTGCAAGCCGTCCTAATGCTCCGAGCATTCACACCAATTGGGGGCATCGTCAATAGAGTAGGGTTCCTTTTCTTGGGCCAACCCCACGCCCGCAGACTGAGCTATCCTTTCTGGGATAATTATCGTAGTAAGAATTGAAAGGAGGTTTGTCAAGCAGTCTTATGGCATAAAAATTACTGGGATCTTAATTTGACACTGTGAAGCCGAATAGGGGGGCTGAATCTACCCTGAAAACTTACCAGAACTGTACATGAGCCTAAACGAGAGCATAGCAGCTTGCCAGGATCGATAGTTATCTCAGGACCCAAGAAGTTTCCAAATATGATTTGGATATAACAACCAGGTTGGGCTAACTCGATGGAGTTGGAGATCAGATCTGCTTGACTACTAAAATCGGGCAAGGGGCATTGCCGATAACCTTCTCCGTGGTGCTCCCCATGAGGAGTTTCTTCAAACCAGTGCGGCCATAACTGCCCATAAGAATCAGGTCAACCTCATTTTTAATGGCCTCCTGAACGATCCCAATATCAGCGGCGACTCCTTGGGGAGCAACCCCTTTGAGAACTTTTGAAGAAATGCCAGTCTGCTTGGCGATGGTGAGCATCTTCTGGATGATGGCCTTGGCTTCGATGATATCGTTTTTCTTCGGGGCCACCGCTACGCCGATCAACTTGCTCTTGGCCTGTTTAACCATAGCCAGGGCGAGTTTCCAGGCCACCTCGCTGGAAAGAGATCCATCCAAGGCGACAAGCAGACGCTGGAAACTCACCGCCGCACCCCGGGGCACTACTAGGACGTTTGCGAGGCTGTGGCCAATAACCTGGGCGGTGACACTGCCCATAAAAAACCGGTCCAGGCGGGTTTTGCCACGCCGGCCCATGATAACCAGGTCAGGGCAAATTTTCTCGGCTTCCGCCACGATGGCTGCATGCGGTACCTGGTTCTGTAGCACTACGGGCTGAATACGTACCTCAAGCTTGGCGGCAGCGTCCTTAATGGCCTCCACATTTTTCTGCATTTCTTCGGCCGCCCGGGATTCCGGAACGACCTCCAGCACCTGGACGACATGGACTTGGCTATTGCAAGCCTGGGCCAATTCCAGGGTAACGGCCACTGCGTTTTGTCCCGAGGCGGAACCATCAGTGCAGACCATCAATTGGTCCCATCTGGCGGGACAGACCAGCGCCGGGTAAATTTCCATATTTTTCTCTCACTCTTCGACCTGATAGCCGCAATCAATCCTTCTCGTGGGAAGCATAATCAGAGATTATGCGGCAACCTTGGTCACGGCGGTCAAAAGATGGTTTTGGGACCTTCCATACATGGTTCAATCCCGAAAAGGTCTCTCTCTTTTTTTCGCCCAAATCATCTTATGGGAGCCAGGATAGAACAAATTTTCCTCAAAATATATCTTTTTCGCAGATTATAGGCATACCACCCCATTTGTGAGCAGATCCTATATGGAGATAATAGCGAAGATCTTGCCAACCCCTGCAGTTATCACCGGGCCGGCAGAAATTATCGATCTGATCCGCATATCGAAAAGGGCTGTTTCGGGTGAGGTAAATTTCAAGTCCAAAGGGCATGAAAGCCAGAGAAAGGCTTGGCCATAACAGGGGAATCTCTTGACTCAAAAGGAGTTGATATTCTATGGATAGGTAGAATTTTCAGCCGGTTGATAAGTTTCTAAGAAGAGCAGGTATCCTTGCAATCGGATAAAGAGCTTTGGTATAAAATTAATTGAAGGTTTGCAAGCCTGACCCCTGCGCCGCTGGTGGATGGGCTGTGAGGAGCCTCAGAAAGGTGTTTATGCCGATCCGTATAAGGCACCGTGATAATAAGCACCAAAATGGCTGGTTCTGCTGGTTCTGAAGGAATTCTCGCAGTTGTATTGGCCATTGCAACGGCGGGTTATATGGGCTGGAAACCGGTTTTCGGCATCTTATGCGGATCAATATATTCAATGTTGGGCCGCTCGCTGGGAAGTGTGTTGGCGGTCCGGTAACCTACAGCCTACTTGAATGTGACCATTCCATTATTCAGGAAACAGGAGAAGAAAATGCGACCCACTAAAACAGCCTCGTGGTTTTCCCAATTCGCCAAGTCGACGGCGCGAGCAACCGGCAAGCCAGTTGCATTTGGTGCAGCGGTTGGAGTCATTCTGGTTTGGTCTATCACCGGTCCCTTGTTTGGGTTCAGTGATACATGGCAGTTAGTGATCAACACGAGCACGACCATTGTTACATTTTTGATGGTATTTCTTATCCAGAACACTCAGAACCGCGATTCTGAAGCGGTGCAAGTGAAATTGGACGAGTTGATTCGCGTCACGGAAGGGGCGCATAATGCGCTGCTGAATTTGGAGGAATTAGAAGAAAAAGAATTGGACCGGATCCGCGCCCAATACGCGAGCTTGGCTGAGCGCGCTCGAGTAGACTTGAATCGTGGCCAAGCGGATACTGGCGCTCCTGAAGTGGGATAAGGTTTTTTTGGAGAGACGAACGAGAGCGGGGGTGTCTGTTGTACGAGTTTCGCTAAGCCTGGAATGTAAAGTTGCAAGCGGCCCAACATTCGAGCAGATTGTCCTCTGCCAGGCTCCGGGGGTTTTGGCATCTCCGAGGAGAGATTTACCAAGAGGATTACTGTGGCTCATTCTTCTTCCAGATGCCAGCGACTGGTCCATTGGTACAGATTCTCCCGGTAATTATACAACAATGCGGCTATTCCCAGAGAAAAAACCCACAGGACCACGGTGAGGTAATAATTGCCTTTTTGGGCCTGGGAGCCTTGCAGAGCCGACATGATGGTGCCGGGCAAGCGGGCTATGGTTACCACCATTAAGATAATAATGCCACGACATACGGGTCAGGCCCAACAGGTAACAGAAGAGATCCTTGGGAGCCCCGGGAATAAGAAAAATTATAAAAACGGCGAATCTCCTGCTCCCCCATCTCTTCGGGAGACCTCAGGTAGTGGCTGGCGACCTAGCGTGCGCAGCGCAGGTATGCCCTCTGGGTGTGAGGGCTGTAGGCCTTGAGGAGCAAATCCTCTTTCATCCGGTCGCGCAGCTTTCCCATAGCCTCCTCCTTGTTGGGGTTTAGGGAGAAAACTACACGTAACTACCGGGGCATACGAGAGAAAAGGAGGCGGGATTTTGATTCTTGGAGGGCTGCGCCCTAAGGCTGGATTATGCCCATGGAGTCCGTCGGCCTACCGTCCACGCGAAACGTTTAGTTCATGATCTGAATATCAGATCGAGGAATCTTTTTTCTGAAAGACCCTCTCGATCAACATAATGAAGCTTTGCTCGGTGCCAAGCTTGCCTGCTCACATTTCCGCCTCGGGTGGCGCCACGATGGTCAAGACCGGACAGGTGGACTGGCGCACTACTTTTTCGGCCACGGACCCAAAGGCCAGCCGACGCCAGCCCGTCAGCCCGTGGGAGGCAATGACGATGAGGTCCACGTGCTCCTGATGGGCGATCCGGAGGATTTCCGGAGCTGCTTTTCCGGTGGTCACCATGTTCCGGGTTTTCACTTTATGATGGGACACCAGGTCCTTGAGCATTTCCTCCGCCTTGATCGCCAGTCCTTGCTGGAACAGGGGCACGTCAAAATTGAAGGACTCTTGCGGGTCGGGGAACAAATGGGGGCTCGGCAACGTCGGAATGACATGCGCCACTATTAATTCCGCCGCAAAAAACCGGGCCAGTTCCTCGGCTCGTTTCAATGCGGTGAATGCAGACTCACTGAAATCGGTGGGGCACAGAATTCTTTTAAAAGGCAACATTATTGATTTTCTCCCTTCTCCCCTCTGTGGGTGCTCTAAACTTAAACACCTCTTGGGGAAGTTGCAAGCCCAGGTCCGACAATTATGTTTGGCAAATTTATCAGCAATTCACATGTACTCTCTTATGTGCAAAGTCAAGTTAGCAAAGTGTCCCGGTATTCTTTGAGAATCCAAACCAGTCTTCTATTCGTAGCTCGCCTGTCAGATGGAAATGGGGTAAGGAATGGGTGGGTTGAGGAGAAGGCCCGATAAGCGATAGCTTGCCATGCCAGAAACTTATTGGATTCATTCATAAAAATTATGATATGGTCTATATATATGGCCCAGGCATATCCAAAGGTTGCTCCTGAGGCTTGAGCAAAATTCTGCCTGAGTGGTTTGCCAAAAAAAATATAGCCGGAATTTTTCCGCGTGTCGGTCGAGTTAAATTTTTAGGCCGCTTCAAGTACCCAAACCCTGCCTCGGGACGTCATTCCCAGGCCCTTTCCCTCTTCAACTTCTCGACCGCCGGCCGGGGGGGCCATGTTCTTTGATTCCTCGACCTCGGGTCTGGCGCCCCAGGGTGGTCATTCATCGTTTGTGGGCTGCAGCCACAACGATAGGACTCCTTACCGGCTCATCTGAAGTGGCGAGACGGCCCAGGCTGGGCGATCTTGGTGGCCCCAAGGCTTTCCCTTAGCCTTCAGCAATATATTTATCCCCTAAAATCAGCAATTCCCTTGATTGCACTAAGGTACAAAACGTGCTATTGAAATCCCAGATAAAGCCAAACCCGCCGCGAGGCGGTGACGGAAAGCCACGGGTCTTTATGAGATAGCCGGGTTGCCTGGAATGAGGCGGGTCGGTTTTTTTGTGCCGTGCGAGCATAAACAGACGGCGTGGATTGGTTGACGACCCCCAACTGGATGAAGACAAAACAATAGGAGAAATGACAATGAAAAAGAAATGTCTGGCAGGATTGGCAACTGGCTTGTTTGTATTTTTCTGCATCTCTGCAACCGCTATGGCTTATGAATGGATGCCGTACAATGGCCACTGGTATACGCTATCGAATCATGGAACTTGGGCCGCCGCAGAAGCTGAAGCAGTGACTCTCGGCGGACATCTCGCTACAATAAATAATGCCGACGAAAATGCATGGCTGGCTTCAACGTTCGCAAACTATCCAGGCTATAGCATTGCGGCGGCAGATATAGGATACTACTTCGACACAAACGCGAATGTATGGAAATGGATAAGCGGCGAACCAGTTACATATACGAACCTATGGGGATCTTGGGGTTCCTATGTAGGTAACTATGCCTACCTACATCCGAATAACCATCCATTTGCAACAGTTGGAACTTGGAATCATGCTTATTGGGTTACTGACGGTACCGACGGTTACAATGTTAGAGGCATTATTGAAATTACGACGAATCCCGTCCCCCTCCCTCCAACCATGCTCCTGCTCGGCTCCGGCCTCCTGGGGCTGGCGGGGTGGAGGAGGTTTAGGAAGGGTTAATCTAATCTTACCCAGCTATTTCAGGCAGGGTCACATGGCCCTGCCTTTTTTGTTTTTCAAAATTTTTAGAGGAGATTAAAAATTCACTTCTCCTTTCTGGATTGACCCCCCACCCCCCCAAGAGAGCTTTCAGCCCAAATTAAACGTCAATTTTCGAGAGAAAAACTCCGACCCCTTACCTTACCCTTCGCCTGATAAGTTTCGTGAAAAAATGCCTTGTTAGCGCTGAAGATTTTGCGAAAGAATGGCTTTTGGCGGGTAGGGGGAGCTTCCTTTTTTGTATTTCTGAAATTTTTCCAACCAGTTTTTAAGTCAATAGCACGGGTGGCAACCTACTTATGACATACCCCCGCCCATGAATCCTATGGGAAGGTATAGGGGGGCGGGTCAGGGCCAGGAGTCCCAAGCTGTTCTGAAAAAAATCTGCAACAAGCGCACAACCCCACCCGATTTACTCTGAATTTGAAGATGCCTGTGGGGAATAGTGTGGGGAATTAAAAGATAAGGGTTAGACCGATAAGCCTAACCCCTTGATTTCATTTGGCGTCCCCACGGGGATTTGAACCCCGGTCGCCGGCGTGAAAGGCCGGTGTCCTGGACCAGGCTAGACGATGGGGACGCGTGGGTTTTGGCTGGTGGGCCGTGTTGGATTCGAACCAACGACTCTCTGCTTAAAAGGCAGATACTCTACCGACTGAGTTAACGGCCCGTAATTGGTTATTGTTACCTGAGCCTGGCACCTTGTCAAGGGAGGAGGGTATTTTCTCAGGTACATTGGGCCGAAATTCAATTTTTTCCTCAGGGCCAGTCCAAAGACTTTTCAAGCCCTGAGCGCCGGTGCGTTATCTGGCTGCCGCCCCGAAAGGCGTTTTTAACTGTAACAAACTCAATGAAAAATAACCAGAGCCCTGGCGCAGTCCGGCGCAAGTTTTCCGGAGGGACCGGAAAAAAACGGAAAATATGTTTCGCTAACGACAGTTAATGGCGGGCGTTATGCGGGCCGGGCCCAGATTTTTTCAGAGGGCATGGTGGGCAAGGCCCACCCCAGGCCAACTATCTGGTAAAGGCTCAAGCTTGGTCCCCATTATTCCAGGAGGTCGGCACCACCCTACCCTATCCTGAATATCCGAGATGGCTTTGCGGTATTAGCCATGGGGCGGCGCAAACAGGGACACCTCGATGGGATGCTCCGCCAGCAAATAGGGATTTTTTTCTTCCAGGTGCCGGCAGCGCTTGGTGAGGTACTTCACCTTGGCCTGAAGGTATTCATCCTGGGGCTGCAAATTCAGGGCCGCCTCAGCCTCCTGCAGCAGAACCCGCAATTCCAGATACTCCCGTTCCAAAGGACGCACCTGCCGCCGCAAGGCCTGATAATCCGCCAACTCGCCTGCTTCATCAAAGAACCACATGCTCATGGCCGGGCCTCCTTTAACGTATCCATGGCCAGATTCAGGAGTCGCCCCATCACCTGGGCGGGCTGCTCCGAGGCCTCCAGACGTTTCAGGTGGGGACCCCGGAAAGTGTCGTATACGGCGGCCACCTTTTCCAGATAGGCCGGCGCCTCGCTCACCTGGGATTCCCCTCCCCGGCCCTCCAGGCGCCGGAGGTGAGCCAGGGCAACGGGCAGGGTGAAGATCACCACGAGGTCCGGCCGGGGCGCAAAGGTCTCACATTCTGATAGAATCGCCTCCGGATCGAGACCCAACGCCCCCTGATAGGCCGCGGAGGAGTAATAATAGCGGTCGGTGATGACCAGCCAGCCGCGCCCTAAAGCCGGCCGGATGGTTTTGTCCACGTGCTCCCGGCGGTCGGCCTGAAAAAGCTCAAGTTCCTGGGCCGGGGTCAGGTGCCGCTGCTCGCCGGCCAGGTATTCCCGCAGCCGGCGGCCGGCCGGCCCATAGGTGGGTTCCCGGGTGAGGAGCACCCGGCACCCAAAGCGGGCCAGCACCGCAGCCAGGCTGACGGCCTGGGTGGTCTTCCCCACGCCGTCCACGCCCTCCAAGGCGATGAGCACTCCCCGCCCCATCACGGGCTCAGGCTACCACACTTCGGGAAAGGCCGCGTTGGCGTAAAGATATTCCACCTTCTCTTTATGAGCCAACTCAACTTTGGCCATTTTTTCCAGGAAAGCCCTGGCATCCCCGGGAGGCTGGAGGCTGGCCAGCCGCTGATAGAAACGGTAGGAGCCCTCCTCCCGCTTCATGGCGATGGTCAGCGCCTCCTTGGGGGTCATCTCGGCGGTGATGGCCGGAGCCTTCATAACCTCAGCCAGGTGGGTGTCCTGGGCCTGGCCCGCCAAACTGCAGCCGGCAGGGGTCAGGCAGGACTCCAGGAAGGCCTTGTGCTCCAGTTCATCCTTGGCCAGCCATTCCAGGGTTTCCCTGGTGTCCTTGTCGGTTACCAGTTTGGCCAAACGTTGGTAGAATTCGTGGGACAATTCTTCCTGCCGGATGGCCTGCTCAATAAGGGGCTTCAGTTCTAAATTCATCTGGATTTCCTTCGGCTGACAAGTCGTTTGTTCATAAAGGTACCTTATGGCCGCAGGGGAATCAAGGTCAGAAAGAAAGAAGGGGGTTTGACGCCCCCTTCCCCTTTTACTGCCCCCTACCCCCGAAAACCCCTATGAATAGGGGTTGGGTTCCATCTGTGACCTGTTAACCAGCCTTGATTTCGATGGCTTTGGGCTTGACCTCTTCCTTTTTGGGGAAAACCACGGTTAAAACGCCATTTTTATACGTGGCTTCCACCTTATCCGCATCCACTGCCGCAGGGAGCTTCATGGCCCGGCTGAAGGAGCCGTAGGAGCGCTCTATCATGTGGTAATTTTCATCTTTTTCTTCACGCTCGGCCTTTTTCTCCCCTCTGATGGTAAGGGTGTCGCCCACCATGGAGATTTCCATGTCTTTGGCTTCCATGCCCGGGATTTCCGCCTTGACGGTAATCTTGTCTCCGGTTTCGGAAACATCCACCGCCGGGAGCCAGGCCTCTTCCATGGGCTTGAGGGCCCGACGGCCGGGGCCGAAATACTCATCCCACAGACGGTCCATCTCATTGCGCAGGCGGGAAACCTCCCGGAAAGGTCTCCAATGTACCAGATCCATAAAACCACCTCCTTAATGCAGCTAAATTATTAGTAATTTAATCTAATCAAAAAATAAGACCATCCCTCGGGCCTGTCAATCTGTTCGAAAAAATTTCCAGGAGTTTATGCTTGAATTCGCTTCTCAGGGATGGTAAAAAGGGGGTCAGCCAATCAGGCGCCCGCCATGACTCCAGATGCCGTGTTAAACGAGCCCGATGACCTCCCTTGGACCAGGGAGGTTTTTTTTGTAATTTCCATGGGAAAGGCCATGAGCGGCAGTGAGCCATGGTTTCTTATTCTTCCTTTCCCGGAGGTGGCCTGATGGAACTCCGACGCAAAGATCTCCTGGGCATCGCTGACCTCTCCCCCGAAGAAATTCTCCTTATCCTGAAAACGGCTTCATCCCTGAAGGAAATCTCCGCCCGGCCCATCAAGAAGGTCCCCACCCTTCGGGGCCGAACCGTGGTGACCCTATTCTACGAACCCAGCACCCGGACCCGCATGTCCTTTGAGATTGCGGCCAAGCGCCTGTCCGCCGACACGGTCAACCTGACGGTCTCGGCCAGCAGCGCGGTCAAAGGGGAGACCCTGGCGGATACGGCCCACAACCTGGAGGCCATGCAGCCGGATATCCTGATAATCCGCCACCCGGCCTCGGGCGCCCCCCATTACCTGGCCAAAAAACTCAGGTGCGGGGTCATCAACGCCGGGGACGGCCTCCACGAGCACCCCACCCAGGCGCTCCTGGACATGCTCACCGTGCAGGAGGCCAAGGGGCGCCTGGCCGGCCTGAAAATCGCCATTGTGGGGGACATCGCCCACTCCCGGGTGGCCCGCTCCAACATTCACGGCTTCACCAAGATGGGGGCCGAGGTGGTGGTAGCCGGGCCCGCCACCATGCTGCCGCCGTATCTCGAAGATCTGGGGGCAAAGGTGGCCTATTCCCTAGAGGAGGCGGTCACCGGCGCCGATGTCATCATGATGCTGCGCCTCCAACTGGAACGCATGGGCCAGATGTATCTCTCCACCCTGCGGGAATACGCGGTGCGCTTCGGTCTGGCCTCCCGGCACCTGGAACTCGCCCAAAAAGACGCCATTGTCATGCACCCGGGGCCCCTGAACCGGGGGGTGGAAATTTCCTCGGAGGTGGCCGACGGCCCCCACTCGGTTATCCTGGAGCAGGTGACCAACGGCGTGGCGGTGCGCATGGCCGCGCTCCTCCTGCTCATCGGCGGCGACCGCGCTTGAGGCTTAATCATTTTGGGAGAGGGGGCCAGGGGTCGGTGGACCCCCGCCCCCTCTCCCAAACCCTCTCCCCCAACCCCTTAAAGGGGGTTGGGAGGGGAGCTCGAGGGGAGGGCGGGGGAGCCGCAGCTCCTCCGGCTCCCTTCTCGAAATCACCTAATATTGGAACGCAATCATGGCTCTTCTCATTTCAGGCGGCCTCGTTGTGGACCCGGCCCAGGGTCTGGAAGATGTTCGGGATGTGCTGGTGGAGGACGGCAAGATTGCCGGCCTGGAGCCTCCGGGGACCATTCCCAAGGAGGGCCGGGAGGTCATTGACGCCAAGGGCTTGGTGGTGGCGCCGGGCCTCATCGACATGCACGTGCATCTCAGGGAGCCGGGCCAGGAATATAAGGAAACCATTGAGACCGGCACTGCGGCTGCGGCCCGGGGGGGCTTTACGGGTGTGGCCTGCATGCCCAACACCCAGCCGGTGAACGACTCCGCCGCGGTGACCCGCTTCATCCTGGAGCAGGCCGGGAAATTCGGCCGGGCCCGGGTTTATCCGGTGGGGGCCATCTCCCAGGGGTCCCTCGGGAAAAGCTTGAGCGAGTTCGGCGAACTTAAGTATGCCGGTTGTGTGGCGGTCTCGGACGACGGCTTCCCCGTCATGAACTCCCTTCTCATGCGCCGGGCCCTGGAATATGCCAGGACCTTTGACATGCTGGTCATTTCCCACGCCGAGGACCTGGAGCTGAGGGGCGACGGGGTGATGCACGAGGGCCGGGTGTCGGTGCGCCTGGGCCTCAAGGGTATGCCCGCCGCGGCCGAAGAAATCATGGTCTACCGGGACATCCGCCTGGCCCGGCTCACGGGGGCCCGCCTCCACATCGCCCACGTCAGCACCGCGGGCAGCGTGGCCATCATCCGGGAGGCCAAGATGTCGGAAATGGGCATCACCGCGGAAACCGCACCCCATTATTTCACCCTTACCGACGAGGCGGTGGGGGATTTTGACACCAACGCCAAGGTGAACCCGCCCCTGCGGAGCGAGTGGGACCGGCAGGCCGTGATCGAAGGCCTGGCCGACGGCACCATTGACGCCATCGCCTGCGACCACGCGCCCCACAGTGTCCTGGAAAAAGACGTGGAATTTGCCCAGGCGGCCTTTGGACTCATCGGCCTCGAGACCTCTCTGGGCTTGAGCCTCAAGCTGGTGCACGAGGGGGTTTTGACCCTGGGGCAACTCATCGCCAAGCTGTCCGCCAACCCGGCCCGCATCCTGCGCGTCTCCGGCGGGACGCTGGCCATAGGCTCCCCTGCGGATATTACCCTCATGGACCCGAATAAAGAGTGGACCGTGGACGCCAGTCAATTCGCCTCCAAGAGCCGCAATTGCCCGTTTCAGGGGTGGAACGTGAAAGGCAGGGCGGTGAAGACTATGGTGGGAGGGGAGATTATTAAATAAGAGACATTGGTGGCTGAGCCTGGCACCATGGTCGTTCCCAAGTGCAACTTGGGAAAGAGGAAATTAGGAATAGCGAGAAAATTTGGTTGGTGGGCCTATCCTGATGGCTTGAAAGACTGAAGTGCCGGAAAACACCATGCCAGCCGGCCAAATCCCCTCTCCCCTTTTTAAAGGGGATAGGGTTAGGGTGAGGGGTTAAAAAATAAGCAAAGAGCACGCCAGGGACTTGCGCCAGAACATGACCGATGCCGAACGGTTGCTTTGGCATCATCTGCGGGACCGGCGCTTCGGGGGCCATAAATTCCGCCGGCAGCATTTGGTGGGACCTTTTATTGTTGACTTTGTCTGCCCGGAAAAGAAATTGATAATTGAGGTGGATGGCGGGCAACATGATACAAATAGATCATCGGATGAACGGCGTTCTTTCTTCTTGAAAAACATGGGTTATCAGATTCTGCGATTTAGGAATAACGAAGTGTTACAAGAGACCGACGCAGTTTTGACGGTGATTCTCAAGCGGTTAACGGGTGAATAACCCCCTCACCCCAACCCTCTCCCCCAAGGGGGAGAGGGGGATTTCTTCACGTTCCCTACCCTTACTTGGGAACGCTCTTATGTGCCAAGCTGAGCTTGGCATGCGTGTACGTTCCCAAGTGCAACTTGGGAACGAGGTAATAGACAAAAAAGGTGGGCCGTGCCCACCCTACAATTTTATAATAATCCTAACCTGTTAATAACCTTGAACCTTGAACCGATCAAAAGGTGACGTAATGCCCAGCACAGTTTATTTCATGGACCTTCGGGCCTCCCTTAAGGAGACCAATTTCCAGAAATTCGGCAAGCTCTTGAAGGCTCTCGATGTCAAGAGCATCATTCAGCGCAAGAAAAAGCGGCCCCTCATCGCAATCAAGCTACATTTCGGGGAAAAGGGCAACACTTCCTACATCCGCCCCAATTTCGTCCGCCTGGTGGTGGATGAGCTGGTAAACGGCGGGGCCAACCCCTTCCTCACGGACAGCAATACCCTGTATATCGGCACCAGGACTGAGGCCGTGAGCCACCTCACCACCGCCATTGAAAACGGCTTCGCCTATGCGGTGACCCGGGCCCCCCTGGTCATAGCCGACGGGCTCACCGGCAAGGCCGAAGTGGAAGTGGAAATCAACAAAGAACAGTTTAAAAGCGTGTTTCTGGCCGAGGCCATCTATGAAGCGGAGGGGCTGGTGGCCATGAGCCACTTCAAGCTCCACGAAATGGCGGGCTTCGGCGGGGCCATCAAAAATCTCTGCATGGGGGGTGCCTCCCGCAAAGGCAAGATGGCCCAGCACAGCAATATTTCGCCCGTGGTCACCCAGAAGAAGTGCACCGGCTGCGGCGAGTGCGCGGCCCACTGCGCGGTGGAGGCCATCCACATCAACCCGGAGACGGAAAAGGCCTTCATCGACCCGAAAAAATGCGTGGGCTGCGCAGAGTGCATTTCCGTGTGCCCCTACGGCGTCATCCAGATCCAGTGGAACGAGGCCATCCCGGTGTTCCTGAAAAAAATGGTGGAATACGCCTACGGGGTCATGCTGAATAAAATGGACCGGGCCCTGTTCATCAACTTCATCACCCAGGTGTCCCCGGCCTGCGACTGCTATGGCTTTAACGATTTTCCCATCATCGGGGACATCGGCATCCTGGCCGGTAGCGACCCGGTGGCCATCGACCAGGCCTGTGCCGACCTGGTGAACCAGGCCCCGGGCCTCCCCGGCTCCGAGCTCAAGAACCTCGCCCCGGGCGTAGATAAATTCAAAGACATTTACCCCCAGATCGACTGGCCCATCCAATTGGAGTACGCCGAGCAACTGGGGCTGGGGACCCGGGAGTATGAGTTGGTGAAGGTGTGAGTTTGTTGGGGGAGGGGGCTAAGGGGCGGCGGCCCCTTACCCCCTCCCCCAATCCCCCTCCCCCAATCCCTTAAGGGGTTTTGGGGGGTTGGGGGGCAGGGGTCTTGCGACCCCTGGCCCCCAAGAATTTAGGAGCCCATAATGCAGCCAATAGCCCCTTTGATGACGGAGCACCGTCTTATCGAGCGCATGGTGCATCTCATGCGCCAAGACCTGGAGCGCATCCGGGCCAATATCCTGGTGGACCCGGAGTTCGCGTTTGTGGACCCGGTGTTCATTGATATTTCCGTGGATTTTCTGCGCACGTATGCGGACCGCTGCCACCACGGCAAAGAAGAGGACATTTTGTTTGCCGAGTTGGCGAACAAGAGTCTCGATCCCGAATTAAAAAAAATCCTGGACGAACTCACCGAAGAACACGCCCAGGCTCGGGAATACACCCAGCAACTGGTCAAGGCCAAAGAAAACTATCTCAGAGATGAACCCGAGGCTGTGAATCAGGTGTTGTTTTATCTGGACAAGATCACCGCCATGTACCCTAGACACATTATCAAGGAAGACCAGCATTTCTTCATCCCCTGCATGGGATATTTCAGCGCCGAGGAAAAAGACGCCATGCTGGAGAAGATGGGGGAATTCGACCGTAAGATGATTCACGAGCGCTACGAAGGGGTGGTGTTCGGCATCGAAAACCGGCGGGCCTGCGGCCTGGGGCACAAATGAGCTTTAATCCTCCGGGGGCTTGAGCAGCCTGAAATGCATGCCCGTGGTGTAATAGTCCGGGGGAAGCTGCTCCTTGACCCAGGCCACCAATTGGGCGAAGGTCCTGGCCCAGGCCCCGGTGTGGCCCTGGCCGCTCATGAGGTGGGCCAGCTCATGGCAGAGGGTGGCCAGGCGCAGGCCGGCGGGATATAGGACAATGACCCCTTGGTGATGGTAGGCCTCGGCCATTAAAACTTTTTTTTCCGCAAGAAGAAAGTCCAGGGACCCCGGGGGGAGCGGCGCCCCACCCATGATCAGGGCCGGGGCCTCCCAGCCGAAAGCCTGACAGAGACGCTGGTGCCATTGGGCGATGTCCTCAAAGGCACAGGACTCTAACAGCCTGCGGTCATAACGGCGGCACTGGCCGCAGAAAACCTCGCCGTCGCACACTATCTCGTCGTGGCGCCTGGGGTCAAGCGATTTACCGCATTCGGGGCATTTCACCGCAACTTTCCCTCAGAAATTTCCTGCTCATGATACATAACATCATTTCCTTGTTATAATAAAGAATTATGGATGGAAAAGTTTACCTGGTGGGCGCCGGGCCCGGCGACCCCGGTTTGGTAACGGTAAAGGCCATAAATCTCCTGGCCCAGGCGGATGTCATCATTTATGACCAGTTGGCCAGCCCGGAACTTTTAAAAAGCGCCAAACCCGGGGCCGAAGTGTTGTATGTGGGCAAAAAAGCGGGGGCCCACACCCTGCCCCAGGGCGGCATTAACCAGCTCCTGGTGGAGAAGGCCAATGCCGGTCTCATGGTAGTGCGCCTCAAGGGCGGCGACCCCTTTGTCTTCGGGCGGGGGGGCGAAGAGGCCGAAGCCCTGGCCGCGGCGGCAATCCCCTTCGAGGTAGTGCCCGGGGTCACCTCCGCCATTGCCGTGCCCGCGTATGCCGGCATTCCCGTGACCCACCGCGATTACACCACCTTAGTCACCTTCATCACCGGCCACGAAGACCCCACCAAAGAGGAAAGCACCATCCCCTGGGACAACCTTGGGCAAAACCCCGGCACCCTGGTTTTCCTCATGGGCGTAAAAAACCTGGCGGAAAACTGCCGGCGGCTGGTGGAGGCCGGACGTCCCGCCAACACCCCGGCCGCGGTGATTCAGTCCGGCACCCTCCCCACCCAGCGCACCGTGACGGGCACCCTGGCGGACATCGCCGGGGTGGCCAAGGCCGCGGACATCCAACCTCCAGCCATCCTGGTGGTGGGGGGCGTCACGGAACTGCGCCGGCACCTGGCTTGGTGGGAAAACCGGCCTCTCTATGGCAAAACCGCGGTAGTCACCCGCACCCGGGAGCAGGCCAGCAGTCTGGTGGGGCTTTTGTCTGCGTCCGGGGCCCGGGTTCTCGAAATCCCCACCCTGGAAATCGCGCCGCCTTCCGACTTCGGCCCCCTGGACGAGGCCCTGGAGAATTTACCGGCCTATGCCTGGGTTGTCTTCACCAGCGCCAACGGGGTGGCCGCCTTCTTCCGCCGACTTTTCGAAAAGGGTTATGATTTGCGGGCTATGGGAATGGCCAAGCTGGCTGCCATCGGCCCGGCCACGGCCCAGGCTCTCCTGGGCTGGGGGCTCATGGCCGACGTGGTGCCGGCCCGCTTTGTGGCCGAGGACCTGGCCCAGACCCTCCTGCCCCAAATTGCTCCCGGTTCCTGGGTGCTCCTGGCCCGGGCCGAGCAAGCCCGGGAGGTGCTGCCCGCAGCCCTGGCCCAGGCCGGCATCCAGGTGGACGTGGTGCCGGTGTACCAGGCCCGACAGCCCGCCGCCATTCCCGAAGAGGCCCGGCCCTTCATCGAGTCGGGGGAGATTGACCTTCTCACCTTTGCCAGTTCCTCCACGGTGAGCAATTTTGCTGCGCTGGTGGGCCGGGGAAAATTTCAGGAAATCGCCCGCAAAGCCGTGGTGGCCGCCATCGGCCCCATCACCGGCGCCACTCTGCAAGAATACGGCATTACGCCCCAGATTCAGCCGGAAGATTACACCATTCCCGCCCTGGCCGCGGCCATCGATGATTTTTTTGCTCAGAAAAAATAGCCAGCAAACGGTGGTGATTGCCAACCTGGATATTTTGCGGCTTGGTCTTATATTAAGAAAGATTTTCCGAGTGGTCCTACAGGAACGGCTCAACCGAAGGAGGAGATATTATGCGGACTTATCAGTGGCTTAAAGTTATTGGACTCATCGCCCTGGGCGCGGCGGTAATCGTCTTACAGCCGGCCTTGGGAATAACGGAGGAAAAACCCGCGGCAGCCGCCCCCCAGGCGGCCCCTTTGGAAATAAAGGTGCCCCAGGGCGCCCTGGATGCCATCACGGCCATCATGACCCGGCGCAGCATCCGGGACTACTCTCCGCGTCCGGTCCCGGAAGACCTGATCAAGCTCCTGGTGGAAGCGGGCATGGCCGCGCCGTCGGCCTTCAACGAACGCAGCCAGGAATTCATCGTCATTGACGACCGCAAAGTTCTCGATGCCATCTTTAATCTAAACACCAAGGCCTTGCAGATAAAGAAGGCGCCGGTGGCCATCATGATCTGCGGCAACCAGGAAAAGGAAAAGTTCAAGGGGCAAGGCTACTGGCAGCTTGACGGCGCGGTGGCCGCGGAAAACATCCTGGTGGCGGCCCATGCCGTAGGACTCGGGGCCGTATGGACCGCCATCTATCCCTATCCGGACCGGATTGCCGCGGTGAAGAAGCTCCTTAATCTTCCCGAGCAGGTCATGCCCTTGACCATCATCCCCATCGGCTATCCGGCCGAACAGAAAGCGAGGGAAAATCGCTTCGACGCCTCCCGGCTGCATAAAAACCAGTGGTGAAACCGATCTCCTTTTATTAAAGGAGAAGAGATAATCAAGCAGACTAATGTTCCTGGGGAAATGAGTGGTGGCCGACGAGTTCCTTTATGACCTGGACCTGTGGCTGATTTTTCTCGTCAGCATCGGCGTTCTCGTTTTATCCACTGAGCTTGGCTTTCTTCTGGGGCGTCGCGCCGCGCCCAAGACCAGCGACGATGCCCGCTCCCAAGTCGGCACCATTCAAGGGGCTCTGCTGGGACTGCTGGCGCTGCTTCTCGGGTTCACCTTTGCCATGGCCATGTCCCGGTTTGAGGTGCGCAAGCAAGTGGTCCTGGATGAGGCCAACGCCATCGGCACCACCTTTCTCAGGGCGCAACTGCTCCCGGAACCCCAGCGTCAGGGGATTGCCGAGCAGTTGCGTCGGTATGTCCAGGTTCGGTTGATGTTATACGAGGCAGGCACCGATGCAAAAAAGCTGGAAGCTGCCGTAGACGCCACAACAAGGCTCCAACAGCAGCTCTGGTCAACTGCCGCCGCCCTGGGAGAAAAAGAACCCCGGGCCGTCACTATAGGCTTGTTTCTTCAGTCTCTGAACGAGGTCATCGATCTCCACGCCAAAAGACTTACTGCCTTGGAAAACCATGTTCCCGAAATCATATTGATTCTGCTCTATTTTGTTGCCTTGGTGGCCACCGGTTTGATCGGCTACGGCTGCGGCTTGGGTGAGGTGCGCAACTTCCTTGTGACCGTGGCGGCCTCGATCCTGATCGCCGCAGTGATCATCGTGATCATCGATCTCGACCGGCCCCGCCGGGGCCTGATTCGGGTGAGCCAGCAGCGGATGGTGGAACTGCGCGACACCCTGGAAAAAAAGCAGCCCTGAGCCACGAGCTACATGGCGATAATCATGGTGGAGATGATGGGCACCGGGACCTTGGGCACATTTTCATGCATGCCCTGGCGGTCCGTAGGCACGGCCTTGATCTTGTCCACCACGTCTTTTCCCTGCACCACTTTGCCGAAGACCGTGTAGCCCCAGCCTGACATGGTTTTCCCTGTGTGGTTCAGAGGCTGGTTGTCGGCCACATTGATGAAGAACTGGCTGGTGGCCGAATTGGGATCGCTGGTCCTGGCCATGGCGATGGTGTAGGGTTCGTTTTTGAGGCCGTTGTCCGCCTCGTTCTTGATGGGGGCCCGGGTGGACTTTTGACGCAAATCGGCGTCCATGCCGCCCCCCTGGATCATGAAGCCGTCGATGACCCGGTGGAAGACGGTGCCGTTGTAATGGCTGTCCTTGGTGTATTGCAGAAAATTTTCCACCGTGGCCGGGGCCTTGTCCGGATAGAGCTCAAGGACGATATCCCCCATGCCGGTGGTGAGCTTGACCTTAACCGGTTTGGCCGCAGCCTGGGCCTCAGACCCCATCGACATGGCCACCACGCCGGACAACAAGACCATAACCATCCCTTTCATCCACCAAATTTCAGCAATGCTCCACATGATGTTCCCCCTGTCCTGAAAAGTTTCGAGTTTTGAGTTTCGAGCCGGAGGGTGCGTCTTACCCACCATGATCTATGATGTTGGAGGGCGGGGACGCCCGCCCCACCGGACTGCCATTGTTTAAAACAAAGCGATTTGCCTTCCTGAGCTATCCTCGGTTCAGGCCGGTTAAACCAGGCTGCCAGCCCTCCGGCCCCGGACAAGGCGCCCGTGCCGCCCATTGTTTCAGTTTACTAAATCCCGATAGAGAGGGACACTGAAAATGATCTGGCCGGATTTTGATCCTTGCCTATCTTCTTTGAACTGATTATTTTGAGAATATCGTCAAGTGGATGGAGAGGGAGCCGGGGGCCGACGGCCCTGCACTGAAAAGACTTTGCCACCTAAACAATTGCACTCGTTCCTGAAAAGATCTTAAGAGAAAAACCTATGGATATCAAAGCGAAACCCGTTTTAGTCACCGGCTCCACCGGTTACGTGGGGGGCCGCCTGGTGCCCCAACTCCTGAACGCCGGCTACCGGGTCCGGGCCCTGGGGCGCTCCGTGGCCAAGCTCAAGGGCCGCCCCTGGGGCACGCATCCCCTGGTGGAACTGGTCCAGGGGGACGTCCTGGACTACGATTCCCTGGCCCGGGCCGCCCAGGACTGCAGCGCCGCCTTTTACCTGGTCCACTCCATGCTGGCCGACCCCCGCACCTTCAGCGACACCGACCGCCGGGCCGCGGATAACATGGTCAAAGCCGCGTCGGCCGCAGGGCTGGACCGCATCATTTACCTCGGGGGCCTGGGGGGAGCCGCCGACCCCCACCTGAGCGAGCACCTGCGTTCCCGCTACGAGGTGGCCCGGATTCTCCAGGCCGGGGCTGTCCCCGCCACTTTTCTTAGGGCGGCCATGATCCTGGGGTCCGGAAGCGCCTCCTTTGAAATCATGCGCTACCTGGTGGACCGCCTGCCCGTCATGGTGACCCCCCGCTGGGTCCAGAATCCGGTGCAGCCCATCGCCATCACCAATGTGCTCAATTACCTCCAGGGGTGTCTCGAGCACGACGAAGTCAAGGGCCAGACCTTCGACATCGGCGGCCCGGACGTGGTCACCTACCGCCAGCTTTTCGACATTTACAGCGAGGAGGCGGGCCTGCGCCGCCGCCTCATTATCCCCGTGCCGGTCCTGACCCCCAAGCTCAGTTCCTACTGGATCCACCTGGTCACGCCGGTGCCCGCGGCCATCGCCAAGCCTCTGGCCGAAGGCCTGCGCAACCCGGTAATCTGCCAGGAAAACCGCATCCGGGACCTTATCCCCCAAAAACTCCTCACCTGCCGGGAGACCATCCGCCTGGCCCTGCAAAAGATCCAGCAGCAGACCGTGGACACCTGCTGGATGGACGCGGGGGCCCTGGTGCCGCCAGAGTGGCTGCACTGCGGCGACACGGAATATGCCGGCGGCGCCATCCTTTCCTGCGGCTACCGGGTGTTCATCGACGCGCCCCCGGAGGCGGTCTGGCCCGCCATCGCCAAAATCGGCGGCCAGACCGGCTATTATTTCGGCACCGGTTTGTGGAAGCTGCGGGGCTTGGCGGACCGGCTGGTGGGGGGCGTGGGCTTCAGGAGCGGCCGGCGCCACCCCGAGGAACTGGCTGCGGGCGAGGCCCTGGACTTCTGGCGGGTGCTGGAGGTAAAGCCGCCCCACCGTCTTTTGCTTCTGGCCGAAATGAAGCTCCCCGGCGAGGCTATTCTGGATTTTACTCTCGCCGCCTCACCACAAGGCGGCACCGAACTCCGCCAGGTGGCCCGCTTTCTCCCCCGGGGCCTGGGGGGCCTCCTCTACTGGTATGTCCTGGAACCCTTTCATCATTGGGTCTACGGCGGCATGCTCAAGGCCATGGCCGACCAGGTGGGCCGGCCCATCCTGGCCGGACCGGAACGGCTGACAGGCAAAGGGTGAAGGAATGATTAGATAATCAATTGATATCTGCAACTTTTATCCCTTTACCGATAAGTTTCTTTCATGGCAGTGACTGTTGAAAAAGCTAATCTGTGAAAGGTGCTTCTCTCTGGATGGGCGGGTTTTCGAGTTTAGAAGGTTTTGTAGGAGATGGGAGCGACTTTCAGTTTTTCTTGGGATTTATTTCCCCGTTAAGAGTCATCACCCTCCGTATTGCCGCTTAGGCTGAGCCATAGTTGGTGATCTTTTCGATGTTGTGCACCATGCAATACAGTAACCACTGGATATTGACTTTCGATTTCCCCTGAGGGTAAAGTGATCCAGGCGCTTATGGGTCCGGATATTGGCAAAAACTGGTTCAGCCACGGCGAAGCGTTGCGGGTAAATCTTCTGCCCCAGTTCGCTATCCACTTTGCCGACCATCCTCCTGGAGAGGTTGGTGAGTTCCACCCCGACGGGCACCCGGAGATACCTACGTTTGCCGCCTCGAGCGGTCAGACACCGCAGCTGCCAGGGGCAGCGCTGACAATCGTGCTCATCGGCCACATATATTCTGCGCACCAGACCATCTGCATAGGCTTTTTTGGCTATCCGCCTGAGTCTCTTTCCCTGAGGGCACCGGTAGTGATCGGTGGCCTCCTCATAGTGAAAATCCTCTAAGATAAACCTCTGCCGCTTAGGCCAGTAACGCCGTTGCGCGGCGTAGCGGGGGTCCCGCCGGCGGAAAAACCGGTCAGGAATATAAGCATCCAGGTGCAACTCCTGGCATTCCCGCAGATTGGTGTCGCTGTGATAGTTGGTGTCGGCGGTGAAGATTCTTCCCGCAAAGTACTCCGCACCGTGCCCCAGGCGTTGGAGGTTCTCCAGGGCGCCGTCCAACATAGGCGGTCCATGGGCATGATCCTGACCCCGGCCGAAGGCCTGGGCATGCACGATGACCTGGTGCTTGCCATCGATGAGCGCCTAATTGTTGTAGCCCTGGATCACGCCATGGGCCGTTTTCATCTTGGCCGAGTCGTTATCCGTGAGGTTACTGCTGATCTCTTTGCCCGCGGTGCCGTACTTGGGGTCATTATCTTTGAGCCACTCCCCGATACGCTCGGCTTGCTTCTGCAAGCGCTGCACCTGGCGCTCCCGGTCTCTTCCGCCTCCCGGACCGGAAGGGGGATCGTCTTGGTTATCCTCCTGCACGTGCTCCTTGAGCAGTTCCTTCACCTTGGCTTCGAGCCGCTTCTCCTTCCGGTGCAACTCGGACCGGGTTCCGCTCCACTCCTTGGAGGCATTGGAGGGCAGCTTGAGGCCGTCCAATGCAAAGAAGGTTCCCCCGAGGAGGTCCATCTCCTGGCAGACCAAGAGGACATCCCGAAACAGGGGCAGGATCTCGTCCGTCAGGGAAGACACAAAGGTGGCAATGGTGCTGTGGTCGGGCTGCTGGCCGCAGGCCAGGGCGATAAAGACCACGTTTTCCCGGCAAGCCTGCTCGATCTTCCGGGAGGAGATGAGCCCCCGGGCGTAGCCCAACAAGACGATCTTCAAGAGAATCTTGGGGTCGTAAGCCGTGCGTCCTGTCTCATCGTTCCGATATCTCTGCTCAAAACCAGAGGTGTCCAGCCGTGTTTCTAACAGGGTATGGATGGCAAACTCCAGGGTCCCGGGCAGCAACTGCTATTCCAGGGACACTGGCAGGAAAACTCTCTGCCGATAATCGTATGCTTTGAATTTGGCCATGTACTTTCTCTCCGCATGGTCGTTACTTACATCTGGTCACAAACTAGAACGAAAACACTAAAAATACCAGTAAATAATAGATTTTATATGATTTTTATGGCTGAAATAACTTTTGGCAGTAACTTCTTCATTGGAGGAAAATCGGCCGAGTTCAACCCTTATTCGACAGTCTCGCAAGCTAGCCGCACTATCCGCTTGGTTCCCCTTGGGCCCAAATTAAATTCGTGCTATCATGCCTTCCACAAGACAATTAGGCGACAAAAGATGGACCTTCTCGGGGTTAAACCTGGGGAGAGAGGTCCCAAAAACTATTTTCTGACTGCGGTGACCACAGTGGCCGCATAATCTCAGGTAAAAAGATGGAGGCCCACCATGCTGGCGACAACAGGTAAGGCTGAACGAAAAAGTTTCGATAGTCCCGACGAAGTCAGGACCTTCCCCAAAGGGAAATTGGAGCTTATCAGGATCGGCGGGGTGACGGTGGGGCGGGCCACCTTCGAGCCGGGCTGGCGGTGGTCCACCTCAATCATGCCCTTGGCCAAGACCAAGAGCTGTGAAGCCCCGCACTTTCAATACCATGTCTCCGGAAGGGTCATGGTGCTGATGGACGACGGCACCCAGTTGGAGTGCCGGCCCGGGGACGTCTCCCTCCTGCCAGTCGGGCACGACGCCTACGTGGTGGGAGAGGAGCCTGCGGTGGTGGTGGACTTTCAGGGCATGGTGGACTATGCCAAGTAGCGGCCGTCCAGGCGCGGCCGCCCAGAAGTAATGTGGCATCATAACAAGTCAGGGAGTGTTGCCGTAAGCTATATCAACCGACAGCTTGCTTCATGTCTCGTTCCCCGGCTCCTGCCTGGGAGCGCAGATTTTAGCCCTAAAGATCTGCCCTGATCAGAAGCCTATCAAACGGCTGAAAATTCTACTTATCCGCACCAGATCGATAATTTCTGCTGGCCCGATAATAACTGCAGGAGGTGGCAAGAACTCCTCCACTTTTTGAATCGCACAGGCGCTCCAAAAAGATTGATTTCGTTTAGGCATTCTGGCGCGCCGGGATTATATTTATTTTGATCAGCGGGGCGGACATAAGTTCTTCCAGAAGGGGTTGCCTTCTGCATCACACAATCTCAAGGCTTGGCCCTTGTGCTCGATCTCGCTGGCAATAAGCCTTTCCTTGCCAGCCAGGTTATAGCACAAAGCCTGGATGGTTACCTGGTCCCCCGGTTTGAGATCAGCCTCTCGCTTCTCCAGGAACGAAAGGGGACCCACGTGGACATGCACCGGACCCAGGTCAGGAGTTTGAACGTCCACAGCCAGCCCCGGCTCGATATCCGACGACAGGCTCTCCACCCGCAGGCGGGTGATGTGCCCGCTGATCTTCCCGGATACACAAGCATGGTCCTCTTGGGAGACTCGATACGGTGTAGTCCGGAATCCCTGGCCTCTCCCGCCCTTACGGCCGTATTCTTCCAAGTAACTTTTTTCCTTGATAGAAACAACACAACCAATGAGTGTGCCTGATAGGATGATCACGATTAGCAGCCGCCACTGTCTCATAGTTCCTCTCCTAAGATTCCGCCAGGCGCTCCGCGAAGCGTTGATAAAGCACCGGCAGAACGATAAGGGTCAGTAAAGTAGAAGTAAACAGTCCGAAAACCACCACTACGGCCAGAGGCCGCTGCACCTCCGAGCCCGGCCCGGAAGCAAACAGTAAAGGAACAAGCCCCAGGATGGCCACCAGGGCGGTCATCAGCACCGGCCGGAGGCGCCGTTCGCATCCCTGGCGCACCGCATCCTCCAGAGGCAGTCCCTCCTGGCGCAGCTGGTTGATTTGGGAAACCAGGACCACGCCGTTCAGCACCGCCACCCCGAAAAGAGCGATAAAACCCACCGCGGCCGGGACGCTGAGATATTGGCCGGTGACCAGCAGCCCCAGGATGCCGCCGGCCAGGGCCAGGGGCAGGTTCAGCATGATCAGGGTGGCATAGCGCAGAGACCCGAAGGTCATGAAAAGCAGCAGGTAAATCAGCGCCAGGGTGACGGGGACGATGAGGAGGAGCCGCTGCATGGCCCGCTCCTGATTTTCAAAAGCGCCGCCCCAGGCGGTGTAGTAGCCCGGCGGCAACAACAGGCGGGAGGCCAGCAATTTTTGGGCGTCGGCCACCACGCTGCCGGTGTCCCGGCCCTTGATATTGAACTCCACCACGAGGCGGCGGCGGGCATTATCCCGGCTGACCTGAACCGGCCCCTCGGCCAGGGTGATTTCGGCCAACTCCGCCAGGGGCACCGATCCTCCTGCGGGGGTGGCCACCAGGATATTGCCCATGGCCTCGGGACTGTTGCGCCGCTCTTCCGGGAAGCGCACCACCACTTCCACCCTCACCTGGCCCTCGATGATCTCCGTGGCCGCCTTGCCGCCGATGGCTGTTTCGATGACTTCCTGCACGTCGGCCACGTTAAGGCCGTAGCGGGCAATCCTGGCCCGGTCGATCTTGATGTTGAGGTTGGGGAGGCCCGCCACCTGCTCTACCTGCAGGTCGGTGACGCCGGGCACCGTCCGCAGGAGGGCGGCCGCTTCTTCGCCCTTGGCCCGGAGCACTTGCATGTCGTCCCCGAAAATCTTCATCGCCACCTGGGACTTGACCCCGGAAATCAGGTGGTCCACCCGGTGGGCGATGGGCTGGGAGAAGTTGTAGGCCATCCCCGGAATCTTTTCCAGTTCCTCCCGCATTTTGGCGATCAACTCTTCCATGGTGCGGGCGCTGCGCCACTCACTCCGGGGTTTAAGGGTGACGATAGGTTCGCTGGATTCCACCCCGTGGGCTTCCGTGGCGATCTCGGCCGCGCCGATCTTGGAGACCACGGACTCCACTTCGGGAAATTTCAGGAGGGCCTGCTGCATCTGGCGCTCCATGTCCACCGATTGCGGCAGGGAGACCGACGGCAAGCGGATGGTGATATTGGTGAGGTAGCCTTCATCCAGCCGGGGGATAAACTCGGTGCCCAGAAAGGGGGCTGCCGCCAAAGACAGCAGCAACAGGCCGCCGGCGCCGGCCAGGACCGTTTTGCGGTTTTCCAGGGCCAGGGCCAGCGCGGGACGGTAGACCCGCTGGGCTGCCTGCATGAGCAGGCTGACCCGTTCCGGTGCGGCTTTCAGCAGGTAAGAGCACAGGGAGGGGATGGCGACTATGGAAAGCGCCAGGGAGGCCAGGAGCGCAATGACCACGGTGAAGGCCAGGGGGGCGAACATCTTGCCCTCCATGCCCTGGAGGGTCAGGATGGGCAGAAAGGTGAGGGCGATGATCAGCTCCCCGAAAAGGCTGGGTTTCCGCACTTCCAGGACGGCGTTCAGCACTGTGAGGCCGAAATTGCCGCCGGGCTTCATCTCCCCCAGGTGGTGCATGACGTTTTCCACCTGAATGACGGCGCTGTCCACGATCATGCCGACGGAAATGGCCAATCCCCCCAGGCTCATGAGATTGGCCGACAGCCCCACCTGACGCATGGCGATGAAAGTGGCCAGAGCCACCAGGGGCAGGGTGAGGGCGATGACCAGCGCCCCCCGCAGACTGCGCAGGAACAGATACACCACCAAAATCACCAGGAAGACGCCCTCGGCGATGGCCCAGCCCACGGTATTGATGCAATTCCGCACCAAGCCGGTGCGGTCATAAAAGGCCTTGAGGGTAATGCCTGGGGGGAGTAAACCGCCGGCATTCAACTGCGCCACCTTTTCCTTGACCGCGCCCACTACCTCACGACCGCTGCCGCCCCGGATCATGAGCACAATGCCCGCCACGGCCTCACGCTTGCCGTCCTTGAGAACCGCGCCCCAGCGGCTGGCCGGCCCCTCGCTCACCGCGGCCACATCTTTGACCAGGACCGGGGTGCCGTTCACTTCCTTCAAGACCACCGCTTCCATATCCTGGATGGTCTGCATGAGGCCCAGACCCCTCACCAGGGCCTGCTCGCTCCCTCTTACCAGGACATTGCCGCCGGCATTGGCGTTGTTGGCGGCCAGGGCCGCAAAGACCTGCTTCAGATTGAGATCGTATTTGCGGAGCTTGTCCGGGTCCACCTGCACCTGGTATTGCCGGACGTAACCGCCGAAGGAGTTGATGTCGGTGACGCCGGGCACGGTTTTCAGCAAGGGCCGCACCATGGCGTCCTGAATGGTGCGCAGGCGCATGAGCCGGAGGGTTTCTTCGCCGGGTGAGATGGGCGGCGGCGCGTTCTCCTCTTCCAAAGTGTACTGGTAAATTTCGCTTAACCCCGTGGTGATGGCCCCCAGGACCGGGTCAGAGCCCTTGGGCAATTTTTCTTTGGCGGCGATGAGCCGCTCCAACACCAGTTGCCGGGCGAAGTAAAGGTCCACGTGGTCGGCAAAGACCAAGGTGATCAGGGAATACCCGAAGCGCGACACGGAGCGCAGTTCGGTCATATTGGGCAGGCCCGCCAACTGCACTTCGATGGGGAAGGTGACCTGCTTTTCCACTTCTTCGGGGGACATGCCGGGCCAGGTGGTATAGACCTGGACCTGGACATTGGTGACATCCGGAAAGGCGTCCACCTGGAGGTTGACGGCCGCGTAAGTTCCGTAGGCCAGAAGGCCCGCAAGGGCAATCAGGACCAGAAAACGATGGCGCAGACAGGTCTCAATGATCCGGTCAATCATCATCAATCTCCTTGCCGCGGGCGCTAATGGGCATGCCCGCTGCCGCAGCCCTGAAACGCACCCTTTTCCAACTCGGACTTGAGGACGAAACCTCCCTGCACCACCACCGGTTCGTCCGCGTCCAGCCCTGCCAGCACCTCGACCCGCCCCCCGCTCTTGGCTCCGGTCTTCACTACATGCTTTTGGTAGAGGCCTGGCGACATTTCCACAAAAACAAAGCGCTCCCCATTGGCCTCCAACACGGCGCTTTCCGGAACGCTTAAGGCGGTGCGCCGGCCCATCCCCACGGCAATATTGGCAAACATCCCTGCCTTCAGGCGGTTTTGCCGGTTATCTACCCGCACCCGGGCCCGGACCGTGCGGCTGGCCTTGTCCACCAGGTCCCCCAGGTAATCCACCCGGCCGGGAAATTCCACTCCTGGTAAGGCGCTGACGGTGATGATCGCTTCGGAACCCGGCTGCACCGAAGGCAAATCCTTCTCAGGCACCTGGACGAAACACCACAACATGGAGGTGTCGGCCACAGTGAAGAGCTCCTCGTCTTCCTTGACCACGAGGCCGGGAGTGACTTTGCGGTCCACCACCCGACCGGCGATGGGGCTGCGCAGCGCCAAGGCGGCCCCGGAGCCGGCAGACCCGGAAGCGGCGCCGCCGGCCCCCAGGAGGCCCAGCCGGTTCTGGGCATTTTCCAGGTCAGCCCGCTCCACTTCCAACCGGGCCTGACGCTCCTGGAGTTCCGCCAGGCTGAGGGCCTTGCCTTCATAGAGTTGGCGGGCCCGGTCATAGGCCTTTTGCGCTGCGTTAAACTTGGCCGCAGCCTGCCGGGAGGCCATCTGGGCCTGACTCAATTCCACACTGTCAATCAGCGCCAGAACCGCACCCGGTTTCACCACCTGCCCATAGTCCGCCGCGATCTTCACTACTCGGCCCGGCACCCGGGACCTGATTTTTGCCAAACGTTCCTCATTGAAGGCCAATTCCCCCGTAAAGCCTATCCGGTTGTTCAGGGGGCCGGACAAAACCGGGGCCGTGACAATACCCGCCTGCTTCACCGCCTCGGGAGTCAGTTTCACCTGACCCGCCGGCAGCGCCGGCGGTTCTTTGTGGTCAGCATGGGCCGCGTGGTCGTGACCTTTATGATGATCGTTTTGGTGACCGTGGCCGTTCTCCTTGGCAAAGCTCCACCTAAAAAAGCCGGCGACCCCAAGCGCAACCACAAGGATAATCAGCCACCGGGTTTTATTGAAAATGATAGCCCTCATTTGACACCTCCACCGGTCACCCGCCAAAGTTCCACCCGGGCCAGGCGATAATCCAGCAAGGCCCGGTAATAATCCTGTTCCGTGCTCCGGTAAACCCGCCGGGAATCCAGCAACTCCAACAGGCTGGTTTCCCCGTGTTCATAGGCGAATTGCGCCACCCGGAGGGATTCCGCCGCTTCTTTCAAGATGGCGTTTTGGAAGGACAGCACCTGTCGGTGGGCGGTTTCATAGAGGCTGTATTGCGCCGCAATGTTGGCAGCCACACCTTGTTTCAGGAGCTGGAGTTCGGATTCCGCCTGGCCTTTCATGGCCGCGGCCCGGTCCACTTCCCCTCTTTTGCGGTTCCATAAGGGGATGGGGAAGCTCAGCCCCCCGCCGGTGGCCTGCAAGTCCACCTCCCGGGTGTGAAAGGCTTTCACCGTGACCTCGGGCATCCAGGCCTGACGGCGCTCCGCGTCCAGTAAGCTTTCGGCCTGGCGGACCTGGGCCTCCTGGGCGGAGAGCTGGGGATGGGCGGCCAGTAAGGCTTCCTGCCAGCGTTTGATGGGAATCAGGGCCGCCACCGCATCACCCTCGCCCGCCAGGCTGAAATCCGGCGGCAGGCCCTTATTCAGGAAAAGCCGCAAAGCCTGGCGGTCCCCCGCCAGGGTGGTTCTGGCCTTGTCATGTTCCCGTTCCAGGTTCAAGAATTCCACTTTGGCCTTGACCAGCTCAATGGGGCGGCTTTCTCCCAGGCGCACCCGCTTTTCGGCCATATCCAGAAGTTTTTTGGCCGACTCCAGGTTTTCAGCCGCGATCTTCAGGGATTGCTCCCCGGCCAGGACCCGGTAATACAGCTCCCGGCACCGGGCCCGCACATTGACCTGCTCCTGGGTTGATTTATTCCGGGCCGCGTCGATGCCGTGGTGGGCGGCCTCCTGCTTTTTACGCCGGCGTCCCGGCCACTCGATGGTCTGGGACAGACCGATGGAATACCCCGTGCCGTAAGCGCCGTTTTCCAGACTTTTCTGGCTGCTGACCAGGCCCTCCAGGTCCGGGTTCGGGTATTGGCGGGCTATCTTGAGTTCGGCTTCACTTTTTTTGATTTCTGCGTCGGCCACTTTCAAGGAGGGATGTATCTTCAAGGCCATCTCCTCCAACTCGGGGAGGGACAGGGGCCGCGCCCCCGCCTGGGCATAGGCTGGCCAGATCATTCCGAAAAACAACACCCCTATCATGGCGAGCTTTGTAAAGTTCACCACACACACCTCCGTTGCCGCGTCATGGTACGCGGATAGATTCAGAACTTAGCAAAAAAAAACGTGTTAGATGAGGCAGGAAGCGCTAGGCGCGAGGGGGGCGATAGATGTCTGAGACAAAGATTTTCGGAATGAATTGTTGGTCAAAGGAATGAAAGAACGCCATGGGGAGAGGAACTTGAGGCGCTTCAGAAGTTGCAGAAAGGCAAGGAACCGAATGACCGCCGCAGCAATCACTGTGAGAGGAAGTCCCCTGGTGCAAGGGGGCATCCTCATGACAGGGGATGACCCAGGCCGACAGCAACGGTATGAGTAAGATACACACCAGCACCTTAATCGCTAACTTGGGACCCTGCCAGCCTTTCATGGCCTTTATATATAATCTTCATTGCCAGGATTGTCAATATCTGGGGCCGTAGGTGTTGGTTTCACCTGCCATTCCTTCGGTCGCCCGGCGACGACTCAAATCATGTTCCTCACCCATACTCCTATGAACATGAACATCGACGGGGCTGAACCTGCAGCAATGTTTGGTGGTCCCGCTATTTTGTGATGCTCGCCTAAGTCCTTGGCTTCGATTTCATCCAGCGATCCTATTCGTTTGGCAAAGAGGCCGATAATAACCCTTCCGAAGGAAGTGAGTCCCTAAACTTTGGCCATGGCCGCCAGCAGACTCAAAATGATCTTTGTCGCCAAATTGAAGTGACATTTCTAAAGGAGTCGGGGTGTTGCTCACTGCTCAGAACATTCTCTGGCTCCTAAAAATGTTTGGTATGGTTCAGTTATGGCATCCTCAATATTCCCCCTTGAGTGGAATCCCTGTAATACTCACTTGTCCGTCATGGTGGTGACCCCGTCCCAATCGGAGCCTGGGGGGGTTTCGGCAAATTTCTGGATCACCTGGAGATAATGGGGGCACAGGGTATCCTGGGGCTTAAGATGGGCGGCTTCCTGCATGGCCTCCAGGCTCTCCTCCCAGCGGCGTTCCCGGAACAAGGCCAGGCTTCGGGTGTAGTGCTCCAGGAACCGGGCCAGCTTGTCCTCCGGCGGCCCTTCGCCAAGGACCTCGTAGATGGCCACGGGGCGTTTCTTGCCCTTGACCTTCACCAGATCCACCTCCCGGACCAAAAAACCATTGCCCAGGAGCTGCACGGTGTTGGCGGACACCAGAATCTCGGTGCCGTAGTACTTGTTCAGGCCTTCCAGGCGGGAGGCCAGATTGACGTTGTCCCCGATGGCGGTGTAGTCAAAGAGGCGGTTGGAACCCATATTGCCCACCGACACCATCCCGGAGTTGATGCCGATGCCGATTTTTAAGGCTGGTCGGCCTCGCTCCACCCAATCCCGGTCCAACTCCCGCAATTTTTGAATCATCTCCAGGGCCGTGCGGCAAGCCCGCCGGGAGTGGTCCGCCTGGTCCAGGGGCGCGCCGAACAGGGCCATGATGGCGTCCCCGATGTATTTGTCCAGAGTGCCCCCGTGCTTCACCACGATTTCACTCATGGGGTTCAGGTAGTCGTGGAGCACTTCCACCAGGGCCTCCGGCGCCATGGTCTCGGATAAGGTGGTGAAGCCCCGGATGTCGGAAAAGAGGATGGACAATTCCCGGCGTTCGCCCCCCAGACACAGCTTTTCCGGATGGCGGATGATCTGGTTCACCACCTCCGGGGCCACATAGGACTGGAAGGCCTTTTTGATGCGGGCCCGTTCCCGTTCTTCCGTGAGGAAGCGCTGCAGGGTGATGCCCGTGTAGACTCCCGCCACCTCCAGCAAGGGATAGGAGATCTCCAGATTGAGGCCATAATATCTGAAAACCAGGTAGTTGATGATCACATAGGCCTGGGCCGCTATGAGGGTGATGGCAATGGCCCCCACCGCAGACAGGCGGGGCAGCAACAGCCAGAAAACCAGGCCCAGGGCCAGGACGATGGCCATGGTGGTGAGGGTGGGATAGGTGGGGGTGCGGATGAAGTCCTGGCGCAGGATATTATCCAGCACGGTGGCCTGAATTTCGAGTCCCGGAGCCACCCCGGAAAACGGGGTCACCCGGAGGTCGAAGATGCCCACCGCGGTGGCCCCCACCAGGACCAGCTTGTCTTTCAGGGCCTCTTGGGGCAGGCCCCCTGCCAAGACCTGGGCCGCGGAATAGCTGGGGAAAGTACCCGGGGGCCCCAGGTAGTTAATGAACATCCGGCCGTAGCGGTCCACGGGAATTTTCTCCCGTCCCAGACGGAGTTCCTCCACGCCGAAGCGGGACAGGGTGATGCCCAGGGGGACTTTTTCCCGGTAATGCTGCAAGGTCACCAGGGTCATGGGCGCAAAGATGTCAGGGCCATAGGCCAGGGCCAGGGGCAGCCAGCGCACCGTGCCGTCCTGGTCGGGCACCATGTTAAAATAGCCGCCGCCCGCGGCGGCTTCGGTTATTTCCGGGAGATTGACCTCCACGCCGTCGGCCCCCATGATGGGCAGGCGGCGGACGTCCTGGTCCAGCCAGCGTATCAGGTTATAGGTGCTGGCCTGGATGGCCTTGGGGCCCAAGGTCTCGCCGCTTGGCGGGCCCAGGGTTTTCCCCCCCACCTTGACGAAAAAAAAGCCGAGGATAGTGGGAGTGCCCTGCCCCACTACCCGGGCCAACTGGCGGTCCACATCGGCCCGCTTTTCCTCCTGGTCCAGGAGCGCCATCACCTGGGGAAAGGCCGCCAGGTTCTGCCCCAAGTCACGGCGGAGGCGCTGCAAGGTGGTCAGTGCGGCGGTTTCCTGGCGCTCGGCAAAAATTATATCGAGGCCCATAACCTTGGCTTCAGCCTCATTGATGCGGCTGAACAGCCGGGCCATGACCTCCCGGGACCAGGGCCAGCGGCCCACCTTTTTGACGCTGTCATCGTCCACCGCGACGAGGGCGATTTCCGGAGCCGGGGGCCTCGAACCCCGGTACTGGAACTTCAGGTCATAGAGCTTGAGCTCCATAAACTCCGTAATGGGGAGACGCAGGAGCAACAACAGGATGACCCCCAGGGTGACCCCGGCCACGATGAGAAAAATGCTCTCCTGGAAAAAGGCCCGCCAGCCGGCCAGGCGCCCGGTCTTTTGCACAGAGGGTTGCGTGGACTCCATGCCCCTTTATTAGCACACTTGGGGGAAAAACTCTCCGTGAAATCACCGGGGCTTGAGGGCAAAACGGGGGCGCTTAAGGGACTGCTGGCGGCAGAGCGGACAGCGGGAGGGCATGGTGAGGCGCTCCCGCTTGGTGAAGGTGAAGCCGCAGGAACGGCAGACCGCGGGGATCAGGTGAAAGCGCAGGCCTGGCCCGGGAGAGCGGGCCACATGCTGGAGATGCCCGTACACTTCCTTTTCCGGAATGGACAGGCGTTGGGACAGTTCCTGGGCGGAGTATTCCTGCTCCTGGAGCAACTCTTTGAGAGCCTGGCGAATGGTGATCATGGCAGGACGGAATTCATGAGCCGTGGTCTCACCTTTAATACCAAGTTCCGTCAGGGAGGTAATAATATGTAGCCGCGAGGCTAAGCCTGCGTTTGGGCACGGCAAGCCGTGCCCCTACAGAAAAATTACTTGTTTGACGGCATTTTGGTAAAAACCATGAAAAGTCGTGGGGCGGGCGTCTCTGCCCGCCATCCCGGTGCGCCATGCGCACCCTACATTTTCTTCTTCGACGGCAACCTGGAATAAAGCCCTAATCTTGAGCGTCAAAATTTTTACCACAGCCAAAAAATTGAATCAAGGAAAAGGCGGGGTGCTCCATCAGGGGATTTCTTGATTAACGATAGTTTTGAAGGAACTGCGTCGAGGCGATTTAGTAAAAAAAATTGAACCAGTCCGGCTGACGTCTGGGAGACAGATAGTTTATCCCATTGATTTATCAATATATTTTTACCATACCTTCTTGTGGCACAAGAAATGCATACTAAATATAGCGTATATGGACCTAATAAGGTACCCCAATCCCCCCCTTAAATAACGTTCATATACCATTTTCTCCTTTCACCTGACTGGCCGGGTTCCTCCCCCACTCGGCCAGTTTTTTTTCGCCCCAGGTTCCCCTCTCGGGTGAGTGCCTGTGCTCATCTTTGCCTCACAAAATCTCTTTTCAGTTGGTTCTCCGATGATCTCCACACCTGCCGCCGCCTTGGCCGGTTGAGCCAGCCTGCCGGTCTCCTGAGGGGATTTCTTAAGCTTAAGAAAAACTTACGCCATTCTAACCCAATCCTAATAATTCATGATCAGAATTAGATTCAAATGCCTATGAAAATACTTGTAAGCAAAATTCGGAGGATCACCATGAAAAAAGGTTGGTTGTTTTCTTTAGCCCTGATGGCGGCCCTGTTGGTGGCCGCGCCGGTTATGGCCGAGATGTCCATCAACGGCGCCGGGGCTACTTTCCCTCAGCCCGTTTACGGCAAATGGGCTCACAAATACAACGAAGCCACCGGCGTCAAGGTTAATTACCAGGGCATCGGCTCCGGCGGCGGCATCGCCCAGATCAAGGCCAAGACCGTGGATTTCGGCGGCACCGATGAGCCCCTGGGAGAAGCGGATTTAAAAGATATTTATCAGTTCCCCACAGTCATGGGCGGGGTGGTGCCGGTGTTTAACGTCAAAGGCTTGCAAGCCGGCGACCTGACCTTTGACGGCCCCACTTTGGCCAAGATTTTCATGGGCGACATCGCCAAATGGAATGACCCGGCCATCAAAAAGCTCAATCCTAAGGCGGACCTGCCTGACAAAGACATCACCATCGTGCACCGCTCTGACGGTTCCGGCACCACCTTCATCTTTTCCTCCTACCTGGCCGAAGTTTCACCAGACTTCAAATCCAAGGTCGGCGCCGGCAAATCCCTGAAATGGCCGGGAAAAAACAGCGTGGGCGCCAAGGGCAACCCCGGGGTGGCCGGTCAAGTGCAGAATATCGATGGCGCCATGGGTTACGTGGAATATGCCTACGCCTCCCAGAACAAAATCCCTTATGCCAACCTGATCAACAAGGTCGGCAAGGCCGTCAAGCCCGACCTGGAGTCCTTTGCCTCGGCCGCGGCCAATGCCGACTGGGAAAAGGCGCCGGCGGGTTTTGCCCTTAACCTGAACAACCAGCCGGGCGAAAAAAGCTGGCCCATCGTGGGTCCCACCTGGATCATGATCCACAAGGAGCAGTTTGATGCGGACAAGGGCAAGGCCATCCTGAAATTCTTCGACTGGGCCTTCAAAAGCGGCGGCGACATTGCCAAGGAACTGCATTATGTGACCATTCCGGAGAGTGTGGTGAAGATGGTGCAGGAAGGCTGGGCCAAAAACATCAAGGGAGGCAATAAACCTCTCTGGCCGTAACCCATATACGGGGGGCCCTCCCTTTGGGGGGCTCTCCTCCGCCTTGTGGCCTCATGAAAATTCAATCCCGAGAAAACGTCTACCTGGCAGAAATGGCGGCGCCAATTCCAGAGGTTGCTTCCCAGGCCGCCAGGGTTAAACCCCTGGGCGGCGACCTGTACTTCCGCTGGCTGACAGCGGGGTGCGCCATGGTGCTGCCCCTGATTATGATGGCCATCGGCCTGGCCCTGGTCTATTACTCCATACCGGCGCTGCGCAAATTCGGCCCGGCTTTCTTCTTCTCAGAGGAATGGAACCCGGTCACCCAGCAGTTCGGCGCGCTGAGCAGCATTTACGGCACCCTGGTCTCCACCCTTTTGGCCATGTTCCTGGCGGTGCCCATGAGCCTGGCCATTGCTCTGTTCCTGGTGGAATTGGCCCCGCCCCGTATCAGCCGCATGGTGGGCACCATGATTGAGCTTCTGGCCGCCATCCCCAGCATCATCTACGGCATGTGGGGCATGTTCGTGTTTTCGCCCATCATGGCCGCCTACATCCAGCCCTGGCTGAAGACCTACCTGGGCTGGATACCCGGTTTCGGCCTCCTTTTCCAGGGCCCGCCCATGGGTTTGGGGATGCTGACGGCCGGCCTCATCCTGGGTTTCATGGTGCTGCCCTTCACCTGCGCCATCACCCGGGATGTTTTCAAGATGGTGCCGCCGGTGGTGAAGGAGTCGGCCTACGGCATGGGGGCCACCACCTGGGAGGTGACCACCAAGGTCACCATCCCTTACGGTCTGGTGGGCATCATCGGCGCCTTTTTCCTGGGGCTGGGCCGGGCCCTGGGGGAAACCATGGCGGTCACTTTTGTCATCGGCAACGCCCACAAGGTCAATCTCGGCCTGTTTTATCCGAGCAACAGCATCGCCTCCAGCATGGCCAATGAGTTTGCCGAAGCCACCGAGCCCATGTATGTGAGCGCCCTGATCTGCCTGGGTCTGGTGCTCTTTGTCATGACCTATCTCGTGCAGGTCGTCTCCCAGATGATGCTCAAAAGGATGTACCGGGCCTGGAGCGTGGGACTATGAGCCGGAAGATGAAACCCCGGCCCCCTCGGGGCCGCAGGTTCGTCAATATGCTGATCAACGTCTGGGCCGTTTTGTCGGCGGTCCTGGGCATCTGCGCCCTGTTCTGGATCACCATTACTGTGCTCCTTAAAGGCTGGGCCTCCCTGAATCTGGATTTCTTCACCAGGATGCCCACTCCCCCCGGCGTAGAGGGCGGCGGCCTGTTGAGCGCCATGGTGGGGACCCTGATCCTCACCCTCATGGCCACGGCCGCAGCCGTGCCCCTGGGGCTCCTGGGCGGCATTTACCTGGCGGAGTTCGGCCAGGACTCCCGCCTGGCCAACCACAGCCGCTTTGCCGCCAACGTGCTCATGGGCATGCCCTCCATTATTGTGGGGGTGTTTGCCTATGCGGTCCTGGTGGTGACCCTGGGCAATTTTTCCGGATATGCCGGCGCGTTCGCCCTGTTTGTCATTATGCTGCCCATTATCAGCCGCACCACCGAGGATATGCTGCGCCTGGTGCCCAACACCCTCCGGGAGGCGGCCCTGGCCCTGGGCTTCCCCCGCTGGCGGGTGACCCTGGCCATTGTCTTTCGGGCCGCCAGGTCCGGCCTGCTTACGGGGATTTTGCTGGCCGTGGCCCGGGTGAGCGGCGAGACCGCGCCCCTGCTGTTTACCGCGCTCAACAATCCTTTCCAGCATTTTTTCTCCTGGAATCTGGGGCTGGACGAACCCTATCCCAATCTCACAGTCACCATTTTCGATTACGCCATGTCCCCCTATCCCGACTGGCAAGCCAAGGCCTGGGGCGCCTCCCTGGTAATCACCGTCAGCATTCTGGTTCTTACCATCCTGGCCCGCTGGCTTATTCGGGAGCGCAAAGCCTGATAACAAGGACACTCATCATGAATCAGCCGAGCCCAGCCACCCACATGGCCCCCTACTATGACACCCAGAAACTGGGAACCAAAATTGTGGTGCGCAATTTGAATTTTCACTATGGCGACCACCAGGCTTTATTTGACAACAATTTGGAAATCGCCCAAAATCGCATTACGGCCATCATCGGCCCTTCCGGCTGCGGCAAATCCACGCACCTTAGGGTTTACAACCGCATTTTCGAGCTTTATCCTGATCAGAAAGCCACAGGGGAGATTTTCCTGGACGGGGACAATATCCTGGCCCCATCCTTTAATGTGATGGATCTGAGAAGACGCTGCGGCATGGTTTTTCAGCGGCCGGTGCCCTTTCCCCTGAGTATTTATGATAATATTGCCTTCGGACTCAAAAAACATTACCGCTTGAGGAAAGGGGAAACTGCGGCCAAGGTGGAAGAGGCCTTACGGGCCGCAGCCCTCTGGGACGAGGTCAAAGATCACCTGCACCGGCCCGGCACTTCCCTGTCCGGGGGGCAGCAGCAGCGCCTGTGCATTGCCCGGGCCATCGTGGTCAAGCCCGAGGTTATTTTGCTGGACGAGCCCTGCTCCGCCATTGACCCGGTGAGCACCCTGAAGATCGAGGAATTACTCCTGGAATTGAAACAGCGCTACACCATTGCCATGGTCACCCACAACATGCAGCAGGCCCATCGGGTGGCGGACTTTACGACCTATTTTTACCGGGGCCATATCCTGGATTTCGGTCCCACCGAAGAGATTTTCTCCAAGTTTTCCCTCATGGATGACGTGCCCCGTCATGAACACCTGGATGCTGTCCTCCGGGAGAAATTTGAGTTACCCTCAAGCCTTTCTTGATGATAGACTTTTTTTAGACCAACCTTCGTAATACCTATGCAGATGGCAAAAGAAGCTGGCAACGACGTTAACGTGGATTTACCCATGGTGGAATCTGAGGCCGTTCTGGCGAGTTTCGGGGTCGCCAGCAAGATTGCCGCCCGGCATCTGAATTTTTACTACGGGGATAATCAGGCCCTGTTCGACAATAATCTGGATATCGCCCTAAACAAAGTCACGGCCATCATCGGGCCGTCGGGCTGCGGCAAGTCCACCCACATCCGGGTTTACAACCGGATATACACCTTGTACCGGGACCAGCGGGCCGAAGGGGATGTCCTGATGGATGGCGTCAACATCCTGGACCCCGATTACGATATTATGGAGCTGCGCCGCAAAGTGGGCATGATTTTTCAGAAGCCCACCCCCTTTCCCATGAGCATCCTCGATAACGTGGTGTACGGCTTGAAGCTCCACTACAACTTATCCAAGAGCGAAATGGCGGATCGGGCCGAGGACGCCCTGAAGCGGGCGGCGCTGTGGGATGAAATCAAGGAACACCTGAACCGCCCCGGCACCGCGCTGTCCGGGGGCCAGCAACAGCGTCTCTGCATCGCCCGCACCATTGTGGTGGAACCGGAAGTCATCCTCATGGATGAGCCCTGTTCGGCCATCGACCCCATTGGCACGGCCAAAATTGAAGAACTGATTCACGAACTGAAGAACACCTACTCCATCGCCATCGTCACCCACAACATGCAGCAGGCCGCCCGGGTGTCGGACTTCACCGCGTTTTTCTTCCAAGGGCATATCGTGGAGTTCGGCCCCACCCAGGAAATCTTCACCATGCCCAAAAACCGGAAGACCGAAGATTACATCACCGGCCGATTCGGGTAAGACGGTTTGGGGTTTCCAGTTTTCGGTGACAAAGGAATAAGATTGCCCGATTATTCTCTTTGCTCCGCCAAAGGAATAAGGTTTTCCACCTGGGAAGATGGCCGGGGGGTGGAGGGGCGGGGTAACCCCGCTCCTACCCTGCCCTCTTTCCGCTGAAGCTATCCCCCTTCCCTTTCCACTTGCAGATCGGCTAATTATCTGTAAAATCAACAAATTCCATGGCAAATTCCCTTGACGGCCCCGGCGTGATTAACTATTATCCCCTTGATGATCAGGTCTGATACCAAGTTGCGGTCAAAGTAGCTTTAAATCTTAGCCCGGGTAGGGGCGACGCATGCGTTCCCCCTACAGCAAGATTACTTGTATGGCGGCACCTTGGTCTGACTGCCATAATCATTTCTTCATAAAAGTATAGGATGTTCAAGGACTTTAAATGAACAAAAACAAGCGCAACAAAAAGCGTTCCAAAAAGGCGGGCCTGCCTCCCGGCACCCTTATTTACACCGGCACCAAGACCGATAAAGAACTTAAGATCACCACCGTCACCTACAATGAACAGGAGTACCGGGAAAGCACCAGCACCCTTTTCAAGGAATGCCCGGTTATTGCCAAGGGGGCTGCCACCGTCACCTGGGTCAATGTCAACGGCCTCCAGAATACCCAGAACCTGGAGGAGTTGGGGCAGTGCTTCGGCCTGCACCCCCTGGTGCTGGAGGATATCCTCAATACAGATCAGCGCCCAAAATTGGACGACTACGGAGACTACCTGTTTATTGTCCTCAAGATGCTCCATCTCCAGGAAGAGCAGAAAGAGGTCACCGGCGAGCAAGTCAGCCTTATCGTGGGAGAAAATTACGTCATTTCTCTCCACGAACACGATGAGGATGTCTTTGAGGTCATCCGGGAGCGCCTGAAGGCCGCCAAAGGCCGCATCCGCCGGCACGGCGCCGATTATCTGGCCTACTCCCTGTTGGACCTCATCGTGGACCATTACTTTGTCATCCTGGAGGAACAGGGAGAAGTCATCGAAGACCTGGAAGCGGAAGTGGTGAGCGCCCCCACTCCGGCTACCCTGAACCAGGTTCATCATTTGAAACGGGAAATGATCATGCTGCGCAAGTCGGTCTGGCCCCTGCGGGAGGTCATCAGCCGGCTGGAGCGCAGCGAGTCGTCTCTGGTTAAGGAAACCACCACCCTTTATTTAAAGGATGTGTACGATCACATTATTCAGATCATTGATAATATCGAGACCTATCCGGGACATCCTTTCCGGCATGCTGGACATTTATCTCTCCAGCGTCAGTAATCGTTTAAATGAAGTGATGAAGGTCCTCACCATCATCGCCACCATTTTCATTCCCCTCACCTTCATCGCTGGGGTTTACGGCATGAACTTCGAACATATGCCCGAATTAAAATGGGAGTATGGCTATTACTATATTGTCGGGATTATGCTCTCGGTGGCCCTCTTCATGCTCCATTTTTTCAAAAGAAGAGGCTGGATCGGCAGTAAACGAACCTTTTAGGGGGAAAGTAACCTGGAAATCCCGTCTTGACGCGGCCACCCTGGGGTCTTATCCTAAAAGCAGTTTCATGAGCGATTTTGAGCCTTATTTATCTGGGCAACTATAAGGAGGAAAATATGGCGGTGCGTATCGGCAAACCTGCCCCTGATTTTGAAACCAAGGCCTTTCACAAGGGCGAAATTATCAACGTGAAGCTGTCGGATTATCGCGGTAAATGGGTGATGCTCTATTTTTATCCCGGAGATTTCACCTTTGTCTGCCCCACCGAATTGACCGCGGTGGCCACCAAATACCAAAATCTCAAAGAGTTGGGGGCCGAGATCCTGGCCATCAGCGTGGACAGCCCTTACACCCACAAGGCCTGGCAGGAAGTGGAACTCTCCAAGATGGTGGAGGGGGGCCTCCCCTACCCCATGCTCTCCGACGTGGGCGGCGATATCGGCACCCTCTACGGCGTCTTCGATGAAGACTACAAGATTGATGTGCGGGGCAGTTTTCTCATAGACCCGGACGGCAATCTCCAGGCCATGGAAGTCCTGGCCCCGGCCATAGGCAGGAACGCCACGGAAATGCTGCGCCAGCTTAAGGCCTGCGCTTATGTGCGCCAGTCAGGCGGCAAAGAAGCCACCCCGGCGGGCTGGGAACCGGGGAAAATGACCCTCACTCCCGAACCGGGCCTGGCCGGCAAGGTCTGCGAAATCTGGGCCCCGGATATGACGTGAACTCATACGAGGGAAGAGACGGGGGACTGAGGGTTCTCCGCCGTAAGGCATGGCAAGTCCTGCCCTTACAACTCCCTCCCATCAACCTGACTCGGGAGAACGGGCATACTGCCGGTTCCTTTAAAGGCTGGAAGCCCAAAGCCCACAATATTAACAGGTAGCACGGGCATCCTGCCCGTGCCCCGGGACGGGCTGGAAGCCCGTCCTACCGTGCCAAGAAGCAGGACCGGAACTCTGGGTCAGGGTCAGCTTTCAGGAAGAAATTAACCGGGGGCATTTTCGGGCCCCGGTGTTTGTGGGGCTGGAGGGCCCATGACCAAGGCCTACGGCGTTAAAGAGGTATCCCGCCTCCTGGGCATCTCCGAGGGGCGCCTCAGGCGTTGGGCCCGCCTCGGTCTGGTGGCCGGGCGGGGGCACGCCCCCCATGGTCTGGTCTTTGATTTTCAGGGCCTGGTGGCCCTGCGCACCGTCAAGCGCCTCCGGGGCCACGGCGTGTCTTTGCGGCGCATCAAGCAATGCGTGGACACCTTGAGGCGTCTGCACCCGGAGATAGGCCAACCCCTGGCCCAGGCCCGCCTGCAGGACAGCCCGTCTTTGGTAGTGGCCCAGAAAAGCAAGCGGTTCACGCCGGAGGGCCAGTTGATCCTCGACTTTGACGGCGTCGGGGCCGAGCCTCTCACATTGCCCGCGGAGCAGGTGGGCAGGTTGTTTCTCCTGGCCCTGGAAAAGGAAAACCTCGGGGACTGGGAAGGGGCCAAGAAACTTTACAGCCTGATCCTGGCCCTTAAGCCCGACCACCCCGACGCGTTGGTGAATTTAGGGAATATTCTGTACCGCCTGGGGTTTCCGGAAGGAGCCGCAGCCCATTATGCCAAGGCCCTGGAAAGCGACGCCCATCACCCGGAGGGCAACTATAACCTGGCTAACATCCTGGAGGAGCAGGGCAGCCTGGAGGAGGCCGCCACCCTGTATCGGCGGGCTTTAAAGAAAGAACCCTACTTTCCTGAAGCTTGCTTCAACCTGGCCCGGCTGCTGGAAAGGCTGGGGGATCAGGCCGGGGCCCGGAAGCTCTGGCGCCGCTACCTGGACCTGGACCCCCAGGGGGATTGGGCCTGCTATATCAAGGGACGTCTTCAAGACCCGCCGGAGGATGTTTCGGGAGATAAATCGAAAAAGCCCCCTGAGTCATAACAATATTCCAGGAGCTTAGGGCTCACCCATGAGGATCGAACAAGGCAGCACAGCCGCTCTTGCGGTGAAATCACAGAGCGTGCCGCGCCTGCCGGGTCTGGCGGCCATGGGCCGGCCTATGAGATTTTTTCACTGCAGACAAAGGAGTTAACCTCGTGGCTTGCACCACTGAATCGAAAACCACCAGGCTCAGCGAAGCCCAAGCCAGGGCCCTGGCGGACTGGTGGGGCGGGAGTTTACAGCAAATAATCAGCCCGGACCAGGCCGGGGAGACTTTCTTTGGGGTGGTTTTTCCGTCATGGGGCCAGGAAGACCAGACCCATACCCCATTCCCTGAAAACGGCCATCTTTTCCCTGGAGGAAGCCCGGTTTCTGGAAAATCTCCGGGACGGAAACAACCCCAACGCCCCGGACTGGGTGGGCTGATAGGACCAAGATCCGGCCCGGAGGGCCGGTTACCCCAACAAATTTTCCCTAGCCATACCCCCGTTAAAATTCTATCCTTGACAAGGCGTTATATGAATGGATATAGTTTTTAGGTTAATCGTTCTGCTGAGGATATCATGAAGAGTTATATGGCCAAAAAAGATGAGGTGCCCCGGCGTTGGTTCGTGGTGGACGCCCAGGGCAAGGTCCTGGGGCGTCTGGCCAGCCGCATCGCCATGGTGCTCAGGGGTAAGAACAAGCCTGAGTTTACGCCGCACATGGACACCGGGGATTTCGTGGTGGTGGTGAACGCTGAACAGCTGACCCTCACCGGCAACAAGCTGGACCAGAAGATATATTACCGCCACTCCGGTTACATGGGCGGGATCAAAGAAATCTCGGCCCGGCACCTGTTGAAAAAGAAGCCGGAGGAGATCCTGCGCCACGCGGTGCGGGGCATGCTCCCCAAAAATAGTTTAGGCAGGCACCAGTTGAAAAAGCTGAAGGTCTACGTCGGGGCCGAGCATCCCCACCAGGCCCAGCAACCGGTGCTTCTTACCTGGGAGGATTGATGGCCGAAGCCTTCAACGTCCACGCCGTGGGCAAAAGAAAAAGCGCGGTGGCCCGGGTGTATCTGCGCCCGGGGAGCGGCCGCATCGTGGTGAACCAGCGGGATTTCCAGGAATATTTTCCGGTGGAAACCACCCGCAACTTGGCCCGCCAGCCCCTGACCCTGGTCAACCTCGGGCCCGATCTGGACATCCTGGTGAACGTCCAGGGAGGCGGCCCCGAAGGCCAGGCCGGCGCCATCAAGCATGGCCTGAGCCGGGCTCTGGTGGCCATGAACCCCGAGTTCCGGCCTGTCCTCAAAAAAGCCGGCCTCCTGACCCGGGACCCCCGCATCAAGGAACGGAAAAAGTACGGCCGCCGGGGCGCCCGCCGGGGCTGCCAGTACTCCAAGCGTTAGCGCCGCTGTCATGACCGCCAAGGTAAACGTGGCGGTATTTGGGGCCTCCGGATACACCGGGCTGGAACTCATGCGATTTCTGGTCCGGCATCCGGGGGTGGAGCTTGTGAGGCTCACCTCCCGGGAATACCAGGGCCGCCCGGTGGGCGAGGTTTTCCCGGCCCTGGCCGCCATTGTCGACCAAGCCTTCGTAGCCCCCGACCCCGTCGCCATCGCTGCTGCCGCTGAGGTGGTGTTTCTCGCCGTCCCCCACAAGACCGCCATGGAACTCGTGCCGCCGCTTCTGGCCGCCGGCCTGCGGGTGGTTGACCTGAGCGCGGATTTCCGCTTTCGGGATCAGGCGGTATACGAGGCCTGGTATCAGCCCCACAGCGCCCCGGAACTGCTCAAAGAAGCGGTGTACGGCCTGCCGGAACTGTATCGGGACAAACTCCCCAGCGCCCGCCTGGTGGGCAATCCCGGCTGCTACCCCACCTGCGTTATCCTGGGGTTTGCTCCTTTGCTCAAAGAAGGCCTGGTAGACCCGGTCTCCCTCATTGCCGACTGCAAATCCGGGGTGAGTGGCGCCGGCCGGGGGGCCAGCCTCACCACCAGCTACTGCGAAGTCACTGACAGTATACGGGCCTACAAAGTGGCCGACCACCGCCACTCCCCCGAAATGGAGCAGGAGTTGACGTTTCTGGCCGGGAAAAAGGCCAAGGTCACTTTCACCCCTCACCTGACACCCATGAGCCGGGGCATTCTGGGGACTCTCTACGCCCAATTGCTGAACCCCGTCACCGATGCCGATCTTTATGATCTGTATACAGCCTTTTACCGGGACCACCCCTTTGTGCGGGTGCAGTCCCCCGGCAATTGGCCCTCCACCCAGCAGGTGCGGGGCTCCAACTACTGCGACCTGGGCTTCAAGGCCGACCCGGAGCGGGGCCGGGTTATCGTGGTGTCCGCCATCGACAACCTCACCCGGGGGGCTTCCGGCCTGGCGGTGCAGAATTTCAACCTCATGATGGGCTTCCCCGAGACCCTGGGCCTGGATCTGGCGCCCATCGCCCCCTAAGGCCGGACCTCCGGCGCCATGGGCCCCCGCCGCAACATCCGCCTCACCCTGGAGTACGACGGCTCCCGCTACCACGGCTGGCAGCGCCAGAAAAACGCCCTATCCATCCAGCAAGTCATCGAAGAGGCCCTGGGCCGCATAACCGGGGAAACGGTGCGCCTTATGGGCTCAGGACGCACGGACGCCGGGGTGCACGCCTGGGGACAGGTAGCCAATTTTACTACGAAAAGCACTGTGCCCCTGCGGGCCTTTCTCCACGGTCTCAACTCCCTTTTGCCTCTGGATATTGCGGTTCTTAAGGCCGAAGAAGCGCCCTTGAGCTTTCACGCCCGCTACGACGCTCTCTGGAAAACCTACGAGTACCGCATCCTAAACCGCCAGGTGCGCTCGCCCCTTTACCAGGGGCAGGCCTGGTGGCTGGCTGGGCCCCTGGATGCGGCGGCCATGGACAAAGCCGGGGACATCCTGATGGGGGAGCACGATTTCCTGGCCTTCCGGGCCGCGAGGAGCCGTCCGGGACCGGCGGTGCGCCGGGTGCGGCAGGCTGCCTGGCAGGTCCAACCGGAGGGCCGACTGAGCTTTCGCATCACCGCCAACGGCTTTTTGCGGGGCATGGTGCGGAGCCTGGTGGGCACCATGGTGGAGATCGGCAAGGGCAAACACCCCCCTGAGCACCTGGGGGAAGTTCTGGCCAAGGGGGACCGCCGCCTGGCCGGTCCCACCGCCCCGCCCCAGGGGTTGTTTCTGGTGGGGGTGGAGTATCCGGAAATAAATTGATTTTTGGAGAGGGGAGCGCCCACGGGATAGAAGCCCGTTCTGCCGTCATTAATCCTGATGTTTAATCTGTTGTAGGGGCGACGCATGCGTCGCCCCTACGAGGACTTTCCCGGTAAAGCCCGCGGCTACGGAAAAAACCATATGCCTGGAACGGTTCAGCCCGCCATCACCATCGGCTTTTCTTCCCATCGTCTGGAAGTGCTGGAGACAGTCCGGGAGGAAATGAGCCGGCACGAGGCCATTGCCCTGGAGGAACCCCCGGAGCCGGATTTTTCCCATTTTTTGGAGGGAAGGATTTCAGAGGCGGACTACCTGGCCGACAAGGACGTGGAATTTCCCGAGTTCAGCCTCCGGCAACTGGAGATGGTCAAGGGGCTGCGCGGGCAGAAAAAAGCGATTTTTCAGGTGGAACCCTACCAGGAAAGGCTTATCCAGATTCACGAGCTCTTGGCCGCGGGCCGGACCCGGTCCGAAGTGGAAAACCGGCCGGAATATAAAGAAATTTACGCGGCCGAAAGTGAGGCCAGCCGGACTCTGTTGGCGTTTTACGCCGCGGCCCACACCGCTCCCTTTATTAAGGTGGTGGAGACCGTCAAAGCCTTCGCCCGGGCTGACGCGGCCCGCTTCCGCCTGCGGGATGGCCTGAGAGCCGCAGCCATTGCGCCCCTCAGCCCAAAATACCCCAGCCTCTATGTGGAGGCCGGTTACATTCACTTGTATCTGCTCAAGGTCCTGGCCAGGCTCGTCCCCGGCAGGGTGCGTCTCAAGCCGAAGTTTGTCCTGGCCTCCCGGTCCCTCCCGGCCATCAACCGGCCCCGGCCTCTGGGACCCGGGGACCTTTTGACTCTGCACTACATTTTCGGCACCAAGATTTCCCCGGAAAAAGAAAATCTCTTGGCCGCCCTCAGCCTGATCCACATTCAGCTTTTGAATAAGAGGGAGATGGCTCCGGGAGCGGACCCCGCCCCCCACCTCACCGACGAAATCCAGGCCTACCGCCTGTCCAGCCGCTTGTCCTTTGAGGACTGCGCGGCGCTTTATCCCCAGGTGCGCAAGGCCTCCCCTGCGAAAGCAGTGGCGCTGGTGGCAGGGTATAAAGAAGTGGGGGGAGAGCCAGGGACCTGAGGTCCCTGCCCTCCCCCCACACCCCCCTCCCAACCCGCATGGGGTCCGAGAAAGTCGGGGCCAGCCCCGACTTTCTCGGAGAAATTCGCCCCGTAAGGGATTGGGGGAGGGGGTGCGGGGGAAAGGGGGAGGGGGTAAGGGCCCACCGGCCCTTAGCCTCCTCCCCCGCTTAAATTTAGAGATTAGCGCGGCTGGCCAGGAAGTTCTCGAGGCTGGTCCGATTTTCCACGTTGAAGAACCGTGCCTCCTGCTCCTGGGGAAGGATTTTGCGCACCAGGACCTTAAGGACATTTTTCGGGCCCACCTCGACCCAGGTGTCCGCGCCGGTGTTTTTCAGGTTGAGGATGAGTTCGGCCCAGCGCACCGGTGAGGTCAACTGCCCGGACATGGCCTGGCGGAGCTTCTCGGGGTCGGCCTCGGGCGCGGCGGTGGCGTTGAGATAGACCGGCAGGCGGGGAGCCTGAAAGGTCAGGGTGGCCAGGAAAGCCGCAAAGTCTCCCGAGGCGTCGGCCATAAGGGGGGAATGCCAGGCACCCGACACCTTGAGGGGCACCACCCGGGCCCCGGCGGCCTTGGCTGCCTCCCCGGCCCGGGTCACCATTTCCTTGGTCCCGGAAATGACCGTCTGTTCCTTGGTGTTAAAATTGGCCAGGGCCAGGGGACCCTCGGCCAGGAGGGGTTTCAGGGTCGCGGCCAGCTTGTCGGCGGCCAAGCCGATGACCGCAACCATGGTTCCCGGGTGGCGCTCCGCTTCACGCTGCATGAGACGGCCCCGCTCCCGGACCGCCTTCAGGGTGTCGCCGGCGCTCAAGACCCCGGCGGCGCACAGGGCGCTGTATTCTCCCAGGCTGTGGCCGCATACCGCGGCGGGCCTCACCCCCGCTTGCGCCAGGGCCTGGTGCAGGCAAAGGTTGACCGCGGTGACCGCGGGTTGGAGGTTCACGGTTTCCGTGAGTTCCTCCATGGGCCCTTCAAAGCACAGGCGCTTCAAAGGGAGCTTGGTCACTTCCTCGGCCAGGTCAAAGAGCTCCTGGGCAGATTTTTCGGTGTCGAACAAGTCCTGGCCCATGCCCACATATTGGGACCCCTGTCCCGGAAAAAGAAAAACCATGTTAGCCACAATCTAACCTCACAGAATAAGAAACGGCAGGACGGGCTTCCAGCCCGTCCTGGCACGGGCAGGATGCCCGTACTACCAGGGACCGGATAGGAACACCGACATCAAGTTTAGAACAGCCACCCCCGGCTCTCCAAGCACAGGTTAAAAACCTGTGCCACCAGATTTTTCATTGTTTGAGGGAACTGCAGGCTCGGCCGAGACTGCCTGAAAGGTTCAAAGGCGGCGTAAGGTGAGCACTGCCCACCAAGGCCTCCATAAAGCCGCACACCAGCGTTACATCCCCAGGTAGGTGCGGCGGATGTCGTCGTTTTTCAGGAGCTGGCGGGATTCACCTTCCAGGGTGATGCGCCCCTGACTGAGGACATAGGCGTAGTCGCTCACCCCCAGGGCCATGGCCACATTTTGCTCCACCAGGAGCATGGTAAGGCCGAGGTTTTTGAGTTGAATGAGCGATTCAAACAAGGTAAGGGCCAAAAGGGGCGAGAGACCCAGGGAAAGCTCATCAATAATGATAATTTCGGGTTGGGCCATGAGGCCCCGGGCCACAGCCACCATCTGCTGCTCGCCGCCGCTCAGGCTCCCGGCCTTTTGCTGGCGGCGTTCCCCGAGGCGAGGGAAGAGGGTGAACACCTTGTCCAGGTTCTCCCGGAAGTGGGAGCGGGAGCGGGGTGGAAAGGCGCCCATTTCCAGATTTTCCAGGACCGTCATGTCCGAGAACAGTTGACGCCCCTCCGGCACCAGCACCAGGCCGGCCTTGGCCCGGGCGTGGGCCGACTGGCGGGTGAGGTCCTGGCCCTGGAAGGTGATGCTTCCCTGCCAGGGGCGCAAAAGGCCCATTACCGTCCTCAAGAGGGTGCTTTTGCCCACCCCGTTGGAACCCACCAGGGTAGTGAGCTTGCCCTTCTCCAATTTGAGGGAGGTCCCCCAGAGGATCTGCACTTCTCCGTAACCCGAAGTTACATCCTGGACTTCAAGCATTGCCATGGTTGGTTTTTCCCTGTTTTCAGCAGGGGTGGCGCAGGCGTCGCCCCTACCAAAGAATTACGGATATTGACGGCAACCTGTTATAAACGTTCGCTTATGAGCCTGGGAACTCTCCCTAAAAAAGAAGCGTTCGCCGGGGCGGGGGTCCTCGCCCCCATTTTGGCGCACTGAGCGCACCTACAGTATCAGCTTTCCAGCAGCCGTTTGGTCAGTTGGGGGTCTCCCAGGTAGGCTTCGATGACCTGGGGATTGTTCACCACCTCCTGGGGCAGGCCCTGGGCAATGAGCTCGCCGTAATCCAGAACCAGGAGCCGGTCGGAGACATTCATCACCGCCTGCATGACGTGTTCGATCATGAGGATGGAGGTGCCGTTGTCCCTGATCTGCTTGATGGTATCCAGCATGGGGGCGATTTCCGACGGATTTAAACCCGCCAGCACTTCATCCAGGAGCAGGAGATAGGGCTGAGAGCCTAAGGCTCTTGCCAATTCCAAACGCTTTTTCTGGGCCACGTTGAGGCTGCCGGCCAGGGCGTTGGCCTTCTCTGACAACCCCACCTGGACCAGGATATCGTTGGCCACCTGGGCGGCTTGGGTCAGGGAAAACTGCTCCCTGCCGAAGCAGGCCCCCACCATGACGTTTTCCCTCACGGTGAGGTCGCTGAGCGGCCTCACCACCTGGTAGGCCCGGGCCAAACCGCGGCGGGCCACTTCGTAGGCGGGCAGGCCGGTGATGTCCTCACCCCGGAAGACCACCTTCCCCCGGTCCGGCGCAAAAACGCCGTTGACGACATTGAACAGGGTGGTCTTGCCCGCGCCGTTGGGGCCGATAAGCCCTAAAATCTCCCCCGCGCTCAGGTCAAAGGTGACGTCGGTGAGGGCCTGCAGCCCTCCGAAACGCTTGGTGACATCCCGGACTTCGAGGATCATTCCAGCACCCCCCTGAGTTTGGGAAAGCGGCGGCGCAGCCAGCCCACCAGCCCTGCCGGCACAAACAGGATGATCATGAGAAGGGCCACGCCTGAGATGGCCAGGTGGAGGCTCTTGAACAGGGGAGTGATGAGAAGATAACCCCGGAGGCGTTCATAGCCCAGGCTTCCCAGGATGGGGCCCAGGACGGTGCCCTGCCCCCCCAACATAATCATCACCAGGGATTCGATGGACATGTGGAGGCGGAAGGCGTCGTGGGGCTCCACGTTGCCGTTCTTGAAGAAATAAATGGCGCCGATGATTCCCGGAAAGAAAGCGGAAATGGCGTAGGCGCAGGTCTTGGCCTGGGGGGCCTTGACCCCCATGACCATGGCCGCGTCCTCGTCCTCCCGGATGGCCATGAGGCCCAAGCCGAAGCGGGACTGTTTTACCAGGTAGCTCGTAATCACCACGGCGATGGCGACGAGCCACACCAGGACAAAGGCCAGCCACAGGGCCTTCATGGACCCGCCGTAATCGCTGTAGACTGCGTAGTTCAGGGACAGGCCGGTGGCTCCGCCGAAGGGACCGAAATTACTCACAAAAGCCCGGGCAGCTTCGTTGACCCCGATGGTGGCCAGGGCAAAATAGGCCCCCCGGAGACGCAAGACCGCCAGCCCCAGGAGCATGGCAAACAGAGAGCAAAAAATTCCTCCCACCAGGGCCGCCGGGTAAAGAGTCCAACCCTGGACGCTCACCAGGTAAAACCCCAGGTACCCCCCCAGACCGAAGAAGACGATATGCCCAAAGCTGACATAGCCGGTGTAGCCCAGGAGGATGTTGAGGCTGGAAGCCAGGCCCACATACATCAGCAGGGTGAAGGAAGTCTCCCGCAAGGTGGGGTCCTGGATGAACAGAACCGCCAGCCCCCAGATCAGCAGAGCCCCCACATAAATCCACAGACCGGGTTGCTTAAGAGCCCTCATTTATTTAGCCCCCAACAGGCCTGTCGGCCTTACCACCAGGACCAGGACGAATAAGCCGAATTCCACCACCGGCACCCAACTGGTGGGCATCCAGATGGGTATGACGCCCTCCATCAGCCCCAGCAGCAGTCCCCCGAGCAGGGCCCCCAGGGGGTTGCCCAGGCCGCCCAGAACGCAGATGACGAAGCTCTTGAGCTCATAGGGGCCGCCGCTGAAAATGGTGAAAGGGAAAATGGTGGAGATGAGAGAACCCGCCACCGCGGCCAGGAGCGAGCCGAGGCCGAAGCTCAGGGCCAGGACCTGCGCGGAGGGGATGCCCATGAGCTCGGCGGCTTCCCGGTTATTGGCCACCGCCCGGATGGCTTTCCCCGGACGGGTGAAATACAGGAACAGGTAAAGGAAGGCAGTGAACAGAATGGCCCCCACCGCGGCCAAAAGCCGGGAAAACGGGATATTCACAAAGCCTATGGAGAGGGACCCCAGGGAATAGTCCACATTGTTTTGGTCCCCCCCGAAAACTGCGTTGAAGATCCCCAGCATGATCATGTTCACTGCGAAGGTGGCCAGCAGGGAGGACAGATGCGGGGCCGAAATGACCCGGTGGACCGCAACGATGTAGATCAGCAGGCCCAGGAGCAAGCCGACCCCGGCCACCACCACCATGCCCAGATAGGGGTTCAGCCCCAGGTGGACAAACAGGAGATAGGTGGTCAGCATCCCCACGGTGATAACTGGCCCATGGGCCAGGTTAATGACCGTCATGACCCCCCAGATAAGGGAGAGGCCCATGGCCGCCAGGCCATAGACAAAACCCAGGAGGAACCCATCAGTGAGGGAATTGATCAGTTGCTGCAGCATACCAGGTATTCCTCCTGGGCTCTCGATGAGAAAAGGCTTACCGGCATCTTACCGGGCCGGGCACACCATGGGCTTGGCGGCGGCTGCGGCCTCGGGCCAAACGATCTGCTTGATGAACGTGCCCTTGGGGTCCTTGAACCACTGGATGTAGACCATGTCGTGGCCGGTCTGGAGACCGTGATTCTCTTTGCTGGTGTCGAACTTGATGTTGCCGTAAAAGGCCATCAGATTCATGTCGTCCAGGGCCTTTTTCACCTTGTCGGTGTCCATGGACCCGGCCTTTTCGATGGCCGCCTGGAGGATCAAGCCGGCCGCATAGCCGCCGGCGCTGTGGTATGAGGGTTCTTCCCCGAATTTTTTCTTATAGGATTCATTAAACACTGCCACCGTGGGCCCATAATATTCTATGCCCAAAGCTTTGGCGGCTTCGGGGGAATACTTGGCCGCGGGCTCCCACTGGCTGGGGCCCACCACCGCCAGGCAGGCAGCCCCGAGTTCGGCAAACTTGGGTTCCGGCGGGGCCACCAGGAAGGCAAACATCTTGGCATTGACCTTCTTCTCATATAACTGCTTGGTCAAGGTGCTGGTGTCGGCGAAATGGCCGCCGCCCAGGACGGCGTCGGTCCCCGGGGGGATTTTGTTGATGAACGCCGCAAAGTCGGTGGTGTCCTTGTCGTAACCCTCGAAGAGCACTACCTCATAGCCCTTGGAGGTGGCGTAGGCCTTCAGGGCTTCCACCACGTCGGTGGCAAACTTGTCTTTTTCGTGAATGATGGCCACCTTTTTGGCGCCGGGGGCGAGCTTGCCCAGCATGTCAATGGCCCCGGTGAGATACCGGCTGGCGGGGGTGTAAGCCTGATAGATGAGGGTGTAGCCTTTTTTGTAGGTGGAATCAGAAGCCGCGCCGGTGGTGACCATGATTTTGTTATACTGCTGGGCGATGACCGCGGCCGCGTCAGCCAGGCCGCTGCTGTAAGGACTGATGAGAAAATCGGCCTTGTCGTTGTTGATCAGCCGGGTGTAAAGCTCCTGGACCCGGTCCTTGTTGCTCTCGTCGTCGTAGTTTTTATCCGTAACGGTGACGGTGGTGCCGTCGGCCAGCTTGATGCCGCCCTTGGCATTCACCTGTTCCATCCAGAGGGCCAGGCCGTTGATCTGCCGTTCGCCTTCCGTTTTGAGCTTCCCGGACTTGGAGGCGGTGTAGCCGATGATGACACTCTTGCCGCCTTTGGCCGCGGGGGGCGCTGGCACCGTAGTTCCGGGGGCAGCGGGTTTGGCGGCTTCAGGTTTTTCCGCCTTGGGTTTGGGGGCCTCTTGACCGCACCCCAGGAGCACCAAACTACCTGCCAGCAGAGCCAGCAGCATCTTGCCTTTCCACGTTCTCATGCCTGTACCTCCCGTTAACTTAGTCGCCAGGAAAAGGTTATGAAATTAATCCCCACCCTCTCCGGGCAGTCGCCCACTCGGTGGAGGGTCTATGGAATTTCTTACGGAAAAGTTACTTGCGGGGAACTGTGCCTTGTCTGTAAGGTAATACTTTGAACTAAATAAGAAGATTATTCAAGAGAAATCGTGAGCCTTCATGAGCTCCACAAGAAAAACCCAAACGGACTCAAAAAGCCCGCCCTTTCAGCTAAGAGTAAGCGGGCGCCGGCGCAGCGTGGGGCTCACCGTCACCGACACGGGGGAGTTGTTGGTGCATGCGCCCAGGAGTCTGTCCCTGAAGAGCATTCAGCAAATCATCGACAAAAACCTGGCCTGGATCGAAAGGAAACAGGCAGATCGCGCCCAGGCCTGGTCCCGTCTGGAAAAAGGCAAGGTGTATTACCGGGGCCAGGCCCTGACCCTGAAATTCGCCAATTCGGGGGCGGCGGGGATTCGCCTCGGCGAGGGCGTCTTGCTTCTGATGCATAGTACGCCCATCAAGGACCCCTGGCCCCGTCTCCGGGATTGGTACCGGGGGCAGGCAGAGATGATCCTCACCGGCAGGGTTCAGCATTTTGCCGGCCTGATGGAGCTGACGCCGCCCCCGCTGGAGGTGCGGGAGTGGCGCCGGCGCTGGGGGGAGTGCCATCCTCAGGGGCTCTTGCGCTTTAACTGGCGGCTGGTGCTCCTGCCCTCGGAACACCTGGACTACATCGTGGTCCATGAACTGGCCCACCTCCGAGTGGCCGGTCACCCGCGGCCCTTCTGGCAGGAAGTGGGGAAATACCTGCCGGATTATGCCCGGCGCCGGGGCTGGCTCAAGCTCTACGGCGCGCCTTTTTTATTGTGGAAGTATGAGAAGGGGGAAACTCCTCTTTGAAAAAAGGCCTTGCGGACTTACAATGAAACCAAAGTTCAGGATGCGGCAACGGGTGCAATTTTGTTTGATTATGTCTCTTGCTCCGCATAAAGACATAATCAAAGCTTAGCGGAAGAAGGGGGTTCCCACGGGCTGGAAGCCCGTGCTACCGGGGCTGCAAGCCCTTACCCCCTCCCCCAATGTCTTAGTGGGTGAATTTTTCGAGAAAGTCGAGGCCGTTAGCCCCGACTTTCTCGGACCCTCTGCGGGTTGGGAGGGGGGGAGGGCAGGTAGGGGCGGGGTAACCCCGCCCCTACGTCCCTGTCCCTTCCCCCACTGAAGAATTTTTATGCTCTATACGGAGCAAAGTGCATAATCGGTTTTTTTAGAATGAAACTGGTTGAGGAGGTGTTCATGCAAGGTTATAGGCGCAGTCTTGTCGGGGTGATCCTGGCAACCATGGCGCTTTTCTGGGCGAATCTCACCCTGGCTGCGGAATTCACCGCCACCATGATCACCAGGGCGGGCGGTCTGGAAATCCCCGGCAAGATCTACGTAAAAAATAATAAGATGAGAAATGAAGTGGAAGCCGCGGGCCTGGCCAGCATCCATATCATGCGCCCCGACAAAAAGCTCATGTGGATCATAATGCCCCAGCAAAAGGCTTACGTGGAGATGCCCCTCTCCCAGGAGGCCCAGGAGAAGATGATGCTCCTCCCGGAGAACGCCAAGACCACCATGAAAATGATAGGCACCGACACGATCAACGGCTATGCCTGCAATAAATATGAAACCATCATGACCCACCAGGGGAAAGCCATGAAGGTTTTTACCTGCGTGGCCCCGGACCTGGGGGTGCCTATTCAGATTGTGTCCGAAAATGGATCTTTTTCCATGGAATATAAGGATATCAAGCCGGGGGAGGTGGCGGATGCCCTGTTCGAGCCGCCCCAGGGCTACAACAAGATGAAAATGCCCGGAGGATTGCCCCAATTGAAATAACCCGCGGCCTTCAGGCCCTCAGGTATAAACTGTATCATCTCTGTGAGTAAGGAGATTTCCCCGTGCACGAACACGCCCATGCCCGTCAAAACATTGAAACCATGATTCAAAGCGGCGACCTGGAGGGCTTGCTCCAGCAGGCCGAAGCCCTCCATGGCCACCTGTGCCCCTTTGTCTCCCTGGGGGTGAAAGCGGGCCAGTACGCCATGAAACACCTGAACACCGGCAGCACCGGCATGGAGGAAGTGGTGGCCATCGTGGAGTGCAACAACTGTTTCACCGACGGCATCCAGGTGGTCACCGGCTGCACCTTCGGCAACAATGCCCTGGTCTTCCGGGACTGGGGCAAGACTGCGGTGACCGTGGCCCTCCGGGGAAACGGCCGGGGGCTGCGCTTGGTGGTGCGCCCCGAGTACCGGGACGAGATGTTCGCCCGCTATCCCGCCGCGGGGCCTCTTTTTGAAAAGGTGGTAGTCCAGCGAAACGCCACCCCCGAAGAGATTCACCATTTGCATCACATCTGGCCGGCCATCGCCTATAAAGAACTGGCCCGGCCCTTTGGGGAAAGCCTCATGGTCCAGGAAGTGAACGTGAAAGTTCCTTCCTATGCCCGCATCTTCCCCACGGCGGTCTGCTCCCAATGCGGCGAGAGCGTCATGGAACCAAGGATCAGGCTGGTTAAGGGTCAGCCCGCCTGCATCCCCTGCACCGGGGCCGACTATGCCGAACTCACCGGCCAGGGCATCGGTTGCGGCCGGGGGTAATTCTGTTTTCTGTTTTCTGTTTTCTGTTTTCGGTTTTCTGTTTTCGGTTGAAAAACCTCCAGAGGCCCAGGGAGCGGTGGCCCGTTGTCTTGGGGCATGGCCAGCCATGCCCCTGCGGCTCCCCTTTCTAGGGGCTTGATTTATCAAGCCTCTAGGGCGAAATGCCATGCAACCCCTGCGGGCAGGATGTGGGGCGGGAAAGGGCAACCCCTCCCGCCTTTCCCGCCATGGCAGGACGGGGGCTCCCTGCTGTACTGCCTTGCCATCCCCATCATGAGGTCAGCCATGTCACCGGTGATTGCTCAGTACACCTTTCCCCTCCTCTTCTTTGTCCTTATCCTGGCAGCCCCGCTCAGCGCGGCGGAGTTCTCGGCCACCATGATCCTAAAGGAGCAGGGTATGGACACCACCGGGAAAATTTTCGTCAAAGACGGCAAGATGCGCCAGGAATTCCTGGACGACCGCGGGCATACCGTCACTGTGGTGAGGAAAGACAAAAGCCGGATTTGGGTGATCATGCCCTATGAAAAACGGTATGTGGAGATGCCCATGGGCTTTACGCTTCCCGGCCAGTTCCTGCAAATTCCTCCCGATGCCATGAGCAAGCGCAAGGTAGGGACCGAGGAGATCTGCGGTTACCAGGTAGACCGCCTGGAGGTCATGCTGCGGGGCGGGCCTGAAGGGGTTACCCGCCAGACCTTCTGGGTGTCACCCAAACTGGGGCTGCCCATCAAGACCGTCTCCCCGGAGCGGCAATATTCTGTGGAATACCGGGATATCAAGGAAACCAAGCTGGAGGACAAGCTCTTCGAGGTTCCGCCTGGTTATCAAAAGTCGGCCGGCCCCCTGGATCTGCCCTAAAAAGTTCCCAGTTTTATACCATTTTCATAATGACTTGCACCAAACCTGTAGGGGCGGACCTGTGTGTCCGCCTGTCAATTCGGGCCGACACATGGGTCGACCCCTACGGCTGTTTCATTTCTAAGTGAAATTGGTATTACAGAGTGAGAGGCGCACATCATTAATTGGTGCGCAGTGCCCCCCTAACGCCAGAGAGAGGCAGGTTTTATTCGTAGCGGCATGGCTTGCCAGGCCCAAGCCCAGAATGAAGCCAAGCCTATCTGAATTTTACCTTGATAACTACACAGATGAGGGCTAATGAGCCCGCAGGGCCTCGATGAGGGGCAGGCGGGCCGCCTTGAGGGAGGGCAGCAGCCCCCCCAAAAAGCCCATGCCCACGCCGAATATCAGGCTTTCCAGAATAATTTTCGGGGTCAGGGTGAAGCGGAAGGTGAGCTCGGCAAAGCTCGACCAGTTCAGGGTGGAAAGCGTATAGAAATTCAAGAGGGACGCCGGAATCAGGCCGATGGCCCAGCCGGCCACCCCCAAGAGGGCCGCCTCTACCAGAAAAGCGATTAAGATATCCCGCCGGGGGAAGCCCAGGGCCCGCATGGTGCCGATTTCCCCGATCCTGGCCCCCACCTGGGCGTACATGGTCACCATGGCCCCCAAAACCGCGCCCAACCCGAAAATCCCCGTGAGCACCATCCCCAGGATCCGGATAAAGTCCGCCAGCCGCTTGGATTGGGCTTCGTAAAACTCCACTTCCCGGCGCACCTGCATGGGGAGGCGGGGGTCGGCTTCGAGGCGGGCCTTCAGCTCCGGAAAGGCCATGGGGTCCCTCAGGCGCATGATGATGCTGGAAAAGGCGGGGCGCCGGAAGGCCTGCAGAAGCTGCTCCACGTCCCCCCAGATTTCTGAGGAAAAGCCGGTGTTGCCCGCGTCCATGATGCCCACGATACGCCAGGTGCGCATGGCGAAGCGCAGTGTTTCCCCGAGGCCGGCGCCCTCGAACCGCCGGGCCACCTGAATGCCCGCCACCAGTTCATTGGAGCCGGGCTTAAACCAGCGCCCTGCCGCGAGCTTCACCTCCCGGCGCAAGGCAAAGGAGGGGGGCTGCACCCCCCGGATCATGATATTGGCGGGTCGGCCGGTGCCCCGTTTGGGGAGGTTGATGAGGATGATGGTCTCTGAAGCCACCAGAGGCCCCTCCGGCCCCATGGCCACTTCGGGCTGGGACGAAATAATCCCCGCCTGGGTGCGGTCCACCGCGCTTTGCACCTCGGTTTCGCTGCCGGCCCGCAAGATAACGGCATTATCGTAGGAGCCGGTGGCCACCAACGTCTGGCGCAGTCCCTCAGTGAGCATGAGGGCCGCGGCAAAAACAAAAACCACGAGCCCCATGCCCCCGGCGGTGAGCAGTGTGGTCAGACGCCGGGCCAGGAGGTTGCGGTAGCTGTAGGATAAGGGGATGGGCATTTAAAGTTTTGAGTTATTCGTTTTTAGTTTTCAATTTCAAGAGGCTTTTGCAAAAAAAACTCATTATCACCACCTGTCATCCTGAGCGAAGCGAAGAATCTTGTATTTCCAGGTGGTTGAGATCCTTCACTTCGTTCAGGATGACAAAAAACGACTTTTGCAAGAGCCTCTTAAGTTTCCAGTTTTCCGAATCTAAGAGAAGCATTACCCAATAACCATGAAGAATCAAGACGGATACGACACCTGGTTCCCAAGCTCCTGTTTGGAAACCGCCTTGTCTGCCAAGCTCCTGCTTGGCGCAGGAACTTGCCTTATCCCAAGAAATGTAAGTCTTTTTCACAGTGCCCAAGCAGAGCCTGGGCTTACAAATGCGTTCCCAAGCGGAGCTTGGGAACGAGACCTGGCAGGTGGCTCGCCCGCCATCCATTATGGTGCGCAAAGCGCACCCTACATTTGTCCCACTTAGGAGTTTGGGAACAAGGACTGAATATCTTTACCTAAAGAATATCTTCTCCATTATCTCTCGAAACTCGAAACTAAAAACTCGAAACTCCCCCCCACCCCCTACCCCACCTTCCTGAGCGCTTCGGCAATGCCTACCCGGGCGGCCCGCCAAGCGGGGAGGATCGCGGCCAGCAGACCCACAGCCAGGGCGGTGGCCAGCCCCAGGAGCATGGTGGGCCGGCTGATGTCCAGGCCGGGGAAATACTGTTCCACCTCCTTGGGGAAAAACCTGATTACCGGAAAGCTCAGTATTAGCCCCAGAATCCCGCCCACCAGGGACAATAGCAGAGACTCCCCCACCATGAGGCCGGCCAGGTGGCGGGGGCGAAAGCCGATGGTTTTCAACACGGCATATTCCCCCAGGCGTTCCCGGGCGTTCATGGCCATGGTGTTGGCCAACACCACCAGAATGACCCCGATGACCACCCAGGAAACCACCTGAATGGCCATAAGAATGGAGCTGGTCATCTCCACAAAACCCAGATTGAACGCGGCTTCGGTTTCCGTCAGGGTCTCAGCCAGGGAATTTTTGAACATGGCGTCAATCGCCTGGGAGACCACGGGGGCCAGGTCAGGCCGTTCCACCTGGATCATGTACCAGCCCACCTGGTCGGCCACCTGAGGCGCAGTCTTCTTCAAAGTTTCATTGACATAATCCCAATGGAAGAAGAATTGGGTTTCATCGGTGTTGGGGTCCCGGCCGTCATAGATAGCCCGCAGCACGAGACGGTATTCCCCCTGGAAATAGGTGCCTGTGAGGATGATGGAATCTCCCAGGCGCCAGCCGTAGCGTTTGGCCAACTTGCGGCCCGCGGCGCAGCCCCGGCGGTCTTTGATGAGGGCCAGCTTCTGCTCCGGAGGGAAAATAAACTCCGGGTACATGTCCAGATAACTCGGCATGGACATGGCAAACTGGGGGAAAAAGTTTTTCTTGTCAATATAAATGCCTTCAAACCAATAGGCGTAGCCCACGGTGCGGATGCCGGGAATGGCCTGGATTTTGGGGAGATAGGACAGGGGCAGGGGGAAAAGCAGGGACACGGAGTTTCTGGTCACCAGGCGCAGGGGGGAGGAGAGGTCCACCCCGGCGTACCAGGCCGCCACCACGGTGCGCAGCAGGCAAAAGGCCAAAACGGCCACAGCCATGCCGAGAACCGTGAGCCCGGTCCGCAAGGGATGCCGAAAGGTGCTGCGCCACATGAGTTTGAGCATATGAAATAATCTTTGGGATAGGGGGCCAGGGGTCGCGGACCCCTGCCCCCTCTCCCAAACCATCTCCCCCAACCCCTTGCATATGGCATGGCAGGACGGGCTTCCAGCCCGTCCAAAGCACGGGCAAGATGCCCGTGCTACCGTGCTAAGCGGGAGCACAGGCTTCCAGACTGTGCAGAAACATATATGGGGGTTGGGAGGGGAGCCTGAGGGGAGGAAACCACAGGCGAGACGCCTGTGGCCACAGAGCCGCCGCTCCCCCGGTCCTCCCCTCAATAAACCTATAGCTTACCCCACCCTTCTCATGGCCTCGGCGATGCCCACCCGGGAGGCTCGCCAGGCGGGGACCAGCGCAGCCAGAATCCCCACCCCCAGAGCAATGATCAAGCCCAGGACCAGGGTGGTGTCCGTTAGGGGAAATATCCGGAAATATTGGCCCAGCTTGACTTTAAACAGATGCACCATGGGGAAGGTGAGGCCTAATCCCAGAAGCCCCCCCAGGACCGCCAGCATGAGGGACTCGCCCATGATGAGGCCCACCAGATGGCGGGGCCGGTACCCCATGGTCTTGAGCACGGCGTATTCCCCCAGGCGCTCCCGGGCGTTCATGGCCATGGTGTTGGCCAAGAGGACCAAAATGACCACAATCACCAGCCAGGAAACCACCTGAATGGCCAGGAGCAGGGCCTCGCTCATGGAGACAAAGCCCATCTGGAACGCAGCCTCGCTCTCGGTGATGGTCTCCGCCAGGGAATTCTTAAACAGGTCGTCAATTTTTTCCCCAATGGGACCGGCCAACTCCGGCGCGGCAATCTGGGATAGAAACCAGCCCACCTGGTCGGCCCGTTCCGGAAAATTCTTCTTCATGGTTTCGTTGAGATAATCCCAGTGGGAAAAAAAGCGGCCCTCGTCGGTGGTGGGGTCCCGCCCGGTGTAAACGGCCCGGAGGATGAAGCGGTACTCTCCGGGAAAGATAGTGCCCCTGATGACAATGGCATCCCCCAGGCGCCAGCCGTAGCGTTGGGCCAACTGGCGGCCCGCCACGCAGCCCCGGCGGTCCTGCAGGAGCTCAAGCTTCTGCTCCGGGGGAATGACATATTCCGGGTAGATTTCCAGATATTTCGGCAGATATACGGAAAACTGGGGGAAAAAATTGCGTTCGTCAATGTAGATACCCCCGAACCAGACGCCATAGGTAAGATTGACGATGCCTGGAATCGCGGCAATCTTCGGCTGATAGGCCAGGGGAAGGCGGAACACCAGGGAAATGGCGTTGCGGGTGATGAGGCGCAGGGGGGAGGAGGCCGCCACCCCGGAGTACCAGGCCGCCACTACGGTCCGCAATAGACAAAAGGCCAGAATGGCCAGGGCCATGCCCCCGATGGTCAGGCCGGAACGCAGAGGATGCCGCCAGGTGTTGCGCCAGGTGAGTTTGAGCATGGGAAGCTGTTCAGAAAGCAATAAGTCCTTTGCTCCGCAAAAGACATAATCAAGACTTAATGGCGGAGGGGGCTAAGGGCCGCAGGCCCTTACCCCCTCCCCCACACCCCCTCCCCCAATCCCTTGTTGGGATTATTTCTCGAGAAAGTTGGGGCCCATGCCCCGACTTTCCCGAAGACCCTTTGCGGGTTGGGAGGGGGGTGTGGGGGGAGGGCAGGGACCTCAGGTCCCTGGCCCTCCCCCCACTTCACTGCTATACAAAATCTCCAGGGCTCTGAGGCCCACGGCCAGCAAGCGGCGCTCCGCCTCCTGGCGCCGCCGCTTCAGGCCGAAGGCCTTGTCGCCCGTGACCCGGTTGGTGAACACCGCGCACATGCCCCCGGCCCGCAAGGCATAGGTGGAAGCCTGGGCCAGGGCGAAATAGACGGACATTTCCATTTCCAGGTTCAGGACGCCGGCCCGTTGCAGGCGCGCCACCTTGTCCGGTTCGGCGGTGGGAAAACCCGGCGCCACCCTCCCCTGGCCGGCATAAAAGTCCGAGGTGGTGCAGGTGGTCCCCACGTGATAAGGCGCGTTCAGTTCCTCGGCCGCCTGGATTAAAGACTCAAGGACTACCGGGTTTGCCGGCACAGGTCCTCTTTCCGGGGCATAATAATGAGAGGTGCGCTCATCCCGGATGGCCTCCCGGCTGATGATCAGATCCCCCACCTGAATATGGGGCTGGAGAGCGCCGCAGCTTCCCAGGCGGATAAAGGTGAGGTTCGGGGCGCATTGGGCCGCCTCTACCACGGCGATGGCGGTGTTGTCCGGGCCGATGCCCGTGGCCATGAGGGAAACCGGCAGACTGCGGTACTCCCCGGTAAGGGTCAGAAACTCCCGGTATTGGCGGCGAATCTGCACCCGGTCCAGCAGCCGGGCCAGCTTCCGGGCCCGGGCCGGATCGCCGCAGGTGAAGACATAGGGGGCAATATCCCCCGGGCCGCAGTTTATATGATAATAGCGGCCATGCTCATTGATGGGCAGATCGTGGGGAGGTCTGTCCGGGTTAGTTGCTCGCCCCGACACCATAGCGCCTCAGGAAGAAACCACCGGGGCGCCGGGAACGCGGCAAACCGCCTGGTCATTGCGTTCATCCACCGTGAGACTCCCCTTGATGAGGCGAATAAGACGTGGGGCATAGGAGGCGGCTTCCGGATCGTGGGTCACCAGGATGATGGTCTTGCCGAACTCGCCGTTGAGGCGGCAGAGCAGATCCAGGACATCCCGGGCCGACTCCCGGTCCAGGTCGCCGGTGGGCTCATCCGCGGAAATGAGGGTGGGGTCGGTAATCAGGGCCCGGGCGATGGCCACCCGCTGTTGCTGGCCGCCGGAGAGTTGGGACGGATAGTGATGGCTGCGGTCGCTCAAGCTCACCAGATCCAGGGCCACCTCCACATGGTCCCGGCGTTCCCGGCGGGACAGGGGGGTCAAAAGGAGAGGCAGTTCCACGTTCTCAAAGGCAGTAAGCACCGGGATAAGCTGATAGAACTGAAAAATAAAGCCCACGTGCCGGGCCCGCCAGGCGGCCAACTGACCCTCGGAGAGGCTGGTCAAATCCACCCCGCCCACAGTGAGCACGCCCCGGTCGGGCCGGTCCAGCCCGGCAATGAGGTTTAAGAGGGTGGTCTTGCCGGAGCCCGAAGGACCCATGAGGGCCAAAAATTCCCCCTCGGCGATGGTGAGGGAAATGTCCTCGAGGACCGGCAGGGTCTGGCTGCCCCGCCGGTAGGATTTGTAGAGGTGATCAATGACCACTAAAGGGGGATTAGCGGTTGATGCAAGGGTTGAGGCATTCATGGGAATGGAAACTTAATTGATATCCCTCCAGATTCATTGAGAATCTCACGATTCCTTCAATTTCACCCGATCCCCATCATCAAGGGAGGCCGGCGGGTTCACCACCACCCGGTCCCCTTCCTTGAGACCGCCCAAAATTTCCACCAACTCTCCCAGGGCCGGGCCGGTGGTCACCTGGGTTTCCTTGACCTGATTGCCTTTGAAAACAAAGGACACGGTGCGCCCTTTTCTGGTCACCAGGGCGTTTTTGGAAACCGCCAGGCGGGGCTGGTTTTCCCCCTCGCCCAGAGGACGGGACAGGAAAGCCACCTTGGCGCTCATTTCCGGCAGGACGCGGTCGTCTTTTTCCAGAAATTTCACCTTGGTGAGGACGGTAGCCTTGGCCCGGTCCGCGGTGGGCACGATCATGTGGACTTCACCACGGAAACGCCGGTCCGGGATGGCGTCCAGGCTGATTTCGCAGGGCTGGCCCCGATAAACCTTGTCCAGGTTGGATTCGGCCACATCGGCCTCCACCATGAGGGAGTCCAGGTCCGCCATGGTGACTACCGCGGCCCGGGCGTTGGCCGCGGCGCCGAAGGGGGCCACCACCTCCCCCACATCGGCGTTCTTGGTGGTGACCACACCGTTGAAGGGGCTGCGAATGTACGAATATCCCAGGGAAGCCTGGGCCTCTGCCAGGGCCGCCTGGGTGATGCGGATGCGGGCCTGGGCGCTGGCCACCCCCGCCCGGGCTTTTTTCAGGCGGGCGTCGGCAATGTCGAGATCCTGGCGGGCAATGAGATCCTGGCCCACCAGGGTTTTGTAGCGCTGATATTGCAACTGGGCGTCGGTGAGCTCCGCCTGGGCCGAGACGAGGCCGGCCTCCGCCTCCCTTACCTGGGCCTCGGTCTGGTTCCTGGCGGCGATCAGGTCCTCGTTCTCCAGGCTGGCCATGATCTGGCCCTTTTTCACCCGGCTGCCCTCCTCTACCGACAGTTCGGCCAGGCGGCCGGTGCTTTTGGAGGAGACGGCCGCCTTGCGCTGAGCCACCACGTAGCCGCTGGCGTTCAGCGCGGTGTAAGCTTGGGCGGGGTAGACCTTGGCCACCACCGTCACCGCCACCTCCTGGGCGGGGCTCAGGGGTCCCCAAAAATAGAGGGCCGCCAAGCCAGCCAAGACCAGGCTGGCCAGGACCAGGATCAGTCCCAGGCGCCGGGAGCCGGTGGGTTGGAATCCTCCGGCGGCGCGGTCGATGCGCAAGCGGTCAAGATCGGAGGGCAAAAACAGCCACCTTTAAGCATCAGAATGATCGGAACTTAACGATTGTTACCAGATTCCACGGGGAAAAGCAAACAGGCCCGCTGCCCAGGCCGTCCTGGGGGATGTGGAGAACATGTTGTAAGGAATGGCAGGCGCAGTAGTGCAGAATTTGAGGAAATTATCCCCAAACAAAGACTAGCGGGGGCGCTCTGGTAAGGTCAGGCGCCCGTGCGGCTGTACCCAGGATAAAGACTGGTTAATGATAGACCCGGTATTTTTTGTGGGCACTATGAGCCAGGGATTCAAGTTCTTGCTGGCTGAGCTCAATTTCACCCTTGGCTTCCTGGGCTTGGGCCAGGTTCTTTTGAAAATTAACCAATGATTCACGCAGGTTGTGGAGAACGGTTTGCAGGGCGTCAAGAGCTAAGACCAGGGCCTCCTGATGTTGGCCTTCGGCCAATAATTCCCGGGCCCGCTCCAGTTGGGTGTTGGCATGATTGACATCAGTCTGGCGATCCATGATGAAACCCCTCTCGGAATCTTGCCAACAGGTAGAGCAAGTATCATACCACCTCCCGCATTATCTATATGTTTAATAAAATAAGCATGTTGCCAAAAAGGACTGTCCCTTTTTTGTTTCATCTTTTTAACATTGAGTTTCAAAAATTGATTATTGACTCGTATTAAAGGCATCAGCTGGGGGCATAAACCTTTTAAATTCCCGCAGGAGGGTTTTGTAGCGCTCCACCAGGGCGAGGAGCTGCTGCTGTTGGCGCTGCAGGGTCTCACAGGTCTCTTGCAGGCTGAAGAGCTCAATTTTAAGGTCAAGGTTTTCCCGCCGCAGGGTCTCGTTTTCCACTTCCAGGCTGTCCCACTCAGCCTGCAGTTCCTCCTCCCGGCGCCGCAAATCCTCGGCCCGTTGGGCAAAGGCGTCCTCAAGGCGGTCTGTGAGGCGGGCGTGGGTTTCCGGCACCACCAACTCCTGGTACAGGCGGCTCCAACTTTCGAATCCCAGGCAGATATTGGCGACGTAATGGAAGCGGCGGCGATCCTCACTGGATAAGGTCCGGTAGAGGGATTGGAGCCTTTCCGTGGACAGGGAAGCCAGGGCGTCCTGGAACATTGCGGCATCCCGGTCCGGCTTGATAAGGAGGGGCGTCTGCCCGATAAGCTGCTTGATGGTCTTGAGAGGAGCGGCACTGGGCATGGAGATTTCTCAGGGCTTACCTAAAACTCCACCACCGTGTCGTCCCCCAGGAGAAGCTGCAGGGAGCGGTGGCGGTTGTGCCGGCCCACCCGGGCGTTGCGGCCCAGGAGGCTGTCCTCGAGACGGTCCACCTGGGAGAGAGTGACCCCGCCCAACAGCACCGAGTGTTCAATGACGGAGTTCTCCACCCGGGAGCCGTCGCCGATGCTGGTAAAAGGACCGATGAAGCTGTCCTGGATGAGGCAGCCCTCGCCGATAACCGCGGGGCCCCGGATGGTGGACCTGACTACCTGGGTGCCGGCGCCGATGGCCACCCGCCCGTTAATCTGGCTAACGCCGTCCACTTCCCCCAGGATAGCCCTTTGGCACCATTCATCCAGCACCTGGGTGTTGGCGGTGAGGAGGTCGTCTTTCTTGCCGGTGTCCAGCCACCAGCCTTCGAGCCGGCGCCAGTCCACCCTTTTTCCCGTGGTCAGGAGGCCCTGGATGGCGTCGGTAATTTCCAGTTCCCCCCTCCAGGAAGGCTCTAACACGTCGATGGCCGGATGCACCGCGGTGCTGAAAAAGTAGACCCCCACCAGGGCCAGGTTGGTGGGCGGCTGCTGGGGTTTTTCCACCAGGCGCACCAGGTTCCCCTGGCCGTTGAGTTCGGCAATGCCGAACTGGCTGGGGTTGTCCACTTCTTTGAGGAGGATGAGGGCGTCCAGGTTCCCCGCCTCAAAGTCGTGGAGAAACGAAGTGATGCTGCTGCTGATGAGGTTGTCGCCCAGGTACATGACAAAGGGGGAGTCCTGCAGAAAGCCCCGGGCGGTTTTCACTGCGTGGGCCAGACCGGCGGGGTGGTCCTGGGGGATGTAGGTGATGGCCACGCCAAAGCGCCCGCCGTCCCCCACGGACTCCTTGATGAGGTCCCCGGTTTCCGGACTGATGATGACCCCCAGGTCCGTGACTCCCGCCCGGGCCAGGTTTTCGATGACGTAAAACAGGATAGGTTTGTTGGCCACCGGCACCAGTTGCTTGGCCGCGGTGTGGGTCAAGGGTCTCAGGCGGGTCCCTTTGCCGCCGCTCAGGATCAGGCCTTTCACGGATGAATCCCCCTTATGCCGCAATTATCTGCGCTCATTATCGACTAATTTTTCAAAAATATTAAGCGGCTTCTCCGGAAAGTTCAAAGAAATGCAGGATGCGCCCGGCGCATCGTTACGGCGCCCGCGATCCCCGCTTTCGCCTCATGCCATGTTGCATACGTACAGGTAATTTACTTTCTGTAGGGGCGGACCCATGCGTCCGCCCTGGAATTGGGGCGCACACGCGGGTGCGCCCCTACGAAAATCGACATCTCTTCCTTCTATGGACGCAAATTGGTATCAGGCCATCTTGAGGAAAAGGTTGGCGGGAAGCTGGCGAAACGTGCTCCAGGATTGCATTTAGCCGGGAGATATGTTACCGTCAGCCATATTTTTGGGTATTATCGACCCCTTATCCCGTCAGCAAAACTTGAGAGATCATGGACCCTAACTCCGCAGAATATTCAGATCGCGTCCGGTTATTGGCCAACAGCATCCTGGAGCGCTTTAATGAGGAAAAAATTACCCCCCAGGAAGCCGGCTGGGTCATCCTGGCCCTGACCCACCGTTTGATGACCGTGCTGGAACAAAACCCGGCAGACCGCCAAAACTTTGTCATGCAATTAATCAGTTTGGTCAATCAATATCTGGCAGGAGAACTGCAGGCAGACTGAGGGTGGGCTAATTGCCGGCCGGGCCCTTTGATTTCGGGTCTGGTCTGCAAATGCCGGCACCCCGTTGAGATCATTCAGACCATGACACGGCGAGCTGATTCCATCCTGGAGTTGATGGGGGAAACCCCCATCGTGCGCCTCAACAAATTCACGCCCAACCCGCGGGTTGACGTCTATGTCAAGCTGGAATATTTCAACCCCGGGGGGTCGGTGAAGGACCGGCCGGCTCTGGCCATGATCGTGGCCGCCGAGGCCTCCGGAGAGCTGGTGCCCGGCAAAACCGTCATGGAAGCCACCAGCGGCAACACCGGCATCGGCCTGGCCCTGGTGTGCGCCGTCAAAGGCTACCGCCTGCTCCTGGCCATGTCCGAGTCGGCTTCCGAGGAACGCAAGCGCATCCTGCGGGCCCTGGGGGCGGAACTGCTCCTCACCCCGCCGCACCTGGGCACCGACGGCGCCATCGAGGAAGTTTACCGCCTGGCCCGGGAAAACCCCAAGGCTTACTTCCTGGTGGACCAGTTCAACAACTGCCACAACCCTGCTTCCCACCAGACCACTGCCAGGGAAATCTGGGAGCAAACCGAAGGCCAAGTCACCCACGTGGTGGCCACCATAGGCACTACCGGCACTCTCATGGGGTTAACCCATTATTTAAAGGAGCTTAATCCCGACATCCGGGTGGTGGGAGTGGAGCCTTACCTGGGGCATGCCATCCAGGGATTGAAGAACCTGAAAGAGTCCTATGTGCCGGGGATTTTCGTCAAGGGGGCAGTTGACGACATCGTCAACGTGGAAGACGAGGAGGCCTTCGAGACGGCCCGGCGTCTGGCCCGGGAGGAAGGGCTTTTTCTGGGCATGAGTTCCGGTGCGGCCGTGGCGGTGGCCCTGCATCTGGCCCGGGAGTTGGAGAGCGGCCTCATCGTGGCCATTGCCCCGGACAGCGGCGAGCGCTATCTGTCCACCCAGCTTTTCAGCGAAAAGGAAATCCCCACCCTCCTGGTATACAACACCCTTTCCCGGGCCAAAGAAGCCTTCGAGCCCCTTCGGGCCGGGGAAGCCACCCTGTTCGTGGACGGCCCGGCCCTCAACGCCCGCATCTCCCTGGAGATGGCCCGCCGCCTGGTGCTGGCCGACCTCCTGCAGCGCTACCTCAAGTTCCGGGGCTTCAAGGTCAAAAAGCTCGTGAGCCTCATCGACCTGGACGACCGGGCCATCGCCGGGGCCGAAGCCGCGGGGCAGGATTTGGCTGCGTTCACCGGGCGTTTCCGGGAAGAGTTCTTCCGGGACCTCAAGGCCCTGCGGGTGGATGAGAGCGGGCTCTTTCCCCTGGCTTCGGAGCATGTGGACGACATGACGGACCTCACCCGGCGCTTGCTGGAGCGGGGCTATGCCTATGAGAAACTGCGCTCCGTCTATTTTGACATCTCCCGCTTCAAAGACTACGGCCGCCTCTCCGGGGTGGACCTGAGCAAAATCCGGGTGGGCAAAACCGTGGACCTGGATGACTACGCCAAGGAAAACCCCAGGGATTTCACTCTGTTGAAACGGGCCAAACTGGGAGAACTGAAAAAAGGCCTCTATTTCACCACTCCCTGGGGGCAGGTGCGCCCGAGCTGGCACCTGGAATGCGCGGCCATGGCCTTAAAACTCCTGGGCGGCCCCGCCGACTTCCACGTGGGCTCCATTGCCTCCATGTTTCCCCACGAGGAGAACGAGAACGCCTTGTTCGCGGCGGCCACCGGCAAGCCCCTGGCCCGTCTCTGGCTCCACGGGGAACGGGTCCTGCGGGAGGGCCGTCCCCTTAAAGAGACCGGCGAGGTGACGGTGCAGGACCTCCTGGACCAGGGCTACAAAGGCGAGGAAGTGCGGTTTTTTCTCCTGGGCACCCACTACCGCAAGCCCCTGTCTTTCAGTGATGACAATTTGAAGGCCGCGGCCCGGGCCAGAGCCCGCTTGGATCATTTCCTGACCCGCCTCCATGCGGTCACCACCGGGGAGGACGCCGGCCTGCAACGAGTGGAGGAGAAACTCTTTCAGGTCAAAAGGGAGGTGGCCCAGGCCTTGGATGACGACCTGAACATCTCCCGGGCCCTGTCCGCTCTCTTCAGTCTGGCGGGAGACCTGAACGGCGAAATGGACAAGGAGAATCTGGGGCAGAAGGGGGCCCACGCCGTGCTCTCCCGATTGGCGGAAATCGACGAACTTTTAGGCGTGATGAATCCTCCCGTGGCCAGCCAGGACGCGGCCATCGAGACGCGCCTCCTGGAGCGGGAAGCAGCCCGGCAACGCCAAGACTGGGGCGCAGCCGATAAGATCCGGGCCGAACTGGAGGAAGCCGGCATCGAGGTCCTCGACACCCCCACCGGCCCCCGCTGGCGCCGGCGGTAAAGAAAAGGCAACAATACGGTAAGGAGGTGGATGATGCCTCAAGAATGCTACTGGTGGGGGACCATGTGGGTTATCCCGGTGGCCATGCCGGTTGTGGTGTTGCTGGCGCTGATCCTTTGCCTCTATTTGATTTTCGGCCGAAGGGGAGCCAGGCCGTTTGAGGGCCCACAATCTGTCAGAAGCGTGGATACCGCCCTGGATATTTTGAAGAAGCGCTATGCCCGGGGAGAGATAACCAAGCAGGAATACGAGGAAATCAAGAAGGACATAGTCTAGGGGCCAAGACAAGGCCAAGAGGCGCCACAAGGCCTAGTGGGATAACATAATGAAAAAATTAATTTTTCTTGCTTTTCTGGTGATCTGGGGTGTGAGTGGCTGGGCCTGGGGAGCCTCACCCGAAAGGTATGTGCCTTTATCGGAGGGCATGACCTGGGAATTTCACCATGCATTTTTCGATCTCAAGACAAAAAGTCAAATCGGCTCGGGAAAATCCATCAAGAAGAATCTGTCTCCCACTGAGTTAAAGGGAACCAGGGTGGTCCCCCAGGTTTTTTCCTTTTATCAACCCGCCCAGGTTTTAAAACAGGAGACCACCTCTTTTATTGCTCAGGATGCCAGCGGCTTCCACGTTGTGGCCAGGCAGTCGGCCGCCGATAAAGAACTGAAGTTTGTCCCGGAAAAATATTATATTTTGAAATTCCCCCTGACCCCGGGGGCCTCCTGGAAGCAGCAGGCCGAGGGTTTTATCATCCAGGACGTCATCGAAGCCGTCGATGCCCGGGTCCAGGTGCCGGCCGGCGCCTTTAACCAATGCCTGGTGGTGAAAAAACAATATTTCAATCCCAAGAACCTTGACACCCCTGCACAGGAAGCGCTGCTCTGGTTTGCTCCCGACGTGGGCCATGTCAAGACCGTGATTAAACACCCCCAGGAAAATAAAGAAATCGTGCAGGAATTGGTGTCTTTCAAAAAATAACAACAGCGGGAACAGAAAGGTGAGCCCATGAGCGACAAGCCCTGGGGCGGGCGTTTTGAGGGCGCTACGGAGAAGGCGGTGGAGGAGTTCACCACCTCCCTGACTTTCGACCGGCGTCTCTATCACCAGGACATCCGGGGGTCCATGGCCCACGCCCGGATGCTGGCCAAGCAGGGTATTCTCAGCGTGCCGGAAGCGGAGGCCATCATCCAGGGCCTGGCGGAGGTCCAGGAAGAGATCGACGCCGGGGAATTTGTCTTCGACCCGACCCTGGAGGACATCCACATGGCCGTGGAGGCCCGCCTCACCGCCAAGATCGGGGAAGTGGGGGGCAAGCTCCACACCGCCCGGAGCCGAAACGACCAGGTGGCCCTGGATATGCGCCTTTTTTTGGCCGAGGAAGTGGAAATTCTCCTGGAAGGCCTCACCGAACTGCGCCGGGCCGGGGCGCGCCTGGCCCGACGTTATTTAGGCGTCATTCTGCCGGGCTACACTCATTTGCAGCGGGCCCAGCCCGTGCTCTTCGCCCACCATCTGCTGGCCTATGACGAGATGTGGCGCCGGGATTACCTGCGTTTGCGCGAATCCTTGGCCCGCATCAAGGTCTCGCCCCTGGGGGCCGCGGCCCTGGCCGGCACCACCTTTCCCATTGATCCGAAATACACCGCGGACCAGGTAGGCTTCCCCCAGGTTTTCCGGAACAGCCTGGACGCGGTGAGCGACCGGGACTTCATTTTGGAATTTTTGTCCCACGCAGCCATCATCATGGTGCACCTGAGCCGCCTGTCGGAGGAGATCATCATCTGGGCCAGCGCCGAATTCGGCTTTGTGGCCCTCCCCGATTCTTACGCCACCGGCTCCTCCATCATGCCCCAGAAGAAAAATCCCGACGTGGCGGAACTCATCCGGGGAAAATGCGGCCGGGTGGTGGGCTCCCTCATGAGCCTGCTCATGACCGTCAAGGGGCTCCCCCTGGCCTACAACCGGGATCTCCAGGAAGACAAGGAGCCCATGTTTGACGCCCTGGACACGGTCAAGGCCTCGATAAGGCTGATGGCGGGGATGCTGGGCTCCCTGGACCTCCGGGAGGAGCGCATCTCCCAGGCCCTCCGGGGTGGATTTCTGTCCGCCACGGACCTGGCCGATTACCTGGTGCAGCAGGGGGTGCCCTTCCGCACCGCGCACGAGCAGGTGGGGCGGCTGGTGCGCTACGCCGAGTTCCAGGCCAAGGAACTGTGGGAGCTCTCCCTGGAGGAAATTCAGCGTTTCGCCTCCCAGGCCGGTCCCGATGTCTTCGAGTGGCTGGCCATTGAAAACGTGGTGGCCCGAAGGATCTCTCCTGGGGGCACGGCCCCGGAGCGGGTGACCGCGGCCTTGGCCCGGGTGGAAAAAGAGCTTGGCCTCCCGGATTAGGGAAATGAGGCGGAGCGCCGGCAGGCTCCTGATGCTTGGGCGAGTTGGGACCTCTGTGAAAGTCCCCAAAACTGTCATTCTGAGGGAGCGAAGCGACCGAAGAATCTCATAACTCTATGAAAATCCAAGATCCTTCGCTGCCCCCAGGATGACATAGATGCTTTTCACAAAGGTCTCCAATTGGCATAAAACCTGTCGGCTGGTCGTCCTCTTCCTGGTTCTCCCGGCCCTGACCCTGGCCAGCGCCTGCGGCAAAAAAGAAACGCCCATTTCACCCGACCTGGTCTTGCCGGGCGCGGTGCGGGAGTTCCGCCTCGCCCAGGAGGGGCAGAGCCTCACGGCCAGTTGGCTGTTTCCCCAGACGAACCAGTTGGGGCAGCCCCTCACCCAACTCCAGGGCTTTCGTCTTTATCGGGCTGCGGCCCCCGGGACTGCGCCGGCCAAGGGCTGCGCCCCTGAGTTTGTCCTGGCGGCTGACATTGACCTCACCTATCCCAAGGCGGGCAATGTGCAGGGGGAACGAGTAGTCTACCAGGACCGGGACCTGACGCCGGGAAAATGCTACTCCTACCGGGTGGCGGCCTACAGCCGGGGAGATGGACTGGGCACCTGGTCACAGGTGTTGAGCTTTGCCTGGGGAACGCTCCCCCGGGCCCCCATGAGTGTCAATGCGGAGGCGGGAGACCGGGAAGTGCAGCTTGCCTGGTCCGAAGTAAAGACCTTGCAGGATGGCTCCCCCATCCGGGACCTGGCCGGCTATGCCGTGTACCGGCAGGGTGCTTCTGGAAACAGGCAGCGTCTCAATCAGACTCCCCTGGCGGCCAACCGCTATCAAGATGTGGCGGTGCAAAACGAAGTTGAATATACTTACACGATTCGCGCGGTTCGACGGTTGGGGAACTACGAATTGGAGAGCCTGGACTCCCCGGCCCGCACGGCCACGCCCCAGGATTTAACCCCGCCGCCGCCGCCCCTGAACCTGGTGGCCGCGGCCACCTCCCGGGGAGTGGAGCTCCGCTGGGAGCCGAGCCCGGCTCCGGACCTGGCCGGGTACCGGGTTTACCGCCTCCGTCCGGGGGAAGCAAGGCCCATGCGCCTGACCCCGGAAGTGGTGAAAATGCCCTATTATGTGGACACCCAGGCGACGCCGGGCCAGACATACCTCTATGCCGTGACCGCAGTGGACAACTCTAAGAGGGCCAATGAGAGCGGGCCGTCGGAGGAGGCGGTGGTTAGGGGCAAATAGACCGAAAACACTCCATTTTTCGCTCCCAAGCCTACTTGGGAATGAAAGTGGAGCCCAAAATCTGTTTGGGGATATCTCGATATAGTCAACAACATACTTAAATAATTAACAATTATGTCGCCAAGCAGAAGCTTGGGAACCAGGATTTAGCAAGTCATGAAACTTCAGCCGTCTATCTTTTGATAGCACTCCCATATATGTTAGGTAGGTTTCCATGCATCACTTCCATTATGTCGATGGCGAACTCTATTGTGAAAACGTGCCGGTGCGCCGCATTGCCGAGGCGGTGGGCACCCCTTTCTACCTTTACAGCCACGCCACCCTCACCCAGCATTTCCGCACCTTTGACGCCGCGTTTAGCGGCTACCCCCACATTATCTGCTTTGCCGTCAAGGCCAACGGCAACCTGGCCATCCTGCGGCTGTTCGCTGGGCTGGGGGCCGGGGCGGATATCGTCAGCGGCGGCGAGCTCTTCCGGGTCCTGAAGGCCGGGGTGGACCCCAAGAAGGTGGTCTATTCCGGGGTGGGAAAAAGTTTCAAGGAAATCCGCCAGGCCCTCAAGGCCGGCATCCTCATGTTCAACATCGAGTCTTCCCAGGAGCTGGGAGAAATTTCCCGGATAGCCGCCCATCTCAAGATCACCGCCCCGGTGGCCCTGCGCATCAACCCGGACATCGACCCCCAGACCCATCCCTATATTTCCACGGGTCTCAAAAAGAACAAGTTCGGCATCAACCTGGACCGGGCCTTGCTGGATTATGAACTGGCCCAGAAGCTTCCCCACGTGGAGGTAATGGGCGTGGCCTGCCACATCGGCTCCCAGATCACGGAGCTCTCCCCCTTCCTGGAAGCAGTGCAGCGCCTGCGGCAGCTGGTGGAGGAGCTCAACCGGCGGGGCATCCGCATCCGCTACCTGGACCTGGGCGGGGGTCTCGGCATCACCTATAACCAGGAAACCCCGCCCCACCCCCGGGATTACGGGCAAGCCCTCATCAAAGAACTCAAGGGTTTGGATGTCACCCTGATCCTGGAGCCCGGCCGGGTGATCGTGGGGAACGCCGGCATCCTGGTGACCCGGGTGTTCTACACCAAAGACACCGAAGCCAAGCATTTTATCGTGGTGGACGCGGGCATGAACGATTTGGCCCGCCCCAGCCTGTACGGCTCCTACCATGCCCTGTGGCCGGTGGTGGAATCGGCCCGCCAGGAAATGACCGCGTCCCTGGTGGGACCCATCTGCGAATCCGGCGATTTTTTAGCGAAGGACCGCCCCATGCCCGACTTTCAGCCCGGGGAGCTGGTGGCGGTGATGAGCGCCGGGGCTTACGGCTTTTCCATGAGCTCCAACTATAACGCCAGGCCCCGGGTGGCGGAAATCTTGGTGAAAGATGAGGCGTTTTATGTTATCAGAAAGCGGGAGAGCTATGCCCAGCTTATCCGGGGCGAAGCCATCCCCGAGTTTTTGTGGAGCTCCACCCCGTGAGTGAGAAGGTAAGCCCCAGTCGCCTCCCCTTTTTCAAGATGCACGGCGGCGGCAATGATTTTGTCCTGATGGACCACCGGGAGAAGATGATCCCGGACGCGGAGCAAAGCCAATTTGCCCGGCGGGTCTGCGCCCCCCGAGTGGGAGTGGGGGCCGACGGCCTTATCCTTATCGAGCCCTCCCACCGGGCCGACTTCCGCTGGCGCTTTTATAATGCCGACGGCTCCGAAGCCGAAATGTGCGGCAACGGCGCCCGCTGCGCCGCCCGCTTTGCGGTGCTGCACGGCCTGGCCGGCCCCCGTCTCAGTTTTGAAACCCTGGCGGGGATAATTGAGGCCGAAGTCCTGAACCACCGGGTGCGGGTGACCATGGTGGGCGTGGGCCATCTGCGCCTGAACCTGACCATCCCCCTGGCGGATGAGTCCCTGACGGGCCACTTCATGCAGGTGGGCGTGCCCCACGTGGTGGCGCCGGTGGACAACCTGGAGGAGGTCCCCATCAGGCAGTGGGGCCGGGAAGTCCGGTTTCACCAGCTATTTCAGCCGGCGGGGACCAACGTCAACTTTATCAGAGTGAAAGACCGCCACGCCCTGGAAATTCGCACCTATGAGCGGGGAGTGGAGGACGAAACCCTGGCCTGTGGCACCGGCGCAGTGGCCTCGGCCCTCATCAGCGCCAGCTTGGGCAAGGTGGCCTCTCCGGTGGCGGTTCATACCCGGGGCGGCGAAATCCTCACCGTGTCCTTTGAGTGGCAGGGGGAGAACGCCACCCAGGTTTTCCTGGAAGGCGAGGCCCTGGTGGTGTACCAGGGTGAATTGTGGTTGGATGAACTCAAGTAAGGAGGGAGGCCCATGTTACAAGGAGCAATTACGGCCATCGTCACCCCCTTCAAGGACGGCAAGCTGGACGAAACGGCTTACCGGGAACTCATCGAGTTCCAGCTCAAGGGAGGTATCCACGGCATCGTGCCTTGCGGCACCACCGGCGAATCCGCCACCTTATCCCACGAGGAGCACAAACGGGTGGTGGAAAGTTGCATAGACCAGGTGAAAAAACGGGTGCCGGTGGTGGCCGGCACGGGCTCCAACAACACCGCGGAAGCGCTGGAGTTGACCAAGCACGCCGAGACGGCGGGGGCTGATTATGCTTTGATGATCACTCCTTACTACAACAAGCCCACGCAAGAAGGCTTGTACCAGCACTTCAAAACCATTGCCGAGCAAGACCCGCATCCCCATCGTGGTCTATAACGTTCCCAGCCGCACCAGCGTTAATCTGTTGCCGGAGACGGTGGCCCGCCTGGCGGAGTTTCCCAATATCGTGGCCATCAAAGAGGCCACCGGGGACCTGAAGCAGTGCGCCAAGATCGTGGAGTTGTGCGGCGACAAGATCATTCTGCTTTCCGGTGACGACTTCACCGTGCTGCCGCTGCTCGCCATCGGCGGCAAAGGAGTCATCTCCGTGGTGAGCAACGTTGCGCCCCAGGACATGGCCGGCATGTGCAACGCCTTCCACAAGGGCGACCTCAAGACCGCGCAAAAGCTCCACTACAAGATGTGGCCCCTCATGGAAGCCATGTTCTATGAGACCAACCCCACACCCGCCAAAACGGCCCTCAAGATGATGGGCAAAATCACCGGCGAGGTGCGCCAACCCCTCTGCCTCATGAGCCCGGCCAACGAGGACAAGCTCCGGGCGGTGCTTAAGAAGTATGGGTTGATTTAAAGGTTACTTGGGGGGAGGGCCAGGGAACGCGGTTCCCTGCCCTCCCCCCAAGCCCCCCTCCCAACCCTTTAAGGGATTGGGGGAGGGGGACTTTGGGGGAGGGGGTAAGGGCCCATGGCCCTTAGCCCCCTCCCCCATATCACCTTCACGGAGGCCTTATGGTAAAGGCAATCGTATCCGGAGCCGCGGGGCGCATGGGGGGGCGCATCATTCACATGTTGGAGGATGCCCAGGGCATTACCCTGGCCGGGGCCCTGGAGCAGACCGGCCACCCCCAGGTGGGGAAAGATGTGGGAGAGGTGGTGGGCCTGCCCAAGAAAGGGATTGCCGTGAGCGGTTCCCTGGCGGAGGTCTTGCCCAAGGGGGATGTGCTCATTGAGTTCACCCATCCCGAACCCACCCTGGCGCACATGAAGGACGCGGCCGCGGCCGGCAAGGCCATGGTCATCGGCACCACCGGCCTCAATCCTCAGCAGGTGGAGGAACTAAAGGGACTGGCCCAGAAAACCCGGGTGGTCTTTGCCCCCAACATGAGCGTCGGGGTGAACTTGATGTTCAAGGTGGTGGAAAACATCGCCAAGGTGCTCACCGAGGGGTACGACGTGGAGATCGTGGAGGCCCACCACCGCCTAAAAAAGGACGCGCCCAGCGGCACCGCCCTGAAGTTAGCCCAGGTCATCGCCCAGGCCCTAAGCAGGGACCTGGACAAGGTGGGAGTTTACGGCCGCAAGGGCATCACCGGGGAGCGCACCAAGGACGAAATCGGCATCATGACGGTGCGGGCCGGGGATATCGTGGGCGAGCACACCGTGACCTTTTGCGGCATCGGCGAACGCCTGGAGGTCATCCACAAAGCCCACAACCGGGACAATTTCGCTAGGGGCGCGGTGCGGGCCGCGCAATGGATCGTAACTCAGCCTCCGGGACTGTATGATATGCAGGATGTGTTGGGGTTGAAATAGCGATGAGATTTGGGCGCTGAGCTATGAGCAGTGCGCCATGACCTCGTTCCCAAGTTTAACTTGGGAATGAGGCAGCTAACAATGCTCCCTATATCTGTCTTATTATTATAAGGATTTCAACGTTGGTTATTAAGAATGTCAACGATTATTATGTTTACGTTTACATCGATCCCCGCAACAACCAAGAGTTCTACTTTGGGAAAGGCATAGGCACTCGCAAGGACGCACATCTAAAAGATAAAGGAGATTCTGCCAAAGCCAAGCGGATAAAAGAGATTAAGAAAGAAGGTCTTAACCCAACTATACGAGTGATTGCCCGGGGATTAACACATGAAGAGGCCTTACTACTTGAGAAAACTTTACTCTGGAAATTGGGGAAATGGACAGAAAACATTTCATCAGGACATTTTGCCGATAAGTTTCGACCCCATAATACCTTGCATAAAGACTTATCAGGGTTCGACTACCAGAAAGGATTATACTATTACAACGTAGGAGAAGGTCCACACAGGAATTGGGATGATTACGTCGAATTTGGTTTTATTTCAGCCGGGCAGGGACAGCGGTGGCGAGACGCCATGCTTGGTTTTAACACCGGGGACGTTTTTGCAGCATATTTAAAAGGAAAAGGCTTTGTTGGCATCGGTCGGATTAAGACGAAAGCAAAAATGATCCGGGACGTCCGAAACATGGAAGGGATACCAATACTGGAATTACCACTTTGCTGTAAAACTATGCGAGATAATTGCACAAATAGCGACTTATCAGAATATGTTTGTCTAGTTGAATGGATTAAGACCGTACCAAGGAATCAGGCAAAATGGAAATCGGGACTCTATACTACAACCCACGTACGCGCTGCCCTTGATGGTCAGCCAGAAACAATCTCTTTTCTCGAGGATAAATTCAAATTAGAAATAAGAGAGATGATTAGATAGAGCAAAGGAAGAGTTTAGAAGAATCATAGCATGCATTTTGAGATCGTTGGCAAAATAACTTCAATAGAGACATTTGCGAGCGGTCGCGGTATTCGGGAGCTATCACGACTCAACAAATTTTATGGCAAAGGGCGTTGGCGCAAACGCAAAGGTATTGCCACGGTTCGGTTGCAAGATGGTTCAGAATGGCGCGTTGAACTCCATTGGTATGAATCTACAGGCATAGGAAAGAGAGAATTCAAGATAAAACGGTTTATCGATTAGGCACATGAAAGAAAAATTCGTAATCTGCATTCGCAATGACTACTATCCGGCTTCCTTAGAGAAGCGGAAGATTTATGTTAAGATTTCTGATACTGAAGCGGAAAAGCATCACCATATCAGAGTGATTGATGAATCAGGCGAGGATTATCTCTATCCTGAAGAATACTTCAAGGTTATTGAACTAACGGATGAAATTAAACGAGCATTAATTGACGCAGCCGAAGCGTCCCACCCCAAGGGAATAGCATGAAACTCGTGCGGTTTGCTTTCGAAGGCCGAACAGGGTATGGAAAATTAGAGGGGGACCGCATCCATTTCCTGAAGACATCGCCGTTTGACGGCCTTTTTGAAACCGGCGAGACCCTGGCCCTGGGACAGGTCAAACTGCTCGCCCCCTGCGAACCCAGCAAGATCGTGGCCCTGGGCCTCAACTACCGGGATCATGCCGCCGAGTTCGGGCGGCAGGCGCCGGATGAGCCGCTCATTTTCATGAAGCCCTCCACTGCGGTTATCGGGCCGGGGGCTGATATTATTTATCCGAAAATGTCCCGGCGGGTGGACTACGAGGCCGAACTGGGGGTGGTCATCGGCAAAACCGCCCGGCGGGTGGCAGAGGAAAGCGCTTTAGAATACGTCCTGGGCTACACCTGCTTCAACGACGTCACCGCCCGGGATTTGCAGAAAAAGGATGGCCTCTTTACCCGGGCCAAGGGGTTTGACACCTTTGCGGCCATGGGCCCCTGGATCGAAACCGAGATGGGCGATCCCGACAACGTGATGGTGGAGGCCTATCTCAACAATGAGCGGCGCCAGCACGCCAGCACCAGCAATATGGTCTTCGGGGTGCGCCGCCTGGTCGCTTTTATCTCAGAAGTGATGACCCTTTTGCCCGGCGATGTCATCGCCACCGGCACCCCCGCCGGGGTAGGCCCCATGCGGCCCGGTGATGGAGTCGAAGTCCGGGTGGAAGGCATCGGCACGTTACAGAATCGAGTCCTGGCAGAGGAAGGGATGTAAGCAATGGCTTTGAAGTTTTTTCAACCCGCGGCGCGCTTGCAGTTGATCCCCCCGTATCTTTTCAAGGAAATTGACGAGAAAAAAGAACAGGTGCGGGCCCGGGGGGTGGACATCATCGACCTGGGAGTGGGCGACCCGGACCTGCCCACCCCGAAGTTCATCGTGGACCGGATGAAAGAGGCGGTGGCCGACCCGAGCACCCACCGGTATCCCCTGTACTCCGGCATGAACGACTTCCGGGAAGCGGTGGCCCGCTGGTATAAACGACGCTTCGACGTGGACCTGGAACCGGAAACCGAGGTCCTCACCCTCATCGGCTGCAAGGAGGGCATCGCCCACCTGCCCCTCGGGGTGAATGACCCGGAGGACGTGAACCTCATGACCACGCCGGCCTACCCGGTGTACCGCATGGGCACCCTCTTTGCCGGAGGCAGCCCCTTCCTCGTGCCGCTGCTGCGGGAAAATAATTTTCTGCCTGATTTCAACGAGATTCCCCCCATTGAAGCCCGGGACGCCAAGCTGTTCTTTTTCAATTATCCCAACAATCCCACGGCTGCAGTGGCGGATCTGAATTTTTTCCAGAAAATGCTCGAGTTTTGCCGGGAGTATCATATCGTCCCGGTGCATGACGCTTCCTACACGGAATTGGCTTTCGACGGCTATCGGCCCCCCAGCTTCCTGCAACTTCCTGGGGCCAAGGACATCGCCATCGAATTTCACTCCCTTTCCAAAACTTATAACATGACCGGCTGGCGCCTGGGCATGGTGGTGGGAAACCGGGAAGTTATCGCGGCCTTAGGAAAAATCAAGAGCAATATCGACTCCGGGGCTTTTAATGCCATCCAGATGGCGGGCATTGCGGCCCTGGATTCGGACCAGAGCTGTGTGGCTGAAAATTGCCGCATTTACCAGGAGCGCCGGGACGTCCTGGTGTCCGGCCTCAAAAAACTGGGGTATGAGGTGCAATCGCCCCAGGCGACCTTCTACGTCTGGCTGCCGGTGCCTAAGGGCTTTACCTCCATGAAGTTTACCGCCCACTTGCTGGAGAACGCCGGCATTGTCACCGTGCCCGGCATGGGGTTTGGCGAACCCGGCGAGGGCTACGTGCGCTTCGCCCTCACCGTGCCCAAAGAGCGCCTGGAAGAAGTCCTGGCCCGCATGGCCAAGTTCTAAAAGAATTTCAGGAGAGGGGCTGGCGGTTCTCAGCCCCGGCCCTTTCCTCCGGATCGTTGGAAATTATGCCCCTGGGACCTGCGGCCATCACAGAACTGAAACCGGTTCTGGCCTATGTGGGGCTGGGGGCTAACGAGGGGGACCCCCGGCGGCAGTTGGAGGAGGCCATAGCCCGGTTGGCCGACACCGATGAAGTGGAAGTGCGGAAAGTTTCCTCCTTCTACCTGAATCCGCCCCTGGGGCCGCCGGACCAGCCCTGGTATGTCAACGCGGTTATCCAGGTGCGCACTCGTCTTGAACCTGAGGAACTGCTCCGGGTGCTGCATCGGGTGGAGAATGATTTGGGGCGGGTCCGCCGGGAGCGCTGGGGACCCCGGGTTATTGATCTCGACCTTTTGCTGTATGACGGTGTCATAGATACGGGTCCGGATTTGTATCTGCCCCATCCGGAAATGCACTGTCGCGCCTTTGTCATGGCGCCCCTGGCGGAAATCGCTCCCCAGGCCTGGCATCCGGCTCTTGAGAAAACTGCCTCAGAACTCCTGGCGGCCTTGGATCCCCAGGAAGTGGCAACGCTGAAAAAAATGCCGTAAGCAGGAACTTATGTTTTTTCGCTTGATTTTGGGCCTGGTCCTGGGATACGTCATCTACCGGGTGGTGCGCCGCCTGCTGGGGATGTTCACCCTGACCGGGCAAGCGCCGCAGCCTCCCAAAATGCCGCAGCCCGACATTTTGGTCCAAGACCCGGTTTGCAAAACCTTTATCCCGCGACAAGAAGCCCTGAAACTTACCAAAGACGGCCAGGAGCATTTTTTCTGTTCAGAGGGATGTTTGAAACGCTTCCAGCGTGGCGGAGGCGCCAAGGCCATCAACTAGCGAGGGGGTTTTATGAAATTTTTTATTGATACCGCCAACCTCAAGGAAATTGCCGACGCCCACAGTTTGGGCCTCGTGGACGGCGTCACCACCAACCCCAGCCTGTCGGCCAAGGAGGGGGTGAATGACCCGGTGGATTTTCGGGCTCGCATCCTGGAGATTTGCAACCTCGTCCAGGGACCCGTAAGCGCTGAGGTGGTGGCCACGGAAACCAATGCCATGGTGAGCGAGGCCCGGGAACTGGCCAGCATTCACGAAATGGTGGTGGTGAAAATTCCCATGACCTCGGATGGTCTGCGGGCCACTCGCATCCTGTCGGAGGAAGGTATCCGGGTGAACGTCACCCTGATCTTTCAGCCCATGCAGTGCATGCTGGCGGCCAAGGCCGGGGCCGCTTACGTCAGCCCCTTCATCGGCCGCCTGGATGACATCAATCACCGGGGCATGGAGGTTGTGGAGCAGACCCTGACCATCTTTGAGAATTATGGCTTTGACACCGAGATCATCGTAGCCAGCGTGCGCCACCCGCTCCACGTCCTGGAGGCGGCCCTGGTGGGCGCTGATATTGCCACCATACCTTACGGGGTCATGATGCAGCTAATCAAGCACCCCCTCACCGACGCCGGCCTGGCCAAATTTCTGGCCGACTGGCAGCGCAGCAAAAAATAGCTGAATGGTAACAGACCGAACATCTTACAAAAATCTGCCCAATCTCCTCACGGTCACCCGGATATTAACCATCCCGGTGGTGATGGTGCTTTTGTGCTTCCCCAGTCCCTGGGCCAGCTTTTTGGGCGCCTTGAGTTTTTCCATTGCCGGGGCCACTGACTTTCTGGACGGTTTTCTGGCCAGGCGTCAGCGGTCCGTTACCCCCTTCGGCAAATTCATGGACCCCCTGGCGGATAAACTCCTGGTCATGGCGGCCCTCATCATGCTTATTCCCCTGGGGCGGGTGCCGGCCTGGATGACGGTAGTCATTATCGGCCGGGAGCTGATGGTCACCGGCCTCAGGGCCCTGGCTGCGGCGGAGGGCATTATTCTCGCCCCTGACCGCTGGGGCAAAACCAAAACCTTTATCCAGATGGTGGCCATCACCGCGCTAATCTTGCATTATCCCTATCATGCCCTGGATTTCCAGCGGCTGGGCATGGCCCTGCTCTGGGTGGCCATGATCGTCACGGTGACTTCGGGCATCGGCTACTTCAACTCCTTTTTCCGGCAAACTTTAGGCACGGAAAAAGCTTGATATTTTTTCTTGAATACGACATTATTATATATTCCACTACGGAGGACGTAAGTTGGCACGACATCTTTCCGCCATGAAGCGAGCCCGGCAGAATAAAAAGCGGCGGGCCCGCAACCAAGCCAGAAAAACCCGGGTCAAAAGCGTGGTGCGTGACGTGCGCCAGGCTGTGGCCCAGAATAATTTAGAGGGAGCGGAAGCGGCTCTGCAAAAGGCGACCCCCATTATCGCCCAGGTTGCCGGGAAGGGAGCCTTGCATTGGCGCACTGCGGCCCGGAAAATTTCCCGCCTGACCAGACAGGTTAACGCCCTGAAGACGGCCCCATAATTTTCCCCTGGGAGAGGCGAGCGAAGAGAACTGCGTCTCTCCCAACCCGCCTTTTTCTTCCACAGAAGGGTCTTATAACCATCAGCAACATGGGCCAGCAGGAGAGTTTTGTCCTGCCCATGCTTGCATCAGTCCTCTCCAAAAAGAGGGACAACCCGAAACTGGTTGACATCCACCAGACCCAGGTCAGTCAGTTTTAAGGCCGGAATCACCTCCAGAGACAGAAAAGCCAGGGTCATGAAGGGATCGCCCAGAACGCCGCCCAAAGTCCGGTAGGCTTCTCTGAGGCGGCTGTGGGCCTGGGCCACCTCCGCCAACGGCGCGGTGCTTAGCAGTCCGGCCACCTCCAGGGGCAAATCCGCCAGCACGCGCCCCCGGGCGACCACCGCCAGCCCCCCTCCCAGGTTCACCAGGTGCCGGGCCGCGGTTATCATGTCCTCCTCGTCCACGCCTAAAAGCATCAGGTTGTGGGAATCATGGGCCACGGTGGAGGCCAGGGCCCCCCGCTTGAGCCCGAATCCCCTTGCCAGGCCCACACCCAGGCGGCCGCTGTGGTGGTGGCGCTCCACCACCGCCAGTTTGAGAAGGTCCCGCTCCACATCGGTCCCCAGGCGCCCATCCCGAACCGGTGGTGGCAGAACCAGCTTTTCGGTGAGCAACTGCCCGGGAATAATGCCGATGACCTTGACCAGATCCCCGGTCACCGGGGGAGAAAGGGTTCGGGGATCAAGGGGGGCAACCTGCAGTGGGGCACGGGGGGCCGGATGCTGGGGAAGTTCCACCTCCGGAAGGAGACACCCGGCCTCCGCCACCAGCCTGCCCTGTTTCCAGACCTTTTCGGCGCGAAACTGCCGGAGATCCTGCAAGGCCACCAGATCCGCAGTCAGACCCGGCGCCAAGGCGCCCCGATCCTTGATGGCAAAATACTCAGCCGGATTGAGGGTGACCATGGTGATGGCGGCCAGAGAGTCCAGACCTTGAGACGCGGCCAGGCGGAGCAAATGATCGAGGTGGCCCCTTGCCAGCAAATCCTCCGGATGGCAGTCATCCGTCACCAAAAGAGCGCGGCGCAGGGTGGCCGGGGTCACTGCGGGCAGGAGTTCCGCCAGGTTCCGGGCGAGACTGCCTTCACGGATCATCAGGGTGAATCCCAGGCGCAATTTTTCCTGGGCTTCAGCCAACTCCGTGCATTCGTGGTCGGAGCCGATGCCGGTCAGGCGGTAAGCATTAAGGGCCTTTCCGGCGAGGAGGGGCGCGTGACCGTCCACCGGCCCTTGGGGAAACAGGGCGATTTTTTCGATTATTTTTGGGTCTCCTGCCACGGCCCCAGGATAATTCATTACTTCCGCCAGCCCCAGGACCCTGGGATGACGGCAATAAGGCAACAATTGGGCTGCCTCCAGCAAGGCGCCGGAGGTCCCCAGGGATGAGGCCGGCACACAGGAGGGCAGCATGAAAAAAATGTCCAGGGGCAGGCCTTGGCTGGCAGCCAGGAGATAATCCAAGCCCTTGGTTCCCCAGACATTCGCAATTTCGTGGGGATCAGTGACGATGGTGGTGGTTCCCAAAGGCACCAGGGCCCGGGCCAACTCTTGGGGGGTGAGCATGCTGCTTTCCAGATGCATGTGGCCGTCGATAAAGCCGGGAACCAGATAGCGGCCGGGCATTTCCAGACGGGGGCCGGGATAATCCCCCAGCCCCACGATAACGCCATCATACAAAGCGATGTCCTGAGGCAGCCATTCCCCGGTGTAGACGTTGCCCACTAAACCGCCCGCAATGACAAGGTCCGCCTCAATTTCACCCCGGGCCGCCTGGAGCCGTCTGGTAATCCTGGCCAGGTCAGGTTTCATCATGGCGCTTGCAACCCCTTACTTTGCATCCTGCCTTTTTCCCTTCCATGTATTCCCTTGGCTCTGTGCCAGACATGATCGCAGCTTAACAGGAGAGGGGCTAAGGGCTGCCCAAAATACTCGAATTTCCCTTGGGGGAAGTTTAGCGAAAATTGGTTCAGCGAGCAATGAGTCTCAAGATGGAGACGGCAGGAAGGGGACGACATTCAAAAACCCATGGCGACAAGCTCTTGCTCACTCCTCATTCACTCATGGGTCTAGTCTGCTTTAAGTCGGCCCAAGTCTAAGGCCATCTTTACTTCAGTGGGGTGCAGCCCCAGGCGCTGGGCGATCTCCGCCAGGGAAAAACCCTGGAGGTGCAGGTCTTCCACTTGCAGCCGCAGGGGGGCTCCTCTCGGCTTAGGCAAAGTCGGGTTATAAATCTCTGGTGCTGCCAGGCGTGAGGAGGCTTGCTGCTCTTTTAAGGCCTTTTCCGTTAATTGCCCAAAGGTTTCTTCCAGACTGAGCCTTTTGCTCTCCAGCATGTTGAGCTGATCGGAGAGTTTTGTTAAATGGCTGGCGGCTGCTTTTTCTTCTTCCTGGGAAGCAGTCAGCATTTTGCCCATGGACTTCACTTTCCACAGAAAAAAAAGCAAGAGCACGACGAGGACCATTTCCAGGCCCAACTGAGCCAGAACCCAGTATTCTATATGCTGGAGAGTCACAATTTCCTCCGTCAGACGATTATGTCAATGACATGCTCGGTGGTCTTGGGGTTCTCATCCTTTTCCGCACCATGACCTGAGCCGGCTGACTTTTGCTTCTGATGGCGGAGCTCCTGTCCCTGGCCCTCTTTATCAGTGATTTTTTTGCTCACCATATTCTGATCGGCAGAGCCTACCGGCAATATCCTTCCTTGGGAATCAAAGGTCTCCATGGGTATTCCCCCACTAATGAACAATGATAACAGACCGGCTTACCTGAACGGTGGCCTCAAGATTCATGTTTAACTGCCGGTTCAAACCGGCCACAGCCTTTTCCTGGACCTGGGCTGCTGGCTTGCCCGAGTGAAGTAACTCATAAATAATCTTTCGGAAATTCGGACTGTGCACATCTTTGAGGGAGTCTTTGGGCGCGGCCATCATAAATCTGACAATAACGCGTTCCAACCAGACATGAGGCCCTTTTTGTTGGAGCAGGAAAAATGGGGCCAGATCCACCCTGTGCTCTTCCAAGGGGGGCAGGCCATCCGGAATCTTTTTGGGGCCCTGAACCACCTCTGGCCCTTCAACACCAATGGTGGCTTTAGGGGGGACAGCAGCGCTGCTCGCCAAACCACAGAAGGTGCCCACAAGAATCACCAGAAGTATCATGAGTTTTTTCAAATGCATGGCAACACCGTCCTTTCGGGGTTATTCCTCCTTGGTCTGGAAATACTCCCGTAGCTTGGCTCTCAGGCGAAACATGGCCTGGGTGTGAAGCTGGGAGATTCGGGACTCGGTATACCCCATGATCTGGCCTATTTCCTTCATGGTGAGTTCTTCGTAATAGTATAAGGAAATCAACAGCTTTTCTTTGTCAGGCAAGGCATCGATAGCCTTGACCATGATATCCTGGAGTTCGGCAAAGTGAAGGGCCAGGAAGGGGTCCCGGACCTTTTCATCCAGAAGGATTTCGGGAAGTTCATTATCCGGCAGCTCGGGACCTTTTTTGACCGCTTTCCACACCCCTTCTAAATCCACCAAGGATACGGATTTGGTTTCGTCCAGGAGTTGGTAGAACTCCTCGATGTCAATACCAAGGGCAAGGCAGACTTCCTCAGGCTCTGCCGGCCGGCCCAGATTTTTCTCCAGCTCAGCATAGGTTTTTTCCAGGACGTGCGATTTTTTACGCACCGACCGGGGAATCCAGTCCAAACTGCGCAATTCATCCAGGATGGCCCCTTTGATGCGGAATTCAGCGTAGGTCTTAAAACTGATATTCTTACCGGGATCAAACTTATGGATGGCGTCGATCAAGCCGATAATGCCGCTGCTAATAAGGTCGTCCAAAGCAATATGCGAAGGCAGGCGCAAGGCCAGACGACTGGCAATGTACTTGATCAACGGGGCATACTGGAGAACCATCTGCTCCTGCCAGATTGAATCCACTCGTTCCGGCCAATGTTCTTGCACCGGCGTTAGTTGAGCTTGAGCCAAAGCTTGCTTTTTCATCGTCCCCGTTCTCCCTGAACTCTAAACCTGATACTGCAAAAGGCGACGCCAGAAGAATTTAATATTGCTCCCCATATCTCTGGGGGCGGATGAATCCCAGAGCTTTTTAGCCAAGCTGCTGAAGCATTGGCTAACTTTGGCTCGAGGGTATAAGGATAACACCGGCTGTTGCTTCAGTACGGCCCGAGGGATGGCCTCGTCATAGGGAATAAACCCTAAATATTCCAGAGAGATGCCTTTCCCCAGAAACCTTTCTGTCACCCGCAATAGCGTGCGGTAAACCATTTCGCCTTCCTGAGGTTTGGACAGGCCATTGACCAGGAGCTTGTAATGATTTTCTCCATGCTTACTGGCCAGGACTTTTATCAGGGCGTAGGCGTCGGTAATGGAAGTTGGTTCGTTGTTGGCCACGACAATACGCTCTAAGGCAGCTATGTTGAAAAACAGGACGTTGCGGGAGATGCCCGCTCCGGTGTCGATGAGAACGACATCAACCTTTTCCGAGTATTCGTCCAATTCATTGAGGAGGAACATCTTTTGGTGTTTGTCCAAGTCCGCCAATTCGGGGATACCGGAGGAGGCCGGCAAGATCTTGATGCCCTCGGGACCGTCCACCATGACCTCCGGGAGACTGCGGCGCAGGGACAGGAGGTCGTGGATGGTAAAGCGCGGGCTCAATCCCAAGAGAATGTCCAAATTGGCCAGCCCAAGATCGGCATCGATGAGAAGGACTTTTTGACCCAGGCGCGCCAGAGCCAGCCCCAGATTGACAACGATATTTGATTTGCCGACGCCGCCCTTCCCGGAAGTCACGGTAATAACCCGGAAATTAGGGGGGCTCAGGGGCCCAGAGGCAGGACCGGCATGGGTCAAATCATCCAGTTTTTCCACAACGCACCGGGTCATCTTTCTTTACCTGGAAAACCTCTAGCAACTTTGAGGTTGAAAAGATGTTTGGCAAGAAGCCTGTAGGTGGCCAACTTCAAATCTTCCGGAACCTTCTGCCCCGTGGTCAGATAGGAAAGGGGCAGCCGTTCCTTATAAAGCTGATTAAACACGCCAACAATATCCCGGGCTTCATCCACCTTGGTCACAATGCAAGATGCTAAGGGCATTACCTTGAAACCCTGGAACGCGTCAGCGAGGTTAGCCTCGGTGGTAGTGGCGCTCACTACCAAATGATGCTCCAGTTCCGGCAATTCCCCGAAAAGCCGGCGCAATTCCAAGGGAAGCCCGGAATCGCGGGGGTTACGCCCGGGGGTGTCAATGAGGATTAGATCCAGGTCCACCATCTTTCCCAAGGCCTCAGTCAACTCAGCCTGAGTCTGGAAGGGGTTAAATGGCAGGCCGCTGATGCGGGCATAGGCGGCTAAATGCTCATGGCCTCCCAAGCGGACAGTATCCAGGGAGATCAGCCCCACCCGAATTTTTTTCATAAAAGCCGCCTGGATGGCTAACTTAGCGATAGTCGTAGTTTTTCCCACTCCGGTGGCGCCGAGAAAAGTCCACTTTAAAGGCTTTTTACCGGGTATCTCCATGGGATCAATCACTTCTATCTCTTGCATGAGTTGCCGCAGGCCTAGTTCCTTTAGGTTCTTGGGATTGTCGTCTTTGCCCATCTCCAGCAACCTCCTGATCTTCCCGAGCCACCGGCCCATAATCTGGTAATGCACCCCGGCCCGGGTGAGGTCCTGAAACATCAGGGCAAGATCATGGTAGGGAACAAGCCAAGGAGGAGGACCATGATCTCCCAACCACTGTTTCAAGAGGGTTTTCATCTCTTCCAGTTCTTCCCGTAAATCCATGGAGAACAATTTTGATTTTACCGGGTCTGAAGACCAGGGCTCAAAGTCCGTTATGGAATCAAGGGCGACGGCTTGATCCGCAGCTGCGGTCACCTCTACCCGGCGGCGTCCTGGGGACTGTGATCCTGAAGATGGCAACCGGCGAGATTGGCTGGATAAAATGACGGCCTCCGGCCCCAGCTCCTTTTTGACCTGGGCCAGGGCCTCTTGTGGATCCCGGGCCACGTAAGTTTTAAGCTTCATGACCTATACTCACCACTCCCAGGGATTGTATCTGGGCATCAGTCACCAGCTCGTGGGGCGACAGGACCCAAAGTCCGGGGAGATGCCTCTCCACCAGGCGGCGCAAATGCCGGCGGACGGTGGGCGAGCACACCACCACCTGCTGAAGGTTTTTGGCTGCCGACTTGTCTGCAGCACCCTTAAGGGCCTGAATAATTTCTTCGGCAGTCTCGGGGGCCATAGCCAGGTAGACCCCATATTCAGTTTTCTGGAGGCTGTCTTTGATGAGATCCTCGATGAAGGGGTCCAGGGAATAGACCAGGATCTTGTGGTCCGGGGTTTCGAGACTCTTGCTCAGGGCCCGGCCCAGACGCTGGCGCACATATTCCGTGAGAACATCAGGATCCTTGGTGTAGGAGCCATAATCCGCCAGGGTTTCCATAATGGTGAGTAAATCCCGTATGGAAACCCGCTCTCGCAACAAATTCTGGAGAACCTTCTGGATGGCCCCTAAAGAGAGGGTGCCCGGCACCAGCTCTTCTATCACCTTGGGGTGAGTTTTTGTCAGGCGATCCAGAAGTTTCTGCACCTCCTGGCGACCGAGGAGTTCGTCACAGTTCAGTCTTATGATCTCGGAGAGGTGAGTGGCCACCACACTGGCCAGATTCACCACGGTATAGCCCAAATGCTGGGCCTCTTCTTTGCGTGCAGCAGGTATCCACAGGGCTGGGAGATTGAAGGTGGGTTCCCGGGTCGGAATCCCTTCAATCTGGCGGAGTGTCTCCCCCGGATGCAGGGCCAACTGATAGCCCACCATCAGATCGCCCCGGGCAATCTCCACTCCTTTGATGAGGATGGCGTAGCCGCCAGGTTTGAGCTGGAGATTGTCCCGGATATGGATGGGAGGAATGACCACTCCCATGTCCTGAGCAAACTGGCGGCGCAGGGCGCGAATGCGCTCCAGGAGTTCCCCGTCCTGCTCTTCGTCGACCAGGGGAATGAGGCCATAACCCACCTCCAGTTCCAAGAGGTCCAAGGAGGGCAAACTTTCCATGGGATCAGCGTCTTTAGGACGGGGGGGCGGTTCTTTGGCCTTGGCCTCTTCCCGGAGATTCTCCTCTCGGGCCCGGTGGAGGGCATAGGCCAGCCCCCCCGTGAGGACCGACAGGGCCAGGAACGGCAGGTGTGGAAGGCCCGGCACCAACCCCACCAGGAAAATGATGCCCGCAGCCACACTTACCGCCTGGGGTTTCAGGGTGAATTGGGCGGCATACTCCTCTCCCAAGCTGGCCTCGGAAGCAGCTTTGCTGACCACCAAGCCGGCGGCGGTGGACACAAAGAGGGCCGGAATCTGATTCACCAGGCCTTCGCCAATGGTGAGCAGGGTAAAATTTTGAGCCGCATCCTTCAGGGAGAGGCCATGTTGCAGGACGCCGATAATGAGCCCTCCCAGGATATTGATGGCCATGATCAAAAGTCCCGCCATGGCTTCGCCACGGACGAATTTGCTGGCCCCGTCCATGGCTCCATAGAATTCCCCCTCCCGGGCCAGACCGGCCCGCCGGCGCCGGGCCTCCTGATCATCGATGTAACCGGCGTTGAGGTCGGCATCGATGCTCATTTGCTTACCTGGCATGGCATCCAGGGTGAAGCGGGCGGCGACCTCGGCAATGCGGGTGGAACCTTTAATGATGACTACGAAATTGATGATGACCAAAATGACGAAAATGATGCCCCCCACCACAAAGTTGCCGCCCACCACAAAGCTGCCAAAAGACTGAATTACCCGACCGGCTGCTGACAAGCCTTCCCACCCGTGGAGGAGGATCAGGCGAGTGGAGGCCACTCCCAAAGACAGGCGGAAAAGCGTGGTGATGAGAAGGAGGGAGGGAAAGGTAAAAAACTCTATAGGTTTAATGGTGTACAAGGAGAGGAGCAGCACCATCAGGGAAAAGGTGAGATTAAAGCTCAAGAGGAGATCCAGCAGCAGGCTGGGCAGGGGAAAAATCATCACCAACAGGGTGATGACAACCCCCAGGGCTACGCAAAGCTCTCCCTTATGGATGCCGAGGCGCGGCCGGAAGGAGACGGAAGCGGGAGGGGCCACTGCGTTCATCGGGCGCCTCCGGAAGCTGCCTTGAGACTGTAAATGTAAGCCAGGACCTCAGCCGCGGCCCGGTATAGGGACGTGGGAATAGTGCCACCCACCTCAACCGAACGGAAAAGCCCCCGAGCCAGTTCCCGGTTTTCCACCCGGGGAACGCCGGCCTCCTGGGCCAGGGCGATGATCTTCAGGGCCACAAAGCCCCGCCCCTTGGCCACCACTTGCGGGGCGATCATGGTGGCGCTGTCATACTTTAAGGCTACGGCCAGGCGGGTGGGGTTGGTGACCACCACATCAGCCTGGGGAACCGCCGCCATCATGCGCCGGGAGGCAAGTTGCCGCATGAGGCTCTTGAGACGGGCCTTTACCCGGGGATCACCTTCGGCCTGGCGCATCTCATCTTTAACCTCTTGTTTGGTCATGCGCAGGCTTCTTTCAAATTTGTAGCGTTGATAGAAAAAGTCCAAAATGCCCAAGACCAGGAGCAGCAGGACGGCGCGTCCGGATATCTGAAAAGAGGTGGTTTTCAGGTAGGCGAGAAGCTGGCCGGCATCCTGGCGAACCAGGGGGAAAAGCTCCACCAGACGACTTTTCATGAAGTAGTACATGACGGTGGCGATAAAGGTGACTTTGGCTAAAGACTTGGCCAGCTCCACCAGAGAGGTTCCGGAGAACAAGCGCTTCAGCCCCTTAAAAAATTGCAGGCGAGTAAGGTCAGGCGCTAAACGGTTTGGGGCAAAAATCCAGCCGCCCTGGAGATAATTGGCCAACACCGCGGCGGTGATCAGGCAAAGCCAGATGGGCGCCAAAAGTTGTCCCAAAGTCAAGCTGAAGTTAAGAAAAAGAGTGGGCAGCAGGGCCGGGGTAACAAGGCCCGGGCGCAACCCCTCCAGGGAGGAGCGCACCAGGGCGGCGCTCGTGGTTCCCATGGTTGAGCTCCAGAAAGTCAGCACCACCAGGCCGGAGATAAGGACCAGGGAGGCCGAGAGGTCCCGGCTGCGGGGTATTTGCCCCTTTTGCCGGGCCTCGGCCCGGCGTTTGGGTGTAGGTTCCTCAGTGCGGTCGTGATAGGCCTCATCAGCCATAGCTCAATCCTTCCAAGCCTCTAAAATTCTGGATAGTGGTAATTTGAGGGCGGCAAACTGGTCCACCAGGACCGGTCCCACCCACATCAAAGTAATGGAGAGGGAAAAAAGGCCCAGAGCAATGGTAAGGGGGAAACCCACGATCATCACCTGAATTTGAGGCACGGCTCGGGCCACCAGACCCAGGGCCAACTGAGTGAGAAATAACAGGATCAAAACCGGCGCCAACAGTTGCACGGCCAGGCTGTACATGAGCCGTCCCAGGCTGGGAACATAGGCGAACAGACTTTCCGGGAGGGAAATGCTGGTTGACGGGGGAACTTCCTGAAAACTTTGGACCAAGAGGCGCAGGAGAGCATGGTGGCCATATATGGCCAAAAAAATGAGGGTAGCCAACATTACCAGCATTTCCGCCAGGATGGTGTTTTGCGACTGGGTTTGGGGATCAAGGAGGGTGGCCATGCTAAACCCCATTTGAATGGCCGCCAGGTTGCCCGCCATTTGAATGCCGGCAAACAGGAAGCGAAATACCAGGCCGCACGCCAACCCCATGAGGAACTCCCGTATTACCAGGAGAGCCCCCGCGCTCCAGGTGGGGGGAAAAGGAGGCAACAAAGGCGAGACCACGGGAGTAAGAGCCAGGGACAATCCCAAAATGGAGAAAACCCTTATCTGCGCAGGAATGAAACGGCTATCCCAGGGGGGGCAGAAATATAGCAGGCAACCCGTCCTGAGGGTCACGAGCAGGAAGTTCTGCCACAGAATAATGAGGTTATTCATAAAAATTTTCGTCAGCGCGTATAATGGGACAAGTTGTTAAAAATCTCCTGGGTGAAACCTGTGAGCTGATGCATGATCCAGGGCAAAAGGAGCAAAAGGCCGACAAAGATGCTGACAATTTTGGGAACAAAGGTCAGAGTCATTTCCTGAATCTGGGTGGCGGCCTGAAGGAGGCTTACCAGCACCCCCACCACCAGACCGATGCCCAAGATGGGCAGGGACACCAGCAACGTCACCTTGATAGCCTTTTGCGCCAGTTCCACAACGAGTTCCGGAGTCATGTCAAGCAAATCTCCCACGTCTTGCTAATGAAAGCTCTTCACCAGTGAACCCACCAGGATGTTCCAGCCATCCACCAAAACAAAGAGAAGCACTTTGAACACCAGGGAAATCATGACTGGAGGCAGCATCATCATGCCCATGGAAAGAAGGACGGAAGCCACCACCATGTCAATAATGAGAAAGGGCAAAAACAGTAAGAAGCCGATTTCGAAAGCCGTGCGCAACTCACTGATCATAAAAGCAGGGACGAGCGCGGCGATGGGGGTATCCTGAAAATTCTTGGGCCGGGGGGCCTTAGAAATGGAGAGAAAGAGGGCCAGGTCCTTCTCCCGGGTCTGGTTGCCCATGAAGGCCTTTAATGGCTGGAGGCCCCGCTGGATGGCCTCCTCACCGGTGACCTTCTGTTCCATGTAGGGCTGGACCGCGCTGGCTTGGATTTCCTGCCAAACCGGGGACATGATAAAAACCGTCAGAAAGAGGGATAGCGCGATGAGAACCTGGTTGGGGGGCATCTGCTGCGTCCCCAGGGCCTGGCGCAAGAAGGAAAAGACCACCACCAGGCGGGTGAAAGAAGTTACCATGACCACCAGAGCCGGAGCCAGGGACAGGGCGGTGAGAAAGAGGAGAAGCGTAAGAGAGGTGCTCAGGCGCTCGGGGGCCAGGGCCTGTTCCAAACTCCAGGGAGAGGCGGCCCAGGCCGAAGCGGTGGCCCCCGGAGCAAGAAGAGCGGCAATCACTGCGCATTTTAATCCCTTAGCAGACATCTGGGGCCCTTTCAGAATCCTTCACGAGAGGAGGAAGCGATTCCGGCACCATCCCGCTTTCCTGCCGGGCCAAGGGGATGACGTTGAGATTCTCGGCAGAACTGGCCAGCAAAAAGGTCTCCCGGCCGACGGCCACGAGGATCAAGGCCTGTTTGGGAGCTAAATAATGGGTGGCCAATACCTGGATGAGGGCCGGGTGGCGCTGGCGCCGGGGAGCCCAGCGCTTCCAGAGGCCTAAGGCTAAAAGCAGGACACCCAGCATGGCGCTTAAAATAGTCAGGATTTTGAGGACATACTGCCAAAAGGGAAAGTCCGGCGCCCCAAGAGGCTGAAGAGTTGCGGCCCCGTCGGCGAGTAGGGTTGCAGAAATATCGGTGAGCCAGTTCCCGAACCAAGGCATGCCCGTTATCCTAATTGCTTGATGCGCTCCAGGGGACTGATAACATCGGTGAGACGAATGCCGAATTTCTCATTAACTACAACCACTTCCCCCCTGGCGATGAGCTTCTGATTTACCAGGATTTCCAAGGGTTCTCCGGCCAACTTATTCAGTTCGATCACCGAACCCTGGCCCAATTGGAGGAGATCGTTAATAATCATGCGGGTGCGGCCCAATTCGGCGGTTATTTCCAGGGGGATATCCAGGAGAAGCTCCATGCTGGAGATCTTCTCCCTTTTCTCTTTGGGGGCCGAAGGGGCGGACTCGGGAACCAAGCCCGCCTCAAGAGGGTCTGCCACCTGGGAGGCAGGCTCCACTTCCGGGGTTTTTTCCCAATCGAAATCTTCAACCGATGAAGGGTTGCTATTAAGAGCCATTTACTGGTGATCCTCCCACCTGATAAGGTATTACGGTTGCGGGTGCAGCAATTCCTCAACTTTAAAGGCCTTGGCATTGTGAATCTGCCCGGCGTGGCCGGTGAATTTCGGGATGCCCTCCACCTTGCCCACCAGGGAGTCATTCACCTTTTTATTGAAGAAGATGATGTCTCCCGTCGCCAGGTTGAGCAACTCTCTGGCGGCCAGCCTGGTAGAAGCCAGTTCCACCACCACTTCCACCTCCATGTCCCGAACCTGCTCTTGGATACGAGAAGTCCAGCGGTTGTCCTGTTCCAGTAGCTCACTCTGAAATCCTGAATAGAGCTTGCTCTTGATGGGCTCAATGGTGGCGTAAGGCATGCAGACGGTGACGAAGCCCTCCGCTTGTTCCATCTCCACCTGGAATTTACTGATCACCATGATGTCGTTGGGAGTGGCTATGCCCACGAACATGGGGTTGATCTCCACTCGGACGAAATGCATCTTCACCGGGTGCACCGGAACCCAGGCTTTTTCCAGGTCCTGAAAGGCCATGATCACCACCTTCTGGATGAGGCGCCGTTCAATGCTGGTGAAATCCCGGCCTTCGATTTTAAAGCGGGCCCGGCCGCTGCCGCCGAGGAAGCACTCTACCAGGGCAAAGACCAGCTTGCTGTCCACCACCAGGAGGCATTGGCCCCGAAGAGGGTCCATTTTGTAGATGTTGAAGCTGCTGGGCAAAGGCAGGGATCTCAGGAATTCGCCGAATTTCAGCATCTGCACAAAATTGGTCTGGATGTCCACGGTGCGGCGCAGAGTCATGGACAGGGAAATACGAAAAGCCCGGGCGAAGTGTTCATTGATCACTTCCATGGTGGGCATGCGGCCCCGGATGATGCGCTCCTGGGAAGCGAAGTCGTAGGCGGTGACGCCGGCTTCAATGGCCCCCTGGTTGGCCTCAACCTCGATTTCACCATCAACCAAGCCCTTGAGGAGGGCATCCACTTCTTCCTGGGAGAGAACCTTGGTCATCTGGTCTACCTATTGGGCCACGAACTCAGTAAAGAACACATCCGTCACTTTTTTGCCGGCAGGCAACTCGCTTACTCTTTTTTTGATATCCTGCTTCAACTGTTGTTTGCCTTCAAAAGAGGAAAGATCCAGATAGGTTTTGCTGCTCAGGAGCAGGATCAGGGCGTCCCTGATGCGGGGGAGGGATTTTTCCAACTCCTTGACCGTGCCCTCGCTATCAACTTCCAGCTCCAACCTTAACTTCAGGTAACGCCGGCTTTCGCGATCGGCCAAATTAACGAGGAAAGGGTCCAAGGCCATGCTGACGCCGGGCTTTTGGGCGCCCTTCCCCGCATGAGCTTCCTTTCCCGGGGGCTCATCCACAAACAGGATATAGGCCACCAGACCCCCTCCGGCCAGCAGGAGCCCAAGGACGGCGAAGATCAGGATTTTCTTGAACTTGCCTTTGGGTTTGCTATTTTCGGCGGGAGCAGGAGCGTCTGTTTCTGAGGGCTTTTCTTTGGCCATACTTACTCCGAGTCTTGGTTTAGACCCTGAGAAAGCAATGACCGTGCCAGTGGCCGTAAAACCGCAATATGCCTATTTTTTCTCAACTTTTTCCGATAAACCCTGGTGCGCCGAAAAGAAAATATGGGTATTAGCCGTCAAAGTTTGTGGATTTCGTCAATATATTGACACAAGCGAACCTGGGATTTGTATTGCTCTCGAAAGGATCCTGTGTTAAAAGAAAGTCAATTAATTTGATAAGATAGGAAAAAACGGCATGCCCCGCCCTGGGGTGACAGATTCATACAGGCGCCAGGCCCGGGCCGAAGGCTTCGTATCCCGGGCGGTATACAAACTCAAGGCCATCGACGAAAAATACCGGCTTTTCCGCCCCGGCTATCGGGTCCTGGATTTGGGCTGCAGCCCCGGTTCCTGGCTCCAATACATCGCTTCCCGGGTCGGGCCGGAGGGCTTGGCGCTGGGGGTGGACGTGGAGGGGGTACAGGTTCCCCTGGCCCATCCCCTATACTTTATCTCTGGAGACATCCTAAGTATAGACTTGGAAGCAATCCGGGCCCAAAGTCCTTACTTTGAGGTGATCGTCAGTGATTTGGCGCCCAGGACCACCGGCGTCAAAGGGGTGGACCAGCAGCGTTCTCTAGAACTGGCCCAACAAGCCTGGGCCGTGGCTCAGAACCTGTTGGTCAGGGGCGGGCACTTTCTGGTAAAGATTTTCGAGGGGCCGGACACCGGGGGTCTCGTCGCCCAACTGAAAAAGGCTTTCAAACAGTGTCATCGCCTTAAACCGGCGGGCTCACGACCGGCCAGCAAAGAATATTATCTTCTCGGCCTTGGCAAACTGACCGATGAAATTGAAGAGGACCTAGGGTCAAAAAATGCCGCCGTATCGACCTAACGTCTGAAGGAGGATAAGGCGCCCATGTCTGGACATTCCAAGTGGAGCACCATTAAACGTAAAAAGGGATCTGTTGACGCCAAGCGGGGCAAGATCTTCAGTAAATTGGCCAAGGAAATCACGGTGGCCGCCCGCCTGGGAGGAGCCGACCCGACGGGCAATCCCCGGTTGCGGGCCGCCATTGCTGCGGCCAAGCAGGAAAATATGCCCAAGGACAATATTCAGCGGGCCATCAATAAAGGCGCCGGGGAAGGGGGCGGCAGCAACCTGGAAGAAGTGATCTACGAAGGCTACGGTCCCGACGGGGTAGCCATCATGGTGGAATCCCTCACGGACAACAAAAACCGCACCGTCTCCGATATTCGCCATCTTTTCACCAAGTACGGCGGCAGCATGGGGGAGCCGGGGTGCGTGGCCTGGATGTTTGATAAAAAAGGGGTCATCGTCTTCGATCAGGCCACGGTCAAAGAAGATGAACTTTTGGAAGCGGCCCTGGACAGCGGCGCCGAAGACCTGCAAAGCACGGAGAGCCAATTCGAAGTGCTCACCGACCCGGCTGCCTTTGTAGAAGTCAAGGAGGCCCTGGAATCACGGGGCTTTGAGGCCACCCTGGCGGAATTGCAGCTGCGTCCCAAAACTACCGTGGCCATTGCCGAGGAGGGCCAGGCCCAAACCATCCTGAAGCTGGTGGAATTAATCGAAGACCACGACGACGTCAACAACGTCTTTGCCAACTTTGACATTCCCGACCGCATCTTAGAGGCCCTGTTATGACCCAGGTGGTGATGGGGGTTGATCCGGGCTCCAGGTTCACCGGTTTCGGGGTTATTCAAGGTGAATCGGGGCAGCTTACACATCTGGACCATGGCCAGATTGCGGCCAAGAGCCGGGCGCCCCTGGAACAGCGCCTCTGTCAAATTTATGACGCGCTCACCGTCCTGCTCCAGGAGCACAGGCCCCACTCCCTGGCCCTGGAAGATATGTTTCTGGCCCTCAACGTGCAGACCGCGTTTATCCTGGGGCAAGTCCGGGGGGTGGTGCTTCTGGCCGCGGCCCAGGCCGGGGTGCCCATTCATTTTTACCCACCCCTCACGGTAAAAAAGGCAGTGGTGGGTTACGGCCAGGCCACCAAGGTCCAGGTGAAAATGATGGTGGAAAACCTGCTGGGCCTGACGGTGGCCGGCCACCACGCCGCCGACGCCCTGGCCGTGGGCGTGTGCCACTACTTTCACTCCCGCTGGGGCGCCTCATGATCGGCTTTTTAGAGGGGGAAATCCTCAGTAAAAATCCCGGCGAGGCCCTGGTCAAAGTGGGCGGCATCGGTTACCTGGTTTACATCTCTCTCAATACCTTCTACGCCCTCCCCGACCCTCCCGGCTCCACCGCCCTGCACATCCACACCCGGGTCCTGGATGACACCATTGAGCTTTTCGGCTTTGTGGACCAGGATGAAAAAGAGATTTTTCTGGAACTCCTGACCATTCACCGCATCGGGGCCCGCATGGCCCTGAATATCCTGAGCGGCATTTCTACGGAGAATTTCCGGGAGGCCGTGGCCGAAGGGGACGTGAAACGTTTGGCCAGCATCCCCGGGGTGGGGCGGAAATCCGCAGAGCGCATCGCCCTGGAATTGAGGGACCGTCTGGCCGTCACCGCGCCGGCCCGCCGCCAGGCCCCCCAGGAACGGGAGCACCAGGATGCCCTGTCGGCCCTCATCAACCTGGGCTACGCCAAACACCTGGCGGAAAAGGCCCTGGATAAGTCTCAATCTCAGGGCGCCCGCACCCTGGAGGAACTGCTGCGCCAGAGTCTGAAGTATTTGGCCAAGTGAGTTTATTTTGAGGGGAGGGCTGGGGGAGCAGGTAGGATATCTTTTTTGGGGGGAGGGCCAGGGACCTGAGGTCCCTGCCCTCCCCCCAAGCCCCCCTCCCAACCCGCAGAAGGGGCTGGCAAGACGGGGCATAGGGCCCCGACTTGCCAGCCAGTTTTTGTTCCCCTAAGGGGTTGGGGGAGGGAGCTTGAGGGAGGGGGTAGGGGCCCACGGCCCCTAGCCCCCTCCCTCAAAATCACTAATTCCGGCATATGGACAACTGGGCGAAGATCATTATCGGGGACAGCCGGGAGATGGGAGAGGTGGCGGAGGGGTCGGTGGACCTGGTGGTCACTTCGCCGCCGTATTGGCATATCAAGGACTACGGCATTCCCGGCCAGATCGGCTACGGCCAGAGCCTGCACGACTATTTGAGGGACCTGTACCGGGTTTGGGGGGAGTGCTTCCGGGTGCTGAGGCCCGGGGGACGGCTTTGCGTCAACGTGGGGGACCAGTTCGCCCGGGCCGCGGTGTACGGCCGCTACAAGATCATCCCCCTGCACGCCGAGATCATCGGCCAGGGGGAGGAGTTAGGCTTCGACTTCATGGGGAGCATCATCTGGCAGAAAAAAACCACCATGAACACCACGGGCGGGGCCGTGATCATGGGCTCCTACCCCTACCCTCCCAACGGCCTGATCGAAATCGACTATGAGTTTATCCTGATTTTCAAGAAGCAGGGGCCACCAAGAAAGGTGGAAAAGGAGGTCAAAGAAGCCTCAAAACTCACCAAGGAAGAGTGGAAAGAGTATTTTGCCGGCCATTGGCGCTTCGGCGGAGCCAAGCAGGTGGGCCACGAGGCCATGTTTCCCGAGGAGCTGCCCCGGCGCCTCATCCGCATGTTCACCTTCGTGGGGGATACGGTGCTGGACCCCTTCCTGGGGAGCGGCACCACGGTCAAGGCGGCCCTGGATTTGGGGCGGAACGCAGTGGGATTTGAGATTAATGATACTTTTACGGAAATGATCCGGGAGAAACTGGGATTGAGGGAGTCACATTCCCTTTTTACTCTGATAGATATTTCAAAAAGAGACGAGCGGATTTTAACGTCGCCATCGGCAAAGTACAGGCCTCGTATTCAAGATTCGGAAATTACCAAGGAACAAACAAATTATAGAAAAAATTTACCAGAAATTTATAAAGTAACAGCTATACAAGATGAAAAGACCATTTTGTTGGAGAACGGGAAGTTAGTAAGGTTTTTGGGTGTTTTTATCAACAATAAAGATGAAGCAAGGGAATATTTGCAGCATTATGTGCTGAATAAGGCGGTAATCTTAAAGGATATTCAGGAAAGCGATAGCAATGAGGTAATATCAGGTTATGTTTACTTGAAAAATAGAATTTTCATCAATGCATATTTAATCAAATCCGGCCTGGCCTCTCCTGACGAAACTGCTGCTCACCGGTTTTCCCAAAAATTTCGCCGACTGGCGGAGAAAGCGGGCAAGCCTGCCTGAATTGCTCAGATTTAATCGAGATTCTTCGGTCGCTTCGCTCCCTCAGAATGACAGTTTTAAGGACCTTCGCAAAAATTTTACCTTAATATTACTCCACCACCACCACCACGGCGTCGCCCCGGCCGTCGGGACCTACGGCCATGAGGCGGTGCCGGCCCCGGTCCAGGTATAGAGTCAGGTCGTAGGGCGGGCCGGCCGCGGCTTTCTCTTCCCCGTCCACAAACCAGGTAATGGCAGGAAAAGGCAGGCGGCAGTCCGCCTTCAGGGTGAGGCGCACGGACTCGGCCCCGGATTGCAGAAGGAAGCGGTCGCCATTGAAGGGATAAGTGATGCTCACCAGTTGGGGCTGATCCGCCAAAGGCAGGGGGAGGCGCGCCGGTTCTCCGCTATTTGTCCCGAGGCCCAGGGACACCTTACCATGAGAAGCCCCGGGCAAGGTCTGGGGCCGGGAATGAGCCTGGGGCTGGTTCTGGGCGGGTCCGGCCTTGGGGAACACTTTGTCCAGGTCCAGGGGAAATCCTGCCAGGCGGAAGCGGCCCTCGCCGCCTTTGCCGTGGCGGTTTTTGAGCCAGCCGGCAAAAGGGGTGGGCATCTGGTGCCAGGGTTCCTGGGCCAGGTGATAGGTGCAGTCCTGGGCGGGTTCGGTGCCGGCGATGAACAGTTCCTGGCGCTGATGGACGCAGCCCGGTCCGGGGACCAGCCCCGAGAAGGCGCACACCGTGCGCCGGGCGATGCCCTCGGGTCGGGGAAAACCTCCGGGGGGGCTGCCGCTGAAAACCTCCCGGAGCAGGTCGGCCAGGATAGGCGCGGCCGCCGAGGCGCCACTTAACAAGGCGGTGGGCTGCCCGCTGAAATTCCCCACCCAAACGGCGATAGTGAATTCCGGGGAATAGCCCACACACCAGCAGTCCCGATAGTGGGTGCTGGTGCCGGTCTTGAGGGCCAGGCGGTAAAGCGGGTTCATGGCCTGGGAGCCCCCGAAAATCCGGCCCCGGGCCAAAGGATCGGCCAGGATGTCGCTGACGATATACGCGGACTGGGGGGAAAAAACCTGCACTCCGGGGTCCGCAGGTTCCCCCTGGAGAAAACGCAAGGGGCGGTAGAGGCCGCCATTGGCCAGAGAAGCATAGGCCGCGGCCATCTGGAGCAGGGTGACCTCAGGGTTCCCCACCACCAGCCCCAGACCGTAATGCTGGGGGCCAAGCTCGGGGTGATTGATGAGGTTCAGCTTCTGCAAATTGTCATAAAAGGCCTGGGGCCCCACCTGGTTGAGGAGATGCACCGCGGAGAGATTGAGGGAGTTCCCCAGGGCTTCCCGGAAGGACACCGGGCCGTGGCTGGAGCGGTCGAAGTTGGCAGGGGTGAAGTCCCCTTTGGGGGTGCGGTAGCGCCGGTCCACATCTTCCAGCACCAAAGCCGAAGTGAAGCCTTCGTCCAGGGCCTGGGCATAAAGAAAGGGCTTAAGGGTGGAACCGGGAGAGCGCAAGGCGGTGGCGCCGTTATTAAAACCCCGGTCCTGGGGGCCATAGAGGAGGGAGCCCACCAGGGCCAGGACTGAGAGGGTGCGGTTGTCCACCACCACCACAGCGGCCTGGGAGGCCCGGGCCCGGAGCAGTTGGGTCCGGTGGGAGCGCACCACGGCCTCCACCCGCCGCTGGAGGGCAAGGTCCAGGGTGGTGGGCAGGTGGCCGTGGTCAGGCGGCATATTTTTTGATTTTGACAAGGCAGCAGGCACAAAATGGGGCGCCTCGAAAGGAAAGATGGGGACGCCCCGGCCCGCTCCCTGAAAAATCAGGGGCTCCTGGCGGGCGGCGGCCGCTTCCTCGGGATTGAGATGCCCCAGATAGGCCATCCGTCCCAGGACCCAGTGCTGCCGGGCCACGAGACGGTTATATTTCGGCCCCCGGGGGCGCAAAGCCGTGGGGGCCTTGGCCAGGGCCGCCAGGAGCGCGGCCTCGGCGGGGGTGATGTCGGCCGTGGATTTATTGAAATAGGCCAGGGCCGCGGTTTCCACCCCCACCAGATTCCCCCCCAGGGGCACCCGGTTGAGATAAGCCCGCAGAATTTCCTCTTTAGTGAGGGTCCCCTCGATCCTCAGACTTCTCACCATCTCCACCAGCTTGCGATGAAAGGTGCGGGACCCCGGATAGGCGAGACGGGACAATTGCATGGTGAGGGTGGAGGCCCCCGAGACGATGCGCCCGGCTGTAAGGTTCTGGCCGGCGGCCCTCATGACGGCGGCGAGGTCCACGCCGGGATGCTCCCAGAAACGCTGGTCCTCCGCCGCGATGAAGGCCGCGGCCACGAGAGGCGGTATGGCATCACCCGGTAGCTTCACCATTCTTTGGCCCTGGGAATCGGGCGCCAGGCGCAAAATCTGCCCTTCCCGGTCAACCACCAGGGGGCCGGGAACCGGGACCAGGGCCGCGGGGTCAAAGCGGGACGCGGCTTCCAGGTAGATGAGGCCGCAGGCGAGCAGGCCGCCCAGGAGGAACCCAAGTCCCCATGACCAGGTGCGCCGGCGGGTATAGAGTATTCTGAGCAGCATGGTCTTTTTCAATAGTTCATAACAATAGCGTCCGATAGGTTTTTTGCAGGCTTCGCTTCACTTAAAAAAAATGCAGCCGCAAGGCTCAAGCCTCGAGCCAGCAAAGGCGAGACGCCTGTGCCACCAGGGCTTTCCTTCAGCACGGCTGATCTGGTCATAGGCGGGTCTCATTTCTGGATAATGAGTCCATGAGCCTGAGACCCACCCTGCCTCACCGTCCTTTGATGGTCAGCCGGCCCTGGGGCGAGTAGCCCTGCACTCCCGGGTTGTACATGGCCGCGGCCTGGGTGGGGGGCATGACGAAATCCCCCTCACACACGGCCCGGGCATAATAATCAAAGCGGAAGGTGCCGGGGTATACCTGATCCCTGAAGGCCAGCACCCGGTCATCCCGAATCTCAAAGTGATTGGGGAAAAAGCGGATGAGGCCGTCCGGCGTGGCGTAATCGTAATACTGCTCCTTTTCTTCCGAGGGCGCGGGTTCCTCGGTTTTTAAGGCGGTGTTCACGGCCACCAGACCCGCCGGCAGGGGGTCGTCCAGGACGATGTAGCGCCGGGCCAGGCCCTGAATGTCGATGGTCAGGGAAACCTTGACCAGGTCGCCCACCTTGATGACCTCCGTGCCGTCGGTGTTTTTCACGGTTTTGGTCACCTTGAAGCCCCGGTCCTCGCCCTTGTCCTTGAGGTCCAGGCGGGGATAGGTGAGATTCACTTCGTAGAGCCAGGTGCGGCCGGCCTGGCCTTTCAGGCGCACCTCGGGGTTTTGCAGGAGGGCCGGGATATCCAGGCCGAGGCTGCGGGCCCCGCCGGGGGCCCAACTGATTTCCTGGTCAGGGCGGCCGGGCTGGCTGACCGTGACCGTGCCCGCCTCCTCCTTGAAGGCGGAGCCTTTATAATATTCACCCAGGGCCAGCAAGGCCCAACCGGTGTCGCTGGTGGAGGTCCAGATGCCCTGCTGGCCCAGGCCGCCCAAGAGATACTGGACCGCCTGCTTGGTGAGGTTGTCCTCGGGCATGATGGCCTTGCCCGCCAACACCGCCAGGGCCGCGCCCCGGAAGCGGGCGTCAAAGTCATCTTCGCTGAGTTCATCCCGGGCCTTGTCCCGCTCCTTGCCTTCCAGGATGGGTTTCAAGTAGGTCTTGAGGGTCTGGGGAGGGAGCAGTTTGGCTTGGTGTGCGGCCAGAATCAGGAAGAGTTTGCCTTCCTGGGTTAGAGAGGGATAATCCCGCATCATGGCCTGAAAGCGGGCCGGCGGCAGGGTGTTGTTCATGGACAGGATGTAAGCCGCGAAGGCCTTCTCGAAAGGAGTGGCCTTGCCGAACTGCACCTTGTGAGCCAGTTGTTCGATGCCTTTCTTGAAGGCGCTCTCAGGGACGGCCAGACCCTGGGTCTTGGCGATGCTCAGGGCTGCCAGGGCGTAGAGGGTACCGAAGGGGTGGGAGTAGCTCTGCCCCGGCCAATAGCTGAAGCCGCCCTGTTCGGTCTGGAGGTTCATGAGGCGGCCGATGCCGCTCAGCAGGAACTTGTCCACCTTGTCGGCCTCGATGCCGAAGATCAGCTTCTGTTTAACCAGGCTGCGGATGGCGGCCAGCCCCAAAACTCCGGAACTGGTCTGCTCCACACAGCCGTAAGGATAGGTGAGCAGATAATTGATAGGGCGGGTGAAGCGCAAGAAGGGCGACCCGGAGAGGGTGAGCACGGCCTGGACCTCATCGGGGTTGACCTTGGCGGCGGCGTCGGTGAGGTAGGGCGGCAGGGGCACTTTCAGCGCCGCCGGCGGCTGTAAAGGAACCGAGGACCGCGGCCGGCTGGCGCACATGCCCGGAGTTGACCTGCAAGGCAAGTTCCACCTCGTCTTTTTTGCCCTGGAATTCCCCGGCGAAGAGGGCCTTGGCCTTGCCCGGCGCAGTGGCTTCCCCGGTGACGTTGAGCTTCAGGCTGTCCTTGGGGTTCAATTGGCCGCTGGCGTCCACCGCGGCTAGGGTCAGCCCGCCCTCCGGGGTGGCTTTAAAGGTCACCGGACCCTTGTCCCCGGTGGCGTTAGTGGCCGCAACCTGGAATTTGAACTTGTCTCCCTTGGTAAAGAAATTCGGCAAGCCGGGCTCAAGGTAGAAATCCTTGGCTGCGATGAGATGGCGCTCGACGCTGGCAAAGCGGCTGGTTTTATCCTGGGCCACGGCAAAGACCCGGTAGCTGGTGATATTGTCGGGCAGGGTAAAGGTGACCTTGGCCTTTCCCTGGGCGTCGGTCATGACCTTGGGGTTGAAATAGGCCACGGGCTGAAAACGGCGGCGCAGCTTGTCCACCAGGTCGGCAGAAAGGCCGCCGCCCCCGGTGAGGGGGTCCACCCGGGTGGGATAGAAGGGGGTCTGGTGCACCAGAAGGGTGCGCAGTTCGCCGGTGAAGACCGCCAGGGGCAGATCGAAGCGGGTGAGCTTTTCCAGGGTGGGGGTCTTGTAGCCGGTGAGGGCCAGGACCGCCTCGTCCACCACGGCCAGGGCCAACTCCGTTTCCAAGCCCTGGCCTTTGGGGGTGGCGGCCGTCAGGTTGACGGTCACCTGGTCGCCGGGCCGGGCCCGCCAGTCTGCGGTTTCCGCATTGATTTTCACCTCCAGCCCTTCCACTTCCTTGAGGACCGGCAGGTTCAGGTTACCCCAGACGAAGCCGGGGGCCTCCAGATCATAGCCGCCGGACCGCACCGGGAAGTCTCCCCGGGGGCTGACGCCCAGCACCGAGACGTACACATTAGGGCCATATTCGGCTTTCATGGCCAGGGGCAGGTTCTTGGGCCCCCTGCCGCCTTGGATCACCTGATGGGACAGGAGGCCCTCCCGCTCCAGGGTAACCAGATAATAAGCCACCGCGCCCTTGGGGGTTATCTGGAGATTGGCGGTGTCTCCCGGCTTATAAACCGCCCGGTCGGCCCACAAGGTCAGAGGCTGATAGGCCCGGTCCCGTCTTTCCTCGGGAACATATTCCCAGTCCGCCTTCGCCAGGGTGGCGGAAGAAAAGCTTTTGCCCTGGGGATCGGTGAAGGTGAAGGCCAGGAGATATTTCCCCGGCTGGGCGCAGTCGAACCGGAAGGAAGCCTGGCCGTCTTTTATGGGGAGATCACCGGCATAGGCCTTGCGCCAGGTGCTTTCGTCCTCCCAGAACACGTCGCCGGCTTCGTTGCGCTTGGCTACGTAGGACCAACTGCGCTCCAGCACCTCGGCCCGGAGCTGGCCCTGGCTGACCTTCTTGCCCTGCTTGTCCAGGACCACCAGCTTGAGGTCATACTCCTCCCCCAGGTGGAACCTGTCCTGGTGGCGGCCGATGCCCACCTTGTAATCCGGCTCCACCTGAAAGACCTTGCTGGTGCCGGCGGCCCGGCCGTCGAAGTCCACCACCGTGGCCGTGACCGAAAGGCCCTGGCGGCCGGCCAGGAGGTGGCGGTCCAGGGGAAACTCCACCACCGCCTTCCCCTGTTCATCCAAGATGGCCTGGCCGCTTTCGATGAGTATGCCCTTGTCTTCCGCGGCATAGCCGAAGATGTAATTGTCGAAGCCCTGGACCTGGTAGTTGGTGGGGGCCTGCTGGATGCGCCAGCGCACCTGGCCGTGCTTCACCTGGCCGCCGGCATAGTAGGCGCCGCTGATGATAATCTTGACGAACTCGGCCTGGCGCTCCCGGTTGACGTAGGTTTTATCCTCCCGGGAGAAGCGCTCAAAGGCGATGTCCGTGAAGTGACGGGGAGGCTTGAATTCCTGGACCTGAAAGGTCGTGGTGGCCTCTGGTTCGGGGGCCTTGGGCTTGCCTTCCCCTTCTTCGCCCAGGTCATCCTCGGCGTAATTCTCCTTGGACTTGGCAGAGGGCTTGGCGTCGGGGCCGAAGGCCATGGTCATGGTGTAGGTGCCCAGGGGCCAGTAAGGCTGGGTGTCGATTTCCCCGGCTGAGGTGCCGAACTCCGAGAGAGTCGCCTTTTTCACAAAAACCTTCTCACCCCGGGAATTGGTGACCTCAAAGACGCACTCCTTGGCCTGGGGAGGCAAAATGCCGCCCTCCCGGTATTCCCGCACCGTGCCCTTGAAATAAACTTTTTCCCCCGGCCGGTACACGCCTCGTTCGGTGAAGAGCACGCCCTTCAGGTTGCGGGGCTGGTCCGGGCTGTCCACATGCCAGACGTCTTCGGCTTTGAGGTTGCCCTGGGGCTTGACTTCTATATAGGAGACGTCCCCGGCCTTGCCCGCCAGGAGAAAGGTGATGTCGCTTTTGTCCACCTGGCGCTTGACCGGGGTGAAGCTGCCCAGCTGCTTGAGGGAGAAGCCTTCCAGTTCCTTGGGGGCAAAGGTCAGGACGCCGTCTTTATCGGTCTGGCCCAGGGGGAAGACCTCGGTCTGGCGGGTAAAGGCCAGGACCTGGACGTTCGGGGCCGGGGAGCCGTCCTTGAGGGAGGTGGCCCACAGCAGGAGGCCCTTGCCGCCCAGCTTATAGGTCAGGCCCAGGTCGGTGATGCGGAAAAGGCGGGGGCCGGCCGCGGCCTTGCTGCCCTCCTGGTTGTCCCTGACCTGGATGAGTTCCAGGGCCCCGGCGGTCTTATCCTGGCGGAAAGTCAGGGGCACCGACACGGCCAGGACGCGGTTTTTCTCGCCCCCGGCGGGAAAGAGCTGCTTTTCCTCCAGGGGCGCGCCCCCGAAGGGGGCATAGGCGCTTTTCCCCTGGATCAAAGGCTGGAGTTGGGCGGCGGCCGCGTTTAACTCCTCCACCGTCTTTTTCAGATCGCCGCGGCCTTTTTCCGCGGCCAGGGCCTGGGGCAGCAGGAGCGCCGGCACCCGGACCTTGTCCACGTGGAGGTTGTCCACATTTGAGACCCGCACGTGCACAAGCTGCCGGCTGTCCCGCTCGATGACCCGTTTGTCCCCCACGAACTCCACGGTGGGAGGGCGGTTCGGCATCATGAAGGTGTTGATCGTGGGGAAATAGGTACGGCCCTGCACCGTCACGCCGTCTTTCAGCGCGATGAAGTGGCCGGCCCCGTATTTATAATTCCCTCTCAGGGTGAGCACGCCCTCAGAGCTCATTTTGGAATTGCTCCAGTCCAGTTTGACCCTGGGCAGGAAGCGCACTGCGGTTTGCAGGACTTCCAGGGGCACGGGCTGGCTGAAATAAATCTTGACCTCTTCTTTGGCGGCGTTGGGCTCGATCTTGGTGATGGTGAATTGCTTTTCCGGGTTAAAGGTTGCGGAGGCAGCAGGCCCCGCGCCAACGGGCTGGGGACTGGCAAGGGTTCCTATGGCCAGGACCAGGAGGAGAAACGCCATAATGCTCAAGGAAGGTTGCAGGATGAAAAACCCTCTAACCCCGAAAAGTTTGATTTTCAGACCGCCAGACGCCCATTTCATAATCCGCCCCCAGAAAAGTTTTATTCATCATAATCGAAAACATTGGCCCAATAAATAAATGAATTCATCTCCACCGGCTGGAATAATCAAACTCGATTTTATACCTTCAGACCCGTGGGAAAAACCCATGTTAATCAGAAAATTTTCTCAGTAAATCTAAAGACATTGAAACCCCAGCTGGAGGTGGCGTCGGGTGGGCGGCTCTTGCAAAAATAACTCAATACCACCACTTGTCATTCTAAGCGAAGCGAATAATCTTGTATTTCCAGGTGGTTGATATCCTTCACTTCGTTCAGGATGACAAAAAAACGACTCTTACAAGAGCCGCAAGGGTTTTCTGACTTTTTACGACTCCATCATTTTGAGCGCGTAAGACGCGCCCCTACGACCTTTTCAGAGCAGTTGCGCCGTTGACTCCCCAAAAGAAGGAAAGGCCGGTGGGGCGGGCGTCCCCGCCCGCCATCTCGGTGCGCAGTGCGCACCCTACATCTTCTTTGAACCTTAAACTATTAACTTTTCATGGCAGAACGGAAAGGGCTGATCTGAGGGGAAGCGGCCAGGAGAGAAGCGGGGTTAATTCATGACCGCTTCCTGCTGCTCCAGGGGAACGGTGAGGGACACCCGGGTGCCGTGGCCCGGCAGGGAATTGATCTGGAAAAGGCCGCCCAGAGAGGTTAGGCGCTCCTTGATGCTGAACAGACCGTAGCCCGAGGACTTGCCGGTCTGGACCCCGCTTGCGGAGGCATCAAAGCCCACCCCGTCGTCCATCACCTGGATGTGCAGGAAGGAGCCTTGTTTGGCGATGGAGAGGTCCACCTTGCTGGCCTGGGCGTGCTTGACGATATTGGTGAGCAGTTCCCGCACCACCCGGAAGACCAGCACCATGGCCGCCTCCTTCAAGGGCTTGACCTGTTCGTCCCGGTGCAACTGGACCGTCAAGCCGTGCTGTTCCTGTACCTGTTCGGCCAGCCACTCCAGCGCGGATTCCAAACCCAGGTCATAGAGGATGGGAAGCCCCAATTCATAGGTCAGGGACCGGGAGTAGCGGATGGCCTGGCCCAGGTAGTCCCGGATTTCAGTCACAGAGGTCTGGGATTCGGGAGAAGAAACCTCCTGGCGCAAGGCTCCCAGTTTGATTTGCGCCAGGGCCAGGATCTGGCCGACATGGTCATGAAGGTCCGTGGCCAGCAGGCGGCGCTCCCGTTCTTCCGTCAGGATAAGCTCCGAAGCGAGAGCCCGGAGGCGTTCCTGGTAGGCGCTGATCTCCGCCTGGGCGGCCTTTTCCTGGGTGATGTCCACCAGCATGCCCACCACGAACAGGGGGGCGCCGGATTCGTCCCGAATGGCGGAAACGTTTATATGGCCCCACATCCAGGAGCCGTCCTTCCGCCGGTAGCGCCCTTCCCGCTCGACGAAGTCCCGGTCTCCCCTCTTTATTTCTAGAAAATACGACCTGGCCGCGGCCAATTCCTCCGGATGTAGAATGTTCGCCACTCCCAACTGGCGCAACTCCTCAAGGCTAAAACCCAGCATCTCCATGTAGGCCCGGTTAATATCGATGAATTCCCAATCTAGGCTAACCAGACAAATGCCCACGGGAGCCCCCTCAAACACGGTGCGGAAGCGCACCTCACTTTTCCGGAGGGCCCCCTCGGTGCGCAGGCGCTCCTGGATTTCCTCCTGGAGCTGCATATTCACCAGGGTGAGTTCGGCAGTGCGCTCCTGCACGAGCTTTTCCAGGTGATCCCGATACCTCCTGAGTTCCTCCTCCACCTTCTTGCGCTCCCGCAAGTCCACATCGAAACAGAACATAATGGGCTCGCTGCCTTCCAGACAGACCACCGTATGTATGGAATGAACGGGAACCAGGGCGCCGTCCTTGGTGCGGAGATTAAATTCGCCCGCAGGCAGGAATTCCCCGGAGCGGGTGGCTTGGACCCCCACCTTGAGGCACTGCTCATACATCTCCCTCAACTCCGAGGGAATGATCAGGTCCCCGAGATTTTTCCCCACCGCCTCCAGGGCACGGTAGCCGTAAAGCTCCTCGCTGGCTTTGTTCCAATAACGCACCGTGCCGTCGCTGCCATACCCCTGCACAGCCACTCCCGGGAGATATTCCAGCAGGTTGCGGAACCGGGCCTCACTCTCCTGGAGGAACCCCTGCAATTTCAGACGTTCAGCCAGCTTTTTCCGGAGCTCGATGTTGAGGACATGAACTTCGTTGAACTTCTTTTTCAGGAGTTCCTTATCCTTTTCCAACTCCTCAATGGTGTAGTTCAAGGCCCGCCAGGGCACAAAGATGTTGAGGATAATATCCTTCAGGGAATAGCGCTTGGCCCACTTGAGGTGGTATTCGCAATAATCATCACCCTTGAAAAAACATTTGGTTTCATCGATGATGGCCGGCGGCAGGTCCCAGATGGTTGGGATGCCGGTGTAGATGCCTTTGTTGAACAAACAAAAATCAGCGGTGCCGGGAATTTCGGGAAACCAGTGGAGACGCATGACGGCGCGGTCCCGGGTGGTTTCCACCACATCTATGGTTTTGGTGCGGTTGAATCTGTCATTAACCTTTTGCACCCGTCGCAAGGAGCGCTTGGGATTGCGGTAGGCAAAGAGAATGATGCGCTGAATGTAGCCCAGCTTTTTCCGGGCCGCGGAGTCAAAGCCGATCTTGAAGGCGATCTCGTCGTTCCCGGTAAGGCGCCGGGCATTTTCGAACATCTTGATGACGACATCGCTGGATACCCAATTGTTGACCTCGGTGAGAAACTCCAGGGGATCAGCCAGTTGTTCGATTTCCGGGCCCAATCCCTGAAGAAGCCGGGGGATGTCCCCGGGAGCTTCTTCCTGGAAATATTCAATAATCGCCCTGGTGTTGACGCAACTGTTATGCTTGTCCATAATCGCGCATCGCGCTCGCTGGAGATTGGCCGCTCCCTGGCCTTATCTCAGGCGGCTCGGCCCATCCCCCAGGCAGATCCGCTTGTTGCCCGCCATGTTTTCCTGACCAACTAGCGTCTCGGCTCCTCAGTCCGCCGCGGCCACATTACCCAAGAAATCAGGGCTTCCCTGAGACAAACGGGAAGACCGGCATAGAAGCAGAGGTTCACGGGATAGAGTCCCTGTCCTTTATTCACAGCCTTATATTTAACTATATCACATACTAAGAGAAAAGTCCTTTGTGGACCTCGCTCCCCTTTTCAATTGCAAGAGATAGACCAGAATAGTCCGCAAATATGCTGCCCCACCCTCACCTTACCCCCGGTTTTCAGGCGAAAAACAAGCAGGCAAAATTACTTTCCTAAGGATTACAACCAGCTACCACCAGGTTTTTTTCTTAATTTGCATAAGGGTTTTTGTTGACAAATATCAGGGATATTCTTATAAGCTAAAGCATTATTTAATTACAAGCATCAGGCATTCCCTGACAAACATTAACTTCCCACCTCCTTTGCCGATATGCAGGCAAGGGAAACGGCCCCTGTCAATCTCCTCCATAACAACAGAAAGGCACCCAAACCCCTAAAATTCTAAATTAAAAACCAAAGCGTCACCGACATCTTGTTACAAGGAGGTAATTATCATGTTGTCAGCTCTCCGTTTTCCCTGGAAATTCTCCCTTAATCTGAGCAAGTTCTGCCAAGCCCGGGTGAACGTCTTTTTGTTCCGGTTTCTCCCCTTCTGGATCTCGCAGTGGTACTTATCTCAGGTAGGGAAACTGTATTATCTTCTCAAAGCCAAAGAAAAGGCCCTGATCCAGGCCACCATCAGACACATCTTCGGCAGCGACCTGGAGCCCCGCTCCCTTAAGACCCTCATGAAGCAAGCCTTTTCAGGGCATCTTCGACCATTACCACGAAAAGCTCTTCGTGGCCTATTCCAATTTTCCCAGGCTCCTGAAGTTCCTGCGACACCGCATCAAGTTGAACGGCAAAGAGGAGCTCGAGGAGATTCTGGCCCAAGGCCGGGGGGTCATCCTGGTTACCGGCCATTACGGCGCGGTGGAATTTCTCCCCGGGGCCCTGTCAGTGCGAGGCTATCCGGTCACCATGATCTGCCGCTTTCAAACCAACCGCTTGCGGCAATCCCTCCAGGAAAGGGCGGACGCAGTGGGCCTCCAACTGGTGGATTCGGAGGACGGCAATGTTTTTCTGGCCGCGGTCAAGGCCCTGAAAAGCGGCCGCATTCTGATAACCGAGTGTGATGAATTCGACGAGTGGCGTCCAGCCTCGGGCAACAAGTTCCGCTTTTTAAATAGTCTCTTGACAGGGGACCGGACCCTGGATATTTTGCAGAAGCGCTCCGGAGCCCCGGTGGTCACCGCGCTCATGCAAAGAAACGGCAAAAAGCGCTACACCCTCAACCTGACCCCGGTGTTGACCCAGGTCTCGGAAGTGAAACCGGTGGGGAAAGCCTGCCTTAAGGTCCTGGAGGCCTCCATCCAGGCTTCTCCGGCCCAATGGTATCAATGGAAGAAATTCGGGCAGATGCTCGACCTAACGCCTGAGGCCGTCAATGATCATCAAGAAAATGGACATCTGGCGCCTGAACTGCAAGTTCCGGTACCCGTTTAAGCACAAGCTGGCCACCCATGCGGGCTCAGACAATCTGGTGGTGGGTCTCACCACTGATCAGGGCATCCGCGGTTTTGGGGAGGGCATACCTCGGGATTTTGTCACCGGGGAGTCCCTGGAGGCGAGCCTTAATGTCCTTCGGGAGAAGCTGGGGCCGGCGATTTTGGGATTTCCCGCAATTTCGCCGGCCACCCTCCTCCCCTCCCTGGGGCTGTTACAGGAACAATGCGCAGCCACGACATCTCCCGGGGCCTTCTGCGCCCTGGAGACGGCTCTCCTGGACGCGGCCGGCGTCACCTTCGGCCGGCCGCTAGGCGATTTTTTCGGCCCCCGATTAGCGGCGCGCCTCACCTACAGCGCCGTGCTGCCCCTCTCCGCCGGCCCCCAGTTGACCCAATTCCTCGAGCTCGTCAAGACCCAGGGCCTGACCATGGTCAAGCTCAAGGTGGGGGAGGACAACGACCTGGACACCCTGTCCCAGGCCAGGAGCATGCTGGGGGAAGACGTGGACCTGCGGGTGGACGCCAACGGCGCCTGGACTGCGGCCGAGGCCATCCTCCGCATCCGGGAGATGGCCCCTTTCCGCCTGAGCGCCGTGGAGCAGCCGGTGGCCAAGGATGACTTCGAGGGACTGCGACAGGTGCAGGACGCGGTGGACCTCCCTATTATGGCAGACGAATCGGTGTGCACCCTGGAGGACGCCGAGAGGCTCATCGACCTTAGGGCCTGTCAGATGTTCAATCTGCGTCTGTCCAAAATGGGGGGCGTCATGAACGCCAGGCGCATCAAGGATAGGGCTGCGGCTGCAGGCATCCGCTGCCAGCTCGGCTGTCACGTGGGAGAAACCAGCATCCTGGCCGCGGTGGGCCGTCATTTCGCCCTGACCCAGGGCCCCCTGGCCTATCTGGAGGGCTCCTTTGCCCCTTATCTCCTTACCCGGGACCCGGTGAGGGAGCCGGTGGCTTTCGGCCGGGGGGGCGTGGGGCTGCCCCTGCCCGGCTTTGGCCTGGGCATCCGGGTCCTGGAGGACATGCTGGACGACATGGCCGTTTCCCGGATTACCCTGTCCTGAGCGGCATACGGCATTGCCGCTAAAATTCGATGGTGGAGCTCAGGCCGATGGAATGGGTATGGCTTTGATACCTGCCGTTCACCTGGGCGCCGGCGGGCAGGGGCACCCCGTTGATGGCAAATAAGTTGTCCTTATGGCGGCTTTCGTTCAGGATGAAATTGTAGGCGATCCCCAGATTGAGCCGCCAAACCTTCAGGTCCCCTCCCACTGAAAAAATATGCCGGTTGGAGTCCGGCACCTGGGGCTCAAGGCTGGAGGCCGGCACCGGGGTCATGTCATAAGCGTAACCTGCCCTGACCTTCAGATCTTCCCTCACCTGCCAGTTGGCCCCGAAGCGCAGGGCCCAGGCATCACGCCAATTTTTCTCGGTAAAGATCTTAGTGGCAGGCCGGCCGTTAACCGGAATGGCCCGGCTGAGCTTGACCTCCAGGTCCTCATAGGTGGACCAGCCCGTCCAGGTGGCGTCGACGTTGAAGGTAAAGGGCGCGAAGCGGTTAATGGAGACGCCGAAATTGACCGAGGGCGGGTAGATCACTTTCGCCGAGCCGTCCACGTTCCGGGGCACGTTGCGGAGAAACGCCGGCAGTGACAGATTCAGCTCCCCTTGATGGTCCACCACGATGTTGGTGCGGTAGGCCGCCCCCAGTTTGACGCCCTTGATGGGTTCGTACAGGAGGCCGAAATTGGCTCCTATACCCATGCCGCTGCCGCTCAGGTCGGATTTCCCGTCCAGAAAGGGAATCACGGGGATGTCCCGCCTGAGCCGCACCTCGGACCGGAGAAAACACACGCCCCCGGCCACCGACAGGTTGTCCAGCAGCTTTACGGAAATCACCGGATTGACATTGTAGGTTTTGAGACGGGAATACGTGGTGATGTAGCGGCCGGCCCAGTCCGCCGGCCAATCCGACCCCAGTCCGAAAGGACTGAAGACCCCCACACCCAGGGCCACCCGCTCATGAGTGGGGTACACGAAAAAGAAGGAAGCGGAGGGATAGAACTGGGGCCACGTCTCGGAAAAGGCCCCCCCCGAGCCATGAAACTCCCGGTCGGGCATATTGATTATGGCGGCCAGGTAGGCCTGGGGCTTCTTCAGTTGGTTCAGGCCCGCGGGATTATAAAAAACGGCGGAGGGATCATTGGCTTCAGCCACAAAGGCGTTGCCCTGGGCCATGGCCCCGGTGCCCTGCTGTGTCAGGGCGAAACCGGCCCCGTGGACCGCGGCGGGAAAACCCCAGACCGCCGCCAGAATCAGGCTGGCCAGAATGATGTTCACTTTTCCCCGAATCTGTGAGCCTCTTTTTTTCCAAACCAGGTCTGTTTGAGCCATATCAGGTTTTCCCCTAATGGTTTTTACTTAGTAAATTTTTCCTATTCTATAGCACAACCGGATAGGATGGAACTGAAATTATTCATCCTTCCTCAAAGAATTGGGTCATTCTTTCAAAAAAAATTTCCCCGCGTTTTCAGGTACAATAAAGATCAGGAGAGCAGCCCATGACTACGCCTGCTGCCAGCCCGCAGCCCCCCAGTCTCCTGGTGTGCACCGATGGGTCCCCGGCCTCCCGGGGGGCCGTAGAGGCGGCCTTCGCCCTGGCCCGGCGCCGTCCCTGCCGGCTGCGGTGGCTCATGGTGCTGGAATATAACCCGGGCTTTGCCAGCCAGGCCCTGGATGCCCTGCCGGAGTGGGAGCGGGAAGCCCGGGAAGGCCTCCAGACCATACATACCCGGGCCGAGTCCCTGGGCCTTGAGAGCGAGATGCTGGTGCGCCGGGGGGAAACGGCCCCTGGGGCCATTTTAGCGGAAGCCGCAGACCAGCGGCCGGACCTGATTATCATGGGAAGACGGGGGCGCACCGACCTCGCCGCCAGGTTGATGGGCAGCGTCACCGCCCGGGTCGTCGGTCACAGTCCCGTTAACGTTCTCGTGGTGCCCCGCCGGGCGCCCCTCACCTTTCAGCGTCTCCTGGTGGCCAGCGACGGCTCCCCCTTCAGCGACGCGGCTTGCGGGGAGGCCCTTTCCCTGGCCGGGGACTGGTACAGCCATCTGACGGCCGTCAGCGTGGCCCCGAAGGAGGCCCACGTCCCCGAGGCCCAGGAAATTCTGCACCGGTTGCAAAACGTTGCCCACCGGGAGGGGATTCCCCTGGATACCTTGCTGCTGCGGGGCGCTCCCGGCGAGGCCATCCTCCGGGCCGCCCAGAACCGCGGCATCGACCTGATTATCATCGGCAGCCACGGCCGCACGGGGCTAACCCGTCTTCTCATGGGCAGCGTGGCCCAGGAGATCATCGGCAAAGCCCGCTGCCCGGTCCTTATTGTGAAACGGCGTACCTGACCTGTCGTTGTGCCTTTGCTCCTTTGCGCCTTAGCGCCCTGGCGCGAGGCCAATATGCACCGCAGCCTAACGCCCGGTGTAACGGCTTTTCATTGCATTACCCTGAGGGAAGGGCTAACATTATTTATAGACTCCCCGGCCTGATACTTCTCTGAAAAAGGAGAACGCCACATGCCGCCCACCCTGCCCTGCCCCTTGTCCCTTGACAGAATCCTGGTGAGTACGGACAATTCCCCGGCCAGCCAGGGGGCCGTGAACGCCGCCCTTGACCTGGCCCGAGCCTGCGGCGGCCGGATTTTTCTCCTGTACGTCCTGGAATTTATTCCCCCCTATGATTTTTCCCAGCCTAATGCCCTGGGCATGGCCCCCGGGGCAGGTCAGGACTTTTTCGATATGCGGGAAAAAGCGGCCCGGAAGCATCTGGAGAGGACCAAGGAAGAGGCCGCCCGCCAGGGCCTGGACTTGGAGTTTCGTCTGCGGACCGGGACCCCGGTGTACACCGAAGTCCTCGCGGCTGCCGATGAAATCCAGCCCCAGCTTATCGTCATGGGCCGCCGGGGTAGAAGCGGTCTGGAAAGGCTGCTGGTAGGGAGCGTCACCGCCCGGGTCATCGGCCACACCTCTTACAAAGTCCTGGTGGTCCCCCGCCATGCGGCCCTGGCCTTTGAGCACCTCCTGGTGGCCAGCGACGGCTCCCCGGCCAGCCAGGCCGCGTTTCAGACGGCCCTGGACCTGGCCAAATGGACCGGCGGCAAACTCACCGCGGTCACGGCCGCGTACGGGGATCTCGACCCCAAGCGGGCCAAGGCCCTGGTCAAGAATTTGGCCGGGCAAGCCAAGGGCCAGGATGTCCCCCTCAATACCCTCACCCCGGGGGGACGGGCGGAGGAGGCCATCATCCGGGAGGCCGAGGCTCAAAACACCAGTTTGATCATCATGGGCAGCCGGGGCCACACCGGCCTGAAACGGCTGTTCCTGGGCAGCGTCGCCGAACGGGTCATGGGCCAGGCCACTTGCCCGGTCCTGGTGGTGAAGGGGGCGGAGTAAGTATTACATGTCGTTTCCCATGAGGAAGGGTATTGGTAATTGGGGTGACCCTGGCAACCTTCTTAAGTAACTTCGACATTGTTGATAATGGCAAGTAAATGATGCAAAGGATGTTAAACTACTATGCTACGGCGTGAACTCATTACCGTTTTTTGTCCAAACGGGGGGTCCCAGGATTCTGAAGAATCTGTCTTTTCAGGGGAAGTCATTCTACTATGTGGTCGATGGGAGGAAGTCGAATCCCAGAGAAGCGAAGCGGTCGATGGATTGGCTGATCAAGCGGCTGATTAAGGTGGGAGCCAGAGTTTCGTACCATGCCCGCAGATGGTATGTCCATGTGGCCTCGGCTTTCCCCCTGGCGCAGCATTATATGGCAGTGTTGGATTGGGGTTCTTAAACCCTGCAGCAGTAAAGGTATCTGGGTTCCGAGGGGCAGGTATGCGAAGATTTAGAAAAAATTATTATTCTCAGTAGGTTGATTGACAAGTTTATGGAAATTTGTGCTATCATCGGCGTCAATATGTAATTTGGCTACAAAAGGGGAAGCCTGTCGAGGTTAACGCCGGAAAGAGTGATCGTCAAACCGGTTTTTGGCCTCGATTGGAGAAGGTTGCCGCATAATCTCAGGAAAGAGGACCCGAGCGCCGAGCTTATTCGGGAGGTGGAAACCGTTTTATATAGATTTATGAAGCAGGCACCCTTACTACAAAAAACTAATAAACCAATTACTTTTCCCCTCGTGTAGCCTTCCTACGTTTTTCCCGGCTGCATCCAAAAAAAGGGCATCATGGCGACTCTTGAAATCACCACTATCATAGGGTGTCCCCTAATGTGCACCTTTTGCCCTCAGGACGCCTTAAAAAGTGCCTATGGTAAAAGCAGTGATAAATATATGTCGCTGGCAACTTTTCAGACAATTATAGATAAGGTTCCTTCCCGTGTCCGTATTGATTTTTCTGGTATGGCCGAACCCTGGGCCAACCCGAACGCCACGAAGATGTTGGAAATGGCTTTGCAGCAGAAGGGACGCCGTGTTAGAGTTTACACCACTCTTTACGGCATTTCGGTCGAAGACTCTCTTTTTATCACCCAGACTTTGTTGCCTCGTCACGCCGATCAGGTTGCCGTTGTTTGCCTACATTTGCCTGACGACAACATGAACATGCGAGGTTACAAGGAATCGAAAGAATATCGCCAAGTGCTGAAGAATTTTTTGGCAATGGCGGAGAACGTTCCTCAGCTTGGTCAAAAATTCCAGAAGATGACGATGGACAAAACCGGCAAGGTGCACAAATCTTTGCAAGATTTGTTGCCCGCTTTGGGGGATTGGAGTGGCCATTCTCGCGCGGGTAGTTTAAGCGAAGAACAGCAAGAAAAGTCTGGCGCCAAACCACCTCCCCATAATGATTTTTCGTTGGCTTGCGCTATCACGCCATTTTACGATCACAATGTCGTTTTGCCCAATGGCGATTTCGTTCTATGCTGTATGGATTTTTCGCTGAAACACGTTCTCGGCAATTTAATAAGATCGGATTATTGGGAATTGTTTTTATCACCGGAATTGGCGCGAATCAGGGTTGAAAATCAGAAGACCGAATTTTCTAAACGCTCGATTTGTAAAGAGTGCGAGAATGTGATTAAATTCAAAACAGACGAGAACGAGATGTGGGTTCATGATTTGTCGCCTGCTCTTCCGCAAGAGATTGGTTTACGCGATGTTCTCCGTTACGTTCTATGCAAAACAGTTTCGGTAGTTCGACGGTCAATGTCTGTTGTGCGCAAATAAATCAACTAAATCATCTTCTTTTTTAATAGCCTTTTTAATAGATTTCTTGCAATGTGGACATCAATACTCTAAAGAACCGTCTTCTATATAAGACCTATGAACATCCCATTTTATATTACCTATCGCTTGAGGATCGGCGGGGCGGACTGAACCACCTTTATGACACCTTTTGAATATTGGTTCATCGGCAAGGGCTGGACTGATTCTTCTGATGGAACGCTCCTTACGGAAACGTTTAGCCCCTCTCGGGTTAACACCAGGCTGCTTGCGTATACCTGCCCTTTATCGACACATTTCCTTTTAGACCAGTTAAGAAACTATTTTAATGACAACGCGGCGCGCACCCGTTCCGGCAGGTCCCGGGGGCGAAAGGCTCGGTCGATGGCCACAAGATTCGCGGTTCCTTCCGCCAGGAGTTCATCGCCCTTCTCGGGGAAAAACTCAAAGCGGAAGATAATGGCCTTGCTGCGGATTTCCTGGATGCGGGTCTGCACCCGCAGGAGATCGCCGTAGCGGCTGGGGCGGCGAAAACGCCCCCAGGCCTCCACGATGGGCAGCCCAAAGCCCTCGTCGGTGTTATTAACTCGTTCCCAAGTTGCACTTGGGAAAGAAAATAGGGGCCAAGCTAAGCTTGGCTTTGCCATAAAAGCGTTTCCAAGCACAGCTTGGCAACGAGGTCTGACGATACTACCCGGACTGGCGGCGTCACACCCGCAGCGACCCGAGATTACGCCGGGGGGTTGCGTCCGGGGCCTCCCCGTTTTCCTCCAGTTCCCCCCGCCGGGCCCGGTAGGCCACCTCCACCCAGGATTCCCGCAGCTGCTGCAGGAGTTCCATGACTTCATCCAGGGCCTTCAGGTCCCAGTTGAGATTGGCCTTGGTGAGGTGGCTGGTCATGAAATTGTACAGGTGAAACAGATTGGTGGCCAGTTCCTGGCCGGCCTGGAAATTGAGGGAGGCGTTCAGTTCCGCAATGATGTCCAGGGCCCGCCCGATGAGCAGTCCCTTGGCCGCGGCGTCCTGGGCCGCCATCTTCTCCCTGGCCTGGCCCAAAAAGGAAATGGCCCCGTCATAAAGCATGATCACCAATTGGAGGCGGTCCGCGGTGCCGACCTGGGTGGTGACGTACTGCTGCTGCGCTAATTGTTGTTTCATGGGCCCCTAACCCTCCTTTATGTCCTGCAGCAAATTTGATCTGGCCGGTAACTTTGGCGGCCTTCTTCCCCCCTTCTGAAAATGGGGGCCTAAAGTCTTTACAAATCCTCTCAAATCCCAGCCAAAATTAGTGCGCCCAACGCACCCCCATGAATTTTTTTGGTTTTGGGTGCGCCATATGCCTAAACCCTGCCGGACTACTGATTTTCCATATAAGGAAACTGCTAGCCCTTGCTGCTGTTGATGCCCAACTTCTGGAACTGGCCGGCCAGATAATTGGATTGGTCGTTAAGTTCGGCCAGGGCCGCTTCCAGCCGGGCAAATTGCAGCAGCAGGCGCTGGCGGTAGGAGTCCACCCGGCGCTGCTCAAACTCGATCTTTTCATCAATGTTGCCGACGATTTCCTCGTAGTTGTCGATGAGAATGTTCACCGGCCCCTCGGAGGCGCTCAGCAAATCATCCAGCTTTTCGCTCATTTGGCCGTTCATTCCCAGCTTGAGGCGCACCGTGCCGCTGTGGGTGCCGTTGGTCAGGTTCACCTGCACGGCCAGACCATACTCCGGGTAGCCGCTGGCCCCGGTGAGGGTGTTGCCGTCCACCGCGGCGGCATGACCGTTGATGGTGCCCCCGGTGAGCACGCCCCCGGCCACCGTAGCCGACACGGCATAGGTACCGGCCTGGGTGATGCCGGGAAGGGAGCTGTAATAAGTGATATTCCCCGAAGCATCGTCGCTCACCCCGGCATAATAGGCAGCCATGAGGTCGGCCACCCCCTGGGGGTCGGCGCTCAGGGCCGCGGCCAAGGCGGCCTCGTCCACCACCAGCTGCCCAAAGGTGGCGCTGGTTTCATCCGAATCCGTGGTGATGCCGATCTGGCCCAGGCTGAGGCAGGAATCCGGGGGGTCGGCAAAACCCGGGGCATTGCCCGTGGCGATGGCGGCCAGTTGGCTCTTGACGATCTGGAGGCCGTAGTTGCCGAAAAGGACCCCGGCCTCCCCAGTGGTGGCGTTGTATTGGGATTGCTCCCGGACATAGGTCAGCAGGTCATTATAGGTGGACACCAGGCTGGTGATTTTTTCCTGCATGGCCGAGGTGTCGTCGCTCACCGTCACCTGCACGGGCGTGGCCGAGGCCTTGAGCACTGACAGGGTGACGCCGGGCAGCACATCGCTTATGGTGTTACCGGCCCGTTCGATCCAACTGCCGGGGGGATAGCCGTCCAGGCGCACCTGGGCATTAAGGGCCTGTTGGGGCGCCGGGCTTTCAAAGCCGCTGGAGGTAAAATTGGCGGTGCCGCCGGCGCCGTCCAGGGTGGTGAGGACGTCATCCACGGTAATGGTATAGGCCGCGCCGGTGTCATTGCCGGTGAGCATAAGGCGGTAGCGGTCCGTGGTGTAGGCCGCCCCCATATCCAGAACCGTAGCCGTCACCCCGGGGTTGCCGCCGTTGGCGTTGATGAGTCCGGCCAGACCAGTGAGGGTGGTGCCGTCCGGCACCGAAATGGACAGGGAGGCCCCCCCGGCATAGCTGAAGGCAAAGACCTGACTGGCCCCGCTGGCGTTGACCGAGGTGGTTGACGAGGCCAGGCCGAGATGCACCTCCACTTCATTTTGGGCCAGGCGGTTCACCACCACCTGGTGCGTCCCCGAAGCCGCGGTGCTGGCCGCGGCGGCCGTCAGGACCGAGGCATCGCCGACGCTGGCGGTTTTCTCCTGGAAGGTCGCCAGGGTTTTCATGGATTGGGCCGCGGTGCGCAGATCGCCCATTTTGGTGTTCAGGGCTTGCAGGGCGGCAATCTTTGCCGTCCACTCCTCTTTCCAGGCCGTCAGGCGGTTAATCTGGCCGGACTCCACCTCCACCAGTTTCTGGATGATGCTGGTGCTGTCAATACCGGAGCCCAGCCCGGTGAAGGTTATGGCCGGCTGGTAATATTGACTCTGGATGAGGGAGGAAACGGTGCTGTCCGCCATGGTTCTGAATCTCGGTGTCGGGTGTTCAGTCGATTCCCGATATTGCAATGCTTGTACCAGATAGATAATATAGTTATATCAGGATGTTGCATGAATCAGGACAAAAAGGCGGGCGGAGCGGGGAAGAAATTGCCTCCCCGCCCCGGGAAAAGAAGCATTAACCGCCGATGAGTTGCAGGGCCAGTTGCGGCAGGGTGTTGGCCTGGGACAGCATGGCCACCGCAGCCTGGGTAAGGATTTGGTTGCGGACAAACTCTGTCATTTCCGTGGCCACATCCACGTCGGAAATGCGGGATTCGGCAGCCTGGAGGTTTTCCGCCTGGATACTCAGGTTGGAGATGGTGTTGGACAGGCGGTTGGCCAGAGCGCCCAGGTTGGCCCGGATGTTGTCTTTGGTGGCGATGGCGTCGTCGATGGCTTCCAGGGCCACCTGGGCCGCGGATTGGGTGCTGATGGTGTAACCCGCCCCCACCGCGGCGCTGTTACCCACCCCCAAGGCCGAGGCCGTGGCCGCGCCGATCTTGATGTAGTAATAGTCCTCGGCGGAGCTGTTGCCCGTGCCGAAATGAATCTTCATTTGTTGGGAGCCGTCCAGGGCGGAGCCGGAAAGGTTGCCGTCCAGGAGCTTGACGCCGTTGAAGTCCGTGGCCATGGCGATCCGGGTGATTTCCGAGGCCATGGCTTGATATTCACTGTCCATGATGGTGCGCTGGACCGAGGTGTAGGTGCCCGTAGCCGCCTGTTCCGCCAGTTCTTTCATGCGGGTGAGTTTTTCGTCAATAACCGAGAGGGCCCCGTCTGCAGTTTGGATCAGGGACAGGGCGTCGTTGGCGTTGCGCACCCCCTGGTTCAACACCCGGATATCCGTGCGCATCATTTCCCGAATGGCCAAGCCGGCGGCGTCATCCGCCGCGGAATTGATGCGCAGGCCCGAGGCCAGCCGGGATACTGAAGTGGAAAGGCGGTTGTAAGTAACCCCGAGGTGCCTGGCGGCGCTCATGGCCATCAGGTTGTGGTTGACTACCAATGCCATAGGTATATCCTCCTTGATCGTTGCGACCTGCATCCTTGCTTTACCGAGGCGCCTGACGCGGGATCTTGCCTGTGCACCCCCCTTCCCCGCCGGTATTCAGGATACACCTCAGTTTCGTTTTATTTATCGGCAGGTTAGACCAAAACTTAATTTCTGCCTTTTTTGCCGGTTGCTGAGGAATATCCCGGTTGATGTTTGCCTGTGATGGGGGTTTCAGTTAGAATGGACAACTATGCGGCAAGCCTTGCAAAAGGTCTATCAACTTTTCCATCATGAGGATCGCCTCCTGATCCTCATCGATGCCGACCCGGACTCGCTGGCCAGCGCCTGGGCCTTAAAGCGCCTCCTTTGGCGGCACCTCTCCAGCACCACCATCTCCCACATCCGCCCCATTACCCGTCCCCAAAACGAACGCATGGTGCGCCTGTTGGGCATTCCCAGCGTCCCTTATGATCAGGTGAACCCGGAGCAGTTCAACCGCAAGGCTATCGTTGATTCCCAACCGGCCCATCATCCCAAATTTGCCGGCCATCGTTACGACCTCATCATTGACCACCACCCGCATTTAGCGGACAGCGCCGCCGCCGTGGTGGATATCCGGCCCCAATACGGCGCTACCGCCACCATCCTGACGGAATACCTGCGGGCCGCCCATATCAAGCCCTCCCTGAAGTTGGCCACCGCCCTGTACTACGCCATCAAGACCGACACCAGCAACTTCGAGCGGCCGGCCATCGGCGCCGACGTGCGGGCCTTTCACTATCTGTTTCCCTTCACCCGGGCCCAACTGGTGCGCAGTCTCGAGTTCGCCGAACTCAATCTGAAAATGCTCGACTATTTCCAATCCGGCTTGAAGCGTTACCGCCGGCGCGGCAACCGCCTGTATATTTTCCTGGGGGAAGTCCCCACCCCGGACATCATGGTGATCATGGCCGATTTTTTCCTCCGGGTGGAGGAGATTTCCTGGACCATTGTGGGAGGGATTTACGAGGACAAGCTGATCGTCATTTTTCGCAATGACGGTTTGCGCAAGAATGCGGGGCGACTGGCGGTCAAGGCCTTCGGCAAGCTGGGCTCCGCCGGCGGCCACGCGGCCAGCTCCCGGGCCGAAGTTCCCCTGGAAAATCTCAAAGACCTGATGCCCCAGTGGACGGCCCAGTGGCAGGAATGGCAGGATTTTATTATTCAGCGGGTGGAAGGGCAACGTTAGCGCCGCCCTGAAGTCTGACCCGGGCGCCGCCGCCCGGCCCCATCACCAAGTCCGCAGCCTCAATCTTCCTTGATTTTTATTTTGTAATGTTTCAGCCACTTCCACAAGGTAACCCGGCTGACCCCTAAAATCCTGGCGGCCTCGTTCATCTTGCCCCCGGCCTCCTTCAAGGCCCGGGTCAAGGCCTCCTTGTCCGCGGCCCGGCTGGCCGCATGGGCCCGGGAGGTCCCCCGGGGCCGGGCCTCCCTGGCCTGAGCCAGGTGAACCGGCAAATGCTCCGGTAAAATGTCCCCCTGAGGGCACAGTAAAACCGCATACTCCACGGCATTCATCAGTTCCCTGACATTGCCGGGCCAGGAGTGCTCCATGAGCGCGGCCAGGGCCTCCTTGCTCAGCCCCAGGATGGGTTTGCGGCTTTTCAGGCAGGCCCGCTCGATGAAGGCCTCCGCCAGCAGGGGGATATCCTCCCGCCGCTCCCGCAAAGGCGGCACGCGTACCGGGATGACATTGAGGCGATAGAACAGGTCTTCCCGGAAACGGCCCTCGGCCACCAACTGCTGCATATCCTGACTGGTGGAGGTGATGACCCGCACGTCCAGTTTTATCGGCTTCTGGCCTTCCCGGGGGACGCCCTCCCCGCACAAAAACCGCACCAGCCTCGCCTGCAGGGACGGGGGCAGGTCGGCCACCTCATCCAGGAACAAAATGCCTCCCTGGGCCGCTTCCAGATTACCCAAATGGGGGGCTGACGGTCCCAGGGCCTCGCTTCCCTGGCCAAAAAGCTCCATCTCCAGCAGGGCTTCGGGGATGGCTTTGCAGTTTACCCGGATGAAAGGCCCCTGCCGCCTCTGACTGAGGCGGTGGATGGCCCTGGCCACCATTTCCTTGCCCGTGCCGCTCTCGCCAAAAATGATCACCGGGGCCTCGGTTTGGGCGGCGCTCCCCATCAGGGCAAAGAGCTGGCGCATCACCGCCGATCTGCCCAGGATTTTCTGGAATCCCTCCTCCCGGCTGAGTTCCCGGCGGAAACGGGCCAGGAGCCGCTCCTGGGCCACCAGCCCGCTGATATCCATGAAGGTTTCCACTCCGGCCAGCACCTGACCGTCATCATTTAGAAGAAGGGCCGCCTGCTTCATGACGTGCTTCAGGTTGCCGTCCTTGCCGGCCAGCACGCACCTCGAGGAGGGCATGGCCCCCTTTTGAAACAGTTCACACTGTTTTCCAGACGAGTCGGGCTGGCTGCTGAAGCAGGTGTCGCATCTGATTAAACCGCACCTCTGCCCCAGGAGTTCTTCCTGGGTGTAACCGGAGATTGCCGTCATGGCAGGATTGACCCACTGGATGACTCCCTTGGCGTCCACCACCACCACCCCTTCCAGCAAGGTTTCCATCACCTTTGCCCAGATTTTTCCGGAATCTCCCTGGAACATCGCAACCCCTGTCAACGGCAGTTTCCAAGCCCAAACTATGTTAAGTTAACAATGTAAAGGGTTAATCAGAGCAGATCAAGAAAAAAATGTTTGACAAGTGTCAGCAAGGCTATTATATATGTTAATCATTAACATTAGCACCTGTTTCTTTCAAGATTTGGAATATCCCCGCAGGAGAATGGCGGGCTGATTTAGAGGTCCCCTTCTCCCGGTCAACATAGTGTTGAGAGTGCATAAGCCCGCGGCCCAATGGCCCCGGTTTTGGCGAGAAGATTGGTTTTTCCAAAAGGGAGAGTAGCCCTGGCTCTGGGAAAAGGTTTTTTCACCAATAACCCAGCCGGCCTTTCTGTTTATTAAAATTGATGGAGGAATCTTATGAAGGTGTCAAAGCGGAACAAATTTTTTCTTGCGCTTTTTACCTTGATAGCGTTTACCTGCCTGTCAACCGGCCTGCTCATGGCCCAAAGCCAGGAAGCCCCCAAACCCCAGGCGCCTGCGGCGGCAACCCCGGCCCCGGCCGCTCCGCAACCGGCCGCTCCGCCGGCAGAGGCTCCCAAGGCGGCCACGCCTGCACCGGCAGCTGAAAAACCGGCCACACCGGCGGCAGAGGCCCCCAAGGCCGCCGCGCCCTCCCCGGAAGCCCCCAAGCCTGCGGCTCCGCCGGCAGCCACCGTTGAGCCTCCGAAAACTCCGAAGCCTGCAGCGGCCACAACCGGCATGAGCAAATTAGAGCAGGCCATTGCCCAGACGCCCAAAGGCAAAGGCAAAGGGGAAATCAATGCCGACGCGCCCAAAGGTTTCATGGACATCCCCGGCGCTCCCAGCCATTTCTGGCTGTGGTACATCCTCTGGGGAACCTGGGTAGGCTGGATCTTCTCCTCGGTGGGCGCCTTCGGCGGCATCATGGCCGGCGTCGGTCATATCAGCGTCTTCGGGTTGTCGGATTATGCTTCAACTTTCAAGAAAACCAGCCCCGACTTGAACAAGCTGCTCACCGACTCCATCCGCACCAGCAACCAATACCTGGTGGGATTGTCAGCGTTGATCTCTTCCTTCACCTATTACCGCATGGGACGGCTGGTTCTGCCCCTGGGCTTGTGTTTGGCCCTCGGCGGCTTGCTGGCCGGCTACCTGGTCCCCCTCCTCACCGTGGGCAAAATGGACGTCAGCCTCTATGTAGGTTTTTTTGGCATTATCGTCTTTGCCGTGGCCTTTGTGCTGTTCTATGAAACCACCCCCAAGGGCCAGGAGTCCAAAAAAGCCGCCAAGGCTGCAGCCAAGGCCTTTGAGGATGTTCACATCAGAAAGTGCGCTATAGAAGGCGGAGCCGAAGCTTGTGGCGTCCAAGTAAGAAAATGGGGATTGAACAGGATCTCTTTTACCTTTTATGGCCAGGAATTTTCTTTTAACCCCCTCTGGCCCCTTTTGGGCGGCTTCGTCATCAACGGGATTTCGGCCCTCATAGGCGTGGGCGGCGGCTTTCTCTATGTGCCCTTCCTCACCTCCGTGGCTGGCCTCCCCATGTTCATCGTGGCCGGCACCTCGGCCCTGGCGGTGCTGGTGGGCATGATCGTCAACATCTTCAACATGATGGTGGTGCACAGTGTGCCCGTGGATTTCGTCCTGATCTTCACCGAACTTATCGGCATCGCCATCGGCTCGGTCCTGGGTCCGGTGACCTCCAAGAAGATCCCCGAGGTTTGGCTGAAGCGCCTGTTTGTGGTTCTGGCCATTTATGTGGGCATCGGCTACCTCACCAAGGGCTTCATGGGAAAATCTATTTTGCCGGGCATGTAATACGGTAAAATACAGTAAAATGTACTAACAAGATAAGGCGGGGGCGCGCACTGCGTCCCCGCCCCTGGGTTCCCAGACCATGGAGATGCATCCCGCCTACCTCTTCCTGGACCCCTACCTGATCTGGTTTTACCGGCTCACGGGTCACGCCGTTCTGAATTTCCTCCTGGGAACCTTTGTCCTGGCCTGGTTGGCCCTCCTGGTGGGCGAATGCACCTCTTCTGTGGCCGCTTATCTGGTGCACAGCCATGTGGAAGGCATGACCGGCGAAGCCAAAAAATACCAGGATCTCTCCATGGAGGCCTTAAAGGTGGGCGACCGGCCGGCCTACGAAGCCGCCAATAAGCTGGCCAATGAGGCCTTCGGCAAATCCTTCTTTATGCAATTGGCTCTGTCGGCCACCTTTTTCTGGCCGATTTTTTACGTTTTGGGGTGGATGCAATATCGCTTTCTGGAGTTGGAGTTCCCCCTGCCGTTCATTGGGGTTTCCTTAGGCTACATCGGGGTTTTCGTCCCCATATATATTCTGGCTTATCTCTTGTTCAAGCAGATCAAAAGCCGGCTGCCTTTCTGCCGCCGGAGCGCTGCTGCCGACCCAGGGCCTGCCGGCCTGTTGCCTTCCGGACATAAACCTTCTGAACTATAAAATATTTGGGCAAAACTGTATTATAGAACTTAGCCAATAAATTCTTGTGAAAAGGGCTTAATCATGCCGCAAGAAGTTTACAGCATCTGCTTCATGTGTACGGTCCGCTGCCCCATTCGGGTGGAAGTGGAAAACGATGAGGTCACCTGGATCGAGGGCAATCCGCACGTGCCCGGCATTGAGGGCGCGCTCTGCGCCAAGGGTTCGGCGGGGCTGGCGCTGCTGAATGACACCGAACGGCCCCAGTACCCCATGATCCGCACCGGCCCCCGGGGGGCCGGCCAATGGCGCCGGGCCACCTGGGATGAAGCCCTGGATTATGTAGCCGAAAACCTGAAGAAGGCCAAAGCGAACCACGGCCCCGAAAGCCTCATTTTCTGCGAGCGGGTCAACCTCAACACCCATATTTCCAAGGCGTTTCTCAAGGCCTTCGGGTCCCCCAACTATTGCTCCCATGACGCCTTGTGCAAGGGTTCGGTAAACACCGCGTTCCGCAGTCTGACCGGCTACACCGACCCCCAGGTGGGGGTGGACTATGCCAACACCAAGCACATTGTCCTTTATGGGCGCAACATCTTCGAAGCCTTGGAAATCAAGGCCATAAACAACCTGTTTAAGGCCCTGGACAAGGGAGCGAAGATGACCTACATCGACCCCCGGCTCACCATCACCGGGTCCAAGGCGGACCGCTACCTGATGATCCGCCCCGGCACCGACCTGGCCCTGAACTATGCCCTCATTCACACCATCCTGAAAGAGGGTCTCCAGGACAAGGTGTTCGTGCGCCGCTGGGTGAAAGGTTTGAAGGAGCTGGAGGCCTTTATTGAGCCCTACACCCCGGAATGGGCCGCGGCCGAGACTGACATCCCCGCCGAGGAAATCGTGGCCCTGGCCCGGGAATTGGGAGAGGCCAAACCCGCCGTGGTGGTCCATTACGGCTATCGGGGCGCCCATCATCCCAATGAGATTTATCTGAGAAGGTCCCTGGTCATGGTCAATGCCCTGTTGGGCAGCATCGAGACACCGGGGGGCTTGTTTTTCAAGAAAGGCCCCAAGGCCGCGGGCTCCGCCCCTTTGAAGCGTTATGACGAGCAGGAGTTTGCCAAGATCACCGCGCCCCGGTTCGACGGCTGCGGCGGACACCTTTTCCCCATCGCCGACACCGCCCACGGCATTCCCCAGATGTTCGCCCCGGCCGTGCTCAATGAGGACCCCTACCCTTTCAAGGCCCTCCTGGTGAACCGCTTTGAGCCTCTCCAGTCCATCCCGGACACCGCCGCGGTGCGCCGGGCCTTGGACAAACTGGATTTTATCGTCTCTATTGACGTGAATTTCAGCGAAATTGCCTGGTATGCCGACGTCATCCTGCCCGAGTCCACCTATCTGGAACGGGGCGATTCCCTTCAGGGTATTTCTGGGCTGAAACCTCAGTTTTTCATCAGAAAGCCTTCCGTGACCCCCCGCTATGACACCAAACCCGGCTGGTGGATTCTCAAGGAGCTGGCCAAGCGCCTGGACATCGGCCAATACTTCCCCTTCGAAACCATCGAGGATGTCTGGAATTTCCAGTTGGAAGGCACGGGTGTCAAGCTGGAGGCCTTCGACAAAAAAGGCTTTGTCACCCTCACCGATAACGCCATCTGGTGGGACCGGGACAAGAACATCCAGTTCAAGACCCCCTCTGGCAAATTTGAGATTATTTCCACCCTCATGGAAAATGCCGGCTTCCCCTCCCTGGCGCCTTACGAGGCCGTGCCCCGGGCGCTGGCAGGCTCCTTCCGCCTCATGGTGGGACGCTGCGCCGTCCATACCCACGTGTCCACGCAAAATAACCTGTACCTGAACGAACTGGTGCCGGAAAATGAGCTGTGGATCAACACCAAGGCGGCCGCCGCCCTGGGGATAAAGGACGGCCAATATGTGGAAGTGTCTTCGCCCCTCAAGACCAGCGGCCAGATCAAGGCCAAGGTGACGGATTGGATTCATGTCGAGGCGGTGTTCATGCTCCACGGTTTCGGCAAAACTGTACCGGCACAGAGCCGCGCTTTTCAGAAAGGGGCCAGTGACGCCCTGCTCCAGGAGAACATCTCCGATAAGGCGGGGGGCAGCCCGGCCCTGGATGAGACCATGGTCACGGTGACGGCGATTAAAAAGGTCAGTAATCAGTGATCTGTAGCCAGTAAACACCGCTCACTGAATTGGGAGGATTGATGAGCATTTACTTTATCCTGCAAGATCAACGCAAATGCATCGGCTGCCTGAGTTGCGAGGTGCACTGCAAAAGCAATAAGGGTCTCCCCCCGGGGCCGCGCCTGGGACAGATCATTCCCGTGGGCCCCAAGACTGTGGGAGGCCTCCCGCGGCAGGCCTTTGTCTTTATGCCCTGCTTCCACTGCAGCGAGCCGTGGTGCGTGCCGGCCTGTCCCACCGGGGCCATGCGCCAGCGCCCCCGGGATGGCATCGTCTACGTGGACCACACCCTCTGCGTCGGCTGCAAGAGTTGCATCACCGCCTGCCCCTGGGGCGCCCCCCAATGGAATCAAGAGATGGGCAAAGTGGTCAAGTGCGACTACTGCATGGACCGCATCGATGCCGGCTTACGCCCCGCCTGCGTCACCAAGTGCGTCACCCATTGCCTGGAATTTGGCAAAATGGAGGATGTCCAGCGGGACCGCCGGGATCAAATCGCCAAGTCCGTGGCCTTTGAGTTGGAAAAGGTAGTCAGCGCCCGGTAAGAAAGGGACGGATCCCCTCAACCTGTTCCTATTCAGCACCGGGGGCTAAAACTCTCGGCAATTTTTGGGGAGATAGTTTTTATGGCCACTCAAGCCAATGCACCCCTGATGAATATAAATATCTCTACCTTTCCCGGTAGGGATACCCGCTTAGCCCACGAAATCCAGGAGGCCTTTCTGGAGGAAATCAAACGCCGTTCCCTGGATGAACTGGGGCCCATCGACGTCCGCCTGGTGGGCTGGCGGGGTATCGAAGGCAAAGACGTGGTGGTGGAAGTACGCGACAAGCTGGGGGCCAATCTTTACGAAATGGTCACTCCGGACATGGTCCCCCGCATTATCCAGAGCCACATCGAAGAGGAGCGGCCCCTGAGACCCTGGCTGGCCAGCCGGGATTTCCACGAATTTTATGAACTCCAGAAAAACTATATCTCGGAGTTGGTGGGGGTCATCGACCCCCTGTCCTGGGAAGAATATCAGGACTACGACGGCTACAAAGGGTTGCAGACTTTTATCAGCCAGGGATTTGACGCCTTTCTCCAGAAAGTGGTGGCCTCCGGCTTCCGGGAAATCAACCGCATCGTCCCGGAGTCCCTGGGAATCCCCTGGAGCATCATCCGCCTGGAAAAAACCCGGCCCTTGCTGCTAATCAATGGCGCCATGCCTATGGTTCAGCCCGGCCCCACCAGGTTGATGGTGGAAGGCCTGCCCCACCAGGTTCTGGAGGGCGCCCTGCTGGCCGCCCAGACCCTGAGAAGCCCGGCCGTGATCATATATATGCTGGAGGACGCCCACCTGGCGGTGGAACGCCTGAAAAAAGCCTGGCAGGGTTTCCAGTCGTCCCGCCTGTGGCCGGCCAAAGAGCCCCTGGTGGATGTCCATATCGTTACGGGCAAAGGCCGCTTCATGGTGGAGGATGAGGACTTGCTCATCCGCACGGTGTCGGGGGAGCTGCCCCCCACCTTTTGGGAGAAATATCCTCGCCCCGCCTTTCAGGTGCAGAGTCTTTTGTCCATCAGCACCCTGCCCTTCATTGCCCAGCAACCGGTGGGCTGGTTTCGCAGCCAGGGTTTTGAATGCGCCCCGGGCACCAAGATTTTTCAATTGCTGGGGTCGGTGGAGCGCCCCGGTTTTGTGGAAACGCCCCTGCCCGCTACCCTGGCGGACCTGATCAACGGCAGCGGCGGCGGCTTCCGCCACGGCCGCAAACCCAAGGCCGTGCAGATCGGCGGCCCGGTGGGGGGCATTTTCCCGGTGTCCATGCTCAATCTCACCCTGCACCATGATACCTTCCGCGAGTTGGGGGGCAGCCTGGCCGTGGGCTTAATCCAGGCCCTGGACGAGCGCGATTGCCTGGTATCCCTGGTTCGGGACCAGTTGGCCTTTGTTCTGGAACAGCCCGGCGGCCATTGTCCGGGGTGCTTCCAACTGTTAAATGAAATTCACGAACTGCTTTCCCAAATCACCAGTGGCTCCGGCACCCTGGAAACCATTGAGGAACTGGAGGCCCGGTGTCGCGAGTTGAAGGAAAAAGGCTCCTGCCACCTCAGCCGGGGGGCCGTGAACCCCATCCTCACTTCCCTGCACTATTTCCGGGAGGAATACGAACACCACGTTTTAAACAAATACTGCGACGCCCTGGTCTGTCCCAAGCTGCTGCCGGCCCCCTGCCATCTGGCCTGTCCGGCCGGCATCGACATCCCCAGCTTTCTGGCCCTCATTGCCGCCGGCCAGCACCAGCAGGCCTGGGAGGTGATGCGGGAAGACAACCCCTTCCCCTGGGTCTGCGGTCTCGTTTGCCCGCACCCCTGCGAGACGGCCTGCGTCCGGACGCACCTGGATGATCCCATCAATATCCGCTATCTCAAGGCCTTCGCGGCGGAATGGGTGGTGAATCACGGCACGTTCACGCCGCCCTCGTGCGCCTCGCCCAACAGCCGCAAGGTGGCGGTCATCGGCTCCGGCCCCGCCGGCCTCACCTGCGCCTATTTTCTGGCCATCAAGGGTTATGCGGTCACCATTTTCGAAGCCCATGCCAAGCCCGGCGGGCTTTTACGGGCCGCCATCCCCGATTACCGCCTGCCCCGGGGCGTGGTGGACCGGGAAATCGACCTCCTGAAGGCCATGGGGGTGGAGATCAAAACGCGCGTCACCGTGGGCCAGGACGTCACCCTGGACGATCTGAGAAATCAGGGTTACCAGGCCTTCTTCATGGGCATCGGCGCCCACCTGGGTTACAAGCTCAAGGTGGAAGGGGAAACCGACTTTCCCGAGGTCCATGACGTCATTACCTTCCTGCGCGAGATTTATTTGGGCAAAAAGGCGAAACCGGGGGAGAAGTTGGTCATCATCGGCGGCGGCAACGCGGCCATGGACGCGGCCCGGACCTGCATCCGCCTGGGCTCCAAGGAGGTCCACGTCTCCTACCGCCGCACCCGGGCCGAAATGCCGGCCCACCCCGAGGAAGTGGAGCAGGCCCTGGAAGAAGGGGTCCAGATTCATTTCCTGACGGTGCCCATTAAAATCGGGGGCAATGGCAAGGTGGAGTATCTGGAGTGCCTCCAGGCCGAGCTGGGCCGCCCCGACGCCAGCGGCCGGCGCCGCCCCATCCCCGTGCCGGAAAGCAATTTCCGCATCGCCGCGGATTGCATCATCACCGCCATCGGCCAGCAGCCGGACTTCTGCCCCTTCCCGGTGCCGCCGGTGGAGACCACCCCCTGGTGCACCATCGTCACTGAGGAGGGCCGCACCCGCACCTCCACCTCAGACATCTTTGCCGGGGGCGATGCCGTCACCGGCCCCGCCACCGTGGTGGACGCCATTGCCCAGGGCAAGCAGGCCGCCATGGAAATCGACCATTTCATTTCCGGGGCTGACGGCCCGTCCCCCCGGGTGCGCTTCCAGAAGCGCCGCCGAGTGCCGTTCAATGTCATTCCGGCAGGCGAAAAGATCGCCCAGCACCGCACCCCGGTCCCCATGCTGGATTTGACGCGACGGACCACCACCTTTGAGCCCATCGAGCTCAGTATGTCCGAGGACGACGCCATCATGGAAGCCCGCCGCTGCCTGCGCTGCGACGTCTGCATCCGCTGCAGCACCTGTGAGCGGGTCTGCCGGGATGACATGAAGGTGTACGCCCTGAAATTCTCCCAGATTACCACCACCGAGCGGGTTCTGACGGACTACCCCCGGGCCTCGGAGCGCTGCATTGCCTGCGGCGCCTGCGCCCTGGCCTGCCCCACCCAGGCCATCACCTATGTGGAGGACCCCGCCTACCGGGAGGTGCGGCTCTGCGGCACGGTGTTAAACCACCTGGAGACCCCCAAATGCCTGGCTTGCGGCGAGCCTTTCACCCCGTCCCGGTATCTGAGCTACGTCACGGGCCGGAGCGACGCCACCACCGGCAGGCATGTGCTGCGCCGCCTGTGCCCCAAGTGCGCTAGACAGCAGCGGGCCGCTAAAATGGTGAATATCTGGTAGGAAGCAGTGAGCGGTGAGCTGTAAGCAGTCAATAAGTGCTCATCCAGTTTGCTCACCCTGGAATCAGGAAAAGTCTGGTGGGGCGGGCCTCTGTGCCCGCCAACACCATATTTCATGGCGCGCAAGACGCAGGCTGCAACTCAAAAATTGAAACTATGCAAAGCACTTACAGCTTGGCAATAAGGTAATGGGTTTTGGCTTTACTGCTTACTACTCACTGCTCATTGACAACAGGTTACTGATATGGCGGAAAAACAATTGGAGAAGAACTTCAGGGATGACCTCAAGGCCTTGTGCCCCTTGGTGGACACCTTGCGGCTCATGATCGCCGCGGCCCGGCACGCCTTCAACCGGCACAGCCAGGCCCAGTTGGAGGAAATGGCCAGACTGCGGAAAGTCTTTACCCTGGACATTGATCCCTTCTTTGAGAAGGTGGAAAAGGCCCTGGCAAAGGGTTCTCCAGCCGAGAAGCCCTACGCGCTTAAGCTCCAGAAGATCCTCACCCATCTGGAACTCATGGCCGCCAGGATCGGGAGTCTGGCGGACCATCTGCGCTACAAGGCCAACCACGGGGCCATTCTCTCCGATCAGGATTTCTTCACAGTCAACAACCTCTTTTCCCAGCTCACCGGCTTCATGCGCTCCCTGGTGGACATCTTGGAGGTGGACGATGCCTCCATGAAGGCCTATGTCCTGCAGGAGTTTCAGAAGCTCACCGACACCTGGTTCCGCTCGGAAACGGACCACAAAACCAACATGATGGACACCATGGGTCAGCCCGGCGCCTGGTCCGTGTACCTGGCCATCCTGGAGACCAGCCGGGATATCACCGGCCGCCTGGCGGATATTATCAAAAGCCTGGATTGAGTGGCGCGATAACAAGGCAGGGCGGGAATGCGACCGCGTATCCCGCCGTTAATTAGGTCTAAGTTGGGCCAGGAGGAGTTTTGAGGAGGGCCTCCGGGTCGGCTATCCCAGGGTGCAGTGAACATCCTCTATTACTTAAAACCCGGAACTTTTCGTAACAATAGGGTAATGCCGAAGGCAGGCCAGGCCGCCCATCGATCGTTAGTACTGCACCAGTCTGGCTTCCGGGTGCCAGTGATTTTTCACGCTCAACCGCCTGGCCCCTTGCCAATAATCCTTTATTTCCGCCGCACTGACAGGTTGCGCCCCATAACCGGCTTGCCTGACCTCCTCCAGAATCTCAAAGGGCACCTGTAATTCACCGGGAGGCAGATCATGAACTGCCCGGGACTCTCCAAAAATTATCACCACGGGCTTGCCGTAATGGCTCCCTTCCCTCGTCCAGGTAATGGTAGCCGGGTAACTGATGCAGCCGTTTCTATCCAGATTTTTACAATACCCATCAAACTCGGAAAAAATCACTTTACAGTCTTTATGCTTCATGAGCAATTTCCTCTTGGCCGCTTTGCATCGGCCTTCTCTCCGGATGCCATCATTTCTAATCCTTAGCGCCTTGGCGTATGGTATTCACCGGCAGTTGCGGGTGCGGCGGGCAAAGGAGCATTTTGACTGCGTCCTGTCCTCCCTGACTGTCAGCTGTTGTCCGCCCACCTCCCTGCCGTGGAATAGGGTAATGGCCTTCTGACTATCCGCTTGAGTGTCCATGGCCACAAAGCCGAAACCTCGAGACTGCCCATTGTGCAGGTACGTGATGACTCTGACAGAGGTCACCAAACCGGCCTCGGAAAAAAGCGCCTCCAATTCTTCTCCGGTCATCTGGTGGGGCAGGTTGCTCACTGATAATCTTATCATCATCACGTTCTCCCGCTTTAGAGCCATGTAAGCAAGAAAGGCGACCCAGAGGCCGCCTATTGATTACCTGAAATCCCCAGGACCGACAGTGATGGCTGTCCGTCTGCGCAGCCTCTTCCCGGCTCTAACGGTAACCTCCACGGCGGCCGCTGCCACCACCGCTTCTTTGCTGCGGCCTGGCTTCATTGACGGCCAGGGTGCGCCCGTCAATATTTTTCCCATTCAGCATGGAAATGGCCTTCTGACCTTCCAATTTGGTTTCCATTTCTACAAACGCGAAACCCCGGGGTTGACCCGTGTGCCGGTCGGTAATGATCTTGGCAGAGGACACTGCCCCGGCTTCAGAAAAAAGGGTGTTGAGCTGTTCTTCGGTCATGTCGTTAGCTAAATTGCCTACGTACAATTTTATACTCATGTTTTCTCCCGGTCATCTTGCTTGGCGCCGAAGCTCCGACGGCCCGGAGGCCGCCGGATTTCAAAATCTCAGGCTTGTCAGCCTAAAGTTTTACGACGTTTTGGGCCTGGGGACCCTTGGGACCCTGGGTTACGTCAAATTCCACCGCCTGCTCTTCTGACAGGGAGCGAAAGCCGTCGCCCTGGATGGCGCTGTGATGTACAAACACATCCGGACCGCTTTCCCGAGAAATAAAGCCAAAACCCTTCGAATCATTAAACCATTTTACCGTGCCAGTTTCCTTCATGGTGAAGCCTCCAAACAATACTGCAAAAATAATCCCGCCAAAAAAGCAGGGCGCACAGCAGTCAACCAAAAAAAATCGGCCGGGAATTAGCACCCCCGTCCGATTCTTATCCAGGACTTGTGGCCCTGATTTCAGTCTGACATGCTAAACTTACTTAAAAATAATACATGAATTGTCCAATGTCAAGCTAATTAACATACCTGCCTGCATCGATATCCACAATGCCAGCCATAAGGTTGAACTGAAAAGGCTTATTTTGAGCAAACTCCCCGCCGGCGAGCAGATTATCGCCGCTTAATATCCTTGCAGGTCCTCCAACCCTTGCCCAAGACCTGATTAAGAAGAAGCACGGGAACTTTCCTAAGCCCCATTAATTTTAATGGCGGGAGACGCGGCGCCTAGGAGCCATACGGTCCTTTCTTCACGAATTCTCTTAGCTTTTTTAGGATTAAAGGGGTATATTTACCGATGGCACCATACAAATACACCCCTTATTTTGAAAATGAAGTGCTGCGTAAGAGGCCTTATCTTCAAAAGGAATGGTGTATTCAGGTCTTGGAGAATCCTATCAGGATCGAACCTCAAGAAGGCAATCGCTGGCGATTTTGGGGTCGAGTTCAAGAGCTTGGCGGGAGAGTCCTGAGGGTTGTCACCCTTGAAGACAAGATCACCATCCACAATGCTTTTCTGGATCGAGGATTTAAAGAATGAAGATCAGCTACTATCCGGATACGGACTCGCTGTACATTGATCTTTCTGAGCAGGAGAGCGCCGAGAGTCGTGAGGTTTCCGAGGGGGTGGTGCTGGATTACGACGCCCAAGGGCGTTTGGTGGGCATCGATATCGACAACGCCAGCCATAAGGTTGAACTGAAAAGGCTTATTCTGAACAAACTCCCCGCCGGCGAACAGATAATCGCCGCTTAATCTCCTTGCAGGTCCTCCAACCCTTGCCCAAGACCTGATTAAGAAGAAGCACGGGAACTTTCCTCATCCCCGTTAATTTTAAAGGCGGGAGGCGCGGCGCTTTCCCGCCCTACGGTCCTTATACCGAGTTGCGCCCACAAAGGTAAAATTTGAAAACGATAAGCTATTATCAGCAAATCAGCCTGGTGGCACAGGCATCTCGCCTGTGCAAGCGCAGGCTTGAGTCTCCTGTAACCAGGATTAAACCATCCAAGCGGTGTTGGAGGTAGGCTCTGGATGGTAACCGACCAACAGGTGAGGAAGCTGATGAAGCTGATCCAGAGTGAAGAGACCCTGGCCCTGGCTGCGGCGCCAAAGCGGGAATGGATGAAAAGACAGCCCGGAAGTATCGGAGATCGGAGCAAGTTGCCCAGTCAATGCCAACAGGCACATACCTGGTAAGACCCGGGTGGATCCCTTTGCCGATCATGTGGCCAGAAGTAGTTCAGGAACTGCTGAAGTTCAATCCAGGTTTGGAAGCCAAGACCATTTTTGCCGATTTACAGCGGCGATCTCCCGGCCATTTCCAGGATGGCCAACTGCGGACCCTGCAGCGCAAGGTGAAGAAGTGGCGAGTTCTGGAAGGTCCAGCCCAAGGAAGTATTTTTCCCGCAGGATCATTCGGCCGGGCCAGTTCTGCCAGTCTGATTTCACCCACTCTGACCAGGCTGCGGGTGACGATCCAGGGAGAAGCTTTTCCCCACCTGCTGTACCACTTTGTCCTGCCCTATTCGAACTGGGAGACGGGCACCGCTTTGTTTTTCAGAAAGTTATGAGAGTCTCAGTCAGGGCTTGCAGAATGCGCTCTGGGAGCTGGGCGGGGTGCCGGCGGAGCATCAGTCGGACCGGCTGTCGGCGGCGGTGAATAATTACCTCAATCCCGAGGCCTTCACCCATCGCTACCAGGCCCTGCTCCGTCACTATGGCTTGCAAGGCCGCAAGATTCAAGCCGGTGAAGCTCAACGAGAACGGCGATGTGGAGCAACGGCATTACCGGTTCAAGCGGGCTTTGGAGCAGGCGTTGTTATTAAGAGGCCAGCCGGGACTTCGAGAGCCGGAGCGAGTATGAGGGCTTTCTTACGAGAAGCTCTTTCAAGCAGTTGAATAGCGGCCGCCAGGACCGTTGGCGGGAAGAACTGCCGGTGCTCCGGCGGCTGCCAGGGCGCCGGGTGGACGATTCCCAGAAGGCGCAGAGTGACGGGTGGGGCCCAGCAGCACCATCCGGGTTAAGAAGAATACGTACAGCGTGAACAGCCGACTCATCGGGGAACTGGTGGAGGTGCGGATTCTATGCCGAGCGCATCGAGGTCTGGTATGGCCAGCGGCAGGTGCATAGCCATGCCCCGGCTATCCGGACACGGCAAGCATCACCTCAACTATCGCCATATCATCGACTCCCTGGTCCGCAAACCCGGAGCCTTCGAGAACTACCGCTATCGGGAGGAGCTTTTTCCCACCAGCTATTTTCGGATGGCCTACGACCTCCTGAGGAAGCGAGAATCGCCGGCGAGCTCACAAAGAATATCTGCAGATCCTCTACCTGGCCGCCAAGGAGAGCGAGAGCGAGGTCAATGCCGTCTTGCGGCGGTTAATAGAGCATGGAAGAGCCCATCAGCGCGGCAGCAGCTGAAAAAGACCGTCTCTGGGCGCCCTCACGGCGCCTGCTCCCATCACCGCGGTGTCCGTAGCGGAGGTCAATCTGGCCATGTACGATGTCTTGCTGCGCGCAGGAGGCGGTGGCCAGATGATCCCCATGAGCGAACTGCGCGGGCAATCTAGTGGGCTATCTGAAGGAACTTCATCTGCCCACGGTGCGGGCCTGCTTCGAAGAGGTGGCCCTGAAAGCTCAACAAGAATCGTTGGGTTACGAGCATTATCTGTCTGGAGGTGGCGGCCCGGGAATGTGAAGTGCGCCGGCACAAAGCGCATCCAAAAATTACTTCGGGAATCACAGTTGCCCTTGGAAAAGAGTCTGGAGGAGTTCGACCTGAACCGGTTGCCGCGTAAGGTGGTCAATCAGGTCCAAACCCTGCGCACCGGCTCGTTCCTGGCGCGGGCGGAGAATGTCCTGGTCTTCGGGAACCCTGGCAGCGGTAAGACCCACCTGGCCTGCGCTCTGGGACAGGAACTGGTCCGTAACGGGCACCGGGTTTACTTTGGCCACTGCAATCTTCTCGTCCAGGAACTCCTGCGGGCCAAACAGGAGTTGAAGTTGAGCTCGCTGGTTGAAAAGGTATGACGGCTTGAGCCTTGCGGTAACGCATAAATTACCTGTTTGATGGCATTCTCGAACTATCCAAGCCTGGAAATAAAATGACGCCCAACGGCTAAGATATCTGATATAATAAGCAGTTGTGCCCCGTCTGGGGGGATTTCATAAAAAAATCTGGAGGTTAAAGACAATGAAGATATGTTTCTTGGGGCTGGATCTCCCGGAAGGCAAAGTGAAATATCAGGATGAGCGGGTAATTCACCTGGATAGAAAATTTGAGGCGAAGAAGGTCACCCCTTATTATGTTGAATTCATCAAGGACGACTGCCAGAAATGTGATGGTTTTATCGTTTTCCGGGAACAGGTCTGGGACCTGCTCATCCTGGATATGGAAAAACTGGAAACGCGGCAAGATAGAACCAGCGATGATTTTGAAAAAGAGTTGTTGATTCGGTGTCTGGAATATCTCGAGAGGGAAACACCACTCTGCGATCTTGAGTTTAGCGAAGAGGAAATGGCCCTGCTCAGGCAGCTTTCTCCCCTAAGTTTAAAGCCCACCGTAATTGTCGAAAATCAACCTGAAATCAACGAAGCCATTGAGCAAATTCTTCAGAAGGCCGGTATCGTCTTTTTCTATACCGCAGACAAGAAGGAAGTGCATGCCTGGCCGGTGGATGAAGACTCGGATATCGTCACCTGCGCCGGGAAGATTCATTCCGATTTGGCCCGGGGATTTATCAAGGCTGAAATCGTGCGCTATGAGGATTTAATCAAGGTCCACAACTGGCAGGAGGCTCGCTCGAAGGGTCTGGTGCACCTGGTGGACCGCGACTATACCATTCAGGCCGGCGATATCATCGAAATTCGGTTTAACATTTAGCCGAATATTGGTAGCTCGTGGCGGGAAAGCGCAGGGCATCCCGCCTTCATGAGGCGAGGTGTGGTATAGGCCTATTCCTGCCTAATCCGGTTTATCAAGCCGGTGATGGACACGGGATCCCGCACCGGGATCAGGGCCACCCGGCCGCCATAGGCGGTGACGATACTGCGGCCTTCCACCTCTTCTTCCGGGTAGTTGCTCCCCTTGGTGAGGACGTCGGGCTTAAGGGACATGAGGATTTCCGGCAACTGGCTGCTTTCGAACAGGGTGACGTAGTCCACCGCGGTCAGGGCCGCCAGCATGCGCAGGCGTTCCTGTTCCCCGAGCACCGGGCGCCCCTCCCCTTTCGCCCGGGCCACCGAGGCGTCGGTGTCCACGGCCACCATGAGCACATCCCCCAGACGCCGGGATTCTTCCAAAAATTTTATATGCCCCACGTGGAGGAGATCGAAGCAGCCGTTGGTGAAGACCAGGAGCTTCCCCTGGGCCTTGAGGTGGGGGGCGATAAAGGCAAGGTCCGCCAGGCCCACGATTTTTTCTTCCTGATGCACGTGGCCCTTAAGCTCCCGTTCCATTTCGCTCAGGAGGATGGGCGCGGTGCCCCGTTTGGTCACCACCACCCCCGCAGCCAGATTGGCCAGAGCCGCAGCCCCGATAAGATCGAAGCCCGCGGCCAAGCCGGCGGTGAGGACCGCCACCACCGTGTCCCCGGCCCCGGACACGTCAAAAACCTCCCGGGGGGTGCGGGCCTGAAGGCGGGTAACGCCCTCGGGACCCATTAGAGTCATGCCTGCCGCGCCCTCGGTGACCAGGATTCCCTCCACCCCCAAACCCTGCCGCAGTTCCTGGGCGGCCGCCGCCCGGGCCTCCCGGTCCGCCAAAGTTCGCCCCACAGTCTCTTCCAGTTCCTTGAGGTTGGGGGTGATGACCGTGGCCCCGGCATAGGGGCTGTAATCCTGACCCTTGGGGTCCACCACCACCGGCACTTTTTGCAACCGGGCCAGGCGGATGGCTTCCTTGAGGAATTCCGGGGTGAGGGCCCCCTTGGCGTAATCAGACAAGATGAGGGCCTTGAGCCCCGGCAGCCGCTTCTCGAGATAGGCCAGGGCCTTGGCGGTGAAGCTTTCGGGGGCCGGGGTCCGGGTTTCCCGGTCAATGCGCACCACCTGCTGTTGGCCGCCATACACCCGGGTCTTGCGGGTGGTGCGCCGGGCCGGGTCGGTGAAAAGACCCTTGGCCTCAACCTGCAAACGCTCCAGTTCCTGGCGCAGGGTTGCGGCGGGGGGATCGTCACCCACGAGGCCGATGACCTCGACCTCGGCGCCCAGGGCCGCCAGGTTATTGACCACGTTGCCGGCGCCTCCCAGAGTGCGGGTCTCCCGCTCCACCTCCACCACGGTGACCGGGGCCTCGGGGGAGATGCGGCTCACCTTGCCCCAGATGTATTCGTCCAGCATGAAATCGCCGGCCACCAGGACCCGCAGGCCGGAGAAACGCCCCAGATCCACCTGGCGCAGGCGCTCAGCGGAGGCCAGGCCCCCCCCCGTTTGACCGGCAGCACCGGCATCTTGCCTGTGCTGCACAGGCTGGAAGCCTGTGCTCCCGAGGGGTGAGGTTGGGGGAGGGGTTTTGGAGGCGGCAGGGGCAGTGGTCTTTTGCCCCTGGCCCCCTCCCTTGGTTTTCTTTTCCCGCGGCATTCCTACGCCCCGATCTTTTTCCCCACGTGAAAGTACTGAATGCCCAACTGCTCCATCTTTGCCGGGTTATAGAGATTGCGGCCGTCGAAGATCAACGGCTGCTTGAGCAGAGACTTGATGCGCTCAAAGTCGGGCTCCCGGAAACTGCTCCACTCGGTGTTGATGATGAGGGCGTCAGCCCCTTCCAGGGCCTCATAGGAGGAGGCTGCATATTTCACCTGGGGCATCTCCCCCAACTCGGCCTTGGCGGTGGTCATGGCCTGGGGGTCGTAGGCCTGGATGTTGGCGCCCATTTCCGCCAGACGGGAAACCACGGTGAGGGCCGGGGCTTCGCGAATGTCATCGGTGCCGGCCTTGAAGGCCAGGCCCCACACGGCAAAGGTCAGGCCTTTGAGGTTGCCCTTGAAGTGGTTCTTGATGACCTCCACGAACTTGGTGCGTTGGTCATCATTGATGGCCTCGGCGGCGTCCAGCAGGCGGGGCTGGTAGCCCCGGGATTTGGCGGTGTGGATCAGGGCCTGCATGTCCTTGGGGAAGCAGGAGCCGCCGTAGCCCAGTCCCGGAAAGAGAAACAGGTGGCCGATGCGGGAGTCCGAACCGATGCCCTGGCGCACCATGGCGATATTGGCCCCGGTGAGGGAGCAAATGTTGGCCATTTCGTTGATGAAGGATATCTTGGTGGCCAAGAAAGCGTTGGCCGCATACTTGGTCAACTCGGAACTCACCACGTCCATGATGATGACGGGGTGATGGGTGCGGACAAAGGGGGCGTAGAGTTCCTTCATGAGTTCCGCCACCCGCACGTCGTCGCAGCCCACCACGATGCGGTCCGGTTTCATGAAGTCATCCAGGGCTGTGCCTTCCTTGAGAAATTCGGGATTGGAGACCACGTCAAACTCGAACTCCGCTCCCCGGGCGGCCAGTTCCTTGCTGACAGCCGCCCGCACCTTGGCAGCCGTGCCCACCGGCACCGTGGATTTTTCCACGATCACCTTGTAGCCGTTGATATGTTTGCCGATTTGCCCAGCCACCACCAGGACCGCGGAGAGGTCGGCGGAACCGTCCTTGTCCTGGGGGGTGCCCACGGCGATGAAAACAACCAGGCTTTTCTGCACGGCGCTGGCCAGGTCGGTGGTGAAAAACAGCCGCTTTTCGGCATAATTGCGCCGGACATAATCCTCCAAGCCGGGCTCATAAATGGGAATGCGGCCTTGTTTGAGAGCATCGATCTTTCCTGCATCTGCATCAATGCAGATTACTTCATTACCCATTTCGGCAAAACAGGCAGCCGTCACCAGACCTACGTAGCCTGCGCCAACTATCGCCAGTTTCATGTGATATTCTTACCTCCTTTTTCTGTCAATATAGCTTGCTTCGGATGATATGTCGGTTGGGGTCTCGAATCCCCGGGTATTTTCCCTCCCTTCTGGAATATATACCGGCAAGCGATTAATTTTTTCAATAAGGCTCGGAACTATCAAGGTCAGGCTCACCCGCTGGTCGTCAGGGCGTTCCGTATAGCTGAAGGCCACACCCCAACATTGCCGCTGCAGGATCAACCCATATCTTCGCTCCAGCTTATTGCCCGTCAAAAAAGTGTGATTAATGGTAAACCAGGTCTTAACCGAGGGCAACAGGTTCAGATACGTGGTGGCGGAGATCTGGTTGGCGAAATTCTTGATAAACAGGTAATTGATATTTAAATATTTTTGTTTCACATTGTCAAAAAAGACAAATTTCACCTTGGCCCGGGTGAAACCCTCATCATAAGGGGACAGGGCCACCTCCGAGCCCACGGTCACCCGGCGGAAGGGGTAGAATTCCACTTCTCCCAGGAAGTCCGACAAGCGCCGATGGGGCTGAGGCAGGCCGTCCAGGCCCATGTGGAAATTGTTGAAAAAGACCCCGTGGAGAAAACGAAACCAGAACATGTCCTTAACCACCGCCTGGCCCTGGGCGTTTTGCCGCCGCTGCAGGAGGTTGCTGCTGAAGCCGTAGGTAACGGCATTGATGCCCCCGAAGGGGTTTTCCCCCTCCCGCACCGGCAGGTTGCGGCTGGTGCGCTCCACCCAGCCCCAGTCAAAGGGATTGTAATAAGGCAGGCGCAGGGGGTTGTACATGGGCATGTTCCAGTAGGTTACCTCCGGCCTGAGATAATGCCGGTAAAAATTTTGCCCGCTGCCCTTATCCCGGCCATAGTCCTTATAGAGGGCGCTGGTCAGGGAGCCCTTGAGGTCAAAGAGTTCCCGGGTACTGGAGGACACCTTCTGTCGGGCGGGGTCGGCCTCATCAACTAAGAAAATCGTCTCCCGGAATCCGGCCCGCCCCTCAAGGGAAAACAGGGAAAAGGGCTTGGCCTGGAGCCAGGCCTGGGGATGAAAATCCAGGCGGTGGCCGCTGCCCCCCCGCTCCTGGAGGAAATAGCCGTAGGATGACTCAAAGCCCACCATGACCGGCAGGTTTTTCAGGGGTCTAGTCAGGGTGGCAACGTTTATCCCCGGCGCGTGATTAAAGGGATAACTTTCGTCCAGCCGCAGTCTCTGGTAGTTGCGCCCATACGCGGACACATTGCCCCAGGGGAAATTGCCCGAGACCAGCAGAGTGGAGACCCTGGTCTTCACCTCTTCCTGTTCCAACTGGCGGCCGAAATTGCTCAACATATCCCGGGAGTATCTATTGAGGCCCAGGTAGCCGAAATTAAAGCGCTGCAAAAACGAGGCATCGCTCACGTGGTCCAGGGTAAGGCGCATATTAATATTGGAGGTCAGGGGTTGGTCCACCATGCCCGCAATCCAGTAGCGATTGCTCACCGGGGTGTCGCTGCTGATGTCATTCAGGTAAACGAAGCGCAGATCCCCGGCCGCGTCCCGGCGTCCCCGATAGCGCAGGTCCAGCCCCTGCATGTAGCCCCGCTTGCTTAAATAATTCTGGTAAAAGGTGGCGTCGGCGTGATTGCTGATGGCCCAGTACACGGGAAACTCAAAGACCGTGCCGCTGGCCCTGGTGACCTCCAGGTTGGGCATCAACAAACCGGACTGGCGCTTGGTGAGCACCGGCAGGGCCAAAAACGGCGAATACAGCACCGGCACACCGGCCACCCGCAGGGTGTTTCCCTGGCTCTGGGCCACGCCTTCCACCACTACCTTGATTTTCCGGGTTTTGAAACTCCAGGCCGGCCGGTCGGCGTCACAGGTGGTAACGGTGGCCAGGTCGGCGCTGTAGGTTTTCTCACCGGTTTTGCGGATCAGTTTGCTGGTCACTCTGAAATGGTTTTTTTTCAGGAACAGGTGCGCGCCCCGCATTTCACCACAGCGGGTCACCAGGTTAAAGGTGCCTTCCTGACCGGAAAAGATGTCATCCCCCAGGATTAGAACGACGTTGCCCTTGAGACGGGCGACCTTGGTGGTTTCATTGACCTGGGCCCAATCCGCGGTCAGGCGCCGGTCGCCCTGCACAATCTCCACCTGCCCCTCGGCGGTGTACTGGCGGGCTTTGGCATCATAGTAGACTTGTGCGGCCCGGAGGCGCCAAGGCCCCCCCTGAAAGCGCTCCTGTTTGAAAAGCGGCGCCTCTACAGCCCAGGCCAAACTTACCCCGGAAAACAGGGTGAGCCAGGCCCAGACCCAGAGTGCCTTGTTCCCCATACCTCTCCCCTTTAAATCGGCCTATCATAACACAGGGGTCTTTTCTCTTCAAGATGCAGCGCCTCCGGGGAAATGGGCCTGGATCGGCACAATTCCGGCTCATGCCAGGGCGCCGCCAAACAAGTAATTTTGCTGCAGGGGCGACGCCTGAGTCGCCCCTGCCGGGCCAAGATTGACAGCTACCGTTTGTTGCCTCTATGACCGCAACTTGAGGCCTCTGCGAAAGTCCGTAAAACTGTCATTCTGAGGGAGCATAGGGACCGAAGAATCTCATAAACACTTGAAAATACGAGATCCTTCGCTTTGCTCAGGATGACAAAAATGCTTTTCGCAGAGATTTTAACTTGGTATCATTGCCTGCTGCCAAGATTATCGGTACAGAGTTAATGAATCCTCAAGAGGTTAATAAGAAGATTTGCTTTTTTTTGAAAAAAACTGGAAAAAGCTCCAGTTTCTCATCATCGCCGCCCCTGGCATGGCTGCTGCCAAAAATTCTTTCCTTATTTTCCCCTCTCCACCCAATGGGGGGAGAGGGTCAGGGTGAGGGGGGATAGAAAAAACTTTTGGCAATCAATGTATGTCAGAGGCAATCTGCCTCAGCCCCCTCCCTGCAAAGGGGCGATTGCGGCGCCTTGCCAACTTGCGTATAATATCGGCATCTCAGCGCCCCCGTAGCTCAGAAATGGACAGAGCAATGGATTCCTAATGCAAAAAAGGGGGTTAGTGGGAGTTAGGCCCAATTAGGTTTAATCAGATATTGCAGAAAGTTAGGCTTGTGCTATTGTGTCTAACAAGATTGAATTATGGTAAGCAATGACACCTATGATGACACCTAAATAATGAACATATAGACTTGCTTCCCTCAATTGGGATTAGCTACCCCAGGGACAGGGCGGCAATCCCTAGCCGACTTGGGGAGCAAAACTTTTGGGGGACCACGAAAAGGGAGCGTGGTCATGAAGAAATCTTTGGAGCAAAGGCTAAGGGAAACCGACCCTGAGCTAATCGAATACTTAGAAAGGCTTGTAGCCCAGCTACAGGCTGCCTTCCAAAAGATTAAGGAAACCGAGCCTGGCCCCGACCTTCAAGAACTTCGTGAGCCGGATAAAAACCCATCATTCTATATCGATCAGCAGGCCTTTGAGCGGACTCCGGCTTTTAAGCAATTCCATGAGAAAACCGGCGGCGATCTGTGGGACTTCATGGACACGCCTGATGGCGAGATTGACTTCACATTACAAAGACTTTTCGCAATAGCGGAGGCCTTCCACTCTCCCTCCGCCCCTGCCATCTCAGTCACACCCCGCTTTCATAAAGGCCGTTACCTGGACGTCTGTATTGATCTGTCTAAATCCAAAGAAGCCCTTCGCGCCAGTTTTGAAGAAATCCTGAGTATGCATCACGGCTGGGTGGAGCACCCCCGGACCCCCCGCGGTGAAAAATGGCCCGACTCAATAGAAGAAATAAACCGGATATTTCATGCATATGACGTGGTGGAGAAACATGGTGGCAACTATTTGAAGGCAACCTGGGAACTTTTCCCCGAAACGAACGGAGAACAGGCTTATATAGACTCTGAAACTGACAGAAACTTGCAGCAAGTCAAGCGCTGGCATAAAAAGGTAAAGCGTCGTATTTCCGCACTATAACATTAATAATTTTTTCCCCCTTCAATAACCCACGCAAGATTTTTTAACCCCTCCCCTTATATCGTCCTATGACAGGTAGTTTTAGTGCGGCTATGCTCTAATTAAACCAATACAGGAGCATAGCCACCATGCAAAATCTTATCTCCACTAAAGAAGCGGCTGCATTGTTGGGAGTTGCCAGCACAACCCTCGAAATGTGGAAAGCGCAACGAAAGATTCCCTTTGTGCGGCTTGGGCGCCGGACCCTATACGATCCCCGCGATTTGACGGCCTGGGTTGAACAAAACAAGGTGCAGGCCCGGCCCGTGCGGGACCGAAGGGGGGGCCCGTGAGACGCCATGTCATTCATCCCTTTCGCATAGCCGACCTGGAACGCTCCGGCCTTACTGATGAAACCATCCAGGCGGCGGGGATTTATACTGTCCCTCCGGATGGAATCGGCAAAAAGATAGGAGGCGGCGATGCTGAGGAATGTCAATGACCCCTCCCTCCTCCCCGGGATTGGGCCCCGGCCGACACCGCCCGGCAGCCGTGGCCTGGACTCCCGGGCATCCACTATCCCGCCGGTGCCCCTGCCCGGCCTCGAACAAGAGAACGACATCGCCCAGACGATGGCTTGGCTGCACCCCGATGATCCGGCCGATGATCCGGTTTTTGAGCTCTGCATCATTAACCCCAAGCAAACCTCCTGCAGATTGTGGGAGGGCCGGGCCTTGGGCAGTAAGCCGCTTGTCGCGGGCTGGTATCAGGACAAGAACAAAGCCGCCGCCATGGCCGCACATCTTCATTCGGTCCATGCGAAAGGAATATATCTCACCCTGAATCCTTGTCAGGAAGCCTTGCTGGCCCGGGCTAATGAACGCCTTAAAGCGAACGTCAACCGCACCACCAATCAAGACATCGCCGATCTTCGGAATCTGCTTCTCGACGTTGACCCAAAACGCCTGGCAGGCATCTCCAGCACAGACCAGGAGCACGAGGCCGCCCTGGAAATGATTGAACTCATCCGGGCTGACCTGGCGGGGGAGGGGTGGTCGGAACCGTTGATAGCTGACTCTGGGAATGGTGGTCACCTCACTTACCCCCTGGATCTGCCTAACACAGATGAAACCGTTGCTTTGCTCAAGGCCGTGCTGGCAGCCCTGGCCCTGCGCTATGCTGACCACCTGGCCCGATTGGGTCTTGACCTGGACCAGGCGGTTTTCAACCCCTCGAGACTAACCAAGCTATACGGCACGTGGGCTAGGAAGGGGGATTCCACTCCGGATAGACCACACCGCCAGTCGAAAATCCTCCCCCCCCCCAGCCCGCCGACCTGTGCCCCTGGAGCTCCTGCAAGCGCTGGCGGCGACCCTCCCCCCGCAGGAAGACACACATGGCAAGGCGAACGGCAGCACTACGGACGTTCGTCTGGACGTAGCCGCCTACCTGGCCCACTACGGCATTGAAGTCGTTAAGGTAAAGCCCTGGCAGGGAAGCACTCTCTACTGCTTGGAGACGTGCATCTTTAACGGGAGCCACCAGGGGCATGAGGCAGCAATCGGTCAGGCTGCGGATGGGAAATTGTTTTATCAGTGTTTTCACAACGGCTGCCGCGGCCGCACTTGGCACGAGGCACGGGAAAAAATTAGCGGCGGGGATAAGCTGACTCAATTCATGCCCGGGTATGACCCGGGCGCACGGGGCGGGGCGACCGCCGGGGCGTGGCCCGAGCCGGAGCCGCTGCGGCGCGCTTCCGAACCCGGCGAACCTTTTCCGATTGACGACCTGGGGGGTGTGCTGGCCCCCGCGGCCCGAGCCATGCATGAGATCATCAAAGCGCCGGCGGCTATCTGCGGCCAGGCAGTTTTAGCCACGGCCAATCTGGCGGTCCAGGGTCTTGCGAACGTCACGATAGACGGACGAGTTTACCCCCTTTCGGAATTTTTCTTGTCAGTGGCGGTTTCAGGGGACCGAAAAAGCGCGGCCGACCGGGCCGCGTTGCCCCAGTGGACGCACACGAGCGGGGGTTGATGGAATCTTACCAACGGGATTTCGCAAGATATGAAAACGAACTGCTTTTGTGGAAGAAGTCCCGCGACGAAGCCTTGAAAAAAACGAAGGGGCGGAGGGAGGCTTTGGAGGCCCTCCCCCCGGCGCCCCCGGCCCCGTACTTTCCGCAGTTGACCACAGAGGAGCCGACGTATGAAGGCTTGGCAAAATTACTGACCGTTGGCAGGCCCTCGGTTGGACTTTTTTCCGACGAGGCCGGCCGCTTTTTCGGTGGGTATGCCATGTCGGCCGATCATCGCCTGAAAACCCTGGCAGGGCTGTCTGCGCTTTGGGATGGACGGCCCATTACCAGGACCCGCGGCGGCGAAGGCGCAAGCACATTATACGGGCGTCGGGTGTGTGCCCACCTGCTCATGCAGCCGATGGTAGCAGAAACCATCCTGGGTGATCCCCTGGCCCATGACCAGGGCTTCCTCTCGCGCTGCCTGATCGTGGCTCCGGAGAGCACCCTGGGGGAGCAGACCTATGTGGCCCAGGACTTGAGCCGGGAGGGGAGTTATGGGCGATACTGCGCCAGGCTTACGGCGATTCTTCAGGCCAAGTTGCCCCTTAAGATTGACCCGGAAACCGGCAAACCCACAAATGAGCTAATTCCCCGAACATTGCCAGTATCTCCCGATGGCAAAGAAATTTGGATACGCTTTCACGATTGGGTGCAGAACCACCTGAAAGTAGGAGAGATTTTCAGACCAATTTCCGGCATCGCGGCCAAGGCCGGGGAACACGCTCTGCGCCTCGCAGGGACGCTGGCCCTGGTGGAAGACATCAATGTCACAAGTATTTCCCTTGACTACGTTAAATCTGGAATCACCTTGGCCCGGTTTTACCTCACCGAGGCGCTAAGGTTATTCCATACCGCCAAGACGAATCCGGACCTGGTGCTGGCTGAAAAAATTCTTACTTGGCTGCGCACCCGGGGATGTCCAGACAAGCACTTGGTTTCGCTGCCGGAAGTTTATCAAATGGGTCCCAACGCAGTACGGGACAAGGCCACCGCCGCCAAAATTATGCAAATCCTGGCCGAGCACTTTTGGGTGAGACCACTGGAAGGAGGGGCTGAATTTGGCGGGAAAAAACGCCGGCAAGTTTGGGAGGTGCACCCAAATGTCAAAAGTTCCAAAATTTGATTTTGAGGATCGGCCCCCTGCTAAACCTGCTGAAGTTGCTAATCCTTTCCCCAATGAGGCACTAACCTTAGCGAGTTTAGCGACTTTAGCAAGGGGTAAGAATGAAAAACAACCTTTTCACTCCAGGGATGAGGTGCCCCTGACCAGCCCCCCGGTCCTTGAAAAGTGTCATTGCGGTTCGCCAGCCTGGGATACTGATGCTGAGGGCAAGCAAAAATGCTGGAGTTGCTTGGCAATACGGGGGCTATTTGGAACGCATTAATGATGTCGCCGACTGGAAAGGCAAGGAAGAGGCTCAAACTTGTCATACAAATAGGGAGCTTATTTTTTAAAAATTCTTCAGATTCTTCAAAAATCTACAATATCCTTCAAGGATTACAGGAAACTCAGAGGGGGCAACTATGGAAAAATCCCACAATTTGGGTCTGGATACCTGGAAAAAGTACACTCGCAAGGTGCCGACGGAAGACTGCCTTATGCTGAACGCCCGCGAGGTCTTTGCCTCCGACCGGCCGCCGCCCCCGGACCAGGGTGTTTTGAGGTGGATGCGGTTTGTTAATGGTAGGGAACTTGAGGCGGCACCCGCCCAACCCTTTACCCTGCGAGAGTTGGACGGGGCCCTGGTCCTCACCCTACAGCTATGGTATGGCGCCGGGGAGCAGACGATTCACACCTGCTGGGAACGGCATCAGATTTGGTTCGTTTGCGGCGAGTGTGGGAGGCTGGTTAGAAAACTTTATTGTCCGCCGGGTGAGGTGGTCCTATCTTGCCGGAGGTGCTGGGATCTTACTGACTATTCCGTGCAGAGAAGGAGTTGGGGGCTATTTGATCCCCCGAAGTGGACGGTCACCCCCCGGTTGGAGTCCTGCCAGGAGTGACCAGCAGAAAGGAGAAAGGACCCTTCCATTAAGCAAAGCGGATTGGGTTGGTTGTGACTCCCTTTGACTTGCCTCCTCATTCTCCCCTATCCCTCATGCCCCAAAAAATAATGACGACATGGAGGCAAGGGTGCCACTCCCTATCTTCAGCAAGCTTTTCTCCCAAAATCATCCTATCAATGCTTGAGCTCTTGTCTTGACATCCTTCACTGACCTATGCGATAAAAAATCATTGAGATGTTGAAGCTACCCCCTGTGGTTCGGAGGGGAGCAATGACCTATTCACTATAGTGAAGCCGGACTCTTTTGAAAGGGTCCGGCTTTTTGCCTTTAAGCTTCCCCCCATGGAATTATGTCTCCTGTAGCCGCTGAGAGAGTGATTTATGACCTCGCGTTAGCCAAGCAAATCTGTGAAAAGTTGCGTTCAGGTCAGCGGAAATGTTTGGATGACCTTATCATTGATTACAATGGATTGTTTTTGAACTTTGGCCGTCGCCGCCTGTTCAATCCAGGCAACCTGGAGGACGTGGTCCAAAGCTTCTGGGAGGAATTGTTGAATGCCAAGGCCATCTGTGCCTATGCCCAAGGCTCGGAGAACAAGGCTACATTACGAACTTATTTGCTTGGAGTCCTCCACCATCGAATTATCGATGCCAATAGAAAAATCAAAAAAAATAGAGATATTTACCAGGAGGGAAAAGAGCTCTCAGACGAGGCTGATCAGAGCCCAACACCACAAAACGGCTTGATGTCCTCTGTATCCCAAATTATTGCCCGGAAACTTGTTAACGAGGCGCTGTTAAAACTCTCCGAAGACTTTCCCCTGGACGCTTCTTTGGTCAAGATGCACCTTGAGGGGTTAGACTATAAGCAGATGGCGGAAAAGTTGGGGAAACGGATCGACGCTATAAAGAAACAGTTTACCCGTGAACCGACGGGTTCTCTGGCAAAGTTCAAAGGTGCATTAAAATATCTTATGCAGGACTTGGGATTGCGATACGAGGACATATAAGAGGAAGGCCATGTGAGGGGGGTGACCGATGTCACCATTCTCAGATTATTAACGACTTAACAATTGAGATCGGTGTATGAAAGATAAGCCCAAAGGTGACCTCGATCTTTTCCTTAAAGAGGATATTCCAGAAGAGGTAATGGGAAAATTGCGAACAGCCTACCAATCTTCTGGCCGTGGTTTGCCGCAGGCCTGTCCAGACCCTGAGAGGGTCATGGCATATGCTTTAGGGGAGCTAACTTCGGAGGAGAAAATCCAAGTTTACATCCATCTCTCCGGGTGCAAGGAGTGTATAGACCTTGTGCTTGATACGCGATCTGCCTGGGCTGAGGCTCAAGAACAGAAACTGGAGGATCGGGAAGAGCGACTCGCTGCACGAGAAAAACCCGCATTGGCGAAGTTTGTGGGCAAGGCTAGGGAATGGCTTGTTCGCCTTTTTTCTCTGCCCAAACTTGTGCCGGCTGCGGTAGCGGCCTCGTTAGTGGTTACGATCTTGAGCATCAGCGTTTACCGGCAGATGACGGCTCCAATAGGCATCCAACTGGATCTTATTGCCAAAACTTCCGACGGTCTGTTGACCAGAGGTCCCTCAGAAGAAAAGGAAATTTTAGTACCAAAGGGGGGAGTGCTTCAATCCGGCGACCGCTTTCAGATCGCCTTCAAAACTAGCAAAGATGCTTATGTGTACGTCTTCTTTCAGGACAGCACCGGGAAAATAACCAAGTTATTTTCCGGAAACGTTTTGGGGAATAAGAACATCAGGCTTCCTGGAGAACATGACTGGTTTAAGCTGAGATGAAACCAAGGGGCAAGAAGAAGTCCATGTAATGGCAGCCAAACGTCCAATTGCCAATCTTGATAAGTTGACACAGCAATTAGAAACTAAAGGAATTGACAGTTTACGAAGATCGTATCCTCAAAGCTACCTCCAATCTTTTTCCTTTAAGCACGAATAATGGCTCTCTCTTGATCAAAGGTTCAAGAAGATGACCAAGACTTGGCTTGTCTTTCAAATCTGGTGCTTAGCCGGGTGGTTAGTTTTTTCTTTCCAGCCGACTGCGCATGCCCAGGAATTTAACCTAGAAAAGTTGTTAGAGGAACATCCGGAAATACACCTAGCCATCGAACAGAAAATTATTGACCAGCAGGCTCTAAAAAACGTTCTGAGCCTGTTCCAACAGAAGCGTTATGACGAGGCCGTTCCCCTGGTGGAAGAAGTTTTAAGGAAAAGCGAGAAGGTTTTTGGACCGGAGCATGCCTTTACAGGCACCACAAAGGAGTTCTTGGCCACCCTTTATCTGAAGATTGGCAAATACGACCAAGCGGAACCACTCCAGAAACAGGCCTTGGATGTCCACCTGAAGTTATTGGGGCCGGAACATCGGGAAACCATCGATAGTCTCTACAGTCTGGCGGAAATATATAATGCAATGGGGGCCCAGAGCCAAGCTCTGCCGCTTTATGAGAAGGCATTGAAACTTGCTGAAAAAACAGAGCATTCCCAAACTACACTCATTATAACAAGACTGGCCCTGCTCTATAAACAGATGGGCTCTTATGAACAGGCCCTGCCTCTACAAAAACGAGTTAATAAAATTCTTGAAAAGGAATTGGGCCCAGAACACCCGGGCGCTACTGCCAGTCTCATTATTATGGCAGAGCTATATAAAGCTACGGGCGCTTACGAGCAGGCATTGCCCTTGCTTCAGCGAGCGTTAGCTGTGCAGGAGAAAGTTCTGGGGCCGGAACACATCCAGACAATCACCACTATTGATAATCTGGCCAAGAACTATTATGCCATGGGCGCTTACAACCTGGCGCTGCCTTTGTTTCAGCGGGCGGTGCAGGTTGCAGAAAAGGTATTGGGTTCGGAGCATCCCCAAACTGCCACTAGCCATCGACGGCCTGGCCTTGACATATGAACAATTGGGGGCCTATGACAAGGCCTTGCCTCTGTCCCAGCGGGCTTTGAAGATTAGAGAAAAAGTCCTGGGCCCTGAACACCCATACACACTTATTAGTCTCTACAATCTGGCGAAACTAAATATGGAAGTAGGAAATTATAACGAAGCCCTCGCCCTAACCCAGCGATCTCTACATACTTGGGAAAAAATCTTGGGCCCTGAAGACATTTCAATCGCAACTCATCTCAACAATTTGGCAATGTTACTTGAGGAAATGGGAGTCTATGACCAAGCTCTCCCGCTTTACCAGAAGGCACTGCAGATCGATGAGAAAGTCTTAGGGCTGAGGTGGATCCGCTTTTCTTGGACACGTGATTGGGAGATAATCAGTGGACCAGGAGGACCGGAAGATGGGAAAGGATCGGGATGGTGACAGGGTAATTGGTGAGGTCAGCCCAGGGGGGACGGAGGGAGGCCGGAGGCCGACCGGAGTCCCCCCTGGGGAGGTAGCAGCGAGGCCCTTGGCCCAGGGCCAACGCTGGACGGCGGCCAGGAAACGGGAGGTAGTGCTGCGTATCCTCCGAGGCGAGCCCCTGGAGCTTCTTTCCCGGGAGTTGGGCGTCGAGCTTTACCGCTTGGAAAAGTGGCGAGACGCCGCTCTGGCGGGCATGGAGGAGGCCCTCAAGGCCAGAAGCGGCGACCCCCTCAAGGCCGAGTTGGACAATGCCATGAAGCGCCTCGGCGAGTTGACCATGGAAAACGAGTTGCTGTGGGCCCGGGTGAGGCGTTCCGGCCCTTTAGCCCAAAGGAGGTCGAAGAAATGAGCTGCACGGCCTCCGCGGCCACCGCCAGACCTTACGGCGTCAAGCTGGTCTGCCGGACCTGGGAGCAGCCCCGATCTTCTTATTACGCCTCCCTCACCGGCTCGGGGCCGCCACCGCGCCTGGCCCCGCCCGGTAAACGGGGGCCGAAGACCGGCCTTTCTGACGCCGAACTCCTGGAACTGATCCGGGCGGACCTGGCGGCTTCGCCGTTTCAGGGTGAGGGACACCGCAAGGTCTGGGCCCGCCTCCGGGTGCGGGACGGCGTCAAGGTGGGCCGCCGCCGGGTGCTCAGGCTCATGCGGGAAAGCAATCTACTCTCTCCCTTCCGGGGCCGGCGAGGCAATCCCCGTCTCCACGAGGGGGAAATCATTACCCAGGCCCCCAATGTCATGTGGGGCACCGACGGCGCCAAGGTCTTCACCGTGGAGGACGGCTGGGGTTGGCTTTTTGTGGCGGTGGAGCACTGGAACGCCGAGTGTCTGGGCTGGCATGTGTGTAAACAGGGGACCCGCTTTGCCGCCCTGGAGCCCATTTCTCAAGGTCTCATGGCTATTATGGGCTAAGTGACAGTTGACGCCGACCGGGGCCTGGCCCTACGCCTGGACCACGGCACCCAGTACCTGTCGGATCATTTTCAAAACCAGCTCAAGTACTGGGGGATCAGCCCCAGCTTCGCCTTTATCGAGCAGCCTCAGACCAATGGCGTGGCGGAACGCTTCATCCGTACCCTCAAAGAGCAGGTCATCTATGGCCGGGTGTTTCAGAATCTCGAGGAGGTGAGGACGGCGGTCAGGCACTTTGCGGACACCTACAACCGCGAGTGGCTGGTGGAAAAGAACGGCTTTCTCAGCCCCTGGCAGGCCAGGGTTCAATGGCTCGCCCAAGCCTCACTCGCCAGGGCGGCTTAAGAAAATCTTGTGTCCAGAAAACCGGGTGCGGTACACAATCTACTCTCTCCCTTCCGGGGCCGGCGAGGCAATCCCCGTCTCCACGAGGGGGAAATCATTACCCAGGCCCCCAATGTCATGTGGGGCACCGACGGCGCCAAGGTCTTCACCGTGGAAGACGGCTGGGGTTGGCTCTTCGTGGCCGTGGAGCACTGGAACGCCGAGTGCATGGGGTGGCATGTGTGTAAACAGGGAACCCGGTTTGCGGCCCTGGAGCCCATTTCCCAAGGTTTGATGACTACCGTCGGCTCGGTAGCGGCGGACGCCGGCCGAGGCCTGGCCCTGCGCCTGGACCACGGCACCCAGTACCTGTCGGACCATTTTCAGAACCAGCTTAAACACTGGGGGATCAGCCCCAGCTTCGCCTTTATCGAGCAGCCTCAGACCAATGGCGTGGCGGAACGCTTCATCCGTACCCTCAAAGAGCAGGTCATCTATGGCCGGGTGTTTCAGAATCTCGAGGAGGTGAGGACGGCGGTCCGGCACTTTGCGGACACCTACAACCGCGAGTGGCTGGTGGAAAAGAACGGCTTTCTCAGCCCCTGGCAGGCCAGGGTTCAATGGCTCGCCCAGGCTTCACTCGCCAGGGCGGCTAAGAAAATCTTGTGTCCAGAAAACCGGGTGCGGTACAGCCATTGCAGGATGACAGTTTCCCTGCGGAATTTTCTCGAGCCTCGGGGTCGATAGGGAATTTTGGACCATTGCGCCTGAATTTTCGGCCTAACCGCGCCGTTGAAATCATCGCTCACGGTGAGGAAGTTGGGGTTGCCAGCGCAGGAAAAATTATAACATAATTTTTGCCCCACCGGCCCTTTCAGGGATCTGTGCTCTTTGGCGAGGTGCTTTCCCGGACCCCCGGCCCTTTGAGGTAAAAAGCATGCTCCTCCTGTAAAACACGGAACAATCCCGGCCGGCTCGCCAATTCCACCGGGGAGCCCACATCTGTGAACTTGCCTTGTTCCAGGCAGCAAATATAATCGGCAAATTGGGAGATGAACGCCACATCATGGTCAACCAGGAGAACCGTAAGACCCTGGCAAATTTCCCGTAAGATCGCGGCCAACTGGGCGCGGCCGATGTCATCAATGCCGGTAGTGGGTTCATCGAGCAGCAGGACAGTGGGGTGCCAAAGGAAGGCACGGGTTACCGCCAGCAACCGGCGTTGCCCCCCGGAAAGGCCTTCGCTGCTGGCCTTGGGCAGATGGTAATCCAGGGGATTGCTGTGATTGCCGGCGGCCTTTTCCAGAACTTGCCAGAGGCCGGTCCGGCGACACACCTCTTCCAGTTCGGCGTCCGTTGCTTCGGCCTTGGCGAGCTTGAGATTAGCGCGGACGTTATCGGCCACAAAGAGGGGAAACTGGGAGACTTTGACCACATGGCGATGCAAGCTGGCCAGGGTGACGCTGCTTATATCCTGACCATCAATGAATATCCGGCCTCCCTGCGGATCTTGCAGCCGGGCCACTAGGTTGAGCAGGGTAGATTTTCCCATGCCTGCCCGGGCCACGATAGCCGTGACCTTCCCCGGGGTAAAGGAATAACTGAGATCATTAAGGATCTTGGGGCCATTGGGTGTGTAGGCAAAGTCGAGATGTTCAACCGCCAGAGCGCCCTCCCGGGGAACAAAGGCCGCGGCCTCCGCCTTATCCTGCACTTCCGGCTCCATTTCCAGGATTTCCACCACTTTTTCCACCTGGGGAGAGGAAGATTGCAGACCCGCAAAGAACTGTATGAGCTCCTGCAAGGGGTTCACCGCCTGAGGCACGAAATAGTAAATGCCCAGGATGGCCCCAGGGGCCGCCGGGTTTCCTGATTTCAAGGCATAAAAGACCCCATAGATCAGAAAGACCGCTTGCAAAATCACCGGAGTGCTGATTTGAAACTGGAAAGCCCATTCATTACGCAGGAAAGCCGCCATAGTGTCGCGTATAAAGGTCTTGAGGCGATTACCAAAGGCCTGAGACCGCTGCGGCTCCGCTCCCATGAGCTGCACCTCCAGGGGCAGAGCGGCTGAATTGGAAAACTCATTGGCCAGGGCCATTTCACTATCCCTAACCTTGGCGTAAGCCTGCCGCAACTTCAGGGAAAGCCACCAACCCCCTACCGGCAGGATAAAGATAGTAGCCAACAAGGTCGCCTGAATCCAGAAGGGGGGGGTACCCATCATCGAAAAACTATTCGTGAGGAAAATTATGGCGGTAATGAAGCCGACACCCCGCACCACGGGAAAAGAAATCAGGTCGCGCAGCAAGATTTGGGTGCCTGAGGAAAACCGGGTGACAATGAGCATAGTCTCGCCCAAGTCATGAGAGTGGTGGTAGGTGGGCCCCAGGTTGAGGAGCTTATCGTGCAGGCGCTGCTGCAACTTGACTGCCATCACATTGTTTGACCAGGCCAAGGTGAGCCGATCGAGAAAAACTAGGAGAATGAGGAACAGCGTCAGGAAGGCAAAGACAATGGCAGCGGGTTCCGGGTGGTCGGGAAGAAAGGGAGCCAGAAAACCCCCTCTCATGGCGGCGGTGCCGCCCAGCCCCGTAATCAGTGTGGCCAGCACCTGAATATTATATTTCTCCAGGAGTTGCCGTACCATGGGCAGGATGGTCCCGAATATGAACCACCCTCGAGCAGCTGATACTATGGACCAGCCCCAGCGGAAGAGTTTCCGGTAAGGCACTCCCCCGGGTCTAGGAACCGTCATTTCTTCCCAGGGCTCACTGGTTGCCGGGATCATTTTGCCGGGAGCGAGGGCTGCTTTGCTGTCGACCCCTTTATCGTTTTTCATCACACCTGGTCCTGGAAGAATAGATTATCGCGATTTTGCTGAGGGGAGACTGCTCCAATTCCTACCAGACCCCCTCCCCAACTCTGCACCAGAGACGGCCTCAAGAGCCGTCCTGACGAACTCTTGGATGGCGGGCGCCTCCCGGTCAGAAAGAGGCGCCCCCGGTTATTTCGCCTGACCGGCGCTTTTGAAAAAGACCGCGGCCAGGGGCGGTATGGTCAGATTGAGGGAATCGGGATGGCCGTGATAGGAGACGGGATCGGTCCACCGACCCCCAAGATTTCCCTGGCCACTGCCGCCATAGATGGATGAATCGCTGTTCAGGAGCTCTTGCCAAAAGCCGCCCCGAGGCGGCCCTACCCGGTAGTTGACGTGGGTCTCCGGCGTGAAATTGACTACCACCAGGATGAGGTCGTCGGTGCTTTTACCCCGGCGCAGGAAACTAACCAAGCTGTGGTCGACATCGGTGCAGTCGATCCACCGGAACCCGGCCGGGTCGACATCCAGTTCGTAGAGGGCCGGCTCCTGGCGATAGACCCGGTTCAGGTCTTCAACCCACCTATTTACCCCGGCATGCGGCGGGTACTCCAGAAGGTGCCAATCCAGGCTCTTTTCATGGTACCACTCATCCCATTGACCGAATTCGCCTCCCATGAAGAGCAGCTTTTTCCCCGGCTGGCCGAACATATAGCCGAACATTAGTCGCAAATTAGCAAATTTTTGCCAGTCGTCTCCCGGCATCTGGCGCAACAAAGATCCCTTGCCGTGCACCACTTCGTCGTGGGACAAGGGCAGCACGAAATTTTCCGTCCAGGCGTAGATCATCCGGAAAGTCAGGGTGTTGTGATGATATTTCCGGAATATGGGATCCCTGGACATATAGGTCAGGGTGTCGTGCATCCAGCCCATGTCCCATTTCAGGCCGAAGCCCAGGCCGCCGACGTAAATCGGGCGGGAGACCATGGGCCAGGCCGTGGACTCTTCCGCGGTGGTCTGCACGTCAGGATAGTTGGCGTAAACCTCCTTGTTGAACTGGCGCAAGAAATCAATGGCTTCCAGGTTCTCTTTACCCCCATAGGTGTTGGGAATCCACTCTCCCTCGCGGCGGGAGTAGTCCAGATAAAGCATGGAGGCCACCGCGTCCAGCCGCAGGCCGTCTATATGGTAGTGGTCGAGCCAGAACAGAGCGCTGCTGATCAGAAAATTTCGCACCTCCTTGCGCCCATAATTAAAAATATTACTGTGCCAATCAGGGTGATAACCCTTGCGAGGGTCAGCATGCTCATACAGGTGCGTACCGTCGAAAAAGCCGGGCCCGTGTTCGTCCGCCGGGAAGTGGGAGGGCACCCAGTCCAGGATGACCCCGATATCATGCTGGTGCAGATAGTCCACCAAAAACATGAAGTCTTGGGGAGTTCCAAAGCGGCTGGTGGGGGCGAAATAGCCGATGGTCTGGTAGCCCCAGGACCCGTAGAACGGGTGCTCCATAATCGGCAGGAACTCCACATGGGTGAACCCCAGCTTTTTCACATACTCCGCCAGTTCTGGGGCTAGTTCCCGGTAAGTCAGAAAGCGTTGGTCCTCCTCCGGTTTCCGCCGCCAGGAGCCCAGGTGCACCTCGTAGATGGACAAAGGTGCGTTCAAGGCGTTGTGTGCATGGCGCTTGGCCATCCATTCCTGGTCGCCCCAGGAGTAGTCCAAGTCCCAGACGATGGAAGCGGTGCGAGGGGGCCCTTCATAATAGAAGCCGAGGGCGTCGGCCTTATCAACTTTGTACATCTGAAAGCGGGAATGGATATGGAATTTGTAGAACGCACCGGGGCCCACCTCGGGAATAAATACATCCCAGAGGCCCGATTGGCCACGGGGCACCATGGGATGGGAGGCTTTGTCCCAGTTGTTGAAGTCCCCGATGACGAAGACCTTTTCGGCATCGGGGGCCCAGTCGGCAAAGTAAGTACCCGCCGTGTCATCGACGGTTAGGGGATGGGCCCCTAATTTGCGATAAAGGCGGAAGTGACTGCCTTCATTGAACAGGAAAAGGTCGTCCTCGCTCAGCAAAGAGACATCGTAGCGCACCGTCTGTGTCATTGTGCTCCTTTCTGTACCGGTTCCGGCCTAAAGATTTCTCGGCAAGACTCTCCACAAGTCGCTGAGGCCCTCACCGTCGCTGGCGTCCTTATTATATATAATTCATCAGCATCCGGTTGATCAGATATGGTTAATTTGAATATTCTATTCTTATTCATCCTGGGAAAAAATTACCACCGTGTATGGCCCGATACTGATTTTGCCGGAGCAAGGCAACCCATCGATTTTTTCCTCATACGTCTCGACATCAGGGGTGGGATGATTATAAAAATTGGGGTCGTAGCTATATGAGTCACTGTTAAAGCGTGTTTTCCACAATCCGGACCGCGGGAACCCGATGGCATAATCATCGCAATTTTGATTCATCATATTCACCACCACCACGACGCTATCGGTGGGGCCTTGCTGGTCCCAACGATGAAAAGCGATAAGCTTGGCCGCATCGTTAAAATGATAGATATGGATATTTTGACCGCATAGCCCCCGGGTCACCCCTGACAGATTGCGCCGGAGGGCGATCAGATCCCGGTACATTCTGAAAATTCCGTGTTCGTCCTCAACCCGGGACCAGTCGATGGGGACCTTATCCTGGAACCAGCGATCTTCCAGCAATTCTTGCCCCTCAAAAATCATCGGGATGCCTGGCGAAGTAAGCACCAGAGCACCGCCCAACGTCGAGCGTTTCTTGGAAAACCAGCTGTCCACCTTGCCTGGCCAGATCTCCTCGGGCACACGGGCCCGACCATTAGCAACTTCGTCGTGCGATTCGGTAAAAATGATCCGCCGGAAGACATCTTCATCATAGCGATGCTCAATAGCCTTACAGACTGCCCCCAGATAGCGGGAGGCATCATCGCGCACGATAACGGCTTGTCGAACCGAGTGAACAAATTCGGCATCCCATTGCGCATTGAAGCCGGCGCCGCCCGCTCCGACATCTTTAATGACCCAGGGGTTATTCCTCATGCTTTCGCCGATGCTGATCTTGCCGGGAAACAGTTGTTGGATTTCCACATTGATCCACTGCATCAAGCTCCAGCCGTCGGGAAGGTCATTAGCCGGATTTTCTTCGTTACCGTCAATGCTTTTGATATAAATAATCATGTCCCAACGTAAGCCGTCGACGTGGTACTCCTCGAACCACATCAGGGCGTTATTGCGCAGATATTGGCGGACTTCACCCCTGCCGTAATCAGGGCGCGTCTCGCCCCAGGGTGTATTTGAGCGGTGATCATTGTAGAAAAAAATTCCCCCTTTGTCATTTTCACTCCAACCGTCAAACTGCCATAAATTAAGATCGCCTGGACCAAAGTGGTTGTAAACGACATCGATGATGACCGCGATACCATGCTCGTGGGCCGCTTTAACAAATTGCTTAAAGGCGTCCGGTCCCCCGTAAATACTCTCAACGGCAAAGGGATGAGCCGGATTATACCCCCACGAAAAGTCGCCTGAAAACTCCGCAATCGGCATTACTTCGATGGCATTGATACCCAGTTCTTTGAGGTAAGGAAATTTCTCAATGGCACTTTCAAATGTCCCCGCCTGTCCCTCTTCTTTGGCGTTAAAGGTGCCGATGTGCATTTCGTAAATGACGAGCTCATTGCCCGTGGCCATCTGGAAGGTATTATCGCCCCAGTCAAAGGCTTGAGGATCATAGATAACGCCATTGAGGGTTGAGCCGGTCACTTTCCGGGCATAAGGGTCAATGCGAGAGAGGGGGCCCTTGGGACCGTGGATCAAGTATCTGTATTCATCCCCGGTTTTTGCCTCTGAGACGTCAGTCGACCAGTAACCGTTCTCCTCTTTGGCCAGGGGTGTTGAGGTCTTGCTCCAGTCATTGAAGGTTCCGGTCACGTAAACCTTTTCGGCATGGGGCGCCCAGACCGCGAAAGGTTATACCCTTGGCGCTGGGTATGGCCCCCATGCCTGGAAATTTTTTCACGGCAGTAGTTTTCCCTGACATTCTCTTCTCCATTTTTCGTTTTACGACCCTCCCTGCGCATAGGGCGGGGCTGGCGAGATACTCTCCTGTCTGGTGTAGTAATCTTGTATCCCTCAGACTCCAAAGAGCTGGCGTCCAAATAAACCGCGTTCCTCATGAACAAGCTCTGCTAAAAGCATATCGCCTCCTTCGTGTCATTTCTGAACTGCCCCCAGGAACTTCGCTAAAAAGGCCTCGGCTTCCGGGGGTACGGAGGTGAAATGGACCAGGAAGGCCGGGGGGGATTCGCGGAGGCGAGCTACCACTTTGCCGTAAAGGTCGTCGGTAATTTCTTGGTCATCGGGGTCGTACAGGGAAATCCGCAGGTTCGCCAGCGGGGAGGGCAGGACCTTAGAGTGAATTTCGACCATCTTAGGGGCTATCTTGGTGATGGCGCCCCCATGCCCCAGCTCTCCGGTATGTTTCCAATCCACCACGGTAAAATGGACGGGGATCACTTGCTTGAGCTCTATCCAGATAATTTCTTTTTTCGGGGGCAGAAAGAGCTGAAAATCTCCGCCAATACCTCCCACTTCATGGATGGTCAGCGGTTTGTTAATGCCTTTGGGCATAACCTTCATGGCGCGGTCTATCCACAAGATATCGCCACATTCGTCTAAGGTGGTTTCTGAAATAAAAATCTGGCCGCCCACCGTATAGGATTCAATGCGGGCCGTGAGGTTGACCGCACGTCCCACCACGGCATACTTGATTCTCTTCTGAGAACCGATGTTGCCCATCACCACTTCGCCGGTGTTGATGCCGATGCCTAAAGCCACCTCGGGGTACCCGGACTGGCGATTCCGTTCATTGACCGAGGTCATGGCCAATTGCATTTCCACGGCGCAGGCCACGGCCCGCAGCGGGTCGTCGGGGCGCAGGATGGGAGCCCCAAAGATCACCAGGATGGCGTCGCCGATGAATTCGTCGATGGTGCCCTGGTACTTCTGGATGATTTCGGTCATGGTCTCGAGATAGATATTGAGCATCGCCACCACATCCTCAGCGGGCAGACGCTCGCTTATGGAGGTGAAGCCGCGCAGATCGGCCATAAGAATAGTAGCACGCCGTTTTTCACCCTTTATTTTCAGTCCACCCTTCTTCAGAATCGTGTCGACGATTTCATCCGAGAGGTAGCTGCCGAAGGTCTCGCGAATAAACCGGTTGCGCAGTTCCAGGGCGGTGTTGAGTTCATGCAATTTTCGTTGTTGCTCTCCTGCTAAATCTCGCAGCCGCTTTTTTTCCAGAAAGTCACCCACTCGATTTCTCAGCAGCACCGGGTTGAAAGGTTTGGGTAAATAGTCTTCCGCCCCCAGTTCAATGCAGCGGACCACGCTGTCCATTTCATCCAAGGCGGAAATCATAATAACCGGGAGGTCCCGCCAGGTTTCGGAATTCTTCAGGTGTTGGAGCACCTCGTAACCGGTCAGGCCCGGCATCGTGATATCGAGGAGCACCAGGTCGAAAGCGCCGGTGGCGATTATCTCCAGGGCCTGCCGGCCATTGTGCGCCACCTGCACCGTATGCCCTTGACGCTCCAGATAACGGGACAGGAGGTCGCGGTTTATGCCATTATCATCCACCACCAGGATAGAACCGCTTTCATAACCGGTTACGGCCGCACTATCCTGAGCCAGTCCCTGGAGACTAATCATGACTCGGTCGATGAGAGATAGCCGCTCCGAATCTTCAGCGCCGGATTTCTTCAGACCGGCATCGATCTTGGAAAAATCGATAATTTCGTTGATGTAAGAGTAGACGTATTCAGCGGCAGATTGAATCTTCTTCAGATCAGCGATACGGTCCAGCCGCCCTTGCTCGGCGGCCTTCTCAAGCAGGGTCTCGCTGAAACCGATGACATCGTTGATCGGCATGCGCACCTTATAGTGCAGGTTGGCGACCAAGGAAGCCAGATTAAAGACGATATCGCCAGAGGCAAATTTGTTGGTGTCCAGGAGGTCGTTGATTATCTCCAGGAGTTGCTGGCCGGCAGAATGAATCAGATTAAGATTGGCGATGAAATCCGCCTGATTTATACCATCAGAGTCTTCCAGCAGCAGTTCACTATAACTGATGATAGCGTCCACCGGCGTCCGCAATTCATAACGCAAATGGGCCCACAGGGCTTGGGGGCTTTGTTCCCCTTCAGCTTCTGGACCGGAATTTTTCTGAACGGCCGCAGTGCTTTCCTGGGGTTCAGTCTGGCCGGGGTCGGATTCGGTGGTGGACATGATTCGGCTAAATCGTCTCTTTGCCTGATAAGGTTGGCATTTCTTCCGCAGACGGCGACAGGCGATGATTTGTCAAAGTCAGCGCCACCCGCAGCTTAAGTTGGAAATCAGGCCGCAGGGGCCCGAAGGCCCCCATGCGTTACCTGATCTCGGCAAACGCAACCAGCCTGTTTCCTTAAAAGCGTCATAAAGCTTATCCTTCATTCCTGGCCTGGGCACCTCCTTTTCGATTCCCTCACTCCTCATTAAAGATTAAAGTCGCCCAAGGACAAACAGGATGAGAAGCATTAGAGGATCACCCCCAGAATACCGCTGGGGCCATAACCCCAATTTTGGCTATGAGGCAGGCTCTAACCTCCTCTTAACGGTTGAAAAGATGAAAAGTCTCTCTAATAAAGGGCCAGCCTAGCCTCCTTGACTGGCCCTCCTGGGGTTCGTTTGCGGGCTCTTACTTCTTATAAGCTCCGCTGGCGATAATCACATCGTCAACCATCTCAAAGTAAACGGTCTTAGGATCCACGGCCTTGGTAGTGGGATTTTCCCACTTGTAGTCCACCCAGCCGCTGCATTTTTCTTTGGCGATCTTCACCATGTCCACCGCGAAGGTCTTGCCGTCGGCGTCCTTGACCACCATGAAATCCTTGCCCACCAGGTCAGCCTTGGGATGGGCGAGCATCTTGCCGTTTGCGTCTAAGACGTAAATGTAGAGGTCGTCTTTGACAAACTCCCCTTTAGGGTCGCTGAAGGCCGCCAAAGCCTTAGCCTTGCCATTGGCCTTATAAAATTCAATGCCTTTCTTCACCCAGGCTTTGGCGTCGTCAGGCTTGGCCTGAGCCAAGGCCAGAGCAGAGACAGCGACGAAACAGAACAGGGTTATCAAAACGATAAGCGATTTCTTGTTCATAAATTATCCTCCTTGTAGTTTATAACCTGGAACTCTGACCCTTACCATTTAAGCCATTCATCGCACCTGTGACGTGGCACCTCCTTTTCGATTCCCTCACCCCTCATGAAAGATTAAAGTCGCCCAAGGACAAACAGGATGAGAAGCACTATCAGGATCGTGCCCAGAAGACCACCAATCGGTAACATTTTCATCTCCTTTGGCCGCACTCTCGGTGTGCAGCCCGTTTGTGGCTGAATGGCTTCAGCTCCGGAGGGTTTATTGCAGATTGGCTATTTGGCGGGCGGCGGCGGCACATTTCCAGGGCCCATACCACCACCGGGGCCGCGGCCCAAAACCATGCCGGGTCAGGTCTCCTTGGATCCGGAAAAACCGCAGAATTTGGTCTGCCCATGCCCTAAGGGCGCCTGGGCATGGGCAAACCGCTGCGAAGGCAGTTCATTTACTGCCAATGCTTCTTGAACTCCTTTTCCGCCTCTTCCTTGGTGATGCCGTATCTCTCCTGGATTTTGCCGAGGAGTTGGTCACGCTTGCCAGCAATGACGTCCAGATCATCGTCGGTGAGTTTGCCCCATTTCTCCCTAACCGTGCCTTTGAATTGCTTCCAGTTTCCTGCTACTTGATCCCAGTTCATAACGTGTCTCCTTACCCTTAGTATTTGCTGATCAATCTGTTGCAGCGACTGCTGCTGTTGCATCGTGGGCAGGGTATCATCAAGCCCTGACCCATCATCGGCGCTGGCTGCGGTTGAGCCCGTGCCACCAGCGGGGACGCAAACCCGTCATAGAGCTATCGTCCGACTTTTTCATCTGGCCCATGGGGATGGGGCCTTTGAGCACCATGTGACAGCGTTCCCTAACCATCAATTCCTTCTCATTCATCGACCCAAGCCCTGATGCCGTGAAAGTTGCACTGCAAATAATCACCGATTAGCTTTACTAGGGTCGCCCGGGTTCGCCGCACGTCGAGCTTAGGCCCCTCGGTGGAAAAGTTGACGTCATAGTGATGGACCTCTCCATCATTAATGTTCATATGGGGAAACCGCACATCCGAGGTGCTGCCGCTTTCGCTATAAACCTTGAGGAACAAGGTGTATACCCCGGTCTCCCAGCCGCTTACCCGCAGATTATAAAGGCCGCTCATCGGATTGCGCCGGTTGATCTCCATGTCCTCAGGACCCGTCCGCTCTCCGGAAGGATCGGTGAGCATAAGCTCCCCGGGGCCAGGCCTCCAAGATCGGGTTTGATGTGGATTTCCAAAGTCTGGGCGGCGGCGGCGCCTGGAAAAATGGCCGGGGCCGCAACGATGCAAAGCCCGATCGCCAGCCAGACTGATATTTTGGTTACTCGGTTCATGGCAATTACCTCCGGCAGCATGGTCTAGGCGCTCCAGTTCTCTTCTTCCAACCATTCCCCAACCATTCCCCTGCCAGTCCCCAATATCTCTTTAACAACTCAATGGGAGAACGACCTGAACTTTGGTGCCTCCGGGCTGGGGTTCATACCGGATATCGCCGCCGTAACTCCGGAGGATTTCCCGGGATAAGCGGAGACCGAGCCCAAGGCCCCGGGCGCCCCCATTCCCGTTGCCCTTTCCCGGCGGCAGGCTTGAGGACAAGGTGGGCCTGGTTTTTTAGGCGGGACGGGCCCGCTGTTAAAGACCTGGAGGCGGAAAAAAGGTTCGGAGCGGTCGTAATCGATCTTCAGGGAACACCCCTTGCCCCCGTAGTGGATGGCGTTGTTGATCAGGTTCCGCAAAACGCTTCTCAGAGCCACCTTGTCCCCCTTGACTATTCCCAGGTGGGAAGGCAGGAAATCCAGGTGATTCTCGAGGGCGACGCCATGCTTCTGCAAGTCGTCCCAGAGTTCATCCAGGACCGGGGTCACCACGTCCTCCCGGATGTCGCAGATGCAGGGTTTTGCATCCCCTTCCTGGCGCAGGAAAGCATGCGCCAAAAACTCCTCCAGAAGGCCTTGCAGCCAATCGGCTTTCTTGCCGGCGTCATCCAAGAGCTGGTCCACATCGGCGTCAAGCTGCCCTTGGGCCAGGCGGCGAGACAGTGTTAAAGCCGCTTGCAGCGGCTTGGCCACCCCTCAGGTCGTGGAAGAGGAGGGACAATTTGGAGAAAACCTGCCCATTAATGTCGTTCAACTTCCCCTGGACGGCCTCCGGGTGGCCGCGCCCCGGAGGGCTTTCAGACAGCTCGTGATGCGGCGCCAGACCTCCACTGGCCGGCAGGGCAGGAGGATGTAATCGTCCACCTCGAGTTGGAAGGCCTTCAGGGGGAGGCGGGCGTCCTCCCCCAGGATGATGAGCCTGGCTTCGGGGTGCAGGTCTTTCACCGCGTTGAGTAACGCCGGGGAGTCGGCGGTTTTCCCCTGCAGCTTGACGATCACCAGGCGGAAATATTTTCTGTCCAGCTCCGCTAAAGCCTCTAAGGGACTGTCGGTGAAGCAGGTCCTATGGCCCTTGGCTGACAGGATCAAGCCGATGGTTTTGAGAAAGGTGAGCCATCATTGACGATTAGAATATCTTCAGGTCTCATGGCGCCTCCTTGAACATCCGAGAGAAGGCTGAATTT
>CAVPIX010000017.1:0-19507 GCA_963705115.1 uncultured delta proteobacterium | reverse complement strand
ATCGCCAGGTTCAACTACTTCTATGCCTTTCCGACTACGGACAATTCTGATCGCCGCCATCCCCGTCTTTGTCCTGGGGGTGGACGAGGGCTGCCCTAAACAGGCAGAGGCTGCATCTCCTTGAACATATTGCTAAGGAATTAGTAATATGAAAACCAGAAAATTCACTTCAAGTATTTGATCAGCCCATGAAAAACCTTCGTGAGACCAAAGTCTCCCCAACTCTCCGGCTTTCTCGCCCTGCAACGCAGCACCGTGGGAGCGCTGGCCATGGTGGTGCTGGTGGGCCTGGGTGAGCGGTTGGCCGAACGGTTTCTGCCCATATATATTATGGCGCTGGGCGGCGGCGCCATCGCCATCGGCCTGCTCAACGCCATGGGACAATCTGCTCGTCCGCACTCTACTCCTTCCCCGGTGGCCCCCTGTCGATTCGGATCGGGGCCAAGCGGTCCCTTCTGCTCTTCAATCTGGGTGTCCATGGTGTCTGCGTTGTCATCCTGGTCCCCGACCTGGCAGGCGGTTTTGGTGGGAGCGGTGCTCTTTATCTCGTGGTCGGCCATATCGCTGCCGGCCACCATCAGCCTGATGTATCAGGTGCTCCCCCAGGATAGACGCACCATGGGAGTGACCCAGCACTCTCTGGTGCGCCGTATTCCCATGGCCCGGGCCGGTTCTTGGCGGTATCTTTATTAGTGTCTGGGGTAACGCGATGGGTGCGTGGCCCTGGCCTGGGCTGTTGTGGCTCGGTCGTGCAGCAACTTCTTATCGAAAACGACCGCAAACCCTCCGGAAAAGATTCGTGGTGATCCGCCCCCGGAGAAAAACCCCTGGAAAAAGCTCAGGCGCCGGATGACTCCGGCAACGCGCGGGCCCCCGCCGACATCCTGGTGCGCTTCTGCGAGCAGATTCCTTATGCCTTCGCTCGCCGGCGCGCTTTATGAAAGTCATTGCCACACCCGTGTCGGCCATCCAGTTCGGTCCTGCTCACCAGCATCGAAATGGCCACGGCGGTGCTTTTCAATATCTCGAATTTGCTCACCCTGTGCATCGCAGCACCAAGATCCCCTCCGTGGTCATCACCTTCTGTTTTTTATGCTTTCTCTCGTCATTCTCATGTTTAGCCGTTCGTTTGAGTGGCTGGTGCTGGCGTTTATCGTCCGGGGACTCAAGGAGTTCGGGCGGAACCGACGCGCAAGTCCTCCACTCACGGACCTGGCCTCGGACGACTGCAAAGCCGGGGATGTTCGGTCTGTATTGCTAGCTTCGTGACTTTTTCGTCTCCATAGCCGCCCGGGCGGGGCCTTCCTGAGCCTGGGAGACGAACTTTATTGTCGCCTTTGTCTTTGGGGTCATGGTTGGGTTTCTGCAGTTTTTGGCCGCGACCTCGACGCGCCCCGCAACCAAACCGGATCTATAGAAGTTGTCGTAAATGTTTTTTCCGTCGGGCCCGGGTTTCCCGGCCCCCTCTCACTCATCCTTCCTCTTCTCTTCAGGAGTTATACACGCAGAACCCTTATGAAATTCGGGGACACTGACGTCGATTTGCTGCGGAAAGCCGGCCTCTCAGAAAAGGACCTCGCCCACAGCCTCAAGGTGGCGGCCGAAAGCTTTGGAAATCGCCCAGCGTTCGGGAGCTAAGATGGATATGGAACTGGTGGGGCGCGTTGCTCTTTTCCACGATCTCGGCAAGGCCAAGACCCACGCCATCGATTACGGCCGCATCGGCGCCGACCTGGGCCAGGCATTAGAGTTCCCTGCAAACATCACCGAAATCATGGAAAAACACATTTGCTGCGGACTCAACGCGGCAGAAGCAGTGGGGAGTCAGGCCTTCCGGTCAAGGATTACACTCTCCGGCATCCCGAGGGAGCGGTACCGCCTGGTGGATATCATAACCGATGGCATCGTCGAGCTCCGGGATGAAATGGAAGCCGAGGAACGCTTCGAATAATTTCTGCGGACCATACCGAAATATGGCAAAAATGACCAGACCCTGGCCAGATATTTGGATTACCATGCAGAGCTTCAGACCTTGATTAAAAAGAATCTGAAACAGCCCGATTGATAGCCACTGGGGTTACCCCGGCGGTTGGCTGGGGTTGCCTGACCCACCACCTAAGATGCGCTTCGCACTTCAAAAGCACCACCGAGAATTGAAATTTATCCTTGACTTTAATTAATCAATACATTAATAGACATTTATATGTTTATTCATAAAGGGGGTAGTGTGGTTGGCAAAGACCTCTCCTCAGCAGCTTTCCTGGCCAAAAGCCTGGCGGATGAGAAACGCCTGCGTATTCTTCTGTTCCTGGGGAACAGCCAGAAATCCGTCTCTCAGATCGCTAGTAACTCAGTCTTTCCCAACCCCGGGTATCTCATCACCTGAAAGAATTGCGCCGGTCCCTGATGGTGACCGTGGCAAGACGTGGTCCTTTCGTTCACTATGCCCTGCCCTCTCTCTATCGTTGATATCCTCTCGTCTCTGGAAACCTTAGCCCTGGGAAGTGCCGGCCCCTGGAACCTATTTGATCTAAAAGGTAATTGATATGAGCCAGGAAAAAATTCAGCAACTTATCGAAACGATGCAACCTCAGGCAAGCCCTTCAGGTTTAAGTGGTGCGAAATCTGTTTACCCTTTTGGGCGAAGAGGCTCGCAGTCTTCGTCGTCACCTTAAACTGGGGGAAACTGCTGCGCATCAGAACTGCGGCAATGGCGCACCTCTGACTGGCCGAGTGCATGGGCGCAGGCTTTTTACCCTACAACATCTGCACTGTTGTTTGGTGGATAAGGTGGGCCGCTGGTTTCAGACTTTTTGGTGTGGCCCATCTGAACCTGCTGGTCCTCTTTGAGGATTGGCTGAGGCACTGGAAGAGGAAAGTAGTTTCATTTGTAAAGGAACAAGGGAGTGAAAATCCGGAGCCAGGTGTCTCAAAAGCTGGGGCTGTCCCCGGCCGGGGCTGCCTTTCTGCTCACCAAGTTAAAACAGGATGACACACTTTGCCTGATTACGTGAGCTGGAGAGCCGTGATCCGAAAAACGGTTTTTATCATTCTTGTTCCCATGCTCCAGCTTCGCCCTCTTAAGCCCCACGGTTTTCTACCTCGTTCCCAAGTTGAACTTGGCAACGTAATATTGCTTAAAGCTGCGCTTTGACACTTTAGTTCCACGCTTCATTATGATTATCAACAAACGAATTTTAGGAAAACCATGAGACCCAAAGAACTCTATCGCTACCCTACTTCATTGCCGGAGGAATCCGCACCACCAACACCGGCCCCTGCCAGCCCCGGCGGGCGGACGGGGGTGCATGTCAGAAGAGGCCGAACGGGCCGGCTACCGTCTCATCACCACCCTGGAGTTAGCGGCGCTTGGTAAGACCCCACAGCCTCCTGCTGGTGGACACCCGCCAGGACTGGGAATTCATTCGGCCATCGAGGTGCTCTTTAACCTCCCATTGAGCGCACCCGGCGGGCCCGATGGGGCGGAAAAAACCTTTAGGGGCGCTTTTGGGTCCCGACAAGAACCGGCCCGTCGTCTTCGACAGAGCCGGGCCTTGCCTGAGTCCGCAGCGATCTCCCGCGCCGGGGCGGCCGTCCAACTCGGATATAAAATCGTTTATCGTGACCCGCTGGGGTACCGGCCTGGCAGGGAACAAGGGTCTGCCCGTAGCCAATGCGCCAAGGGATGTGATTGAAACCGCTCCCGCCCCGGTGGGTCCTTTCCTCAGTTGGTCGAATGCTCTGGACCCTCTCAGGGTTTTTTGGAGGAGGTATGGCTCTGAACCTGACGCCTTGCGTCTACCCGCTGATACCGATCACGGTTTCCCTGATTTTTCCGGTTTGAGCGGCGGCAGCCGCAGCCCGCTCGCGTGGCCCACGGCCTCGCGGACCCGGGGGGCCTGTCTGTTACCAACACCGTCCTGGGTGTGGCCGCAGCCCTTACTGTGGTCTTATGGGGGCCATGTTGCAAAACCCGGTGGTCTTGCTGTAGCTGGCGGGCATTCTGCTCATTTGTGCCGCCAGCCCTTGGCCTCTGGGAGCTGCGCCTGCCCCAAAGTTTGACTCAGGCGGCAACCAAGTCTTAGACGCCGGGTTTTTCGTATCTTGTTCATGGGCTCTGACCCTCCGGTCGGTGGCCGCGCCCTGCATCGGCCCTTTTTGTCCTGGGTCTGTCACCTGGGTCTCCGCCAGCCAGGGGTCGGCCTGGCTGGGATTCGCAGTGTTTTTCACGCTGAGCCTGGGGTTGGGGACCGCCCCGTTTTTCCTGGCCTTATTCAGCGGCAGCCTGGAAAAGTTCCCCCTCTCGGCGAATGGATGATCTGGGTCAGGAAAACTGATGGGCTGGGTGTCGGCGGGTCTGGCCGTTTGATATCCTCCGCCCGCTATTGCCGGAATCCTGGGGCGTCATCCTGTTGGGTCTGATCGCTCTCGCGGCCGCATTTTCCACCTCGGCCTCCTGGACCGTACCACCGCCACTTTCGAGTTTTCATTGGCTGAAATACGGGGCCTGGTTTGCCGGCCTGCTCATCGCCGTGCTGCTGATCGGTTCTTGGACCCTGGCGCGGTCCCGGCGTCTCCTGGCAGCCCTATTCCGAAGAACTCCTGGCAGAAGCCAAACGACAGCACAAAACCGTGATCATCGACTTTTATGCCACACCTGGTGCGCCCCTTGTCGGGAATTGGATGAGAATAACCTTTCACCACCCTGAAAATAGTAAAAAAGGCGGCCCAGGAGTTCGTGATGGTTAAGATCGATCTAACCCAAAAAGGCGATCCCCGCAAGCTGCCTGCTCCAGCAATACAACGTCAAGGGAGTTCCCACCGTGGTCTTTTTGGATGCCCAAGGACGGGAAATCACCGGCCTGCGGTTGGTGGATTATCTCCCGCCGGACCGCTTTCAGCTCAGAATGGTGTAAGCCATAAAATCCGAATCATAAATAGGAGGAGTCATGTCACTCAAAGTCAGGTTCTTTCTCCACGAAGCCAGCGGCAAGCCCTGAAAGCACTTCCAGGCCATGCAGCCAGGTTGGGCGCCAAGTATCCCATTGAATTCGAAGTGACTTCTAAACCCAAAGCCGATTACCAGACCGACGAATACTTTGAGCTGACCTGCCGCTGGCCCCCGCGGTGATGGTGGGAGACGAAATTATCGTGGAAGGCTCGGACATCGCCGAAGATAAACTGGAGGCCGCCATCTGCCGCCACCTCGGTCGCCCGGAACCGGAGACCAGAAGAAAAGCTTCCTGGGGCGGCTCTTGGCAAATAGATTGCACTCAAAGTATTAAGATTGCTTAGGTGGGGGTGGCAGAGCTGGTTTTTCGGAGGCGATGACGACAAAAGCTCCCTGACCGTAACCGTCTCTCACCGGTTCCGCGACGTGATGGCCGCAAGTCTTCAAAAATGGTCTGGCAAATTCTGGGGCCGGGGTAGCCGAAGCTCCTCCAGCCATGCCGACACCTGGGAAACTGTGTAGAACTTCGCCGGCGGTAAAACCGGCTCTTCTCCTTGTTGGCCTCATACGACCGGCCAAGAGGACTTTCTGGGTCGATTATGCCAATGATCAGGTGGCCATGTGGTTTCAGAAGCCGGGTGGCCTCGCTCAGTGCCTGAAATGAGTTTTTAAGGAAACACAAAACCGTGACCATAAGGACGAAATCAAAGGAGGCTGCGGCCATAGGCAGGGCCTCGGCATAACCCCGGATGACTTGTATCCCCCGGGATCGGGCGATCTCGGCCATGGCCCGGGCCGGCTCCACCCCCCCTTAATCCCAGAGGCCCGGCAAATCTTCCCGTTCCCACCCCGATTTCCAAACCCTGGCCCGTTGCGGGCCAAAGCGACTCTAACCGCCGCCAGTTCAGCCCGGTAGACCATCTCATGCCGGACAAACCAGTCGTCATATTCTTGAGCCCATTTCTCAAAGGTATCGGTCATCTCACCGCCAACTTCTGCTTGATTCTATTATAAGTCTCAGGTATGGAAAACACCATATCACTGATCCCCATTCAAACGCCCGTCTTTCAGATGGTAAACGTGATCGAACCCTTCGATCATCCGGGCGTCGTGGGTTACGGTGATCACCGCGGTCTGGTTTTCCCGGGCGACCTTTTTTAACAGTGTCCATAACCCTCTTGCCCCGGGTGGTGTCCAGGGAGGCGGTGGGTTCATCGGCCAGGATCAGTTTGGGCCGGTTGGCCAGGGCCCGGGCGATGGCCACCCGCTGTTGCTCCCCGCCGGAGAGCAGGGCCGGCAGGTAATCAGCCCGCTCGGCCACCTCCATGTATTCCAGGAGTTCATGGGCCCGGTTCTCTGCCGCCTCGCCCTTCACCCCCACCAGGTGTTGGGGGAAAAGCACATTTTCCCGGGCGGTGAGGAAGGGGATGAGGTTGGCGCTCTGAAAAATAAAGCCGATCTTTTCCCGGCGCAGGCGGCGCACGTCGAAGCCGGTCCAGCCGTCTTGATAAATGGTCTCCCCGTCAAAGACGACGGTCCCGGCGGTGGGCTCCAGGATCAGGCTGACGCACAGCAGCAGGGTGGTCTTGCCGGAGCCGCTGGGGCCCATCAGGGCCACCAGACTCACCGGGAGAAATCGCTAGACTGACATCTTCCAGGGCCCGCACCTCCAGGCGACCGCTCCCAAAGATCTTGCTCAGGCCGGAAATCTTGAGGGCTTCCATCAATGCCCCCCCAGGGCCAGGGCCGGTTGGGTCTTCAGGGCCTGCCAGATACCCAGGCCGCTGGCGAACAGGCCTCCCAGCAGGGCCAGGCCGAAGGTGACGGACTCATCCAGGGGCGTAAGAAAAATCTTCCGGGGAAAAAAGTCCTGGGTATTGTGAATGATCAGCCAGCCGATGAGAAAACTGCTGAGGGTCAAGAGCAGGGACTGCTCCAGCACCAGGCGAATGATCACCCAGTTGGCCGCGCCCATGAGCTTCATGATGGCGATGCTCCGGATTTTCTCCATGGTGAAGGTGTAAATTACCAGAGTGAGGATGACCATGGAGACGATGAGGAGGATGATGCGGAAGGTCAGGAGCTGCATCCGGGCCTTGGCCAGACGGCCCCGGAGCATCAAGTCAATCTCTTCCTGCGAGGTATAGACCGAGAAATACAGCCAGTCTTCAATGTGCCGGGCCACCTCCAGGCGATCGGCTCCCGGGGCCAGCTTGACCAGGACGGCGTTGATGGTGTGAGTGTCCGACTGCAACGCCGGCAGTAACCTGGCAGCCTCCGGGGAATTACCGGAATTCCGGGCCAGGCTGCGGCGCAGGCGCTCCCGCTGGTTCCGCACCGTTTCGTTGTCCCGCTGGAACAGGACCTCCTGGGCATCGGGGAGCGAGAGAAAGACCACCGGTTCGCCGTCCGGGGAGGTGATGTCATCGGTCAAACCCACCACCGTGTATTGGTGCAGGCCTAAGGGGATCTTCTCCCCCAGGGATACGCCCAGCTTTTTGTGGGCCACCGCCTCATAGTGGGCCCGGCTGATGCCCCGGCCGGCCGTCAATTTGGTGGGGCCGCCCAGACCGCCGAAGACGTCGTAGCCGATGATGGTGAACCGCTTGCTCTTGCCGCGAATTTCCCGTTCCACGGGGTAGGTGATGAAGGGACTGGCCTGGGCCACCCCCGGCACCGCGGCCACGCTGTAGTGAAAGTCCTCGGCCAGGGTGGACTGTTCGCTGAAGGGCCCGCCCCGGAAGCGTTCCACCACCCACAGGTCGGGATTGAGGGCTTCGATCAGGGAAATCCCCTCAAAGACGACCCCCCGATAGACGCCGTTCATGGCCAGAACGGTGCCGAACAGGAGGCCCACGCCGATTACCGTGGTAGAAACCGCCCCAGGTGGCGTTTCAGGTCTTTGACGGCCAGGTCCATCATTTCCCCTGGATTCCGGGGTCTTGATCTCCGGCTTGACCCGCGTTCCCGGCTTCAGATTTGCCGGCTGGGCCACTACCAGGTCCCCCTCTTTGAGGCCTTCCAGGACGGCGACCCTTTTGCCGTCATTCAGCCCGGGCTTGATGGGGCGAAAAACCAGCCGGCCCTGCTCCACCACCAGGACCCCGGTTTTGTCGTCCCGCTCCGTGATGGCGGCCAGGGGTACGGCCGGGGCCTTAACCATGCCGGTGTCAATGTCCACCTCGGCTTCCTCGCCGATGACCAGGGGCTCGGGCAGATGGTCAAATTTCACATCCACCTCCAGTTCCTGGGTGACGGTGTCGGCTTCGGCGTTGAGGCGGGCCACCTGTCCCTGGTATTGCCTGCCCGGAGCGCAGGCGGATAGCAGCCTTTTGCCCTTCCTTGAGCTGGGCGATCTGGCTCAGGTCGATCCAGGCGGCCACCCAAACGGTATCCAGGTCCACCATCTGAAAGATGGGCGTCCCCGGGGACACGGTGGTTCCCACCTCGGCTTTGCGGGAGGTGATGAGGCCGTCCATGGGGGCCAGGATGCGGGTATAGTTATGGAGGGCCTCAGCCGCGTGGGTTTCCGATTCCGCCTGCTTCACCGCGGCCTGCAAGGCCGTCACCGTGGCCTGGAAGGCGGGAACTTCGCTTTCGGCCACCTTCAGTTGCGCCTTGGTGGTGTCAAAGGCCGCCTGGGAGATATAGCCGGGCTTGAAGACCTCCAGGTCCCGCTGGTAATTGCTTTGCGCCAGGCCCAGGTTGGCCTGGGCCTTGACCATATCGGCCTGGGCCCGGGCTTAATTCCCGCTGGGCGCGGTTTTTGGCGGCTTGGGCTGCGGCCTCCCGGGCCCGCAATTCCACGGAGTCCAGTTCCGCCAGGAGTTGCCCCTTCTTTACCCGGTCCCCCTGATCGGCATAGAGCTTTTCCAGGATACCGGTGATCTTGGGGCTTACCGCCACCGGCACCTTGGATTGCACCGTTCCCGGTCCGTGGACTTTCCCCTGAATCTCCGCTTATTTTTACCGCGATGACCGGCACCGGCGGCGCTACCAGAAAAGGCGGTAGCCCAGGAAAATGATGATGACCGGCCATGGCCATCCCGATGGTTTCTTTCCCCCAGGTAATTTCACGGTTTTTGCCCCCCGCTAGTGGCCGCCCCGTCTCATAGGGGCCGGTGCCGGTGATCTGCCTGATCCGGGCCTTGCCGATTTCATAGGCCACGGCATACCTGATAAGGTTGAAACGGGAGCCGGTCAGGTCCACCTGGGCCTGAAGCACATCCAGGCCGATGGCCTTGCCGTGCCGGTACAGGGCCTGGGCGCTGGCATAGGCCTCTTCGTTCGTGGCCACGGTCTGCCGGGTGGTGGCCACCCCCTGGCGGGCGTTTTCCTGGTCCTTCCAGGCCGTGGTCAGGTCCACCTTGAGGCCGTTGAGCCGATCCCGCTTCTTCTCCAGCAGTTGCTGGTTTTGGGAAGAGGCCTTGGCCACCTGGGCCCTGGTCAACCCGCCTTCAAAGAAGGGATACTCCATGAAGAACCCCGGCGATCCATTCCGGCTTGGTGCCGCCCAGGTCCCGGTGGCGCACGTCGCTTGCCCAGAGCCAGACTTTGGTCAAAGCGGCCAAGGGCTCATTTTTACCGGAAGTCAGTCTCCAGGCGGGAAGCGACATGCGCCATCGGGACCTGGGTGGCACCAAGCCAGAATGGCTCGCCGGGGTTATTCTGGAATATCCCTTTTTTGAAGGGGGGCTGACCAAGGCCCAGGTGGCCAAAGCCTCCTCCCAAAACCAGCAACTGCTGGAAAAAAAGCGGGACCGGGTCAACAGCCTCAAGGTGGACCTGAGTGCGGCCTGGAAAGACCAGGAAAACGCCCGTCAGGGCGTGGCCACCACCAGAAAAACCGTGGCCACGAATGAAGAGGCCTTTACCAGCGCCGAGGCCCTGTACCGGCACGGCAAAGCTGTGGGCCTGGATGTCCTCCAGGCCCAGGTGGATTTAACCAGCTCGCGCTTCAACCTGATCAGGTATGCCGTGGCCTATGAAATCGGCAAGGCGCGTCCAGCAGATCTCCGGCACCGGTCCCTGGGAGACGGGTCGGCTCATTAACGGGGGGCTAAAACCGTGAAAATTCCGGGGGAAAAAAGCCATCGGGATGGCCGTGGGGCTGGTCATCTTGATTTTTTGGGGATACCGGTTTTTCTGGTATGCGCCGACGGTGCCGGTGATCCAGGTAAAAATAAGGGAGATTCAGGGGAAAGTCCACGGACCGGGCACGGTGCAATCCAAGGTGCCGGTGGCGGTAAGCACCAAGATCACCGGTATCCTGGAGAAGCTCTACGCTGACCAGGGCGACCGGGTAAAGAAAGGCCAGCTCCTGGCGGAAATTGATTCGGCGGAATTGCGGGCCCGAGCTACCGCGGCCCAGGCGGCCAAAAATCGCGCCCAGCGAGAATTAAGTCGGGCCCAGGCTGATGTGGGCAAGGCCCAGGCCAATTTAGGGCTGGCGCAAAGCAATTACCGACGGGACCAGGAGGTCTTCAAGCCCGGTTATATCTCTCAGGCCGCCTTTGACACCACTAAAGCCCAACTGAAAGTGGCTGAAAGTGAAGTTCATGCCTCCCAAGCCACGGTAACGGCCTTGCAATCCGCAGTAAAGCAGGCGGAATCGGAGACCCATGCGGCTCAGGCCCTGCATAACTATACCCGCATCCTGGCGCCCATGGACGGCCGCATCACCTCCCGTAAAGCCGAGGTGGGAACCACCGTGTCTCCAGGGACGCCCATCTTCCAATTGGTGGATTTGGATATCGTTTGGGTAGCCGCCTGGATCGACCAGAGCCAGATGGCCCAAATCAAGGAAGGGCAGCATGTGCTATCCGCCTGCGTTCCGGCAGGCACTACCAGGGGCGGGTAGAGCGTATCAACGCCGAAGCGGACACCGTCACCCGGGAATTAGAGGTGGATGTGAAATTTAAGCAACTGCCCGAGCCCCTGGTCATGGGTGAGGAGGCCGAGGTGGACATTGACACCGGCCGGGTTCAGGCCCCGGCCGCACCCCTGGCTGCTATCATGGAAAGGGACGGCAAAACCGGGGTCCTGGTGGTAGAGCAGGGCCGCCTCGCCTTCCGTCCCATCAAGCCCGGGCTGAATGACGGAAAGAGGTTTGCCGTCCTGGAAGGCCTCAAGGAGGGGGAGCTGGTCGTGGCCCAGCCGGTGAATCTCAAGCCGGGAACGAGGGGCAGGCCGGAGATCAAAACTCCGGGATCTCAGGGAAAGTGATGGACTTGGCAGTCAAAGACCTGAAACGCCACCGTGGCCGGTTTCTGGCCACGATAATCGGCGTGGGCCTCTTGTTCGGCACGGTCCTGGCCATGAACGGCATCTACCGGGGGGTCGTTTTTGAAGGGATCTCCCTGATCGAAGCCCTCAATCCCGACCTGTGGGTGGTGGAACGTTTCCGGGGTGGGCCCTTCAGCGAACAATCCACCCTAGCCGAGGACTTTCACTATAGCGTGGCCGCGGTTCCAGGGGTGGCCCAGGCCAGCCCCTTCATCGTCTATCCCATGGAACGGGAAATTCGTGGCCAGAGCAAACGGTTCACCATCATCGGCTACGACGTCTTCGGCGGTCTAGGCGGCCCTACCAAGGTGACGGCCGGCCGGGGTATCGGCCGGGCCCACTATGAGGCGGTGGCCCACAAAAAATTGGGCGTCTCGTTGGGCGAGAAGATCCCTTTAGGCCTGCACCATTACACCGTGGTGGGCCTCACCGATGATATCACCTCCCCGGATGGTGAACCGGTGGTCTTTCTCTCGCTTCCCGATGCCCAGGAGGTCTTGTTTCAGCGGGACAACGAAACGGTGCGCAACCAGCGGGAGCGCCTGCGCCGCAGCCTGGCCCGCAGTTCTGGTAATTCCCCGGAGGCTGCCAAGTTACTGCCGGCCTGGCAATCGGACACTCACACCATCAACGCCGTCTTGGTTAAGCTGGCCCCGAACGCCGATCGTCTGAAGGTAGCTCGGCACGTTTAAGATTGGTTATATTTCTCCGTTTATACCTCAGGGGAAGAAATTGATCTGATGCTCCGGGGCCGTCTGGCCAAGGCCCGGATGCAGCTTTTAATCTTCCGCATCATCCTCCTCATCGTCTCCATGGTTATTCTCACTCTGGTAATTTACACTTTTACCATGGAAAAAATCAGGAGTATTGCCATCATGAAGCTCATGGGGGCAGCTAACTGGGTGATCATTCGTCTGGTGCTGGAGCAGTCCCTGCTCTTGACCGTCAGCAGTTTTCTCTTCGGTTGGCTGCTCATTCACAACACTCAGGACTTTTTTCCCCGAAAGATTTTCCTGACGCCTTTGGATCAGTCCGTCACCTTTGGCCTGGCCCTGCTGGGAGGCCTGATCGCCAGCGGCCTGGGTATCTGGCAGGCATTGAAGACCCAACCGGCCCTGGCCCTGGGGGGGCATTGATGGAAGCTCTGAAGATTTCCGGCCTCAGCAAAATTTTTGGCAGCGGTCGCCTCGAGGTGCGGGCCTTGGAAAATGTCAGTATAGCGATATCTCCCGGCGAGTTGGTGGCCCTGATGGGCCCCAGCGGCTCCGGCAAGACCACCCTGCTGCTGTGCGTCAGCCTGATCCTGGAGCCCACCTCCGGGACCGTCGTCTTTGACGGGGAGACCATTTACCAGGACGGCTGGACCGGCTTCGACATACGCCGGCTGCGCCGGGAAAAAATCGGTTTTATTTTTCAGAGCGCCAACCTCATCCCCTTCCTGACAGCCCGGGAAAATGTGGTTTTCCCCCAACATCTGGTGGGGGTGAAGGGCGACGCGGCGGAGAACCGGGCCCTGGAGCTCCTGGAATACATGGAGGTGGCCGAGCGGGCTCATGCCCTGCCAGCTTTGCTCTCCGGCGGGGAGCAGCAGCGGGTGGCCATCGCCCGGGCCCTGGCCAATCGCCCCAAACTGATCCTGGCCGACGAACCCACGGCCTCCCTGGACACCAGCCGGGGCAAGAAGGTCATGGACATGTTGAAAAAGATCGCCCGGGAAAACCAGACCGCGGTGATCACCGTGACCCATGACGCCCGGATGGTCGAAGGGTTCGATCACGTGTATCACCTGAAAGACGGGCGTTTGAATGGGGATCAGTGATATAGTTTTTTCCATACCTGAGCCTTATGATAGAGTCGAGCAGGAGTTGGCAGTGAGATGACCGATAGCTTTGAGGAATATGCTCAAGAATACGACGACTGGTTTGTCCGGCATGAGGTGGTTTATCGGGCTGAACTGGCAGCCTTAGAGTCGCTTTGGCCCGCAACGGGCCAGGGTTTGGAAATCGGGGTGGGAACGGGAAGATTTGCCGGGCCTCTGGGCATTAAGATGGGGGTGGAGCCGGCCCGGGCCATGGCCGAGATCGCCCGATCCCGGGGGATACAAGTCATCCGGGGTTATGCCGAGGCCCTGCCTATGGCCGCAGCCTCCTTTGATTTCGTCCTTATGGTCACGGTTCTGTGTTTCCTGAAAAACCCGTTTCAGGCACTGAGCGAGGCCACCCGGCTTCTGAAACCACATGGCCACCTGATCATTGGCATAATCGACCCCGAAAGTCCTCTTGGCCGGTCGTATGAGGCCAACAAGGAGAAGAGCCGGTTTTACCGCCGGGCGAAGTTCTACACAGTTTCCCAGGTGTTGGCATGGCTGGAGAAGCTTGGCTACCCCGGCCCCAGAATTTGCCAGACCATTTTTGAAGACTTGCCGGCCATCACGGCGCCGGAACCGGTGAGAGACGGTTACGGTCAGGGAGCTTTTGTCGTCATCGCCTCCCAAAAACCAGCTCTGCCACCCCCACCTAAGCAATCTTAATACTTTGAGTGCAATCTATTTGCCGAAGAGCCGCCCCAGGAAGCTTTTCTTCTGGGTCTCCGGTTCCGGGAGACCGAGGTGGCGGCAGATGGCGGCCTCCAGTTTATCTTCGGCGATGTCCGAGCCTTCCACGATGATTTCGTCACCCACCATCACCGCGGGGGCCAGCGGCAGGTCCAGCTCAAAGTATTCGTCGGTCTGGTAATCGGCTTTGGGTTTAGAAGTCACTTCGAATTCAATGGGATACTTGGCGCCCAACCTGGGCATCATGGCCTGGAAGTGCTTTCAGGGCTTGCCGTTGGGTTCATTGAGAAAGAACCTGACTTTGAGTGACATGACTCCTCCTATTTATGATTCGGATTTTATGGCTTGCACCATTCTGAGCAGAAAGCGGTCCGGCGGGAGATAATCCACCAACCGCAGGCCGGTGATTTCCCGTCCTTGGGCATCCAAAAAGACCACGGTGGGAACTCCCTTGACGTTGTATTGCTGGAGCAGGCGGGCGTGTCGGGGATCGCCTTTTTGGGTTAGATCGATCTTAACCATCACGAACTCCTGGGCCGCCTTTTTTACTATTTCAGGGTGGTGAAAGGTATTCTCATCCAATTCCCGACAAGGGGCGCACCAGGTGGCATAAAAGTCGATGATCACGGGTTTGTGCTGTCGTTTGGCTTCTGCCAGGAGTTCTTCGGAATAGGGCTGCCAGGAGACGCCGGGACCGCGCAGGGTCCAAGAACCGATCAGCAGCACGGCGATGAGCAGGCCGGCAAACCAGGCCCCGTATTTCAGCCAATGAAAAATTCGGAAGCTGGCGGTGGTGCGGTCCAGGAGGCCGAGGTGAAGTCCGGCCGCCAAGGCGATCAGACCCAACAGGATGACTCCCCAGGATTCCGGCAATAGCGGGCGGAGGAAATAAACGGCCAGCCCCACCAACACCCAGCCCATGAGTTTCCTAACCCAGATCATCCATTCGCCGGAGCGGGGGAGCTTTTCCAGGCTGCCGCTGAATAAGGCCAGGAAAAACAGGGGCAGTCCCAACCCCAGGCTCAGCGTAAAAAACACTGCGAATCCCAGCCAGGCCGACCCCTGGCTGGCGACCCAGGTGAGCAGACCCAGGACAAAAGGGCCGATGCAGGGCGCGGCCACCAGACCGAGAGTCAGACCCATGAACAAGGTGCCGAAAAACCCAGCATAAGACTTGGTTGCCGCCTGAGTCAAACTTTGGGGCAGGCGCAGCTCCCAGAGGCCGAAAAGGCTGGCGGCACAAATCAGCAGAATGCCCGCCACTGCCAGCAAGACCACCGGGTTTTGCAACATGGCCCCCATAAGTCCGCCGGTAAGGGCTGCGGCCACACCCAGGACGGTGTTGGTAACAGACAGGCCCCCCAGGTACGCGAGGCCGTGGGCCACCAAGCGGCTGCGGCTGCCGCCGCTCAAACCGGAAAAATAGGAAACCGTGATCGGTATCAGCGGGTAGACGCAAGGTGTCAGGTTCAGAGCCATACCTCCTAGAAAGACCCCTAAGAGGGTCCAGAGCATGGACCAACTGAGGAAAGGACCCACCGGGGCGGGAGCGGTTTCAATCACATCCCTTGGCGCATTGGCTACGGGCAGACCTTGTTCCTGCCAGGCCGGGTAGCCCAGCGGGTCGCGATAAACGATTTTATATCCGAGTTGGACGGCCACCCGGGCCGCGGAGTCGCTGCGGACTCAGGCAAGGCCCGCTCAGTAGAAGACGACGGGCCGGTTCTTGTCGGGACCCAAAAGCGCCCCTAAAGGTTTTTCCGCCCGCCATCGGCCCCACCAGGTGGGCTCAATGGGAAAATTAAGGGCACCCTGGATATAGCCGGACATGAATTCCCAGTCCTGGCGGGTGTCCACCAGCAGGAGGCTGTGGGGGTCTTGTTGGTAGCGCGCCGCTAACTCCAGGGTGGTGATGAGACGGTAGCCGCCCCGTTCGGCCTCTTGCTGGGCGTCGGCCCAGGTGGCGTCCACCGGGGCTGGCAGGGGCCGGTGTTGGTACCAGAGGATTCCTCCGGCAATGAGAAGGGCTGCTAGGGTAGCAATGAGGGTTCTTTGGGTTCTCATGGTTTTCCTAAAATTCGTTTGTTGATAATCATAATGAAGCGTGGAATTAAAGTGTCAAAGCGCAGCTTTAAGCAATATTACGTTGCCAAGTTCAACTTGGGAACGAGGTAAAAAAGCCGTTGCCAACTTGAGGGGGCGAAGCTGGAGCATGGGAACGAGAATGATAAAAACCGTTTTTCGGATCACGGCTCTCAGCTCACGTAATCAGGCAAGTCTGTCATCCTGTTTTAACTTGGTGAGCAGAAAGGCGGCCCCGGCCGGGGACAGCCCCAGCTTTTGAGACACCTGCTCCGGATTTTCACTCCCTTGTTCCTTTACAAATGAAACTACTTCCTCTTCCAGTGCCTCCAGCCAATCCTCAAAGAGGACCAGCAGGTTCGGATCGGCCACAGCAAAAAGTTGTTCCCAGCGGCCCACCTTATCCACCAACCGACGGCACATCTGTGTAGGGTCGACACCTGCGCCCATGCACTCGGCCAGTCAGAGGTGCACCATACCAGCAGTTTGATCCGCAGCAGTTTCCCCCACTAAGGTGACGACAAAATCTTGCCAAGCCTCTTCGCCCAAAAGGGTAAACAGATTTCGCACCACTTGGGCGATGACCTGAAGGGCTTCCTGAGGTTCCATGGTTTCGATAAGTTGCTGAATTTTTTCCTGGCTCATATCAATTACCTTTTAGATCAGAATGATTTCCGCTGGGCCAGCAGTTCCAGGGCTAAGGTTTCCAGAGACGAGAGGATATCAACGATGCGGGGATCGCTCAGGGCGTAGTAAACGAAAGGACCGCGTCTTGCCACGGTCACCATCAGGGACCGGCGCAATTCTTTCAGGTGATGAGATACCAGGGGTTGGGAAAGACTGAGTTCCTCCACGATCTGAGAGACGGATTTCTGGCTGTTCCCCAGGAACAGAAGAATACGCAGGCGGTTCTCATCCGCCAGGCTTTTGGCCAGGAAAGCTGCTGAGGAGAGGTCTTTGCCAACCACACTACCCCCTTTATGAATAAACATATAAATGTCTATTAATGTATTGATTAATTAAAGTCAAGGATAAATTTGGATTCTTCCGTGGTGCTTTTGAATGAGAAGCGTATCTTAGGTGGTGGGTCAGGCAACCCCAGCCAACCGCCGGTCTATCTTCCCCCGGTCGGTTATCAATCGGGCTGTTTCAGATTCTTTTTAATCAAGGTCTGAAGCTCTGCATGGTAATCCAAATATCTGGCCAGGGTCTGGTCATTTTTGCCATATTTCGGTATGGTCCGCAGAAATTCCTCGAAGCGTTCCTCGGCTTCCATTTCATCCCGGAGCTCGACGATGCCATCGGTTATGATATCCACCAGGCGGTCGGCGTAGATAATGATCCGCTCCTCGAGATGCCGGAGAGTGTAATCCTTGACCGGGAGGCCTAGCTCCACTGCTTCTGCCGCGTTCATGCCGCCGCGAATGTGCTTTTCCATGATTTCGGTGATGTTTGCAGGGAGACCTAATGCCTGGCCCAGGTCGGCGCCGATGCGGCCGTGATCGATGGCGTGGGTCTTGGCCTTGCCGAGATCGTGGAAAAGGGCGCCGCGCCCCACCAGTTCCATATCCATCTTAGCTCCCGAACGCTGGGCGATTTCCAAAGCTTTGGCCGCCACCTTGAGGCTGTGGGCGAGGTCCTTTTCTGAGAGGCCGGCTTTCCGCAGCAAATCGACGTCAGTGTCCCGAATTTCATAAGGGTTCTGCATAGTATAACTCCTGCAAGTTCCGGGGAAGGATGAGTGAGAGGGGGCCGGGAAACCCGGCCCCAACAGGAAAAAACATTTACGAACAACTCTATGATCCGGTTTGGTTGCGGGGCATCTGGAGGTCGCGGCCAAAAACTGCAAAACCCAGAGTTCCCATGACCCCGAAGACAAAGGCGACGATAAAGTTCGTCTCCGGGCTGATTTCCCAGAGGAAGGCCCCGCCCAGGGCGGCTATGGAGACGAAAAAGTCACGAACCAGGTAATACAGACCGAACATCCCGGCTTTGCAGTCGTCCGAGGCCAGGTCCATAATCAAGGATTTGCGCGTCGGTTCGCCGAACTCCTTGAGTCCCCGGACGATAAACGCCAGCACCAGCCACTCAAACGAACGGCTAAACATGAGAATGACGGGGAAAAGCGTAAAAAAGACGAAGGTGATGACCACAAAGGGTTTCTTGGTGCTGCGATCCGCCAGGTAGGCAACCGGAATGTAGACCAGCACCGCCGTGGCCATTTCGATGCTGGTGAGCAGACCGAACTGGATGGCCGACACGGGTGTGGCAATGACTTTCATACACCACACCACGACGAAGGCATAAGGAATCTGCTCGCAGAAGCGCACCAGGATGTCGGTGACCAACAGCCGCCGCATTGCCGGAGTCATCCGGCGCCAGAGTTTCCAGGGGTTTTTCTCCGGGGGCGGATCACCACGATCTTTTCCGGAGGGTTTGCGGTCGTTTTCGATAAGAAGTTGCTGCACGACCAGAGCCACGGCCGCCAGGGCCAGGGCCACCACGAAGGCAAGACGCACCCCATCGCGTTCCCCCCAGACACTGATAAAGATACCGCCAAGAACCGGCCCCAGGGCCATGGGAATACGGCGCACCAGAGAGTGCATGGTCACTCCCATGGTGCGTTTATCCTGGGGGAGCACCTGATACATCAGGCTGATGGTGGCCGGCAGCGATATGGCCGACCACGAGATAAAGAGCACCGCTCCCACCAAAACCGCCTGCCAGGTGGGGACCAGGATGACAACGGCAAAGCCTACCATGGACACCAGATTGAAGAGCAGAAGGGACCGCTTGGCCCCGATCCGATCGGACAAATAGCCGCCGGGGAAGGAGTAGAGTGCGGACAGCAGATTGTCCATGGCGTTGAGCAGGCCGATGGCGATGGCGCCGCCGCCCAGCGCCATGATATATATGGGCAGAAACCGTTCGGCCAACCGCTCACCCAGGCCCACCAGCACCACCATGGCCAGCACTCCCACGGTGCTGCGTTGCAGGGCGAGAAAGCCGGAGAGTTGGGAGACTTTGGTCTCACGAAGGTTTTTCATGGGCTAATAGAATCTTGAAGTGAATTTTCTGGTTTTCATATTACTAATTCCTTTAGCAATATGTTCAAGGAGATGCCACCTCTGCCTGTTTGGGGCGGCCCTCGTCCACCCCCAGGACAAAGACGGGGATGGCGGCGATCAGAATTGTCCCCATCATCAGAAAGGCATAGAAGTAGTCGAACCTGGCGATGAGCAACCCCGCCAGGATGGGACCGGAGGCGTGGCCGATGTCGAAAATGGTGCCGAAGGTGCCCATGGCGGCGCCGAAATTTTTGGCGTGGCAGACGTCCGCCACCAGGGCCGCGGTTGAGGAGGTGACGAAGGCCTCCCCCAACCCGAAAACCAGGGCGGTGCACATGAGCAAGTAAAATGACGTGAGCAGCGGGATGGCGGCGAACGAGACGGCGCACAAAACCATGCCGATGACGACCAGGGGTTTGCGGCCGTATTTGTCTGAAGTCCGGCCCATGATGGGCTTGGAGAGGATGGTGGTGAGCACCTGGACGCCCCACAAGAGACCGGCCTGAAATTCGTTCAGCCCCGCCACCTTGACGGCATATACCGGCAGAAACGCCTCCAGCGCCCCCA
>CAVPIX010000016.1:0-644183 GCA_963705115.1 uncultured delta proteobacterium | reverse complement strand
TATCGGTACCTTAAACCACATAGCAATAGAATGTCAACTATATTTAGCTGGGCAATTTCAGCCTTTTCATTCCCATAGCCATAGTAGGCTTATATGCTATTTTCCTATAAAACTCCTAAAAGAAATTCTCTGGGTGCCATATACCTTGCCAGATGTGATAGTTATCACCGGACCCTCAATAATTGCAGAAATGATTTGATTATCAGCAATAGGAGGGAGTAGGTTTATCTAAAGGAATTATTATCAAGGGAGGGAGGAACCCTCAACTAATCTGAGCCTTGCATAACCCCTGCGACCTGCTTTATCAACAGAGTACCCCTCCATGACATCTTTACGCCATTTCAGGAAAAAATCATCGTTGACCCACCATGACTCAGTGGGGTTGCTGCAGATGGGAAATCAAGGCTGGAGTATTTCGTCAGTCCTACCGTCAATGGAAATGACCACCTCCCTTACGGTAGGAAATTGCTTCAAGGTTTGCTCAATCTGTGCTCTGATAGACTGAAACCGACACGATCCGGACACCTTAAACTCCAGCATTGCATTAACGTCAATACGAGCCAAGCCGTTCTGGATGGAGAGTCTTTGGATTTTTACTCCGCTATTGATGCTAGTCCCGATAACTTTCACTCTTTTCTGCCTCGGTTGGACCTCTAAACAATTCCTCCAAAGCGGCCCGCCCCACTGCTCTGGTTTTCATTATTGTTCTGGTGACTGGAAAGACTTTGTCGCATGAGAGGTTAGGATTTAAGCGGTCATTCAGAAAAAAAGCCTTGATCTGTAAGGTTTCGTATCCTGACCCCTGGGCTCCCTGAAAAGTTGGGGGTTGTTCCCCCTTTTGGGCTAGCACAATCTCCTCTTCCATTTCCCCTAAGACCAGAATCTTTGAGGCTGGGATAGCAAAATTTAAGTTCTGGCCACCTCTGAGGTAAAAGGTGGCAACCCCAATTACCTCCCCTTTTAAGTTCACCACTGGTCCGCCACTTGAACCAGGGGAAATAGGAGCCGAAATCTGGATAATCTTAAGATCATCAATTTGGCGAAACCCGGAAATGACCCCATCGGTAACCGTCTGGTCTAACCCAAAGGGACTTCCTACAACGACTATTTGTTCTCCAACGTCAGGAGGTGACTCGGCTATCTTTAAGTAATTGAGAGAAGGCTTTTGTAACTTAACTTTAATCTTTACCAAATCTGCCTCTCGATCTATTCCAATCGCCTTATCTGTATAGATTTTGATTTCCCTGCCATCTGGAAACTTTATGATGGCATAATAAGCATCCTTTAATACATGATAGTTTGTAATTAAGTGTCCTTTATCATTGATAAAAAATCCACTGCCAAGGCTTCGTTTTTCGCCTGATCGATCATAAGTTTTTATGGTGACAATAGCGGGCTGTACTTCTTTTATGAGGCGAGCGTAACCTTCAGAAGTTATTTCTGGGACAACCTTGGGTTTTGCCTTGGAACTATCTGTCTCCTCTGACTTTTCTGGTTGATGAACTGGAAGAGTCTTACTGGGTCCGTAATTTAGGTAGAAAAAAACCCCGGCCACAATAGATACAAGAAGAATGGTGGGAAGCACATAGATCAGGAATAAATTGACTCTTTTCCCCTGCCTAAAAGGTTCTTGTTCCTCCAAGGGTTTCTGGACCAAATTGGAACCACACCTGGAACAAAATTGGTCTTCATCCGAATATCTGGCTTTGCAGGATGGGCAGACTTTCATGGATTTTGAACTTTATAAGAGATAGTAGCTCCACTTATTTCACAACTGGAGAGGTTGTCAATGAGGTTGGGTCTTGCCAGGGTAGACACTAATTCCTTTGCCAGGGGGAACAATCAACTTCCGGATGACGAGAAAAACATCTCATTTTTGTCCTGTCTTCCTTGCTCATGATACCCCGACTGACTGGGTGGAAACCCCCGGGAGGGCCGATTGACGCGATGGCAAGAAAAGGGGACCGGGGATCAGTGACTGACCGAATCAAGCCCGCCATAAGCCACTTCTTAAAATAATTTGACCACCGACCCTATACTGGGGCATAAAGTAATTAGTAGAAGATGCTGAAAAACCAAACCAAGTCCAAGAGTGTGTTGAATGTGTGCCTGAGTGAAGCCGAAACCAAGGCCAAGCTGGTTGCCCCTATCACGCACCCCCAGAGTTGCGGAAGTAATAGGGCCTCGGCTTGCCGGTTTACATGATGAGTGACGACTACTAATTTTTAAATCCAAACGGGACTGAGAAAAGAGACCCAATGTTAATCGAGCGGAAAGGCGGCGCCCTCTTCATCGTCGACAACAGTGTATCCGGCTGGACCGGTCTCCGTTACCTCGAGGAATGGACGGGGATCGCCAAGAGTTTCGATATTTGCACAGGATTCTTCGAGATCGGCTCTTTGCTCGAACTTGATGGCAAATGGCAAGGGTTGGAGAAGATCCGTGTCTTAATGGGCGCCGAGACGACCCAACGCACGAGGAAGGCTCTTCTCGAGGCCGTTAAGGCAAAGGCCACTGAGAGTCTGGACGAGAGCCTTGAAGCCGAGAAGGAAGCCAATCCGTTCCTTGATGGGGTCCCGGCGATCACCAAGGCCCTCAAGTCACGCCAAATCGAGTGTCGAGTCTATGACCGAGATAAGTTCCACGCCAAGGCCTATATCACCCACGCCAAACTTGACGTGGTCGGTGCACAGGCTCTGGTTGGATCCAGCAACTTCACCCGGCCGGGACTTACCGAAAACATAGAGCTCAATGTCCAAATTCAGAGCGGTCGGGAGGTTGCTCAGCTTCAAGATTGGTTCGATCACCATTGGGAGGAGGCAAAGGAAATCACCGATGACGTGCTGAGTCTCATCTCCCGGCACATTCACGCCTATACTCCCTTTGACATTTATGCCAAAGCCCTGCATGAGTTCTTTCGTGGGCACGAGATAACCGCCAGCGAGTGGGAAGAGGCCCGCTCTAAGATGTTTGGGAGGCTCGACCGCTATCAGAAAGAAGCCTACTGGGCTCTGGTAAAGATCGCCCGACAACATGGTGGCGCCTTCCTCTGCGACGGGGTGGGCCTCGGCAAGACCTTCGTGGGGCTGATGCTCATCGAGCGCCTGATTTTGCATGAGGGGAAACGTGTTGTCCTCTTTGCCCCAAAGCCCACCAAGGAAGGTGTCTGGGAGCCGCATTTGCACCAGTATCTTCCTCACATCGGAGGGGTTGGGGGCGGAGCCGATTTCAGTAATCTCGCGGTTTTCAGCCACACGGACCTTGGCCGGAAGGGCGACTTTCCAGAGAGGTTTCTTCGCATCGCCGAGCTCGCAGACGCAGTCATCATCGACGAGGCCCACCACTTTCGAAACCCCGGTAGGCAAGGGAGCTCTGAAAATGACGATTTCCGGTCACGTTATTACAAGCTCTTCGATCTGCTTGACGACTCCATTCGGCCGAAGACAGTCTTCATGCTGACGGCCACGCCGATTAATAATAGGCTCGCCGATTTTCGCCACATGGCCGAGCTCTTTACCCGGAGGGACGAAGCCTACTTTGCCCGAACCTTAGGCGTGCACAATCTGCGCGCTCATTTCAACCGCATGGAGGGAGAACTCAATAAGCGCCTTGGTGGAGATGGATTGGATCTTGGGGAGAATTTAGCCGAGGCCCAGAAGACCCTGGCTGGCGATGATATTTTCCGGCATCTTGTTGTTCAGCGCAGCCGGGCCTATGCCCGCGAAAGCCAGATTCGAGAGACCGGTGCGTCTGCCGCTTTTCCGGAGAGGAAAGCCCCGGCCGTAGCCGAGTATTCCATTCGCAAGACCTATGGCCGTCTCCTGGAGCTCTTCGAGAAGGCCTTCGCCAAGAAGAATCCTCTGTTTAGCCTCCCGATTTATTACCCCTTGGCGTATTACAAAGGCGACGATAAGAGCATCGATCCCTGGGTGGAGAATCGCCAAAAGCAGGTAATCAGCCTGATCCGCACCCAGTTCCTGAAACGGTTTGAAAGTTCCGTCAATGCCTTTGAGTTTTCCTGTGACCGCTTGCTCAAAAAGCTACTGGCTTTTTTAGAGGTCCACAGCGAAACAGATGCCGAGAAGAAGCGCCTGGAGCGTTGGAAGCAGCAGCACGCCGAGGTCCTGGGCTATGTTCATCAGCGACAGCGTTCGTTCTGGGACGAGGAGGAACTTGAAGACGTGGACGAGGATATCGTCCCGCAGGAACTCCTCGAAGCCGTTACTAAGCTGAGCCGCGACGAATACGAGGTCGTTGAGATTATGCAGGAGACCTTTCTGGATCTCGATCAGATCGCCAGCTTTCTTGAGGAGACCAGAAAGTTTGAGCCCCGACATGATGATAAGTTGAAAAAGCTCATCCGTCTCCTCAAATCCAAAGACCTGGAAGGCCAAAAGGTCCTCATCTTCACCGAGTTCGCGGATACGGCCCGCTATCTCCACCGCCAACTCCAGGAAGCGGGTATCGATGGAGTGGCCCAGGTCGACAGCTCCAGCAAGGGCAACCGGGCCGACATCATTCGGAGCTTTTCCCCCTATTACAACGGCGCCACTTCCGCCGAACTCAAGGCCAAGGGCCTAACGGAGACCCGCGTCCTCATCTCCACCGACGTCCTTTCTGAAGGTCTTAACCTCCAGGATGCTTCCCGGATGATCAACTATGATATTCATTGGAATCCAGTCCGCCTTATGCAGCGCATCGGCCGCGTGGACCGGCGCATGAGTCCCGCGGTGGAAAAGAAACTGACTCAGGACCATCCTGAGGTCGCTGCGTCCCGGGGCAGAGTGTCCTTCTGGAACTTCCTGCCTCCGGATGAGCTGAACGCCATCCTGGCGCTTTACCGCATCGTCACCCAAAAAACTCTTTTAATCTCCAAGACCATGGGCATCGAGGGCAAGAAGTTGCTCAGACCTGAGGACGACTTTGAGGCTCTCAAAGAGTTCAATCACGATTATGAGGGAACCAAGACCGCCGTCGAGGAGATGCATCTTGAGTATCAGGCCCTGATTCAGGAAAATCCTGATCTCATCGGCATCCTGAACGGCTTTCCAGGTGCCATTTTCAGCGGTCGCAAACGTCCCGCCAAAGGGGTCAGGGGCGTCTTTTTCTGCTATGGCCTACCCGCGTTGGACAAAGAGACCGGCGAGTTCACCGAGGAAGCCGGGACAACCCGCTGGTATCTCTATGACCTGGACCGGGATACCATCCTCGAAGAGCCAGGGGAGATCATCGACAGTATCCGCTCCAAGCCCGGCACTCCCCGCAAGTGCGTTACCGAACAAAAGACCCTGAAAGACCTCCGGAATAAGATGCTCAAGCACATCAAAAATACCTATCTCAAGCGGGTTGACGCCCCCGTTGGGGTCAAGCCGAAGCTCAGGTGTTGGATGGAGCTGAACGAGGGGTGAACCAATGACGGATTACCGGGAGAGATTGCGGCAGATTCGCACCTTTCCGTCCCTGATCAAGTTCCTGCGGGATGAACTGGACTGGCCGATTCTTGACGAGGACTTCGAGGAACTGACCTTCGATTACTCCCCCGAGGAGCTCGGCATCGACCCAGCCAACGCCGCCAAGATCCAGGAGATCAAACGTCTGCGCCCCTTGGATGTAAACCAGCCCTGGGGCATCTTCTTCGTCAAGTTTGAGCCCAAGCGCCTTCCCGTTGTGGCCCTGCGGCGCATCCTGAGCCGGGTAGTATTGAAGAAGCGGGCTTCGGCCAACAGGGCTGAGAGCGCCGCCTGGCAGGCTGACGACTTGCTCTTTATCTCCAACTACGGCGAGGGGGGCGACCGGCACATCAGCTTTGCGCACTTCGCCCAGCATGGCCGGAAGAATGATTTGCCCACCCTCAAGGTCCTCGGCTGGGACAACCTGGACACTCCTCTCCACCTCGACCATGTGGCGAAAATGCTGGTTGGAAGGCTATCCTGGCCGGATGATCCGGATGATTTGGAAGACTGGCGCAGGATCTGGCGGGAGGCTTTCACCCTGCGCCACCAGGAGGTTATTAATACTTCCCGGGATTTGGCCGTAAGCTTGGCTGAACTGGCCCGGGCCATCCGGGACCGCATCAGGACCATCCTGAAGATCGAAACCAAGGATGGCCCCTTGACCAAAATCATGAAGGCTTTCCAGGAGGCCCTGGTCCACGACTTGGACGCTGAAGGCTTTGCGGATATGTATGCCCAAACTATCGCTTACGGCCTCCTCTCGGCTCGGGTAGAAAACCCTCAGGGCAAGACCGCCGACGATCTGGCAGCTCAGATGCCGGTCACCAATCCCTTCCTTAAAGAGCTCATGGAGACCTTTCTGGACGTGGGGGGCCGCAAAGGGAAGGTCGGCAAGGGCCCTGGTATCGACTTCGATGAGCTTGGGGTGAGCGAGGTGGTGGAGCTCTTGGACGCCGCCAACATGGAAGCCGTGGTCCGGGATTTCGGAGACTTAAAGCCCGAAGAGGACCCGGTCATCCACTTTTACGAACTCTTCCTGAAGGAATATGATGCCGAACAGAAGATGAAACGGGGAATTTTTTATACCCCCCGGCCGGTGGTCTCCTATATTGTCCGTTCGGTAGATGATCTCTTGCGCACCGAATTTGGCTTGACCGACGGCCTTGCCGACACGACCACCTGGGGTGAAATGGTAGAGCGTCACGAGGGCCTCACCATCCCGGAAGGCACCAAGCCCGAGGAACCCTTCGTCCAAATCCTGGACCCGGCCACCGGCACCGGCACTTTTATCGTGGAGGTCATCGACCTCATCCATAAAACCATGACTAAGAAGTGGCAGGACCAGGGGTGCAGCCCCAGAGAAATCGAACACCTCTGGAATGACTATGTCCCTCGGAACCTCCTCCCTCGGCTTTACGGCTACGAACTGCTCATGGCCCCCTACGCCGTTGCCCACATGAAGATCGGGCTCAAGCTTTATGAGACGGGTTACCATTTCGGTAGCGATGGAGCGCGTGCGCGTCTACCTGACGAACGCCTTGGAGCCGGCTCATGACTTCTCGGGCCGATTTGCTTCTATGATACCCGCCCTTGACCACGAAGCCCAAGCAGTCAATACCATCAAACGTTGCCAGCGCTTCACCGTTGTCATTGGCAATCCGCCGTATGCGGGTGTTTCATCAAACAATTCTGAACATGCTGTTCATTTGGTCGATTCCTACAAGACCATCGATGGAGAACCTCTTGGCGAGAAGAAACTCTGGCTTCAAGATGATTATGTAAAGTTTATCCGTTTGGGCCAACTACTTGTTGAACACGCTGGCCATGGAGTCCTTGGCTACATAACAAATCACGGGTATTTGGATAATCCAACATTCAGGGGGATGAGGAAGAGTTTGTTGAACTCATTCCAGCGGTGCCAGTTAATCAACCTCCACGGCAACACCAAAAAAAAGGAAACAGCCCCAGATGGAACTCCCGATGCAAACGTTTTTGACATTCAGCAAGGGGTTGCCGTCGGCCTTTTTGTCAGAACGTTGGTAGCAAAATCATCAAATACGTCAGTAATGCATGGTGATTTATTTGGCAGTCGCGAAAGAAATATCTTTCCCTCACTACCAGTTCAGTGCATTCACTTGTGTGCGATAAGCTCTGGCCAAGCAACCCATTCTACCTTTTTATTGCCCAAGATCAAACACACCGAGAAGAATTTGAGCTTATGCCTTTGCTTTCAGAGGCAACGATTCTCCATTCTGTGGGGGTTGTAACAGCTAAGAGATCATTTAACGATTGCCATTAATCTCGACGAGATTTGGACGCGTGTCCAGAGATTTGCCGAACTAGACGAGGAGCAAGCGCGTGAGGAGTTTAACCTTAGAAATGATGTGCAAGATTGGAAGGTTGCGCTCGCCCAAGGAGGGATATTCGGTCAAGTCCCTTGTCTAAGGCTCTGATCAAACCAATTCTATATCGCCCCTTCGATAAACGTTTCATCTACTACACTGGCAGAACCAAAGGTTTCATTGCGCGGCCGGCAACCGCTATCATGTCAAATATGATTGACAATCAAAATGTGGGCTTGATGACCACTCGAAAAGTGGAAGTGGGCGCTTTCAGCCATGTGATTTGTGCGAGGATTGTAAATGGGAACCTAAAAGTGACCCCCTGTGGGAACCGAAAAGGGACCCCCCCTCTTGTCTGGTTAGTTGAAGTTTGTAAGCCAGACGGGCCGGGGCAAAGCGTGCTCGGCCTGCCGGCACCAGGGACATGCAGGGCAGGCCGAGCGCGCCCTGCCATCCTGCCGTGAACGTTCTACCGGCCAAGGCTGGCCTGCCTCGATTTCTCTTTGGCTGCTCCACCTTTCACTTTCAAACTCTCTTGGAGCCGGAAGCTTTCCCAGTCACAGGTGATAATATGGGCTTTATGGGTCAGGCGATCCAACAACGCCGCAGTGAGGGTGGGCTCGCCAAAAACCTGGGTCCAGTCGGCAAAGCCCAGGTTGGACGTAATGATCACCGACCCCCGTTCATGCCGTTCCGCCAACACCTGGAAGAGCAATTCGGCGCCTTCTTTGGAGAAGGGGACATATCCCAGTTCATCGAGGATGAGCAGACCATAGCGCGCATATCGTTTAATGATGCGGCTCAGGGCGAGCCCCTGGCGTGCCTCCAGGAGTTCGTTGGCCAGACCGCAGCCGGTGACAAAGCGGGTGGTAATACCCTGGCGGCAGGCCTCCACACCCAGGCCTGTAGCCAGGTGGGTTTTGCCCGTGCCGCTTTTGCCCAAAAAGATGACGTTGCGCGGCTGGCTGATATATTCCCCCGAAGCCAGTTGGTGCAGCAGACGTCGGTCCAGACCCGGGGCGGCATGATAGTCAAACATCTCCAGCGTCTTCAGCAGCGGGAACTTGGCCTCCCTTAGCCGCCGTCTCAGGCGGTTCTCGGCCCGCCCCTCCAGTTCGAGCTCTGTTAAGGAGAGCAGGAAGTCGCCGTAGTCCAGGCTCTGTTCCCGGGCCTGGCGGAGTTGCGGTTCCAGGTGGCGCAGCATATGGGAGAGCTTGAGCGTCTGCAGGTTGTCGGTGAGCACCATCTCCGTGGTGGCTTTCATGACACCCCTCCCAACTGGCCATAAACGGAGAGGTCGGGCACCAAGGTCGCCGGCCATTGCGGAAGAGGCGCCGAGCGTTCCACCTTGCTCTGCTGCAGGAGATGTTTCACCCCTTGGCTGGAACTGAGGTGGTTCTTCAAGGCCAGTTCCACCGCGGCCGCAATCGCCTCACCCGGATGCTCCCGATAGAGCATCAGCACCGAGATAAAATCCTTGATGCCCGCGGTTTCTCCCTGATTCTCCTGGAACCTGGCCAAAAGTTTTTCCAGGCAGGGAGGCCAGGTCTCCCGCCAGCGGCGCAGCGGCCGGGCGTCGTGAAAGGCGCCAGGTCTTTGCTGAATCAGCTCCAGGTAGTGGTCCGGGTCAAGCTGCCACTTGTTGTTACCAAAGACCCGGGGATGCCTGGCCAGCTTCTTGCCGTTATGGAAGATCTCCAGGTGAGTCACGGATAACTGCACCTGGACTCTTAACCCCGCGTAGACACTGGGCACGGAATAGCGGTTCTTGTCCACGATCACCGTGGCATAGGCGTCCACCTTGCCGGAGGTGATCTGTGTGAGGCTGAAGGGTGCGGCCGGGAGCGGTAACAGACGGCCCTGCTCCCCGGCAAACAACTCGTTGACGGTGCCTTCCCGGCCCCTGATCCGGTGCTCGCCATAGGCCAGACACTCCTCCAGAAGTCTGTCATTCAAGGCTTCCAGGCTCTCGGCCTCAGGCACCGGCACCAGGTAGTTCCGCCGCACGTAACCCACCAGTCCTTCGACCCCGCCCTTCTCGTGGGCGCCGTCAGGGTTGCAAAAGCGCGCCGTAAAATTATAGTAGGCCCGGAACTTGGCAAACTCTTCCTGCTCGATACGCACTTTGCCGCGGCAGACCTTCTTCACTGCCGAGGTCAGGTTGTCATAGACCAGAACGGCGTGGATGCCCTTGAAAAAGGCAAAGGCATGGAGATGACCGTCCAGGAAGGCTTGCTGCCGCTCACAAGGGTAGCAGCGCACGAAATGCTTCCCGGAAAACTTGGACCGCATGCAGAAAAATTTTATCGTTATCCTCTCGCCGGCGATGATGGCTGTGGCTGCACCCCAGTCTACCTCGGCTTCCCGGCCCACTTCCGGATCCAGGGGGATAAAAGCCGGCGTCACCTGCACTCCCAAACGCCTCTTGGCCTGGCGGACATAGCGCCGCACCGTGGAGTCATGGCCCTGAAAGCCCAGTTCCCGCACCAAGCGGTCATAAATACGCTTGGCGGTGTGCCGTTGCTTCCTGGGCCTGGCTCTATCCTCTGTCAGCCACTGATCAATGACCTGGAGGTAGGGCCCCAACACTGGATACGGTTGCTCAGTCCTGGGGGCATAGCCACATGGTTCACTCCGGAGGACCTTTCTCACCGTTTTCCGGGAATGACCGGTCTCCCGGCAAATCTGCTTGATGCTCTTCTGGTAAACCCGGTGCGCGGTGCGGATATACCCATACTGATCCATCCTGATCATCCCTTCCACCTCTGATCCCACTTTGGTGATGGTCACCAGTGGTATCAGAAGTCAGTGTCAGGGGGGTCACTTTTGGGTTCCCAAAACCTCCCCAGGGGGGTCATTTTTAGGTTAGCAAAATCACGAGGATAATGACAGAGAGTCATTCGGTGTCCTTGAAAGAGGTAAACTATCTCTTTCCCCTTTTGGCTTTATCCAGACGGAAAAGCCTTGGCGCTATCATATAAACGACAACCCAACCTCAGGCCGGAATTCTTGAGATCATTGGCTAATAATCTTAGTGTTCCTCAAGCAGTCCCCCATGGTTTGCCTCAAGGCTTAACACCTGAGGACATCTTCCATTATGCATATGCGGTGCTTCACAGCCCCAAATACAGATCCCGATATTCAGAGTTTCTGAAAATCGATTTCCCCCGCCTACCGCTTGCGTCGAGCCTCGAACTATTCCACGCCTTGGCCCAGTTAGGCGGCGAACTCGTATCCCTTCACCTGGTTGAGGCCCCGATGCAACAGGCTCTCCACGCCCGCTACGACCAACCCGCCAAGGCGTGGCGCTACGACATCGCCCCTGGTCACCGACTGCCCGTGGTCCTTACCTTCACCGGCCCCGTTGGTCCTGTCGTCGAGAAGGTGGGGCGGTCGGACGACACGGTCTGGCTGGACGCGGTCAAATCCAAGAAGGCCAAGGGCGGCCCTGGCGGCCCCAACGATGCCGTGACCGGCTCCATCGGTTTCCACGGCGTCCCCGAAGAGGTCTGGAGCTTCCACATCGGCGGCTATCAAGTCTGCCAGAAATGGCTCAAGGACCGTAAGGGCCGAACCCTCTCGGCAGACGACCTCACCCACTACCACCGCATCGTCATCGCCCTCCACGAAACCATCCGCCTCATGAAGGAAATCGACGAAGTCATCAACCTGCACGGCGGCTGGCCGGATGCCTTCCAGGGAAAGGGGAACAATTAACCCGAGGAGTTCCACATTTAGACCTGAGGTGAAGAATGAGTTTTTATGCCTTGCGGGTTAAACCTGACTTCATAGCAAATTGCCCAAAGAATGTCTTCATGGGGAAAAAAATGGGTTTTCTGGGGAATACCCAAGGGCAGCTATTGCTTTATTCATCTAAAAAAGAAGCTACGAATAAGGCAAAATCAGAGGATACAGAAGAGACTGAAATATTTCGTATAGATTCTCCAGCCGGATTTTCACTTGTTGAAATTGCCAGCATTGATCATTTTTCATCTGCAATACTTGACGATAATTTGCCAATAATATTTTTTTCTTGCCTATCAGGACGATTCTTGTTGCCTTCCCATTTCTATATGAAGGACAAAGAAGGTTTTAAGGCGCTGCAAAAAGATGATAAATGGCACAAGCGAGACATTAATTTTGAGAATCCAACGTGCGCATGTGGTGGGATGCTATATCCATTTAATCCATTTCAGCTAAAATTTAAAAATATAAAGGTTATTCCAGGGCTTACACAAGTAATCATTGGGAATCATACTACTCATGACGGCACTGCAAGCATAACCTCAGGGTTTATAGATATTACTCTTCCAACGGAGCCATATTGTCTCGAAGTAGCATTGAGCGGCGTTGATGGCAAAATATCTTTTTATTATTTCATTACACCAGAAGGATTTAATTATGTAGAGTCAGAATTAAGTTTCTTTCAGGTTGAGCCTTGGTTCATCCATCCGCTTACAAAAATGGCTAGAATAAGTCTTCAAGATTTTAAAAGTGCTAATGGTATGGAATGGTGTGAGTTATATTTATGTAAAAAGAACATAAAGTCTGATGATTTTGACACGGATGATTTTTTTGATGACTTTCTGCCAAAACCACTATTGCGCAGAATTAAAGGAACTGGAAAAGCTAAAAATATTCCCACAATTCAATATGAATTTGTGCCGAAAATGGTAAGAGATCACATTTTGAAAACAACAAGTTAATAATTGATGTTGGCAAGTCTATTAGCCCTTGGAAAATTAGAGGTACACTTATTCTAAATAATTTCACGGCATGGATTTTTAAGTTATGGATATGAATAAAAAGCTCAACCCTGAAGAAAGGTTAACCATAGAGATAGGGATACCCTTTTTCTGTCCGGTTTGTGGAGCATTAATTGATATAGTTGATGAATCTTTTCGTTATTGTCCTCACGTCGAGTTTGTTTTTGGAGAAGGAGTCGAGCCCAATAATTTCTGGATATATTTAAGCGAGGATTTTGCAAAGAGTTATTTAAAGGATGAAATGGCTAAGGTTATTTTTGAAGAATCTGAACATGATGATAACTGCGACTCAGAATTTAATAATAAGTGTAATGATGCAATCTCATTGTTTATTAATAGGGAATTTGAGCCTGGGTCACATAAGGTTGCAATAATTCCTTTGAGACTTGATAAAGCTAAGAGGTCTATAGGAAGGAATTGTGTTTTTGTTTGAAATAAATGCTTGGACTTACAGTAGAGTGTATGTTGGCATTAAAACATGCTCAAATTGACCCCTAAAATACCTCTATAAAAAGATTGAGAGCCTAAAGTTTGAAATTTCCCCACCAGAAGCCCATAGTGAGGCGATCGTGGCGGGGCTAAAGAAGGAGTGTCTATCAGAAGACATGGCTTAGACCATCACCTCCTTCATTGGGAACTTCGTTACCAGAACCGGACACCTGACTGTGCCGGTCACCCGCTCCGCAACGCTTCCCATTAATAGAAGGTCTAAGCCCGACCGACCGTGGCTGCCCAGAACAATCAAATCGACCCTTTCCTCCTGGGCGGCTTGGATGATCTGTTCAAAAGGGCGACCCTCAAGCAATAAGGATCGCAAAGTTATACCATGGCGTGCGGCGGAGGCTTCCAGGTGTTGCAAAACCATTTGGCATTCTATTTGACGAGATTTATCCCGAGCCACCGACACGGCGATCACTTCAGAGTTGGCCTTTTCAGCCAACAGAATCGTCTGCCGCCAGGCATGTTCTCCAAAGACAGAGCCGTCGTGGGCGATCATGATTGTTTTGAACTCCAGGTTGGCTTCCCGAGGCACCACCAAGACGTGATAATGACTGGAGCCGATCACCCGACGAGTCACACTTCCCATGAATAGACGTTTTATGCCGCTTAGCCCCTTGCGGCCCATAATAATCCAATCTGGCTTTCTGGCGTCTGCCTCCTCCATGATGCCTTCAGGGACGGATATACTGGTGCGCACTGCACCCTCCAGGGCCACTCCGGTCTTCGCTGCTTTTTCCTGATATGTCCTCATCCGCTGTCGCGCTTGTTCTTCCCACCCTGACAATATCAGGTCCGGGATGGGTTCATAGGCCACGGGAGAAGTTATTACCTCGAGCAAACATATCTTGACATCGGTGAGGGTTCCCAGTTGTAGCCCGGCATTCACTGCCCCATCGCTGGCAGGAGAGCCATCAGTGCAAACCAATAAATTTCGGAGATGAGGGAAAACATCCTGAACCATGAGCACCCCGCCTACCTTGATTTCAGTAAACCATGGTAGCAAAAGTTTCCTTTAAAAACTAATTTTTTCGGATTTCAGACTTACAACATCTGAGCCCATCGTCTGTCACCAGATAGCTCATACCATCTTATAAGAACTTGAGGGTTCGCCCCCAAAGGAATAGAGATGCATCAGATGGATGAGACGCCCACCAAGGCGAAAGGTGGGAGAGGGGCAGAGGAAGCACCTGGACTGAAGCGGCCAGTGATTTGCTGAAGAAGATTTGCGATAGACAACCCTTTTTTGTTTTTCTAAAATTTTTAGAGGGGATTGACAATTCACTTCTCACCCCTGGATTGACCCGCACACCCCCCTAAGAAGGTTTCAACCCAAATTAAACGTCAATTTTCGAGAGAAAAACTCCGACCCCTTACCTTACCCTTCGCCTGATAAGTTTCGTGAAAAAATGGCTTGTTAGAGTGGGGAGTAACGGGAAAGAATGGCTTTTGGCGACTAGATGGATCTGCCTTTTTTGTATTTCTGGAATTTTCCCAACCAGTTTTTAAGTCAATAGCACGGGTGGCAACCTACTTATGACATACCCCCGCCCATAAATCCTATGGGAAGGTATAGGGGGGCGGGTCTCGGCCAGGAGTCCCAAGCTGTTTTGAGAAAACCTTTCATAAGCGCATAATCCCACAAGAATTACCCTGAATTTTCAATATGCTGTGGGGAATAATGTGGGGAAGAAAAAGAAAAGGGCTAGGCCATAAGCCTAACCCTTTGAAATCATTGGGGTGAGCGACGGGACTTGAACCCGCGGCCTCCGGGGCCACAACCCGGTGCTCTAACCAACTGAGCTACGCCCACCATCCGGTTTAGATGTATCATAAACGCATCTTCTCGGCAAGGAAAGCATCCACGGAGAAATAATCGCCCGCCCCGGAAAAGATCTGCACCCTTTACAATGACCCGGGCAAGGCATACTTTATTAACTAAAGACCAAAAGATGGAGAACACCATGCACGAAGCCAGGTTTTACGACAAGGTGGAGGAAGGCAAGGTCCAGTGTCACCTGTGCGCCCATGAATGCAAAATCGATCCGGGGAAACGGGGACTCTGCCACGTGCGGGAGAATCAGGACGGCACCCTCTACTCCCTGGTGTACGGCATGGTGGTGGCGGAAAATATCGACCCCATCGAGAAAAAGCCTCTGTTCCATTTCCTGCCGGGATCCCGCTCTTACTCCATCGCCACCGCGGGCTGCAACTTCATGTGCCTCCATTGCCAGAACTACGACATTTCCCAGTTCCCCAAACGGCACCAGGGAAAAATCCCCGGCATGGAGCGCTCCCCGGAGGCGATTGTCCGGGAAGCCCAGGCCAACCGCTGCGCCACCATTTCCTATACCTACACCGAGCCCACCATTTTCATGGAGTTTGCCCTGGACACGGCCCGGTTGGCCAAGGAGCAAGGCATCCGCAATGTCTTTGTCAGCAACGGCTTCATGACTGAGGAGTCGGCCACCGCTATGGCCGAGGTCGTGGCCGGGGACAACGTTGATCTCAAAAGCTTCCGGGACGACTTTTACCGCAAGGTCTGCAAGGCCCGCCTGCAGCCGGTCCTGGACACCATCCAGCGCCTGAAAAAGTTGGGGGTGTGGCTCGAGGTCACCACCCTGGTGATCCCGGGACACAATGACTCCACGGAGGAGCTTACCGACATCGCCCAGTTCATCAAGGGGGTGGGGCCGGAGATCCCCTGGCATGTGAGCGCCTTTTTCCCCACCTACCAGATGCTGGACCGGCCCCGCACCCCGGCGGAGACCCTGCTCAAAGCCCGGGACATCGGTGTCGCAGCCGGCCTACGCTATGTCTATACGGGGAACATTCCGGGGCAGGGCGGGGAAAACACCTACTGCTACAGCTGCGGGGAACTCCTGATCGAGCGCCTGGGGTATGCCATCAAGGGGTTCATTTTGCAGGACGGCAAGTGCCCCAAATGCCAGGCGGCCATTGATGGGGTGTGGGCCTGAAAAAGGCTGTCAGCTTACAGTCTGGGGAGGTACTCCTTTCCCATTTTCTTCCCCGCCTCCCAGACCGCCACGAAAATGTCTGCCGGGGTCACAAAGCGTTTATGAAAATCCACCTGAAACAGGCGGGTTTCCTGGTCGAACTCCACCCGGGTGACCCCCGGAATATTCTTGATCTCGCCGCACACGGCGTCGGGACAGCCCACTCAGAGAAAGCCGCCCTGTTCCTCCATGCCGGCTACCGCAAAGGTGAGGGTGGTTAAAAAGTCCTTCTCCATTTATAGTTGATCCTCTGTAAAAGTTTCGAGTTTCGATCTGTAGGATGCGTCTTATAACAGTTGCATTTTATATGCAATTTTTTTGTAGCCGCAGGCTTCAGCCTGTGCCACTGTCTGACCGCAGACAGGTATTACGTACCATGATGGCGGGCACGGAGGCCCGCCCTACCGAAAACTTAGTGATTTTGCGAGCCAAGGGATCATGAGAAATTGTCCTTCAAAAGATTCCTCTCACCACTCAATGCCCCGGCGGGCTTTGACCCCGGCCTCATAATAGTGCTTCACGGGGCGCATTTCCGTGACCAGATCGGCCATTTCCACCAATTCCGCCGGGGCGCTGCGGCCGGTGAGGACCACTTCCACATACGGCGGACGCCGGCGCAGGACCTCCAGCATCTCGGCCAGGGGCACCAAGCCGTAGGTCAGTGAGAGATTGACCTCATCCAGGATGACCAGATCGTACTCGCCGGCCAGGATGATTTCCCGAGCCAGGTCATAGGCCTGCCGGGCCACCGCCAGGGTCCTGGGATCGGGATTGGTGAGGCTGGGGAAACCCGGCACCCCAAAGGTCTGCATGGTAAATTCCGGGGCCAGGCGACGGGCCGCCTTGGCTTCGCCGGTGTCGTCGGTTTTGAGGAACTGCACCATGAAAACCTTGAAACCCTGGCCCACGGCTCTCAGGGCCAGGCCCAAAGCACAGGTGGTCTTGCCCTTGCCCTCCCCGGTGTAAACCTGAATGAGACCTTGCTGCAAGCGCTTCTGGGTCATGAGGCTCCCTTTGGGTTGATTTTGAGGGGCGGATTGAGGGAACGTCTCCTGGCCCCGTCCCCGGCATTTCCCTGGACTGTCAGGTGAGCCGGTGTTACATTTATCATGCAGCTTTTTCCAGTTGTTATGATATCATTCCAAATTTGCCTGGGGTGGTCAACCGCAAATCTCAGGTCAGCAAAGGAACCTTGAGGTATTGTCTTGAGTGCAGGGACCCATTTCCGCCGAGCCCTTATCTTGGGGGGGGCCAGAAGCGGTAAAAGCAGCTATTCTCTGGAACTGGCGAAACATTTTCCTCCGCCCCGCCTGTATCTGGCCACGGCCGAGGCCGGGGATGAGGAGATGGCGGCCCGCATCGCCCAGCACCGCCGGGACCGGGGTGCGGGCTGGGAGACCCAGGAAGTCCCCCTGGACCTGGCGGCAGCCATCGCCCAGGCCCAGGGGCGCTATGGGGTCATCCTGGTGGACTGCCTTACCCTGTGGCTCACCAACAGGCTCCTGCGGGGGCAGGACGCTGCGGCTCTTAAGAAAGTGATCCTGGAACTGGCCGACACCGTGGGGCAAGCCACCGCGCCCACGATTCTGGTAAGCAATGAAGTAGGCTGGGGCATCGTCCCCGAAAACCCCCTGGCCAGGGAGTTTCGCGACTGGGCCGGCTGGCTGCACCAGCTTCTGGCTGCGTCCGCTGATCTGGTGGTGCTCCTGGTGGCGGGGCTCCCCTTGACCCTCAAAGCAGCCCCTGGGAAGGGAGAACAACATGGAATATGAACTGGCCCAACTCACCTCGCAGATCAAGCCCCTGGACCCCGAATGGACCGCCCGGGCCCAGGAGCACCTGGATTCCCTCACCAAGCCCCCAGGCAGCCTGGGCAAGCTGGAGGAGTTGGCCGCCAGATATGTGGCCATCCGGGAGGAGATGTTTCCGCCTCTGGATATCAAAAGGGTGGTGGTCTTTGCCGGGGACCACGGGGTGGTGGCCGAAAAGGTGAGCGCCTATCCCCAGGAGGTCACCTTCCAGATGGTCTACAATTTCATCCAGGGGGGCGCGGGCATCAATGTCCTGGCCAGGCAGGCCGGAGCCCGGGTGGAGGTGGTGGACATCGGGGTCAATTACGACTTTGAACCGAACCTCAACCTGGTTTACCGCAAGGTGGCCTACGGCACCCGCAACATGGCCCAGGAACCCGCCATGACCCGGGAAGAGGCCTTGCGGGCCCTGTGGGTGGGGGTGGAGCGGGCCCAGGACGCGGTGGAGGACGGCGTGCATGTCCTGGCCGCGGGTGACATGGGCATCGGCAACACCACCGCGGCCGCGGCCCTGGCCACGGTGTTCACCGGCAGGCCGGCGGGGGCCACCACCGGCCGGGGCACCGGTATTGACATTTCCTGTGTGCCCCACAAAGTGGCGGTGATCAATCGGGCCATAGCCCTGAACAAGGCCACCCCAGATGATCCCGTGGGGGCCCTGGCCGGGGTGGGCGGCCTGGAAATCGCCGGCATTGCCGGCCTCATCCTGGGAGCCGCCGCGGCCCGGCGTCCCCTGGTGCTGGACGGCTTTATCGCCACCGCCGGGGCCCTGGTGGCCGCCCAGATGGTCCCGGCCGTGACGGATTACCTCATCGCCGCGCACCGCTCGGTGGAGCCCGGCCACCAGATCATGCTGGACCACCTGGGCTTAAAACCCTTGTTTAATCTGAACATGCGCCTGGGGGAGGGCACCGGCGCCGTCCTGGGCATGGGCCTCCTGGAGGCGGGCTGGCGCATTTACCGGGAAATGGCCACCTTCGCCGAGGCCGGCGTGGCGGGGAAGAAGGATTAGAGACAGGGGAGGGGGCCAGAGGTCGCAAGCCCCTGCCCCCCCTCACCAAAACCCCTCTACCAACCCCGCAGGGGCGCAAGTTATTGCGCCCTTAGGGCTTGATAAAACAAGCCCCTACAATCAACTTGGGAGGGATTTAGGGGGATTTGATAGGTATAGCAAATAATTATAACTTTACTCTTATGATCGCAACTTAGTATAGCGCGGTAGAACGGGCTTCCAGCCCGTCAAGGCACGGGCAGGATTCCCGTGCTACCGGCCGAAGCGGCTGGGTGGGATGAGGGAGGAGAACCAGCAGGCGCGGGTTTCAAACCCGCCCCTACGCCACTGGCCGACCACCAGAGAAATTGTCATGAAATGCACCTTCCCCTTAGCTCTCACCTTCCTCACCATCTTTCCCTGGCCCCGCCTGGGTGAGGTGACCTCCGGGGACCTGGCCCGGTCCCTGTACTGGTTCCCCTGGGTGGGGGCCATCCTCGGTTTGGGGTACTGGGGGGCGGGGGCCGGTCTGGCCGGGCTCTTTCCTCCCCCTGCCGCGGCGGCGCTGTTCCTGACCCTCACCGTAATTCTCACCCGGGGCCTGCACCTGGACGGCCTGGCCGACACCGTGGACGGTTTGGGGGGCGGGCGCACCCCGGAGGCCCGCCTGGCGATCATGAAGGACTCCCGGCTGGGGGCCTTCGGGGCCGTGGTTCTGGTGCTGGTGCTCCTTCTGAAATTTTCTTTTATCCTGGTTCTCCTGGACCGGGGCATGGCCCGCAGCCTCATGCTCTTTCCCCTGGTGAGCCGCTGGAGCCTGGTGTTTCTGGCCTCATCGGCCCCTTATGCCCGGCCCGGCGGTGGCTTGGGCCAGGCCATGACCGAGGGCGCTACCCCCCAACTGGTGGCGGGAGCGACCATAGCCGGCGGTTTCCTGGCTTTCTTGGCGGGAGGAGCCGTAGGGCTGATCAGCCTGGTTTTGGGGGGGCTGGCGGTATTGGGTTTCAGCCGGTATTTCCGGCGGCGCCTCGGCGGCATTACCGGCGACGTTTACGGCGCGGTAAATGAAATCCTGGAGACCCTGGTTCTGGGACTCACGGTCCTTTTGGGTTCATTGCTGGCAGGGATTTCTTTTCCGGGCTTTTCTTGATAACATTAACAATATGTTCGCCTTAGCAATTCTCATTCTGCATAACTGGTCCGGCCTGTGACGCCCGGGTGACGACGGTCGCCAGGACGCCAGCTCATCTTGTTGCCCGTCAGCATTTCGTTTCCAATATCTCAAAGGGAATTTAAGACTTCGGTCTTGCTCACGAGCCAGGCCAAGGTCCGTTGAATCACATAATGGAAAGGTCGGTAGGGCGGGCCTCCCTGCCCGCCATTATTGGTGGGCGGTGCCCACCCTGCATTGGCGCCCCCCCCGAAAACAAAAATTTGTTACAGGGGGACGCATGCGTCGCCCCTACCAGGGACTTTCACGGTAAAGGCAAGGAGAAAATATGCTGGAATTCTACGGAGAATACAAGTCCAAGTTGGCTGAATACCAGGACCGCCTTGCGGCCCTGCGGAGTTTTCTTTGAGCTGGACAAAAAACAGGCGCGCCTGGCTGAAATAGATAAGATCATGGCTGAGGCCGCGTTTTGGGAAGACCCCCAGGCTGCGGCTGAAGTCCAGCGGGAGAGAAGCGGCCTCATCAACGCCTTAGAGGGCTATGACCGCCAGGCTCGCCAGGTGGAGGACCTGGAGGTGCTCCTGGAGTTGGCCCGGGAGGAGGAAGACCTCCAGTCCATGCAGGAGGTGGCCGCGGGGCTGGCCACCCTCGACCGGGACTTCAAGGAATGGCAGCTGCAGCTCCTCATGGGGAGCGAAGACGACCAGAGAAACGCCATCATCACCATTCACGCCGGCGCCGGCGGCACCGAGGCCCAGGACTGGTGCGAAATGCTCCTGCGCATGTATCTGCGCTACGCGGAAATCAAGGGCTTCAAGACGGAAACCATCGACCTCCAGGAAGGGGACGAGGCCGGGGTAAAGTCCGCCACTTTTTCGGCCAGCGGTCCATACGCGTACGGCAATTTTAAGAGCGAACACGGCATTCATCGCCTGGTGCGCATTTCTCCCTTTGACGCCAGCGGCCGTCGCCACACCTCCTTTGCCGCGGTGCAGGTGCTTCCGGAAGTGGACGACCGCATAAGCATTGAAATCCAGGACAAGGACCTGCGGGTGGACACCTTCCGGGCCAGCGGCCCCGGGGGCCAGCACGTCAATAAGACCAGCTCCGCGGTGCGCCTCACCCACCTGCCCACCAACATCGTGGTCATCAGCCAGAGCGAGCGTTCCCAGCACCGCAACCGGGAACTGGCCATGAAGGTCCTGCGGGCCCGGCTCTATGATCTGGAACGGCGCAAGCGGGATGAAAAGCGCCAGGAACTCCAGGAGACCCAGAAGGACATCGCCTGGGGCAGCCAGATACGCTCCTATGTGCTCCAGCCCTACCGCATGGTGAAAGACCACCGCACCAAACACGAAGAAGGGGACGTGGACCGGGTGCTGAACGGCGACCTCCAGGGTTTCGTGGAGGCCTATTTGCTGAACCCCGGCGAGGATGTATCTGGGTGAGGGAACTCGCGTCCGAGGTGATGCCCAATTCATCCTGCCCGCCTAGTGCCCTTTAAGCTTTTGGCATTTATTGTTAAACCTCAAAAGAAAAAGGCGCAGGCTTTTGCCTGAGTCAGCACAGGCGGGACGCCTGTGCCACCAAGGCTTTCTCTCATTGTGAGAGCAATTTGGACATGGGCTGGCTTATTGCCCTTGGATAGGGAATCCATTGGCCTGAACCTCCCTCCCCGTTGATGGGGGAGGGCTAAAGTGGGGGTGGCAACTTCTTTTGCAAATTCAGCATGTTTTCTGCTCAATCCCCCTCCCCCTAACCCCCTTCCACCGTGGGGAGGGGGCTTGAAAATTCGTCCCTTGAAAGATTCCTACCGGACACTGCTGGGATTAAGGGGAATTTGTGTGGGAAATGCTGATGGTTATCACCATTACTTTTTAACGCAGCTTAGTAATAAAACAAAGGCGCACGGCCAGTGCAGAAAAAAAGCCTGGTGAACTCAAGTCCACCAGGCTTTGGCGTGATTATTCAAACAATCCGGTAAGTTATTCTTCTTCCTCGAGCTCGATGCCGTCCCGCTCGAACTGGGCGTCCCGCAGCGCATGGGCGGCTTCGATCTCCTCCTCGCTCCAGGGCTCCACCACCAGGGTGTTGGCCACCAGCTCCCAGAGATATAAGGTTTCTTCGTAGTTGCCCATGTCAAAGCCTTCCGTGCCCTTTTTAAACTCGCCGGCCAGACCCTTCATGATCTGGTCCCGGCAGTTGTGGCAGGGGGCCATGACGATCTGCGCCCCGGTATCCCGAATCTGGTCGACCTTGACTTTGCCGTAAGCCAGGCGCTCGTTGTCGTAGGGCATGGCCCAGGCGCCGCCGCCGGCGCCGCAGCAGTGGTTGTTCAGGGGATCGTCGCACATTTCCCGGTACAGGGAGGGATCGACGCACTGCTGGGTGATCCAGCGGTTGAGTTCCCCCATGTGGTCGCCAAAGGTTATCTGGGACTTGCGCACATAGTTGCAGGGGTCGTGCACCGTAATGGTGTGATGGTTGACGGAGGGATCGAGCTTGATCCGGCCCTCCTCAATGTACTCTTTCAGGAGTTCCTGGACACTGACCACCTTGAATTCTTCAAACGCTTCAGGAAACCAATTTTTGAACCCGGCCCGGGTTGCAAAGTATGCGTGCCCTCATTCCGGGAGCAAAAGGGTTTTGCATTTTAATCGTCGGGCGTTGTCGAGGACCCGGTGCGTTTGCTCCTTCCAGGCCGGGTCGTCGCCGGAAAAAAGCCCCCAGTTGACCCCTTCCCAGTTTACCGAGGATACCGTCCAGTCCTCTTTGGCGGCGTAGAAAATTTTCCACCAGAACTTCATGTCGTCCGGTTCGCCGAAGGGTTCCTTGGAGTTGATGGTGATGATGACGTTGGCCCCTTCCTTGTCCACCGGCACATAGAAGCCGGGGCAGCATTCCTCTTCCATCTCCTTGCCCAACTCGGCCAACAGGAAAAGGAAGTCGTCCTTGGGGATGCCCAGGTTGTTGCCCCGCTCCAGGTTCATCATGGTGCCCTTGTGGATGGGGCCGGGGACCTTGTCCCGGTTCCGGTGGGTGCGGCAGGCCCGGAAGGTGCGCATGAGCTGAATGCCCATGGGGCACTGGTACTGACAACGGCCGCAGCCGGTGCATACCCAGGGCCATTTGGAGTCGATGACTTCCTGCTCCATGCCGAAGACAATAGCCCGGATGGCCTTGCGGGGGTCCCAGGTGCCGGCGCCGCCTTCAATGGGCAGCAGACCTGTGGCCGGGCAGCCGCCGGAGCAGGTTCCGCAGGTATAACAGCGATCCGCCAGTTCAGGGGCGATGCCGCCTATTTTGCGGTCCTTTCGGCTGACTTTGATTTCTTTTACTTCTTCTGCCATAGTTCCTCCACCTGATTCGGTTTTGGGCTTAATTCCCAAAAAATGGTGTCATTCCTATCAGTCCGGCCGCCAGGTGGCCGATTTTCCTACATCTTTACATAATTGCCTTTATAAGAAATTTCTACCAGAAAACAAGAAAATTTCCTACCCCAAAGATTATATAACCACCACTAGCCATGTCAAATGGAAAATGCTTTTTTTCACATGAAGGCCACCACGATGATTAGTTATCACAGAGATGATGGATCTTCAGCGCATTCCCCTTACATTCTGGTATTATTTGGCAATATGGGGGGGCATGTTGCCAATGCGCGCCACACTTGATGAACCGGTGGAAAGACTCGAATCCCTGCGCCGTCTGGGAGACCGGCTGGCAGACCACCGCCGGACGCTAGTCGAGGCCGCCGGCGAAGACACGGGCGCCCCCTGCACCGTCGCCGGTATGGAAGTGGACCTGGCGGTGCAGCACCTCCTGTCCATGGAGGAGGAAATTCCCCAGGTGCAGGGCCAGGCCCCCTACGGCACGGTAGCCGCCATCTTCCCCTATGACGCCGCCCCGGTGATGCTGGCCCGGGTGGGAGGCGCGGCCATCCTCGGGGGCAACCGCTTCCGCTTTAGTTGCTCGTCCCAAACGCCCCGTACCGCCGCGGTCATGGGGGAGGTGGTGGCTCCTTTTCCGGATATTGAGCTCATCACCGGCATGAGCAACAAAGATTTCGGCCGCCGGGCCGTCCTTGACCCGGCGGTCAGGGTTTTGTTCATTTCCGGCGGCGGCGAGGTGGGAGCAATCTATGAGGCCGAGGCCGCGCATTTTGACAAGGTGTTCTTTGCGGGGCCCAGCGGCCTGCCCCCGGCCATCCTTTTCCGGAACGCCCCCCTAAAACAAGCGGTGCATTTCGTGGGGCGCCGGGCTTTCCTGAACGGCGGCCAATACTGCACCACCATCAAACGGCTGTATATCCATCAGGACATTTACCAGGAAGCCAAAAAACTCATTTTGGCAATGATGCCGGAATTCAAGGTGGGGGATCCCTCTGACCCCGCCATCTGGATCGGCCCCCTTAAAGTGGCGCGCACCCGGGTGCTGTTGGACCGGGCTCTGGCGGCCCTCACCCAGCCCCATTTCCTCTGGCCCCACCGCCGGGAAGGGGAGTGGCAGGGGCCCTTCCTCATGGAGGTGGCCGACCCCCCTGACCTGGAGCTCTTCGGGCCATTTCTGGCCCTGGTGCCGGTAAGAAGTGACACCGAAGCCGTGGACCGCGTGCAGCAAAGCCGCTACCCTTTCCTGGTGGCCTGGTTCGGGACCCCGCCTTTGGGAGCCAAAGAGACCCTCGTGGACACCTTCGGCATGACCTACGATAACCCGGAATTTCTGTTCACCCCCCTGCGCCTGCCCTTCGGCGGCAAGGGCGCCAGCGGCTGGATTATTGAGAACCACGGGGGTCATTTCACCAAACGGGACGGCGCCTTCCTGTATAGTGCTGAGTTGGTGAGAAATTGAAAAGATTTTGGGAGAGGGGGCCAGGGACCAGAGGGTCCCTGCCCCCTCTCCCAAGCCCTCTCCCCCAACCCTTTGATTAGCTTAAAATTTGCCGGGGTGTCGGGGAGATTTCCCCGACTCTCCCGGCCTACTAATAGGGGGTTGGGAGGGGAGTATGAGGGGAGGGTGGGGGAGCCGCCGCTCCCCCAGCCCTCCCCTCATAAATCCCTTATCAATTATCAATGCTTACTTACCCCAAAGACTATCACGAGGCCGTGGCCTGGCAGGAGGCCAGGCAGGGAGAGGTGATGCTAACGCCCTTGCCCCGGCCCCCAAAATTGGTGGGAGGCGCGGATGCCTCCTATGATCGGGCGGAAAAGCGCGTTTTTGGGGCGTTGGTGGTGGTCACCTATCCGGATCTCACCCTGGTGGAGGAGGCCGTTCTGGAAGGCCCCTGCCCCTTTCCCTACATACCGGGGCTCTTGAGCTTTCGGGAGGCTCCCATTATTGTGGAGCTTTGGAAAAAGCTCACCCGGCGGCCGGATGTCCTTTTGGTGGACGGCCAGGGCATCGCTCATCCCCGGGGTCTGGGCCTTGGCGCACATCTGGGCTTGCTCTTGAATGTCCCCGTCATTGGCGTAGCCAAAAGCAGATTGGTGGGAGAAGGAGAAGAGCCTGAAGCAGAGGCCGGGTCGGCCGCCCCCTTGTACTGGGAGGGGCAGGTGGTAGGCTGGATTCTCCGCAGCCGCACGGGGGTCAAGCCCCTTTTTGTCTCCCCGGGGAATCGGGTGAGCCTGGCGGACTGCCGGGAGATAGTCCTGGGCTGCGCCGGAAAATACCGGATGCCTGAACCCCTACGCCGGGCCGACCGCTTGAGTCGGCAGAGACGGCGGGAGTTTCAAGCTACGGCTGGCGGAGAAGATTGAGGGGAGCGCCAAAAAAACTGGCCCCGGGATAAGGAGCAAATGGGACTGCTGTAATTGCAACAGCACTGGTTATGCGAGTCCCACTCCCACCACAGGCAATTCTGACATTCTTCCCTGATCTCGCGGTTAAGGCAGATTACCCCAACTTCATCAAAATTCATGTGGAGCCCGTTCTTGAGGTGGTAACCCGGGAACCATCTCCTCAGGTTTACCCCAAGGTTAGATTTTATTTTGGTGAATGTCTAACCAACATAAAACAATTTTCACAAATTGCCAATTCTTTTTCTAGAAGAAATCTTTTTTAGAAAAAATCAGCGGCTGCTTTTCGGGTTGGAGGATTTTGGCATCCAGGACCTCCCCCACGAACAGGCTATGGTCCCCGGCGGGAAAGGTGTCCACCAGCTTCAGGTCGAAATACGCGTAGGCTTCGGGCAGGATGGGTGAGCCGGTGGCCGCCGTAAGGTATTCCAGCCCGGCGAACTTATCCACCCGGCGGCCGCTGGCAAAACCGAAGCGCTTCCCCAGGTCAATCTGGTCTGCTGCCAGGACGTTGACCGCGAAAACCTTGCTCTCCTTGATGAGATCATGTGAATAGCGGGGCGGGGCAATGGAGGCCATGAGGAGAAGCGGGCTCAGGGACACCTGGGACACCCAGGCGGCGGTCATGCCGTTTAGGCGTTCCCCCAGGCGGGTGGTGATCACATAGACGCCGTGCACCAGGGCCGTGAAGGCAATATTCTGCATGCTGAGCACCTCCCGCAGCCGATGTGAGTTATATGGGCCAGGAATATCCCGCCCTGAGGATGGCTCTGGGTGTCTAAGAAAACGAAGATTCAGGTTTTGAAGCCGCCGGGAAAACCGGTGTCCCTTACCCCAGGGCGCCCCCGACCTGGGCGGTGTTCAGGGCGTCGGGGAGGGAATCTTCGGCTTCGGCTGCGCCATGGCGCCAGTCCTCGCACATCCAGAACTTGCCGGCCCCCTGCTCGAGGCGGTGGCAGAAGCCCTTGTGCTGGAAGGACCAGTATCCACAGGTGCAGCAAACCCTTAACTGGTTTTTTTCGTTGTTTACGGGCATGGGTTGGAAATTTGGTGTTAGGTTGCAATTAATTTTTCGCATGTTAATCCGAACTTTTCCTGGGGTCAAGTCGGAAATGTTCGTATCCCGACCCCGAGATGATTTTTTCTCTTTTTCCAATAATTAAAATCAGTTCGTCTCCGGGGACGATTTCGCCGATCCGGATGGGAGCTTCGAGCCCGGCTTGCGCAAAAACTGCGGCAAGATTGGGGGCCTGCTCCGGAGCACATGTGATTAGGAGCTGATAATCCTCCCCTCCCTGCAGGGCCAACTCCTCCGGGTCCTGGCCCACCATCCGGGCCACGGCCCTGACCCCTTCGGCAATAGGCAGGTTCTCTGCGAACAAGCATGCGCCCACCCGGCTCAGCCGGCAGATGTGCCTGAGGTCGGAAGCCACCCCGTCCGAAAGGTCGATGCAGGCGGTGGCCAAACCCTGCTGGGCCAAGACGCGGCCTGCTGCTAACTGGGGCTTAGGATCGAGGTGCGCCCTGATTAGGGGCTGGGACAGGGCCGGGTCTATCTCTAACTGGCGCCCCAAAATTTCCAGCCCTGCGGCTGATTCCCCCAAAGGGCCGGTGACATAGACCAGATCGCCGAGCCGGGCCCCGGATCGCCGCAGCATCTGGTTTTTGGGCACCTGGCCCAGGACCGTCAGGGTAATGGCCAGCCCCAACGGGGAGGACACCGTATCCCCGCCGATGACCGCGGTCCCGTAATCCCGGGCGCAGGCCGCCAACCCCTGGCCGAATTCCAGGGCTTGAGCCAAATCCCGGTCCGGCGGCCACCCCAGTGACAGGAGCGCATACAGGGCCTCCCCGCCCATGGCCGCAATGTCGCTTAAATTCACGGCCAGGGATTTTCTGCCCAACTGGTGCAGGGAGATGGAGGCCAGGTCGAAGTGGACTCCCTCAATCAGGGTGTCTACGGTCCACAGCAGATAATCCGGCCCCCCCAGGTCCAGGGCGGCGCAGTCGTCGGCAATCCCCAGGGCCACTCCCGGAGGCGCAGCCCCGAAGATGGCGGCCAGGCGCTGGATAAGTTCAATTTCACCGGATGGAGGGCGAGTCATGGGATTATCAACCGGATGGAGTTGTGGGTGAAGGGCCAGGGACCTGAGGTCCCTGGCCTCCCCCCACACCCCCCTCCCAACCCGCTATAGAGGTTGTATGGGGCCGGGCCTTAGGCCTGGCCCCATACACTATATAAACCCCTTAAGGGATTGGGGGAGGGGGTGTGGGGGAGGGGGTAAGGGCCCGCCGGCCCTTAGCCCCCTCCCCCGCTAATTTATGCCTTTTGCGGAGCAAAAGAGATAATCGAATTATACTATTTCCAGGGCATTGAAAAAAAAGGCGATTTCGGTCCTGGCGGTATCGGGCCCGTCCGAGCCGTGGACGATATTGGCCTCGATGTCCCGGGCGAAATCGGCCCGGATGGTCCCAGGCTTTGCCTGCCGGTAGTCGGTGGCCCCCATGAGGTCCCGGTTTTTCTGAATGGCGTTGTCGCCCTCCAGGATCATGGCGAGAATGGGGCCGGAGCTCATGAACGCGGTGAGGCTGTCAAAAAAGGGCCGCTCCTTATGAACCGCATAAAACCCCCGGGCCTGTTCCCGGGTGAGGTGAATCATTTTCAGGGCCCGGATTTTCAGGCCCGCTTTCTCAAAACGGCCGATGACCTCGCCCATGAGACCCCGGGACACGCCGTCGGGCTTGATGAGGGATAATGTTCTTTCGGTTGCCATAACTTAACTCTCTGGATAGTTTTTTGATAAAGCTTTCATGCCTTAGGATATCCCTTTATCTTGTAAGGATTTTATCAAATTAGGCGGAATTGTTTCGTCTGGATTTTGTGGATCAAAATCTTTATAAAGTTTGCCTACTAAATCGGTATGAAGGTAACGCAAGGTTTTATCTTTTAAAAAACAAAACTCTTTCCCCAATCCTGCTAAATAGCCAACTTCATTGGGACATTTGGTTGAAACCCTCGCTGTTAGCCGCCAAGTATCTGCGGGTTGGGAGGGGGGTGTGGGGGGAGGGCAGGGATCGTCGGTCCCTGGCCCTCCTCCCGCAAGCTACCGCTCCACCTTCCCGTAATGGTCGAACTGCAGGGTAAAGGTGCCCCGGCCCTGGGTGAGGGAGCGCAGGGTGGTGGCGTAGCCGAACATTTCGGCCAGGGGGGCACGGGCCGTAACGAGGCGCACCGGCCCCTTGGCCGCCAGTTGCTCGGTTTTCCCCTTGCGGGCGTGGAGGTCCCCCAGCACCTCCCCGGTGAATTCCTCCGGGGCGATGATTTCCACTTTCATGATGGGCTCCAGGAGCAGGGGCCGGCCCTCCTGCATGGCCGCTTTCACCGCAGCCATGGTGGCGATGCGGAAGGCCATTTCCGAGGCCTGGCCTTCTTTGACGACCGCGTCTTCCAGGGTGACGGCGATGTCCACTGCGGGGTGGCCGTAGATGGGGCCGCCTTCCATGGCCTCCTCCACCGCCTGCTTGATCACCGGTACATAGCCTTGGGCGGGGTGTTCTTCCGGGAGGCCGGAGAAAAACAGGATGCCCCGCCCCCGGGAGCGCGGCCGGACGCCGAGCTTTACCTGGGCGAAATGCTGCTTGCCCGCCAACTCCCGGTCAAAGCTCCCCGTCCCTGAGGCGGTTTCGGTAATGGTTTCCCGATACACCACCTGGGGCCGCCCGGCCCTGAGGCGCGTGTTGAAATCCCGCTCCAAACGGTGCAGGGTCACTTCCAGGTGCAGTTCCCCCATGCCGGAAAGGAGAGTCTGACCGGTCTCTTCGTCGGTGGTGATTCCGAGACTGGGATCCTCTTCCGCCAAGCGGGTCAGGACCGGCCCCAGGCGCTCCTGGTCTTCCCGGGTTTCGGGCTCGATGGCCAGGGAAATTACCGGGACATAAGAGGAAATTTGTTCAAGGATGATGGGATGGTCCTGGTCGCACAAGGTGTCCCCGGTGGTGGCCACCTTGAGGCCCATCAAGGCCACGATGCTGCCGGCCAGGGCCTCCTCCAGGCGCTCCCGTTTGTTGGCGTGCATGCCCAGGATGCGGGACACTTTTTCGGTGACCCCTTTCACGGGGTTGAAAATCTCCTGGCCCACCTTGAGGCGCCCGGAATAGAGGCGCACATAGGTGAGACGCTGGCTTTGGTCCACCTGAATCTTAAAAGCCAGGCCGGCCAGAGGGGCGTCCAGTTCCGCTTCCCGGGTCTCGGTTTTCCCCGTCCGTGGGTTTTCGCCCCGGATGGGCGGCACTTCCATGGGGTTGGGCAGAAAGTCCCTGATGCCGTCCAGCAGAGGATGGATGCCCTTGTTGCGCAGGGCCGCGCCGCAATAAACCGGCACCCCCTTCAAACCCAGGGTGACTCGATGAATGGCGGCCTTAAGATCATCCAAACCCAAAGGTTTTTCAGCCAGAAAGTCTTCCAGCAGTTGGTCGTCCACTTCGGCCAGGGCCTCCACCAGGGCTTCCCGGCGCTGCAGGGCCTCTTCCTGGAGGTCGGCGGGGATCTCCAGTTCATCGAATTCGGCCCCCAAGGTTTCCTCCCGCCAGCGGATGGCCTTCAGGTGCAGAACATCAATGACCCCCCCGAACTGGTCCGCCTCACCCCAGGGAATGGTGAGGATGAGGGGGTGGACCCCCAACTTTTCCTTCAGACTCTCTATGGACGCCCAGAAATTAGCCCCGGGCCGGTCCATCTTGTTGATGAAGGCCAGCTTGGGGACCCGGTAACGGTCGGCCTGGTGCCACACCGTCTCAGACTGGGGCTCCACCCCGGCCACCCCGTCGAAGACCCCGATGGCCCCGTCCAGGACCCGGAGGGAGCGCTCCACCTCAATGGTGAAGTCCACATGCCCCGGCGTGTCGATGAGATTGAACACCGCGTTTTTCCAGTGGCAGGTGGTCACCGCCGCGGTGATGGTAATGCCCCGCTCCTGCTCTTCGGGCATCCAATCCATGGTGGCCGCGCCGTCGTGCACTTCCCCCATCTTGTGGGTGCGGCCCGTATAATAGAGGATGCGCTCGGTGAGGGTGGTCTTCCCCGCGTCAATGTGAGCGATGATCCCGATGTTGCGGAGGTTTTGCAGCTTTACACCCGGCGCCACGCCATTATCCCCCGAAAAGCAAAGAAACCTCGCTTTTTGTAAATGAATTTGCCCTTCCTTGCAACCTCAATTATAGTGTGGGTGCTTGGAAAAGTTCAAAGTGCAAGGAAGGTTCCAAGTGGGGAGGGGTGCGCACTGCGCGCCATGATGGCGGGCGAGACCCCCCCTCACCGTCTTTTAACTATTTGAGAGGCGCCAACCCGTCCGGCACGGGCAGGATGCCGTGCTACCGGTCTTAGTGGGGGAAGGCCAGGCTTTATGCCTGTGTGCAAAGGCGGGACGCCTGTCCTCCCGCTTAAGGCAGGAGCCTGATTTTCGGAGAGAGGGCAGGGGCCGGTGGCACAGGCTTCCAGGCTGGGCCGGCACTTCCAGGATTCCTTTCCCACCTTTCATTGACAAATATGTGTCCTGCACCCCTTCGCATTATCGTTTTTGCCCCTGTTGCGGGGGGCTTTTGGCCAACGAAGTAAGAGGCGGCCACCCGCGCCTGGTCTGCAAACATTGCCGCCAGATCCTCTACCTGAACCCTGCGGTGGGGGTGGCGGTGGTGGTGCGTCGGGGTAAGGACATTCTTTGGGGCCGGCGCACAGGGGGGCCTTACGCCGGGCACTGGTGCATCCCCTGCGGCTATGTGGAATGGGGTGAGGAGGTGCGGAACGCGGCGGTGCGGGAATTTCAGGAGGAAACCGGCCTTATCGTGGAGTTGGGCCCCATCCTGTCCGTGCAATCCAACTTTCACGACCCGGAACGCCTTACCGTGGGCCTCTGGTTTGCCGGCCAGGTGGTGGCTGGGACTCTCGCGCCGGCGGACGACCTGGACCGGGTGGACTTTTTCCCGCTGACGAGTCCGCCGGCGCCCCTGGCCTTCCCCACGGATGAGGTGGTTTTGGCGGAATTGCGGGAGGGGAAAATTGGTATGGTTCGGGATTCTGAGAGCGGGTTGGGAGCTTACAGTCTCTAAATTTCGAAGCTTAGCGGGGAAGGATGCTAAGGGCTGCAAGCCCTTACCCCCTCCCCCGCACCCCCACCCCCAATCCCTTAAGGGGAGTATTTCCCGAGAAAGGCGGGGCTTTGGCCCCGCCTTTCTCGTACCATCTGCGGGTTGGGAGGGGGGTGTGGGGGGAGGGCAGGGACCTTAGGTCCCTGGCCATCCCCCCACGTGAACAACTTTATTCCCTCTGCGGAGCAAAGGGAATAATCGGATACCCATCACACCTCGTTCAGTTCCCCCGATATCTGAAAGCTGCGCATGAAGCGGCGGTCGATGAAATCTTTCAGCCAGAAAGCCGGGCGGCCGTCAAAGACCAGTGGTTTTTTCGTAAAAATTCCACGCCCGTTTCCCAGATTGAAGATGAGAAGATAGGCGCCGCCGGGGCGGAAAGGTGTGAACTGGCGGCCCTCCAGGGCGGCCATGAGGTTGTCCCGCAACACTGGGTTTTGCCGCACCGCGTAGACCCCCACCTTATCCAGAGGTTGGGGCTGGAAATAAATACAATCGCCCCCGCCGAATATCTCCGGAAAGGCCGCGGATTGCAGGCATTCATTTACCAGGAGACCGCCGTCCGGTCCAGTGGGCAGGCCGGAATCCTGAAACAGGCTGGGGGGCTTCACACCCAGGGCCAGAAAGAGGAAATCAAAGGGCAATTCCTGGCCGTTGGCGAGCACGGCCCGGCCGGCCTGAATCTCCTGGAGATGCGCGCCTTCCAGGACGCGGATGCCCCGGCCTTGAAAAGAGGCCAGGGCCAGCCCCCGCACCTTGTCGGGAAAATCGGCCATGAGCCGCCGCCCGGCCACCAGGGTGAGGTTGACGGTCCCTTGGTTATTGGTTACCAGGCGCCAGAGGTTGCCGGCAATCTCCACCCCTGCAGGCCCGCCTCCCACCACCACCGCTGCCAGCGGCTTGGCCCCGACGCGCCCCAAAATGGCCTCCTGGGCCCGGCGGAGCTGTTCAATGGGCTTGACGGTGAAGACGTTGGCGTCGTCCTGGATATCGACTTTCTCTTTGGGGATGCCGCTGCCGATGTTGAAGGACACTGCGTCATAAGCGATTTCCTCCCCCGAAGCCAGCACCAGCCGCCGCTCCCGGGGCTGCACCCGGGACACCATCCCCATGACATAGCGGGCTCCCCCGGCTTCGGCCATCCGTTGACTGTTAAAGCGGATTTCCTGGGGCCGGTAAGTCTGGCCCAACATGCCCGGCCCCATGCCGGAATAATAATGGTGAATGGCTGGCCCGATGACCGTCACCTGATGCCCCCGGGAGACAAAGTCCGGGAGGCTTTTCAGACAGGTCAGGTGAGCATGTCCCGCGCCCACTAAAACCAGATGTTTTCCCATAATACCCATACCCTAATCATTTCCAGCCGGAGAGCAAGCCTTTCCCCTTGTTTTAAAAAGTTCCCTGTCCCATATTGACAAAGGGAGACGGTAATAGATGCTCATAGAAAACGCCAACGTCGATAAAATTCCTCTCATGGGCTTGGTCCACCAAACCCTGGCGGGAGAAAGGCAGGGTTTAAAAACCCTGGAGGTCTGGCTTCTCACCCTGCCTCCCGGGTCAGAATCCCCGGTTGGCCAACATTATGGCGAGGTTGTCTGTATAACCCTCCAAGGAGTTGGACGCGCCGTTATAGATCAGGACAGCTTTAATCTTGCCCCCAACACCACGTTGATTATTCCGCCCCGGGTCTCTCGCCAGGTGGTCAATGCCGGCGACTAGGCCCTGGTGGTTCTCATCATCAGGGGTTTGGTGCGCCCCCCGGAAAAAACCATGGCGGAGATCATGGCAGGCAAGCCATGATCCGCTTCACGCTCTTGGTGTTGCCTAAGGCTGGGCTAGATAGCTCAGGGATAAAATGCTATGAAGAACCTGCAAAAAATATTGTTCGGGCTGGCCCTGCTTCTCATCCCCTTGACCATCGTCCTTGACCGGGTGGGCGGCGTGCCCCAGCCGGCGCTGTTTTTCCTGGCCGCGCTGGCCATCTTCCCCCTGGCGGCGCTTTTGGTGCAGGCCACCGAGCAGTTGGCCACCTACACGGGGGACACCATCGGCGGCCTCCTGAACGCCACCTTCGGCAATGCCCCGGAGCTCATCATCGCGCTTGTGGCCCTCAAGGCCGGGCTGTACGAAATGGTCAAGGCCTCCATCATCGGCGCCATCCTGGCCAACATGCTCTTAGGGCTGGGGACCGCTTTTCTCTTGGGTGGACTGAAACGCCACGTGCAGGAGTTTAATCCGGCAGCCACCCGCAATTACATGACCATGATGTTGCTCGCGGTCATCAGCCTGGCCATTCCCAGCACGTTCCACAACTTTGTCACCGCCGACACCATCAAGCATGAACAATACGTCAGCCTGGCCGTGGCGGTGGTGCTGCTGGTCACTTATTTTTTGAGCCTGGTTTTCATGTTGAAAACCCACCCCGATTTTTTTGAAAGCATGGGAGAGAGCGGCGAACCCGGCCACGAAGGAAAATGGAGCCTGACCCGGGCCGCGGCCACTCTTCTCTTGACCTCTATCCTGGTGGCCTTCATGAGCGAGATTCTGGTGGGCGCGGTGGAGGAAACCGCCAAGGCCCTTCACATGTCCCAGGCCTTTATCGGCATCGTGGTTATCGCGGTAGTGGGCGGCGCGGCAGAGAGCAGCTCGGCCGTGGTCATGGCAGTGAAAAACCGCGTGGACCTCAGCGTTTCCATAGCCATCGGCAGCTCCATCCAGATAGCCTTGTTCGTGGCCCCGGTCTTGGTGCTGGCCAGCTACTTCATGGCCCCCCAGCCCCTCAATCTGGTTTTTAACCCGACCCTGTTGTGGACCGTCTTTTTTACCGTGTTGATCGGGGCCATGGTGGCGGGAGACGGCAAAGCCAACTGGTTTAAAGGAGTGCAGTTAATTGCGGTTTATGTCATTATGGCCATCATGTTTTATTTCTTGCCCGGCTCCAAGTAGGGGAGGAAGGTCAGGGTCTGGCTTTACCTTTGGTCCGACCGTGTTCTATGGTATTTGGTATCGGTTGAATAGTTATTAGGTATCAGTAAGTTAACGACATGAGTTATTGTATCTCAACCTGATCTTGGTATTATAGGGGACGTGAAGCGACCGCTAAAAAATACCCATGAATCTTAAAAAGGTCCACCCCCGGCATTTCTGGTCAGACGAAACCGGTCTCACCGGCTTGCTGATTTTTTTTGTAGGGTATCTCATCGTCGTTAACTCCCTGGGTGAGTTCGGTTTCGGCAGGTTGTTGGCCCGCCTCTTTTTTTCTCTCATCATTGTCACCGGGGTGGTGACCACCTTTAGACAACGGTGGCTGCACAGCTTCGCCATCATCCTGGCAGCGGCCATCCTGGTCCTCACCTGGGTGGAGGAATTCCGGCCAGGGGTCGCCTTGAACGTCCTGAATACCAGCCTCAGCTTGATTTTTTCGGGGTTCTTAGTGGCCGTAGTGGGCATGCAGGTCTTCGGGGAGGGGCCGGTGACCGGTCACCGGATTCGCGGTGCCATCGTAGTATACCTGCTTTTGGGGGTTATATGGGCCCTGCTCTACCAGGTGGTGGCCCTCACCATCCCCCAGGCCTTTCGCCTGCCGGAAGATTTGGCTGGGAGCGATCCGGACGCGCTCCAGCGGCAGTTGACCTATTTCAGTTACATCACCTTGACCACGACCGGGTATGGCGATATCACCCCGGTCCACCCGGTGGCCAAGATGTTGACCATGTTCGAGGCCCTGACGGGCCAGCTTTTCCTGGCCATCACCATCGCCCGGCTGGTGGCCTTGGCGGTTATGTCCCCCAAAGAAAAACCGTGATTTGAGATCCTGAAAGATATGAGGTCAAGCCCTATGAGTCGGAGTCATGAGGCCCGGAGCGCCCAGTATGTTATTCCTGTTCTGGCAGCAGCCTGCCTGTGGATTGGCCTGGCGGGCGGCTGCGGGGAAAAACAGCCCGCCCCTCCGCCCGTGCCCACGGTGGAAGTGGCCAATGTGATGGTTAAAGACGTGCCCATCGTGCGGGAGTGGGTGGGCACCACCGACGGCCTGGTGAACGCCAAAATCAATGCCCAGGTTCAGGGGTATCTCATCAAACAGAACTATCGGGAGGGCTCCTTGGTGAAGAAGGGCCAGGTCCTCTTTGAGATCGACCAACGGCCTTTCCAGGCGGTCCTGGAGCAGGCTAAAGGGGAACTGGCCGTCGCTGATGGACAACTGTACACCGCCAAGGCCAATCTGGAAAAGATCAGGCCTTTGGCGGCGGTGAACGCGGTGAGCAAAAAAGACCTGGATGACGCCATCGGCCGGGAGGCTTCGGCCCGGGCGGCGGTGCAGGCCGCCAAGGCTGCGGTGCGCAAAGCCGACATCGATCTCAGCTTCACCAGGATCACCTCCCCCATCGAGGGCATCGCCGGCATCGCCCAGGCGCAACTCGGCGACCTGGTGGGTAAACCCGGAGGCCCCGAGCTCACCACCGTTTCGGTCCTGGACCCCATCAAGGTGTACATCCCCATTAGTGAGCAGGAATATATGCGTTTCACACGGGAGGGCGCAGCCAGGGACAACACTCAACCCAAAGAGGCCAACCTGGAGCTTATCCTGGCTGACGGCACCGTCTTTCCCCACAAGGGCAAGTTTTTTTTCGCCGACCGCCAGGTGGACCAAGGCACCGGCACCATCAAGGTGGCGGCTCTTTTCCCCAATCCCGGCAATCTCCTGCGTCCGGGCCAGTTCGCCAAGGTGCGGGCCCTGATCGAAACCCAGAAAGGGGCGTTGCTGGTGCCCCAGCGGGCGGTCACCGAAATCCAGGGGAGATACCAGATGGCCGTGGTGGGTCCGGACAACAAGGTGGACCTGCGCTGGGTCAAGGTGGGGGAGCGCACCGGCTCCATGTGGGTGATAACCGAGGGCCTTCAGCCTGGGGAACGGGTCATCGTGGAGGGGATCCAGAAAGTCAAAGCCGGGCTGCCGGTCATCCCCAAGCCCTTTGAAGAGGGGCCGGCCGCCGGTTCCGGGGCCGGGACCGCCCCTGAGAAGCAGCCGAGGTAAGGGTCATGGCGCGCTTTTTCATCAACCGCCCCATCGTGGCCATCGTCATCGCCATCGTCATGGTGATCGTGGGAGTGGTGGCCCTCCTGGGCCTGCCCATTTCCCAATACCCCAACATCGTGCCGCCGGAAATCTTCGTCAACACCACCTACGTGGGGGCCGACGCCCAGACGGTGGAGCAATCCGTGGCCACGCCCATCGAGCAGGAGATGAGCGGCGTGGACAACATGAATTACATGTACTCCTTGAACGCCAACAACGGCGAGCTCAAGCTGTACGTGAACTTTGATGTCAAAACCGACCCCAACATCGACCAGGTGCTGACCCAGATGCGGGAGAGCCAGGCCGAAGCCAAGCTGCCGTCGGACGTGCGCAACTACGGCGTCACCATCAAAAAATCCACCGCCGCGCCCCTGATGGTGGTGGACCTCATTTCCCCCAACGGCACCTACGACGCCATCTTCCTGGCCAACTACGCCTACATCAACTTAAATGACCAGATCACCCGGGTGTCCGGCATCGCCAGCGTCACCGTCTTCGGGGCCGGCCAATATGCCATGCGCTTCTGGGTCAGGCCCGACCAGTTGGCCAAGCTGAACATCACTATCCCCGAGATCGTTGATGCCATCCAGAAGCAGAACACCGTCAACCCCTCGGGGCAGGTGGGCGCGGAACCGGCGCCGCCGGGGCAGGAATACACCTATGCCATCCGTTCCCAGGGCCGCCTGCAGGACCCCGAGGAGTTTGCCCGGATTGTGCTGCGGGCCAACCCGGACGGGTCGCTGGTACGCTTACGGGATGTGGCCAGGATCGAATTGGGGGCCCAGACCTACGCCCTCGAGGGCCGCCTGAACGGCAAGGCCTCTGCGGTCCTGGCCCTCTACCAACTCCCTGGCACCAACGCCATCCAGGCCGTGGACGGGGTGAAGGCCCTCATGGAGCAGGCCAAAAAATCCTTCCCGCCGGACATGGATTACGTCATTGCCCTGGACACCACCCAGGCGGTGCGGGAGGGCATCAAAGAAATCCTCCACACCCTGTTTGAAGCCCTCATCCTGGTTATCATCGTGGTCTTTATCTTTCTCCAGGGCTGGCGGGCCACCCTCATCCCGGCCCTGGCCGTGCCCGTGTCACTGATCGGCACCTTTGCTTTCTTTCCCCTCATCGGCTTCAACATCAACACCATTGCCTTGATGGGGCTGGTGCTGGCCATCGGCCTGGTGGTGGACGACGCCATCGTGGTGGTAGAGGCCGTGGAGCACCACATCGAGCATGGGCTTTCTCCCAAGGAAGCCACCTTCAAGGCCATGGAAGAGGTCTCCGGACCGGTGGTGGCCATCGCCCTCGTCCTCTCCGCGGTCTTTCTCCCCACCATTTTTATTCCGGGGATCACCGGCCGGCTCTACCAGCAGTTCGCCATCACCATCGCCATCTCCGTGCTCATCAGCGCCTTCAACGCCTTGACCCTGTCCCCGGCCCTGGCTGCCATGATTTTAAGGCCCAAAAAGGAATCCCGGGGCCCGCTTAGCCGCTTTTACCGCTGGTTCAACGACTTTTTCGGCAAGGCCACCAACGGCTATGTCCGCTGGTGCGGCGTGTTTATCCGGAAGGCCGGCATGAGCCTACTTTTTCTGGTCCTGGTGACGGTGCTCACGGGCTTTTTGGGGGGCCGGCTCCCCGGGGGCTTCCTGCCGGAGGAGGACCAGGGCTATCTCTATGCCGGGGTGCAGTTGCCTGACGCCTCCTCCCTGCAGCGCACCAGCGAGGTCTGCCGAGATATCGAAGAAATCATGGCGAAGACCCCGGGGGTGGAGTATGTCACCTCGGTCATCGGCTACAGCATGCTCAGCGGGGTTACCAACACCTACAGCGGCTTTTTCTTCGTGACCCTCAAGCCCTGGCATGAGCGCCATAAGCCTGAAGAAAAATACGAAGCCATCATGGCCGGCCTGAACCAGAAGCTGGCCCAACTCCCCCAGGGCACCGCCTTCGCGTTTTCGCCCCCGGCCATCCCCGGCATCGGCACCGCCGGCGGGGTCACCTTCATCCTGGAGGACCGGGCCGGCAAGGATATCAACTTTCTCTGGGAGAATACCCAGAAATTCCTGGCCGCGGCCAAACAACGGCCGGAACTGTCCCGGGTGACCACCACTTTTGTGCCCACCGTGCCCCAGATTTTCGTCAAGGTGGACCGGGACAAGGTCCTCAAACAAGGGGTGGACATCAGCGAGGTCTACCGGGTGCTGCAGGCCTTCATGGGCGGCTATTTCGTCAATTACTTCAACCGCTTCGGCCGCCAGTGGCAGGTGTACGTCCAGGCCGAGGGGGAATTTCGGGTCCAGGCCCAACAATTGGGCCAGTTCTATGTGCGCAACAAGAACGGCGACGCGGTGCCCTTGAGCGCCCTCACCAGCCTGGAGCAGCGCTCCGGGCCGGAGTTCACCATGCGCTACAACCTCTACCGGGCCGTCCAGATCAACGCGGTCAATGCCCCTGGCTTCAGTTCCGCCCAGGGCATGCGGGCCCTGGAGGAGGTCTTCAAGGCAACCATGCCGCCGGAGATGGGCTATGACTACCTGGGCATGTCCTTCCAGGAGAAAAAGGCCCAGGAGGGGGTGCCCACCTGGGTCATTTTCGCCCTGTCCCTGACCTTTGTCTTTTTGATCCTGGCGGCCCAGTACGAGAGCTGGTCGCTGCCCTTCAGCGTGCTATTGGGCACGCCCATCGCGGTTTTCGGGGCCTTTCTGGGAATTTTCATGCGCAGTATGGAGCTCAATCTCTATGCCCAGATCGGCCTGGTTATGCTCATCGGCCTGGCAGCCAAAAACGCCATCCTTATCGTGGAATTCGCCAAGATGGAATATGACAAAGGCCGGGATGTGGCCGACGCGGCCCTGGAGGGGGCGCGCCTCAGGCTCCGGCCCATTCTCATGACCAGTTTCGCGTTTATCCTGGGGTGCGTGCCCCTGGCCCTGGCCTCGGGCTCCGGGGCCATCGCCCGCAAGGTCATGGGCACCTCGGTGATCGGGGGCATGCTGGCGGCCACCATCATCGCCATTTTCCTCATTCCGGTAACCTTCTATGTGGTGGAAAAATGGTCCCACCGCAAAAGCCCGGAACATCCGCCGCCTGCCGCCCCCGTGGCCAATCCCTTAGGTGAGCAAGGAGAAAAGTCATGAGGACCTGGTTGATCGCCCTGTTGACCCTGGGGCTGCTCTGGGGCTGCAAGGTGGGCCCCAATTACCAGAGGCCTCCTTATCCTACGCCGGAAACTTTCCGGGGCCAGGGGCCGGACCTGCCCGCCCAGCCGGCCGGGGTCTCCTTCGGAGATCTGAGATGGTTTGAGGTCTTCAAGGACCCCAAGCTCCAGGAACTCATAACCATTGCCTTGAAAGAAAACTACGACGTCCAGATCGCGGCTCAACGGGTGCTGGCGGCCCGGGAGCGGGTCACCATTCAGCGGTCCTTCCTGTTTCCTTCGGTGAACGCCGGGGGCCAGATGGAGGCGGTGCGGACCTCCGAAAGAGGCCTGACCTCGGGGACGCCGCGCTATGACCGCATGGTGGGGCTGGTGACCGGGGACCTCTCCTGGGAAATCGACTTCTTCGGCCGCATCCGTCGGGCCACGGAAGCGGCCCGGGCTGAATTTTTCGCGTCCGAAGAGAACCGCAGATTCGTCATCCAGACCCTCATCAGCGATGTGGCCCGGGCGTACATCGAACTGCGGGCCCTGGACCAGCAGCTGGATATCAGCGAACGCACCGTCAAAACCCGGGAAGATTCCCTCACCCTGGTGAAGGCGCGCTTCAGCTACGGCTGGGATTCCCTCACCCCGGTGCTCATGACCGAAAACTTGCTTTACGGGGCCCGGGCTGTGGTGCCTGAGGCCAAGCGGGCCATCGAGCAGAAGGAAAACCTGCTCAGTGTGCTCATCGGGCGCAACCCGGGGCCCATCCTCCGGGGCAAGTCTCTCCTGGAGCAGGACCTGACGGTCACCGTGCCGCCGGGTCTCCCCTCCTCGCTTGCTGGAGCGCCGTCCCGATATCCGGGCCGCGGAGCAGCAGTTGGTGGCGGGCAACGCCAGGGTGGGGGAGGCCAAGGCCCTCCTGTTCCCCAATGTCCGGCTTACCGGGGTGGCGGGCTGGGAGTCCGCGGCCCTGAAGAGCCTGTTCACCGGACCCGCCAGCTTCTGGGACCTCCTTTCTCCCATTGTGGTGCAGCCCCTCTTCCAGGGCGGTCGGCTCCGGGCCGGGGTCCGCCTGACAGAGGCCCAAAAAGAAGAGCTGATCCTGACCTACAAAAAATCCATTCAGCAGGCCTTCCAGGACGTCTCTGACGCCCTCATCGCAGTGCAGCGCCTCCGTGAGGTGCGCATCGAAGCCGAAAAGCAGGTCAAGGCCCTGAAACAGCAAACCGACCTGGCCTATCAGCGCTATTTTGGGGGCGTCACCCCTTATCTTGAGGTCCTGGATTCAGACCGGCAGCTTTTTGAGTCCCAGTTGCGCCTCACCCAGGCCCAGGCCAATGAGCTCCTGGCGGTCATCGCCCTCTACCGGTCCCTGGGCGGCGGCTGGCAGACCGCCGGCGAACCTGCCGGCCTGCAACCAAACGTTCGAGGTGAAATTAACCGGGGGGCGGAAAAGAAATAAGGGGTTATCTCAGGTCGTCGGGCGGGAAAGCTGATACCAGTTTGCAGTCAAACGGTGGCACAGGCTGAAGCCTGTGGCTATGAAAAATTGCTCTTAGAACACAACTCGGTATGAGCGCATCCCGCGTTTCCCCGCTTATCAAATCCCCCTAAATCCCCCTTTAGCAAAGGGGGACTTGGGCTTGCCGATATCTTGAACCCCCCTTTATTAAAGGGGGGCAGGGGGGATTTGTCTTCCTCTCAGTTTCATCAGTTCTACGAATCTATTGAACCTGCCTGGCAGATACCTTAGCAACTACTGATATGATGACGACTTGGAATAAGATTCATGCGGACTTGACAGAGGCAGCCCCCGCGGCCAGGGCCGCGGCCACCTTTTCTTCCAGTTCATCCTTGTCGATGGGTTTGGCGCAATAGTCAAAGGCTCCCCACGCCTCTGCCTGGCGCGCCGTTTCCAGGGTGGGATAACCGGTGAGCATGATCACCTGGGTCCGGGGGGAAATTTTTTTCAGTTCTTCCAGGACATCGACGCCGCTCATGTTCTTGAGCCGGATATCCAGAATGGCCACCTCCACCGGTGAGGAAGCCGCATACCTTAGGGCTTCCTGTTCATCGGTGAAGACCGCCACCTGGTGGCCCTTGCGCTCCAGGATGCGCTTGATCATGACGCCGGCATCCAGGACATCATCCAGCACCAGTATCCGTCCCATTCATCCCCCTAACCGGTGGCCCATCGTATATCCTGCATATTGAAGCCCGCCAGTTCCTCGCAGGCATCCGCCACGGGTTTCTCCCAGTCCACCGGCAAGAGCACCACAAACAGGGCGCCCGGCCCCTTGTGTTTGTCGGCATTCCCCAAAAATTTCGGCGGGGCCGGACTCAGCGCAAAAATTTTGCCCTGATGCTCCCGGACAATGCCGAAAGAAACCGACAGCCCCAGGCCGGTGCCCATTCCCGGGGCCTTGGTGCTGAAGAAAGGCTCAAAAATTTTCTCCAGGTCCTGGTCATTGATGCCCGCGCCGGTGTCGGCCACGGTCACCAAGACATGATTGCCCTGGGGGCACAACTTTGAGGTTAGGCGGATGGCGCCTTCCCGGCCGATGGATTCAAAGGCGTTATTCAGGAGATTAAGCCAGACCTGGTTGAGTTTTTCCCGGTCGCCGCGGATGGGGGGAATGTGGGGATCAAGAGAGACCTCCACGTCCACCCAGTTCTGCCTGAAAATTTGGCGCACCAGGGTCAGCACCTCCTCAATGGACTGATTGAGATTCATTTCTGCCATGCGGCTTTCGCTGACCCGGGAAAAACTCAGGAGATCGGCCACGATGTGGCGGCAGATCTGCGCCTGCTTCTCAATTATCTTCAGAAATTCGTGACTTTCCGTGTCCTGGGGCAGGTCCTCTATGAGCATCTGGGCATACCCCAGGATAATGCCCAAGGGAGTGTTGATTTCGTGGGCCACCCCCCCGGCCAGCTTGCCCAGTTCCTCCATTTTGACGGCCTGAATGAGCTTTTCCTGAAATTTTTTCATGGCGGTGATATCTCGGGCCGTGAGCAGGAGTCCTGCGATTTGGTCCTCATCGTACACGGGCACCTTGACGATGTGGAACCAGTGCTTGTCGTTGCCTTTGCTGATGAGGACTTCCTTGGATAGCGGCCTGCCGGTCCTGAGAATCTCCCGGTCTTCGGCTGTGAAGACATCAGCCTTGTCCGGGGGGAAGATCTCCGCCTCAGTTTTGCCGATGATGTCTCTTTCCTGCAGGGTGAAATATTGGCAAAACGCGGGGTTGACGGCCTGGTAGCGCAACCCTGCGTCCTGGAGGCTCACCAGGTCGGGGTTGACTTCCATAATGGTCTTGGTCACTTGCTGCTGCCTGGCGATATTGGCCTCCGCGGCCTTGAGACTGGCGATGTAGGAGCGCAGACTGAGGGCCATGTAATCAAAATCTTCGGCCAGCCCCTGGACTTCATCGCCGCTGTTTTCCCAAAAGACCTGACAGTCCTGACAAGCCTTGATTTTTTGTTCAAACCCGCCCGCGGCGCATTCCGGGCACAAGGTGCCGGACAGATACCAGCAGCGCCGGCGGGTGTCGCCGTAGGCCGGGCATTCCGGTTGCTGACAATTTTTGAGGTCCCAGCAGTTGCGCGGGAGTTGAGGCCCGGTCTGCACATCAAGGTTCCCCTTGACGATCTCTTCCGCAGATTTCCTCAGGATGTCCAGGCGGCGGGTGACGGTGCCGGCATAAAGGGTGCCCAGAACGATGGCCAGCAGGCCCGCGCCCAGGGAGGCCCCAAAGATGATGAACAGGAGCCTTGAGACCGCGGCCTGAGCCTCCTTCTGGGAAAGCCCCAGTCTTACCGTGCCCAGGCGCTCATGACTGATGGTGACGGGGATGGCGAAATCATAAACCCGTTCCCCTTCGTCAATTTCCAGCAGGTGAATATGCTCCGCGGCGCCCGGCGGCGCCTGGTTGGCATCCTTCAGGTTAACCGGGAACCCCCCCTTAAAAGAATGGGATAAGACCCGGCCGTCTTTATCCTGAACAAAGACATAGACGATGTCGTCACTTGATTCATCGACTTCGTCCACCATGTTTTTCAGACGGAGAAAGTCTAACGCCAGCATGGGATCGGCAATGCGGGCCGCCAGGCCGAGGCTCATGACCCGGCCGCGCTTTTTGATTTCCTCCAACATGGCGCTGCCGGCAATACGGCTGGCAAACAGGGCCGACAGCACCCCGAAGATAATCACTATGGCGCTGATGCCGATAACAATCTTATTTCGCAGGGATAATCTGTTGAGAAACCGTATGATGCCCATAATGCCAATGCTGCCGGCCTCGGGCCGGGTCAGGGTTTTTCGCCGGTTACCACGAACTGGCCCAGGCGCCGCACCGGGTTGAAATCCTCATCCCTGGCCGGAACAATGGCCATGAAGCCGGCCTTTTTAAGGATGGCGGCGTGTTCGGGATTGTCTGCGTTCAGCTCCAGCAGTGCGGTTCTGATTTTGTCCACCACACCTGGGTCGAGCCCCCGCCTCGCCGCATAGACCCACCCCGGGTACCAATGGGAGTGAGCCAGCACCCGGATGCGGTTGAGGTCGATCTTGCCGGCCATGATATCCAGGGTCCCTTCCCGGATGATGCCCACGTCGTATTTGCCCGACAACACCGCCATGACCACCTTTTCCTGTTTGCCCCCGGGTCCCGGCGCGAAGGCGATTTCCGCCAGATCTTCCTTGCGGATGCCCTGCTCCAGGATCAAACCCCAGGGATAGAGAAACCCCCCGGCGGAGGTGGGGTCCACGGCAATCAGGCGCTTGCCCCTTATGTCCGTCAGGGTCTTTATCTGCTGATTGTCGGCCCGGACAATAATCTGGCCGCGGAAATTTTCCTTGCCCTTGTCTTCCACGATGCGGGCAAAGGCCCGGGCCCCGTAGAGGTCGGCAATCTTCACATAAATAAAGGGGTTGCTGAAGGTGATGTCGATGAGGCCCCTTCCCACCATGTTCATGTGTTCGTCAAAGGTGTCGGGAAACACCTGGCGGAAGGCCAGGCCGGTGGCGCGGCTCAGATAGTCCACCACCAGGTGGTGCCGTTCATAAGACACCGTGTGGGCATATTGGGGGAGATAGGCATAGGTGATGGCGTTCTCAGGCCCACGGACCGTGACCTCCTCCCGCTGCGACAAATCAATCTTTTTAATGGGTTCCCCTTCGCCGCAACCGGCCAGGAACAGGACGGCCCAGAGCCAGAGGATCACCAGGGGTAAGCTCATACTTTTTTTCATCAATCGGTTGTTCACAAGGGTCCTTTTTCCTGGAATAAAACCAGGACCTTGGCTTCATGGTATACCTTTTCCGTCTTTTTCACAAGGCAAGCAGGTTTTTCTGTTTTCGATTATGTCCTTTGCTCCGCAAAAGCAATCATCGAATCTCTGCGGAGGAGGGGGCTAAGGGCCGGTGGGCCCTTACCCCCTCCCCCAATCCCTTATGGCGAGAATTTCCCGAGAAAGTCGAGAGTAAGACCTCGACTTTCTCGGCCCCTTTGCGGGTTGGGAGGGGGGTGTGGGGGGAGGGCAGGGACCTCAGGTCCCTGGCCCTCCCCCCACTATCGATACAACCAAAACTCTCGGCTGGCCGTGGCAAAGTCCTTGAGGCCGGGCTGCCAGGCAGCCTCCAGCTCAGGAACAGCCCGGCCCGTGTCAATGCCTTCCCGGATGGCCGCGTCCCCGGTCAGTAAATCAATGGGCAGACGCTCGGTTTCATATTCATAGGGAGGCTGGCGCCAGGCGAACTGCTCCGGGTAGAGGCGCCGGATGGCCGCGAGCAGGCCCAGGGTGGTGTAATAGGGCTTGAAGGCCTCCCGGTCGGTGACGTGGAGCTGAAAACCATGGCAAAGCTCCCCGGCCCATTTGTGAAAGGTGGGCTCAAAACCCACCTCCCGCAGAATGACCCCCGGCAGAGGGGTGTCCCAGAGTTCGTGCCGCAGGCGGCGGGGTTCCAGAAAGGGGGCGCCGAACAACTCGAAGGGGCGGGTGGTGCCCCGGCCTTCGGAAAGATTGGTGCCCTCCAGGAGCACCTGGCCGGGATAGACGATGGCCCCCTCCAGGGTGGGCAGGTTGGGGGAGGGCAGCACCCAGGGAAGACCGGCGGCGTCGAAGTAGTCCTCCCGGCGCCAACCCCGGGCCGGGACTACTTCGAGATCACAGCCAAGGTTTTGCGTGGCGTTGTAATAACGGGCCAACTCCCCCAGGGTGAAGCCATGGCGCATGGGCAAGGGGTAAGGGCCCACCAGGGAGGCCCACTGGGGGCGCAGGATATTGCCCTCAACCTGGAGGCCCCCCACAGGATTAGGCCGGTCCAGCACTGCCACCTTCACCCCGGCTTGGGCGGCCGCGGCCATGACCCGGGCCAGGGTGGCCCCGTAGGTGTACACCCGGGTGCCCACATCCTGGAGGTCCACCAGCAAGACATCCAGGCCCTGCAGGGCTTCCTGATGCGGGTCCAGGCGGGGGCCGTAAAGACTGACCACCGGTATGCCGAGCAAGGGGTCCTCAAAATCAGGGGAGGACACCATGTTGTCCTGTTTTTCGCCCTTGAGGCCATGTTGGGGAGAAAAAAGCACCCGCAGGCGGCCGGGAAAGCGCCGGACCACCAGCTCCGGGGCGGGCCGGAAGTTGCGGTCCACGCTGGCGGGATGGCACAAAAGCCCCAGGTCGGCCCCGGCGGCCCATGACGGGGGGGATTGCAGAAAAACCTCTAATCCGGAAATCACCGCACTCATAGTATTCTCAAACCAAAAGGGAGGGCCAGGTGCACCTTCCCCCTCCCTCCCTCAAAAACAGCATAACCCTTGAGGTGTTTGCCCCTAAAACTCGGCCTCCTCCCGCTTCTGCACCGGGCGCAGCATGAGGACCACGTCGTGAGTGATGCCGTCTTTCCGGATAAAGTAGTCCTCCAGGGTGGCCCGAATCTCGAAACCCTTGCTGCGAAAGGCCTTGATTACTTTCTTATGGTCCGCCACAATTTCGGCTCTGAGCCAGTGGAGGCCCTCTTTTTTCGACAGGTTGACGAGCTCCTCCAGCATCAGGGACCCCAAACTCAGGTTGCGGAAGGGCCGGGACACAAAAATGCGCACCTCGGCGATGTGTTTGGCCGCGTGTTTGCCCCGGTGCAGGGTGGCGTCGGCAATCAGCCGGTTGCCCTCCAGGTTCACGGCCACCAGCGGCAGGATTTTGTTATAGTTCAGGTTGTCCACCCAGAAATTCACCAGTTTCGCGTCTCTGACGTCCTGTTTGAGGAAGCGCAGATCTTCTTCCGGGGCTTCCTGGAAGAGGCGGATCAATTCCTCCCGGTCCTGTTCATTGAGAAAACGGAACATCACCCGCTTGCCGTCTTGCAAAGTCACGAACTTGCGATAGGCCGCATAATTGAACATGGCTTTCCCCTGAGTTTCAGCGCTTTCTAGCATCATAGCCGCTGCGCCGGATTTGTCAAGGGAACCATAGAGCCTCCCCAGACCTCTGTCAGAGAAGCTCCCAGGGTTGCTATTAATTTAATTAACGTATTGATATAACTATAATTAAAAAGATGTTAAGTCATCCTTATGGAAATTTAACGCCTTACCAATTTTTGTAACCTCTTTGAGCGTTCCCCTATAAAAAAGCGTAAAAAAAGCAGCAAACGCGAGATTACTAGGAAGGCAGGTTTGCGGGGTTAATTGACCCAAGAACCGGCTAAATCAGAGTTTTCTTCCATAAGGAATTTCCTTACTCCGTTCGCTGAGGCCAAGCTTGAGGTTTAACGGCCCTTACCTCAAGGTGTATTCCTGTGGGCGCTAACCTCTATTTCGAGATACCGACTTTGACGATCAAGGGAGATGATAAGTAATATGCGGCTCAACATAGGGGGAAATATGCAGGAAATTTGGGAAGTCGTCAAAGCTGATCTGAAGGACCACATCTCCCCGTCAGGATTTTCTTTATGGATTGAGCCCTTGGAGGTGGACCAGGGGTCCGGAGGTGAACTCCAGCTCATCTGTCCCAATCCTTTTGCGCTTCGTTGGGTCAAGTCCCATTATCTCCCCCATATCAGCCAGGTGTTGACCCAGGCAGGCCATCCCCTGCCGGTAAAGCTGACCTCGGCCCCGTCCCGCCCCCGCCCCCTGGCGCCGATGCCCGCGGCCGGGCAGCTGACCCTTCCTCTTCCCGGCCAGGCCCGCCCCCAGGGGCGCAGCCTGAATCGGGAATTCACCTTCAATAATTTTGTGGTGGGGGGCTCCAACCGCCTGGCTTTCCGGGCCGCCGAGGCCCTGGCCCGCAAAGACACCTTTTTCAGCGGCATCCTGTTTCTCACGGCCAACCCCGGCTTGGGGAAGAGCCATCTCGCCCAGGCCGTGGGCAACTGCCTCCTGGCCGCCGCGCCCCAACCGTCCGTTCGTTATGTAACTGCCGAGGATTTTACCAATGACATGGTCAAGGCCCTGAAAGGGGACCAGATGTCCCGGTTCAAGGAGCGCTACCGGGGTGAGTGCGATGTGCTCCTCATGGAAGAGGTGCAGTTTCTCGCGGGCAAGGAGAAGATCCAGGCTGAACTGTGCTATACCCTGGACACCCTGCTGGACCGCCGCAAAAAGCTGGTCCTCACCAGTTGTTACCTTCCCGGTGAAATCAGCCAGCTGTCCCAGGAACTGCGCTCCCGGTTCACCGGCGGCCTCATCACGCCCATCGCCCCCCCGGACTTTGCCACCCGGGTGGAGATTTTGACCAGAAAAGCGGAGGATCGGGGCGTCAAGGTGCCCACCCCGGTGATGGAGCACGTGGCAGAGCATATCAGCGGCGACGTGCGCCGTCTGGAAAGCGCCCTGGATTGCCTGGTGGCCCGCTCCACCCTCCTGGGGCAGCCCGTGAGCCTGCCCCTGGCCCAGGAAGTCCTCCACGATTTAAAGGCCGTGGCCCCCCGTCTGAGCGTCGGCCAGATCCAGAAAATTGTCTGCGATTATTACCAGATCAACGTCAGGGAGTTATTAGGGCGCGGCCGGCAGAAAAAGCTGGTGCGGGCCCGGCAGGTCGGCCTTTACTTTTCCCGCCTCTATACCATGAAGACCGTGGTGGAACTGGGACGCCTTTTCCAGCGGAGCCACGGCTCCGTGGTCCATGCCCTCCAGACCCTGGAGCGTGATCGCCAGTTGCAGCCCCGTTTGGAGCAGGAAGTAAAATTTTTAGAGGAAAAGATGGCCCAGGCTAAGATGAGGTTGGATTCCCGGTCAGAAACCAGTCCTCGCACCTGTGCTTGATGACCCGGCCTTCCACAATGAAGACAATGTCCTCGGCGATGTTGGTGGCCAAATCGGCGATGCGCTCCAGATTCCGCATGACAATAATGAAGTGATGCAGGCGCATCACCCAGCGGGCCTCGCTGATCATGGTGTCCAGGATCTTCTGGGTGTACTCGTCGTCCAGAAGGTCCACCTCGGTGTCCCGCTGGCACACCTGGATGGCCAGTTTGGGGTCCTGCTGCACAAAGGCGTCGATGCTGGTGCGCACCATGCCAAAGGCCATGTCACCCAGCATCTTCATGTCGATGGGCAGTTCCACGGGGGGGGCGTTGTTGAGCTCCAGGGCCCGCTCGGCGATATTCACTCCCTGGTCGCCGATCCGTTCCAGGGTGGTGGCGATGCGCATGGTGGCAATGATCAGACGCAAATCGGTGGCCACCGGTTGCCGTAGGGCCAGGAGTTTGAAGGCCTGTTCTTCGATTTCCAACTCCATTTGATTCAACTGAATGTCATCGGTAATGACATCCCGGGCCAAATCGGAGTTGCGGTGGATGACGGAAAACAAGCTCTTCTGCACTGCCTCTTCCGCCTTGGTGGCCATGATGAGGAGCTTTTGCTTGAGAGCATTTAATTCTCGATCCAATTGCCTGGGCATGGTTGCGGCCGCCAAACCCCTTTTTCCCCCATTCCGTAATTTTCAGTTATAGTATCTTAACTCGGTGAGATTTCAAATAACTTTAACCAATTTTGCATCGAAATTATATGAAACTAAAACATAATGTGCAGCTTGTGACGGGCAAACAATTTTTCAGTCATTACTCTCCGGAGTTCAACCTGTGAAAATTGCCGTTATCGGCCCCGGCGCCCTGGGTTGTCTTTTGGCCGCCAAATTCACCTTGTCCGGGGAAGAGGCCTGGCTGGTGGATTACCGGCCGGCGCGGGCTGAATCCTTGCATCGCCGGGGTCTTCTCCTGAAGACGCCGGCGGGACCGGACCAGGTGGTGAAAGTCCCCGCCGCCTTGCCTGGGGATGTGGGTCTGTCGGACCTGGCCGTCCTCACGGTCAAGGCCCATCAGACCGCGGCCGCGGTGGAGAGCCTGCCCCTGCTCCTGGGCGCCGGGGGCGTGGCCCTTACCTTGCAAAACGGTCTGGGGAATCTGGAGGAAATGGCCCGGGTGGTGGGCTGGGGTCGCCTGTTGGGGGGGAGCAGTATTTTGGGGGTCACCAAACTGGGCGAGGGCGAGGTGTATCTGGCCGGCCTGGGCCCAACCTATGTGGGCCCGCCGTCAGGCTCCCAAGTTGCCCCTGACGAGGTGCAGGCCGTGGCGGACCTCTTCCGGCGGGCCGGTTTGCCCTGCGAAGTGCGAGGCGATATCGAAGCCGCTCTCTGGGAAAAGCTCCTGGTAAACGTGGGCATCAATCCCCTCACGGCCCTGTTGCGGGTAAATAACGGCGAGCTCTTGAACCTGCCCCCGGCCTGGAACCTGGCCGTGGCTGCAGCCGCCGAAGCCAAGGCCGTGGCCCTAGCCAGCGGCATCAATCTGACCGTAGATCCCGAAAAGCGCCTCAAAGAAGTCTGCACGGCTACGGCCCAGAACCGCTCTTCCATGCTCCAGGACGCCGCGGCCGGCCGCCGCACCGAAATCGAGGCCTTAAACGCCCAGGTCGCGGCCCGGGGGGAAAGACACGGCATCGCCGCGCCGGTGAACCACTGCCTCACCCAACTCATCCGGGCCCTGGAGATGGCCGTGAAGAGTGGGGGAGGGGGCTAAGGAGCATGGCAATGCACTTGAGGGAGGGGGCCAGGGGTCGCGGCCCCCTGCCCCCTCCGGCGAGCTTCCTCTACAATCGCTCACATTAGAGCAGGAGCACAGGCCTCCAGCCCGTGCCCGGACGGGCTGGAAGCCCGTCCAATCCTTTAAGGGGACTGAAAAATAGCTGGCAAGTCAGGGTTCTGACTTGCCAGCCCCTTCTGCGGGTTGGGTGGGGGGCTTGGGGGGAGGGCAGGGACCTCAGGTCCCTGGCCCTTCCCCCAATATCCCTTTACCTCTTCCCCTCCCCGGGCTTCACCAGGGGCACGAAAAGGACGGGAACGCGCTCTTCCTCTTTAAGTTCACCCTTCACCTTGCGCAGGCGCAGGAGTTGCTGCACGCTCCCCTGGGGTCCCACCGGGATGACCAGGCGGCCCCCCTCTTTGAGCTGTTCCTGTAATGCCTTGGGGATTTCCGGCGCGGTGGCCGTGACCAGGATGGCATCAAACGGGGCTTCCTCGGGCCAGCCCTGATAGCCGTCGCCGGCCCGCCCCTGGATGCGTTCATACCCCAGGGCCCGGAGGCGGCGTCCCGCGGCTTCGGCCAATTCGGGGAGCAGTTCCATGGTGAAAACCCGCTCCGTGAGTTCGGCCAGGATGGCCGCCTGATACCCCGAGCCGGTGCCCACCTCCAGGACCTTGTCTCCGGGCTTGACCTCGGCCCACTGGGACATGAGGGCCACGATATAGGGCTGGGAAATAGTCTGGCCGGAGCCTATGGGCAGGGGATGGTCGCCGTAGGCCTGATGGCTGAGATAATCCGGCACGAACCGGTGCCGGGGGACCTTTGCCATGGCCGCCAGCACCCGGGGATCGGTGATGTCCCGGGCCTTGAGCTGCTGGGCCACCATGGCCTGCCGTTCTGTGGCAAAGGAATCTGGGCCTGACGCCACTGCCTCCTTAAAACCAATCACGGACAGGAGCATCAGTCCCAAAGCCTGAAAAATTGTATGGTTCATGGTTTTCGGTTTGAAGGACAGGAGGTCTCTGGGTGAATTTGTCTATCCATACCAGCAAACGGTGGCACAGGCTTTCCAGCCTGTGCAGGCGCAGGCTAAAGCCTGCGGCTACAAAAATAGCTCAGAAGAACGCAACTCAATATAACAAGTCTTCTCTTAATGATGCATTATTCTTTATATTCAACCGCTTTTCCGGGTGGTTCAGCAGGTGGGACGGGGGGAGCCGGCGGCACGGGCGGGCTGCCGGCCTTCTGGGCCGAGGCCCACTCATCCTGGGTCATGATGGGACGGGGTTGCAGACCGGCTTTCTCCCGCTCCAGATTAATCCGTTCCATTTCCGTGACGTACTCGGGATAGGTGCGCAGTTCCGCGGCCCGGGGCGGCGGTTGAGGAGATTGAGTCTTAGGCTCGGTCATCTTGCTGACCCCATAAGCCACCGCGGCGGCGGTGCAGCCCTGGATGGTCAGGGAGGCTGTGAGTAATAAGACAGGCAAGATTGACATTATTTTAAGGGACATTTAGAAATATCCTTCTTTTAGAAAGTTCAAGCACCTTATTATCACAATCAGACCTAAGCCCGGTAGGCCGGGCTTCCAGCCCGTCCAGACACGGGCAGGATGCCCGTGCTACCATTGATGGGGTTGGATGGGGTTTTGAATGGCTCGTTCCCAAGTTGCACTTGGGAGCGCACCTGGCTGCCAAGCTCAGCTTGGCTTATAATAACGTTCCCAAGCTTAGTTTGGGAACAAGAAAGGGACGAGAAGAGAAAAGCTCACTACTCAAGACCTTTATTCACCTCGTTCCCAAGTTAAACTTGGGAACGAGAAAAGAGAAGAACGAACACCGATTGGCTAATTTTTCCTGGCTATGACCAACAGCCGCGTCTCTCCGGAAATAGGCAACTGAATTTCGGTAAATTCCAGGCTTCCTAATTGTACCCTAGTTAGCAGTTTCTGCGCCCCCTGGATCTCCTGGGGCGAAAGCCCCGGTCCCTTGAGGGCCAGGGCCCGCCCCCCCGGCAGGAGCAAGGGCGCGGCCAGTTCCAGAAAATGTTTCAGGGAAAAGGCGGCCCGGGAGGTCACCGCGGCAAAGCGGGGCCCCCATTCCTGCGCCAGTCTCGGGGTCAGGTGGGCCTGGATGATTTCCACCCCGGGCAACTGCCAGAGCCCCGCCAGATACTCCAGAAAGGCTGCCTTTTTTCCCCGGGACTCCACCAGGGTGACGGCTAACTTCGGCTGGGCCAATTTCAGCACCAGCCCCGGAAAACCGGCCCCGCTCCCCAAATCCGCCAGGGAGGCCGCATCGTCAAGAAAGGGCAGGATGGCCAGGGAATCGAGAAAGTGCTTGATTATAATATCCCGGGGGGATTTCAGGCCGGTGAGATTCACCCGGGCGTTCCAGGTTTGCAGTTCCTGCAAATAAACGGCAAAGCGGGACATGGCCTCTTGGGGCAGCGTTATGCCAAGGTCCGCAGCGCCTTCCTCTAACAGGAGCAGGGGATCTTTCATAGTTGAGGAATGCGTAAGGTCATTCGGGGGGGAGGGCCAGGGATTTAGGGGCGGGTTTAAAACCCGGCCTTGCCTGCCCTCTCCCCTGCACCCCCTCCCAACCCTTCTAATCGGAGAACAGGCATCCTGCCTGTTCCTGCACAAACTGGATGCCTATAGGCGCTAACATTAAGATCTTGTCATTCTGAGCGCAGCGAAAAATCTCTAATTTCATTGGAGAATCGAGATTCTTCACTCCGCTGCGCTCCGTTCAGAATGACAAAAATTGTTTAAATTAGCGCTTATGGGCTGGATGCCTGTGCTCCCGAGCTAAGGCTGGAAGTCCGGGCATTTAGGCCGAGCCGGCAGGGGCTGGAAGCCCGTGCTGCCGCATTATGGGGTGGGGGAGTTTGAAGGAAGGGAGAGGGGTCTGCGACCCCTGGCCCCGTCCCTCATTTCCCAATACAAAACTGGGAAAAAATGTGGTCCAGGACCGCGTCCCCCACTTCCTCTCCGGTGATTTCCCCCAGGGCCAGGAGGGCCTCTTTGACTTCCAGGGCGGCCAGTTCCCAGGGGGGCCCGGCCTGTTCCAAAAGCCCCTGACCCCGCCCCAGGGCTTCCTCGGCCCGGTTTAGCAGGCCGGCATGGCGGGACTGGGTGATGATCTCCCCCTCGGTCTGCACCCCGCCCCCCAGGACCAGTTCCACCAGCGCCTCTTCGAGATTCTTCAGTCCCTGGCCGGTGAGGGCCGAAATCTCCACCGCCGGCTGAGAGGAATACCGACGCAGGTCATCGACATTGAGTTTTGCAGGCAAATCTCTCTTATTAAGCACCACCAAAACGGGGCGTTCAGCCAATTCCCCTAAAACCCGGGCATCTTCCTCCGAGAGAGGTTCGCTGCCGTCCACGACATAGAGGATCAGGTCGGCCTGGGACATATGATCCCGGGAGCGGGCCACGCCCATTTCTTCCACCAGGTCCCGGGCCTCCCTGAGCCCGGCGGTGTCGCTCACACACAGGGCCACGCCCCCGAGGGTCAGGGTTTCTTCGATTACGTCTCTCGTGGTGCCGGGGATATCGGTGACAATGGCCCGGTCCGCGTCCAGGAGCCGGTTGAGTAAGCTGGATTTGCCCACGTTGGGGCGGCCGGCCAGGACCACCTTCACCCCTTCCCTGAGCAGGCGCCCCTGCCGGTAGGTCTTCAGAAGGCGCTGCAAGTCCTTTAGGGGACCGGCCAACTCTTCCCGCAAGGCCCCTGGCGAAAGTTCAGCCGCCTCCTCCGGAAAGTCCAGGGCGGCCTCGATTTGAGCCAGTACCCCCAAAAGCGCGGCCCGCAACACCCCCAGGGGCCGCGCCAAACCGCCTCCCAGATGCGCTGCGGCCACCCGCAGGGAGGCCTGGGTCCGGGCCTGGATGACTTCGAGAACGCCCTCGGCCTGGGAGAGGTCCAGGCGACCGGACAGAAAGGCCCGCAGGGTGAACTCCCCGGGCCGGGCCAGGCGTGCCCCCTGGGCCAGAACCTCTCCCAGTACAGCCCGCAAAACCGCATACCCCGAATGACAGTGAATTTCCACCACATCTTCTTGGGTGTAGCTCTGGGGAGCCCGCATGAGGGTAAGGAGGACTTCGTCAAGGACATGCCCCTGGGAGTCAAGAAAGTCCCCCAGGTACAGGCGGTGGGATTGCCAGGAGTCTCGGGGCCGGCGGGGGCGGAAGAGGCGGCGGGCGATGCTCTCGGCCTGGGGGCCGCTCAGCCGCACGATGCCGATGCCCGCCTCTCCCGGGGGCGTGGCGACGGCCGCAATGGTGTCCCCCGCCTCGGGCCAGGTCATAGGGAGCTGGAGCTGTTCTCCTGGATATCTTTCTTGCGGGCCGGGTAAACCACCACTTTTTTGTAGAGGCCTTCACCCCGGCTCATGGTCTTGACTTCCTTGTCCCCCTGGAGGGCCAGGTGGATGATGCGGCGGTCATGGGGGTTCATGGGGTTCAGCGTAATGGGCTTGCCGCTCCTCTTGGCTTTCTCCCCGGATTTGAGGGCCAACTGGGTGAGGGCCTCCTGGTGCCGGGCCCGGTAGGACTCGATATCGATGAACACCCGCACCTTGCGGCGGGCCTTCTTGGCGATCATTTTGGTGAGGAGATACTGCAGGGCTTCCAGGGTCTGGCCCTGTTTGCCGATGAGGAGCCCGGCGTCCTCGGCGTCGACGCTCAAACTGAGCCGTTCTTCCTCGTCAAAGCGGCCTTTGACTTTGCCCTTTTCTCCCATCAGCTCCAGGATATGCTCCAGGAGTTCCTGGGCCTGGGGCAAAAGATCATCGTCGCCTTCGGCCTTCAGGTTCACCCGGACTCGAGCCTTGCGTCCGCCGATCCCGAAGATTCCCGGGGAACCCACGGAGATAATTTCGATGTCCAGACTCTCCGCGGGAAGTTGGAAATGGGCACAGGCCTGGGCAATGGCCTCCTCTGTGGTTTTGCCTTCAAATTCCACGAAATCCATGATACTGATCCCCCCGAGGCCTATTTGAGATACTTGTTGGTGAAATACTGCTGGGCGATGGCCAGAACGTTGTTCACCAGCCAGTAAATCACCAGGCCGGAAGCAAAATTGAGGAAGAGAAAGGTAAAGATCAGCGGCAGAAACATCATCATCTTGGCCTGGGCGGGGTCGCCCGGCGAAGGAGACATTTTCTGCTGGATGAACATGGTGGCCCCCATGATGATGGGGGTGATGAGCAGCGGGTCCTTGGCGGACAGGTCGGCCAGCCAGACGATGTTGGTGAAGGGCAGGGTGGGGATGAAAGAGGCGTGCCGCAGCTCGATGGAACTGCTGAGCAGATTGTACAAGGCCAGAAACACCGGCAACTGCAGGGCCATGGGGAGGCAGCCCCCCAGGGGATTGACCTTGAAGGTGCGGTACAGGTTCATGAGCTCCCGGTTCATGGCCTCCCGGTCATCCTTGTACTTCTCCCTGATTTCCGCCACCCGTGGCTGAATCTTCTGCATGGTCTTCATGGACTGAAAGCTCTTGTGGTTGGGATACAAGAAGACCACCCTCAGGAGGATGGTGATGATAATCAGGGACCAGCCATAATTGTGGATATAGCTGTTGAGCCACTTGAGAAAGTAGAGGCAGGGCCGGGCCAGCCAGTCGAACCAGCCGAAATCCACCACCCTGTCCAGCCCCAGGTTTGCAGCCCGAAGATCGCTAATGTCCTTGGGGCCGAAATAAAACGCATTGGCGGCCTGGCCCTCCTGGCCGGCGCTGATTTTCTCAGGCAGGTTCAGGGTGGCCGCCAGTTGATTCGGGGGCGTCTCCGCCAGGGTGGCCTGCACCTGGGGGGCGTCCGTCGGCACCGCCGCGGCCAGGAAATACAATTCGTTTAACGCCACCCATTGAACTTTGTCGGCAAAAACCTTGGGTTCCTTGAGTTCCCCTGACTTAAATTCCTTTAAGGCCTTGTCCACAAAAATTGCCAGGCCCTGGGCGTCCTGGGGCTGGCCACTGGCCGTGCCGGTAAGGGCCAGGTTGAGTTTGCCCTCCAGATTCTGCGAGGTGCGGTTGGCCACCGTGGTTTTCAGGTTAAACACATAGCTTTGCCCCTGAAACTGGTAGGTCCTGGTAATCTCCAAGCCCTCGGGGGTAACGCCCTTGAAGGTCAGGGCGCCGGCGTCGCCGTCCTTCAGGGTGAGGGCCGGAGCGCTGGCTTCATAAAACAGCGTGGCCGGCACCGTCAGGTCGCGGCTTTCCCAGGAGAAGCTCAGGGGCCTGGCCTGAGCCGGGTCGGCCGTGACCAGTTCTTTCAGTTTGGCCGCGGCCTGTCCCTGGTCCTTAAAGCGTTCCAGCTCAAAGCTCACCGGCCCCAGGCTGAATTTGGAGATGGTCTCGATGGGCAGGCTGTGCTTGAAATTTTTTAACTGAAAGCTCTTGAGACCGGCCCCCTGCTCTGTGAAGACCGCCCGATAGAGTTCGGTGTCCACCACCACCTCCCGGGCCGGTCGGGACGGGGAGGCCGGTTGAGCCGGAGCTGCGGTAGCCGCAACCGGTTTGGGCTCCGGGGACGGTGAGGGTGTGGCCAACCCCGCCGTCTGGGGCGCGGGAGCTTCCGCCGGCGGCTTGGGCCCGAAATTCTGACCAAGATAGGTGAACAGGAAAAAGACCAGAAAACTCAGCACCACGGCCAGGATGGTCCGTGTTTGCATAGAAAGCTCCTCAGGGAACCGGGTCCCAACCGCCGGGATGGAGAGGGTGACAGCGCAGGAGCCTTTTCAGGCTCAGCCCCAAGCCTTTGACGCAGCCGTAAATTTTTATGGCCTCCGCGGCATACTGCGAGCAGCTCGGAACAAACCGGCAGCAGTTGGGAAGTAGGGGTGCTATGAACAGTTGATAGGCTCGGATGAGTCCCAGGGCCAGCTTAGTCATGTCGATCAGGGTGGGTGCGGGGGAGCAGGATTCGGGCCAGCTCGGCCTGCACCTGGGCATAGGTCAAATCAGGAGCCCCTTTTTTGGCCATGATGATAATGTCCCCGGGCGGCAGCAACCCCTTGTGGCGTCTGAAAAACTCCCGGAGGAGGCGCTTCACCCGGTTGCGCCGACAGGCTTTGCCTATCTTGCGTCCCGCCACCAGCCCCAGGCGGGGGCCTTGCCCCTCTCCCGGGGCCAGGGTGACGCCGAAATGCGCCGTGTAAAGCCTTTTGCCCCGGGCCTGGGCCCTGAGGTACTCCCGGCGGCGGCGGAGCCGCTCCTCCCGGGTAAAGCGGGCCGTGTGCGGGGCTTCGTCACTGGATGACTCGGGGGTAGGCGTCAGCGAGGCTCCCTCTGGTTCACACCGAGAGGCGTTTGCGGCCCTTGGCCCGGCGATTTTGCAACACCCGGCGTCCGCCCCTGGTGCTCATGCGGCTCAGAAAGCCGTGGGTGCGGGACCGGCGCCGTCTGCTCGGCTGATAGGTTCGTTTCATGGAGATTCTTCCTTAAGGACATTTTTTGTCACAAACTTTTTATAAACCATTTCAGCGCCCTTTTGTCAAGGAGACGATAGGCCAAATTAAGGATAAGAGGCGACTGGGATAATCTCCGCCCGCCCCTTGAGCCTTCCCGCCATACCCCCCTGAGCCTGATGACCAAAGGCTGTTGTGGTTCCCAGCGCCTTCCGGGAAAAATTTAAAACTTGAATTTTTTTCTAAAAATTGGCACAATAACTAAAGGTTTACCGAATATCTGCGGTTATCCTCTGAACTCGGGCATCCGCCGCATCCTGTCCCCTGCCTGGGCTGCGGTTTCCCCGCAAAGGAGATTTTCCATGTTCCTGGACCCCATCTTAGGCTGGTTCTCCAATGATCTGGCCATCGACCTTGGCACCGCCAACACCCTGGTGTACGTCAAGGGGAAAGGGATTGTGCTCTCTGAGCCTTCGGTGGTGGCCGTGCGCAAGAACGCCAGGGACCGCAACAAGGTGCTGGCCGTGGGCCGGGAAGCCAAAATGATGCTGGGCCGCACCCCGGGAAACATCATCGCCATCCGCCCCATGAAAGACGGGGTTATCGCTGATTTTGAAATCACCGAGGCCATGCTCAGGCATTTCATCCGCAAGGTGCACAACCGCCGCTCCCTTATCCGCCCCCGCATCATCGTTTGCGTGCCCTCGGGCATCACCCCGGTAGAAAAAAGGGCCGTCAAGGAATCCGCCGAATCGGCCGGGGCCCGGGAAGTGTATCTCATCGAAGAGCCCATGGCCGCGGCCATCGGCGCCGGGCTGCCCATCACCGAACCCATCTGCAACATGGTGGTTGACATCGGCGGCGGCACCACCGAAGTGGCCGTCATCTCCCTGGCCGGCATTGTCTATTCCAAAAGCGTGCGGGTGGGGGGCGACAAGATGGACGAGGCCATCCTGCAATACATCAAGCGCAGCTACAACCTGGCCATCGGCGAACGCACCGCGGAAATCATCAAGACCACCATCAGCAATGCCTATCCCGGCGAAACCGAGTCCATGGACGTCAAGGGCCGGGACCTGGTCACCGGCATACCCAAGATAATCACCATCAATTCCGACGAGATCCGCACCGCCATCCAGGAGCAGATCGACACCATCGTTTCCACTGTAAAGACCGCGCTGGAACAGACCCCCCCGAGTTGGCCGCGGACATCGTTGACCGGGGCATTTATCTCACCGGCGGCGGCGCTTTGCTGAAGCACCTGGACGTGCTGCTGCACCAGGAAACGGGCCTGCCCATCAAGATCACCGAAGACCCCCTGTCCACCGTGGTGCTGGGGTCCGGCCGGGCCCTGGACAACCTGGCCATCCTGCGTGAAGTCGCGCTTGATTGAGGCCCATGAATGTGCGTCTTAGAACCCGGTTGCGCACCCCCCTGGTAATCGCCGCCACCCTGTTTGTTGTTCTCGCTCTCCTGTCCTTAAGCCTGAAACAATCGCCGGTGGTGAAGACTCTGGAGGGTGTCGTCATTTCCGGGACGGCTCCGGTCATCAAAGGCCTGAACCTGGTGGGCGGGTCTTTAAAGCGCGTCTGGTCGGATTACTTTTATCTGGTGGGGGTCAAGCAGGAAAACGCCGAACTCAAGAGGCGCCTGGAAGAGCTTGACCAGAAGGAGGTGCGCTACCAGGAGGCCCTGCTCCTGACCAAGCGCCTGGAGGGCCTCCTCGATCTGAAAAAACAACTGGCCCTGCCGGTCTCCGGGGCCCGGGTGGTGGCCTATGACCCCTCCCAGTGGTCCCGCTGCGTGATCATCGATATGGGCAAAAGCGAAGGCGCGGCCGTGGGGCTCCCCGTCCTCAGCGCGGCCGGCATCGTCGGCCGCATTGTGGAAACTTATCCCCACTATGCCAAGGTGATGCTCATCGTGGACCGCAACAGCGGCGCCGACGCCATCATCCAGCGCAACCGGGTGCGGGGCATTATTCAGGGCAAAGGGGGCAACCGCTGCTCCCTGGAGTATGTCCCGAAAAATGCCGATGTCGAGGTGGGAGATCTGGTGCTGGCCTCGGGGCTGGGGGGCATTTATCCCGCCGGTCAGACCTTCGGCCGGGTGACCCAGGTGGACAAAAGCGGCGGCGGGCCTTTCCAGGACATTATGGTGGCCCCGGCGGAGAACCTCTCCGCCCTGGAAGAAGTGCTCATCGTCAAGACCGCCAAGCTTTCTTTGAACCCTTAGCCATGTTTTCCTCTCTCGGCTTTTTCCTGCTCCTGGGACTGGGCATGTTTTACCTGAGCGAGGTCTTGCTGGCCCCCCAGGTTTATATCCGCCCCCTGGCGCCTTTGCTGTTTTACGTCAGCCTCAGAGACTCCCTGCCCCGAGCCCTGATTCTGGCGGTGTTTCTGGGGCTGCTGCAGGACAGTTACGCTTTGGCTCCCTTCGGGGTGCATCTGCTGAGTTCCCTGATTATGGTGGGTTTGGCCCGTCTGGTCCGTCCAACCTTCCTGGTGAAAAGCAACGCCTTTCTGATCCTGGCAATGCTGGTGGCCATGGTCCTCCAGGAACTGGGGGCGCGGCTGATCCTTTCTTTGGTGTGGTCCCGGGATATGTTTCTCGAGAATCTGTCCTGGTCCCGGGGGTTGGAAATGTTGGTCACGGCAGGTCTGACCCCGGTGTTTTTCGCCTTGATTCGGACCCTGGAGCGCCACCTGGGACGCCTGGGCCGGCCCCGGAGCCAGACCCCGGCCGCCTGGTAAAAACGTTTTCGCTTTTTATGATCGCAACTTTGTATTAATCGGCAGGCGGCGCCCGCCCGACAAATGCTTGATGATGGTTACATGAAGCTCGATAAACCTTCCCAGCCGCTGCAATACCCTTACCAGGAAGAACCCCTGGGCGACAGCATGACCCCGGAGGAGCTGGAGCGCTCCCGGCGGGTCCTGATAAGGGTGGCCCCGGTGGTGCTCCTGCTCTTTGGGCTTCTTTTTCTGCGCCTCTGGTATCTCCAGTTGGTCCAGGGGGAGTATCTCCAGACCCGTTCGGAATCCAACCGCATCCGCTCTCTCGATCTGCCCTCCTGGCGGGGCATGATCCTGGACCGGAGCGGCGCGGTCCTGGTGGACAACCAGCACAGCTTCAACCTCATGGCCACCCTGGAAGACATCCAGGACCCGGAGCTTTTGGGCCGGCGTCTGGGGTCGCTCCTGAAAATTGACGGGAGTGTGATCACCGCCCAGATTGACAAGGCTCGCCAGGCCGGTCTCACCCAGGTGCGTCTCAAAACCCACCTTGCCTGGGACGAGATGGCCCTGGTGGAGACCTATAAGGCCGAACTTCCCGGGGTGTTCATCGTCATTGCCGCTAAAAGGGTCTATCATCAGCCCTCCGTGGCCAGCCATATATTGGGCTACATCGGGGAAATCACCGATCCCCAGCTCAAGAGCGGCCGTTACCCCTCCTACAAGATGGGGGATTATATCGGCCGCTCCGGCATCGAGGCGTCCTGGGAGGACACTCTCCGGGGCCGGCAGGGCTCCCGCCGCATCGAGGTGGACGCCTTTGGCCGGGAGTTGGGCAGCCTGGACCAAACCGCCGCAATCTCCGGGGCCAACATCCGGTTGACCCTGGACACCCGTTTGCAGCGGGAGGCCGAAAACATCCTCCAGGGCAAGGTGGGCGCCATTGCGGCCATCAACCCCCAAAACGGCAAGGTTCTGGTCCTGGCCTCCTCCCCCAGTTTCTCCCAGGAAACCTTCCAGGGGGGGGTTAAAGCCGAGGAATGGCAGAAGCTCCTGGACAATAAGAACCATCCCCTGATGAACCGCACCATCAAAGGACAGTATCCCCCCGGCTCCACCTTCAAGATTCTCATGGCGTTGGCCGGCCTGGAGGAAAAGGTCATCACTCCCCACACCACTTTTCATTGCTCCGGGTATCTCACCGTGGGCAATCATGAGTTCGGCTGCCATAGAAAGTCGGGGCACGGCAGCGTGGCCTTGTATCAGGGCCTGGTGCAGTCCTGCGATGTCTATTTTTACGAGGTGGGGCGCCGGCTGGGCATCGAGCGCATCGCCCAATGGGGCAAGAAATTCGGGATGGGCGTTCCTTCGGGGCTCAAGCTCGGGGGGGAACTGCCGGGGCTGATCGGCACTCCGGAATGGAAGCGCACCCGTTACAGGGCCCCCTGGACCGAGGGCGACACCTTGAACCTGTCCATCGGTCAGGGGTACAACCTGGCCACGCCCTTGCAGGTGGCCTGGATGGCCGCCACCGTGGCCAACGGCGGCACGGTTTACAAGCCCCAGTTGGTGGATAAAGTGGAAACCCCGGCTGGGGAAATTCTCTACCGCTTTCAGCCGGTAGTGCAGGGCCGCCTGGATGCCAGTCCCGCCAACCTGGCGGCGGTGCGCCGGGGTTTGTTGGGGGTGGTGCGCAGCGGCACCGGCCGGCGGGCCGCTCTTTACGATGTGGAGGTGGCGGGCAAGACCGGCACTTCCCAGGTGGTTTCCTTGGAAAAAGAGAAGGCCGGCAGGAGTATCCGCAAGTTCCAGAACCACGCCTGGTTCGTGGCCTATGCCCCGGCTGACAACCCCGAGGTGGCCGTCTCCGTCATCGTCGAGCACGGCGGCCAGGGGGGCGAGGTGGCCGCGCCCATAGCCCGGCGGTTTCTGGCCAGCTACTTCGCCAACGCCCACATGGCCCGGGAAAGGTGAGGCCCGCCGGGGTTAAGGGGACTGCACCGCTACCACTGTAAGACTTCTGCCTTGAAAAGTTCAAAGTTCAAAGTTCAAAGTTCATAGTTCAAGGTTCAAAGAAGATGTAGGGTGCGCTCTGCGCACCGAGTGGCGGGCGGGGAAGCCCGCCCCACCGATCCTTTTATGGTTTTGAGAGAGTCAAACTCTCAGGAACGACTGGGAAAGTCCTAAGAACTGTCATTCTGAGGGAGCGGAGCGACCGAAGAATCTTATCGCATAACTATTTGACAAGATGAGATCCTTCGCTTTGCTCAGGATGACCATAATGCTTTTCCCAGGGGTCTCATCTTTGACTTGGTATCAGAAGCCCGTCTCCAACCCTTTCTCCGCCTCCCAGCCGTGCTTGCCGATGAGCTTGACGAAGCGGCAGCCCCCTAAATATTCCTGTTTCAGGCCTTCCGGCAAACGGCGCACTTTGGTTAGGGTTTGGCTGTAGCGGTCCCCCACGGGGATTACCAGGCGGCCCCCCATGGCCAACTGCTCCACCAGGGGGGCGGGCACCTGGGGGGAGCCGGCGGTGACCAGGATGGCATCGAAGGGCGCCTCCTCGGGCCACCCCAGGGTGCCGTCGGCCACTCGCACCTGCACATTCTGGTATCCCAAAGCGTTTAACACCTGCTCGGCGCTGCGGGCCAGGGAGGGCAGGCGCTCGATGGTGTAAACCCGGTCGGCTATCTCCGCCAGGACGGCGGCCTGATAGCCCGAGCCGGTGCCCAACTCCAGGACTTTTTCCCTTCCTTTGAGTTCCAGGGCCTCGGTCATCAGGGCCACGATATAGGGCTGGGAGATGGTCTGGTCCTCGCCGATGGGGAGGGGGTAGTCGCCATAGGCCTGTTCCCAGAGGTGCCTGGGGACGAAACGGTGGCGGGGCACCTTGCCCATGGCCGCCAGCACCCGGGCATCGGCGACCCCCCGTCGCCGGATCTGAGTCTCCACCATCATCCGCCGGGCTTCGAGAAAGGGGTCGTCCCTGTCATCCGGCATGGTTTACTCTCCCCTGCGCGGCTGTGTAGCCGGGATGCAGCCGGCTTCCCCGAAGCAACTCCGGAGAAGGTCTGGCGTCCGGCTTTTTGCTCTTTCGATTATGTCCTTTGCTCCGCAAAAGATATTATCGCAGGTCTAGCGGGGGAGAGGGCTAAGGGCTGCAAGCCCTCCCCCGCACCCCCTCCCCAATCCCCTACGGGGAGTATTTCCCGAGAAAGTCGGGGCCCATGGCCCCGCCTTTCTCGGACCCTCTGCGGGTTGGGAGGGGGGTGTGGGGGAGGGCAGGGACCTCAGGTCCCTGCCCTTCCCCCACGTAAACATATTTTTTCTCTTTGCGGAGCAAAGGGCATAATCAGTTTGATATTATATACCCCAAGGAGGACAAAAGAGGAACATGGATTGCCGCTTTCATCCGGGGCGGGAGGCCCCCTACCGCTGCGACAAGATGGAATACCACTACTGCCAGGAATGTTTGGACCAATGCCGGGCCTGCACCGACCCCTGCCAATATTGCAAGACCCGGCCCTCCTGCTTCATCTGGGAACTCTGCGGCAAAGAAGCCAAGAAGCGCTGCCGGGAAGGGTGGCCGGAAGATTAGCCCAGGAGTCCCTTACTTAATCTGGGTATAAATGCTGGCCAGGGCAATGGGGATCAAAATCCAGCCCAGGATGTGCTGCACATGAAAATAAAGCCAGATGGGGAACCGGGTGGCCTTGGCGTCGAAGTGCTTGGCCAGGCCCAACTCCACCGGCAAGAATCTGTCCAGGCTGAGGAAGAATCTAATCAGCATGGACTTATAGATTTTCCCTTCCGGTGATTTCTTGTTATCCAGGAGATATTCCGGGTCGAACAAACAGGCCCCCAAGAGAATCAAGACAAAACTGATAAAAAATACCCGGAAAGGCTTTTTGCCGTACCCCGCCAGTTTGCCCCAGAAAAGCCATTCCAACCAGCGCCGCGGGTCCGCCCAATGCAGATTTTCCTCCAACTCCCGGTCGTGCATGCGGATGAAGACCTCATTGGCCCAGGCCTCCTTCCCCAGGCTCTTGAAAAAGCTCTCCAACTGGACATAGGCCTGGGTGTTGAAGGGGCTGTCCTCCACCAGCTTCTTAACCGCCTTGAAATCCTCGTCGCCATAGTCGCTGCCGCGGTCGCCATCATCCGGCTTATCAATGTTGATGCTGGTGTAGGTCAAGTCGTTCAGCCAGACCTTGCGGACCTTCTTGCCGTCCACCAGTTGCGGCTCCGGCCAGGACACCTCCTGAAAATCCAGGGTCTGGAAGGAGCTGCGGCGGAAGTCGGCCAATCTGGTGATGGCAATGTTCCGGAAATGGGCGGGACCCTTCACCTGCATGTTTCTGGCTAAAAGCTCCCCAATGCTGGCCTGAAAGATCTTCAGGTCCCGCTGCACCTGTGTCCCCACCAGGTTTAATTTGGGGAGATTGACGGTGCTCTCTTGCACCGTCTGGTTGGCCTTGACAATGCCGCTGATCTCCAGGTCATGAAAGTCTCCATAGGACAGGTCCAAATCGCAGCAAACGGTTACCTTGTCCAAAAAGACCGTTTGCCCCACCTTCAATTGGGAGAAGCATTTGGCCTGGCAGGCGTTGAGAAACTTGGCGCCGCTGGCCCGGAAGTTGGCGCCGATCTCGGAGAACTCGAAGCGCACCGGCCCCTGGAATAGAGCCTCCTCAAAATAGATGCTGTTCCCGGTTTTTATGCCCCGGAAATCCACCGTCTTGTCCTCGTTGAGGAACTGGGCCCTATTGGCCCAGAACTGCAACCCCACCTGGACAATGATAAAATTGACGGGGCCATGAAACCGGGCCTCATTAAACACGGCGTATTTTTCCACCATCATGGCCAGGAACTTGGCCTCGGCTTCTTTATGAAAGAATTCCGCCTTGCTCAGGTTAAGCCGGATGCCCACCCGGACCAACTCGAAATCCACCGGTCCATGAAATTTGGCCGACGGTAGGCTGGCTTCCGTGCCCACCTTCATGGTATGAAAATCGGCCTTGTGGGACTTGCTCTTAAACTCGGCCCCCTCGGCCTGGAATTTCTCCCCGATGTCGGCTTCGGCCCACACGCAGTCGCCCTCAAAAATGGCCCGGTCGCAGGTGGCCGTGCCGCCGACCTTGATGCCGGTAAAATGCGCGTTTCGCAAAAATCTGGAGCCGGCCACAGACAGGTCTTTTTTCCAAGTACTTTCAGCAAAGGTGGCGTCATCCGCAAAAAGACAACCAGACAGGGTGACCGGATACTCTACCTCAACGTAATGCAGGTCCAGGGGACCATCGGTAATAAGCGCCCGGGCAATGTGCACCCCCTGGTTTGGAACCTTTAGGTCCTTGAAATTTCCTGAAAATAATTTCTTCAGAAAAAGAGCCCGCAGTTGCCGTTTCTGGTCGTCGGCGCCATATTGCCTGGCCAGGTCGGCTGGTTGCCCCGTCTTGGCCTGCCTGAGCACCCAGGCTTCCTGCTCGGTGAGTTGCAAATCCCCGCCCTTGATGGCGGCGGCGCTGAAGCTCTGGGGCTGGACGGCCAGGAGCAGGATGACTAGAAGCGTGATGCTGGTCACCTTCCCCAACCCGATCTGTGGCAGGCTGATTCCTCCTGGCGGCGGAAAAAAGGCCGACATGGGTTGTCCCTCCCCGGTTGTTTACTGGACGGGGATTGTAGCACAAGTAAAGACAAAACATCACCTTTCGGCCGACTTGCACTATTTTTTTATTGACAAGGGAAACCTACCGATTATGATAGGCAGTAATTAAAGATACCTATGGGAGATGGGTATGAAAAAGTTGGTGTTGTTGGTTATGTTGGCCATGTGTCTCATTACTGTCAGCGCCCCGGCCTGGGGCACGGATTCGGCCAGCGATGGGATTGTTTTCCAGGGTCCCCCTGAGCCGAAAGATCCTCCCAAGTAACCACGCGGCCACGGGTAACTGTTCTGACTTGAGATTTGCACAACTTAATCCTAAAAACGGGGGCCTGGAATACCGGGCCCCCTTGTTTTTTCCCCTGTTATAGCCCTGAAAAACCGAAGAAGCCACAGAGGGGGAACAGGGGGCATTTTATGGGACGGCCCCTGGCCTTAGAAGTTGCCCACCATAGGATTAGAAGTGTAGGGTGCGCTCTGCGCACCAAAATGGCGGGCAGGGACGCCCGCCCCACCGACCTTTTCATTATTTCGGGTGAACCGGCGGTTCGTGGATTGCTGTGGGCCTTTTAGCGGGGACCATCCGGAACAATTCAATTGAACAAATTTATGGTTTTTCTGGCAATAAGATGCACTGCCCCTTGTCTGAGCCCCAGGGGAGGGGTTTCCCGGAGGCGGGAGAAGCTTAGTACACGATTTCATAAATATGGAGCCTTTTGCAAAATTGTAGCCACAGGCTTCAGCCTATGCCACCAAGACTTAACTTAGCAACCAGATAAAATCCCCCGCCAGTAAATGTATTTTGCAAGAGGCTCTATGGTAACGAATTTTACTTCGGCCCCCCTCACCCCAGCCCTCTCCCCCCACCGGGGGGAGAGGGGGTATGATCAAGGCTCTTTTTCATCCCCTCTCCCCCCTTGGGGGAGAGGGTCAGGGTGAGGGGGAATAATTCACCGGTTCAGTCGTTCCATAAGACGTTAGCGTATTTATGAATAACTGCACTTAGATTCTTGGCCGCCCTTGGCGACTCAGAATGACAATAAAAATCAGGCGGCAGAAAAGTGGATTCTTCTCAGTCTGAAAGTTGCCGGCAATGGCTCACCGACTATCTGCGCCACCGGGCCTCGTTGGCCTCCCAGGATTCAGACTTCCACTGTGATCCGGCCTGCGACCGGCCGGGCTGTAAAAATCCCGACCTGCAAATTCCGGTGAGCCTCATCGACCTGTTGGGCGCCTCCCATTACCTGAAGGAACCGGTTGGGGAAATTTTCCGCCGCCACTATATCCTGGGTCTTTTCTGCAACGACCGGGAGGACTGGCTGAGAACCGTGACCGTGCGTCTGCACAAACCCTGTCCCTTCCTGGATAACGACCTGTGCGGCCTCTACCCGGTGCGGCCTCTGCCCTGCATGCTCTTCCCCGAGTATCTCGTCTCCCGGGGGACCTTCGCAGCCCACGCCGCTAAAGACCAGTTTCGGGAGTATCTCTGCCTGCGCCGGCCGCTGCACCTCTCCCCGGCTCGGGCTCAGGCGGTGGCCAAACTGCGGAGCCTGTTTGAGCGGGAACTCCTGATTTCTTCCTACTATCTCTTCAATGACGGCCTCTGTCATATTGATTTCAGCAATATGGTCAAGGAAGACTCTTGGGCGGCCAGGATTGAATTGCCTTTTTCTCCCTCAGACGAAACAGCCCAAGAAGGTAGAGCGGGCCTCTGTGCCCGCCATCTCCCTGATTTTCCAGAAGTTGCTTCGCCTCAGAGTCTCCAAGGTTCGAATAAGGGGGGATCAAGTGGGAAACAGGAAGCCAGGCGATTAATTACCCACCAGGACCTGGAGCTTATTTTTGGGAGGGAGCTTGCCGGATCACAGCCTTTTGCCGGGGTGGAGGAAAAAATCTCGAATCTCGATACCAAAGAAGGACAGGCGCAGTTCCTCCAACTTTTCCAGGACCAGCGCTTATACCAAAAACTTAGACAGGCCGGAGATGACCGGGCCCTGGTTTTCCAATTCATGAAAGGGAAATTCCGGGCCAGACGGCGGAGCATTATGCCGGCGGAATATAAATTTTACTAACCTTTACACCTTCTTTTCCCACCTGAGCAAATCCGTCACCTGGGCCAGGGTGCGCCCTTCATTGATTTCCTCCCGGATGCGGTTTTCCTTCTCCAGGACGTCCATGGCCCGGTTGGCGTACTCCACCGCCTGGCGCTGGGGGAGCACTGTCACCCCGTCGTCGTCCCCCAAAAGCCAATCCCCGGTCTCCACCCGGGTGTGGCCGATGCGGATGGGCACGCCGATTTCCCCAAAGCCCCGGGGCTCCCCGGCATTGGGCATGACCAGAGTGCTGAAGGCGGGAAATTTCAGCTTGACGATGTCGCCCGAATCTCTTAAAGCTCCGTATATGACCACCCCGGCCAGCCCCCGGCGGATGGCGGAGTTGGTGGCCAACTCCCCCCAGACCGCAGGCCCCACCCCGCCGGCGTCGATGACCAGGATGTCCCCCGGCCGGGCCTGGTCGATGGCCTCCACCGGCTTGGCCCAGTCCCCGGGATAGGTGCGCACCGTCAGGGCCTGGCCCACCATGCGGATCCCTGGGGACAGCGGCCTGAGCCCCTCCAAGACACCCCCCCGGTGCAGGGCGTCCGAGAGGTTGGCGGTGGACACCATCTCCAGGGCCCGGCGGATTTCTTCTTCTCCCACCCGTTTGAAAAGCGTGGTGGGGATGACCGCACCCTCATCCAGGGCCCGGCGAATTTCCGCGGTGGCTTGGGCCGGGTCCTTGGCCTTGGTGATGGCCCCGCCCACGATGACGAAGCTGGCCCCGTGGGCCACAGCCTGGGCCGCGGTCTCGGAGTTGATGCCCCCGGCCACCCCCACCGGCACCCGCACCGCCTGGCTCACCGCCTGGAGAATGGCAAAGGGGTCCTGCCCCCGCATCTGCTCATCGATGGCCACATGCACCGTGATATAGTCCGCGCCCAGCTCCTCGGCTCGCCTCGCCCGGCCCACCGGGTCGGGGACCGCGATCAGGTCCACTACGATGTGGGCCCCGTAATTTTTGCCCGCCTGGACACATTCCTCAATGGTGGCGTCCGTGGCCGTGCCCAAGACATCGATTAAACCGGCCCCGGCCTTGGCCGCGGCTTCCACCTCCACCCGGCCCGCGTCCATGATCTTCATGTCCGCCACGATGGTGAGCCCCGGAAAGCGGCGCTTCAAATCCCGCACCGCATCTAAACCCTCGCTCTTGATGAGGGGGGTCCCCACCTCCAGCCAATCCACCCCGGCCGGTACCGCCTTTTCGGCCACCACCACCGCCCGGTGTAAATCCACGAAATCCAACGCCAACTGCAACTTGACAGCCATGTATATGTCCTTGGTATGAATTTTTTGGGGGAGGGGGCTAGGGGCCAGTGGGCCCTTACCCCCTCCCCCAAACCCCCACCCCCAATCCCTTAAGTTGAATATTTGGATAGGCGGGACTCTTCGCCCCGCCTGCCAACCCTATGCGGGGGTTGGGAGGGGGGCTTGGGGGGGAGGGTGGGGGACCTCAGGTTCCCCGGCCCTCCCCCCAATGTCTCACCCCTACTCCACGTCGGCGTGGCGGGCGAGCATGGCCTGGTGGTTGTGGTCCAGGCGCTCCTTAAAGAGGATGAGAACCACGCCTTCCAGGAAGAGAAAGCAGGCCTGTTCGAAGAGGCTGCCGGGGCACTGCATGGAGTCCGGCTCCTGTTTCAGGGTGAGCTTGGTGGTGCCGGGGATATGGACCACCACGCCGGCTTCCCGGGCGATGGTGGAGGTGCGGTCCGCAGTGATGGCCAGGGTGCGGGCCCCCACCGCGTTGGCCCGGCGGAGCACTTCCCGGGGTTGGGCGGTCTCGCCGGAGCCGGAAATGACGATGAGCAGGTCCTGGGGCTGGAGGCGGGGGGTGATGGTTTCTCCCACCACGTAAACGGAGAACCCCAGGTGCATGAGGCGCATGAGGAAGCCCCGGAGGATGAACCCCGAGCGTCCCGCCGCGCAGCCGAAAATCCGGGGCGCGGCTTCCACTTCCTTCAAAAAGGTCCCGGCCAGATCCGGGGTCAGGCGGGAAAAAACCCCGCCCAACTCGCCCAACATCAGGTCCAGTGCCCTGGTGAGTTGGTCATCTCGGGTGGGTTCAGAAAAAAAAACCTCCCGGCGCGTACTCGGAAGGTATCCCATATTTCCCTCCTTCCGGTCTCGGTCCATGCCGTAGATGGATCCAAGCCGCTGTCATTTGAGGAAAGTTAACCAAACTGTAGCATAATCTAAAAAAATGTGTCCAGATTTCTTCAGTCTCAAGGAATTTTATCAAGTTTTTTCAGGATATGTTCACAAGATAGGCTAATACTGTGTTGCATATATACAGGTAATTTACTTTCTGTAGGGGCGGACCCATGTGTCCGCCCTGGACTTGGGGCGCACACGCAGATGCGCCCCTACGGAAAGCGACATCTTTTAGTTCTATGGACGCAACTTGCCATAAACCATGAAAAGTCGTGGGGCGGGCGTCCCCGCCCGCCATGTTGGTGCGCAGAGCGCACCCTACACAATCTTTCCAGGACAGGGGATTTGGTCAGACCAAGCTCGAAAACCGGAAATGGCATTACCCCTCAGGAGTTCAATCCCCCTTTTTATTGGATTTTTGTGAGGAGGGGCATTACATTATAATTAATGGCTTTTTCTGTCTTCCCCTGATTGTCGGACTCAGGCGCACCTGCTGTTCACCAACCCTTTGAGGGAGGATTGTATGGGCAGATACGAAGATCGCAAGTGGAGCGGACAAAAAGGCAAGAAATTCGGGCACGCCGGCCGCACCGAGGACCCCTATCAGCCGGCGGAAGGGCAGGAGGCCTCCCTGTGCACCGCCTGCCAGGCCATTTACCAGAACAAGCGCTGGTTTTTTGACGAGAAGCTGGCCAAAAAACTCGCCGGCACCGCCAAGGTGAAGGAAGTCACCTGCCCCACCTGCCGCAAGATCAAGGACCGTTATCCGGAAGGCATTCTGACCCTGAGCGGGGAGTTTCTCAAGGAAAGGAAAGACGAAATCATCACCCTGCTGAAAAATGAGGCGGAGCGGGTGGCGGGCCGCAGCGTCGCCGACCGCATCATCACCATGACCGAGGAGGCCAAAGATCGCCTGGTGGTGGAAACCACCAGCGAAAAGATGGCCCAACACCTGGGCCGGGCCGTGTACAAGGCCTATAAAGGCGAACTTAATTTCAAATGGGGGGAAATGACCAAGTTCGTCAGGGTCTACTGGTCCCGCTAGATTTTGTGGGGGTGTTAACATAAGATACATTACGTGTTATAATACCTCCTGAAATCATCCAGGAGGTGACCCATGGACCTTTCGTGCAAAAGATGTGGCAGCACCTCGTATGTAAAACATGGTTTTGTACGGGGACTCCAACGCTACCGCTGCAAAGCCTGTGGCTATCACTTTACCGATACCGCCAAGCGGGGCCGCTCGGAAGCGACCAAGGCTTTGGCAGTCTTGCTCTACAGCTTCGGCAAAGCCAGTTTTCGCTGGCTGGGCAAATTGCTTGGCGTCTCTGGCGTCAGCACTTACAAGTGGGTGCGCCAGGTGGCCGAGAGTTTGCCGGAACCAGAGGTCCGGGAAGAAATTCGGGAGATGGAACTGGATGAAGTGTGGCATTTCCTGCAGACAAAAAAAACAAGCGTTGGATTTGGAAAGCCTATGATCGTGACTCACGGCGTTGTGTCTCCTGGGTGGTGGGTGGCCGTGATCATGTCACCTTTGGGCGACTCTGGGAGCGCATCGCCCGTCCGGGATGTATCTACTGCACCGATAACTGGTCCGTCTACTCTGAGGTGATCCCGCCCGGACAGCACGTAGTAAGTAAAGCGCCAACCCAACTCCTGGAAAGTGACAACGCCAAAACTCGTCATAGAGTAGCTCGCTTTACCCGAAGAACCAAGGTGGTCTCAAGGTCAGAAAAAATGATCGACCTGACCATGCGCTTATGGGCCTATTTCGAACAAGGCCTTCATTTCGACGAATATCAAAAAAAGGTTATGTGTATCTTAGGATAACACTCTCAAAAAAATGAACCTCCCCCTTAAAAAAGCTTGACAAGGCTCTAACAAAGATTTATTTAATAGTTAAAGAGATGAGTGAGTATTCACTATGGCACGAGATGGCAGTCAAACCAAGGCCCTCATCGACGACACCGCGCTGCACCTCTTTGTGGAAAAAGGGGTGACCGCCACCACTATCAAAGATATTGCCAGCAAGGCCGGGATCGCCGAGGGCTCCATTTACCGCCACTATGACAGCAAACAGGAGCTGGCCTGGGAGCTCTTTGCCACGAATTTCACTGAGTTGGCCATGAAAATCGATCGCTGCCAGCAGGAGCACCAGACCTTGAAAGGCAAGATAACCGCCATCATCAACCTGGGCTGCACCTTTTTCGACGCCAACCCGGTGCTGTTCAGCTACCTGCTCCTGGACCATCACGGTCACATTCGGAAAATGACCCCGGATATGCCGAGTCCGGTGCGCGTGCTGAAGAACGCCATCGCCGGGGGGATGGCGGCGGCTGAGATCCCCCAGGCGGACGCAGATGTCAAAACCGCCATGGTCCTCGGTATCCTTATCCAGGTGGCAGTTTTTAGGATCTATGGCAATATTTCCTGGAGCCTTACCAGTCTGGCCCCGACCCTGGTGAATAATGCTTGGAAGATATTATGTGCATAAATTTTTTTGTCCATATAAGCGAGTGATTAATCACTCACAAATACAAAGGGGCACGGAAATGAAAACCGGGGAGACCAACATCCAAAAAGGTTGTCGGCCGCAAAAGGGGGTCGATGAATTCCATCTGGGCCAGGACGTGGGCTCGGTGAGCGTCAAGCTGGTGGTCATGACCCCGTCCGGCGACGTTCTCAGAGAGGAATACCGCCGCCACCTGGGTCAACCCCAGAGCGTTGCCTTAGAGCTGCTTTCCTCCCTGGAACCGGAATTCCCCTTGCGCAATTGCCGCCTGGCCGCCTTCACCGGCCTGGGGGGCCAGGTCCTGGCCGAGGTTTTGGGAGGAACCCTAATCAATGAAGTCATCGCCCAGGCCCGGGGGACATATCACTTCCGGCCCGAGGCTCGCACCATCATCGACATGGGGGGCGAGGACGCCAAGCTTATTCTGGTGGGCGAAGAAGACGGCAGCCTGGTGATTCAGGACTTCGCCATGAACACCATGTGCGCCGCGGGCACCGGCTCCTTCCTGGACCAGCAGGCCCACCGCCTGGGCTATACCATCGAGGAGTTCAGCCGGCTGGCCCTCAAATCCACCACGCCTCCCCGTATCGCCGGGCGCTGCAGCGTCTTTGCCAAGACAGACATGATCCACCTCCAGCAGGGCGCCACCCCGGACTTCGAAATCATCGCCGGTCTCTGCCTGGCCATGGCCCGGAACCTGAAGAGCAACATCTCCAGAGGGAAGATCATCCACCCGCCGGTGGCCTTCCAGGGCGGCGTGGCCCATAACCTGGGGGTGCGCCAGACCTTCCGGACAATCTTCGGGCTAAAAGAAGCCGATCTCATCATTCCCCCGCATTTCTGCGCTTTAGGGGCCATCGGGGCGGTGCTGGCGACCCGGGAACAACCCCCCGCCAACTTCTCCCTGGACCTGGACCCCTTGCGGCAGCTTCTATCCCGGGAGCCCGAGCAGGCCCACCGCCTGCCGGCCTTGACACCCCCGGCGGTCCTGGGGCCGGAAAGCTATGCGGTGATCCCCTTGCCAGCCGAGGGCATCGTGGAAGGCTACCTGGGAATCGATGTCGGCTCCATCAGCACCAACGTGGTGGTCATCGATGCCGACATGCAGGTCCTGGCCCGGGAGTACCTCATGACCGCGGGCCGGCCCCTGGAGGCCATCACCGAGGGTTTAAGAAGAGTGGGGGAAAAGCTCGAAGGGCGGGTGCGGATCATGGGCGCGGCCACCACCGGCTCGGGGCGCTATCTCACTGGGGACTTTATCGGGGCCGATGTGGTGAGAAACGAAATTACCGCGCAGGCCACTGCCGCCGCGGCCATTAATCCCAAAGTGGATACCATCATCGAGATCGGCGGCCAGGATTCCAAGTTCATCAGCCTGAGGCAGGGAGCCATTGTAGATTTCATGATGAACAAGGTGTGCGCCGCCGGCACCGGCTCCTACCTGGAGGAGCAAGCGGAGAAGCTGGGGATCTCCATCCGGGGTGAATTCGGCGAGCTTGCCTTGGTGAGCCATTCGCCGGTGCGTCTGGGGGAACGGTGCACGGTGTTCATGGAATCTGATCTCGTGCACCACCAGCAGCGGGGCGCGGCCAAAGAAGACCTGGTGGCCGGGCTCTCTTACTCCATCGTGCAGAATTACCTGAACAAAGTGGCCGAAGACCGGCCCATCGGCGACACCATTTTTTACCAGGGGGCCACGGCCGCCAACCGGGGCATTGTCGCGGCCTTCCAGCAGGTGCTGGGAAAGCCCATCACGGTGCCGCCCCACCACGACGTCACCGGGGCCATCGGCGCGGCGCTTTTGGCCATGCGGGAGCGGACCTGGGAGACCTCGCGCTTCAAGGGCTTCGACCTGGCCCACCGGGAGTACCACGTAAAATCCTTTGAATGCCAGGGTTGTCCCAATACCTGTGAAATTCGCCGGGTGGAGATCGCCGGAGAAAAACCCCTGTTTTACGGGGGCCGCTGCGAGAAGTATGAAGTAGCCCGGGAGCAGCAAACCGTCGATTTACCCGATCTGATCAGAGAGCGGGAGGACTTGCTCTATGGGCCCGAGACCTCGGAAAAGGGGCAGCGGGGTCCTCTGGGGATTCCCCGGACCATGTTCTTTCAGGAGATGATGCCCTTCTTCCGCACTTTCTTCGAGAAACTGGGCTTCACCGTGGTCTACTCTCAGAAGACCAACAAGCAGGTGATTCACCAGGGCGTGGAGTGCCTGGCCGCGGAGCCCTGCTACCCGGTGAAGGTGGCCCACGGCCACGTCCTGGACCTGCTGCAGGCCGGGGTCAAGCGCATCTTCCTCCCCAGCGTCATCGATATGCCTCATCCCCACCCTGAAATCCAGCAGGGGCTGGTCTGCCCCATGGCCCAGTCACTGGCCTACACACTGCCCACGGCCATCGATTTTGCCCCTTACGGCGCCCGACTGCTAAGCCCGGTGCTCTATTTCGGCCGGGGTTACCGGGCTCTGCGCCAGGGCCTGCGGGCTCTGGGGAAGGATCTTGGGGTCTCCCTCCGGGCGGTGGACCGAGCTTTACCAAAGGCCCTGGCCGCACAAGAGGCTTATTACGGGAAACTCCAGGCCAGGGGCCGGGAAATCCTGGACAACCTCTCCCCCAAGGCCCGGCTCATAATCCTGGTGGGCCGCCCCTACAACGCCTTCGACCCGGGGATGAACCTCAATCTCCACCGGAAGCTCAGGCAGCTGGGGGTCCTGGCCATGCCCATGGACTACCTGCCCATAAACGAAGTGGAGGACCTGGAGGAAATCAAGCCCATGTTCTGGCGCTTCGGCCAGAAGATCCTGGGCGTGGGCCAGCATATCCGCAAAAACCCGCGACTCTATGGCATCTTCATCACCAATTTCGGCTGCGGTCCTGATTCCTTCATTCAGCACTTTTTCAGAGACCGGATGCGGGGGAAACCTTATCTCGAGATCGAGATCGACGAGCACTCCGCCGACGTGGGGGCCATCACCCGCCTGGAGGCCTTCCTGGACAGCCTGCAGAACGTCACGGTGGAGCCTCCACAGGCCCGGCCGAGCTGTACCCGGTTCACCGGCAGCTTGAAGCGGAAGATCTATTTGCCCTACATGACTGACCACATTCTGGCTCCGGTGGCGGCCTACCAGGCTTGCGGAGCCGAAGCCGAGGCCTTGCCGGCATCCGATGCCGAAACCCTGGAGTTAGGCCGACGCCTCACCTCGGGAAAGGAGTGCTATCCCCTCATCCTCACCACCGGAGACCTGGCCAAGCTGGTGAAGCGCCCCGATTTTGACCCGGACCACAGCTCCTTTTTCATGCCCAACGCCTCGGGCCCCTGCCGTTTCGGCCAGTACAACCGGTACCAGCGCCTGGTGCTGGATGAACTGGGGTATCCCCAGGTGCCGGTCTATGCCCCCGACCAGGACGTCGCCATGTATGAGGAACTCGACATGGTGGGGGAAGACTTCGACCGTATAGCCTGGAATGGGTTCGTGGCCATCGACCTCCTGGAGAAGAAGCTCTGTGAGACTCGCCCCTATGAGCGTCAGGCCGGGGAAACCGACAGAGTCTACCAGCACTTTCTCCAGAAGACTTACGAGGCCCTGCGAGACCGGGGAAACCTGGTGGGAATGCTGCGCGAGACTTGCCAGACCTTCAACGACGTGTCTTTGAACGGCCGCCGGGAGAAACCCATCGTGGGGGTGGTTGGGGAGATCTACGTCCGTTCCAACCGCTTTGCCAATGAGGACGCGGTGCGGGAGATCGAGGCCCTGGGGGGCGAGGTCTGGCTGCCGCCCATCGGCGAGTGGTTCCACTATGTAAACTATTGCACCAAAAAACGGGCCCTGAATGACCGGCGCTACCGCTACTATGGCAGGGTCTTGCTCAAGGAGTTCTTCCAGCACCGGGACGAGCACCGGCTGGAAGAAATTTTCCAGGGCAGCCTCAGGAACCTGGAGGAGCCGCGGATTACCAGGACCATCGAAATGGCCTGCGGCTATCTGCACCCCTCCTTCGAAGGGGAGGCCATCCTCAGCCTGGGGAAAGCCATCGATTTTATCAACAAGGGAGCCTCCGGCCTGGTCAACATCATGCCCTTTGCCTGTATGCCGGGGACCGTGGTCAATTCCCTGATCGGCCGCTTCCGGGAGGAGCACGACCACATCCCTTTCCTGAACCTGGCTTACGATGGCCAGGAGCAGACCCACACCCGCACCCGCCTGGAGGCCTTCATGTACCAGGTGCGCCAGTTTCAAAACCGCAGTCACCCCAAAAGAGTCAAGTAAACAGGAGGTGGGTCATGAAAACCTCAGTGAGTTCCTTCAGATTCTTCCTGCTTTTGCCGGAAATAAAAAGGAAGGTGGTGCCACTGTCAAACAATATCCTCTTAGTTTTAGTGATCTGCACAATCTTATAACAGTGGCTCTTGGTGGACATGAGATTCCCTGGCCAAACATAGACTGCATCTAACCCACCACCATTACTAGAAAAAACAGGTTTTGTTACGTATACCTGCTCTCTATCTGGCATCGGGAATTTGCAAGGAGAGGTTCTGATATTCAGAGCTTATCGACACATTGAAGCCAAGGCCGGGAGGGGAGGCTATTCTGGTTCCGATCAATCTCCCCTCCTTACCAAAGTAAAAAAACCCCCTTAAGCCGCCCGGGCCCTGGGGGGTTTCCCCAGCAATAGCAAGGTTCTTATTAGATTGTTCTCATCCAGAAAGGGTATCTGGCTGAAATAATGTAATAAAGGGTATTTTCCCCATAGCGTTTTACCTCGGAAAGTGTTACTTTGATTGAGGTAACAGATTGATTTGATTTAGAAAGATATCTTTCCGAGGTTGGTTTATGCGCCAAAAACGGGACCCGCAACGGCACCTTTTGCATCTTCTGGCGAGGAATAAAGTGGCCCGGGAACTGGAGGCCATTTCTCTGGTCCTGGACCAAAATCCGGGTATCCTGGACCTGGTGTTTCGGGACCTGGTGAAATACCGGCGGACGGATACCGGGCGGGGGGGCATGACGGCCGAGCAGGTGCTGCGCTGTGCCATTTTGAAGCGATACCGGGAATTGACCTACGAGGAACTGGCCTTTCATCTGGAAGACTCCATGGCCTTCCGGTCTTTTGCCCGGCTGGGCAGGGGGCAATATCCCTGCGGTTCCACGTTGCAGGATAACATCAAAGCCATTGCCGCCGAGACCTGGGAAGCCATGAACCTGGTGCTCCTGGAATATGCGGGACGACAAAAAGTGGAGAAGGGGCACACCGTGCGGATGGATTCCACCGTGGTGGAAACCCACATCCATCATCCCACCGATTCCACCTTGTTGTTGGACGGCATCCGGGTGATCACCCGTCTGCTTCAGGCCGGCAAGGCCCTGAACCCTGCACCGTGGTACACCTTTGCGGATCATCAACGGGCGGCCAAGAAACGGGGTTTGCAGATTCAGGGCGCCCGGAAGGACCAGGTGAGACTCAAGGCGTATCGGGAGTTGTTGTCCCTGGCCGGCAAGGCGCAGGGCTATGCCCGGCAGGCCATTACTGAGCTCAAGGGGTTTGTGGGGGCGGACCTGGAAGAGACCATCGCCGCTCATAAGATCCTGGACCAACTGGAGAGGGCGGTCTCGCTGCTGCAGCGGGTCCTTGCGCAGACCGAGCGCCGGGTGATCCGGGGGGAGAAGGTGCCCGCGGGCGAGAAAGTGGTCTCTTTCTTTGAGTGTCACACCGATGTGATTGTCAAGGGCGGACGGGACACCCAGTATGGCCACAAAATTTTTCTGAGCGGCGGCCACTCCGGCCTGATCCTGGACTGTGTCGTGGCCCGGGGCAATCCCGCCGATGCGGTGATGTTTCCGGATTTGCTCGCCCGGCAGGAGTCGATCTATGGCCGCCCGCCTCTGAAGACGGCGGCAGACGGCGGCTTTGCCTCTCGGGATAATCTGCGGCTGGCCAAAGGCCAGGGGGTCAAAGACGTCATGTTCGCCAAGAAGAGAGGCCTGGGGATTTTGGATATGGTCAGGAGCCGGTGGATTTACAAAAAGCTGCGCAACTTTCGGGCCGGCATCGAAGCCAATATTTCCAGGCTGAAACGGAGCTTTGGTTTGGATCGCAGTAACTGGCAGGGGTGGCCCGGCTTCCGGCAGTATGTCTGGAGCGCCGTCGTGTCTTACAATGTCTTGGTTTTGGGCATGTTGCTGCAGACGCCGTAAGGCGGACCCATCCAGGGCTTCCCGGCCAGGGGAGAGGTCTGCCCGGAAGAGGGGAAAATTAGGCCCAAAGGCCCAGCTAACCGGCAAATTCGCGGTCATAGACTTCGATTAACCAGAGCGCCGGCCAGAAATGGCCTGCCGACGCCAAACACCAACATGAAATCACGACTTTCTGGATGAGAACTAGATTAAAATAATCTGAGTCATAAAGGCCTCATGTCTACGCGGGGATGTGAATCTTTGGTATACTCCAACCATGATAGGAGATTATGTGCGGAGCTGGTGGCGCCGCCTGCGCCAGAAGCTGCCCTGGGGCCCCAAAAGCCCCACCGCCTGGGGCGACCGTTCTCCCAAAATCCTGGGGGTCTGCCAGGAGTGCGGCGCCGTGGTCCTGGAGGGCTGGCACCGGCAGGTGGAAAGCGGCTATGTCTGCCAGCGCTGCGCCGGGAAAAAAGGTAATCCGGCGGTCTGAAAACGAGTTGCGTTGTAGCCGCAGGCTTCAACCTCTCGTCGGCACAGGTTGAAAACCTGTGCCACCAGGTCTTTTCATGGATGGCTGTGGGGGGCAACCCTGCTCCCTCCTTCAACCTGCCCTTTTCCTCGTTCCCAAGTTAAACTTGGGAACGAGAACTAATGGGACAGATGCAAAAACTCCTTCACCTCCCCCAAACCCCGCTCCTGGGCCTTCTTAAATAGGGCAAAACCCAGGGCCAGGTCCTGAATGATCAGACCGGTGGAATCAAACACGGTGATTTCCTCCGGGCTCCGGCGCCCCGGTTTTTTGCCGGCCACCACCTCCCCCAGGGAACCGTAAATCAAGGCCGCAGTAATCTCCCCTTTGCTCAGGGGGACGTTGATCTCCCCCGAATGGGAGGCCTGGGCCCAATCATCCACCACGATCCTGGCGGCCTTGAGGATTTCCGGGTCCAGTTCCTGCTTGCCGGCAGCGTCGGCCCCGATGGCGTTGATATGGGTGCCGGGGCGGACCCAGTCCCGCATTACCACGGGGGCTTCACTGGGGGTGGCGGTGACCAGGATGTCGGAGGCCAGGGCGGTTTCCCGGGAATCCGCAGCCAGATTCACCGGCACCTGATAAAGGGCCGCCGCTTCCTCTTGCAGCCGCCGGGCCCGGGTGGTGGCGCAGTCGCAAATAATAATCTCCTTAATAGGCCTTACCTTCATGATGGCGGCAATTTGGGTGCGGGCCTGCTCCCCGGCCCCGATAACCCCAAGCTTGGTGGAGTCAGGGCGGGCCAGCATCTCTGCGGCCACGCCCCCGGCGGCGCCGGTGCGGTAATTGGTGATAAAGGTGCCGTCCATGTCGGCCCATTCGAGGCCGGTGTCCGGATCATTGAGCACCACCTTGGCCATGACTGTGGGCAGGCCCCGCAACGGGTTGCCGGGATGGACGTTCACCCATTTCAGTCCGCACACGTGCCCGTCAGGGAGAAATATTTCGCCATACATAGCCCGGAAGTCGCCCAGGGCCAGGGTCAAATAGGACTTGGGGGGCATGTTCACCCGCCCTTCGCCATAAGCCCGGAAGGCCTCCCGGGCCGCGGCCAGGGCCAGGTCCATGGTGAGAATCTGCATGATGTCAGCGCCGGTGAGAACAAGACTCATGTGGCCTCCCTTAATTTTTCCCTCGAAGTGAAAAACTCTTTTCGATTATGTTTTTGCTCCGCAAAAGACAAAATCGAAGCTTAGCGGGGAAGGGGGCTAAGGGCCGGCGGGCCCTTACCCCCTCCCCCGCGCCCCCTCCCCCAATCCCTTAACGGGAATATTCCTCCGAGAAAGTCGGGGCCTTTGGCCCCGTCTTTCTCGGACCTTCTGTGGGTTGGGAGGGGGGTCTGGGGGGAGGGCAGGGACCTCAGGTCCCTGGCCCTCCCCCCAATTTCACCTTCTCTTTGCGGAGCAAAGAGAATAATAATCGAAAAATTCTTTCTCAGCTCCCAAGCCCCGTTCCTTGGCGCGCCGGTAGATCATGAGCCCCAGGGCCAGATCCTGAACGGCCATGCCGGTGGCGTCAAAGACGGTGATTTCCTCGGGGCTGATGCGCCCGGCTTTCTTGCCGGCCACCACCTCTCCCAAGGTCCCCTGCACCTCCGCCAAAGTGATCTCCCCTTGAGCCAGGGGAACGTTGATCTCCCCGATGCGCTGGGTTTGGGCCAGGTCGTCGGCAAAAACCCCGGCCTCCCGGAGAATGGCCGGGGCCAGTTCCTGCTTGCCGGGGCCGTCGGCCCCGAAGGCATTGATATGGGTGCCGGGGCTCACCCATTCCCGGCGCACCAGGGGGGCGCGGCTGGGGGTGACGGTCACCACGATATCCTGGCCACTAACCGCCTGGGCCATACTTTCCACGGCCTGAGCCGCAATGCCATACCGGCTGCTAATTTCCGCCGCTAATTTTTGGGCATGGGCATAAGTGCGGCTGAAAATGGCGACGCTCTTGATCTGCCGCACTTTGAGGATGGCGGCCACCTGGGTGTGGGCCTGGGCCCCGGCTCCCACCAGGCCCAGGCGGCTGGACTCGGGACGGGCCAAACACTGCACCGCCAGGGCGCCGGCGGCCCCGGTCCGGTAATTGGTGATGTAGGTGGCGTCCAGGTCCGCCAATTCAAGCCCAGTGACGGGATCGTTCAGCAGGAGTTTGCCCGTGATGGCGGGATAACCCCGGCGGGGATTATCGGGAAAATTGGCGTTCCACTTGAGGCCGCAGACATGGCCCTCAGGCAGGAAAATCTCCCCGTACATGACCTTCATGCTGCCTGAATTGACCGGCAGTTCGCTTTTAGGGGGCATGTTGACCCGGCCTTCCCCATGGGCCAGGAAAGCCGCCCGGGCTGCGTCCAGAGCCAGGTCCATGTCCAACACCTGCATCACTTCCCTACCGGTGAGAACCAGGCTCATGACCCCTCCTCAGGGTGGCAGGGCAGCAGAGGGCAAAGGCCCTTGCTTGCTCTCAAATTCTCAAACCCTCCCCCGCACCAGGGTGAAACAATAGGACAACAGCCGGGCGGCGCCGGGGCGCTCCAGGTGCAGGACGAGGTCGGTTGCCTGACAGGGAAGTTTCCTGCTCTTGAAATCGCCGGCAACCGTGAGCCGCACAGTGCCCTCCGCCGTAGCATGGGCCGTCAGCAGGGCCTTTTCGGAAAACACAAAGAGCTTGGCCTCCGGCAGATGGCAGGCGGCCAGGGTCAGGGGTTCTTCCAGGGCCTCGGGCAGGGCGGCCAGGGGGGCGAGGGGCAGGTTGTGATGGGCGGCAAACTGTTCGATCTTACCGAGTACTTCCCCGAAGGGCGCCAGACTCACCTCCAGGATGATGGGCTCGGCGGGGGCTTCCCCCGAGAAAGGCTCAGCGGCCAGTCCGCCCACCAGCAACACAAAGGTATCGCCATGGTGGCAGTCCCACAGGAGAGACAAGGGTTTGGGGTCAGAGAGTTTGATGCCCTCCGCCGGAAACCAGGCCTGTGCCGTGTTAGTGGTCAGGTGCATAAGATTTCCTTCATTTTAGTGAATCGGCTTTGCCGTGATGGGGGTCTTTTCTCCCTCACTCCTTGACCCCGGCTGTTAAAGGCATTATATTTACTTCACTTTACATTGGGAAGGGAGCAACCATGTATTCCGAAATCGTCCTGGATCATTTTAAGAATCCCCGCAACGTCGGGGAGATTGCCGATGCTGACGGTATCGGCGAAGTGGGCAATCCTGTCTGCGGAGACATGATGAATGTCTTTATCAAGGTGGAAAATGATAAAATCGCCGATATAAAATTCAAGACCTTCGGCTGCGGGGCAGCCATCGCGGTATCCAGCATGCTCACCGAACTGGCCAAGGGAAAAACCATTGACGAGGCCATGAAAATCACCAACAAAGATGTGGCCGAAGCCTTGGGAGGCCTGCCCCAGAACAAACTGCACTGCTCCAACCTGGGAGCCGATGCCCTGCACTCCGCCATCAAAAATTATCTCGACCGTAAATCCGGAAAAATCAAGGATACGGTGAGAGACCGGGAAGAGCACGTCGGCAGCCGGGAAGCTCAGGCCTGTTATTGCCCCTACTGTTCCAAGCAAGTCGAGGAGGAGTCTCCCTTTTGCATCTTCTGCGGGACGGATATCCCTCACGAACACGATCACTAAGCATCTGACGGTAACGGCCTGAAAAGGGAGACATCATGGGAGTTACTTATCTTGACCATCTGTCCGGCACGCCTTTGCACCCTCGGGTCAAGGAGGCCATGATCAACCATATTAACACGGTCTACGGCAATCCGGTCAGCGACCATCAGGTGGGGCAGAAGGCTTCCGAAGCGCTGGAAACGGCCCGGGCCCAGGTGGCGGCCCTGATAAACGCCGACCCCGGCGAGATCGTCTTTGAGTCCGGCGGCACCGAGTCCGTCAACCATGCCATCAAGGGCGTGGCCATCGGCATGCGGGAAAAGGGCCGGCACATCATCACCACCAACATCGAGCACAAGTCGGTGCTAAATTCCCTGCGCACCCTGCGCCTGCTGGACTACACCGTCACCTCCCTGGATGTGGATCCTTATGGCCTGGTGGATCCCGCTGTGGTGGAGGCGGCCATAACTCCCGGCACCATCCTCATCAGCGTCATGCTGGCCAACAATGAAATCGGCACCCTTGAGCCCATCGCCGACATCGCCAAGATCGCCCAGAAGCACAAAGTGGTGTGCCACACCGATGCCGTGGATGCGGTGGGGGTGATCCCGGTGGATATCAGGACCCTCGGGGTGGATCTCCTTAGTCTGGCGGCCAACCAGTTCTATGGGCCGCCGGGGGTGGGGGCCCTTTATGTCCGCAAGGGCACCCGCATCTGGCCCCTTTTGGACGGCGGCAGTCAGGAGAACAAACGCCGGGCCGGCACCGAAAACCTCATCTGCATCGTGGGGATGGGGGTTGCAGCCGAAATAGCCAAAGCGGAGATGCCGGAGCGCCTGCCCCGCATCAAGGCGTTGCGGGACAAACTCCGGGATGGCCTGGTGGCCCGCATTCCCGAAATCGTCATGAACGGCCACCCCACCCTGAGTCTCCCCCACCTGGTGTCCGTGTCCATTAAATATGTGGAAGGGGAAAGCCTGATGCTCATGCTGGACGAAGAGGGCATCGCTGCGGCCACCCGTTCCGCCTGCGCCTCCGGATCGCTGCGGGCCTCCCACGTCCTCATTTCCACGGGCATGGACTTTGCCACGGCCCAGGGTACCCTGCTCTTCAGCCTGGGGCGGGACACCACCGAGGCGGATGTGGAGCGGGTGCTGGCAGCCCTGCCCCCAATTGTCCAGACCTTACGGGAGATGTCCCCTCTTTATAAAAAGGGGCATTAAACCGCGGTCCAACAAGGCGCCGGGGCCGGGATCGAGCCACAAAAAAAGCCGGGGTCGCCCCCGGCTTTTGCGTTTTGTGAGCCTCAGTCCCGAATAACATTCAGGCCCTTCAGTCTGCTCACCAGTTCATCCTTGGAAATCGCGCCTTCATGGCGAAAGGCCACCCGTCCGGAAGGGCCGAGGATTATCAGGGTGGGAACCAGGGACACATCGTACTTCTTAAACATGGCTTCGTCCCTTTCGTTCCAGTATTCCTGCACCATAAACTGGCCGGGGTACTTTTTGGAAAGTTCCCCCAGAATCTCGGCCAGTTCATAACAGTAGGGGCAGATCTTGCTGCGGAATTCGTAAATTACCGTTCCCGCGGCCTGGGACTGCGTGGCCCAGGGTGTCGTGAGAAACAGCGCTCCCAGGGTGAGCGTCAAAAGGCAAACCAGCACTCTCATTGTTTTCATAATTCCTCCATATCAAAAATGTTCATCCCGTTTCCTTTTTACTTGGTTAAACATTCATAGCCCGATGGGGCCACCCCGATGATGAAAACCTGCGGTAGGGGCGACGCATGCGTCGCCCCTACGGGGGGGTCACGGCAAAAGCCTAAAGCCTACAGCTTACAGCTTCTCTCTTATCTGCCGTAATATCCGGTAATCTGGGCCGTGGCCAGGATATTCCCCTCCAGGGCCTTTTGAAAACCGGCCAGGTCCGTGGCCGGCTTCAGGTCCAATTTCGCAACTTTAAGCGCGTACAGAGTCACCACATAGGGGTGGTCGCCGGTGCCCGGCGGCGGCTGGGGGCCGCTGTATCCAGCCTTCCCCCAGGAATTGTGCAACTCCACCGCGCCGGCGGGCATATCCTTGCCGGAGGCGCCCTCCCCCAGGCCGCTGGCGCCGGCGGGGAGGTTAATCACCAGCCAGTGCACCCAGTTGCGGGCCACCGGGTGGGGATCCACAATGGCCAGGGCGAAGGACTGGGTCTCGGGCGGCGCTCCGGACCAGGTGAGGGGAAAGGACAAGTTTTTCCCTCCGGCGCCGGGCATGACGTATTGCTGGGGAACCTTGCCGCCATCGGCAAAGGCCGAACATTTGAGTTCCATGGCATTTCCTCCGTGGGCCGCAACCGCCAGGATCAGGCCAGCCATCAGGACCGGCCGCCACCAGGTTTTCCTGTAAGAGGGCATATTCGTCTCTCCCTCATCTGGAAGAGTAAATGATATAAAAAATGTAGGGTGTGATTTTGGATAATCAAGGGAACCGCGCAGTTTTTGACAATTTCCGGGTCTCCTGAAATCCCCCGTTTTAGAGCGTTTGCCAAAGGTTTCTTTCTTATATTCCCTCTCCACCCAGCGGGGGGAGAGGCTTAGGGTGAGGGGGGAGAAAGAAAAACTGTTGGCAACGAGTATAGGTGACCCCAAACCAGGGGCAACCGTGAACGTCAAGGGTCGCATTCATATCGGCACTTCAGGCTGGCACTACGACCATTGGCGCGGTCCTTTCTACCCCGCCAATCTTCGCCAGGCGGACTATCTCCATTTTTACCGGCAAAAATTCCTTACCGTGGAGGTCAACAACTCCTTTTACCGGCTGCCCACGGAAAAGGCCCTCCTTGCTTGGCGGGAAGCCGTGCCTCCCGACTTTATTTTTGCCGTCAAAGGCAGCCGCTACATCACCCACCTGAAGAAGCTGACGGACCCGGAGCAGTCTGTCGCCCTCTTTCTGGAGCGCGTCTCCCTGCTGGGAGACAAATTAGGCCCCATCCTCTTTCAACTGCCGCCCCGCTGGCGGTTCCAGGCTGACAGGCTTAAGAAGTTCCTTGAGGTCCTGCCCAAAAATCACCGCTATGCCCTGGAACTGCGGGATCCCAGTTGGCTGAACGAAGAGGCCTGCCGCCTCCTGAAAAGATACGGCGCGGCCTTTTGCATCTATGAACTGGCCGGGAGAATTTCCCCCCATGAAGTCACCGCGGACTTTGTCTATATCCGCCTGCACGGGCCGGGAGGCGCTTACCAGGGAAGCTATGACCGGGAGACTCTGGCGGGCTGGGCCCAGGAGATCGACGCCTGGGCCACCCAGGGGCAGGAAGTGTTCTGCTATTTCGACAACGACGAGGCCGGCTACGCGGCCCAAAACGCCCTGGAGCTTCAGGATCTGCTGGCTGACGGCTGAGAGGCGGAGGCGAACCCGGCCCGCAACAGGCCGTCGCGACTGATCATGCCCTTGAATTTACCCTGGGCGTCAATCACGGGCAAACGCTTGAAAGCTTTTTGGAGCATCAGCCTGATGGCTTCATCTATGGGTGCGTCTTCCTGAACCGTGACGATATCGGTTTTCATGACCTCGCCGGCGGTTTTTCCTTCCCAGTCTTGCCCCAACCGGCCCCGTTCGGATGGGGCAAGCTTGCTCACAAAAAAATCCCAGATACCGGGGGCGTGGCGGGAAAAGGCCGACAGGAGGTCCCGGTCCGAGATCAGCCCCAGGAGATGCCCGTCCTGGTCCACCACGCAGACCCGCTGAAGGTCGTTGCTGTCAATGAGGCGCAGCACCTCTGCCACCGGGGTGTCGGGCCGGACCGTCTGGGTGTCCCGGCGCATGATATCCGCGACGGCGCGCAGGTTGTCCACCGCGATTTTCTGCTGCTGAAAAGCCTGCCAATCAGGACACTCCCGCAAAACGGTGTGAAACACGTCCAGGCGGGAGAGGACGCCCACCAGTTTTCCCTCCCCATCCACCACCGGCAGACGCTTCACCTGTTTGTTCAGCATGAGATCCACGGCCGCGGTGACCAAATCGTCCTGGCCGATGATCACCGGCGGGCTGGTCATAACGTCTTTGGCCTTTTTCGCCTTGAGGGCCGCCAGCACCGGGGCCACTTTTCCCTGGTCCGAGGCCGCCAACAGGCCGAGCCGCATGGGCATGCCCGCCTTATAAAGCAAATCGCTTTGGGAAATGACCCCCACCGGCCGCCCCCTGTCGTCCACCACCGGCACCCCGGTAAAAGTGGAAGAAAGGAGCAGCCGGGCCACTTCATCCAGGGGTGTGTCCGGATTAACCTTCCTGGGAGTCGGCGTCATGATATCCCGCACCCTGGTGTGTCTCGGCAGAAGCCGGCCGCGGCTTTTGTAGGAGATGATCTGCACCTCCTGAACCGTCACCAGGCCGTCCGCCACCATGCCCTCCACCTGGGCCAGGATCCTCTCGGACTCGGCCGCGGGGGCCACAATGGTGACGCACACGGGCAGGTTGTACGATAGGACCTCCAACCTGCCGGTGGCCATCTCCCCGCTTTCATAACACCCCTCGATGCCCCTGGTCACCAGGCAGCGGGCCGCAATTTTCAAATCGTGGATGAATTGGACCACTGCGGCATAGAGGGGCTGCCCCTGCCACCGGGCTTCTTCATTGGTGAAGATTTCGATTTTTTTATAGTGCTGCACTGAGGCCCCTCCTTACCGTAAGCGGCCCGCCAGGATGCCCAAAAAGACCAGGGCTGTCCCCAGGACATTGTTGGCCAAAATGTTGGACAGCGCCACGACATAGGAGCCCTCACGCAGGGAACTGACGGTCTCCATGCCGAAGGCTGAGAACGTCGTCAGGGCCCCCAGATAACCGGTCACGAAGAAAAGGCGCATGGAGGGATTCATGACGGTAAGGCCCCGCTCCGCCAGGGCAAAGGCCAGGCCGATGAGAAAACAGCCCGACAGGTTCACGATGAGGGTGCCCCAGGGAAACTTTGTCCCCAACAGCTTGGCGGCCCCCAACGACACGGCATAGCGGGAAAGAGCCCCGACGCTGCCGCCGGCCATCACCAAAAGTGCCTTGAGAATCCAACCGTCTGCCATTATCAGCTGCCGCAGCCAACGCCCGGGGAGGCTTTCCCCCAGCCGTTGAGTGGTTTTGGAGAAACCTTTGATGAGGTGGGTGTGTTTCCGCGGTTTAAACTGCATGGACCGACCCAGGTTCTCATGATACCAAGTTGCGATCAAAAAAGTTAAATTATATTAAACTGTTACGCCTATAAAATCCCCCTAAATCCCCCTTTAGAAAAGGGGGACTTGGGCATGCTGGTTTTTTGAACCCCCCTTTTTAAAAGCTGGGTATTACCCATAACCCACTTAACTGGTCAAAAATATTCATTTAATCCCCTCTCCCCCTTGGGGGAGAGGGTTAGGGTGAGGGGGTAAAAAATTAATGTTTAATCAACAGGTTGTGTCCATCTCGATTCATCATGGTTTGACCAGGTCCACAATCTGTATGTCTCTCCAGCAACCCTCATAACCACCTCTATGATGGCAGCTTGGTATGAGATGCGCATCAGGCGGACCTTAAGGGTTTCGGAAAAAAAAACTTCTACCGCAGCTTTTGCCCAGTAGAAGTCATTAGCCTGAGGCCCCAGGCCCACGGCGGTTAAGGGTGGACTTCATCACCTTTCGAACTATAGCACCACCAACCTGACTGCTTCAATATTTTTATGGTTGCCCCAAAAATTTCCGGCCCCGAGGCGCACAAACGGATTTTATGGCCAGCCAGGGGCTCAAAGCCGAGGAAAAGACGAGATTGTGTAAGACCTTTATTTTTATAGGGAAAATCTGGAGGCGGCAACCGGATTCGAACCGGTGAATAACGGTTTTGCAGACCGTTGCCTTACCACTTGGCTATGCCGCCCTGGAGGACTGCCGGGAAGAAATAAATATGGAGCGGGAAACGGGATTCGAACCCGCGACTTCAACCTTGGCAAGGTTGCACTCTACCGCTGAGTTATTCCCGCTCGTGCAGATAATTTTTTAATATCCGGCCGGGCTTGTCAAGGGGAAAAATGGCCAAGGCCGCCGGATCTGCCCTGGTAAACCTCCCGGAAGTCCGTCACCTCTATGCCGTTCTCTTGCAAAACCCTTTTCAAGCGTGGACTCACCAGGGCGTTGAACTCCTCTTGCCGCAGATAGCCCGCCGCGGCCTCACGCAGGGCCGGGTCCGCGGCCAGGGCCGGGTGGCCGCAAATTTCCGTGAGTCCCGGCTTAAGGCGCGGCATCAACCGCACCAGATAATCCTCCGTGAGGCGGCCGTCGTGGGTGAGGCCGAAGAGGTGGTCGTTTACGAACAGGCCGGAGCTTGCGGCCAATCGCCGGGCCCGACGGGAGAGGACGGCAAAAATACACCCCAGGGCCGTCTTGGGGAGGGGGCCGTCCGGGGCCAGGGCCAGGGTGGTGCGCCAGTCTTCTCGGGCCAATCGCAGGGCCGGAATGCCGTATTCCTTGGCCAGGTCCACCACCAGAGACACAAGGCGGGGGTGGAGGTGGAGATTGAGGTGGCCGTTGAGCTGCCATACCGTAATCCCCGCCTGCAGGACCATTTCTATCTGGGCCCGCAGCTCCCGGCGGATTTCCGGGAGAAGGGCCGGATTAAAGAAATACCGCCAGCCGGCGGCCACCGGGTCGTTGGGGAAACAACCCTCAGAGTCCACCAGATTAGGGATGGCTGGGGGTGGGAGGATGGCGCGGCCCTGAATCAGGGTGAGGTGAACCCCGAGACACAAGCCGGGGAAATTCCGGGAGAGGGTGACAGCCTGGGAAAACGCACCCCCCCCCGCCATAAGGCTGGCGTTGCGCAAAAGCCCGAAGCGGTGTGCCAGGGCCACCGCCTGATTCAAAAAGGGGGACAGGCCGAAATCATCGGCAGTGAACAAAACCCGGCGGGGAGCCTGAGCAGGTTGAGAGTTAGTAAACACTTTCTTAAATCCAATATCTTCTGGTTCCCAAGCAGTAATTTATGAGCCGTTGGCTCACCGGAAACGATGAAAAGATCGGTGGGGCGGGCGTCCCCGCCCGCCATTTCGGTGCGCAGAGCGCACCCTACACAAACTTTTCATAACAGGAGCTTGGGGAGGCGATACGGTGGCCTTATAACACGTTCCTCAAAACGTTGATCCCTCACTGCACCCAATGCCGTCCTTCCAGGAGCGCGGCCAGGGAAAGGGCGTTGGTGGGATTGAACAACGACCTGAAACCCTGGCGTATGTTGCCCTGGCGCCAGGCGGCCAAGGTGTCGGCCAGGGAGACCGCCACATATTGATAGACGCTGGGGTCCCGGTAGCAATCGATATTACAGGAATTGCAGTTATCCCGGATAGGGGTGAGGCGGTCAATGTCTTCTAAAGACCCCAGGGTGTCCGAGAGGAAGTGGCAGCGGTAAACCTCCAGGTTCCAGTCCGCAAAAAAATATTTGAAACCCGCGAGACAAGGGAAGCGGCCGGGCAGGCCCTGAATCTGTCGCTGGGCCTCGATGAGCCCCATCCGAGGATTGAGGATGGCGATGGGGGAGCGTCCTTTCAGTGCCAAGATTTGGGTAAACAGGCGCGCCAGTTCTTCAGCAGAATAATCCACTAGGTGGTTGTCGGCAAAGCCCAGGTAGGAAGAGTCAATCCTGGTGACGGGATAGGAGAAGGTCACGAGAGGAAACCCCAAATCCCGCAAAAAGTGCACCAGGGCATCCAGATCGTCGAGGAGGCGGCTTAGGGTCACGGAGGCCACCACCCTGATGCCGGCTTCATGAATTCGAGGCAGAACCTCTCTAATGTGGAAGATGAGGCCGGGCGCCCCCCGGTGGCGGTCGTGGGCCTGGGCGGACGCAGCATCTATGGAAATAATCAGGGTCTGAAGGCCGGCTTCCTCCAGACTCCGGATGAGGGAAGGAGTAAGCAGAAGGCCGTTGGTCACCAGCAGGGTTTGGAGTCCCAGGTCCCGAGCCTGGGTTAGGGCGGGAAGGAGGTCAGGATAGAGGAGGGGCTCCCCGCCGGTGAAACAGACATACCGGATGCCGGCCCGCTGCATGGCGGCCAGCCCCCGGGCCAGACGGGCGGGGCCGGCCATGCGCCGGTCATCAGCGGGCACCTGGGGAAAGCTGCAGAAGCGGCAGTGGGCGTTGCAAGCGTTGGTGACGGCTATTTGCACAAAGCCGGGTCCACCCTGTACTGCCAGTTTCACCAGTTCCCTGAGGGTCATGTGCAGCTGGAGCCGAGGCCTCCCGTGGCTTCCTTGTCTTGCCGGCGGCGAAAGAGAAAGGTGAGGAACTCCTGGCCGGTCTGGAGATAGCGGCGCCGTTCCACCGGGTCCTTGATCATGCAGCGGATAATACGGGACAGGGCCTGGGGCCGGAAATAAAAGCGGCGGTAAAAACGGGACACGGCTCTAAAAATGTCCTGGGACGCCAGCCCGGGGTACTCCACCACGCATTGCTGGTAACCGGTGGAGCCGTCCACCAGCTTTTGGTCCGCCATATACCCCTTTTCCCGGCAGAAATCATAAAACTCCGTCCCCGGGTAGGGAGAGGCCAGGGACACCTGGATGGTGTCCGGGTCCAGTTTGCAGGCAAAGCGCATGGAGGCTTCGATGGAGGCCTGGGTCTCCCCGGGGAGGCCCACCATGAAGGTGCCGTGCACCATGATCCCCAATTCCTTGCACCAGCGCATGAAGCGCAGGCCCATCTCCGGGGTGCTGCCCTTCTTGATATTTTTCAGCACCTGGGGATCGCCCGACTCGAAGCCCACCACCAGGAGGCGCAAGCCCCCTTCCTTCATGGCCTTCAGGGTCTCATAGCTGGTGTTCACCCGGCCGGTGGCGGACCAGGTGCATTTGAGGGGTGCTAAGGCCCGGGCCATCTCCTGGGCCCGCTCCCCATAAGCCGTGAAGGTGTCGTCGTCGAAAAAAATTTCCGCGGTCTGGGGGAAAAGCTCCAAAGCCCGGCGCACCTCGGCCACCACATTGGGGACGCTCCGCACCCGGTAGCGCCGCCCCGTGAAGGTTTGGGGCCACAGGCAGTACACGCAGTGGTGCGGGCAGCCCCGGCCGGTGTAGATGGAAACATACGGGTATCTGAGATAGGGAATTTTATAATTCTCGATGCGCAAATCCCGATGATAAACCTCAGTGACGAAAGGCAGGGCGTCCAGATCTTCAATATAGGGCCGGTCCTCGTTGTGCCAGATGCGGCCGTTCTGGCGGAAACTCAGGCCCTGGATCTTATCCCAGGCGCGGCCCTGGGCCACTTCCAGGATGGTGTAGTCAAACTCCCGGCGGGCCACAAAATCCAGCTGGGGCGCAACCGCCAGGGACTCCTCCGGCAGGATGCTCACCTGCGGCCCCACCAGGCCGGCCACCAGCTTCGGGTTTTCTTCTTTGAGGCGGGTAATGGTGGCCAGGTCGGCAGCAAAGGAGGCGTTGGAGGTGAACATCACCGCCAGGTCATAGTCCCGGGCCAGGGGAGCCACCTGGGCCACAGTCAAGTTTTCGGGAGGGGCGTCCACCACCCGGCTTTCCGGGATCATGCCGGCGGGGTAGCACAGCCAGGTGGGATACCAGAAGGAGACCACCTCCCGGGTGGCCTGGTAGCGGGAACCGGCGCCGCCGTCGAAGTCCTGGAAAGAAGGCGGATTAAGAAAAAGGGTGCGTTTCATGGGCTGACTTTCTTAAAAATAATCATTAAGTCTATCCAAGTTACCTCGTTTTGTCGACCACAACCCTAAAAATGTTCCTTGAATTCCTGTGAAATTGTATAGTTGTACAAGGCGACTCGGGAAGTTGCGGGCAATAAATGGAGGGCGGGCACTGCCCGCCAAATAACGGATGGCCGGTGTCTGCTTTGGACATCAGGTTAACTTTGCATCCTGAATTTGTGACCTCTGGTTTCTATGGGTTCGAGATCCTTCACTCCGTTCAGGATGACAAAATAAAGACTTTTGCAAGAGCCTCCCAAGTTCATCAATTTTCACTTTTCAGGAGCAGAAAGCGGCTTGACGCCCCCAGAATCTGACATCGCCCTCCGCCTCGAGGGCCTCACCAAACATTTCGGCCCCCGGCTGGCCGTGGATCACCTTAACCTGGCCGTGGCCGCCGGGGAGGCCTTTGCCCTGGTGGGCCCGGATGGCGCCGGCAAAACCACCGTCATGCGCCTTCTGGTGGGCATTATGGACCCGGACGAGGGGCGGGCCGAGGTGCTGGGCTTTGATCCCATGACCCAGGGAAACCAGGTTCGGGAGCATATCGGCTATATGCCCCAGCGTTTCGGCCTTTACGGCGACCTCACCGTCATGGAAAACCTGGTCTTTTATGCCGATTTATACCGGGTGGACCGGGAGACCAGGTCGCGGCGGCTGCCGGAACTCCTGGATTTTTCCGCCCTGGCCCCCTTCACCGACCGTCTGGCCGCCAATCTCTCCGGGGGCATGAAGCAGAAGCTCGGGCTCATGTGCGCCCTCATCCACCGGCCCCAGGTGCTTTTTCTGGATGAACCCACCTTCGGGGTCGACCCCGTGTCCCGGCGGGAGTTCTGGCACATCCTCTACCAGCTTTTGAAAACGGGCATCACCATTTTCCTGTCCACCGCCTATATGGACGAGGCGGAGCGGGCTCACCGGGTGGGCCTCATGCACCAGGGGAGGCTTTTGGTGGCCGACACCCCCCAGGCCCTCAAGGCCTCCTTTGGCGGGGAACTTATGGAGGTCAGGGCCGGGGACCTGCGAGCCGCCCGCCGGGTCCTGGAGGCCAACCCCGCGGCCCGCCAGGTCCTGGCTATGGGGGACCGCTTCATGGTCACGGTGGATTCTTTTGAGCAGGCCCGGGAGGCCCTGGACCGAGCCCTGTCAGAGGCCGGCCTCCAAAATGTCACTCTGACCCCGGCCGAACCCTCCCTGGAAGACCTTTTCGTGCAGATCATCCGGCAGCATGGGGGCTAAGACTTTATTTAAAGAGGCTCTTGCAAAATTGTAGCCGCGAGGCTAAGCCTGCGCCGGCACAGGCTGGAAAGCCTGTCCACCTAAGGCTTAACTTAGCAACCAGATAAAATCTTCCGCCTCTAACTGTATTTTGCAAGAGGCTCTAAAGACAAGAAGACACCCGTCTCAGGCGCAGCTTGGCCAGGCGCGCCGCCGGCAACAAGCCAAATTTGCTGCGCCCATCATTTCTTCTGAGGGAGGCTGCCCCATGCGATACTACAAATCAAAAAAGGGAAAAACTCATGCAAGGACCTGATGCAGCCATACTGAAGGCCATTCATGAAAGGCGCAGCATTCGGCAGTTTCTGGATACGCCGGTTTCCCGGGATTTGATCATGATCGCGGTAAAAGCAGCTTCTTGGGCCCCCTCCGGGCTCAACAACCAGCCCTGGCGTTTTGCGATTGTCTGGGACCAGCCACTGCAAAAGGCCCTGGCCGCGCTGACGAGATACGCCAGCATCCTGGAATCGGCCCCCGCAGTCATTGCCGTTTTCCTGGATAAAGAGGCTTCCTACGATTACACCAAAGATTGCCAGGCTGTGGGGGCTTGTTTGCAAAACCTGCTCCTGGCGCTGCACTCCTTGGACCTCGGGGCCGTCTGGATCGGTGAGATTCTGAAGAACAAGGAGCGTGTCAGGGAAATTCTGCAGCTGCCGGCGCGGCTCGAACTTATGGCCGTGGTGGCGGTGGGGCATCCGGCCCACCGGGACCAGAAGTCACACAGGCGGCCGCTAGAGGAGTTGATTCTGCTGGAAAAGTAAGGAACGTCTGGCAATCTGCCTGGATTTGGCCCAGGCTCCCTTTTAACCTTCTATAACTCGTACCCGAGTTGAACTTGGGCACGAAAAAATCTTACATCTTGGCGTCTTGGCGCCTCAGCGAGAGAATTCGGTTCTGGCCCTCCTCCGATATTGATTTTGCGTCCCAAGTTGTGCTAATGGTCCACAACCACCAGGAGGACTGATGCTGCGCCTGAATCAGTGCAGGAAGGTGGCGATAGGCCTGCTCTTGGCCGGCCTTGCCGCCGTGGCGGCGGCCCCTCACCCGGCCGCCGCGCCCAGGCCCAAGACCTGGAGCGATTTTCCCGCCGGCCCCGAACCTAAAGGGTTGGCTTTCGACGGCGCCCATATCTGGGTCACCAACTCCGTGGCCCAGGGCACGGTGACCAAACTCAGGGCCCGGGATGGCGTTATCCTGGGGTCTTATGCGGTGGGGGCCTACCCCACGGGCATCGCCTATGACGGCGCCCACCTTTGGGTGGCCAACTCCATGGACCGGACGGTCACCCGCCTGTCGGCCCAGGACGGCGTGGTGCGGGGGACCTACCCAGCGGGCGACAACCCCCATGCGGTGCTCTTCGACGGCCGCTATATCTGGGTGAGCAACCACCTGGGGGACAGCGTCACCAGGTTCCGGGCCCGGGACGGCGAGTTGCTGGGAACTTTCCGGGTGGGCCGGCGTCCCCTGGGGCTGGCTTTTGACGGGGCCCACCTGTGGGTGGCCAACGAACAGGATGGCACCCTGGCCAAACTCCGGGCCGCGGACGGCGCCAACCTGGGTACGGTGCCCGCGGGAGCCCGCCCCTGGGGGGTGGCGGTGACCGGGGAGTATCTTTGGGTAACCAACCATGGCGACAGCCGGGTGAGCAAAATCCGGATAAGGGACGGAAAGCTGATGGGGAGCCAGCCTACGGGGTTCAGTCCCGTGGCCCTGGCCTTTGATGGGTCCCGCCTGTGGATCGCCAACCGGGACAGCCAGAATGTCACGGTCATCCGGGCTGAGGACGGCCGCGATCTCATGACCTACCTGGTAGGCCACAACCCCTGGGCCGTCCTGTGGGACGGCAGTTGCATCTGGATTGCCAACTCCAAAAGCGGCACTGTCTCCCGGCGGCAATTCGCCGGTCACTAGCCATTTTTACCTTGTTCCCAAGTTTAGATCTCTGAGTGAATCAGAGCGGAGGCTCCCCGGACATGGATGTGAAACTCTCCAATATTCCGATATTCTTCATTGCCGCGGCTTCTCTGGTGGTGGTGGTGGCCGGCATGCGCACCGCGGCCGCGCTCATCAATCCCTTCCTGTTGGCGATTTTTCTCACCATGCTCTTTTCGCCCTTCCTTTTCTGGCTGCAGCGCCAGGGTGTGCCCAATGCCCTGGCGGTGGTTGTCATTTTGGCGGGATTTCTGGTGATGGCCGGGCTCGTCATGGTCTTTGTGGGCAGATCGGTGAATGCCCTGACGGGGCAGCTCCCGGTCTATCAGGAACGCCTCGCCCAGATCATGGCTCAGCTTTTTGCCTGGCTTAACAGCCACGGGATAGACACCAGCAACGTGCTCATCGCCGATTATTTCAGTCCCGGCAAAATCATGAGTCTGGTGACCCTGACGCTGTCCATGGTCAGGGGGTTGTTCACCAACATGTTCCTGGTCTTTTTCACCGTTCTTTTTATCCTCATCGAGGCTTCGGGGTTTCCCGACAAGCTGCAGGCCGCTTTCCCTAATCCGGAAAAAACCCTTGGTCATTTCAAGGCCATAACCACCAGCGTCAACCAGTACATGGCGGTGAAAACCATTTTCAGTTTGGCCACCGGCCTGTCCATCTGGGGCCTGCTGTCGCTCATCGGCATCGATTTTGCTCCCACCTGGGGCCTGTTGGCCTTTTTATTAAATTTTATCCCCAGCATCGGCTCAATCATTGCGGCAGTGCCGGCCATTCTCCTGGCTTTTATTCAGTGTGGCTTCCCCAGCGCCCTGTTGACCCTTCTGGCATATCTGTTGGTAAATGTCCTTTTCGGCAATATCCTGGAGCCCCGCTTCATGGGCCGCCGGTTGGGCTTGTCGCCCCTGGTGGTGCTGGTCTCCCTGCTTTTCTGGGGCTGGGTCCTGGGGCCCATCGGCATGGTGCTGTCCGTGCCCCTGACCATGATTGGCAAAATCGCCCTGGCCGCCAATGATGATACCCGGTGGCTAGCCGTGCTGTTGGAATAGAGGGTTTTTCCCTGCTTAGTTCTCAGGAACAGGCATAATACCAAGTTGCGTCCATAGAAGTAAGAGATGTCGCTTTCCGTAGGGGCGCACCCGCGTGTGCGCCCCAAGTCCAAGGCGGACACATGGGTCCGCCCCTACAAAAAGTAAATTATCTGTATGTATGCAACATGGTATAAATGGACTTCCCCTCACCCTCTCCCTCATTGATGGAGAGGGAATAAACAAATAACTCCAGTAGTACCCCCTCTCCCCCGCCGGGGGGAGAGGGCGGGGGTGAGGGGGCCTAAACAATCTTCGTTACCATATTCATGAAATCGTGTTCTAAGGAAAACGCCATGTCCATGTCCTACTACTTCATCAGCGATTTGCACCTCGGGGGCGATGAGGCCCTCGGCACCTGTGATTATGAGAAGGAGTTGATCGAGTTTCTGGAAAACCTGGCGGCCCGGGGGGAAGAAGCCGAGCTCTTCATTATTGGCGACATCTTCGGCCTCTGGGAATTCACCGACATCGAGGGGCCGGCCAAGCTCAAAAAGCTCATGGAACAATTTCCCAACATATTCCAGGCCCTGGCCCAAGCCGGCCGGACGGTGCGCATAACCCTGCTCCCCGGCAATCACGACTACGAAATCGCCTGCTACCCCGAATTCGTGGAGACGCTCAAGCCCTACAACCTCCACCTGGAGCAGACCCCTGCGGTCACCCGGGAGATCAACGGCAAGAAGATCTGGATCGAACACGGCAACCAATATGACGCCTACAACCACATGCCCGACTTCGGCAACCCCCATGCCCAGCCCTTCGGCTATTTTATCACCAGCAGCGTGGTGAGCACCGCGGGCAAGCATTCCAAATTCGGCAAATACAACTGGCTGAAGGATATCCAGTCAGTCTACCCTTCCGAGCAGATTCCCTACTGGGTCCTGTCGAATTACTTCTACCACGAGATGAGCCCTTATCTGCGCTGGCTCATCATGCCTTTTCTGCTCCTGTCCGGGTTTGAGCTTTTTGTTCTGGGCGGGGCCGCCCTGGAATGGTTCGGAATTACCGACACCAATATTTTCCTCAACAACCGCATCTTCAGTTCCCTGGGCCTGGTGGGCAACCTGGTGCAGATGATCCTGATTATCAACACCATCCTCTTTGCAAACTTTCTGGCTCTGGCGGGGCCCCTTTACCTGATTTGGCGGGATTTCCGGGCGACCCTGGAGCGGTTTCGCATTGTCCTCGACCCCTCGGCGTTGAGCAGCGAAAAAGAACAGAACTACCTGGATGCGGCCCAAAAAATCTTTGCCGAGCACCCCGATTATTTCCTGTTCATTTATGGCCACACCCATTTTCCTTCCCTGCGGCATCTGGGTGAGCGGGTGGTGATCAACACCGGCACCTGGCTAAAAAGATACGATGTGGAAAAACCCCGCATCGGCTTTTTGCCCGGTATCTACGTGCCGTTTTACTGTCTGAACTATTTCAAGATCAGTGAAACCGGCGGGCAGATCGCCATTGATTACCACAAGATTGATAAGGAGCCCCCCCGGGATTTGAGCCTTTTGCAGCGTCTCCTGGCGACCCGCAAGCACCGCCGGACCCAGGAAGTTATCCCGGAGCGGACCTTGCTTAACGGGGGGGAGTAGGGGCGGGGTTACCCCGCCCCTATGTCCCTGGCCCTCCTCCCACGTAAAACCAAAGGGTTGAATTATGAACGTTGCGGAAATGAGAGAAATCGTCAGAAATCTGCTCAGCAGCCAGCTGCTGGCGGTGCTGGCCACCCAGATGTCCGGCCAGCCGTATACCAACCTGGTGGCCTTTGCCGCCAGCGCCGACCTCAAGGAAGTTCTGTTCGCCACCGCCCGGGCCACCCGGAAATTCGCCAATCTGACCGCAGAGCCCCGGGTATCCCTGCTCATGGACGACCGCAGCAATGCGGCAGCAGATTTCGGCCAGGCCGCGGCCGTGACGGTCATGGGCGCAGCCGCGGAGGTCTTAGGCCCTGACCGGGAAGCCCGCCTCCCCCTGTACCTCCAAAAGCACCCCAACCTGGAAGAATTCGTCACCGCGCCCACCTGCGCCCTCATCCGGGTGAAGGTGGAAAAATACATTTTGGTGACCCGGTTTCAGGAGGTGCGGGAGGTCTATCCGGCCCCCTGAACCTGGTCCTGAGCCTGGCGGACGCCGCGCTGTGGCGGGGGGCGGGGCTGGCCGCCAGGGGCCACACGGCCTCAAGACACGCCGGGTACGGCCTTATAACCTGATAATGAACGCCTCCCGCCGGTGAAAATCGGGGTGCGGGCCGGGATGGGTCAGAGCCCAGTAGGACATGCTGCCATCTTGCCCTTTGATAACCGCTGCTAGGCCTGCTTCCAGGGCTTTATCGGCCGGGATGAGGCCGCCCAGATCCATGGTCACCTCCAGCCTGAAGACATCAGCCTCCCTCTGCACGGTGAAGGGGAGAGCCGCAATGGCCGGTTCTTCCTGCATTCCCTGGCGATAGGCGTCAAAGCGGTAGACGTTCCAGTGCCCCGCCGGCGAGAGGTTAACCTCCCAATAGCCCTCCGCCTTTTCTTCTGCCAGGAAAAACTCAAAGCAGGTGTCTTCCCACAACCCGTGCCGGCGAGCAGGCCTGGCGGCCGGCAGGGGCAGGGCCACAGCTTTGAGATTGCCCCGGAGTTCATAATGCCAGGATAGGCTGGAGCCGCGCCGGGCCAGGTCGCCGGTAATCTTAAGGGAAGCCGTAACCAGGTCTTCCCCGAAGGGCTTCAGGGTGAAGGCGGTCATGTCAGGTCCCGAATCATGGCCCGGATGGCCCCCGCCTGGGCTTCAATGCTCTCGGTGAGCCGGAATTGCACCAGGGCCCGGAGCAGGTTGTGTTCCCGGTGCCTGGCCTTGAAATACACGTTCCCCGCCAGGTAATCCGAGAAAAATCTCAGGCCCAGCTCAAAGGCGATGAGGCGGACGGCATCATACAGGTGAGCATAATCGCTCTCGGTGAGGAAGTCCCGGGCCAGGGGGAGATAGCCCTCCAGGATGGCCCGGCCCAGCTCAGGGTCAAAGCGCACCTCCTCCCAGGCCGGGGTTTCCTCCCCCGAGGGATTGCAGCCCGACCGCAGACAGTCGCCGATATCGTAATGCACGAGACCCGGCTTCACCGTGTCCAGGTCCACCAGGGCCACGGCAAAGCCTTTGGCGCGGTCCAGCATGACGTTATTGACCTTGGGGTCGCCGTGTATGACCCGGGGCCGAAGCCTCCCCTGCTTCTGGGCCTCTTCCAGAACGTAGGCCAGGGCCCGGCGCTCGCCTATGAATTTCAGGCAATACTTGACTTCGGCTGTCGGGGGCGGGGTTGCGGCCGCCAATATTTCATCATAATGCTGGAGATAGCCTGGGGTCACATGAAAGCCGGGCAGGGTGTCGGCCAGGGCCTGGGGAGGAAGATCAGCGAGGAGGCGGTGAAACAGGCCCAGGGCGTACCCCACTTCCCTGGCGTGCTCCCGGTCCCTGATGATATCGAAGGTCTCGGCCCCCTCAATGAAGCTCAGGGCCCGCCAGAAGGAGCCGGCGGCATCCTGAACCAGGACTTGGCTGTCCCGGGCGGGGAGCACCCGGGGAAGCTCAAAGCGGCGGCCGGCCTCGAGGGGCTCAACCTTCAGGCGACGGCGCACATGTTCGCTCACCGCGGCCAGGTTGGCCATGACCAGGGAAGGTTTCCGGAATACCGCGGTATTGAGGCGCTGGAGAATAAACTGTGGTGCCTCTGCCTGCTGCGGGCCAGTCCTGTTTTGGCTAACCGTCACCAGGAAGGTGTCATTGACGTTGCCGCTGCCGTATTCCCGCAGGGTAAGGACCCGACCCTGGTGAAGAAATTGTTGGGCCACGGCCAGGAGATCAAGACCCTCAAGCGTGGTCATGCAGTCCTTGCAGACGCAAAGCGACCCGTTCCTCCAGGTCCCGTATCAGGCGCTGCAGGGCAGGGCTTTCCCGGATGGGGCCGGAGTTGTTCCAGCCCCTGAGAAGGGCCTTTTCTTTTTGTTGGCGGAACTCTTCGATACTGGCGGCCATCTCCAGCCAGATAAATAACTTCTGGAGAATATGCCGCTCAGGAGAGGAAAAATCCTCTTCCAAATCAAAGGATTCCCCTTGGAGGGTCTGGTGCCGCATGGTTTGTCAGAATTTTATAGATTCAGTATGATTTGCCTGCAATAAAAAATTATCTTCTGGAAAACAGAGCCCCCGACAAATCCCCCTTGCCCCCCTTTAAGAAAGAGGGGTCAAGACAACGGCACGCCCAAGTCCCCCCTTGCCAAAGGCTTTCCCTGAAGACTGTGAGGGATGGACCTGGCTAATTTCCGTTTATGGCAGGCAGGGTGCAAGGCGAGCCCTTAATAAGATTAACCGCCTCCTGGGGGATATAGGCCTTGCCGGTATCAGAGGCATAGACCACCACGCCCTCGAGGTTGACGGTCTTCCCGGCAAGCCTGAGAATATTCTTATTCACCGGCAGCTCCGCCGGTTTTCCCTGCCAGGAGATCATCACCACGGGGTTTTCCGGGTCGCTGCGGTCCAGGTCCACCCGGCCCCCCGCCAACGCCCCGGCGGCCTCCTGGAACAGCCGCTCATTCAGACGGTCAAGATTCAGCCCCAAAGCCCGGGCGCAGGCGGCGCCGATCTCGGGCCCATCCAGCAGGCCCGCGGGACGCCGGGGACCGAAGGCGAACAGGGGCACATCGCCGCCACAGTGTCCATGGGTGGTCCAGCCGATGGCCGTATATTTGGGGCAGATGACCTCGCCCAGGGCGTCCTGGGGCGTGCCGCCGTATTTCCGGGCCAGGGCCAGGATTTGCCGGGCGTCTTCCTCCGTGAGTCTGATGCCCCAAAATTTTTCCACCACCTCCTGCACCTTCTCCGGAGTATGCTCTCCTCCCATTTCCCGGCACAGCCCCCGGGCGGACAGTTTCATCTTTTGTAAGGGCGCCAGGAGGGTTTCCAGGCTCATTTGGGCATACGTGCCGCTGGTGCCCATATTGCCGATGGACATGCCGCCGCAGTTGTGGTCGGAGAGGGCCAGGACCAGGGTGTGGCCGTCCTTTCTGGCAAAATCCAGGGAGGCCTGCACCGCCCGGTCAAACATCAGCAGGTCGCTCATGAGGTGCGCCGGGTCGTTGGCGTGGCAGGCCCAATCCACCTGGCTCGCCTCCACCAGGAGGAAAAAACCTTGGGGATGCGGGGCCAACAGCTCCAGGGCTTTTCTGGTCATGTGTTCCAGGGTGGGCTGCTGGGGAGCATAGAGGGGCCGGTCGATTTCCGGCTCCAGGTGGTTGTCTGCGAAGATGCCGCAGACCTTGCCGGCTTTCACCTGGTCCAGTTCCTGGGCGTTGGCCGCCAGGGCATAGCCGCGCTCTTGCAGGACTTGCAGCAGGTCCTCGCCATCAGTGCGTTTGCCGCCTTTTTCCCGGGGCAGGAGATGTCTTTTGCCGCCCCCCAGCACCACATCCAGGTTCTGGTACACCCCCTGCTCCATAATGTCGTTATCCAGGGTGCGGGAGGGCGCATGGGCATAATAGGCCGCGGGGGTGGCATGGGTGACCCGGCTGGTGACCACAATGCCGGTGGCCTTCTTCAGAAGCCTGGCCCCTTCCAGGACGGTGGCCAGGGGTTTGTAGGAGAGGCTGGGAGCAGGCGCCGGGACGCCGGTCAGGGTGGGGCTTTTCGGCCCCACGCTGATGAATTTGCCGCTGGTGCGGCAGCCGGTGGCAAAGGCCGTGGCCGCCGGCGCGGAATCCGCCATCACCGAGTCGGCGATGTGGGTCTTGACCGCGCCCACGCAGATCTCATCCAGGGCCAGGGGCGCGCCCTTGAACCAGCGGGCCAGGGTGTATTGCTCACTGGAGCAGCCGTCCGCAATGAGAACGATGAGGTTTTTAACGGGTTCGGTCTCGGCCTGAGGCCCTCCGGCGGCAGCAGGGCAGCAGCCCCACCAGAGTGCGGCCCAAAGGACCAGGTACGTGAAAAATGACCCAGGGCTGTCCCGTCTCATGATTATTCCTTTCCAAGCCCGGCAATTTCAGTATAACTGTATCAGGACCTTTGGGGTCAGGATGTTTTGCTGAAGGTAAATTTTTTTGTGGATTTCGGGGGGTTTTTGAGGAGAGCGCCAAACAGGACCGGGATGCCGGCCAGGCGTTCACTAAGCCTTGTCCTGGTCATGAACCTGACCTTGGTTATGTGGTTCGCCGCCTCCTCATGGGCCCAGGAGTTTCACGGCCAGGTGGTGGGAGTTCAGGACGGGGACACCCTCACCGTCCGGGAAGAGGGCGGCCAGGCCCTGCGGATCAGGCTCTGGGGAATTGATGCCCCGGAGAGGCGCCAGCCTTTCAGTAACGTGGCCAAAAAGCACCTGTCGGACCTAACTTTCGGCCAAAGGGTCAGGGTGCAGGCGCGCACCCAGGACCGGTACGGGCGCACCGTGGCGGTCATCCTGCTGCCGGATGGCAGGAACGTGAACGAAGCGATGGTGAATGACGGTTACGCCTGGTGGTTTCGGAAATATGCCCCCTACGACCGCACCCTGGAAAAATTGGAAAGGGAGGCCAAAGAGGCCGGGCGCGGGTTGTGGGCCGATCCCCAGGCCGTGCCCCCCTGGGAATTTCGGCATTCGGGGCGGTTGCGGGAGGGGCAGTGAGGGATAACAGAATTGGCGGTAAACTGTCTTGAAAAGTTTTTAGTTTCGAGTTGTTGGTTTCTGACTTGAAAAGTTCCTGGGACAGAATATAGAGCGTGCCATGCACGCCGAAATCATGGCGGCCACGGACCGCCCTATAAAGCTGACTTGAAAAGGACCGTAGGGCGGGAAAGCGCAGTGCATCCCGCCTTATTAAGAAAATGTAGGGTGCGCACTGCGCACCAAAATGGCGGGCGGACACGCCCGTCCCCCCAACCTTTTCTTTATTTTGGGCAAGCCAGCGGCCCATGAGGAACTGTAAAGAAAATCAGGAAGGTTCCATAAATTATCTAACTCACCGATTTTTGTGAACCCGCAGCAAAGGCCGATAACATCATGCCGTCAAGCGCAGGGCATAAAAGGATAGGGAAAAAGCCCGAGTGTTCCGGTTGGGCGACCGCCGGGGGGTCCATAACGGGCTTTGGCAGCACTCGGGCTTGCATTGCTTTTCTTGACGGCATGAATTATCAATACTGAAAGGGGGAGTGAACTGTGAAGAAAAAACTCCTGCAGGCTATGGCGGTCCTGAGCTTGTGCCTGTGCCTGTCTGGTTGTCTGGCAGCTGCGGCTGCGTATGGCGTCAGCCGGCGCATAACGCATAAGAATTATAATGAGTATGTGGCCAGCATGGAAAAAACCAACCAGGAGCGCCGGGGCCAGGGGCTTGAGCCTGTGCCCGTGGCTTCTTTTCAGGAATGGAAGAAAAACCGCTAGGACCGTGAAATTCCGGGGGCAGCCCGGAGAAACCAACGGAAATCGCCTGGGGACGATGAGGGAGGGGAGGAACATGAATCCGGGACACAGCCGGGATCATCACAAGGGTAAGCAAACCTGGCCCTGGATTTTTTTGGGCCTGGCGCTCTTTTGCCTGGCGGCGGCGCCGCTGATGGCCTCAAAATTTACTGGCAACCAGGCCCTGGGGGTAAAAGCCTGGGAGGATGGCAGGCCCTGCACGGGTTTGGTGTGCTCCCTGGCGGACGCGCCTCACGGCTTGAAAAAGACTTTTGGTCTTCTGGGGGGCGATCTCGAGGGGGATGATGAGGAAGAGGACGACGATTCCGCCGCGGCCTGACAGTGCCGAAACGATGCCAGGCGGATAGGCTGAAAAACGCCACACGTACACCGGGAGGACAGGGTTTTGAGGCAATGGGTGCTTATGGCGCTGGGAGTGGCGCTGGTGGTCCTGGGGAGCCAGAACCCGGCCAAATCAGAAGGAGGCGGGGTGGTCACCGGGGTGATCAGCAACTGGTATCAGATCAAAGCCAAGATCTCGGACCAGGCCTTTTTTCAGGTGGTGAAAAAGGAGGAGCAGTTAAAGAGCAGAACCGACAAGGATGGTCTGGCGGCCCTGGTGTCCAACCTCCCCCAGGTGGCGGTCCGGAGCACGGGGGGATTTCAGGTAAATCTGGCCAATCTGCCGCCTGGCGACTATTTCATTGCCCTGCAGCGGGGTTATGCTTCGGCGCCCATCCTGTTGAAAGACGGCCACCCCCTCCTTATTAAAATTCCGGGGAAATTCCCGGTAAACGTCGGGAACGTCAAACTGGAGATGCCTTTAGGCATGTCGCCCTCGAAACATCACATGGAAGTGGTCCAGTAGGTTCAACCTTGAGCGTCCTGTCGATAAATCTGGAAAACTTCTTTCCTTTACTGATATAATGACCCTCAGACGGCTTTGCCAGATGGTTGCGGGAAGGCAAATTTCATTCAGAGATCCCTCATGTTCAAGAAAATTCTGGTTCCACTGGATGGGTCCGAATTAGCCGCCAGCATCCTGCCCCAGGTGGGTGAACTGGCCCAAAAGTTTGAGGCTGAGCTCACCTTTATCCATGTCGGCCGGGAGGAGGCAGGGGAAGAGGCTGCTTCTCACGGGACCTGCCAGGCCTATCTCGGCCTGTTGGGCAAAGAGCTTCAAAAGCAAGGCCTGGAGGTCCAGGTGGTCTGTGTGACCGGGAATCCGGTCCGGGAGATCATCCGCTATGCCAACGAGCACCAGATGGACTTGATCGCCATGGCCACCCACGGCTCGGGGGAGGTGGCCTGGCTCCTGGGGAGCGTCGCCCATAAGGTGATCACCCGGTCAGCCGTGCCAGTCATGCTGTTCCGGGTCTTAAAAATAGAACCCCCGCCACTCAAAACCGCGGTAAAAGACTTTATTTAACCGCCCCAAGCCAATTCCATGTCTTCAGCTCCCCCGGGGCTTGCCGCCGGGTGTCTGGTTGACGCCTTTTTTCGCCATGTCTAAGTGGCTCCGCTTTGCCTTTGGGCTCTGCCTGGCTGTCTGGTGGCTGGTCGTGAGCCCCCCGGCCCTGGCTGCGCCTGCCGCCCCCACCCCCATCAACCTGTACCTTTTCTCTGCCAAGGGCTGTCAGCATTGCCTGGAAGCCAAAAAATTCCTGGGGAAGCTGGCAGACAAATATCCCCGTCTGCAGGTGGTGGAATTGGAACTCACCGAAAGCCGGGCCAATCAGGAGATATTCAGACAGGTGGCGGCCCGCTTGCAGGTGGACCTGGTGGGGGTGCCCTGCATGATCATCGGCGCCACACCCGTGGTGGGCTGGCAGGGGGAGCACTCCACGGGCGCGGCCATAGAAAGGCTTATCCGGGAGTGGGGGGAGCGCCCTGCCCCTGATGTGGTGGCGCCGCTGCGCTTTCCTGAAAAACAGCAAACCGGTCCAGAGCTTCCCCAGATTCCCGAATCCCTGCACGTTCCCATCATCGGCGCGGTGGACACCCGGCACCTTTCCCTGGGGCTTTTGACTGTAATCATCGGGGCCCTGGACGGCTTCAACCCCTGCGCCATGTGGGCCCTGATCTTTCTCATCGGCTTGCTGTTGGGCATGGAGAACCGGACCCGCATGTGGGTCCTGGGGAGCCTGTTTATCGGCGGCTCAGGCCTGGTCTACTTTTTCTTTATGACCGCCTGGCTCAATATCCTGCTGTTTCTCGGCCTGGTGGTGTGGATCAGGGTGGGCATCGGCATAATTGCCCTGGTGGCCGCGGGGATAAATCTTCGGGAATATTTTCTTAATAAAGGCGGGGCCTGCAAGCTGCTGGGCGGAGAAAAGCGGCAAGGGGTGATGGCCAGGATAAAAGACGCCATCGAACACCAGAGCTTTATGCTGGCCGCGGCCGGCATTTTCCTTTTGGGCGTGGCGGTCAACCTGGTGGAACTGTTCTGCTCGGCGGGACTCCCCGTGGTCTACACCCAGATCCTTACCTTGAGCCGTCTGCCCCTGTGGCAATATTACGCCTACCTGGCCTTGTATATCTTCTTCTTCATGCTGGATGACCTCATCGTCTTTGTGGTGTCCATGCTGACCCTGCAGCACTTCGGTCTCGCCCATACCTACAAACGCTTCTCCAACCTGGCCGGGGGGATCGTTTTGCTGGTGGTGGGCCTTCTGCTTATCTTCAAGCCCGAAATTCTCATGAGCGGCTAAAGGGGGATCAGGGGATAAAAGCCAAGGCCTCCCCTTCCCCAAGGCTATTTGCAACCATCTGGATTTATGGTAAGGAAGCGACAAGAGGCGTTTCCCAGCTTCTCGTTTCTTTCACGCGTTCCCAATCCCCAGAAAAAAAAGGAGGTTTTCCGGATGAGAAAATGGGTGCTGGTGATGATCACGGTCTTTCTTACCGCCGCGGTCCTGGCCTGCGGCAAAAAGGAAGAGCCCCCTGCAGTGAAAAAACCGGTGACGGCCAAAGAAGTGCAGCAGGAAGCCAAGGAGGCCCTGGAGACCCTCAAGGCTTATGGTGAGCAGCAAAAGGAAGAGTACCAGAAAAAGGTGAGCGACCACGTAGCCGACATGCAAAAAAAGGTGGATGACCTGAAGGGTCAGATCGACAAGGCCGCCCCGGAATTGAAGGCCAAGCTGGAAAAGGAGCTGGACGCGGCCAAGGGGCAGGCGGAGGCGCTCAAGAAAAATTTGGAAGAGATGAAAACCGCCACCGGCAAGACCTGGGAAGACATGAAAGGCAGCGTCCACCAGGCCCTGCAGGACTGGAAAAAATCCCAGGAAAAATAACGCCTCCCACCAGCCAAGGCGCACCCCGGTATCGAGACGCCGGGGCGTTGGAATTTCAGGGGTCAAAGCCGGGCTGGGTGCGCCGGGGGTCCCCCAGTAACAGGGTGGGACGCCCGTTGCTGCTGCAGGGGCGGACCAATGTGTCCGCCCTGCTTTAGGGGCGCACACACGGGTGCGCCCCTCCAGATAATGGCCAGTTTTACTTCTCCGGACGCAACCTCTTATTGGAACGTATTCCACAGCTGGGGAAACCTTTTTTCATGACCCCCAAAAATTTCCCGCCGATTTTTGGATTTTTCATTGTTTACCTAAAATAATGTTCAAAGGCTTTTTCACCTTGCCCAAGTAGAAATTACAAAAATTCCAGCCGAGCTCTTCAGCTGACGAAATTGACAAGCGCAGCAAAACCTGTCATCATGGACCAATCAAGTTGAAATTACAGGGGAATAGGACATTGACGGCCAAAACGCAGCCCCCCTTGATTAAGTCTTGCCGGTTCACCTTTTGCACACTGTGCCTGAGCGTTCTTCTTGTGACCCTGAGCGTTCCCGTGGGCGCCCAGGTGCAGCCCGGCTTGCCCCAGGACCTCAAGGCCTTGATCAGCGAAGCCCTGCAGGCCAACCCCGCCATCAAGGAAAAGGTCCAGATGAAGACGGCTTCCAAGGAGGCCATCCGCCCGGCCGGGGCGTTGGAGAATCCCGAAGTTTCGTTGGGCATCATGAATCTGCCGGTGAACACCTGGAGCTTCAGCCAGGAGGACATGACCCAGGCGGAAATAGCGGTCAGCCAAAAAATCCCCTTCCCCGGCAAAAGGCGCCTGCGCTCCGAAGTGGCTGAAGAGCAGAACAAGGCCGACGGTTTTACTTTGCAGGATAAAATCAACGAAATCCGCTCCCAGGTGCTGCAGGGATACTGGAACCTCTCCCTGGCCCACGCCAGCTACGATATCACGCAGAGAAGCAAGGTGTTATGGGAACAGGTGGTGCAGGTGGCGGAAACCCGCTATGCCGTGGGCCGGGGCATGCAGGCGGACGTTCTCCAGGCCCAGGTGGAACTGGGCTCCTACCTGGACCGTTTGTTCCAGTGGCAGCAGCGCCAGGAATCCCTGCGGGCCGAAATGAACGCCCTGCGCGCCAAGCCCTCCGGCACGGCCATCTCCAGGCCCCAGCCCCTGAAGCCCAGGCCCCTGACCCTCAAATTGGAAAATCTTCTGGCCCTGGCGGCCGATCAGCCCCAGATCCAGGCCTTGCAGGCCCAGATCGCCAAGCAGGAGAAGGCGGTGGCCCTGGCCCGCAAGGATTTTCTGCCGGACTTTGGGGTGGGCGTGGCCTACGGGTTCCGGGAAAACAGCGCCACCGTCGCCCGCCCTGACAATTTCACCGCCAGCGTCAGCATGTCCATACCTCTTTGGCGGAACGCCAAGTATAAGCCCAAGCTGAGAGAGCAGGAGGCCCTGAAGAACGCGGCCCAGGAAGCCCGCCAGTCCGCCTGGGACCGGGCCGCGGCGGCCATCAAGGACCGCTTTGTCACGCTGGAGCGCCTTTCCCAGCAGATCAAACTCTACGGCAAGGGGATTGTGCCCCAGGCCCATCAGGCGGTGGAGGCCTCTTTAGCTGCGTACCGCTCCGGGACCTTGGACTTTGCCGGCCTCAACCAGAATTTCATCGCCCTTTACGGCGCCGAGTTGAAGTGGCAGGAATATCTCAAGGACTTTGAAGGCACCTGGGCCGAACTGGAATTGCTGGTGGGCCAGGAACTCCCCCGCGTTGGAGGAGCGACGCCATGAGGTCTGAAGCTCGCCACCCCGTCTGGTGGGGACTGGTTCTCGGCATGGGGCTTTGTCTTCTCGCCTTTGCCGTGCTGTATTGGTCGGGGTTCCGCTTTATGCGCCATGAGGCCGGCCCGGCTGCCACTGAGCGTAAACCCCTGTGCTATGTCTCCCCCAGCGACACGGGCTTTATCCGCCTGGCGCCGGGCAAGGACGACAAGGGCCAGGAAATGGTGCCGGTTTACCCCCTGCAACCCGGCGCCGCAGCCAGCGGCCAGACCGTCAAGTATTGGATGTCCCCCACCGACTCCACCTTCATCCAGGACAAACCCGGCAAGGACCCCAAAGGGCAGGAGCTGGTGCCCTTTTTCGGCGAGTTGGGCCAGGCCGGGGCTGCCCCTGGGGCGGCCAAAAAGGAACGCAAAATCAAGTACTGGGTCTCCCCCATGGACCCGGGCTATGTCCGGGACCAGCCCGGCAAGGCCCCCTGCGGCATGGACCTCGTGCCGGTGTATGAGGACGAAGCCGGGGCCTCCCAGGGAGGCACCATTGCGGTGGACCCCCGCACCCTCCAGTCCATGGGGGTGCGCACCGCCAAGGCCGAGGTCAAACCCCTCTCCCGGGATATCCGGGCCGTGGGCCGGGTCACCTTTGATGAACGCCGCCTCACCGTGGTGACCACCAAGCTCACCGGCTGGGTGGAACGCCTCTTTATCAGGGCCACCGGCGACCCCATCCGCAAGGGGCAAAACCTCCTGAGCCTGTACAGCCCGGAATTGGTGACCACCCAGGAGGAGTACCTCATAGCCCTGCGAAATCTTAAGACCATGGAAAAAAGCGGCATTCCGGAAATGGCGGAGGGAGCCCGGCGACTCATGAACGCTTCCCGCCAGCGCCTGAGATACTGGGACATTCCCGACTCCCAGATCAATGCCCTGGAGCAAACCGGGGAGGTGCAGCGGACCCTAATCCTGGCCTCTCCGGCCAACGGTATTGTCATCAAGCGCCTGGTGACGGAAGGTCAGATGGCCCAGGCGGGCATGCCCTTGCTGGAAATGGCGGACCTGTCCTCCGTCTGGGTGGAAGCGGACATCTATGAATACGAGCTGCCCTGGGTCAAGGTGGGACAGCACGCCACCATGAACCTGAGCTACCTGCCCGGCAAGACCTTTCACGGCCAGGTGCAATTCATCTATCCCTTCCTGAAGGAGGCCACCCGCACGGCCCGGGTGCGCCTGGCCTTCGCCAACCCGAATTACCAGCTTAAGCCCGACATGTTCGCCGAAGTGAATATCACCTCACCGGTTAGAGAAGCCGCGGTGGTCATCCCCGCAGAGGCGGTCATGGACACGGGCGAAAAACAGCATGTCTTTCTGGCCCTGGGCGGGGGACGTTTCGAGCCCCGGGAGGTCAAAGTGGGAGTGCGCGGCGGCGACAGCCTGGTCCAGGTGCTGTCCGGCCTCAAGGGAGGCGAGGAGGTGGTGACCTCGGCCCAGTTCCTCCTTGACTCCGAATCCCGGTTCCGGGAGGCCATCGCCCAGATGCTCAAGGGCAGCCAAACTCAGGATTCTCAAAAAGATGCGGCTCCAGCTCCCGCGGCGGTTCATCCTCCGGGACACAAGCACTAGCAGGCGCCTCCGATGATAGCCCGACTTATTGAAGTCTGCGTCAAGAACCGCCATCTTGTCCTGCTGGTCTGGCTGGTGATCACCGTTTGGGGCATATATTGCACCATTAATATGCCGGTGGACGCCATCCCGGACCTCTCCGATGTCCAGGTCATCATCCGCACCGAGTTTTCCGAGCAGGCCCCCCAGGTGGTGGAGGAGCAGGTCACCTATCCCCTGACCACCGCCATGCTGGCCGTGCCCAAGGCCCAAGTGGTGCGGGGCTTCTCCTCTTTTGGGCTGTCCCTGGTTTACATCATCTTCGAGGACGGCACCGACATCTACTGGGCCCGCTCCCGGGTCCTGGAATACCTGAACTTCGTGCGGGGGAGACTCCCCGCCACGGTCAACCCCCAGCTCGGCCCGGACGCCACCGGGGTGGGCTGGGTCTTCCAGTATGTCCTCGAGGACCCCACCGGCAAACATGACCTGGCCCAACTCCGGAGTATCCAGGATTGGTACCTGCGCTATCAGTTGCAGACCGTGCCCGGAGTGGCGGAAGTGGCCTCCGTGGGGGGCTTTGTCAAGCAGTACCAGGTGGTGGTGGATCCCAACCGGCTGGCGGCCTATAACATCCCCCTGGCCAAGGTGAAGCAGGCCATCCAGATGTCCAATCAGGACACCGGCGGCCGCGTCATTGAAATGGCCGAAACCGAATACATGGTGCGGGGCCTGGGGTATATCAAGTCCATCGCGGATGTGGAAACCATCCCCCTGGGCACTGACGGCAAGGGCACTCCCATCCTGGTGAAAGATGTGGCCCTGGTGCGCCTGGGCCCGGAACTGCGCCGGGGCGTGGCCGAGGGCGACGGTCAAGGCGAAGTGGTGGGCGGCATCGTCATCATGCGCCACGGGGAAAACGCCCGGGAAGTCATCCAGGGCGTCAAGCAGAAGCTGGTGGACCTGAAGGCCGGCCTGCCCGTGGGGGTGAAGATCCTCCCGGTTTACGACCGCTCCGGCCTCATTGAACGGGCCATTGGCACCCTGAAGGAAGCCATCACCGAAGAAGTGGCCATTGTGGCCCTCATTACCGTGGTCTTCCTGCTGCACCTGCGTAGCGCCTTTGTGGCCATCATTTCCCTGCCCCTGGGCGTGTTGGTTTCTTTTATCGCCCAGTATTACTTCAACATCACCGCCAACATCCTGTCCCTGGCGGGCATTGCCATAGCCATCGGCGACATGGTGGACGCCTCCATGGTCATGGTGGAGGACGCCCACAAAAAGCTGGAGCACGCGCCCCCCGGCGCCGACCGCACCCCCATTATTCTGGAGGCCGCCAAAGAGGTGGGGCCCTCCCTGTTCTTCGCCCTCCTCATTATCACGGTGTCTTTCATTCCCATTTTCGGGCTCACCGGGGAGTCGGGCCGCCTTTTCAAACCCCTGGCCTTCACCAAGACCTTTGCCATGGGGGCCGCTGCCATCCTGGCCGTCACCCTCATACCGGTGCTCATGGTCTATTTCATCCGGGGCAGGATTCCCAAGGAGGAAAAGAATCCCCTGTCCCGGGCCTCCCAGGCCCTCTACCATCCGGCTCTGAACCTGGTCCTGCGTTTTCCCAAGGCCGCCATCCTGACAGCGGTGCTGCTGATGGTCATCACCATTTACCCCTTTTCCCGGCTGGGATCGGAATTCATGCCGCCCCTGGATGAAGGGGATTTGCTCTACATGCCCACCACCATGCCGGGGCTCTCCATCACCAAGGCCAAGGAAATCCTCCAGCAGACGGATCGCATCATCAAGACTTTCCCCGAAGTGGAGTACGTTTTCGGCAAAGTGGGGCGGGCTGAAACCGCCACTGACCCCGCGCCCTTGAGCATGATCGAGACCACCATCAAGCTCAAGCCCCGGGACCAGTGGCGGCCGGGGTACGACACCGAGCGCCTTATCAGGGAGATGGACCAGGCGGTGAAATTCCCCGGACTGGCCAACTCCTGGGGCTACCCCATCAAAATCCGGATCGACATGCTCAGTACCGGCATGAAGACCCCGGTGGGCATCAAATTCCTGGGACCGGACCTGAAAGAGCTTACCAGGTTGGCCGAAGACGCTGAGGCTATTCTCCGGACGGTTCCGGGCACGGCCAGCGCCTTTGCCGAACGCCCCATCGGCGGGTATTACCTGGATTTTGACATCAACCGCAAGGAAGCCGCCCGCTACGGCCTCACCATCATGGACATTCAGGACGTCATCACCACGGCCCTGGGGGGCATGCAGATAACCCAGACCGTGGAAGGTCTGGAGCGCTATTCCGTCAACCTGCGGTACTTCCAGGACTATCGGGATAATCTGCCGGCCCTGAAGCGCATCCTTATCCCCACCCCCTCTGGGGCCCAGGTGCCCATGGAGCAGGTGGCGGACATCAAGGTGCGCAAGGGCGCGGACATGATCAAGAGCGAAGGCTCCCGGCCCACCGCCTGGGTCTTCGTGGACCTCCGGGATGTGGACGTGGGCACCTACATCAAGCGGGCCAAGGAGGCCCTGGCTGCCAAACTCCAGATCCCGCCGGGCTATAGCCTGGTGTGGAGCGGCCAGTTCGAATACATGGAGCGGGCCCGGGAGCGCCTCCAGGTGCTCATTCCCGTCACCCTGGCTTTGGTGGTCATTCTCCTTTATCTCTCCACCGGCTCATTGGCTCGGGTGTCCATCATCCTCCTGGCCGTGCCCTTTTCCCTCATCGGGGCCATCTGGCTCCTATACTGGCTGGGATACAATTTGAGTCTCGGGGTCATAGTGGGCATCATCGCTCTGGCCGGATTGGACGCGGAGACTGGGGCCATCATGCTCTTGTACCTGGACCTGGCCCATGACGAGCGCCAGGCCCAGGGCCGCCTCCGGACCAGGCAGGACCTGGAGGAGGCCGTGACCCACGGCGCGGTCATGCGCCTGCGTCCCAAACTCATGACCATCCTGGCCAACATCTTTGGCCTCTTGCCCGTCATGTGGGCCACGGGCACCGGGGCCGAGGTGGCCAAGCGCATTGCTGCGCCCATGGTGGGCGGGGTTGTCACCTCGTTTTTGCTGGAATTATTGATTTATCCGGCGATCTATCTCCTGTGGAAGTGGCACGGGGAGGTGAAAAAGCTTGCCGGGCCGGAGGCGCCATGAGCGGATGGAGCGCAGGACTGTTGGGCGGGAAAGTGTCGTGCCTCCCGTTGCGTGTAATCTGCCAGCTCCAGGGCATCAGCGGCTTGATCTTAGGTGGGCGTGATTCATCACGCCCTTTTCGGGGCAATGAATTGCGCCGTTACAACTGTCCCTTTTGACTGATCTTTTGATAATAGCTTAAACTTTTACTGCCACCAAACAATCCAAACATAGAGAGCGGTGACCAGAAGTAATTTCGTTTTGTAGGAGCATGGTTTGCCGTGCCCACCGGGTCACAGCAAGCTGCGCCCCCACGTGCAATATCCGGCAATCGGAAAAAATTTTGGCAAGGGCTATAGAAGACAAAAAGGAGATACTCATGAAAAAGATCGGCTTTCTCCTGGCGATCCTGGCTTTGACTCTGACCATGGCCGGGCCGGTCCTGGCCCAGGGCAAGGCTCAGACCACCTGCCCGGTGATGGGAGGAAACATTAATAAAAATATCTACGCCGACTACAAGGGCCAACGCGTTTACTTCTGCTGCACGGGCTGTGATGAGGCCTTCAAAAAGAACCCGGAACAATACCTGGAGAAGCTGAAATCCCAGGGCGTCACCCCGGAAAAGGCCCCGGCCGCGGCCGGCAAAAAAGCCAACTAAAAGACCGGAGGAGGCCCCGGCTTACGGTTGAAGCAATGGCAAGGTGGCGGGGCGGGGCGTTCCCCCCCGCCATGCGGTAAGTGGAGCGCCGCCCCTTTTCCGGGGTCAGCGGGGGGGCCGCGACAGCCGGTTACGGCGGCCATGGGGCCGCCCCAAAAAAATCTCCTCTGCCCGGCTTTTGAAGAAGAGCCGGGCCTTAAAGTAAACCGCCATGAACATTATTCCATTTTTCCATTGACTTTTCTTAAACATTTCTTTTAGAATTGCCGAAACTAATAGCAATTCATAGATGAACTCCGGGATGCCGGAAATCAGGCTTCCTTTCTCCTGCTAATAAGCTGTTTGAGCTTAACCCTGACTAATTTCAAGAACAATTACACCAACAGCAGATAAAAATAGGATTACATATGATCAAATTCTTTTTAAGAAAATCATATATCTTATCAATATCTGTCTTATTTTTTTTGTTAGTAGTAACCTGTTTTTCACTTTATCTGCTTAAGAACAATGATCATTCTTTCCCAGTTTTTCTGGGCCGGGATGCCGCTTCCATCCTGCCCCGGGCCTCTCTTCTGAAAAGCGGCATCCACTTCCGAGTCGCCCAGGACCCCATGGGCTTTCAGGAAAGCGCCCCCTTGCTGCTGCGTTGCCTGTTCCCTTCGGACGCCCTCATCACCTCCTTTAATGTCGATGACCGCATCAGAGCCGAGATAGCGTCGCTGATTTTTCCCCCTAACCTGAAACCCCTGCTGCCGGAAGAGGTGGAGCGTTTCCGCCAGGAAATGCAGGTAAACGCTGAAATGCAGAGCATCGGCCAGGCCTGGTCCGGGCCCCTGAAAAACATTCAGATTCCCGAGCGGCCTAAATTCCTGCTGAGTGATGATCTTGATTTCCGGGGGGTCGTCAAACCCGGCGGCAAGCCGATACTGAACGTCCACTATCCCAACTATTGCTTCCCCGTGGCCTGGCCCTTCTATTTCAGAAATGACTTCGGCGACCCGCGAGGCCCCCACAGGCTGCATATGGGCATTGATATTGCGGCCGAGGAGGGCACCGAGGTTTACGCCATCACCGACGGGGTCATCCATCAATTAGCCGACTGGCCCCGGGCCGGAAACACTATCCTGCTGCGGGGGCGGGACGGCCGGGGCTATATATATATGCACCTCCAGCGCTTTGCGGAGGGCATCACCGAAGGCAGGGCGGTCAGGAAGGGCGAACTCATCGCCTACGTGGGCCACACCGGCACTTTCTCTTCCGGCCCGCATCTTCATTTCCAGATTCACGAACAAGGTTTCAGCAGAGAATGCGCCACCAACCCCTATGAACCCCTGGTCTCCCTGTGCCAGGGGCGGGGGGTCACCGACCTGGGCCAGCCCATGCCGCAATTTTCCCGCGCGAGAGGGCCTGATCTGCGCATCTCCGGTGGGAATGTCTACGCCTCCAAAAAACCGCTGCGCAGAGAGCTCTTTGTGGTCATGGACAAACCTGTGGCGGTCAAGACCGCGCTCATCAAAACCTGGGAGGGCGCCTTGCCTGCCCATGCTCAGACCGGCTTGAACTGGCGGGTTCCCAAACCCACCTGGAAAGTGTCCCAGGCGAGCCTGCTGGTGCCTGATCCCAAAGAAGAGACGCCCCCTGAGGCCACCAGGGTCACCTGGACCCTGCGCAAACCCAAATCCTCATCCCTTTTCCTGACGCCAACCAAGCAATAGCCCTGTCAGGGCTCCCAGGGCCTGCCCCCGGCCTGGAGTTTGGGCTTGACAAATCAAGAATTATTCTTTATTAATAGTCTATTCAAACAAAAGGATGTTTCGGGTGGATCCCCAGATCCGGTTAAACCAGATGATCAAGGTGCTCAAGGAAAAAGGGCACCGACTCACTCCGCAGCGCCTGGCCGTGCTGAAAATCTTGTCCCGGAGCGATGATCATCCCAGCGTCGAGAGCATCTTTGCTATGGTCAAGGCCAATTTTCCCACCACCAGTTTGGCCACGGTGTATAACACCGTCAACCTGCTGAAGGCTGCCGGGGAAGTCCTGGAACTAGGCTTTGCCGGCCTGGGCAGCCGCTACGACGGCAACAAACCCTACTCCCATCCCCACGCGGTCTGCACCGCTTGTGGGCGCATCGACGACCCCGACTGTTCCTCCCTGGCCGGCTTAACCCAGGAAATGGCTCAACAAACCGGCTTTGCCTTTACCCATCATCAGGTTTGCTTTTTCGGTCTGTGCCCTGACTGCCAGGGGAAACAATAAACCGTCGCCCACGAACTCCCAGGGTGCCACCACAACTTTTTTTAGACAATGTTTATAATAATTCTAAAAGAATAGCGTGTTTATATTTAAACCATTGGTTAATAACATGACGTCATCAGGAGGAAAATCATGAGCAAGGACAGCAAGTGCCCGGTTACGGGCGGAACTAACAAGCCCACTGCCCGCAGAGGCACGTCGAACCGGGACTGGTGGCCGAACCAGTTGAACCTCAAGATGCTTCATCAGCACTCTCACCTGAGCAATCCCATGGGCGAGAAGTTCAACTACGCTGAGGAATTCAAGAAACTCGACCTGGCGGCCGTGAAAAAGGACCTCTATGCGCTGATGACCGACTCCCAGGACTGGTGGCCGGCGGATTACGGTCACTACGGGGGCCTCTTCATCCGGATGGCGTGGCACAGTGCCGGCACCTACCGCATCAGCGACGGCCGCGGCGGCGGGGGATCCGGCTCCCAACGCTTGGCGCCCCTCAATAGCTGGCCCGACAACGTGAACCTCGACAAAGCTCGCCGGCTGCTCTGGCCCATCAAGCAGAAATACGGCAGCAAGATCTCCTGGGCCGATCTCATGATCCTCGCCGGCAACTGCGCCATCGAGTCGATGGGGTTACAGACCTTCGGCTTCGGGGGCGGGCGCGAGGACGTCTGGGAGCCGGAAGAGGACATTTACTGGGGTACCGAGAGCGAGTGGCTGGGCGACCAGCGCTACTCCGGCGACCGGGAACTCGAGAATCCCCTCGCCGCCGTGCAGATGGGCCTGATCTACGTGAACCCGGAAGGCCCGAACGGCAACCCGGATCCGGTCGCCTCCGGCCGTGACGTGCGAACCACCTTCGGGCGCATGGCCATGAACGACGAAGAGACCGTCGCGCTCGTCGCCGGCGGGCACACCTTCGGCAAGTGCCACGGCGCCGGCCCTGCGTCCTATGTAGGTCCGGAACCTGAGGCCGCCCCCATCGAGGAACAGGGACTCGGCTGGAAGAGCAGCTTCGGCAGCGGCAAAGGCGGCGATACCATCAGCAGCGGCATCGAGGGCGCCTGGAAGCCGAACCCGACCACATGGGACATGGGCTATCTGAAGGTGCTGTTCAAATACGAGTGGGAGCTGGTCAAGAGCCCGGCCGGCGCGCATCAGTGGCTGGCCAAGGACGTGGCCGATGAGGACATGGTGGTTGACGCTCACGACCCGTCGAAGAAGCACCGGCCCATGATGACCACGGCGGACCTCTCCCTGCGCTTCGACCCGATCTACGAGCCCATCGCGCGGCGCTACCTGCAGAACCCCAAGGAATTAGCGGACGCCTTCGCCCGGGCGTGGTTCAAGCTGACGCACCGCGACATGGGCCCCCGCTCCCGCTATCTCGGCCCGGAGGTACCGGCCGAGGAGCTGATCTGGCAAGACCCGGTGCCCGCCGTCGATCATGAGCTCATCGACGCGCCGGACATTGCCGCCCTCAAGGGCAAGATCCTGGCCTCGGGCCTGTCGATCTCGGAACTGGTCTCCACCGCCTGGGCGTCGGCGTCCACGTTCCGCGGTTCCGACAAGCGCGGCGGTGCGAACGGGGCGCGCCTTCGTCTGGCGCCGCAAAAGGATTGGGAAGTCAACCAGCCGGCCCAACTGGCGAAGGTCCTCAAAGCCCTGGAGGGCATCCAACAGGACTTCAACAGCGCCCAGTCCGGCGGGAAGAAGGTGTCGCTCGCCGACTTGATTGTCCTGGGCGGTTGCGCCGGGGTCGAGCAGGCTGCGAAGAAGGCCGGTCACGAGGTGACCGTTCCCTTCACGCCGGGCCGCACGGATGCCTCCCAGGAGCAAACCGACGTGGTGTCTTTCGCCGTACTCAAACCGGCTGCGGACGGGTTCCGTAACTACCTCAGAACCAAATTCGCCGTATCGGCAGAGGAACTGCTGGTTGATCGGGCCCAACTGCTGACCCTGACCGCTCCTGAGATGACGGTTCTGGTTGGCGGGCTGCGCGTCCTGAATGCCAACTTCAACCAGTCCCGGCATGGCGTCTTCACCAAGCGGCCGGAGACGCTCACCAATGACTTCTTCGTGAATCTCCTGGACATGAGAACGACGTGGCAGGCAACCTCGGAAGACGAAAACGTGTTCGAGGGTCGTGATCGCGCCACGGGCGAACTCAAGTGGACCGGCACCCGGGTCGACCTCATCTTCGGCTCGAACTCCCAACTCCGGGCCTTGGCGGAAGTCTACGGATGTAAGGATTCCCAGGTGAAGTTCCTGCAGGATTTTGTCTCGGCGTGGAACAAGGTGATGAACCTGGACCGCTTCGACCTCGCCTGATGGCAGGATAAACGTCTGCGAGGGCTTCTGAAGCGTATTCAGAACTAAGAACAACGAATTTTTTGGAGAGAAGGGTCAGGGGGGGCCATTAGGATGGGAAGCCGGTCCACCAACCCCTGCCCCCTCTCCCAAATCGCCCGTTGTTGATATTTTTGAGGGTTAACTCAACTCCTCTTCCACGTCCTCGAAAATATCCTCAAGCTCATAGAGAAGCTTATCAGCCTGGGCCAGATTCCAGTTGGCTATCTGGCCCTCAATGCTTTTGTGCAGGTCTAACAGCTTCCCCCGGCGCCGCAGGAGCACCTCCCGAAGTTCCGTGCCGTCAAAGGCCAGGAGCACTTGATCCAACCGGCTCACCAAGCTGTACAGGGAAGGATTGCTTTGCACCAGGCCTGCGTCCAGGTAGCCCAGGTGGCGCGCCAGCTTGGGAAAGCTCTTCTCCAATTCCCCCTGACTATGGGGGTTCACCGCAACCGTGATCTGCATGTATTTACTCATGGCCGTTTTCTCCTTATGTCCGTTCGCAATCAAGAGGCAGCCATTGTAGGGGCGTGATTCATCACGCCCGGTTTTATACCAGTCTCGCTTGGTAGCGGGTTTAAAACCAGCCCCTACAAGTGATATCAATGAGTTAGGTGCATAGTTCGTTTCATTTCAAAGCGAACCTGGTTTTAGGCGCAATGAATTGCGCCACTACGAAAAATACCGCTTGGGGTTGCATCCTGGTATCGAATCGCTCGATGCCCCCTTCAGTCCTCGCTGAGATAATCACCCAGGAGTTGGCGGCTATGTTCATCCTCATGGCAGTAAAGACAGAGATTCTCCCAGTTGGAGCCATCCGGGGGGTTGTTCCGGGAATTGCCGTCTTTGTGGTGCACCGTAAGTTGATGTCTGGTTTTATGATTGAATTCTCGCCCGCATTTGGCGCAAATCATGCCGTGAATCTTGAGAGATTGCTCCCTATAGCTGCTTTCCTGGGTCATATTCCCAAACCCTCCTCAAGGCCGGCCCACCCGGTGTTGTTAAATATTACTACAACAACTGGTTAGATTTCACCATTTTACCACACCCGGCTGCACAAGCTTTTTTGAACTCTTCCGAACAAATTTAAGGAGTTATCCTTTCAGCCGGCTATTTTGTCGAAAAAATTACCTTTGCCTCTTGCCAATATTCATCCTAGTAATTATCTTAATACAATAAATTAGATACACGCACTTCATCATCTGGTTCCCCGGCTGGCGGACTTCCCTCCTCCGTCAACGGCTCTGACCCTCTGAAACCGCGCAAACTGCTGTCACCAACCTCAGTATACCTTCCCCTCTGAGTGGAAGGCCCGGTAAGGCAAAAGCAATTTAATCACCTGCCCCTGGTTTTGCAACCTGGGACCCTTCCCTTTTAATCCCGTTCCACAAGGAAAGAAGGAGAACTGCCCATGAAGCTACCCTGTTCAACAGACTTTTTCCTGGAAACCCCTCATTGCCCTGGCGGCCCTGCTGGTGGTCCTGGTGGCTCAGCCGGCTCAGGCCGCTGTCAAGAACTCATGCCTCGACACCGTTGGCAATAATTTTGTGGACCAACGCCAACAACTGGAGCCCGGCCCCCGGGGAGCCTCTGGCCGGCGACTTTGTCGCAGTTAACATTATCGCCGGTTCCCAGACCGTCTCATACAATACCAATAACAATTTTTTATTTGGCTCCCTTCTCGTCAATGCCACCGGCGGGGGCACCGTCACCCTGACCCAGTCCTCCAAGAACCTCTCCACCGGCGATGAGACTGTTGGCTCTGACGGCAAAGGCATCCACACCCAAAACAGCGGCAGCACCACCATAGACGACCTGCTGCTCCTTGGCCAGGCATGCCACCGGCGTCGGCACCTACAATAAGAGCAGCGGCAGCCTGTCGGCCGGCAGGATGATAGTCGGCGCAGAACGGCACCGGCACCTACAATCATTCCAGCGGCACCACCTCGATAACCAATCCTATCCTCATCCTTGGTAACCTTATCCTGGTCAGAATCCCAACAGCAAAGGCACCGTCAACATGTCGTCCGGTGTTTTTACGGTTGGCGGTGACGAGATTGTCGGCCAATAATGGATTAGGCACCTTCAAACAATCAAGCGGCAGCCATACCATCGGCGGCGGCCTGTTTGTGGGGAATAACTCCGGCAGCAGCGGCAGCTCCTATACCATGTCCAGCGGCAGCCTCACTATCGATGATGTCCTGTATCGTCGGCAGTGAGGGCTCCACCGCCACTTTCAGCCAAAGCAGCGGCAGCGTTAAGGTATTGGGCTTAGCTGCACCGCCGCCACATGGCTCCTTTAACCTGGGCCGTCAGGCTGGCACCAAAGGCACCTACACGCAGAGCAGCGGCAGCGTCGATGTCACCGGTGACGGCTTCATCGGTCAAGCGGGCGAAGGCATCTACAACCAGACCAGCGGCAGCGTCAAGTTCACCGGGCCCTTCACCCTGGCAGATGCAGGCTTCAGTAAGGGGACTTACAATATGAACAGCGGCAGCCTGACCTCCAACCACTCATCCAGATAAACGGGGCCACCGACACCCCGGCTACCGGCACCGGTGAATTTTAACGCCAAGGGCACGGCCACGATTAACGGCGACGTCACCAACGACGGCAATGTGAAGACCAGCCGGCGCCACCATCACCTGGAACGGCAACTTTGTCAACAACAGCATCAATACATCAGCGATCCCTCCACCCAGACCTTCAACTATGACCTGACGGTGAACGCCTACGGCTACCTGGTGGCGACCAGCCAACCAGGACCAGTTCATCATCAAGGGTGATTTCATCAACACCAGCACTCAGAACACCCTCTGGGACACGGACAATGCCAGGCTGAGATTCGCCAAGGGCGGTGTGGGCAATGACAACGATCATGTCTTCGATCTCGCCGGGATAGACAACGGCATTACGCCCCATCGGCAACAACTTCGGCTGGCGGCCCCTAATATCACCAACCAGACATCTCTGCAAGCCCAGCCATCTCTCCAACAGCACCGTGGTTTTGGCACGGCGCTCTGTACGTGAAGATCTTGACCGGGGCAGACGTGTCGCTGGGGCCGAATGTGGTCAACAATATCTTCGACGACCCCGACATACGAGTTGAATATTTACTACGATGAGACCTCTGGCGGCGGATAACGCCTATCTTGGCAGCCAGACTTACGAGCTTTGCCTCCGGCCCCGGCCAGCTCATCCCTGACCCCCCCGCTGGCGGCGGCGGCGCAGCCCCTGGCCGCGGCCTCAAGTGCTACCTTTGCAACCAGCAACGCTCCGGCCGCGAACGGCTATTTCGATGCCGCCCCGGCGGCCAACGGCTATTTTTACGGCCTGTTGTACAACATGGCCTATTCTGGGCCGGTAGCCCTAACCGATTACCCCTTTCAGGGCTGGAAGTCGTCTTACTTTTAAGGTAGGGATTCCTCATCTTCTGAGCAGGGGCCAGAAAAAAAAGGCAGGGGCAAGCACGAGCCTGCCTTTTTTATGAGCTAGCGGGTGGGGCGGGCGTCCACCCCCCCGCTATCATGACGCCCCTGGCGCCGTTGGCTTTCCAGCCGGTGTCAGCGCAGGCTGAAGCCTGCGGCTACATTTAAAAGCAAACGCTATTTCTCCCCGAAAATCCGCCAGGCATTACTTGGCCATGACGAACTTGCCGTCTTTCACCTGGACCATGATCATGGAATCCTCAACCAGGCCGTTGTGATCTTCCGGCGTCAGGTTATAGACCCCGGACACCCCCACGTAGCCCTTGGTGGTTTCAATGGCTTCCTTGAGCTTGCAGGGGTCCGTGCCCGCCTTTTTCATGGCGTTGGCCACGATCATGATGGCATCCCAGGCATACCCCGAGTGGGTGTTGATGGGGAACTGCTTGTCGAAATTATTTTCCTGGTACAGCTTAATGAACTCGTTGATCACGGCCTTTTGGGGGTCGGTGTCCGGCAGCTCAGCCACCGCCATGAGCTTGGTGGAGGGCATGCGGTCCCCTTCTGCGGCCTTACCCGCCAGTTCGATGTATTTGGGGTCCGGTAGGCCGTGGCACTGGAAGAGAGGGATGTCGATGCCCAACTGGGCTTTATTCTTGGAGACAATGGCCCCCGCCGGGCCGATGGTCCAGACCACGATGGCCTGGGGCTTGGCATTCTTAATTTTGGTCAACTGGGCGGTCATGTCCGTGTCGCTGGGGCCGAAGGATTCCTTGGAGACGATCTCCAGGCCATAGTCCGGGGCCAGCTTCTCGAGCCACTGGGCGCCGTCCTTGCCGAAGCCGTCGGTGGCGGTGAGGAGCCCCACGGTCTTGATCTCCTTGCTCTTGAGATAGGAGAACAGCCGCTTCACCGCCACGGAGGAGCGCTGGGGCGATTTGAAGACATAATTGAAGGAGCCGAATTTCTCCCCGCCCATGATCACCGGGTCGCCGCCCACGGTCATGAAGGTGGGCATGCCCGCCTCCTCCACGATCTTTTTGACGGCCATGCCGCTGTCAGTGCGGGTGGGGCCGATAATGGCCGCCACCTTGTCCTGATGGATGAATTTCTTGGCAATGGTGGCCGCTTTGGCCGCATCGCTCTCGGTGTCGCCGATTACCAGCTCCAGGGGGCGGCCGTTGATGCCCCCTTCTTTGTTGATTTTGGCCACCACCATCTCGGCCACCAGTTTGGTGGGCGTGCCGATGGCCGCGGCCGGCCCGGACAAGCGCGAAAAAGGCCCCGATCTTGATGGGTTCTTTGGCCTTGGCCGGTTCCCCTTCCTTGGCGGCGTGGGCCAAACCCACACTCAACATCATGACGGTCACTACCAGAAATGCCACTATGATCCTTCTCATAACACCTTCTCCTCCTGCAACATATTCAAGTTAGTGCTTGTGCCATCGTCTGTAAGGCCTGTGTCCGGGCTGGCAAGTTCTGCCCAGGCTCAACATCAACAAGAAAAAACCAAGACTGTCAGGGAAAGGTAATGCGGGAAAATCCTACCAGCCAGGCGTCATGGCGGGCGGGCAGCCCGGGGAGCAGACCGGGTCCATACCCCACCAGGTGGGGCTGTAAAAGGGATCCCGGCTGGTCTGGGTAGCCGTAGCCCCCTGGGTGGCGCAGCCCGAGGCCAGGAGCCCCGCCAGCAGCAGTATGCCCAGCAAAAATTTGATATTCGTGCTCATGGTTCTCTCCGTCAGGCCGTCGCCCTGGCTGCGCGCCGGTGACCACCGCCACCTCCACCGGAATAGGTCTGCCAGGGGCGGGATCGGGAAGGCAGGGGGAAAATCATCAACCAAAATAGGTTTTGGGTAAAAGTAGCACGAATTCCAGGGGAAAGTCATCAAGAATTCACTGAGGCGCCCCGGATTCACGCGGAAAACCTCAACCTGGCAGGGGCCGCCGGCTGAAGCCTGCGCTTGGGCACGGCAAGCTGTGCCCCAACGGGAAAATCACCTGTTTGGTCTTACAAGATAAGCTTGCGCTGATAAAAAACGCCCTGATAACGCAACTCGAGACCTCTGCGAAATGCATGCTGGCCATCCTGGGCGAAGCTAAGAATCTGGTATATACAAATAGTTGCGAGATTCTTCGGTCGCTTCGCTCCCTCAGAATGACAGTTTAAAGGACTTTCCCAGAGGTATTAGCTCAGTAGCAGCTTGCCCTCTTTCCTTGGCGCGGTAGGACGGGCTTCCAGCCCGTCCCGGCACGGGCAGGATGCCCGTGCTACCGTGAAGCGGGAAAGAGCCCCTTTTCAGTCCCCGAAGGTCTGGGACAGGAAGCGGGCGGCAATGGCCGGGGGATCGTAGCGTTCGATGATTTTTTTGAATTCCTGGGCCTGCCGGTGCGCTTCGGAGTTAACCATGAGGCGGTCCACCGCGTCCATGACCGCTGCCGCGGTGAACCTGGTTTTGCGCAGGCGGATGGCAAAGCCCTTGCGCACCACGCACTCCAGGTTGGCTTCTTGCTCAAAGTGCATGCCCACCCCCACGATGGGGGTGCCCGCCAGGCAGGCGGTGAGCACGGTGCCCGAGCCCCCATGGATTACCGAAAGCCGGGCCATGGGGTTGACTTTGTGGGAGGGGAGCCAGTCCGTCACCAGGACATTGGGAGGAATGTCCACTGGCTGGCCCTGCAACAGCTTCCTCACCGGCGCGATGACCCGGTAGGGCTTGCCGGCAAAGGCCTTCAGGATTTCGGCCACAATGCCCCGTTCCCCGGAGCTGCCCATGGCAAAATAGACGATGGGGAGGTCCCGGGGGAAATTGGCCACCTCAGGGGGGATGTCCCTGTCCAGGCGGGCCACCATGGGGCCGAGAAAATGGAAACGGGGGGGAAGATTCTCCAGGCCGGTTAATTCCTGGGGCTCGGCCAGCAGGGTGTAGTTGCCTTCCCAGAACTCCATATCCTTAAACGGGGGCGCTCCAAAAAGATACGCCGCGGCATTGAAGCGGACCATGAGCAGGCGGTTAATATTCATCAAATACCGGGCCAGGTAATTGAGGACCCGCTCAGGGACAAGCCGAAAGATACGATAATCCAGGATGTCAGGCCAGAAGGCCAGGGGGGACCGCCAGAACGCCGGCAGGGACGTGGTTTGGGACACCCACACCAGGGGTATGCCCGCCACCCGGCAGGAGACGGGCCAGCTCAGGCAAAGCCCGGTGACCACTGCCGCGGGCTTTAAGGCCCGAAACCAGTCAATCTCTCTTTTGATGCGCTCTGTAAGGTGGTCCACGCCGAAGGGGTGATGGACCAGCTCCCACCTGATGATGCGGTAGAGGCGATCAATCTTTTGGGGGGTGAGACGGGGCTCCATGGGGATGAGGGGAAAGCCCTCGTCCGTGACGAGCCATTCGAAGTCGCCGCCGTAGGACGCGAAGATCACCCGAAATCTGTCGCGGCAGGCCCGGGCCACATCCACCATGCGGGTGGTTTCGGCAAAATTATAGGAAGCGGGCGCGAAGATGAGGGTTTTCATTATAAGCAAGTATGTGTAGCCGCGATGCTAAGCCTGTGCCGCCGTTTGATACCAAGGTGCCGAAAACAAGTAATTTGGCTGTAGGGGCGACGCATGCGTCGCCCCTACCCGGGTCAAGATTTAAAGCTACAGTTTGTTACCTCGATGACGGCAACTTGGTATGACTTCATCCCGGTATTATAAAGATGTTATCAGCCTGGCGAAAATCCCCCAAGAGCCTTGCTGTCCCCGGACAAGGTTCGCCCCCGGAGAGCCTGGCCCCCGGGGGCTGGGTCTGCTTCTAATTTGTCCCTCAGCTCCTCTTTTCTTCTTATACTCCGGATTCCAGGCCTTTTGCAAGCAACTGCTGCCCTCGCCAGACCGTTACACCGAACACTGGCGGCACTCCTCGCTGAACTCGTGGGCCAGGGTCAGTCTTTCCTTGGGCGGCAGGCTCAACACCTGCTCCGGCTTAGAGCCGTATCGGTAGACGGTAATCCCCTTAAGGCCCAACCGGTAAGCCTGGAAAAAGGCCCGGGCCACGTCCGCCTGGGTGGCCTCCGGGGGCAGATTGATGGTTTTGGAGACGGCATTTTCCACGTGGCGCTGAAAGGCCGCCTGCATCTCAATCTGCTGGTCCACGCTCACCTCAAACGCCGTGGGAAACAGCCGGCGCAGGCCCTCGGGGAGGCCGGCCAGGGGACGCACCCGACCGTCGGCCAGCACCCGGGGGAGCCACTCCTCTTCAGGGAGACCAGCCTCCTTGAGTTTTTCCAAAAAGAGGGGATGCACATCCTCAAATTTCTCCCCCTCCAGGGCCAGCCGCCGGTAGGCCACTGCGAAGAGGGGTTCGATGCCGCTACTGGCCCCGGCGATGAGGCTGATGGTGCCGGTGGGGGCCACCGTGGTCACGGTGGCGTGCCGCCGGGGAGGGTGACCCTCTTTATGCCAGCGGCTGCGGGAAAAATTGGGAAAGGGGCCCCGCTCGCGGGCCAGGACCTGGGATTGGGCCACCGCGCCGGTTTGTATCCGGGCCATGAGCTTTTCGGCCCAATCCAGGGCGTCCGGCGTATCGTAGGGCACCCCTAACTTGATGAACATGTCCGCCAACCCCATAATGCCCAGGCCCACCTTGCGGTTGGCCCGGGTGATGGCGGTGACCTGGGGGAGGGGGTAGTGGCTCTCATCGATGACGTCATCCAGGAAGGTGACGGCCAACTTCACCAGGCGGTCCAGCTCCTCCCAGTCGAAATGGCCGTCGGTCACCAACAGGGAAAGATTGATGGACCCCAGATTGCAGGATTCATAAGGGAGGAGGGGCTGCTCGCCGCAGGGGTTGGTGGCCTCGAGGCGCCCCACCTCCGGGGTGGGATTAGCCCGCTCCATGGCGTCCAGAAACAAGACCCCCGGATCGCCGGTGAGCGCAGCGCAGCGGCACATGTGGTCAAAGACCTCCCGGGCCGGCAGGCGCTTGGTTTCCCGGCCGGTGCGGGGGTTGATGAGCGGATAGTCCTCGCCCCGGTCCACGTTTTCCATGAACGCGTCGGTGACGCCCACGGAGAGGTTGAAGTTGGTGAGCAGGCCCGGTTCGGTCTTGGCGCTGATGAACTCCAGGATGTCGGGGTGGTCCACGTTGAGGATGCCCATGTTGGCCCCCCGGCGCCGCCCCCCCTGCTTCACCACGTCGGTAGTGGTGTCGAAAATGCGCATGAAACCCAGGGGCCCGGAGGCCACCCGGCCGGTGCTGCGCACCTGGTCGCCTCGGGGCCTCAGATGCGTAAAAGTGAAGCCGGTGCCGCCCCCGGTCTGGTGGATCAGGGACATGTCCCGGACCCCTTCCATAATACTGCGCATGTCGTCGGCGATGGGAATGACGAAACAGGCGGCCAATTGACCCTGGGGAAAACCGGCGTTCATCAGGGTGGGGGTGTTGGGCAAAAACTTGAGGGAGGCCAGGGCATCGTGAAAGGCTTCGGCCATGCGGGCCGCATGTTCCTCGCCCCCGTAGCGCACCTCCGCGGCGGCCACGGCCCGGGCCACCCGCCAGAAGAGCTCCTCCGGGGTTTCAATGACCTGCCCCTCCGGACTGCGCCTGAGATAGCGCTCCTCCAAGATCCGCTGCACCAGGGGCCTGAATTTCATGGGTGGTCCGGGAAAGAGAAGCAGTTTTTCGCCTGGGGGGAGGGATAGGGACGCAGGGGCGGGGTAACCCCGCCCCTGCCTGTCCTCCCCCCACACCCCCCTCCCAACCCGCAGAGGGGCAAGAAAGTCGGGGCCATGGGCCCCGACTTTCTTGAAAAATATTCCCAGCAAGAGATTGGGGGAGGGGGTCAGGGCTTGCAGCCCTTAGCCCCTCCCCCGTTGCTCTTCATTGGCCATACCGGGGAAAATCAGTATAGCCCTTTTCGTCAAAAGAATACCAGACGCTCATGTCCGCCGGGGGATTAAGCGGCCAGTCCTGGGCGAAGCGCTCCGCCAGGTCCGGATTGCTGATAAACGGCCGGCCAAAGGAGATCAAGTCGGCTTGGCCCCCGGCAATGGCAGCCTCCGCGGTTTCTTTGGTGTAGCCGCAATTCCCCATGAGGGGGCCGGTGAAGACCTCCCGGAATTCCCCCAGGGTCATGGCAGGCCCCAGGTCGTGAAAGCCGAAGGCCAGGCCGTCGATGACGTGGAGATAGGCCAGGCCGTACTTATCCAATTGGCGGGCCACATACAGAAAGGTCTCCCGGAAATCGGGGGATCCCATGTCATTGAAGATACCGTTGGGCGACAGGTGCACGCCCACCCGCCCCGGCGGCCAGACGCTCAGGAGGGCCGTGACGATCTCATCCAGAAACCGGCAGCGGTTCTCCAGGGAGCCCCCGTAGCGGTCGGTGCGCTGATTGGTCTTGGACTGGAGAAACTCATCCACGAGATAGCCATTGGCCGCGTGGATTTCCACGCCATCGAAGCCCGCCGCTTTGGCCAGGGCCGCGGCCCGGCGATAATCCTCCACCACCGCAGGAATTTCCTCGGTGGTCAGGGCCCGGGGGGTCTCATAGGGCTGCTTGCCCGTGGGGGTGTGGATATAGTCCCCGTTCAGGCGAACGGCGGAGGGGGCTATCGGCAACTGGCCGTTCTGGAAGCTGCTGTGGGAGGCCCGGCCGCAATGCCACAGTTGGAGAAAGATGGGCGTCCCCTGGGCCTGGACCGCGGCTGCCACCTGGCTCCAGGCCTGGGCCTGTTCTTCGGTGTAGATGCCGGGGTTGTTGAGCCAGCCGATGCCTTGGGGGGAAATGGTCACGCCTTCGGTGATGATCAGGCCGGCGCCGGACCGCTGCCGGTAATATTCGGCCATCAAGGCGTTGGGGAGGCGCTGGACCCCGGCTCGGGACCGGGTCATGGGCGCCATGACGATGCGGGTCTTCAGGGTCAGGCCCCGCAGCTCAAAAGGACGGAATAAGGCGCTGGGGTTGGTCATCTTCATTATTCTCATTCCTATTATTTCCCTTTGCTCTGCAAAGGGAATAGAAAATAAGGTTTTTCAAGTGGGGGAAGGGCCAGGGACCTGAGGTCCCTGCCCTCCCCCCACACCCCCCTCCCAACCCGCAGAGGGTTCGAGAAAGACGGGGCCATGGGCCCCGACTTTCTCGGGGAAATACTCTCTATAAAGGATTGGGGGAGGGGGTTTGGGCCTGCGGCCCTTAGCCCGCTTCCCCGCATACCTTTATTCGAGAGCCTCAGGTGCAAACCTCTCAAAGAATCTTTCTTACAAAATCCCCCATTTCTTGGCCCGTTCTTTATAAGGCTGGGGGAATTCCGGCTGGAAATTCTGGTAAAAGGTGACGGGATAGCGGGCCCCGATTTTTTTGCCGGCCTCGGCCATGCCCCTGAGGATATCCGGGAGAAGGCGGGCCGGAAAGCTCACCACCAGCTCATCATCCTGAGTCATGGAAAAGATGCGGTCCCCCATGCCGGGGATGGTGACCCGCACCTGGCCGGTCTTATGAGGGCCGATGAGATAGGAGCTGCACTCGATCTTTCCCCCGAAATCCCCTTCGGCCCGTTTCCCCAGGCCGAAAACGGCCCCCTGAATGAGGCGCATAAGCTGGGCCGGATTGCCATAGACCACCACCACTTCCGGCTCCAGGGCCAGTTTGTCCAAGGGCGCCAAATATACGGCTTCAATTTCCTGGGCAGCGAACCGGGTCAGGGCCTCCACTTCCTTCTGGGCCGATTCCATCTCCTGATGGAAGCCTACATCACAGAGGATTTTGGCCATTTCCTGGCCGGGTTCGGGTTCCGGGGCCAGGCCGAAGGCCAGCATGCCGGGGACGCAGATGAGGTCCTCCGGGGTCAGGCCTACGGGCCAGCCGTACACCCTGGCCATGGTGACCCCCTGGCAGATGGTGACTCTTTTGCCGAGCACCTCGGAGGGGCGCCGCGTTTTATCCGGCAGGGAGGCGGCATCGCGCAAAAAGGCAACCCCCAGAGGTTCGGTTTTCAGGCGGAGAAACCCTTTCAGATCGCGGGCGGCTTCCTGGTAGTTCATAGAAAATCCTTTCCTGGCAGGGGTTAAGAGAGGTGGGTTAGGCCTCATGCTGTTCACTTAAGCATGATGGACAACTATGTTTTCGCAGGGGCGGGGCGACCCCGCCCACAGGACACTTAAGTGAACAGCATAGGGGTTAAGCCGCAAAAGATAACTTCATTGTAATGACTCATTGCGGCTATGCAACCCTGAAAATACATTTTCCCCTTACACTTTCGCAAGATTCTCCTGTTGCCGGTTAAGAAAATGGTTGAAAAAATTAAAAAAAAGCTCAATTATCATGACATCAGGTTGTCCATATGCCAATGTGAGGGAGAAGCCCAAACCAGGTGCGTAACTTTTTATTATTCTTTGGCAATATCCCTGTTCTTCCTGATGATTCATGACAAAGGAGGTGAGCAGCCATGAGCCCATGTTCTGAGGCCCAGGATAACCTGATCCATTTACCGTATACCGCCGTTCGATCCGGGAAGCACCTCCCGGTAATTTTTCATCATGGTGAGGCCGAAGGAGGCAGGAGGATTCCATGAAATTTTACGAGGTTGAGCGCATCAAAAAGATCTTAGGACTTCCCGCCAGCGCCGGCCACAGAGACATTGAGGCGCGCCTTGCTGAACTCCTGGAAAAGGAGCAAGAGCTTTTGACCCTGAATAGCCAGGCGGGGGAACAGCCAAAGAAATCCTGGCGTTGGTGGAAATAGGTTAGTCCGGCTGCCGGCGGCTCTACAAAAAACTGGACGTCGGCCATGAGTTCTCGGCCTTGCTGGCCAGAGGGGCGCCCATGGGCGGCGTGGTCCTTGATCCCGTCCTATCTGCCCATTGCAGCCAGGGAACCCTGAACCTGGATTTGCCCCTTGGACTTTCAGCAGCCGTGCACTTGGGGTAATTTGCGCCGGCATCCCGGTTGTTTTACAGCCACAAGGGCTTTACCATGGAGCTAACTGTTTTCCATACCCTTCAAGGAACATGCTCTGGCCGACCTTTGCCAACCTTTTTGCTCCCCGGTTTGACTGGATTCAGGTAGAAGTCAGCACCCATTGCCAGGCTGCCTGCAGTTATTGCCCCCATACCCTGTACCAGGACCGCTGGACTAGCAACCACCTGCCGCTGGCCACGTTTCGCCGCCTGTTGCCGGACCTGAAAAGGGCCAACTTGGTCCATCTCCAGGGTTGGGGAGAGCCCTTCTTGCACCCTGAATTCTTCACCCTCGTTTCCCTGGCCAGACAGGCCGGCTGTCAGGTGGGCACCACCACCAACGGCATGCTCCTGGATGCTGACAGCCTAGCCCGGTTGGTGGACCTGGAGGTGTCGGTGGTGGCCTTTTCTCTGGCCGGAGTGGGAGAAAACAACGACCGGGTGCGCCGGGGCACCCGCTTTGCCACTGTCTTAGAAAAAATTAAGATTCTGCATGAAATCAAGGCCAGGAAAGGGGCCGTGCTCCCCCAGGTGCATGTGGCTTATATGCTGCTCCGCTCCGGACTGGCGGACCTGGCCTTCCTGCCCCGGACCCTGGCGGGGCTGGGAGTGAGCCAGGTGGTGGTGAGCACCCTGGATTTCGTGGCCGAACCCGCCTTGGCCCAGGAAAGCTTGAGGCTCATTACCCCGGAAGAACACCGGGAGGCGGCGGCTAAACTGGATTCTCTGGCGCTCCGGAGCCGGGGCTTGGGCCTGGAAGTCCACGGCGGTCTGTCCCCTTCCGGACAATCCCTCCCGGCCTGCCCGGAAAACATTCACCGGGCCCTGGTGGTTGCGGCCGACGGTGAGGCGACGCCTTGCGTTTTCCTCAATTTGCCCGTTCAAAGTGCCGCTCAGGTAAATTCAACAGGAACACATCCCTGGGAGCGGCTGAGTTTTGGCAATCTGGCCCAGAAATCCCTGGCGGCCGTCTGGAAATCCCCCGCCTATCGTCAATTCCGCCGGGCTTTTGCCAGGGGCCCCCTTCCTCTTTCCTGCCGGTGTTGCCTGAAGCTCAATGCCAATGATTTTGAGGCCGGGTGAGCAAGCTTTCACCCAATCCCGTAAGATTCTTCTGTCTCCCATTAATAAAATAGTTGAAAAAATTATAAATAACCTTAAGTTATCTTGAAATAGATACCCTTTTCCCTGTCCCCGGCAGGAGCCCGGGCCAGATGTGCAACTTATTCTTATCCTAACGAATTCTTTGATTATTGCTGATGATCCATAACAAAGGAGGTGAGCATCGATAACCGAAGTGCCCGAGGCTTGGCAATAAAATAGTTCATTTACCCTATCGACCGTTCAATCCTGGGGGACTTGTCCCGGAATAAGCCATCATGGTGAAGCCGAAGGAGGAAGGAGGGTTTCATGAAATTTTACGAGATTGAGCGCATTAAAAGGCTGTTGGGACTCCCCGCCGGGGCCGGCAACAGAGAAATTGAGGCTCGCCTGGCGGAGCTTATGGAAAAAGAGGAAGAGTTGGAGGCCATCAAGGGAGGTACTGCGGCCCGGGTCAAGGAAGAGCTGGAAATGAGCCAGTGGCAGGCCCTGTACAAGACAGAGGACTGGCTGGGCTGCTGGATCGGCCTGGGAATCATTGCCGCCGCCATCTGGTATTTCAGCATGACCGGCTTCAGCTTTAAAGCCCCCGCCTTCAAGTGGACCACTGCCGGAGAATTTCAAAGCCATATTGCCGCCATGTCGCCTGTTGTGGATCAACTGGTCAAACAAGCGGAAGCCAAGGGGGAAACCGCCTTGCAGGAGCAAGCCTTGGCCCTGCAGGCCGCCATAGCCGCCAAAGACCGGAAGGCGGTAAGCGCGGCTTCAAAAAAATTGGAGGAAGCGGTCAAGCAGACAAAAGACAAGGCACTTAAAGCCAAGGGCGGGGATTTGGGGAAAGATCTGGGCGGCCAGGCCGGGAGACTCATAGACAAGGTCACCGCGCCGGAGAATTTTACCTATTCCCTGTATATCGCCCTGGCTTACCTGATCATCGGCATCATCGGCATGAGCCTCATGGGGCAGCCGGTGGGCTTCTTCATCACCGGCTTTCCCATCGTCTTTATCATCGCCTGGGTGTCCCTCTTCCTGGCGGGCAACTACACTATCAATGAATACGGCCTGGAATACGTGTTGTTCTGCCTTATCCTGGGTCTTTTTGTGAGCAACATCTTCGGAGTCCCCAAGTGGCTGCTGCCCGCGGTCAGAACGGAATTTTACATCAAAATCGGCCTGGTCATTCTAGGAGCCCGGGTTTTGTTCGGCGTGATCATGAAAGCCGGCGCCCTGGGCATGCTCCAGGCCCTGGCGGTGGTGAGCGTCGTCTGGTATGGCTGCTGGTGGCTGTGCAAAAAGCTGCAAGTTGACGACGAATTCGCGGCCATGCTGTCCAGCGCCGTGTCTATCTGCGGGGTGTCGGCCGCCATTGCCACCGCCGGCGCGGTGAAAGGGGACCCCAAAAAGCTCTCCTACGTCACCTCCATAGTGCTGTTGTGCGCCGTGCCCATGATGGTGCTCATGCCCATTATCAGCAAGGCCTTTGACATCCCGGACGCGGTGGCCGGGGCCTGGCTGGGAGGCACCCTGGACACCTCGGGCTCCGTGGTGGCCGCAGGGGCCCTGATCAGCGACCTGGCCATGAAGGTGGGGGTCACCGTCAAGATGTCCCAGAACGTGCTCATCGGCTTTGCCGCCTTCATCCTGTCCGTGGTCTGGACCCTGAAGGGTGTGAAGGAGGGGGAGCAGGCCAGCCTGTGGGAGATCTGGTACCGCTTCCCCAAGTTCGTTCTGGGCTTCCTGACTTCTTCCCTGCTCTTCTCCTTTGTTCTGAGCGAAAACACCATCAAGGCCATCGGCAGGCCCTTGCAGGAGTTGGAGGTCTGGTGGTTCGCCCTGGCCTTCACCAGCATCGGTCTTGAGACCAGGTTCACCGACATCGCCAAGCTGGGAGGCGGCAGACCGGCTCTGGCCTTCCTCATCGCCCAGGCGTTTAACGTCATCTGGACCCTGATCCTGGCCTACCTGCTGTTCGGCGGCATTCTCTTCCCGTCGCCGGTGTTCTAAAAGGCTGCCGTATCTTGCCGGAAAACGACGCGAGGGGCTCCTATACAGGGAGCCCCTTTTCTTACGAAGTTTGGTTTGATATGGTCTAGCGTGGAGTAACGTTTATGGACTGGGCAGCCTGGGGTCTGGACAAACTGAATTGGGCCTTTTTCGTCGGCATTATCAATATTGTCATCATCGACCTGATTCTGGCCGGGGACAACGCCGTGGTCATCGCCATGGCGGTGCGCTCCCTGCCCCGGCGCCAACGCCTATGGGGCATTACCCTGGGGGCCGGGGCTGCAGTGCTCCTGCGGGTGGTCCTCACCTTCTTTGTGGCCCAATTGCTGGGCATACAGTTCATCAAGCTCACCGGCGGCCTGCTCATCGCCTGGATCGCGGTGAAGCTCTTTGTGGAAGGCGCGCCCGAACAGACGGACAAGGAAGCCAAAACCCTGCTCCAGGCCATGTGGCTCATTGTGGTGGCGGACATCACCATGAGCCTGGACAATGTCCTGGCCGTGGCCGGGGCTTCCCACGGCAACCTCTTTCTCCTGATCTTCGGGCTGGCCCTGTCCATCCCCCTGGTGGTCTTTACCAGCAACCTCCTGTCCATGCTGATGGACCGCTATCCCATTATCATTTATATCGGGGCCGCAGTCCTTGGAAGGGTGGCCGCGGAGATGATTTTCACCGACCCCGCAATGGTGCGGTGGTTCGACCCGCCTGTTTGGTTCCTCTATACCATGGAAGTGGTGATGGCGGTGGGAGTGATCCTGTTGGGCAAGCTCTGGCTCTGGTTCACTTTTCGCAAGGCCAAGGAACAGGAGATGGCGGCAGAACTGGCGGTCTCAGGAGACCACCCCAAGGCTCAACCGCCTGACAAGGAGTAGGCATGGCGATTCTGACCATTTCCCGGGAATACGGCAGCGGCGGCCGCGATATCGGCCGACAGGTGGCGGCGCGGCTGGGCTATCAATATGTGGACAAGGAGCGGCTTTTTCAGGACCTGGATGAGGCCGGGGCTCGCTGGGGTCGCCTGGCCCGGGAAGTGGACGAAGTGTGCCCCACCCTTTGGGAGCGCCACGATTGGCAATACCGGGGCTATGTGGCCCAAATCGAGGCCCTCATCCTGGCCTACGCCGCCGGGGACAACGTGGTCATCATCGGCCGGGGAAGCCCTTTCTTGCTCAAGTCAGTCCCCCATTGCCTCAAGGTGAGAGTGCTGGCGCCCCTGGAGGTGAGGATCGAGCGGATTATGGTGCGGGAAAGCCTCGGCCAGGAGGGTGCGGCGCGCCTTATCGCCAAGGTGGACGCCGAGCGGGCCTGTTACATCAAGGCCAATTATGCCCAGGATTGGGATCAGGACCAGTTGTACGACCTGGTCTTGAACACCGGCTCCCTGACCTACGACCAGGTCATGGATGTCCTGGTGCCCGCTCTGGCGGATAAAGACCGGCTGGCCACGCCCGAGGCCAAAGCCCGCCTCCAGGATTTGGCCCTGGCCTACCGGCTGAAAGCCCAAATCGCCTCTGACCGCCGGCTGCTGGTACCCACCCTGGAAGTCAACCTGGAAGACCGCGCCCTGGTGATCTCCGGCATTATCCACACCCCCAAAGAGGAGCAGCTCATCAAGGAGATCGCCCGGCAGGTTGTCGGCGACCGAACGGTGCGCTTTGACCTCCACCACCGGGTTTAAGGGAAAAGTCAGGCTGCGGGAGGGGCAAAAGGGCTCTCACGGCTGAGGACATCCGTTCCGCCGACCTATGCCAACAACCCCTGGCAAAAGGTAGGACGGGCTTCCAGCCTGTGCCGGCCCGGACAGGAACTGCTGTATTTTGTCACCCTGAGCCGAAGGCGAAGGGTCTATTGTCTTCCTGAAAAGATGAGATTCTTCGGCACCTCTGGCGCCTCAGAATGACAAAGAGAGGCTGAAATGGTTTTAAGTGCAAAAATTAATGTCGCCATGCATAGTATGAGACTTCCTGTAGATAATTCTCGCAACCCAACTGGATAATGGCCGATATTGCCAACTCCCCGGAAACCTCAAGTTTTTCTGCCATGCCGCCGATGAGGCGCTGAAAGCTCTCGATTCCCCACCTGAAGGCCTCTCCACCGCCGAGGCCCTGGCCCGGCTGGAAAAATACGGCCCCAACCGGCTGACCCAAGCCAAAAGAATCTCTCCCCTCCTGATTTTTCTCCGCCAATTCACCAGCCTGTTGATGCTCATCCTTATCGCGGCCATTGTTATTTCGTATTTTTCCGGGGAAATCCTGGATGCCGAAATCATTCTGGCCATTCTCCTGGCCTGCGGCTTTTTGGGATTTATCCAGGAATACCGGGCCGAGAAGGCCGCGGCCGCCCTGGCCCGGCTGGCGGCCCCCACGGCCAGGGTCATCCGGGAGGGCCGGGAGACCACCATCCCCAGCCAGGAGGTGGTGCCCGGCGACCTCCTGGTCCTGCACACCGGCGATCGGGTGGCGGCAGACGGCCGCCTGCTGGAAACCGTCAACCTGATGGCCGACGAAGCCCTCCTGACCGGGGAATCCACCCCTGCGGGGAAAAATGCCGCGGCGCTTTGCCGGACCGGCACTCCCATTGCCGAGCTGACCTGCATGGTCTTCGGGGGCACGGTGGTTACCTATGGCCGGGGTCGGGCCGTGGTCACCGCCACCGGCATGGGTACCGAATTCGGACGTATTGCCAGAATGCTCGAGGAGATGGAGTTTGGCGCCTCTCCCCTGGAGCGGCGCATGACCACCATCGGCCGGGTGCTGGCCGCGGTCTGCCTCACCGTGGCCAGCGGCGCGGTGCTCCTGGGCATCTACAAAGGGAAAGAGCTGTGGCCCATGATCCTCTGGGGCATCAGCCTGGCGGTGGCTGCGGTGCCCGAGGCCCTGCCCGCGGTGGTCACCGGGGCCCTGGCCATCGGCACCACCCGCATGGCCCGGCGCCACGCCATCGTCAAGCGCCTCCCCGCGGTGGAAACCATGGGCTGCACCACGGTCATCTGCACCGACAAGACCGGCACCCTCACCAAAAATGAAATGACCGTGCAGCGCCTGTTTCTGGATGGAAAAACCCTGGCGGTCACCGGCGACGGCTATGAGCCCCAGGGGGCCTTTCTGGCGGAGGGGACCGACGAGATTCTCACCGGCGACGATCCCGTCCTCAGTCAGGCCGCCCTGGTGTCCATCCTCTGCAACGACGCGGTCCTGGAACAGAACTCCGGAACCTGGGAGGTGGTGGGCGATCCCACGGAAGGGTCCCTCCTGGTCCTGGGGCGCAAAGCCGGTCTGGACCCGGCCAAACTCCTCAAAGATTTTCCCCGGGTGGCGGAAATTCCCTTTTCCTCCGAGCGCAAGCGCATGAGCACCATTCACCAGGGGCCGGACGGGCTGCTCATGTGCCTCAAGGGCGCGCCGGAAAGCCTTCTGCCGGGGTGCATCCGAGTGCTCACCAGCGAAGGGGAAAAGCTGTTAGACGAAACCGGCCGGCAGGCCATCATGGCCGAGGTCAGGGCTATGGGCGCCCAGGCCCTCAGGGTCCTGGGGCTGGCCTACCGGCCCCTGGCTGCCATGCCGGAGTTGACCCCCGGTTCCGAAGAGAGCGACCTGGTGTGGGTGGGTCTGGCGGGGATGATGGACCCTCCCCGGCCTGAGGCCAAAACCGCGGTGAGACAGTGCCAGCAAGCCGGCATCAGGGTCATCATGGTCACCGGCGACAACCCGGATACGGCCCAGGCCATCGGCCGGGACCTGGGACTTCTGGACCCGGAGGACAAAAACCCCCAGGTGCTCACCGGCCAGGAGATGAATGCCCTGGATGACCCCGGCCTTCTCAGGGCCTTACAACAGGTGAAGGTTTTCGCCCGGGTGTCCCCGGAGCATAAGCTGCGCCTGGTGGATCTCCTCCAGGACCAGGGGGAGGTGGTGGCCATGACCGGTGACGGGGTCAATGACGCGCCCGCCCTGAAGCGGGCCGACATCGGCGTGGCCATGGGCATCACCGGCACGGAGGTCACCAAGGAAACCGCAGCCATGATCCTGGCGGACGACAACTTCGCCTCTCTGGTGGCCGCGGTGGAAGAAGGCCGGGCCATTTTTGACAACATCAAGAAGTATCTGATTTTCCTGCTGAGCTGCAATTTTTCGGAAATCCTTATCCTCACCGGCGCCATTTTTTTAGGGTTGCCCCTGCCCCTGCTGGCCTTGCAAATCCTCTCGGTGAACCTCATCACTGACGGCTTGCCCGCCCTGTCTCTGGGGGTTGACCCCAAGGCCCCGGACATCATGACCCGCCCCCCCCGGCCGCCCCGGGAAGGGGTCTTTACCCCCTCAGTTACAGTGCTTCTAGTGGTGATTTCCCTGACCCTGACCCTGTTGCTCCTGCCCCTGTTCGCCTATTACGTTTTGTTTAATCCCCGCCAATTGGGCGACCCCGACCAAGTCCTCACCCAGGCCCAGACAATGGTCTTTGTCACCCTGGTCCTGGCGGAGTTGGTGAACGCCTTCAACTGCCGCTCGGACATTCACTCCCTGTTTTCCATCGGGTTTTTTCCCAACCGCTTCTTGTTGGCCAGCGTGCTGCTTTCTCTGGGGATTATGATCGCGGTCATCCATTGGCCTCCCCTGGCTGAGGTTTTCCGGGTTAACCCTTTGACCCCGGTGGACTGGCTGGTGGCGGCCGGGCTGGCCCTAACCCTCCTGCCGGTGGTGGAAGTGATCAAGTGGATTTTGCGCCGCCGGGCTCATCCGGCTTGAGGATAATACCTCGGGCAAGGCTAGTCCAAAAAAATGGCGGGCACGAAGGCCCGCCTCACCAGAACTCTGATTAATTTTTCAAACCGAAAACGGGGCAGACCAAGTCGCAATCGAAGGACAATAAACCGCACTATTGTAGGGGCGTGATTCATCACGCCCTTATAAAGGCGCAATAAATTGCGCCACTACAAAAAAAGACTGCAACTGGGTATCAGCACAGCCAGCAGCCCATCTCCCGGATCTCCTCGTACCACTTGTGCAGGATGTGGGCCCTCTCCCCTTTTTTCAGAAAGAGCATCCGGATCACCTGGCTCATGTCAATAAAGCCGCCAAAGTAGGCGTATTTCACCAGATTTTCCAGGTTTTCGGGAGAAAAATCCTTGGCATAATCAGGGACCCTTTCCCACATGCCCTCTTCCTGGATAATTTTCTTAACCAGGTCGTAATGAGCCTGTTGTTGTTCAGGGGTGCTGGGGTTGGGCATGGTTTACGAGACCTACATCCTTAAGACCGCCTGGGCCCGCCGCGCCGCTTTTTGGCCCTGGGCGATGGCGGCTTCCACGCAGGGCAGGCCCTCCAGGTCCGAGTTGGCCAGGATAAGGCGCCCTTCCTGGGGGCTCAGGCGGCCCTTCAAGAAATGGATGAAGCCTGGGTAGGGCACCACCTGGGCGTGGCCGAAGCGGTACAGGTGAATCTCCTCCACCTCTTCTTTGAGGGCCGGGAAGTGGCGGACCGCAGCCGCCAAAATCTCTTCGCCCTGCTGTTCCGGTGTTTTGGCCAGCAGCGGCGCCCTCCCCTGGGGATAGGGCTGGGGAGCAAAAACCACCATGACCCGGGGTGAGCCGGGGGCCGCGCTCCGGGGTGTCAGGATAAAATCGGAAAAGGTCGGCTCCCCGGTCACCCAGTTTTCAAAACCCGGCGCCTCCAGGCTGAGATTGCCGCACAGCGCGGCCACCACGTAACTGCTGTAGCGAAAGGCCTCGAAACTATCAGGCTCCCAGCCGCAGTCCGGGGGCAGCAGGCGCCGGGCGACAAACTTGCCGGCGGCCAGAATAACCACCCCGGCCTCCAGGCGCCAGGGCCGCTGGGCCGCCCCATCCCATACCAGGAGATGAACGCCCTCCGGGGTATTTTTGAGGCTTACCACGGTTTGCTGGGTTTGCACCGGTTGGGCTAAAGACTTGGCCAGGGCTTGCACCAATCGGGCATTTCCTTCCGGAAAGCAACCCAGCCGGGAGGTCTCAGAAAATTCCGAGATAAGAAAATAGAGCCCGGCCCAGGCGGAGACCTCGTGAGGCCCGGCCCCCAGACAGGAGCGGCAGTAGGGGTCAAATAGGGCAGTGACCTCCGGGGGAAAGGACCATCATTGTTTCCAGGAAGTGCTGTAAAGAATAGCGGTCCCATTCCGGGTGGGTCATGAAGGGGGTGGCCAGGGGGTTCCATTTCGCCTCCCGTTGGGCCAGGTCCCCGGCGAAGCGCGCCAGCCGGTCCCGCGCCTCCGGGGCCAGGGGGAGGGTGCTTAGGCCGCCGGAGGAAAAGCAGTCCGGATACCAGCGGCCCTGGTCCAGCAAGGCGCTGGTTGGGGGCGCGGCCAGGGCGTCCTTCACCTCAATCCCCAGTTCCCGAAACCAGTCAAGACTTCCCGGATCGTCATAAAAATAGGCGGATCCGGCAGGATAGGGGACGCCGCGGTATGAACCGGGAAGACATACCCCCCCGGGCTGACTGCCCGACTCCAGGACCAAAACCTCCCGGCCCTTCAGAGCGTAGGCCGCGGCCAGTCCGGAGAGGCCCGCGCCCACCACGGCCGCTTCCACCCGAACCTCCGGGTGGTCGGGCCAGGCTACTTTCAGCCCCTGAGAGGATTGCAATACATCGTGACAAACCTGGGGAGCGTCTCCGCCCCAGGGAAGAACCCGCACGTTGCGAGGAAGCGTCATGTAATTACTCCGCTGGATTGGTATGGCGTGCCAGTTTCTGGGCAAAATGTTCGTTGGCCGCCCGGATCAGCATTGCCCGGGGAGCCAGGTCCCGGCTGAGGGCGGCCTGGGTATCAGGCTCCACCCGGCCCAGGCGCACCAACTCTTCGCCGGCCTTGGCCACCGCAGCCAGGACTTCGGCCACCTGGGGGGCCAGTTGCGGGATGGTCATAAACTCCGAGGAATGGCGGTAAATTTCCGCGACCAGACCCCGGCCGAAAATCATCTTGAGGTTCAAGGACATGGCCTGAAAGTTCTCCGGTTCGGGGAAGGCGCAAACGCACAAGGCCACGATGCGAGGCGCCTTTGCTACCCGCAGGGGATGACCGGTCCTTTGGCCGTGATCCACAAAATCGGGCTGCAGCATGGGGAGCGTGCGCTCAATAAAAGCTTTCAGGCGGGCGTTGAGGTTAAAGTGATAAAGGGGTGAAGCCAGGACCGTGATATCCGAGGCGATAAACCGGTCATAGAGTTCCCCGGTCATGTCATCTTTCTGCACACAGCGTCCCGGGGTTTCAAACCAGCAGCCAAAGCAGCCCACGCAGTGCTTGATGCGGTAATTACGCAGGTAAAGGGTTTCACACTCGGCGCCGGCTGTGCGGGCCCCTTCCAGAAATTTTTGCAGGACCAGTTCGGTCTTGCTTTCCTCCTTGCCCCGGGGGCTGCTGTTCAAGGCTAAGATCTGCATGCGGTTTCCTTTTGCTGGGTGTTGTCTCAGAAAAAAAATCTTAAGTGGGGGGAGGGCCAGGGACCTGAGGTCCCTGCCCTCCCCCCCACACCCCCCTCCCAACCCGCAGAAGGCCCGAGAAAGGCGGGGCTAATGAGCCCAGACTTTCTCGGCAAAAACTCCCCACAATGGATTGGGGGAGGGGGTAAGGACCCACCGGTCCTTAGCCCCCTCCCCCGCTTAGGCGGACGGAAGGCCCACCCTACCACCTGGCCCAACGGAGGCTTACCATGGCGCCCTGGGTTGAGGGTTCCACGCTCATCCAGATATTGGGGTTGTTGGGGCCGATAAAGGCATCGTTTAAAAATCTGCCGATAAAATTACCCAGGGCTGCACCCACCAGGGCATCGGAGGGATAATGGAATTTGCCCTCCAGGCGGGACCAGGAGGCCCCGGCCGTCAGGGTGGCGAACCCGCCTCTCAGGCCCAGGCGGGCCCACCTGGGCATTTTCAGGTAATCCAGGTTTTGGGAGGCCAGGCTGCCGTACACGGCGGCCAGGGAGGCGCTGCTCGACGGAAAGCTCCGGTTGTTGCTGCCGTCCGGCCGGGGACGCTGGGTGACCTCCTTGAGGCCCTCGGTGCTCCACTTGGTCAAAGCCGCGGCGCCGGCCCCCACGGCGAACCCCCTGGCTTTGGCCCAGGCCCATTCTCCGGGCTTGTCGCCGCTGGGGGTGGCCAAACCGGTAATGACGTAGGCCCCGAGAAGGGCGTTGACGAAATAATCGGTGGCCTCCTCCGCGCCCTTCTGGGAGCCGAAAATCGGGGTGTTTTTAGAGGCCCATCTCGTCAGGTTGCGGTCCCAACTGTCGATCTGAAAAGCCAGGGCCCCAGCCGCCGGCACCCAGGTGCCCGGGTCCAGCAGCGCGTTTTTGGCGGCTTGCTTTATCCGGTCGCCGCCGGGAAAAAGCTTGACATCCCCTCCCCAGCGGCGTCCGTCCGGCAGGGTGGCGCAGCCCCCGCTGAGCCACAGGAACAGGCCCAGAACCAGCGCCAGGGCGAGATATTTTTTTGGAGAAAGGCTGTGCCTCAAGGGGGTTCTTTCATCCTGGCTCCCAAGCCATCGTTTGGGGACCATTTTGTCAGCCAAGCGCCTGGCTGGCGTTAATCATGCATTACTGTCAATCAAATTGCCTGGATGTCCCCCATCAGAGCTTGGGGGAAAAATTTTCGTTCCCAAGTTCAACTTGGGAACGAGCCTGTATTAGCCTATGGCTCACCCAAAACCATGAAAGTATCGTGGCACAGGCTTTCCAGTCTGTGGTGATAAAGCTTTCAGAGCAGTCACTCATGAGCCTTTGGCTCACCCGTAAATCATGAAAAGTCGTGGGGCGGGCGTCCCCGCCCGCCATCTGTTAAGGCGGGATGCGCTGGCGCTTTCCCGCCCTACAGTACTACAGTCCCATTCTCTAAACTAAAAACTCGAAACTCGAAACTTTTTGTAACAGAAAGGGGGGCCGGGCAACCCGGCTCCTCCGTCCCTGGCCTCCCCCAGCGCCCTTTTTTAATCCCGGCGATTGATCAGGGCCGCCAGGTAGCCGGCCCCGAAACCGTTGTCGATATTCACCACCGCGATGCCGTTGGCGCAGGAGTTAAGCATGGCCAACAGAGCCGCCAGCCCCCCGAAGGAAGCCCCGTAGCCTACGCTGGTGGGCACCGCGATGACCGGGCGGTCCACCAGGCCGCCCACCACGCTGGGGAGAGCCCCCTCCATGCCCGCCACCACCACGAACACCGCGGCCTGGCGAAAGAGATGCTGATGGGCCAGGAGCCGGTGCAGGCCAGCCACCCCGCAGTCATACAGGGTTTCCACCCGGTGCCCCATGATCCTGGCAGTGAGGGCGGCCTCTTCGGCGATGGGGATGTCGGAGGTGCCCGCCGAAATGACCACAATGGCCCCTCGGCCCCGGTCCGGAACTGCGGCCCGGCTCAGGGTGAGCACCTGGGAGGCGGGATGATATTGAGCCTCAGGATATTCAGCCAGGAGGATCTCGGCCTTGTCGGGGGCCAGGCGCGTCATCAGGATGTGCTCGGCGCCCGTGACCAGGGAGGCCATGATGCCCTTCAGTTGCTGAATGTCCTTGCCACCGGCGAAAACCACTTCCGGAAAGCCCTGGCGCAAAGCCCGGTGGTGGTCCACCCGAGCGAAGCCCAGGTCCTCGAAAGGCAGGTGACGCAGGCGCTCCAGGGCCTCGGCCGTGCCGACGCGGCCGGTGCGCACCTCTTCCAGCAGTTTTTCTAACAGTTTGACGTCCATGGTGGCTACCTATCGTTGCGCAGCATTATATCCTTCGGCTGGCTTCGGGGAAACGTTTATGTGGGGGGAGGGCCAGGACTTCAGGGGAGATTCTAAAACCGCTCTGCACCCCCCTCCCTTGTAGGGGCTTGATTCATCAAGCCCTGAGGGCGCCATGAATGGCGCCCCTACGGGGGCTGGGGTAGGAACCAGGGACTCCTTGACCCCCGCCCCTTCCCTCACAACTACCTCACCACTACAGGGGCTCCAGGCGGCCCTCCCGGGTGAGACGGTAGCGCTGGCCCTTCCAGACCACCTCATTTCCCAGAAAACTTGCCAGCCACAGCCCGAAAGCAATCAGATCCTTCACGGGCAAGAGAAGCAGGGCCGGCAGGGGAATTTCGCCCTGGAGACAAACCCCGTCGCAGAACCAGGCCAGCCCCCAGCGCAGGGCCAGGGTGGCGGCCAGGAGGCCTAAGGCCCAGGGAGCCCAGCCGCTGAGCCCAGCCAGAACCAGGCTGAACACCAGGGCGTGGGTGATGCCGTAAGCAAAGTAGCCCATGGGCCGGCAGACCCGGTAGGTCCGGGTCCAGCGCAGTTGATGGGCCAGATAGTCTGGAAAACTCATACGGGGGTTCAGGGTTTCCACCACGTAAGGGAGGAGCTTGACCTCGAAACCGGCCTGGTGGAGGTGCCAGCCTAATTGGTAGTCGTCCGCCAGATAGTCCGCCAGGACCGTAAAGCCGCCCATCTTCTCGAGGGCTTCCCGCCTGAAGATCATGGCCGCGCCCAGGGCAAAGCGGATGCCTTCCACGTCCCGGGCCACCGCCACCGAGGGAATGAAGTCGGCGCTAATGGTGAGGGCTTCAAACAACGCGCCCACAGAATCGGTGCGGCCCGCCCGGTAGGGGCAGGAGACCAGGCCCACTTTGGGGTCCCTGAGAGCCGCCGCGGCCCTGGCCAGAAAATCGGGACCCACTTTGACATCCCCATCGGCCACCACCAGAAGGTCATAACGGGCCTGGGCCTCAAGCTGGCAAAGGCTGCTCACCTTGGGGTTGTGTCCCAGGGTCTGGGGGCAGAAAACCACCTCCACCCGGCCAGGGGGGGCTTTTTGCTGAAATTCTTTCAGGAGGGGGGCCACCGGGTCCTCGGGATCGGCCACCCCGAAGAGCACCTGGTAGGGGTGATAGTCCTGGGTGAGAAAACTCTCCAGACATTCCCGAGTTTCCCGGTCCAGGCCCTTCACCGGCTTGAACACGGTGATGCCGGGGGGCTCCGAAACCGAGGCGGACGGGAGCGGCTGCTGAAAGAACCGTTTCAGGGAAATCAAGGCCAGAACCTGGTAGGCCAGGGCGGCGGCGAGCAGGAATAACAGAGCAATCATGGCAGGGAAGGAATTTTCTTTATAATATCTTGAGATGTCCCGATAACAAAAGAGGAAATGTGGGGGAGAAGAATTAAAGCCAGCCATGCCCATTGAAGCGATCCTTTTCGATCTTTACGGCACCCTGGTGGATATCTGGACGGACGAAAGCGACCCGTCCGTCTATTACACCTTGTGCAAGTTCCTCAATTACTACGGCGTGTCCTTTGAACCGGGGGAACTGGCCGCCCGTTACCAGGAAAGCGCCGCGGCCCAACTTATGGAGCGCCCCATTCCTTATGCCGAAATTGACGTGTTTCTGGTCTTCGAGGAAATTTTGGCGGACGGCCTGAAAAAAACTCCCGAGAGGACCCTGGTGATCTGCTTGGCCCGTCTGTTCCGTTCCCTCACTTGCCGCCGCCTGGGCCTTTTCCCCGACACCCAGCCGGCCCTGGAAGAATTGGGGGCAAGGTACCGCCTGGGCGTGGTGAGCGATGCCCAGTGGGTCTTCAGCGAACCGGAAATCCGCTTTCTGGGGCTGGAAAAGTATCTGGAAACCATAGTGTTGTCGTCCCGCTACTTTATCCGCAAGCCCGACCCCCAGATATACTCCCATGCCCTCAGGGCCATGAAGCTGCAGCCGTCCCAGGCACTGTATGTGGGCAATGACTTTTACCATGATGTGCCCGGCCCCCAGGCCATCGGCATGCCGGTGGCCCTCATCCAGCGCCATGACCCGCTGCCCCCGACCGACGTGCCGGTTATCACCATTCTTCAAGAGATTCAGTCAGTTATTCAGGCAAGATTCAGCGACTCTCCGAGCTGAACCTGCCGCCGATCCGTCCTCAAGGCTGGTATAGCCTGATTCCCTTTGCAAAAAACTCTTTTATTTCTTATATTGTCAGAAAAATCCGGAATCACAGGGGGGGAGATCTGTGGGGAGAAACTTACCTTCCGGTAGCGGCCCATTACAAAAATTTATCTGCTTAACCGCGTTTTTAACCGGCCTTCTGGCCCTGGCAGCCGCCGGGCCGGCCGCCGCGCAAGAGGAGTGGTGCGTTACGGCCCAATCCTTTGTCATCATGGACGCCCAAACCGGCAAAACCTTGCTGGCCCACAATCCTCAGGTCATGTTGGCGCCGGCCAGCACCATCAAGATCATGACCGCCAGCTACGTGCTGGACCGCCTGAAGATGGACGACAAGGTGGGCGTGAGTGCTTACGCCGCCGCGGCCCCGCCCTCCAAGATCAACATCAAGCCGGGGGAAGTTTACTCGGTGCGGGAGCTCCTGTACGCCCTGCTGTTGTCGTCGGCCAATGACGGGGCCCGGGCCCTGGCGGAGAGGGTCAGCGGCACCGAGGAATGCTTCGCCCGGAACGTCACCCAGCAGATGCGTCAGTGGGGGGCTTATCGCACCACCGTGGCCACCGCCAACGGCCTGCCTCACAGCAATCAGTACTCCACCGCCGAAGACCTGGCCCTGATTTTCCGCCGGGCCGCGCAGAACCCGGAATTCGCTAAAATTGTCAGAACCAAAGAGTATGAGATCCAGGGGGACCGGGAACTGCGCAATCACGACCGCTTTCTGTTCACCACCCCTCTGGCCCGGGGCGGCAAGACCGGCTACACCCGGTCCTCCAAGCACACCTACGTGGGCATGTTTCAGAATCAGGACAAAGCCATAATCATTTCCATCATGGGGAGCAACAAAAAGTGGGCTGACCTGAGGGCGCTCATCGAAAAGGGCTTCGCCCTGGCGGGTAAGCCCATACCTCCCATGGAACCCATTGAGGAACGCCTGGTCTTTGCCAAGAACCACTACGGCAACAGCGTCGGCGCAGATGAGGCTTACCGGCCGGCGAAAAAAAGCAGGTATTGCAGCTCCAAAGCCCGGGCGAGCAAGATGTCCATGGCCTCCGTGGTGGCCGCGCCCACGGCCAAGAAAAAATGCCGGAAGAAGTAAACCTGGTCTTACAGGGATGGTGCGGGCCGGTAATGAGACTGGCTTGCTAGTCCCCTCCCGGTGTGGGAGGGGGTCGCGGGAGGGGGGAATGGGGCGCGGCGCCATTTCCCCCCAAAAATTGCCACCCCCACCTCGGCCCTCCTCAGCCAGGGGGAGGGAGATGGGGAATGAAGACCTTCCCCGGCCGCCCCGGCCCGAACCCAAAAAACCCAGCGGATAACCAGTATGAAGGGGCTGTTCAATAAGATCAAAAACTTCCAGACCCGCCAGCGCTACGTGGTCTCCACCATCCGCAAGGAGGACAACCTTTTTGAGACCGCGGTGTTCGCGGCCACTTTTTTTTATTTTCCCAAGAACCTGTCCAAGCCGGACCTGTCCATCCAGACCCGCAGCAAAGAGGAGGCCTGGGACACGCATTACCAGATTATGGCCCGCCTGACCACGGAATATCCAGCCCGCCTTTTTGAAGACTTTGCCCAACCGTAAGTCCTGCTGATCCTCCCTTGTCCAAAAAACTGGACAAATTGTTTGCTCTTGTCAACCTCCATTGACGGCCGGCAAGTCGCGCCCTTACAACAAGTTGTCATACCAAGTTGCCATCTATAGAGGTAATTATGAGGAGTTGCTGGAGAAACATACATATTGTGGACTTGGTCAAACCGGGAGAAGACAAGTCCTTCCTGCCCCCCTTTAAAAAAGGGGGGTTTAAAAAACCAGCCAGCCCAAGTCCCCCTTTTCTAAAGGGGGATTTAGGGGGATTTGATAGGCATAACATTTTAATATAACTTTATTTTTTTGGTCGCAGCTTGGTATCATTCATAGTCATTGCCAAATTATTCTCTTTAGCGGAGCAAAGAGAATACTCGTTAAAAAAATAATGTTAGCTTCCCTAAGTGCCGATAAGGCAGATGAAGGAAAAAGATCACCGACAAAGGCAAACTACTCCGAAAGGGTAGGACGCAACGTCTCCGGCCTAACGCCTCCGGGCTAAGGTAGCGGGGCTGCCGAAGTGAGCTGCTTTATCGCCACCACTTCCCTTCCCTTTCGCTTTCCCGTTTGTCCTGCGGTGTCCCTTCGAATTTCATGCAGGAGGAGTGAGCCCTGAGCCGGAGTTGGGATATTTGCTCAACTGCCTGGGGCTCCCCAGAGGAAAAGGCTCCCATCGGCTGAGTGGGGGCCTGTGGGAAACCTGCGCCCTCTGGACTGGGACACCCCAGCCTCCGGCCGGATCCACAGCTCCGGCTCTATTTCCGGTAATGGGGAGAAGCGATGCGAGTCTCAAAGGGTAACGGCCCCCGCAGCCGCGGGGAAAAGGGAAACATCACCGTAGAAATGGCCCTGGTCATGCCCTTGTTTCTGTTCATCATGGCCGGGATCATCGATCTGGGCCTGCTCTTCTGGGAAAAGCACGTCATTACCAACGCCACCCGGGAGGGGGCCAGGGCCGCGGCCAAGGCCATGGACACGGGCACGGCTGTGGTGGCGCAGCTGACCCAGTCTCAGATCCAGCAGGTGGTTCAGGATTATGTGAACCGGTTCGCCCTGAAAGACCTGGACGGCACGCCCCTGGTGATAGGGAGCGGCAAGTTCTCCTATACCTGGGCGAACACCGCCTCGGGTCCGGTTCTCAATGTCACCCTGAACCAGATTCCTTACAAAATGATGCTCCTGCCGAATTTCAGCACCTTTTTCGGCGGGACCAGAACCGTCGGGGATGATGCTTACTATCTCAATGCGCAAACGAGCATGGCCGCGGAATGGAGCACGCCCCCCGGTCCTTAACTTGAAAAACGCAGGGCATTGCCGGCCAGCAGAGTTTGGCTGCCGCGGAGCTGCCCAAACCTTTAGCGAAAAAACGCATTGGGAGAACAGGCCATGATGCGGAAACTCTATCGACATGAACAAAGGGCCGTGGTGTTGCCCCCCCAGGGGGTGATGTTTGTTCTTTAAACGCCCAACCGGGCCGGGCCGCAGATTGGGCTGCGCTGCCAGGCCCTCAGGGACCCGGCAGGTGACGACCTCACCATGCCGGGATATAGACCCTTTTACCAAAGGAGGTTTGTGGCATGCCAAAAACTCAAATTATTCGCGGCTCCCCCAATGAGCGGGGGGCCATCACCCCCATTCTGGCGGCTTGTCTGGCCATGGTTGTCGGCCTCATGGCCCTGACCCTGGACCTGGGGCAGCTTTTTGTGGCCAAAAACGAGCTCCAGAACATTGCCGACGCTGCGGCCCTGGCCGGAGCCAAGAAGCTCGTCCAGGCCAAGGACCCTGCCAACCCAGGTCTGGCGGCAGTTTACTGCAGCGAGGCCATCACCGTGGCCCAGGGGGTGGCTGCGGAGAACCGTTCCTCCGGGGCCGCCATGACAGTTGCGGCGGCCGATGTGACCCTGGGACAGTGGGATCTCACCACCGGCGGCTTCACCCGCACCGGCTGCTCCAGCAATCCCCAGGAGGTGACCGCCATTCAGGTCACCGTACGCCGGGACGGGACGGACAATCCCAGTTTGTCCTCCTTTTTCGGGGGTATCCTGGGGTCGCCCCAGATGAACTCCTCGACCACGGCGGTGGCCTATCTCGGGCTGGCTGGGACCAGCTCCCTCACGGTACCCTTTGCGGTGTCCACCAATTATCCGGCGGGGCAAACCCCGTACGTCCGCACCAATCCGGTCCTGGACTGGATGACGCCCCGGCTGGCTCACGCTGCCGACCCCCAGGAGTACACCTGGAAAGACCTGGGAGGTTCGGGGCTGGATACCACCCGCGGCACCTTCATCATGCCCCTGAACGCGGAGCGCACTGATCTCAGCAAGCTCCAGAAGTACATCAAGGGGCCCAGCGGCGGGGGGCTCCAGTATCCCCAGGTGAAGGTGGGCCAAAAGGTGTATCCCATCAGCGAATACCAGTGGCCCAGCAACGTGTATGATAACTTCACCTACCTGAAAAACCGCTTCAATGCCTCCAAAGGCGCCAACGGCAAGTGGCGGGTTACCGCCGCAGTCTATTCCACCAGCAATCCGGTGGCTGCGGCGCCAACCGCCAACCCCTGGCTCGGGCTGGCTCAAAGGCTGCTGCCGGGACCCAAACCGGCTTATGCCTGCGCCTCCTATACGGTGCCCGCAGTCTATGTTCAGGGGTTCATCACCCTGGATGTCAAACAGGTAATCTGCGATTCCAATGATGACGGCACCTGGGACAGCACCTGCAAAAATTACGCGTATCCCGATCCTCGCAGTTGCGACAAGAAGTGCAAAGTGGTCCTGGAAGTCCCGTTGAACCAGAACTTTGTCACCAACGACAAAAGCTCCACCGTCAATCCGGTGCAGCGGGACTATAAGGACATGAACCCCAGCGCCAATCCGGTGGGGAACTTCGCGTCGGTGCCCTACCTGGTGAAGTAACCATTAACCACAACCCGGGCGGGCGGCTGCGCCAGCCCGGCCAGAAAAAAGCCTCCCCCTAAAAGGGAGGCTTTTTTTGTGGGCGTTTGTGAAGAACGTGAGGAATAATAGCTAATTCCACTCAATCAGCATTTTTTGTAGCCGCAGGCTTCAGCCTGCGCCTGCACAGGCTGGAAAGCCTGTGCCACCGTTCGACTGCAACTCGGTATAAAGGGGGTTGGGTGAAGGCAGCCTGATATCAGGCTTTGGCCTGTGCCGAAGAGATTGCGTCGAGATTGAAAAACCCCCTGGCGTTGGCCGTGGTGGCCTCCATAACCCGGGAGATCTCCAAGCCTTTGAGGCGACTCAGTTCCCGGGCGGTGACCAGGAGGTGGGCGGGCTCCGAGACCTTATCCTGATAAGCTACGGGTGCATCGGTCTCGATGAGAATATGGCTTAAGGGCGCGGCCTGGACCGCCACCTGATGGGGCGGACTGTAGGCCAGGGCTGGCGTGGCGGAGATAAAATAGCCTGCCGCCAGGATCTCCGGGAGGATATCAAGGGGCCCGCTGTACCAGTGAAACACCGCTTTGGCGAGGCCCGCCTCTTTCACCATCCGCAGGGTGCGCTCCTGGGAAAAGCGGGTGTGGAGGATCACCGGTTTGCCTTGCGGGGCCGCCATTTCCAGGAGCGCCGCCAAAACTTCCTGCTGCAGTTTCTTTTTAACCTTGGCCTGATAATCCAGGCCCACTTCCCCCAAAGCCACACATCCGGCCAGATGCTCCTGGATGAAGGCCAGATTGTCCTCAAGGCCCTCAGGGGTGATGGACCACGGGTGGTAGCCCACCGCCGGATACACCCACTGGGGATATCTGCGGCCCAACTCCAGGGTGGCCCGGTTGGAGGCTAGATCCATGCCCACGGCCACGATCCCCGTGATGCCGGCCTCCCGGGCCCGAACCAGGGCTTCATCCACCCTTTCGATTTCATTCAGATGCGCATGACTGTCGATCATAAGTAACCAATTAAGGAATCATTTAGGTGCGAAAGGTTTCGAGTTTTGAGTTTTTAGTTTCGAGTATGGGACTGTTAGAACTGTAAGGCGGGAAAGCGAAGCGCCTTTCGCCTTGGGGATTCCGCCTGTATAGATTGTCGAGGCGGGAGCGGAGGCCCGCCCTACCAAGACATTTTATGATTTTTAGGTGCACCGAAGGCCCATGAGAAACTGTTACGAAAAGTTCAATTCCCCTTGAGGTTTTTACAAAAATAACTCAATACCCCCACTTGTCATTCTGAGCGAAGCGAAGAATCTTGTATTTCCAGAGTCTTGAGATCCTTCACTTCGTTCAGGATGACAAAAAAACGACTTTGCAAGAGCCTCCCTTCTTTTTCCCTAAAGCTGACCTGAGACCGGTAGGACGGGCAGGATGCCCGTGCTGCCAGCCATAATTTTGAGCACAAGCAAGATGCCTGTGCTCCTTCAACGTCAGGGGTTGAGGGAGTGGGTTTGGGATAGGGGGGAGGGATCCGCGACCCTGGCCCCCTATCCTAAAGAAGACCAATTGCACCGATTTCATCTTTGACCCTCAATTTCTTCAACAAACTCCTGAAAAAGATCCACATCGCCGCTTTTCGCCATCTGGCGGTCCTCATAGGGCTCGGCCAGCCGCCGGTAAAACTCGGCGGCCATATTGTGAAAGACCCCGGTCAGCGCGGCAATGAGCCAGTAGCGCAGGCCGCCGAAGCGCCGCCGGATCACCCCCAGGGCCAGGCGGGTGCAGGCGTAATTCAAAAGGCCGGTGAAGGCGCCGTCGTACCCCGCAGCCTCGGCCTGGGCCGCCAGGCGGTCTGCCAGGGCGTCAATGAGAGGGTCGAGCTCCCGCCGCAACTCCGGGGCTATGTAAGGCATGGCCGTCCTCCTGAGAAAATTTCATTATAAAGGGGAAGAAAAAAGAAAGCCATGAAACACTCCACAGGACAAACCTGGGGGAAATATGGTATGTTATCCATAAGTTAAATACGGACAAGGCAGCGGCCTCCCGGTGCCGGCTGTTCCCGTAAGGGGGGAGGGCTGGTCTCCCTCAGGTTGGCGGGCCTGGGGCCGATAAACTCCATATAAAACGGCTGTGCCGCCGGAATACGGAGGGACATAAACTTTCATGAACCAATCAGCATCGTTGCCCATCTTTGGCGTTATCCTGGCGGGCGGTTCGGGCACCCGCTTCTGGCCTCTGAGCCGTTCCCAGTACCCCAAGCAGGTGCTCCGCCTGCTGGGGTCCGAATCCCTCCTCCAGGCCACCTGCGGCCGCCTGCTGCCCCGCATCCCGCCTAAGCGCCTGGCCATAGTCACCTCCGCCACCCAGGCTGACGTCATCCGCCTGGACCTTCACCGTCAGGGGTTGGACAACATCCACCTGTGGCTGGAACCCGAAGGCAGGAACACCGCTCCGGCCGTAGCCCTGGCGGCCGTGCTCATGGGTGATGAGGCCGGGGCCGACATCATGGCCGTCTTCCCGGCCGACCACTATATCCGGGATACGGCTGCCTTCCACCAGGCCCTGGATCAAGGCGCGGCCCTGGCCCAGGCCGGGTTTCTGGTGACTTTCGGCATCACCCCCACCCGCCCCGACACCGGCTACGGCTATATCAGGGCTGGAGAACCGCTGGCCGCCGGCGGGTTGCGGGCCCTGGCCTTTACGGAAAAACCCCATCTCCACCGGGCCCAGGCTTTTTTGCGGGAGGGTGGCTACTACTGGAACAGCGGCATCTTCCTTTTCCGGCGGGATGTGTTCCTGGCCGCCCTGGCGCGGCATCTCCCTGAGGTTCATCAAGGGCTGAAGGGCCTGTCGGCCGGTGCTTCCCAGGAGGCCCTGGCCAGGGCCTATCAAGGCCTGCCCAGCATTTCCCTGGATCACGGCATCATGGAAAAGGCCGACAATGTGGCGGTGGTGCCCGTGGACCTGGGCTGGAGCGATGTGGGCACCTGGAGCGCCCTCCATGAGCTCTGCCCGGCGGATGACCGGGGGAACGTCATCCTGGGCCGAGTCCTGGCCCTGGATAGCCGGGACTCCCTGGTCTTTTCCCAAGACCGCCTGGTGGCCACCATCGGTCTTAATAACATGATCGTGGTGGACACTGCCGACGCCACCCTGGTCTGCCCCCGGGATAGGGTTCAGGAAGTGAAGGACCTGGTGGCGGAACTCACCCGGCAGAACCAGGTGGAATCCCGGGAACACCTCACCGTGGAACGGCCCTGGGGCCGCTACACGGTTATGCAGGGGGGCCCGGGCTACAAGGTGAAAAAGGTGGTGGTGGACCCCGGCTGCCGCCTGAGCCTGCAACTCCACCACCGCCGGGCCGAGCACTGGGTGGTGGTGCAAGGGGAGGCCCGGGTCACCATCGGCGAAAAAGTGAGCCTGATCCTGCCCAATCAGAGCGTTTACATCCCCCTGGAAACGGCCCACCGCCTGGAAAATCCCGGCGCCGAACCCCTGGCCCTCATTGAAGTCCAGACCGGGGATTACCTGGAAGAAGACGATATCGTCCGGCTGGCGGACGATTTCTGGCGCGTCCAGGAATGATCCGTGAAGATCAACGGGGGAGGGGGCTAAGGGCCAGCGGGCCTGCCCTCCCCCGCACCCCCACCCCCAATCCCTTAAGGGGGTATTTCCCAGAAAGTCGGGGCCTATGGCCCCGCCTTTCTCGGCCCCTCCGCGGGTTGGGAGGGGGGTGTGGGGGGAGGGCAGGGACCTCAGGTCCCTGGCCCTCCTCCCACTTAACCGTCAATTACAACCGCGATTCCACGTATTGCGCCCATTTTTCCTGGATCTGAGCCGGAGGGGGCAAGGCCACGGCCGTACACAGGAGATGGTGGGTCATTTCGTGGGCCAGGATGCCTTCCCGCAAGTCAGCCAGGGACAGATACACGGTGCGGTTGCCGGTGTAGTAAAAGGCCTGCAGGCTGCCATACCCGAAAAGACCCGGACGCTGGCCCGGCACCAGGTTCACGTGCTGGCGCCGCACTTCTTTGCCATCCGGCAACAGGACCACATTGACCCGAGACGAGGGGGAAAGCCGCAGGATGCCGGCCACCCGCAGCAGGATGCCGTCGATTTTGCCGGCCAGGCGGGAAAGCCCCGGGTGAAAGGCAAGTTCTCCGGTGGAGCGGCTGTGAGAAACCGTGGCAGGAGCGGCAAATTGCAGCCGGCGCTCCATTTCCAGGAGGTCGGCGGGTGAATTGGCCAGGACGACGGCGTATTGGGTGGTGAAAATTTCCTGGCTAAAGACCTGGTTGGGACCCCCAAATTGCAGAAGGATGGCAAGGGTCAGGAAAAGCGACAGTACTCCCCAAGGCAAGTTCTCCCTGAACATGGCTGGCAGCCTCCTTCAAAGTCTGAGGCTGCCAGGGCTAGCGGCCGCGGCACGCGGCCAGTCGGGAGATAAAACCAGCCTGGGGCCCAGACTTCGGCAGCCCGGCTATCTGGCCCTGACGGCAAGACCCGTGGCTTTGCGCCCCATCCTCACGGATGGTTTGCCTTTATCGGTCTGAGATGCAGCGCCCCCGGTCTCACAATACATGGAGAGCGCTTGCCAGTCTTATCGGCTAAAAGCCCTGGGGGTATAAATTTGGGAAAAAAGGCGCTTAAGGAAGAAAAGACGAAAAAAATAGGTCTGACAAAGTGGAGGGAGAAGACTAAGAGCGGTTGTCCCGGCGCGCCGCTAAGTTGCTTTATACCAAGGTGCCGTCAAGCAAGTAATTTTGCTGTAGGGGCGACGCATGCGTCGCCCCTACCCTGGTCAAGATTTAAAGCTACAGTTTGTTACCTTTATGAAGCAACCGGGCTAATTCTTCCAAAAATTCCCGTTGGCCCGGATGGATTTTTTCCTGGGCCTCCGGGAGAGAAAACCAGGCGGCCCGGTCAACTTCAGGAAATTCCATCGTTTTCCCAGAGCGAGGCGGCCACTCCAGGGGAAAGGTGTTGCTCTTCAGGTCGTGAGGGTCTACCTCGCCCTGGCAGGCAAAGGCCCACACCACCTTACCGCTTTTTTGCTTGAGAGGCGCGAGGGGGAGAAAAGGACCCGCGGCGGTAAACCCGGTTTCCTCGGCAAATTCCCGGCAGGCCGCCGACAGGGGATCCTCCTCGGGTCCATGCTCGCCTTTAGGGATGGACCAGACGCCCTCGTCTTTTTTGGCATAAAAGGGGCCGCCCGGATGCACCAGGAAGACTTGGATGCTCCCTGCCCTGCGGCGGTAGAGCACGAGACCGGCGCTGGCTTTAGCCATGGATAATCACCCAGCGGCTTTGGCAGTGAGCCTGCTTAAAACTCGCGCTAACAGGAGTCATCCTTAAAGACGTGTCTGATTGCCGTTGCCAGAATTTCTTTAAGATTCCGAAATTCACCTGTTTCCCAGAACTCCGGTGAGAGTTCCGGCTCATCCGGCAGTCCCAGGGCCGGCCACACCACTTCCCGGGCCAGGGGCAGGCATTTTTCCCGGAGGCGGGCCCGGGCCGCACTGGGCCAAAAGATTTCCAGGGCCCAGAAAAACCGCAAGATGCGGCGGAAGGTGGGAAACCAGGAAGTTTCCAGGGAAAGGCCGTGGCGGTATTGACTGACCAGGCGCTCCCCCAGGTCCCGCAGTTGGGGGTAAAGCTTGGTGCGCACCCGCACCCGCAGGGATTCCTCCAGACAGGCGAACTCCCCGGCCACCTCCTCATATTCCTGCCAGGAAAAGTCCTCCAGAACAAGGGTATCCTGGAAAGTCTTGGCGAACCGGGATTTGCTCCAGTCCATGACCTGGAGAAATTCAAGGGACTCCCGCCACTCTTCCAGGGTGGTAAGGTCAACCCCAACGAATGCGGCCAACTCCGGCAAGGAAAACTCCCCCAGATAGGTCATGAGCAGGGCCGCGCCGTATTGCCGGGGAGTCAGGTTGAGAGGACGGCCCTGGGGAGCAGGACGGGTGGTTGCCTGGGCATAGGCCTGCCAGGTATCTTTCAGCCAGGCGAGGTAAAGGAAGCGGGGCGCCACGGCAACTTCTCTTTCAAGCAATGACCCGCAGGGCCTGGTCCAGGTCGGCCATGAGGTCCGTTGCGTCCTCGCAGCCCACGGACAACCGCACCATCTCATCCCGGATGCCCGCGGCCAGGCGGTCCTCCCGGGGCATGCTGGCGTGGGTCATGGACGCGGGATGCTGGATCAGGGACTCCACCCCGCCCAGGGACACTGCCAGGGTGATGAGGTGCAGGTGGTTCAGGAGCATTCTCCCGCCTGCCAGCCCGCCCTTGACACCGAAACACAGCATGGCCCCGAAGCCGTCCATCTGCTTTTGGGCGATGTCATGGCCGGGATGCTGGGGGAGCCCCGGATACATGACCCAATCCACCTGGGGGTGCTGCTCCAGAAAATGGGCGATCTGACGGGCGTTGGCCTCGGCCCGGTCCATGCGCAGGGCCAGGGTGCGCACTCCCCGGAGGATGAGCCAGGCCTGGTGGGGGTCCATGGTGCCTCCGAATAGATTTAGCAGACGCTTCACTTTCTTGGAGACTTCGACATTATTGACCACAATCATCCCCCCCAGGACGTCGCTGTGGCCGTTTAACGCTTTGGTGAGGCTGTGCACCACCAGGTCGGCCCCCAGGGCCAGAGGCCGCTGGAAGTGCGGGGTGGCAAAGGTGTTGTCCACCGCCAACAGGACCTGCCGCTTCCGGGTTAGGCGGGCCATGGCCGCCAGGTCGGTGATGGCCAGGGAGGGGTTGGCGGGGGTTTCCAGAAAAAGAAGCCGGGTATTGGGGCGGATGGCCGCGGCCACCTGGTCCGGAACGGTGGTGTCCACAAAGGTGCTGCTGATGCCGAAGCGGGGCAGCTCCCGGTCGATAACCACATGGGTGGGGCCATAGAGGCAATTGCCGGCCAGGACATGGTCGCCCTGACTGAGAAGCCCCAAAAGGAGCGCGGTGACGGCCGCCATGCCGGTGGCCGCGGCATGGCCCATGGCGCCCCCTTCCAGGGCGGCCACCGCCTCTTCCAAGGCCCGCACCGTGGGGTTTCCCAGGCGGGTGTAAATATAGCCGGGCTCCGCCCCGGTGAAGCGGGCGGCGCCGGCCTCAGAACTGGGGAAGGCAAAAGTGGAAGTCTGGAAAATGGGGACGGACACCTCGCCATAGAGGGCGCCGTCCAAGCCGCCCCGGTGAATGGCCGCGGTGGCCTTGCCCATGGCGGGAGGATTTTTCTTGTCCTGCATGCCTGACCTCCTCAAGTCAATTACCCACCTAAGAATATAAATAAATCAGGGGGGTTCCGCCACCCCGAAAGGTTTTGGGGCCGCCCCGGGGAAGCTGACTGCTTGAAAATTGCTCAAGAAAAAGGATAACCTATTGACGGCAGGTTCAGGAAGGTGGCTGGGAGGGCCAAGGTTGGACCTCCTGACCCTGCCCCGTACCCTCAAATTCAGACGATGGGAGCATAACAGCTCATGCGGTCCTTCTGGCGGCTTTTTTTCAGGGGAGTGATGTTTCTCGTGGGCGCGGCAGTCCTGTTGGAACTCCTTTGTTTTCTGGTGATCACCATCAGCATCTATTCCATCTACGGCCAACTCCGGGAAGGGGAGCCGGTGCGCTATGACCCCTATGCCCTGTACATCAACTTTAACGGGGAGCGGCCCACGGCCAACAATGCCCCGGCCGATGCCGGGAAAGTGCTCAATATCTGGATGTTTGGGGGCTCGACCACCCGGGGAATTTCCCTGGACAACGGGGAGACCCTGCCCAGTTTTTTGTCCTGGCAACTGAACCAGGCGCCCCCGGGCCTGCCGGCGCGCATCACCAATTTCGGGGTGGACGGCTTTAACGGCCTCATGGAGTCGAAGTATTTGCAAAAAATGCTCATCGAAAGCCCCAAGCCGCCCAACCTCATCACTTTTTATGACGGGGCCAACGACTGCGCCTACTTCGGGCAATACCGCACCCCTTATGCCCACCACGGCTATCGCCAGGTGCGGGGTTTGGTGGAAAGCTACCACCAGAGCTTTTTCGGCATGTTCAAATCCCTGAATGCCGCCTGGTACACTTCTTATGTCCGGGAATTGTATGACAAAATGCGGCAGGGGGTGTTCGCCGTGTCCCCGGATGATCCGGGTCTCAAGGAATACCTGAATCAGTGCGTGCGGCGCTATGACTACGTTGACAAGGTGGCCCGGGCCTTCGGGGCCAGCTTTCGGTTGCTCTGGCAGCCCTGCTGGTGGGTGGAGACCGCTCCGGTGGCTCCCCAGGTCAAAGAGGCGGAAGCGAAAACCATCATCCTGGGGGACCGCTGGGCCATGCGCAAGAATTTCGTCCTTATTTACAATGCCCTGGAGGAGCGGCTGCGCGACAAGCCTTATTTTGTGGATTTGCGCAATATCCTCTGCGCCCGGCAAGAGCCGGTGTATGAATCAGACGGCATCCACCTCAACCCCGCTGGAGACAAGATGGCGGCCGCCCGGCTGAGCGAACTGATCAAAACAAAATTCAGCGAACCGGCAGCAACGGGGCCTTGATTCTCTTTTCCTTATTCGTTTCTCGTTGCTCGGCAAATGGTATAAGGGGCCACCCGGGTCTTTTTCTGAAAATCTCCGGGAAGGAAAAATTGAGGGGGTCGATGGCACGGGCGCCCTAACCCGTGGTGCCCATCTGCCCCCTCTACCGCTTTCCCAGATAAGATCGTTATCCCCTTGCCGAACCGACATCCGGGGCTTGCCGGCCGTGGGGTGGATTGCCCGTCAAACGCCTCAGGCGCCTGGAGGTAAGGTCTTTGAGTACGGAACAGACGGGGTCGGCGGGCCAAGGGCCATTGGACCCGCAGCAACCGGGGGACGTGGACTTCCCTTTAGAGTTTCCGCAGGTGTGGCAGAATTGTCCTCCAGCAGAATGGTGGAGAACAGCAAGCCTAACAACAGAAACGTACAGAAAATGGCGTAGAACGTAAGGCCGCGGTTCTGCCGCTCCAGCCTGGCCAGGCGCTCCAGAACCACGGCATCCTCCCCCAGTTTCTCCATCCCATCCACAATGGCGTTTGCTTCCAGGGGGGACATATCAACTCTCATTTGCCATTCGGACTCTTGCCATTCGGACTCGCTGAGGCCGCCGTCCTCTGCCGCCGCTGGGGCTGCCGCTGGCTCAGTGCTCACCTCCGCCGGCGACAGCGAATCGGCCTGTTCCTGGGCCCTCAGGAGCTTCTTGAGCTGCCCCCATCTATTGTCAAGGCGGGAGATCATGGCCTCCAGGTCATTCACCTGGGAGGTTTCCGGTGCGCCAAACAACGGGGCCGAGAGTTTTTCCGTGGTTAGATTTGACATCAAAGGTTCCTGCATGGTGAATATCTGATGCCCTGATAAGTAAGCAGGAGCCGTGCCATTTCGAGGAAAAATCCAGGAAGAAATAGAGGCCAGGGAATAGAAAGATAAATATTAAAGATATATTAATATGTTAGTTGTCGACATTAATTTTCTCCTCGGGTATTTCGGACCATCTTGCCGGAAGGTTTCGGGGTTTGTGGGGGAAATTTCCTGAAAAAAAGTCCGCCGTACGGTGGTTTTGCTTCACTAGGGAAACGAACTTTGGTCATCACCCGTGAGAAAATTCTCATTCAGCAAAATTTTTTCTTGGATAGTGTGGGATTGAAATGACAGTGGCACTTGTTACTGGGAGAGACGCTCCACCTGGGGATATCTGGCCCTTGCCCCTGAGGAAAAGCCATGCCAGGACCATGGGGTAATGCGGTTTGCTGTTCGACCGCCACTTGGTTATGAAAAAGAATAAGGCAGACGGGGTTGGCGTCCCCTCTGCCCTTGAGAACGTTAACTTTAAATACCTAATACTTGGCGTTAAGGGTAAGAAAAGCTGCTCTACCCCCGCCTATTAAAACTGATCCAGCACCATCAGTTCGTGGATATTAACCTGACCGGCGCTGGGCCATGTTGGTTTCAGGTTTTTCCCCACCAACAGGAGCACACCCACCACGTACTCATCCGGGAGATTAATGAGTTTGCCGATGGCCTCGCCATGAAAGCCGTCCAGGCGCCAGGAATCATAGCCCATGGCCTTGGCGGTGAGCATGAAGGTTTGGGCCGCAATGCCGCAGGAGCACATGGCTTCATCCCGCTGCTGGCGATCTTGGTCCCGGCGGAACGTCTTCTTGGCAGATGCCGCGGCTTCCGATTCGCCATTGCCATCCTGGCCCGGGTTTTTCTCGCCGTTCTGCAACTCGGCGCACAATATGATTAATGAGGAAAGGGGCGGAATTTGCGTTTGATTGAGGGAAAATTTATTGATCTGCTTTCTGAGATCCGGGTCCCGGACCACCACAAACCGGCAATTGTTGATATTGAAAGCAGAAAGGGAGAGAGCGGTTAATGAGAGCAGTTGGCTGGTTTCGTCTTCGCTGAGCTTTTGCCGCGTCACTTTGCCGAACCGAGAGGCGACCACATCAAGATGATTTTCGGTTTTTTGTAAAGAGGCCAAGGTGTTCTCCTTACCCAGCACCCCCTGTGGAGGCGGATATTCTGATAATTCTTTACTGAGCCTTATCTAAGCAAGAAATGTGCCTTTCTGGGAAAAAATAAAAATTAATATGAATATACAAGGACATAGCCAAGAAGGAAAATTTATGGTATACATCTGCACCATCATCCTGCGGTCCTGGTCTCCAGGTGAGACCTTGTTGGACAGAAAGACCGGGTGTGCGCCGAGGAACTGCGGCGATATCGTTATCTTCTTGTAATCAATAGGGTTTTTCTGATAGAAGCAATTTGACTAGAGGCATCAGCACGAAATCCCTCATCATTTTTTCGGCATTTTCAGGGTTGGGAATTATTCTTGTGTCATAAGAAAACTCTCTTAGAGGGATAGAAAATTGCCCGGGGCGATCGCAAAAGGCAGCCCAAAAAATTAAGCCAAAACCAAAAAATATGTCCGCCGGGGTCCTTTTTATCTGTTTGGGTAACTCTTGCCGCAGCATCATGGCCGAAGCCCTGGCCAGACAGGTTTTCCCTGGCGCAGTCAAGATAGGTTCGGCCGGCCTCAGCCCCCTGGGCTATGTCATCGAGGAAACGCTGCAGGTATTAAAAGAGATAGACATTATCACCGATGGGTTGTGGTCCAAAGGCTTTGCGGATGTCAACCTGGCGGACTTCCCGGTGCTTGTTAATCTGACCGCCCATTCTTTGGATTCCCACCTGCCCCGCAATGCTCCCGGCAGAATTATCAGCTATCCGGTGGCCGACCCCTTTGGCGGCACTTTGGCCATGTACCGGGAGGCGAGAGATAGTATCCGCCTGTTTGTCACTGAGGATTTGCCCCCGCAGCTGCTCTCTCTGTAGGGGGGCTGTCCCCTCGGCTGGCAGACGGGCGTCAGGAAGCCAGGTCTCTTTTTCGGCAAGCGCTTCACTACCCCGAAATCCAGGGTTGGCAGACAGGCGGCCAACCTTTACAATGGCGCAAAAGACTCCCGGGGCAGCCAACCCCATGTGGGCATCACCTGCCTTCTGGCAGCCCGTCCGGGCACTGTTAAAAGTATAACTAAGGGGAATAGCCGTGGAAATCGGTCCGAGTCTCGAAAAGATTTTGGTGGCCAACCGGGGCGAAATTGCGGTGCGCATCATGCGGTCGGCCCAGGAGTTGGACCTCAAAATGGTGGCCATCTACGAGGAGACCGACAAGGACGCCTTCCATATCATGCGGGCTGATGAGGCGGTCTGCATCGGCCCGGGTCCCCGCCGGGATTACCTGAACATCGATAAGATCATTCAGGCGGCCAAAGAAACCGGGGCCCAGGCCATTCATCCGGGGTATGGCTTCCTCTCCGAAAATCCCGAGTTCCCGGAAGCCTGCACCAAGGCCGGCATTGTCTTCATCGGGCCGCCCCCCGAGGTGATCCGGAGCATGGGCAGCAAGGTCATCGCCCGGCAAATCGCCGAACAGGCCGGGATTCCCGTGATTCCCGCCAGTCCGGTCCTCAACCGGGACGCCCAAGGTGAGGGCGAGGCCCTGGCTTTCGCCGGGGAATACGGCTATCCCCTCATGATCAAGGCGGTGTCCGGGGGGGGCGGCCGGGGGATACGCCAGGTGCTCGACGAGAAAGCCCTGTTGGCCGGACTCAAGCAGTCCCGGGCCGAGGCCATGATTTCCTTCGGCAATGACGACATCTACCTGGAAAAAGGAGTTCCCCGCCCCCAGCACGTGGAAGTGCAAATCCTGGCCGACAGTTTCGGCACCGTCGTCCATATGGGCACCCGCAACTGTTCCATCCAGCGGCGTCATCAGAAGCTCATCGAAATCGCGCCTGCCGGTTTGGACCGGGCCTTAACCTCCCGGATCTGCGAGGCCGCGCTGGCCATGGCCCGGGCCGCCAATTATTTCAGCGCCGGCACCGTGGAATTCCTAGTGGCTCCCAGCGGCGACTTTTACTTCCTGGAAGTGAACACCCGCATCCAGGTGGAGCACACCGTCACCGAGGCGGTCACCGGCATCGACATCATCCGGGAGCAACTCCTCATCGCCCAGGGGGAGCCCATCAGCTTTACCCAGGACCAGGTGGTGGAGCGGGGCTACGCCATCCAGGTGCGCATTAATGCCGAAGACCCGAAAAACGATTTTTTGGCCAGCCCCGGTCAGGTCAAGGTGTATCATTCCTCCCTGGGCCACGGGGTGCGGTTGGACGGGGCCATTTACCAGGGGTATGAAATCCCGCCCTATTACGATTCCCTCATGGTGAAGCTCACGGTGTCGGGTTTTACCTGGCAGGAGGCCGTGGACCGCCTGCACCGGGCCCTCAAGGGTTTTCTCATCCTGGGTGTTAAGACCACCATCCCGTTCTTCCAACAGATTGTGCACGACCCGGACTTTATCATGCGGCGGCTGGATACCAGCTACATCGACGAGCATCCCCACCTCCTGGAGTATCAGGAAGAGGAACGGGAGGTGGACAAGATCGCCCGTCTCATTGCGGAAATCAACGCGCAGGGCCTGAATCCCTTTGCGTTTAAATGAAGCGTTCTGGGGGGAGGGCTGGGGGAGCGGTGGCTCCCCCACCCTCCCCCCAGCCCCCCTCCCAACCCCCATTAATGTGGTCCGGGTGAGGCGGGCCTTTCAGGCCCACACACTCGGACTTAAATCCCCTAAGGGATTGGGGGTGGGGGATTGGGGGAGGGGGTAAGGGCACACCTGCCCTTAGCCCCCTCCCCCAAAACCTTCTCATTAAAGGAACAGGGCCATGACAGGATATTTCACCCGACAGATGAATCCGGCTGACATCCTCGTCGCGCTTCGGGAAGCGGACGGTTATTTTCTCTGCAATAACGAGCGGGATGTGTCCCAGTCCGATTTCAAGAACCGGCTCATGCCCATGACCACGGTGCGGGTGGCGCCGGCCCGGGACGAAGCGGGGTTTTTCTCCCTGGAAGTGAGCGGCGGGGCCTCCATCCACATGGACCTGATCTACAAGCAGGTGAATCCCCTGGAGCGCCTCCGCATCGTCCGCCAGGCCATGCCCAACACCATGCTGCAGTGCGTCTGCCGGGGGGCCAGCCTGTTCGGCTACCGCCATTATCCGGAAAACGTCATCCGTTTGGTGGTCAGTGAGTTCGCCAAACTGGTGGACGTCTGGCGGGTCTACGATTTTCTCAACCATTTGCCCAACATGGTGCCGGTGTTCGAAGAGGTGCAGAAAGCCGGACGGCTGCTCATGCCCAGCATCTGCTTTTCCACCGGCAAAGAGCACACGGATGACTACTATGTGGACAAGGTGGAGGAAATCCTCGAGGTCACCGGTCCCGACGTCATCGTCTCCATCAAGAATTTTGCCGGCCTGGGCACCCCCAAACGCATCGGCCAACTGGTGGAGGCCATCATCGCCGCCTTCCCCGGCATCATCCTCCATTACCACGGCTGCAATACCGACGGCAACGATATCGGCCGCATGACCGCGGCCATCCTGGCGGGGGCCAAGTTGTGCGATGTGGCGGACCACGGTTATGGCTCGGTGTATGGTCAGGCTCCGGCCCTGACCCTCATCCAGAACCTCCGGGATTACGGCAAAAAGGCCCTCGGCATCAATATCGGGGGACTCTTGAAGAGCTCCGACATCCTGCGCCAGGAACGCAAAATCTACGAGACCTTCGAGAACCCCTACCGGGGACACGACCCCACCGTGGCCCACTACAAGCTCACCGGCGGCGCGGTGGGCACCGCTTATGAACAGGCGGACCAAATGGGCTTTTTAGACCGGATGCCGGAAATTTTCCAGGAGATGGGCCGGGTGCAGGTGGAGCTGGGGAACTGGTGGTCGGTTACCCCCGGCTCCCAGATAATCTGGACCACCGCAGTGAACAACGTCCTCTATGGCCGTTATGAGCGGCCCTCCCTGGACCTGCAGAATCTCATCCTGGGCCGCTACGGGCCCCTGCCTTTTTATGACCCCGCGGACTGGATCTGCGAAAAAGTCCTGGAATATCAGCGCTCCGACGGCAAACCGTGGTGGCAGATCCTGAGCCATGAGCGGGGCTTGGCCAAACCCCAGGATGTGGACTTGAAAGAGGAGCACGCCAGCCTGGCCGCCAAACTGGGGCGCCAGGTTACCGATGCCGACTTGGCCCTCTACCTCCAGTTTCCCTTTGACACCTTGTCCTATTTCCAGTTCGAGGCCAAGTACGGTAAGACCTGGCTGTTGCCCCCGGATATCTGGTTCAGGAAAAAAGCCTTCCAGGCCGGGGAGCGCATCAATTTTGCCGACGAACAGGGCGTCCCCCACTCCATCGAGGTGATTTCCACCCGCCGGGAGGGAGACACCGTGTTCACCTCCATGGTAGTGGACCATCACTATCAAACCTTGAGTGGTTTGGTTGAGGAAGGCCGCTCCACTACAGGAAAAACCTGATGAGGTAGAAATTACCAGACATTTTTCATTCGGTCATTAAGTCCGGGGCCGGAACCCCGCCTCTTATGCAACTTCTTACCTCGCTCAGTCGTACCGGGATCCGGGGCGGTCAAGAATTCCGCACCATCAGCGAACATAATATGCGCAACTGGGCCCAGCGGTCTTTCTTCACTATGCGGCAGGCCGTGGCCGAGGTCCTGCGTGCCGGGATTTTCCCGGAATGCTATGAACGAAATTTCCCCAGTCTCTCCTGCCCTGAGCAGTCGCGCCTCTTCGATAGCAGCGTCCTGATCGCGGGGCTGGGGGGGTTGGGTGGAGCGCTGGCCGTGCTTCTGGCCCGGGTGGGAGTCGGCCGTTTCCTCCTGGCGGACGGCGATGTTTTCACCCCCGCCAACCTCAATCGCCAGTGCCTGGCGACGCGGCCGACCTTTGGCGAGAACAAAGCCCAGATAGCCGCAGCCCATCTTCTCGAAATCAATCCGGCCCTCCGGGCGGAAGGCATCCCGAATTATCTGGACTCAGACAACCTGCCGGAGTACCTCTCTCAGGTTCAGGTCGTGGCTGACGGCCTGGATAACCTGAACTCCCGCCGGGAGCTCTTCCAGGCGGCCCAGAAGAGCGGCGTCCCCCTGGTGCACGGGGCCGTGGTGGATAGATTCGGCCAGGTGACCACCGTTTTGCCGGATGATCCTGACGGTTTCGCCAAGATTTACTCAGATACCGTCACAGAATTCGAAGTAGGCCGGGAGATCCTGGCCCCGGTGGTGGCCCTGACCGCCAGCCTGCAGGCCCAGGAAGCCATGCGGGTGCTTTTGGGCCAGCCACCTCTCTATCATGGCCGGCTGGCCCATTTTGACGGGGATACCGGCACTCTGGAATTGTTGCCCTTGGGGTGAAGAGCGGAAATGTCAACCACCGCCGATGGGGGGAAACAGGCCCACCCGTTCATTCCCCTCAAGGGGGAAGTCCGGCTGCTGCCGCAAGCCGTTGACCATGATCAGGGTCACTTCTTCGGGGGGCAGGCCGAGCCGGGAGATCAGGACGGAAACCGGGGTGCCGGGGGGCGCCTCCAGGGTTAGGCCCCGGTAGGGATCATATCCCGGAACATAAAGCCGCAGGGTGGCGTTGAGAAAAACCTGAAGAGGCATGGTTGTATTGAAAGAGATTGTGGGGGGAGGGCAGGGACCTGAGGTCCCTGCCCCCCCCACGCCTCCCTTGCCACCCCCTGTATTGGTAGCACGGGCATCTGCCCGTCCTACCGTGCTAAGGGGTTGGGGGAGTGGGTTTGGGAGAGGGGGCAGGGGTTTGCAACCCCTGGCCCCCTCCCCAAAAATCTCTTAAAACCCCTCCAACACCTGGTCCACTTCCGCGTCGGTGAAGTCCCAGGTGACGTCGTGGGGTTTGAGGTTCTCCTTGAAAAATTCCGGCAGGCGGTCCTGGGCCTTGGTGAAGCCGGCGTCCCGGTTGAAGCTGCGCTCATCGGTGAGGACCTGCTGGCCCAGGAACGTGACCGCGTCTGTCCCCAGGTTCAGGCCGTAGCGGGCGTTGATCATGTCCACGATGCACTGCAGGGCGTCGGGATTATCCAGGATCGCAAAGGCGGTAAACAGGCACAGGCCCGTGGAGTCTATGGCCGCCGTAGCTATCTGGAGGTTTCGGGAGCGCTCAATGTTGCCTTCCTTTTTCAAGGGGTCGCCGCCGCCGGCGCAGCCTGCGATATTGATGGCCACGGTATATCCGGAGGTGTGGTCCCCGCCCATGGGGCTGGTGGCATAGGTAAGGCCCATCCCTTTTTCGGCTCGGGGGTCGTAGGCCGGCAACCCCTGGCCCTTCACCGCCGGCACCCGGTCCACTCCCAGGGCCCGGCCGGTGAATATTGAGCCGTTGCCGATAATCAGGCCCCAGGGGTCGTTTGTCCCTACTTTTTTGACCATGTCAATGGCGGCCTGGCCGTCGCCCCAGGGGATGACCCCGCCCTCCATGAGCACTCCCAGAGTGCAGCCCATCTCGATGGTGTCCAGGCCGAAATCGTCGCACAGGCGGTCGATCATAGCGATTTCGTCTAAGTGGCGCATCAGGGTGTTGGCCCCCAGGGCCCAGATGGTTTCATATTCAAAACCGGAAGTCAGGTATTTGCCGGAGGCGTCGTGGTAGGTCTGGGAGCACTGGATGACGCAGCCCGGGTGGCAGCCTTCCTTGGTCTTGCCGCCCCGGGCTTTAATCAACTCCGCCATGCGCTCGCCGCTGATGTCCTCGGCGAACTCGAAGCGGCCCCCCCGGAAATTCTTGGTGGGGAGGGCTCCGGCTTCATTGACGATGTTGATGAGGACCGCAGTGCCGAAAGCGGGCAGGGCCTGGCCGCTAATCGGGTGGTCCAGCAGGTACTTGGCCCAACGCCGGGAAGCCTCTTTGAATTTCTCCGGGTCGGCCAGGGAGACGGCAGAGGCGCCCTTGTCGTCCACCACCAGGGCCTTGAGTTTTTTGGCCCCCATGAGCGCGCCCAGGCCGCCCCGGCCCGCGGCCCGGCCCGGCCGCCCGTTGGGATCGGCAAAGTGGATGGAGGCGGCGGTGAGGCGCTTTTCCCCGGCCTGGCCGATGCTCATGACCCCGACCCCTTTGCCGAAGCGCTCCCACAACCGGGCCATGGTGTCGTAATTGCCCAGACCCGCGAGGTCGTCAGCCGGCAGAAATTCCACCCCGTCTTTGGTGATTTTGACCAGAGAGAACTTGTCATCTTGCGGGTGACCTTCTACCACCACGGCCGTAATACCCAGGCGGGCGAGTTTAATGGAAACCAGCCCCCCCGAATTGCTTTCCTTGATGCCGCCGGTCAGGGGGGACTTGCCGCCCACGGAGATGCGGCCGGCATTAGCCGCGGGCGCCCCGGTTAACAGCCCCGGGGCCACCACCAGCTTGTTGGCGGGACCCAGGGGGTGGCAGTCAGGGGGCACTTCTTCCCGGATAAGACGGGAGGTCAAGGCCCGGCCCCCCAGACCGAAATACGTTAGCGGCACGTCTTCCCAAGTAACACTTCTGGTCGTCATGTTGAGACGCAATATTCTATTCATAGTATAGCCCTTTACTTTTGTTAATTTCTACCTAAGACTGACGTTAGTAGGCATAACACTATTATTGCATGACACAGACCGGCAAAGATGTCAATCAGGATTGATGGTCCGGAAGAACTGGAAGTAAATAACCCGAGTAATGAAAAAGGCGGGAGGCGCTATGCTTTCCCACCCTACGTTTTTGTTAATAACAGAGGCTCTTGCAAAAATAACTCAATACCACCAATACCACCACTTGTCATTCTGAGCGAACCGAATAATCTAATATTTTCAAATGCTTGAGATTATTCGCTTCGTTCAGGACGACAAAAAAACGACTTTTGCATAAGCCTCAACAGGAATTTTTTTATAAAAACGACAACAGCAAACCGCAATCCAAATAAGCCGCGGCTTGCTATTTCCCGGCCCGGGCGGGGAACAGATGCAGGTAGGCCAGACCCAGATACTCATGGATGGCGCTTTCCATGGAAACCAGGTTGGAACCGGAGGGGAGGAAATCAGTCAGGGAATATTGCTTCGCACCACGGAAATCTCCCGGCGCGGCCAGGGGTTTCATGCCCAGGTTCTGGAAAATGCCCATGGCCCGGGGCATATGGGCCGCGGAGGTCACCAGCAAGAAAGGCTCTTTTTTCACCAGAGGCCGCACATTCATGGCGTTGCCGTAGGTGTCCCCGGCCTCATTTTCCGGAATGACCTTGTCGGCCGGGACCCCGAGGCTTTGGGCAAAGGCCTTCATTCTGTCGCCTAAATCCCCCCAGGGACCGTTGCCGGTCATAATAAGGCGCGGGGCTCCGGACAGGGCGTGAAACAGCCTGACCCCTTCAGCCACGCGCAAGGCGCTGCTTTCTTCCAGTTGGCTGGTGACGGGGGCCGTTTTATTCAGACGCGTGCCCCCTGAAAGGACCACAATATAGTTAACCTCTGGAAGCCTGGCGCCTGCGGCCAGGGGCGCATACCGGCTTTCCAGGGCATTAAGAAGGTAATTGGGCAAAGGCGCAGTGGTAAAAAGATACAAACACCCCAGTCCCAGACCCACCCACACCAAGCCCCTTTTGGAACCCCGGGAAAAAATCAAGCGCAGCAAGCCATAGCCCAACAGCACCAGCACTATGGCGCCGGGGGAGGTTATTATGCCGATGATCTTTTTGATCAGATGCATGACGGCAAAATACCGGGGATGACAAGAATAGTCAATGTGTCGGCCGGAAATCAGGGGTGCGGGTTGCTATGGGTCCAGATCTGGGCTGAAACATGAGTCGGCAGCGCCTGCCGCCGGACTGAAGGCGTTGGGGAAGGGGTTGCGGTTCATCTCCTCATAATGGCGAGATTTATCGCTTTCCTATGTTTTGACTATGACAGTGGCGGGAAGACGCGGCGCTTTCCCGCCCCATGACCTGTTGAACTCTGCCCCGCCATAAGACGGGCATGGAGGCCCGCCCCACCAATCAAAACAGAGACCACTGCACAAGTCCCTCAATAACCTAAAAATTCTCTCATTATAATGAGTTGTGGTTATGCGGTGGCACGGGCTTTTCAGCCTGTGTCTAAGCACGGCCTCCCGCGCCCCCACAAAAAAAACTTCGTTAACGGCGCCTCGGCATTATTTCTTTGACTCCGCCCGGGAAATCAGCCAGTAGATGATGCCGAAGATGAAAATCCCCCCCAGATACACCAGTTCACTCTGGATGTCTTCATGGGAGAGGGTGGCGATGAGCACCTTGCGGATAAAGGCCACCAGGCCCACCCCCACAAACAGGCTCAGTTGCAGTTCCCCGCCTCTGAGCCTGTCGATCTCCGCCTCCAGAAGTTCAATGGCCAGCCAGAGCACCAGCAAGGACCCCAGGGCCGAAACCAGGCCCTTGTCCAACTGCCCCCGGAAGATGAGGCTGACATCGTTGATGAGCACCAGGATCATGCCGCCCGCCAGGCCGATGAGGCCCGCCAGCAGCAAGAGGTTAAGGCCGAAGGTGAAGCGCCGGGCAAAGCGGATCAGGGCGTCGTCCAGACGGTAGGACAGGAAAAAGCGGCGCATTTCCGCCTGGTGATAAGCCCGGGCGATAACGTCCAGATTGAGGTCCAGGATCTTATCCAGCGCGGTTTCGGCAGTGCCCCGCTCAAGAGGGCCTACCTCGGCGGCGACAATCTTTTTGAGGCAGCCCCGCAGAAAGTTCATGGCCACATACACGAAATGGGCCGACAGCCCGATACGCACGTGGGCCAAGCCGATGCGCTCCAGACGCTGGAAATAGGCCTCGTTATAGGGTCCCTGGAACAGGGCCATAAGCCAGGCCCGATGATACTGCTTGACCCGGGCCAGGCGCTCGGGGTCCTCCAGGAACTTGGCGGTATAGGGTATCTCCTGGAGAAACTGGTAGAAGTCCCCCACCACTTGGTCTGCCTGGGCCTCCACCACCGGGGCGAGGCGGTGGAGCATGTCCTCCTCGTCTTCCCCCAGGCGGTAGTTGGTCCGGATTTCCTCAAAGGTCCGCATGCTGGCCTCTGGCGGGCAACGGGCTAATCTTTCTTGAAAGCCACGGCTTCGATTTCCACCGAGGCGTTTTTCGGCAAGGCGGCCACCTGGATGGTGCTGCGGGCCGGCGGTTTTTTGGTGAAAAACTCGGCGTAGACCCGGTTCATTTCCGCGAAATCGGCCAGGTCCGCCAGAAATACCGTGGTTTTCACCACATCATCGAGGGAAAAGTCGGCCGCCTGCAGAATGGCCTTCAAGTTTTCCAACACCTGAACCGTTTGCACGAGAATGTCTCCCTTAACCATCTCCCCCTGCTTATTCATGGGAATCTGGCCGGAGACGAACAGAAATGGGCCAACGGCTACGGCCTGACTGTAAGGGCCGATGACTGCCGCAACCCGGTCGGAAGTTATGATGCGCTTTTTCATGGAACCTCTCTGTGAGTATGATGGGAATTTTCCTCAAACCGACTCGTTTCCTTGAATAAATCTAAAGAAAAAGGTTGAAGATTCATTATACGTTTGTTAATGGTAACAAAAACATCTTGGAGGACCCCCCATGGGGCTGTGGCTGAAATGTCCTAAGTGCCAAGTTGCCAATCCGCTCGACCTCAAGTCGTGTCAATCGTGCAATGCTTCTTTGGAAAACCTGCCTGCCGCTGAGCGGGTGTACGTTTTAGGTGACGCGGCGGTCCCCGCAACTCCGGCCGCTGCCAAAGCGGCTGTTCCCATGGTTGTGGCTGAGGGATCGCCCCGGGAAACAACCGCCTCCGCCGAGCCCCCGCCCAAGAAAGCCAGGGCCCGCAAGAAGAAGCAGTAAGCCCAACAGCACCAGCGTTACGCTGAGACTTTCGGACTCGCCCCCTCGTCTCAGGACCACCTCACCCTGGGAGAGGGGGAAAAACTCCAAAAAATGACAGGAGCAGGGATACCCGCCATGAGTCCGCCGGTGCCTCCCGGAGGGCTCATTTCTCGTTCTACCCTGCCAGGACACCCCGAATAAGCTGCACCAGCCGGGCTTCCGCCTGCCCCACCGTGGCCACCACATCCTCTATGGTTATGGGCGCCATGGCATCCGGGAGGTTGACGTTGCTGATAATGGAGATCCCCAGGATACGCAAACCCGCGTGGACTGAGGCGATGACCTCGGCCACCGTGGACATGCCCACCGCATCGGCCCCGATGAGCCGGAGAAACCTGGTTTCCGCCGGGGTCTCCAGGCTCGGCCCTTTCACGGCCACATAAACGCCCTTCCGCAGGATGATGCCCTCCCGGCGGGCCGCTTCTTCGGCCAGAGCCAGAAAAGCGCGGTCATAAGCCTGACTCAGGTCCGGAAAGCGGGGCCCCCATTCCTCCATATTTTCTCCCACCAGGGGATTGTCCCCCAAAAGATTGATGTGGTCTGCGATGAGCATGAGGTCGCCGCCCTGGAAAAGGGGGTTCAAGCCCCCGGCCGCGTTGGTGATGATGAGGTTTTTGCCTCCCAAAGCCCGCAGGAGCCGCACCGGCATGGTCACCCGGGAGAGAGTGTAGCCTTCATAGGCGTGCACCCGACCCTGAAACACCAGGACCGGCCGGCCGGCCAGGCGGCCCCAGAGCAGCCGCCCCTGGTGGGTGGGGCTGGTGGCGTGGGGAAAGTGGGGCAAATCCCGGTAGGACAGGGACCCGCCGCCCTCCAGGTGCTCCGCCAGGAGTTTCTGGCCGGTTCCCATGACGAGGCCCCATTCCGGCTGGAGGTCAAGTCTGTCCATGACAAACCGGGCGCAGGCATCCACCTGGCCGCGGAAGTTTTCTCCCATAGGCTCCCCTTTCCCAGGTTGCTGGCAGCCGAAAGCCTTCGGCCCTGCCGCCCTCTGGACGCAGCACCAGCAGCATCTAAGCATAATGGCTTTTCGCCCTGACGTCAATGTTGGGGAGCAGAAGAAACTTTCAGGGTTTCTCCTTGACAGGTTGAACTGACAAGATTAAAAAGGTAATAATTCGCACACGCGGCGGGAGAATGCCAAGACCGAAAAAATGCCGTTTTGTTATGCGGGAACCCGGGGTGACCTTTTTCAAACCCCAAGGAATTCCTTTGCGGGTTCTTGAACATGCAGTGATCACCGTGGATGAGCTGGAGGCTTTGAGGCTGTCTGATTTCCTCGGCATGAGCCACGAAGAGACCGCCCAACAGCTCAAGGTGTCACGGCCCACTGTCACCCGGATGCTGGCCCGGGCCCACCAGGTGATTGCCGACGCCTTAGTGAACGGCAAGGCCATCCGTATTGAAGGGGGAGATTACATCCTGGATGGCTTTGAAGGCCAGTGCCCCAAATGCGGGGCCCAGTGGACCGGCCAAAAAAAAGGGGAGCACGATAAAGTCTGCGGCGGGTGCATTGACCCGGAGGCCGAAGACTCCAGTTCCTGACGGTCCTTTCTTACCCACCGATAATTTGCTTTGGTTCAGGTGTTCCAGCGCCGGTGCTGGAGCCAGGGGGAGGAACGGGTTCATGAGCGGACCCATTTCGTATAAGAACGCCGGGGTGGATATCGACAAGGCGGACGCCTTTGTCCAAAGTATCCGGCCCCTGGTGAAAGCCACCCACCGCACCGGGGTTATTGGGGAAATCGGCGGCTTTGGCGGGTTGTTTCACCTGGATGTGGAGAAATACCGTAATCCCGTCCTGGTTTCGGCCACGGACGGAGTGGGCACCAAAATCAAGATTGCCGTCATGATGGACCGCCATCACACCATCGGCATTGATCTGGTGGCCATGTGCGTCAATGATATTATCACCTGCGGCGCCGCTCCTTTGTTTTTCCTGGATTATCTGGCCATGGGCCAACTCAGCACGGAAACCGCCATCCAAATCGTGGAAGGGATCACCGCCGGCTGCCGCCAGGCCCGCTGCTCTCTCATCGGCGGCGAAACCGCAGAAATGCCGGGCATGTACCAACCAGGCGACTATGACCTGGCGGGCTTTGTGGTGGGCGTGGTGGAGCGGGACTCCCTGGTGGACGGCTCCGACATCGCGGTGGGGCACTGCCTCATCGGCGTGGCCTCCAGCGGCCTGCACGCCAACGGCTATTCCCTGGTGCGCAAGGTGCTCCTGGAGCAGCACCAATTCTCCCTTGCTGACGAGATTCCCGGTCTCGAGGAAACCCTGGGAGAAGAACTCCTGAAGCCCACCCGCATTTACGTGGAAACCATCCTGAATCTTCTCCGGGATTTCTCTTTAAGCGGCATCTGCCACATCACCGGCGGCGGTCTCACCGGCAATCTGCCCCGTATTCTGCCGCGCTCCTGCCAGGCGGTCATCAATCTGGCCAGTTGGCCGGTGCCCCCGATTTTCACCCTTCTGCAGGAAAAGGGCAATATCACCCAGCCTGAGATGCTCAGGACCTTCAACAACGGCATCGGTCTGGTGCTGGCCATCGCCGCCGAACAGAAAAACGACGTGCTCCTGCGCCTTCAGGGCCTCCAGGAAGAGGCCTACGTCATCGGCGACATCGTGGCCCGGAAAAACGACGCCCCCCCTGTAGTGTTTGTCTAATATATCCCTTTGACTTTCGCAGAGGTCTCAGGGCGCAATACCTGGCGCCGGGCCTGTCTTTATCTCAGGGTTAGCAAAAACTCCAGCACCTTCAAGCCGCTGATGCCCCCCAGGGGAAACAAGAGAGACTGTAAAACGGGCTGCTGCAGGTAAGAGGCAAAGGCCCCGCTCTTGATGTCCTTCACCTCTTTCAGCACATACTGGAGGCGGTCTGCCTCGGTCTTGTCCGGGGGGGCGGTGGCATAAGCTCCCATCATCAGCTTGGCCAGGCGCTTGCTGACCACCGTTCTTAACTTTTCCGCCGAAGACCGGAGATAAACGGCGCAGCTCCAAGCCAACAGGGGGCTTATGGAAATAACGATGGCCAACCCCGGAGGCGTGCGCCAGTTATCAAAATAATAGTGCCGGGAAAGAAACATGAGAAACCAGATGATAAATGGGAAAAATATGAGTTTCCCCACCACTTCGGTGCGCCGGGCCACTAATTGAATAAGCATCCAGTCGCTGAGCGCTTCTTCAGCCTTGGTGCCCACCAAGGTAAGCAGATCCCGGTCTTTGAGCCACTTTTTCATGAACGCTTTCAGTGAGCAGAGGTCCCATTGCGGCTGCCGCTCATAAAAGTTGGCGAGAAATCTTCGACACAGCATTATATTGTCTAGGACGAAAAAGGTTAAAAAGAGGAAGGAGAAGATATTGAGCAATAATATATAAAATTCTACCTGCCCACTCCTGGTGCCGCGCACCGGGCTTATTGGCGTCTCAAAAAGATTGATTATAAAACCACACAGGACAAAATAGATGGTGGCGATTATGATGATCCATAGAATTCGCTTGCGCCAATGTGATTCATGAAAATAATTGTCAATTTCTGCGTTTACATTTATTTTATTGCCATTAAAATCCATCCTACTCCAATTTACCTCTGATTCTTTGCATTTCTCCCCCAAGCAGAACTCATCTTCAATCTCATATTTATTATTTCTAAGCCATATATATGATAAAGCTATAAATATATATGATGATACCATGGCTATAATGCGGATTAAAACGGTTGGCCAAATGCTTATGCCTTCCGTCAGGAAAAAGGGCTCCTCTATTGATTTCTGCAAAACAGCAAAATGCAAATAGGTGAAAAAGGTTGCAAGTATTAAGATGAAGGCGAGGCAAGAAATAGTTATTTTATGAGCAAGAAGATGGCTAATACTTTCGCATAATTTTCTTTTCCGCGGCTCCCAGTTGCACGATAACCAAAGAAGCACCACCAGTAGCGGCAAAAGGACCACGAGAAAAGGAAGATACTGCCAAGCAAAGGCGGGGAATTCCTGGACGGGCAGGACCTGGTTGATTGGCGGGGAGGTTTCCCAGCGCACCGACAGATCGACGGCATTGCTCCTGCCGATTTCAAAGATGCGGGGCTGCAGATTATTGAAATGCTCGGGACTCAGGCGGTCGAAGGCGCGCAAAGTTGCCGCAAACACGGATGTCTGATAGGCATCGCGAAAGGGGGGCACATCGCCCTGGAGGTCTTCATGCAATTGCAGGCCATAGGTCGAGGCCACCAACAGATTCCTGGTCCACTCGATGTTAGCCGGATGGAGATAACGGGCATCCAGATCAGTGGTGAAAAAGATATTTTCCGGAAACCGCTGGCGCAGCGCCTGGAGCACTAAAAATTTATCGTAAAAATCGTTTCCCAGAACCCCAATGGCTTTGATGGAACCCTTGCCGTATTTGTCCTCGAGACGACCAATCCCTTCGGCCAACCGCCTTAGATAGTCATACTGGCTTTTGCCCACCGGTTCTTCCAATTTTTTTACGTCCTTCTCGTCTTTACTGCCGGTATCGTTTTTGAGGTGGATCCGCTTTTCTTGGACACGTGATTGGGAGATAATCAGTGGACCAGGAGGACCGGAAGATGGGAAGAGAGCAGGATGGTGACAGGGTAATTGGTGAGGTCAGCCCAGGGGGGACGGAGGGAGGCCGGAGGCCGACCGGAGTCCCCCCTGGGGAGGTAGCAGCGAGGCCCTTGGCCCAGGGCCAACGCTGGACGGCGGCCAGGAAACGGGAGGTAGTGCTGCGCCTCCTTCGGGGCGAGCCCCTGGAGCTTCTTTCCCGGGAGTTGGGCGTCGAGCTTTACCGACTGGATCAGTGGCGAAACGCCGCTCTAGCCGGCATGGAGGAGGCCCTCAAGGCCAGAGGCGGCGACCCCCTCAAGGCCGAGTTGGACAATGCCATGAAGCACCTCGGCGAGTTGACCATGGAAAACGAGTTGCTGTGGGCCCGGGTGAGGCGTCCCGGCCCTTTAGCCCAAAGGAGGTCGAAGAAATGAGCTGCACGGCCTCCGCGGACACCGCCAGACCTTACGGCGTCAAGCTGGTCTGCCGGACCTGGGAGCAGCCCCGATCTTCTTATTACGCCTCCCGCAACGGCTCGGGGCCGCCACCGCGCCTGGCCCCGCCAGGTAAACGGGGGCCGAAGATCGCCCTTTCTGACGCCGAACTCCTGGAACTGATCCGGGCGGACCTGGCGGCTTCGCCGTTTCAGGGTGAGGGACACCGCAAGGTCTGGGCCCGCCTCCGGGTGCGGGACGGCGTCAAGGTGGGCCGCCGCCGGGTGCTCAGGCTCATGCGGGAAAGCAATCTACTCTCTCCCTTCCGGGGCCGGCGAGGCAATCCCCGTCTCCACGAGGGGGAAATCATTACCCAGGCCCCCAATGTCATGTGGGGCACCGACGGCGCCAAGGTCTTCACCGTGGAAGACGGCTGGGGTTGGCTTTTTGTTGCGGTGGAGCACTGGAACGCCGAGTGTCTGGGCTGGCATGTGTGTAAACAGGGGACCCGCTTTGCCGCCCTGGAGCCCATTTCTCAAGGTCTCATGGCTATTATGGGCTCAGTGACAGTTGACGCCGGCCGGGGCCTGGCCCTGCGCCTGGACCACGGCACCCAGTATCTGTCGGATCATTTTCAAAACCAGCTTAAACACTGGGGGATCAGCCCCAGCTTCGCCTTTATCGAGCAGCCTCAGACCAATGGCGTGGCGGAACGCTTCATCCGTACCCTCAAAGAGCAGGTCATCTATGGCCGGGTGTTTCAGAATCTCGAGGAGGTGAGGACGGCGGTCAGGCACTTTGCGGACACCTACAACCGCGAGTGGCTGGTGGAAAAGAACGGCTTTCTCAGCCCCTGGCAGGCCAGGGTTCAATGGCTCGCCCAAGCCTCACTCGCCAGGGCGGCTTAAGAAAATCTTGTGTCCAGAAAACCGGGTGCGGTACAGCCGGTATCGTTTTTTTTCTGTTCCTTGGCTCTGTCGCTTGGTTCGCCAGGGAGCTTGCCGTCGATGCCCCGGAGATAACTGAACCGGTGGACCCGCTTATCAGCGGTATTGCGACAAAAATCCTTCTCCAAGACCTCCTCAAATCTTTGGATAAACAAACGGCCATAGTAGGTATCCCATTCGGCCACCAAAATGATATGGTCGCAGTCGCTGACTCCCCGGTTTTTAAGCTCCTGGCTCAGGGTCTTGGCGAGTTCCTGGTCAGAGCGAATGGTGGGATGGATTTTAGGCACCTCAATTTTAGGGAAAAATAATGTGGTCAGGTCTATTTCTTTCCCTAATTTTTTCTCGGCCTCTTTTTTTAAAATATCAATATCAGCAGTGGCAGTAGCAGAATAGATATCCAGTTTTGTTTCTTTATTTTCCTTGATCATGTCAAGAAGGACCGTTGACGTGGCCGGTCCGATTATTTTAAAATTATTGACCTTAATACTATTTTTTAAGTCCTCCAATTTAGTCAGAGGTTGCCCTTGGAAAGAGTCCTCATTTAACCAAAGGAGGAGCACTGACTTACTCTGGTCAATGGAGACCAGCCATTCAAATGGGATAATGTTTAGAAGTGTTATTTGACTTCCATCTTTTTCTGCATTTGCTGGGCAGATTCTGGCAAAGTCAATATGGGTTGGATCATCCGGATAATACTGCAGGACATTGAGCCCCGCCAATACTGCATATCTCATACGGATGCGAAACTCCATATCATCATCATAGGGTCCGCCCATGACCATGACTCCCATGACGGTTACTTCCCCCCTTTTATTAATCTCTTCGGCCAGCTTTCTTTCCAGACCTGGAGGCTTAGTGATGCTCAGGCAGGAGTCCCGGGAATCCTTGCGGTCCTGGCCTGCGACACCCTTGCTTTTGGCCTGCTTGTCCTGAGTGGCCTCATTCTTCCCTCTCCCCTGGTCCTGTTTCCTTTTGGCTTCTTTGGCCTTTTCATGATCCAGGACAGCCTGGAAAGGATCCTGCCAGAGCCTGGCCCTGACTTTCTCGGAGGGTTCCTGAACCTCAGGCACCGGGGGGCGGATGCCTTTGTAGGGCACCGGGTTGTACACCATGATCCCCAGGGCCGCAAACAACACCGTGGCTACAGTGAGAGCTAACAGAGGATTTTTCCCATTTTTCTCATCCATGGCGAACCTCCTTGTTCAAAGCCGGACAGGTTGGTGCAAAGGGAAAATCACCAAAGGTTAAAAAAGAGCCTGAAGCTCCAGGTCTCGGCTGGGCGCCGAAGGGCTAATTCCGATGCGCAGTCAGGGTGGCACAGGCTTTCCAGCCTGTGCAGGCGCAAGGCTTAGCCTCGCGGCTTCAACAAATTGTTTTTAGAACGCAACTCGCTCTGTCCTGTTGTTCCCGCTCCACTCAGCACTGGGAGATGGTTGGTCTGGGTGGGACAGGAAGAAACTTTAGGCAATGAGTATAAACTGGGCAAATGGGAATACAGGTCGGGGTGAATGAAGTCCATAACCTTCCGACCCCGACCCCTTAAGGGAAGAATCTCTGGAAAATGACTATGCTGCAGGAACTATTGGTAGTCCCAACGGGAATCGAACCCGTGTCTCTGCCGTGAGAGGGCAGTATCCTAGGCCACTAGACGATGGGACCGTAGGGAAAAATGTATCTGAGGCGGTGCACCGTGTCAATAAGGTAATTGAATGCCCTGGGATTTAGCCCAGGGTTTTGCGCGCTGGCGCTTCGCGGGGACCTTTCGGTCAAAAAGGTATTGGCATTGGAACAAGTTAGCTTGCCGATAATCTATTTCCAAAAGTAATCTTCCTGTCATCCTGAACGAAGTGCAGGATCTCGACTCCCTTAAAATACGAGATTCTCCGCGGCGCTAAGAATGACTCATTAGGAAAAAATAGGGCTTTTCAATGGCTTGTATGCACTCCTGGCCCCAGATAGGGGCCCCCTACCGCCGGGCTGCCCGAACCGACAGGCGCACCAGATCCTCCGGATGATTAAGGTTCTGGAAGCTGGCCCCCTCCGGATCGAAAGTATTCCATACTTCCGGCCCCCAGACCTGGGGCCGCAACCGCTCCAACAAGGCCATGAAGCTTTTCTCCCGGGTAAGAAATTCCTGGACCCGGGTCAGGAGCCGCACGGCATATAAACCCGGCAAAGGCTCCAGACCCCGCTCCGACCGGCAGACCAGGGCCGGCCGGGAGATTCTGCCGGCAGCCCCGGCCAGGGCCAGGGCGAGGTCGGCGGTGAGAAAGGGGGCATCAGCCGAGGCGAGGAGCACCCAGGGAGTGCGGGCGTAGAACAGGGCCGTGGCCAGGCCCCCCACCGGTCCTTGGAAGGGAACCAGATCAGTGACCATGGGGAGATTCAGGACCACATGGGCCTGGGGGCGGTTGGTGATGAGCCAGGTTTCAGCCGCGGCCGGGGCCAGGGCCTCGGCCACCCACAGGGCCAGAGGCCTGCCCCCGACCTCCAGGATCACCTTGTCCTTTCCTAAGCGGCGGCTGTCCCCGCCGGCCAGGATGGCCCCGGTGACTTCGGGAGAGGGGGCGGTTGGCTTACCGGGCAAGGTAGTCATAGAGCCAGCGCCCCAGTCCCTCCACCTGATCCCGCTGAAAAACCGGCAGATGGGAGGCCACCGGCTTATCACTCACCAGGGCGATGAGGTTCGGGTAGGGGGGCGCCTCCTCCCCGTCTTCCGGCCGTAACACCGCCACTTTAGGGAGGGGTCCGGTTTTGTAGCCCTCCACCAAAATCAGGTCCACCTCGCCGGCCAAGGCTGCCAGGGCCTCCTCCAGGTTTGGCTCTCCGGCAAAGCTCCGGGTGACCTGCAACACCCCCGGCGCGGCCAGGGCCACGGCCCAGGCCCCCGCCTGGCGGTAGCGCCAGGTGTCCTTGCCCCGCTCCCCCAGATCAGGATCCCCGTGGTGGCTGTGCTTGAGCACCGCGACCTTGAGGCCCCGGGCTGCCAAAATGGGAAGCAGCCGGCAGATGAGTTCGGTTTTGCCGGAGTTGGCAAAACCCACGATGGCAAGGGCTCGAGGCAGGGCAGCAGGGTTATCAGGCAGAGAAAGGCCAGGATCAGGAGGGCAGGTCATTCCGACGCAGGGACTTTTTCCAGGATTTTTTCCCGTTTCACGTCCCGGTTGAGGTAAACGGCGCAGCGCTCGCACGGGCCGTTGCACAGGGTTTCCCTGTACTCCCGCACCTCGTAGCAAGGGCGCCAGGGCAGTTGGAAGGCCGGGCACTGCTCTTTGTCCTGGCAGTCGAAAATATTCCAGCAGGGAGCCAGAACCATGAGGTTGCGCAGGCAGGCCAGGGTGAAACCCCGCTCGTGGATGAGATGGTTGATTTGCTGGATCTGCCTGACGTCAAAAGCGGAGTATAGGCGGTTGTTGGTGTTCTTTTCCCGGACAGGCTTGATGAAGCCTTCTTTTTCGTACTCCCGGATGCGTTTCTGGGAGAGGTTCACCACCCGGGAGACGTCATTGATGAGGTATAGATCTCCCAGACGCACCTGTTTGTTTTTTCCTCGGGGCATCGTTGGTTCTACAAGAAAGAATTTCTACATTCACAGTACTGGAAACAACCTAAAAATTCAAGAAAAAAGACAATCTGGGGAGCCTCCCCAAAACCACCAAGAAGAATTCAGCTTGATTAGAACTGCGACAGGGTTCCCAGGCGTTTGGCCTGGTGCACGGCCTTGGAGAACACGGCCAGGCTCAAGGGGAGAAGAATCGCGGCAAACAGGCCCAGGACCGCCACCTGGGTGGTCAGTTCCATGAGGGAGCGGCCGTTGAGCACGGCTTGGCGCAGGCCTTCCAGGGCGTGGGTGAAGGGCAGGAAAAAGGACACCATTTGCAGCCAGCCGGGGAGCACGGCCAGGGGAAAATAGACGCCGCCCAGCAGGGAGGAGAAACTGCCCACCAGATGGGTGACGGGGTCGCCCCGCTTGAAGATGAGGAGAAAGCTGGCGGAAAATATCCCCAAGGGCAGATGGGCCAGAAGGGTTAAAACGAGCATCACCGCCGCGGAGAGGAGATCGGCGTCGGCCAGGGAAAAGCCGAAGAGCAGAGCGCCGAAAAGCACAAAGAGGAAGATGGACAGCAACGACGAGACAAATTGATAGAGCACTGAGGAAAAAACAATGGTGGAGAGCGACGTCGGGGTGACCAGCATGGCCTCCAAAGTGCCGGTGTACATGCCGTACTGGATGGCATAGGAAATGGAGGTCAGGGCCACTCCCTGAAAGCTCGCCAGGGCCAGGCCCACCAGGACAAAGGGGAAATAATTGCCGCTGCCGTACGCGGTCAGGTAGCCGGCGGTGGAGCCGGCCACGAGATACCCCAGGAAATAAAAGGTGATGAGATTGAAGACAATGTTGCTGCCGCGCCAGAAGAAATTGAGGGGATAACTCAAATCCCAGAGGAGATCCCGGACAAAAAAGGCCGCCACCTTAAGAAGATGCATGGCTCTCCTCTCCCACCACCCGGGCATAGACCTCTTCCAGGTTTTCCCCGGCCGAGAGGCTCACTTCCCGGAACCGGCCCTCCTTCATAATGCCCACCCGGCCCTGTAATTTTTGCACCTCCTCCAGGCGGTGGGTGACAATAATCATGGTTTTGCCCTGTTCCTGAATCTGGGCCAGAAGCTGGCGCAATTCCACCGCGCTCAGGGGGTCCAGATTGGTGGTGGGCTCATCCAGGAGCAGGATGTCCGGCTGGTGCAGGAGCCCCCGGGCAATATCCAGGCGCCTTTTAATGCCGGTGGAATAGGTGAAAAAGCGCCGGTCCAGATATTCCGTGACCCTGAGGGCTTCCACCACGGGCGGAATGGCGGCGGCGGGGTCCAGATTGTGCAGGCGGGCGAAAAAGGCCAGATTTTGCCAGCCGGTGAGCCGCCCGTAAAAGCTTGATTCATTGCAGGTGATATAGCCCAGGCGCTGCTTCACCGGCAGGGGAGACCGGGCCGCGTCCAGGCCGTGCACCAGGATGCTCCCGCCGGTGGGCGCGAGCAGGGTGGCAATCAGCTTGATGAGGGTGGTTTTGCCGGAGCCGTTGGGTCCCAGGATGAAGAGGACCTCCCCCGGGAACAGTTCAAAATTGACTTCCCGGAGAGCCCAGACCCCCTGGCGCCCCTTGCCGGTGAGGAGGCGGCGCAGGCTGATCAGCGGGAAATGCTTGGTGAGGCCGCGGACGGCCACCGCGGGGGTGGGTCCCAGGCGGGGTCCGCTCTTCTCAACCAAGCTGCCGCCAGAGCGCGATCATCTCCGGCACGCCGGCGCCGGCGTCCTTGTCAGCCTGGAGGGACTGGAAAACCGCCTGGGCCAACGCCCGGCCTTTGTCCGTCTGGGTCTCCTGCACCTCCCCGTAGGTGAGGGCCCCCACTTTACAGGCCTCCACGCAGGCGGGCACGCGGCCCTGGGCTTCCCGCTCCGGGCACTGGTCGCATTTCAGGGCCACGGCCCGCTTCTCCGGGGCCTTGCAGGTGGGCGCAAAGGTGAGGACCCCGAAGGGGCAGGCCATGGCGCACATGCCGCAGTTGATGCAGCGGTCCGGGTCGATCTGCACCGTGCCTTTGAGCATGCGGCTGATGGCCCCGGCGATGCACACCTGCTGGCAGGGGGCCGGGTCGCAGTGGCGGCACTTGTTGGGAAAGGCCAGGTTTTGGCGGCCGGGATAGACCCTAAGGCGCGCCTGGGGCCGCACCGCCTCAAAAAGCGCGCCGGCCAGGTCCTTGGTCTGGGAGTGCTCCACCGCGCAGGCGAGGCGGCACTGGAAACAACCCACACAGCGCTCAGGATGGACAATGACGGTTTTCATAAGGTTCCTTTGCAGTTGTCCTGGGAAAAAGGCAACCCTTACCCCCACAAGCGCCCCGGATGAAAATCCGAGGAGTGAATATCAGCAGGCAGCGCGGCCACCGGAAGCTTCTGGGCCATGACCTGGAAGTAGATGCCGGCGTGCTCCACCTCACCCACCAGGGTCACCCCCACCAGGCGGCCCTCCTGGAAGACCAGGCGGCGGTAGCGTCGGCGGGCCAGGTCCAGTTCCGTAAAAATTTCCCCATGTTCCGTATCCGGCGCGAAGTTGCCCCCGGTGATGATGCGAAAGCCTTTTAAAGAAATGCTGTTTTGGGGCAAAATACCGTCGTAGCGCCGTTTGCCCCCCGCCATATTGGCCCCGGCCACCTGGCCCTGGGCCACGGCCGCAGGCCAGATATGAAACGCCTCGGGCCACCCGCTGATGAGGTGATGGGGGAGGCAGCAATCCCCGGCCGCGAAAATATGGGGCGCGGCGGTCTTGAGATAGGAGTTTACCGGGATGCCGCCCTTCTCCGCCAATCCTGTCCCTTCCAGAAATTCGATTCGGGGCTCCACCCCCACGGAAAAAATCACCGCCCGGGCCGGGAGTGTCCGCTGGCCATTCAGAGCCACCCCGGTGACCCGGCCTTTTTCCCCCGTGACAGCCTCGGGCCAGGAGTGCAGATGGAGATGGATGCCCTTGTCCTTGATCACCTGGATGAGCAGATCCGCGGACACCGGGTCCAGGATGCGGCTGAGAGGCTGGCTGCCCCGGGCCAGAAGGTTGACGGTCAGGCCCCGGGAGGTGAGGCTGTCCGACACTTTCAGGCCCACAGCCCCGGCCCCCACCACCACCACGGGGCCGCCCTGGGCGAGGGTGGCCTCCATGCGGTCCACATCCGCCAGATTTCTCAAGGTGTAAACCCCTTCGAGATCGAGGCCGGGGATTTCCGGCAGGCGGGGCCGGGCCCCGGAGGCAATGAGCAGCCGGTCGTAGGGGATGGTTTTGCCGCCGGCCAGGCGCACTTCCCGGGCCTCGGGGGCCACCTGCACCACCGGCTCCCCCAACTGGGGCGTAAAATCCCATTCGGCATAGTAATCGGCGGACTTGAGGAAGACCTTCTCCGGGGGGATTTCCCGTCCCAGAAGATAGGACAGGAGCGGCCGGCTGTAGGGCAGGTGCTCCTCTTCGCTGATGAGGGTGATACGGCCCTGCCGGTCCCGGGCCCGGACAACCTCCGCCGCGGCCAAGCCGGCGGCGCTCATGCCGATGATGACGTAGCGCATGTCCCTATCTTACTGAAAACCAGCCCCGTCGGAAAGAAAAATTGCCCCCTCGATCCGGCTTGCATAAATTTGTCGGGTGGTGTAGGAGTATTTGAGGGAGGGGGTTAGGGGAGCTTTCGGTCATCAGGGGAAAGGGGGAATAGGGAAAAGGCGAAAATTTGTCTGGTTTTACCTTTCCCTTTCCGCCTCTTCACCTTTTTCCCCTGTCTGTCAAATTCCCCGGTCCTCCCTTCAAGAAATCTCGCACCAGGAGGCAGACAATGGCGCCCATCGCCCGAGCTCTGCTAAGCGTTACCGACAAAAGCGGTCTGGTGGAATTCGGCGAGTTTCTGGCCGAACGCGGCGTGGAAATCCTCTCTACCGGCGGCACCGCCAAAATGCTCCGGGACAGCGGCGTTCCCGTGGTGGAGGTTTCGGACTACACCGGCTTTCCGGAGATGCTGGACGGGCGGGTGAAGACCCTGCACCCCAAGATCCATGGGGGCATTCTGGGCCGCCGGGACCTGAACAGCCACCTGGAGCAGATGGCCAGGCACGGCATTTTGCCCATCGATCTCGTGGTGGTGAACCTCTACCAGTTCGAAAAGGCCGTGGCCCGGCCGGATTGCACCCTGGCGGACGCCATCGAGAACATCGACATCGGCGGTCCCACCATGCTCAGGGCCGCAGCCAAAAACTATGAGGCCCTCACCGTGGTGGTGGACCCCGGGGACTATCCCAGGATCATGAAGGAAATGCAGGCCCATCAGGGCGCCACCACCTTGGCCACCCGCTTCCAGTTGGCCCGCAAGGTCTTTGCACTCACTGCCGCTTATGACACGGCCATTACCCAGTATCTGAAAGATAAATCGGTATGACCGGGTCTCCGGGTCCTTTCATTGTTATGAGCCGGGGGCGGAAAATCGACCTCTCCGGCCCTCAGCATTACCAGGACCTCCTCACCACCATTGCCCAGGAGATTTTGCGGGAACTGGCGGAACTGGAAAAGATCAACCTGGAAAACCTGCAGGGGGATCTCCTGGAACAGGTGGTGGGCATCACCCAGATCCGCCTCTTGAACGAACTGTACTTCGCGTTGGGGCAGCTCCGGGCCCAGGGGATGGAGATGGACGTGAAGCAGGCCATTCAGGACCTGCGGGACATCTGGAACCGCTACATCGACGGCACCCACCGCCCGGACATCCTGAAATTTCATGAAGAAGAGAGCCATGGCCCGGTGCAGTAACCCTGTCCGGGAAAAAGAGGGACACCCGGCCCGGCCCGTGTTTATTATAAGGAAGATGAATATCCCCTTGGCAATCTCCATTCACCTGCTGAAGATCTTATTTTCGTGATGCATCCCCGGCCCATCATCACCCTGCTTACCGATTTCGGCACCCAGGATTCCTACGTGGCGGCCATGAAAGGCGTCATCTTGTCCTTGAACCCCGAAGCCATCCTGGTGGATCTGACCCAGGCCGTGCCGCCTCAGGATATCGTCGCTGGAGCCTTCCTCCTGGGTGAGGCTACGCCTTACTTTCCCTCCGGGACCATTCACCTGGCGGTGGTGGACCCCGGGGTGGGGACGGCCCGGCGGGCCCTGGCGGCCAAAGCCCGGGAGCAGTTCTGGGTGGGTCCGGACAACGGCCTGTTTCACTTGGTTTTTCACAAGAACGCGGTCCTGGACATAGTCTCCCTGGAAAACTCCGATTATTTCCGGGAATCCGTGTCCAGCACTTTTCACGGCCGGGACATCTTCGCCCCGGTGGCCGCGCACCTCTCCCTGGGCACGCCCCTCCAGGCCTTTGGGCCCCCCATCACTGACCCCATAGCCCTCCCCTGGCCGGAACCCACCTTCACCCCCGAAGCCGTCCGGGGCGAGATCGTTTATGTGGATGGATTCGGCAACCTGGTGAGTAACATCAGGGGAAGCGACCTGGCGGCCTGGCTGGCAGATAAGTCTTATGTAATAATTTTCGGGAGCCTGACCTTAAAGGGCCTGGGACGCACGTATGGCGATGTTGCGGCCGGGGAGTTTCTAGCCCTGGTGGGCAGCTACGGGTATCTGGAAATTGCCTGCGCCCGGGGGAGCGCGGCCCGCCGCCTGTCCGTGGGCAAGGGCCGCTCCCTGGCCGTGGTCCTGACCTGAAGCTTTTTTCCTTTGTTCCTCCCGGCTTTCCTCTGTGATATGGTCAATTAGCCGGAGAAGGGGTCTTCTTGATACTGCGAAACCTCTGGGGAACCATGGAGAACAGTTTTATAGGGCGGCCCATGGCCGCCTTAAGTAAACCGGCGGGCACGGCACGCCCATTGACTTCACTTAGGTCGCCATGAGTGAATACCAGACGACCACGCCGTCCAATACCCCGCCGCCCATGCTCCTTAAGGGCTGGGGCTATCCCCTTCTCCTGGCGGGGCTCACCGTGCTTCTGGTGGTGCTGGCGGTGTATGCCGCCGGAGTGGGACCCTATAAGCTGGGGTACGGGCAACTCTACAGCCTGGTGAAGCGCTGGGCCGCGGGGGAGGCCCTCAACCCCTCCGAAGCCACGGCCCTGGCCGTCATCTTTCATATCCGGGTGGCCCGCATCGTCCTGGCCGGCCTGGTGGGCCTGGGTCTGAGCCTGGCGGGCACCGCGTTTCAGGGCATCCTCCTCAATCCCCTGGCCGAACCCTTCACCCTCGGGGTGGCGGCAGGCGCTGCGTTTGGGGCCTCGTTGGCCCTAAGCTTCGGGTTGAGCGGCGCCCTCTGGGGCTCTCTCGGCCTGGTGCCCTTGATGGCCCTGCTAGGCGCGGCGGCGGCCCTGGCCCTGGTCCTGGCCCTGGGGGCCATGGCCGGCGGCTTTCAGCACGGCACCCTGATCTTGGCCGGGGTCATTGTCAGCGCCTTTCTGTCGTCCCTCATCAGCCTGGTGAAATTTCTCTACGCCGACAGCCTCTCCACCATTGTCTTCTGGATCATGGGCAGCCTGTCGGCCCGGGGCTGGGCCCACGTGTTTTTCGCGCTGCCTTATGTCCTGGTGGGGGGCCTTATTCTATTCTTGTATGCCCGGGAACTCAATCTCCTCACCCTCGGGGACGCGCCGGCCCAGCAGTTGGGCCTGGCGGTGAGCCGGGTGCGCCTGATTCTGCTCCTGGCCGCCTCCCTCATCACCGCCGGGGTCGTGGCCGTGTCCGGCATCATCGGCTTTGTGGGGCTCATCGTGCCCCACCTGGCCCGCCTCCTGGTGGGCCCGGACCACCGCCGGGTCCTTCCCACCGCGGCCCTGGCCGGGGCCGTGCTCCTCATCGCCGCGGACACCCTGGCCCGCATCATCCTGCCCTACGGCCAGGAACTGCCGGTGGGCATCATCACCGCGCTCCTGGGAGGGCCGTTTTTCTGCTACCTCCTCAAGATGACCCGGGGGCAGACCCTCTTATGATCCGCTGCGAAAACCTGACCGTGGCCTACGGCGAGCGGGTTATCCTGGAAAACCTGAACTTCGAGGTGGCGGCGGGGGAATTCGTGGGGCTTTTAGGCCCCAACGGCTCCGGCAAGAGCACCCTGTTGAATGCCCTGACCGGGCTGGTGCCCCTGCAATCCGGAGCGGTGTGGTATAACGGCGCCTCCCTTGAGCAGATCACCCCCCGGGCCCTGGCCCGCCAGGTGGCGGTGGTGCCTCAATTCACCTGGATCAGCTTTCCCTTCACCTGTTTTGAGGTGGTCCTCATGGGGCGCTACCCTTACCGCCGGCGCTTCCAGGGGGAGTCCGCCGCGGACCTCGCGGCGGCGCGCCAGGCCATGGCTGAGACTCACACCACGGAACTGGCTCAAAGAATCATTACCCAGGTGTCGGGGGGCGAGCGCCAACTGGTGGTGTTGGCTCGGGCCCTGGCCCAGGCCACGCCTATCCTCTTTCTGGATGAAGCCACGGCCTCCCTGGATATGCGCCGCAAACTCGAGGTCTTCGATCTTTTGGCCGACCTCAACCAAACCCGGAACCTCACCGTCCTGGCCGTCATGCACGACATCAATCTGGCCACCCAATATTGCCAACGCCTCATTTTTTTGAAAGACCGGGGCATTTACCGGGATGACGACACCTTTGCCTCCTGCCGGCCCGAGGTGCTGGAGGCGGTCTATGAAACCCCGGTCCTGGTGGAGCCGCACCCGGCCACCGGCCGCCCCTGCGTGCATTTTTTGCCCAGGGGGGTTGGGAAAGGGAGCCAAGGAGCGCTGGTCCCTGGCCCATAATTATTTGGGAGAGGGGGCCAGGGGCGGTGGGAGTTCGCCCTCTCTCCCCTGCCTTCTCTCAGCTCCGCAATTGGTAGCGGCAGGACGGGCTTCCAGGCCTTCCAATGCACGGGCAGGATGCCCGTGCTACCGAGTAAAAGGGGGAGCGCAGAATCCCAGCCTGTGTAAGAACAGGCAGGATGACTGTACTCTCAAGTACAGGGGGGCGCAATTTATAGCGCCCTGAAGGGTTGATAAATCAAGCCCCTACAAGGGGGGAGTGGGACGGGGGGTGGGGGGAAAGGCAGGGGCGGGTTTAAAACCCGCCCCTACGGTCCCTGGCCCTCCCTCCCGCAAAAATAACGTCAACTGATCAATGGAAACGACGATCTTTAATTTTTTCCGCGACTACTGGTGGCTCTGGGTCATTCAGGGGGTGGCCATCCTTTGGGGGCTGTCTCTGCTTTTGGTGCGTTTCTGGACCCTGAAGAAGTGGCGCACCGCCTTTGACCGGAGGGAGGCCGGACTCGACGACGACCTGGATATTCCTCTGGTGGAGCCCCAGCCCCAGGACCAGGAAGCCCTGGCTCTCCTGAAAGCCTATCGCCGCCGCTACCTCCTCAAGGTGTGGCCGGAAACCAGGCTAAGCTTTCGCCAGATCAACGACCTCGCCCAGACCCTGGTGACCGAAATCGCCCGGATTTATTACCCGGAAGAGGAACGCCCGGAACTGAAGGCCTCCCTGGCCGACTTGGTGGCTCTTTACCGGCGGGTTGGGGAGCGCCTCACCGCCTGGCTGGAGACCGTGCCCTTCCGCCCCTTGCGGGAGATGGATCTGGCCACGGTCCTGTTTATCCACGACACCTACCGAAAGGTCAAGGACCACCCCGTCCACCAATTCCTGCAGCGAACCCACATGTACCGGGCGGCCCGGTGGCTCTGGGGGGCCGTCAACGTCGTCAACCCCTACTACTGGGGGAGAAGGGCCGCGTATCGGGGCAGCCGGGAATTTCTGGTGCGTATGTTTCTGGCCAAGGTGGTCACCGTGGTGGGCGAGGAAGCCATTCACCTGTACAGCCGGCGCTCCCCCAACCTGCGGCTGTTTCAGGTCTACCAGGCGGGCCTCCAGGAACTGCTCAACCTGGCCTTGAAGGGCAACGGGGCCCTACCCGCCGACCTGTATCTCAACCTCATGAATGCCATCCTCAAAATCAGTGGCCTGGAGGACAGGGAAAAAGTAACTTTGCTGAAAAGGTTGGCCCGGGCCAAGCGCCGGGAGAGCGGCCTGGCCGGCCTCAAACCTCCCGAGCAAAAGGAAGTCCAGGAGTGGCTGGCCTGCCAGGTGAAGTCCTGCTGGCATGGTCCGGAACGACAGGAGCTTCTGGCCCGGGTCAAGGAACGGTGTCAGGAACTGGACGAAGGCCCGGCGCCTGAGGCCTTGCCTGAATAATATCTAAACTCCCTCCAGCGTTTTTCAGGTTTGCCGTTCAGCCTCTATTTGATAAAACAACGGGCAATTGCCCTGGACAAACCAGGTTCCTCGTACATTGACCGAAATTCCACGATAACCCCTCGGTAATCTGTTTTTTACCGAAAACCGAACACAGCCAACTGCAAACCAGAAAAGGGGGAATCCTTTTTATGACCTGCCTCGTCCAGAGGGGGCTTAGACATCTCACCCATGCCCTCTTGTTCCTCGCAATTTTCCTAGTGCCCACCAATCTTTTCGCCAAAGCGGAGGGCTATCCAGAGCCTGGGGACGGGCCGCAATTCTCCTATGCCGGCGCGGCCATTTACCGCTTTCCGGCCAAGGTGGGGGGCGGCGGCGACCTCAGCGTGTTCAGCCTTTATTTTTCAGGGGATGTCAGCAAACAAGTCAACGACAAATTGTGGGTCGGCCTGGGCTTCGTCTATGAATACGACGACTACAATTTTACCGGTCTGGAGGGCTTTTTCGCGCCCCGCCCCTGGAGCGGGGTGCAGCGCCTGGGGTTCAGCCTCCCCATTTTTTATACCATCAACGAGGACTGGAAGCTGTTCATCGTCCCCTCCGTCCAGTTTTCGGGAGAGTTCGGGGCCAGGTTCGGCGACGCCCTGGTGTACGGCGGCTCCGTGGCCGTAACTCGCAGGTTCAGCCCCAATCTTGCCCTTGGCCTCGGATTGGCCGGCTATTACAACCTGGCCCAGGTGCGGGTTTTTCCTTTTCCCGTGGTGAAGTTCAAATTCAGTGACAAGTTTCGCCTTGCCAACCCCTTCAAGACCGGTCCGGCCGGGCCTGCCGGCCTGGAGTTGTCCTACAAACTGAGCGACCAATGGGAAGTGGGCTTCGGCGGGGCTTACCGGAGCTACCGCTTCCGTCTTGAGTACAACGGCCCTATTCCCAACGGCATCGGGCAGTATTCCAGCATCCCGGTTTTTGCCCGGCTGTCCTACCGGGTGTCCCCGGCTTTCGGCCTGGACGTCTACGGGGGGGCCTCCTTCCTAAACAAGATTTATGTGGAGGATAGTGACGGCGACACTCTATACCGGACCAAACACCGGGTGGCACCCCTGATAGGGGCGTCAATTTCAGGGAAGTTTTGATTTGCCCTTCCCATGTTACAGCGGTTGACTGACCATCTGTGGCTGGTTACGTTAGGGGGCGCTGATCAGTTCCAGAACTCCCCAAAGGTTCTCAAAATCAGGGATGACGGCAGCTTCCCTCCCAGCCACCCTACCACCCGCCTCTGCCTGGATCTACTCCGGGAGGTTTTTAGCGCAGGGCCAGCAAAAAAGTTCCTGGACGTGGGCTGCGGCTCCGGTGTCTTGGGTCTGGCCGCCGCCGCTCTCGGGGTGCCCCTGGTGGTGAGTCTGGATATCGCTGGCCGGGCGGCGCAAGCCACCCGGGGCAATGCCCGGGAAAATCATCTGACGGGCGCCGTGCAGGTGACCCAGGGCTCCACTGAGTGCGTCCGGGGTTTTTTCGACCTGGTGGTGGCCAACCTCCCCTGGGAAGTCCAGATGGACAAGGCGCGGGAGTTGAACCGCCTGGCCTCGCCCCAAGGTTCCCTCATTCTCTCGGGGTTTCATGACAACCAGGAAAAGCCGCTCTTGGAAAACTACCGCCACCTGGGCTGGTCCCTGGTCCGCCGCTTGGTCAAGGAGTTTCAGCATCCGGAACTTCCGCCGCACTTAAGCTTCACTTGGGTGGCCTGGGCCCTGCAGCGCAGTGACTAATGCCAAGAAGCCGTCAAACAAGTGCCCGAGCGCAAGCTAAACGTTCATGGTCCGATTTGAGCCACCCCCGAGGATGAAAATCTGTTGTAGGGGCGACGCATGCGTCGCCCCTACGGGGGACTTTCACGGCAAAGCTCGCGGCTACATTAGTTACTTCCATGACTGCAACCTGGTCTAAGCGGCCCCGCCCGGCTCATTTTTTTGCGGATATTCCTATCTCTAACCGGTTTTGGTATCATTTAAGATTGAGCCAATCGGTGGCCCGTTTTTCTCCGGGGGGGGACTCGATTACTCGCAAGGACTCGGGATGAGGAACTGGCAGCCAGACGCCCTCAAATTCGCTCCAGGGAGGAAGTAACCATGACACCAAAATTTGCCGTCAAGCCCCTCGTGCCCAAGGCGGTCTTTTTGACCAAAGGGGTGGGGGTGCACTCCGAAAGGCTCAACTCCTTTGAGGACGCTCTGCGGGAAGCCAGGATATCCGCGTACAATCTGGTCACGGTCTCCTCCATTGTTCCTCCCCACTGCCAGCTTCTGGATATTGACGAGGGCCTGGAACACCTTTCTCCGGGCCAACTGACCTTCAGCGTCATGTCCAGGGTCGATTCCAACGAGAAGGGCAGACTCATGGCCGCGGCGGTGGCCATCCTACTGCCCGAAAACCCTGATGATTACGGCTACATCAGCGAATTTCACGCCCATGGCATGGAGGCCGATGAAGTGGAGGATTGGGTCTGCGATCAGGCGGCCGAACTCTACGCTTCGGCCAAGGGCTTGAAAATTAATTGGAAAAGGGCCTGGTCCCCGGAAGATGAAAAATACACCCTGGAAGAGCGCAGCTTCTCCCCCAAGTATGTGGTCTCCATGGCCCGGGGGAAAAAGGGCAAATGGGTGACCGCGGTGGCGGCCGCGGTGTTTATTTTTTAAGGTTTTTCAAAACCAGCCTGTGTGGACCAGGGGGCCAGGATTTTTGGCCCCTTATTTTTTTGGGCCCACCGTCACCGTGTTTCCCCTCGCTGCCCCATGGGTACCGGGCCTGAATCATACCATGTTCAGGATGACCTGCAACAAACCCGTAGGGGCGGACCCAGGTGTCCGCCCGTAACATGGGGCCGACACCTGGGTCGGCCCCTACGAATTTTTCATTTCATGACAAAAATGGTATCAGCGGCCAAAGCGGACGGAGTCGATGATGCTCTGGAGGGCCGCCCGGTGCTGGGCGAACTGGCGCGGGTCGGCGTGGGCCATGAAGCTGTAATAATAATTCTGGCCGTCGTAGCACTGCCACTGGATGCGCTGGAAGCCGCCGGAGCCCTTTTCTGCGGTTTCGATGGTTTCCCAGCCGATGACGTCACCCTGGTCCCGGCGCTTCACCGACATGTACTTGCCGATGCTCTTCTCTTCCAGGGCCCGTTTGTAGCTGGCCTCCACGGAGGCTTGCCTGGGGAAACTCGGGACCATCTGGGTGAAATGGAAGTTGAATCCCGCGGTGGTGCCAGGGAGCATGAATTGACCCCGCTCGCCGGTGGGGTCGCCGGAGCCTTCCTGACGCCAACCGGCCGGAATGGTGTAAGAAAAAGGCCTGATCCGGTTCTTGAAGGTGGTGGCGGAGGCCAGACCCTTGCCGCCCACCTGTTCATTGGCGACATTCTGGGGGCCGTCCCCGCCAGGATTCTGGGCCTGGGGCTGGGTGCTTTGCCGGGTGGCCTGGACGCCCCGCTGGATAGCCCCCCATTGCGCCCAAACCACAGCCGGGACCACCACCATCAGGGCCAGAATTGCGGCCGGGACCCACCAATTTTTCCATCTAACCATGCAGATTCCTCCTTGGCAAATATCTTGTCAGGCATAGCTGACGTGGCGCCATTATTTCATCGGACATTACGCCTGACAAGATAAACAGGCAACCCTGAAAGCCCCCCGGCCGGGCCGGCGGTAAGTTTTTTCTGCCGGGGAATTTTTTGGATTTTTTGATACAATATTTTACTTTGTTTTCTTGAAGGAGTTTTTCTATGGTTGACCTGAACATGAAAGCGGTGCGACCGGTAAAGCTCACCCCGGAGAGCCGCTTTCGTTTCCGCTGCCATCCCGGCGTTTCCTGCTTTACCGCCTGCTGCGGCAAAACCACCATTATCCTCACTCCCTACGACATTCTGCGCCTGAAACAGCGTTTAGGGATCACCTCCACCGAATTTCTGGAGAAATACACCTTCCGGGACGTCCACGATAAATCGGGATTGCCCCTGGTCATCATGGACATGCCCCGTTACGAAGGCGTGTGCCCATTCGTCAGACCCGTGGAAGGCTGCCTGGTCTATACCGACCGCCCCGCCACCTGCCGCTATTATCCCGTGGGCCAAGGCACTCTGGTGACGGAAGAGGGCCTGGACGAGTTTTATTTCCTGGTGAAGGAAGAGCACTGCAAGGGCTTTGAAAACCAGGACGAGTGGACCGTGGAGACCTGGAAAAAGGACCAGGGCGCGGACTACTACGACGAAATCAACTCCGAATGGAAGGCCATGATGCTCCGGCGCAGCTCCGTGGGCAAGCCCGACATGGACGAAAAAACCGCCAACCTCTTTTATTTGGTGATGTACGATCTGGACCAGTTCAGGCGCTTCGTCTTTAGCTCCCGCTTCCTCAGCGTCTTTCAGGTGGACGAAGAGACCCAGCAGCGCATCTACGATGATGATCTGGAGCTTTTGAAGTTCAGCTACCAGTACATCAAGATGGTCCTGAAAATCGAAGGCACCCTGCAGATGCAGCAAGCCCCGGCGCCCGCGCCAGGGACCCAGCCATAGTGATGCCGAGTCGCATTCAACTGGCAATAATAATGTAGCCGTGAGGCTAAGCCTTGCGCTCGGGCACGGCAAGCCGTGCCCCTGCGATTAATGGTCGGTTGGCTGCACAATAGGTATGAGAGCGGCCCGGGGCGGCAAAGGAAAGCCCCAGAATGGTCATGAGCGAGGAACACATTAATTTAGAGGACATCAAGGCCATTCTCCGAAATTACAAGGTGGTGGCCGTGGTGGGGCTCTCCCCCAAAACGGAGCGCCCGAGCTACAGGGTGGCCCAGTATCTCAAGGACCACGGCTACCAAATTGTCCCGGTGAATCCCGGCCAGAAGGAAATCCTGGGAGAGAAGTGCTACCCCCGTCTGCCAGACATCCCCTTCCCCGTTGAGGTAGTGGATATTTTCCGCAATATTGAAGCTATCCCGGCCATTGTGGATGAGGCCATCGCAGTGGGGGCCAAGGTGGTCTGGATGCAGCAGGGCCTGGCGGAGCCGGTCTCCGCCCGCAAAGCCAGGGAAGCCGGCCTCCAGGTGGTCATGGACCGCTGTATGAAAATCGACCACGCCCAGCTTCTGGGGTGAGGCCGGTGTTTCTTGAGGGGAGGACCGGGGGAGCAGCGGCTCCCCCGCCCTCCCCTCAAACTCCCCTCCCAACCCCCTTTTCCCCGTAAAAATTAATCCTCAACTTACCCGCCGTTTGTGCCGACCAAAGGTCAGACTCCATGTAGAGGAGGAGGCGCGGTGGGGATCGTTTTATATCTGGTCTGCGGTTTCGGCGGCGCGCTGGTGGGGGCCTTTCTGAGCGGCCGCCTCCTGGCCTACGCCCAATCTCTCAACAATCTTAAGCAGGTCCGGGAGCAGGAAGCCCGCACCCTGCTGAATCTTTTTCAGGCCCTGCACGCCGAACTGACCGCCCTGTGGACCGGGTATACCGCACTGGCGGGAGAGGAACTGGAAAGCCTGGAAAAACCCCAGGAACTTACCTTTGCCGGGGTCATCAGCGCCTCCCACCATTATTTCAGCGTTTACGACAACACGGCCCAGCTTTTGGGAATCCTGGACCCTGAGTCCGGCAAACGCCTCATTGAAACCTACGTGAATCTCAAGATTTATTTTGATGAGCTCAACGCCTATCAACACCTCACGGACAAGCAGCGGGAGATGCGCTTAAAGACCAACGTCAATGTTTACGAAGCCAGGGAAGTCCGCCAGGAGCACGAGGATTTCTTCAAGTATCTGAAAAAACGCCACTTGCAGATGAAAGGCCTGGTGATGGGAGCCCTGGAGATGCTCAAGGAATTCATCTCCCTGGGCAAACAGGCGCGCACCCAGGTCACCCTCAAGATTTGAGCTTTCCCCCACCCCGCCGCCGTGGTAAGAATAGGTGAGTCTTAGCGTTCCTTATTCTTCAGCCTGGGTGGGACAAAGGTGATTCGCCCCCTTAAAGCCGGCGACCAGGAAACCATTTTCACCATAATCAATGCCGCGGCCCGGGTCTACAAGGGGGCCATCCCGGCGGATTGCTGGCATGAGCCTTACATGAGCCTGGCTGAACTCGCGGCCGAACTGAGGGCCGGGGTCAGGTTCTGGGGTTGGGAAGAAGGGGGGCAGGTGGCGGGAGTCATGGGCCGCCAGGACCTGGGAGAGGTTATCCTCATCCGCCACGCCTATGTGCATCCTGACTGGCAGCGGCGGGGCCTTGGGGTGCGCCTCCTCGATTATCTCCTCACCGGCGTCAGCGTCCCGGTCCTGGTGGGCACCTGGGCCGCAGCCCACTGGGCCATCCGTTTTTACGAAAAACATGGCTTCACCTTGGTGTCACCCCAGGAAAAGGAGCGCCTGCTCCGCACCTACTGGACCATTTCCCCCCTTCAGATTGAGACTTCCGTGGTTTTAAGAAAGTCGGCCGGCGATCCCGGACTATGAAGACAATGCAGGCCTAAAGCCTGAAGCTCTACCCTTACGACCGCACCTTGGCATGAACCTTCCCCGTTGCTTGACAAGGTTGCGCCCCGCATGTCAAGCTGAACCTGACAGTTTGCAGGGACGGCTGCTGCCGTGCGGCAGGCCAAAGGTGGCGCAGGCTTTCCAGCCTGTGTGTGGGGAGGTCAGGCCTCGCGGCTGCAGAAAATTACTCTTAAAACGCACCTCTGTATGAAAAATCCTACCCCCAGGGGGAAGTGCGCATGTTGCCGCTCAAAAGGATACTTGTACCCACCGATTTCAGCGAGCCGGCCCAGGAGGCCTTAAAGACCGCCATTGAAATTGCCGAACATTTTTCGGCCCAGCTCCTCCTGGTGCACGTGGTGCCGCCGGTGCCGGTGCCCTATCAACCCCTGGTCAGCCCGGCGCCGGCCTTTGACATCACTGCCTATCTTGAGGAACTCACCAAAATCTCCAAGGAAACCTTGCAGAAACATGCCGATAAGCAGGTGCCCCAGGGGATAGAAAGAACCCTGTCCGTGAGCGCGGGCGACCCGTCCTCTGAAATCCTCAACCTGAGCCAGGAGTTGGAACCGGACCTGATCGTCATCGCCACCCACGGCCGCGGGGGCTGGCAGCGTTTCCTGTTCGGCTCGGTGGCGGAAAAAGTGGTACGCCAGGCGCCCTGCCCTGTGCTGGTGGTCCATGCCCCCAAAGGTGAGGAAAAAGAGACTGCAACCCGGATCGACTCCTGAGTTATGGTGAAAAAAACTTCACTGGCCCAGAAACTTACAAGCCATTGGGGACGCGCCGCAATGGCGGTTTGTCTGGGGCTTTTGCTGCTGATCCAGGCGTTGGCGGCGGAAAATCAACTCCCCCGCCAATTCACCTGGGGTTCCCAAATCATCCTGGAAAACCTGTGGTCTCCGGCGGAGTTGCGAGGTAAGGCCTTAAAAAACCTCGCGCCCCCACCCGGCCCTGTTGTCCCGGCAAAGCCCCGCACCGGGCTGGCGCCCCTGCCGGCCCCGTGGCACAATGCCATCCGGAAAGTCACGCCCCTGAATAACCGCAAGGTCGCTGCCCTGACTTTTGATCTGTGCGAAGGGGCCCAGGAGGTCTCGGGCTACGACGCCGGGGTGGTCAATTATTTGCGGGCCCAGCGGGTGAAGGCCACCTTCTTTGCGGGGGGCAAATGGATGCGCTCCCATCCCGAGCAGACCCTGCAGCTCATGGCCGACCCCCTCTTTGAAATGGGCAACCATAGCTGGAGCCATCGCAACTTTCGGGGGCTGAGCCGGGGGGACATGGAGGACCAGATTCAGCGGACCCAGGCGCAGTACGCGGCCCTGCGCCAGGAATTGGCCCGGCGCCTCCAGGCGAGGGGGCTTGACCTCCGGGAAATGGAGAAGATTCCCAAAACGCTCCTCACCTTTCGTTTTCCTTACGGCACGTGCAGTTCCGAAGCCCTGAGAACTACGGCTTCTTTGGGCCTGCCGGCCATCCAGTGGGACATTGTCACCGGCGACCCCGACCGGCGCCAGACCGCACCGAACATTGCCAAAATCATTTTAAGCCGGATTCAGCCGGGCTCCATCATCATCGCCCATGCCAACGGCCGGGGGCTGCGCACCGCGGAGGCCCTGCCCCTGGTTATCCCGCAACTCCGGGCCCTGGGGTTTGAATTGGTTACCGTCAGCGAGTTGCTGCACTGCGGGCCGGCGGTAGCCACCCCGGATTGCCATACCCACAAAGCCGGCGAGATGCTTGTGGTCAGTCTCAGATGACCCCGAGGTGAGCCCATGGCGCGCCCCTTTGCTTCCCGGCGGTATGTTCTCCCCTCCTGCACTCTTGAAAAGCTGACGCGCCCCGAGGCCCAGGACCTCGCCGAAATTCTGGTAACCATAGACCCCTGGCGCACCCTGGGCTACCGGGCCGAGGTCTTCGCGGCGTACCTGGCCCGCCCCGACAGCAACCTCCGGCGCTTCGCCATCCGGTCTGCCGGGGACCTGGCCGGCGCAGTGTGCCTGCGCTATCCCTGGCTGCGGGGGGTATATCTCGAGACCCTGGCCATCTTTCCCCCTCACCAGGGAGCGGGCCTGGGCCAGGAGGTCATGGCCTTTATTGAAAGACAAGCCCGCCCCCATACAAAGAATTTCTGGACTGCGGTGTCCTCCTTCAACCAGCGGGCCCGCCGTTTTTATGAGAGCCTGGGTTTTGTGGAAACCGCGCAGTTGCAGGATTTGGTCACAGACGGATATGATGAGATATTACTGCGAAAAGTGATGGTCTGAAATATGGATTTCAAGGACTATTACAGCACCCTGGGGGTCAGCAAAACGGCCACCCAGGAGGACATCAAAAAGGCCTTCCGCAAGCTGGCCCGGAAACACCACCCCGACGTCAACCCCGAGGATGCTGCGGCCACGGAAAAATTCAAGGAAATCAGCGAGGCCTACGAGGTCCTGTCCGACCCGGAGAAGCGCCAGAAATACGACCAATTCGGGTCCCAATGGCAGCAGTACTCCCAAACCGGCGGCCGCCCGGAGGACTTCAACTGGTCCCAGTGGCAGGCCGGCCCCGGCGCCTCCGCCTCTTACCGCACCGTCACCCCCGAGGAGTTCGCCGAGATGTTCGGCGGCGAAGGTCACGAGGCCCATTTCTCCAGCTTTTTCGAGACCCTCTTCGGCGGCGCGGGCCGCCCCTTCACCGCCGAAGCCCACGCCGGGCCCGAATCCCGCTACCGCCCCCGGCCCCGCCACGGCCGTGACCTCGACCACACCCTTGCGGTCACTCTGGAGGAGGCTTTGCGCGGCGGGACCCGCATTCTGGAGTGGGAGACAGGCCGCAAGATCGAGGCCAAGATACCTCCGGGGGTGAAAACCGGCTCCCGCCTCAAGCTCAAGGGCCAGGGGGAGCCGGGGCGGGACGGCGGTGAGGCCGGCGACCTTCTGCTGCACATCGAGGTGGCCCCCCACCCCCGCTTCCTGCGGGACGGCGACAACCTCAGCCTGATTTTGCCGGTGGACCTGTTCACCCTGCTTTTGGGGGGGAAAATCACCGTCAACGGCGTGGACCGCGCCGTCAAGCTGGACATTCCGCCGGGGACCGCCAATGGCCGGGTCTTTCGTCTCAAGGGCTTAGGGATGCCGCACCTCAAGAAGCCGGAAGAGCGGGGCGATCTTTTGGTCAAGGTGGAGGCGGTCCTGCCGGAACGCCTGAGCGACCAGGAAAAGGAACTGGTGGAACAGTGGCGGCATCTCAGGTAAATGGGTTTTCGGTTTCCGGTTTCCGGTTTTCTGTCTTGAAAAAGTGTAGGGTGCGCCACGCGCCCCAAAATGGCGGGCAGGGACGCCCGCCCCACCTTTTCATAAGTTGTGGGTGGACCGCAGGCCCATGCGGACCTGTGGAGAGAAGTAAGAATGGGGTCACGCCGGCATGATGCCGTTACCAAACTGTCAGGCCCCAGCAAATATACCCGAGGAGACCCGCGCATGACTCCCCCGGATCAAGATCTATTCAGGAAAGGCCCCGTCATCTTCACCCGCACCGTGGCCGCGCAACTGGCCCGGGTGCCCCTGGACTTCCTGGACCAACTGGAGGCCGAAGACCTTATCCGACCCCTGGAACTGGAGGGCGGGGAGACGGGCTACACCCCTGAGGATATCGGCCGGCTCAGCCGCATCCGCCGGCTCCATGAAACCCTGGGCCTGGATCTCGAAACCGTGGATATAGTCCTGCGCCTGCGGGAGCGGGTCACTTTTCTGCTGTCCCAAGTGCAGGACATGGAAAGCCGCTTCACCCGGCGGGAACAGGAACTGCTGCAAGAATTAAACGAACTGCGCCGCCGCTTTTTGGTGACGAGGGAGCGGGGGTAGTTGGGCAGGTTATGACAATTCTACTAGAAGCGTTTGTTTGATAATTTTTTCAGTCCGTTGACATCAATGAAGATGTCCTTAATGAAAGGGGTCAATTTAGTTCGGGTGATACCAAGGTGTGTCTTGAGCAAAGCCAACGCACCTTTCCACTCTTCTTCAGTTGAAGGCCCCTTAGGATTATCATTATTGATAAAGTATATATTCAATAGATATGCATCGATTTGATTAAGCTCGCGTAAGAGATATAAATGAGCTAATCTGTTTGTGTATTGGTAGAATGTCCGGGTCCAATCAGCGACTTGATTCGCGTTCAGAAAAATTATTGCAGCATTTAGTCTCGTTGCAATCTGTTGGAGTGATTTAGGAGAGGCGCCTGATTCTGAAGAATCGAGCTCGACAATATGTGCCTTTGCCTCAATAAGAAATACTTTAGGATGCTTAACATCTTCTTTGGGAGTTCGTGCTAAAGCATCCCATACGAAGCCACGCTTTGGCCAAAAGTCTATAAGAGGAACAATAGGCAGAGTTATCCGAAGCTTATCAACAAATTGCTCGTCCTGATATTCAGTGTAAGCTGGCGGCAGGGGCGAAACCCATTCAATCTCATCGCTGTTGGCGAGAACTACGACTGCCCTAACTTCTCGGTTTATAATCTCCTTAGCGTCATTTACCGCTACACGCAGCCAATATTGACTGCCATATTTTTTCTCATCTTGTTTTATAATCTGGTCCTTGGATTCTTAAGGTAGGGTTAGCTTGAGCTAAGCGGAGGAAAGGGCCAGCTTCCACTGGCCCCTTCCCCGGTAAGAAAAACGAGACTGTTATCCTAAGATACACATAACCTTTTTTTGATATTCGTCGAAATGAAGGCCTTGTTCGAAATAGGCCCATAAGCGCATGGTCAGGTCGATCATTTTTTCTGACCTTGAGACCACCTTGGTTCTTCGGGTAAAGCGAGCTACTCTATGACGAGTTTTGGCGTTGTCACTTTCCAGGAGTTGGGTTGCCGCTTTACTTACTACGTGCTGTCCGGGCGGGATCACCTCAGAGTAGACGGACCAGTTATCGGTGCAGTAGATACATCCCGGACGGGCGATGCGCTCCCAGAGTCGCCCAAAGGTGACATGATCACGGCCACCCACCACCCAGGAGACACAACGCCGTGAGTCACGATCATAGGCTTTCCAAATCCAACGCTTGTTTTTTTTGTCTGCAGGAAATGCCACACTTCATCCAGTTCCATCTCCCGAATTTCTTCCCGGACCTCTGGTTCCGGCAAACTCTCGGCCACCTGGCGCACCCACTTGTAAGTGCTGACGCCAGAGACGCCAAGCAATTTGCCCAGCCAGCGAAAACTGGCTTTGCCGAAGCTGTAGAGCAAGACTGCCAAAGCCTTGGTCGCTTCCGAGCGGCCCCGCTTGGCGGTATCGGTAAAGTGATAGCCACAGGCTTTGCAGCGGTAGCGTTGGAGTCCCCGTACAAAACCATGTTTTACATACGAGGTGCTGCCACATCTTTTGCACGAAAGGTCCATGGGTCACCTCCTGGATGATTTCAGGAGGTATTATAACACGTAATGTATCTTATGTTAACACTCGCTAAAATATTTCCTTTATTTTATATATAGCCTATAATATAAATAATATAGACTATAAAAAATAAGGAGAATATTTTATGAAAAACTCCCATTATTCGATAGACAGGGACAAGTTCATGGATCGCAACGAGAGGGCCAAGCTCATCAAGACCTGCAAGGAGAGAGCCGAGCTGGATGAGGCTAAGGGCAGGACCACCTGGCCAGCCAGATACATGCTGGTGGACCTGGCCCTGTACAGCGGCCTGCGGGTGGCGGAGATCGCAGCCCTGGAGGTTGGCGACCTGATCCTCAAGGCGGAGAACCCGTACCTGGTTGTGAGGCAAGGCAAGGGCGGCAGAAGGCGCACCGTCTACCTGGACAGCGCCCTGGTGAAGCACCTCAAGAGCTACATCAAGTACCACCTGGCCAGCCCCAACCCCCAGGTGCCGCTGTTCCCTGGCCAGGGAGGGCAGCACTGCGCCCCGATCACCTTGATGAAGTCCTTCAAGCGGGCCATCAAGGAGGCTGGTCTGCCGGAGCATTACAGCATCCACTGCGCCCGGCACACCTACGCCACCTACCTGCTACACGACACCGGGAACCTGCGCTACACCCAGAAGCAGTTGGGCCACGCCCAGATCGCCATGACCGCCCTCTACGCTGACGTATTGCCCGAGGAGAACGGGAAGCTGGCGAACATGATCCGGAGGGACCCATGAAGGCCTCTTCGCCACCAGTGACCAGAAGGATCATCGGAGCCGCCTTCGGAGACTCCGGCCCCGGCCGGGTCACCGTCATTTTGGAGGGCAGGGACTCCTACGGCTACGCCCAGGTGGACCATGACGGCCGGGTGGAGCCGGAGCAGGGCTCTTTCTTCCCCAAAGATGGCCTCTACGGGCACGACCCCCGGCGCTTCCTGGCCATCCTGGGAAAGTTCGCCCCCGAGGTCCAGGAGCTTTATAAGTTCATCCCCTTTGCCGGCGAGTGGTCCATAAACCAGGCCGACGCGGAGAGCCTCTTCAGGTGGGATCGGGAAACCCAGTCTAACGAGATGTTAAAAAGGAATCAGCCATGACAAATAAGCGCGCCGCCGGGTACGTCCGGGTCAGCACCCCGGGCCAGGTCGAGGGCGAGTCCCTGGCCACCCAGAGGGAGAGGATCACCACCTTCTGCCGGGCCCATGGGTACGAGCTGACCAAAATCTACGCCGACGAGGGGATTTCCGGGGCCTCCACCAAGAAGCGCCCGGAGTTCCTGCAGCTCCTGGAGGACGCCAGGGCGGGGGAGTTCCACCGCCTGGTGGTCTGCGACCTGTCCCGGTTCGGGCGGAACATCAAGGAGTTGCTGGAAAACTACGATAGGCTGGAAGCCAGAAACATCAAGCTGGTCTTCCTGAAGGAGTCCGTGGACACCTCCACCCCCCACGGCCGCCTGTTTCGCAACTTGCTGGCCTCCTTTGCCGAGTATGAGAGGGAGGTCATAAGGGAGCGGATGCTGGGGAACCGGACCGCACGGTGGAAGCGGGGCGGCACTTTCGTGGGCAAGGTCCCATTCGGCTACACCTGGAGCAAGGAGAAGAAGCGCATCGAGGTCAACCCCCAGGAGGCTGAAACCTAACGGCGCATGGTTGCCATGTACGTCAACGAGGGCATAAGCTACCTGGACATCGCTTTGCAACTTAGGCGTGAGGGGGTCAAATGCAAGAAATCCTTCTTCAGCCAGGTCTCAGTCTCCTACATCCTGAAAAACCCAGCCTATTATGGGAACTACGTCGTCAACCGGCATGAGTACGAGGGGAACCGGCGCACCGGCAAGATGAAGCCGGGGGATGAGCACATCGTCATCGAGGCCCCGGCATTGATCTCAAAAACAGATTGGGATAAGGTCCAGGCCAAGCGGGAATTCAACAAGGGCAAGGGCAAGAGGATTTCCCGCGCCCAGGACCACTGGCTGAGAGACTTGCTGGTCTGCGCCGAATGCGGCGGCCCGGTCAAGCCTCACACCGTTGGCCGGGTCAGAAAAGACGGCACAGCCCCACGTTATTACGCCTGCCTCTACCACAAGGTCACCGCCAAGCGGCTTGAGAACTACAATCGGAGACGGTGCCTGCTTCCCACCATAAGGGCCGAGGAAATCGAGGGCATGGTCTGGGATGAGATAGTCAGCACCCTGACCTATGGCGGGTTCGAGTACAACGGCGTCCATCATCCGTCAAGGCTGGAGGAGCTAATCGGGGCCGCAAAGCATGATGAGCAGATAGCCAGGTTGGAGGCCGCAATCGAGCACCAGGCATCGGAACTGAAGAGCAAGGAGCGGGCAAAAAGCAGGATAATGGGCCTGCTGGAATATGATGATTATGACCAGGAGGATTGCCGCCAGAAACTGACCAAGGTCAACGAGGAGATCATCACAATAAAGGCGGCCATGTCCGATGACCAGACGAAAATAGAGGAGCTCCGGGAGGCGAAGGCCAACAACGAGGCCTTTGTGGATTTCGCCAGGAGTAATCTAAGCTGGCTGGCGGGTCTGCGCGATGACCTGAACAATTTGGCCCCAGAGGACAATAAGCTGCTGGTGGAGAGCTTGGCCCCCGGCAAGATCGAGGTATTCAGGGCTGTTCTTGAGGACGGTGAGAGCGGGGGGGAATGGGGCCTCGGCAATTTCCCGTTTTCCTTCAACACGGCCATCTTCGAGCGGCTGTCCTCCGAGGGCAAGCTCAAAGGATTAGATAAAAATGACTCAAATCATCCTGGTGCGCCACGGCCGCACCCCCTGGAACAAGGACAAGATTTTCCGCGGCACCGTGGACATCCCCCACGACGAGGTGGGGCAAAAGGAGGCCCTCCTGGCCGGGGAATGGCTGAAGGACGAGGCCATCCAAGCTGCGTATGCCTCACCTCTGTCCCGGGCCATGGACACGGCCAGGGCCATTGCCCGGCACCACGGCATTGCGGTGCAGGCGCTGCCCGGCCTCATCGACCTCAATTACGGCGATTGGCAGGGCACCCCGTTGGCCGAGGTCAAGGTGAAATACGCCGACCTTTACCGGCAATGGGAGGCCGCACCCCACACGGTGCGCTTCCCCAACGGGGAAACCCTGGAGGAGGTGCGCGTTCGGGCACTGGCCGCAGTGGAGGAGGTCGTGGCCCGTCATCACGGCCAGACCATCCTCCTGGCCGCCCACCGGGTGGTCAACAAGGTCCTCATCGCGGCGTTCATGGGCTTGGACAACTCCCACTTCTGGCGCCTCGGCCAGGACACCACCGCCATCAACCGCTTCGCCCGGGTGGGAGACGCCTGGCACATTTTATTGGTCAATGACACCTGCCACCTCCGGGGCATGCCCCGGGGACCTTATGTGGATTTCTGAAGGGAGGACCGGGGGAGCGCAACTTTTCCACTTAACGGATTGGGAGGAAGGTGTTGTTTTTTACAACTGGCTTACCGCGGCGTTAAGTATTATAATAAACATAGGTGTCGGGTTTTTGGACAAATTTGCGGGTACATGTTAGAAACTAAAAGAAAGGGGGCTCCCATGCCACGCAAGTGCTTAGTTGAAAAAGTGGAACATCGCGAACTAGATTCTTACGACCTGATTACCGTCCTGGGGCTTTTAAAAGAGCACGACTGGCATCAAGTCTGGCGGCGCTACAGCCCCGGCGGGGCTCCCGGCCGCATTGATTTAAGGTTGAGCACTGATCATTTTTTTTTGGACATGTGTGTGCAGTCGCTGCCTTCCCTGGCTCTCTCAGCCAAATATCTGGCCTCTCCCCACATGATGCAGGCCCTGATTCGCCGCATCCTGTGCGATCACCGTCACAGCCTTATCCTGCAGAAAATGCGGAATTATGACTTCCCCATTAGTGATGAAAATCAACTCGATCTATCCTGTTCCATGGGCACCATTAGTGTTGACCTGATGGTAATTCGCAATTCCACCGCTCTTGAAGAAATCCCGAAAAAGTACGGCAACAGCAGGGTGGAGCAGGAGGAGCAACGCCCCCTGGATCACTATGATCTGGTTTCTATCTTATATCTGGCCCAACAGAATCTCACCAACCGTATCATAGAGCGCTACGTTCCCGTGGAAGTTTTGGAAAAGGGGGCAGAGGATGAACTAATAGTGCGTTTCCCCAGCCTGGCGGGCAATTATCTGGTGGAATTCTTTTTCAAACGCATCAAGAACGATCAACCCTGTCAAATACCTCCCCGGGGGAATGTTTCCACCGCCACCATGCATCAAGTTGTGCGCCGCATCTTCGCAGGCCACAATCCGGAACTTGTCAGCCGGGAACTCACCGACAAGGGCATCCTCATCGACCACGAGGAAGTGCAGCAGGAGTTTACTTTGGCCCGCATTCTCAATGACAACTACATAGAGTTGAAATTCAAGCACCTGTAGGGGGAGTATTTACCGAAACGCAGCCAACCGCCTTTTTCTTGGCCACAGCTTACCAGCCAACGCACCTATGCAGGGCTTCAAGCGAATATTGGTGGAGGAGGGGGCCTGGGGTTACCCCATGACCCGGCGGGTCCTGGAACGTCTTTCCGGAGTGCCGGTCACGGTGCTTCCGGACCGGGAGGTTCTCAGACTCCGGGAAGCAGCCCCGGCAGAGTGGTTGGGGGCTTCCAAAACCACCCTTCTCCTTGCCGTCCAGAAAGGCCCCTTCTGGCGGGCCTGCCCAGGGACCAAGGAATACCTCTGCTGCGGTTACCAGGTGCTGCAGGTGGCCCTCAACTGCCCCTTCGACTGCACCTACTGCATTCTCCAGGGCTATATCAACCTGCCGGCGGTTACCGTGTTCGTCAATGTGGAGGACTTGCAGGCAGAGCTGCAAAGCAGATGGGAAGAAGACCCCGACCGGGTCTGGCGCCTGGGCACCGGGGAATTCGGAGACAGCCTGGCCCTGGACCAGCTAACCGGCCTGCACGAAAGCCTCATGCCGCAGTTTGCCCGGCGCCCCAAGGCCTTTCTGGAGATTAAAAGCAAGTGGCATTACCTTAAGCACCTCTTGCCCCTGGGCCCCAACCCCCAGGTGATTTTCGCCTGGTCTCTCAACCCCCTGGAGGTGATCCGGGAGGTGGAGCACGGCACGGCCACTCTTGCGGCCCGGCTCCAGGGGGCCAAGCAAGCCGCGGCCGCCGGTTTTCGTCTGGCTTTCCACTTTGACCCCATCATCTTCTTTCCCGGCTGGCAGGAAGCCTATCGCCGAACCGTGGAACGGTTAGGGGACCTGGGCGCTGCCGCCGACGTGGTCTGGGTCAGTCTGGGGGCCCTTCGTTTCCTGCCGCCCCTGCGTAGCCTTATTTTCTCCCGATTTCCCCACAGCCGCCTGGGAGCCGAGGAAATGGTGCGGGGGCCGGATGGCAAGCTGCGCTATTTTAAGGACCTGCGGGTGGAAATGTACGGCCTCCTTCGGGATGAGCTGGCCCAGGTTTTTCCTGATGCTCAACTGTATCTGTGTATGGAGAGCCCCCGGGTCTGGCGGGAGGTCTTCGGTTATGCTCCGGAGGGGGAAGAAGGGCTGGCCCGGCTCCTGGACCGCCGGCTCTTCCCCCAGAGGACCTTAAATCTTGGGGGCGCGCAGGGGGATGGCCCCAGGACCCCGTGACTCCACCCTCGGATTGTCGCCCACCGGGATGGGCTCCCGTTTTTCCCCTCCCAGATATTGGGGAAACATCTTTAAAAGTTTCAGACGCACCCCTTCGGAAGTGAGATGTTCTTCCTCCAGCATGCGCTTAATGGTTTTGATGACGTCCAGGTCTTCCATGGTGTACTCCCGGCGGTTGGAGTGGGTGCGGCCCGGCCGGAGAAACTCCTCGAAGGACTTTTCCCAATAGCGGAGCGTGGATTTGCGCACCCCCGTGAGCTGGGAGACCTGTTCAATGGTGAGCATAAAATCTTGTGAGGCGCTATCAGTATGATGCATGGACCCCTCCTATCTGCCTATCCAGTCCTCTCCCCACGTTATTGCCCGCCGATCAATTGCAGGGCCAATTGAGGCAGAGTATTCGCCTGGGCCAGCATGGCCACGGCCGCCTGGGTCAAAATCTGGTTCCTGGTAAACTCGGTCATCTCGGTTGCCACATCCACGTCCGAGATGCGCGACTCGGCAGCCTGGAGATTTTCAGCCTGGATGGACAGATTGGAGATGGTATTGGCCAGGCGGTTGGCAACAGCCCCCAGGCCCGCCCGGACGGTGTCCTTGCTCTGCACCGCCAGGTCGATGGCATCCAGAGCCGCCTGGGCCGCGGATTGGGTGCTGATGGTGTAGCCGGCCTGGGTGGAGCTGATGCCGTTGCCCACCCCCAGGGCCGAGGCGGTGGCGTTGCCGATGCGGATGTAGTAGTAATCCTCGGCGGAGCTGTTGCCGGTGCCGAAATGGATTTTCATCTGATTGCCGGAGCCGCCGCCTACAGCAGTACCGGAGAGGGTGCCGTCCAGGAGTTTGACGCCGTTGAAATCGGTGGCCATGGCAATCCGGGAAATTTCCGAGGCCATGGCTTGATACTCACTGTCCATAATGAGACGTTGCGCCGAAGTGTACGTGCCGGTAGCCGCCTGCTCAGCCAGTTCTTTCATACGGGTGAGTTTTTCATCGATGACCGACAAGGCCCCGTCCGCAGTCTGGATGAGGGAGATGGCGTCGTTGGCGTTACGCACTCCCTGGTTCAATACGCGAATATCGGTGCGCATCATTTCCCGAATGGCCAGTCCCGCGGCGTCATCCGCCGCGCTGTTGATTCTGAGCCCCGAAGCCAGACGGGATACCGAAGTGGCCAACCGGTTATACGTTATCCCCAAACTCCGGGCCGCACCCATGGCCATCAAATTGTGATTAATGACGAGCGACATGACCCCTTACCTCCTTGTAATCCCCTTCAACATCCTTGTAGGGTTTTTATAGCCTTTGGACTTCTCATCGATTCCTCTTTCGAGAAACTTTAAAGAAAAAAGAAAAAAAATTACGCGCCTCTCAGGTTTATTAAAAAATTTAAGTAAGTTCTGCTGTTAGCCCCGGACTGGAGAACTCGGCGAAAGTCCTGGAAATTTTCATTATGAAGGAGGAAAACGGATCAGCCATCTGCTTGGAAAATAAGGCGTAGGGCGGGAAAGCGCCAGCAGATCCCCCCTTCAGGTGGCGCCCCCAAGATGCCTGGCGGGGACGCCTGGTCCATCATTTTTTCTCATTATTATTTTGAGGATGGCAAGGGCTCATGGATGACTTCCCAAAAAGAGGCTCTTGGAAGGGAAACCGGATGGAATGGTTATGGACGCGGAAATGGCCTGGGAGGTGGAATCAGCGCCGCCAGGGATTGTGGTGGGCAGGCGCGGGCCCCTGCTCCACTGGCTTGCCGGGGCACAAGAAACCTATTTTATAGAAGGAGGATAATAGGGGAGAGTTCAGCTTTTATGGAAAAATTATCCCCTTTAAATTCCCGAGGCCTGCTCCTGGTAAAGGTGCCGGCAAGCCGGACAATAGGGATTGACCGGCAGGGATTCCTCCTTAAAGGAAAAGACCCGCCCCTGAAAGGTGAGGCGGCGGCCCAAAAGGGCCGCGGGTAACCCCCCGAGAATGCGCAGGGCTTCCAGGGCCAGGAGGGCGCCCAGGACGCCGGGCAGGGGTCCCATGAGCGCGGCGGCACTGGCCGGCAGGGCTTCGGGAAAGCCGCAGGCCAGGCAGGGGCCTTGGCCCGGCCAGAAGGTGGCCACCGCGCCGCTTTCTTCCTTGAGCCAGGCGTAAAGAAGGGGCAGTTTGTAACGCACCGCGGCCTGATTGAGGACATAGCCGCTGTCCGGGTCCCGCCTGGTCTCGATGAGCAGGTGGCAGCCGGCCGCCACCCGAAAAATGTTGTTTTGATTAAGGGACTTGGCCTGGCCTTCTACGGTCACGAAGGGGTTGATTTCCCGGAGACGCCGCTCGGTGATGGTCACTTTGTTTTTCCCGAGGTCACGCTCCCGGAACAGGATATTGGCATTGAGGTCTGCCAGGGATACGCGGGTAGGGTCCACCACCCTCAGGGCCCCCACCCCTGCGGTCAAAAGATGCAGCGCCACTGCAGAGGAGAGGCCGTCAGCTCCCACCAGCAGGACTTTTGAAGATTTCACCCTCTCCTGGGCTTCCCGCCCCCAACCTTCCATGGCAATCTGCGGAGAGTACCGAGTTACTTCCGCTGGGCTCAAGTTATTCGAAATCATCTCATCTCCGGGCTGAAAAGGGGAGGGGACCCGCCGGCCGCTTCCCCAGAATCCGCTGATTACATCCTAACCATCGGTTTGCCGGCCCCTGAACTTTAAAATGCGCCGGTTCCTGGATCTCATGAATTTTTTAGGGGAAAAGGACTGATGGGAAGATTCGGAGCGGCCCAGGTTATATTGAGTTGCGATCTAAAAGCTTTTTTTGTAGCCGCGAGGCTAAGCCTGCGCCTGCACAGGCTGGAAAGCCTGTGCCACCGTTTGACTGCACATCGGTATTAAAAATTCTCTACTTTCCTCAAAACAGAAAGAAAAAGGGGCCGGGGGTCATGCTCCCATGACCCGGCCCCTGCAATGACACCGCGATAATGCTGCTGCCCAAGAGTTCTTAGGTGAGACCTCTATGAAGAGCAGAGTTGTCATCCTGAGCGCAGCAAGGGATCTCGTATTCCCAGGGATCTATGAGATTCATCGGTCGCTTCGCTCCCCCAGAATGACAGATTTCAGGACTTTCATAGAAATCTCTTAGTTGAACCTCATGGCCCGGAGGCGGGCCACCCGCTCTTCAATGGGGGGATGAGTGCTGAACAGGCTCATCATGCCCCCGGGGGTCAGGGGATTGACGATGAACATGTTCTCCGTGCCGGGGTTGACCAGCATGGGCATCTGTTGACTGTAGGCGTGCAGCTTTTCCAGGGCCTGGGCCAGGGGTTCGCCGTCGCGGCAGAGGCGGGCCCCGCCCTCATCGGCGATGAACTCCCGGGAACGGGAAATGGCCGCCTGGATGAGCATGGCGGCAAAGGGCCCCAGGGTGGCCATCATCAGCAGGTGCAAGGGATTGCCCCGCCGTTGTTCATTGCTCTGGCCGCCCGCCGACAAGGCGGAAAACCGGAACATGTCGGCCAGCATCATGATGGCGCCCCCGATAGTGGCGGCCACTGACTGAATAAGGATGTCCCGGTTGCGGACGTGGGTCATTTCATGGGCCAAAACGCCCTTGAGCTCTGAGGGGGACAGCAAATTGACAATGCCCTCGGTGACGGCCACCACGGCATTGGACGGGTTCCGGCCGGTGGCGAAAGCATTGGGGGTTTCCTGGGGCACGACGAACAGTTTGGGCATGGGCACCCCGGCCGCCTGGGCCAGGTCACCCACCATGGCGCTGAGTTCCGGGGCCTGCTGGGGGCTGATTTGCTGGGCATTGTACATCCGCAGCACGATCTTGTCTGACATCCAGTAGCTGGTGAGGTTCATGATCGCGGCCATAACCAGCGCGACCTTCATACCCCCGGTTCCCCCCAGAGCATTGCCGAAGAAAACTAACAGTAAGGTCAGCGCTCCAAGGAACAAGAAGGTTTTGAACTGATTGGACACAGATTTTCCTCCGAAAAGTGGGGTTAGGACAGGGTTGGTAAAACCAGGGCAAGACCCGTTGGCCCCTTGAGACAGCCGGCCTGCGCCAGGGGCTAACCTCAGCGCAGGCCGGTTCGCTTACGGACAGTCAAAGGTACCTTATGGCAACTTGACGATAACGGCTTTGTTGATCTCCACCCGCCGGGCTTCGGCATCCGAGCCCGTGCCGGTGGCACCCGACCATGGCGTGGAACAAGGGCGGCTTCAAGGTGATGACATCCACCACCAGACCTTCGACTACCAGGGCGTCCTGGACGGCCTTGGCCCGGTTCTTGGCAAGTTCCAGGTTCTTGTCAGGATCGCCGGTCTTGTCGGTGTAGCCGGTGATGTCCACCTTCAGGCCTTTTTCTTTGATGCAGGCGGCCGCTTCCTTGATCTTCACGAGACCTTCCGCACCGATGACCGCCTGGTCCACCTCAAAGTAAACCTTGGCGGGGAAGCCGCACTCCACGACCACGGCCTTTACCGGCGCCGGGGCCTTGGCCACGGGAGGCGGCGTCGTGGGCCGGCTCAGGAATTGCCACAGGAGCAGAGCGCCCAGGAGGCCCAAACCGATGAGTACCCAGGGCAGCCGGCTTTTCTTCAGGGGTTCGGCATACGCGGCCGCCGGTGCCGCCGCGGCCGCCGCAGCCTTAGCCGGTTCGGCTAAGCCGCCCAGCAAGGCGGCGGGACTGGCGAATCCGAGGGCATTGGTGAGACGGCTGTCGAGGGCGCCCTTCAGGTATCCTCCCTGACCGCTCAAGAGAGAAGTAAGGGAACTGAGGTCCAGTCCCTTCTCCCCGATGAACCGCTTGAGGAAACCAAGGACCAGGGGCACGGCCAGGGCCAGCAATTTGGAGGACGAGCCGGTCTTGATGCCCCCCAGGGAAGCCAGGGCATCGGTCAGGGAATTGGTTTTGTCGCCGAACAATGAATTGACCAGACTCAGGCCGGTGTTCACCAGGGAATTGGCCCCGGCGGCCTCCCCGGAAAAAAGCCCGGAGATATTGCTCAAAATGCCGGTATCGAGGTTGGCGCCCTGGACCAGGGAAAGGAGGCTCTGGGCGCCGTCCATGGTGGCCCCTTTCTGGGACACGGTTCCTAAAATTCCCGGCAGCAGGGCATCCAAGGATGTCTGCGTGGGTTTTTCCGGCTCCCCCAGGAACTGGCTGACCAGGCGGGCAAAGTCACTGCCCAGGACCTGTTTTAACAACTCTAAAAGGTTTACGTCCATGTAGTTGTCCTCCCAGGAACTTGGTTGGAATGAGAATGCGTCTTGGTGTTCAGGAGGGGTTAGTGGAGCGCCCCCCTTAAGAAGTTAGGCGAGGAGTGCCTTAACCTGGTCCACGAAGGCCTGCTCACCGGCGCTCACCCGCTCGCCGCCGAAGCCCAGAAAACCGCCTTCTTTGGAGGCATTGGCGGTTTCTTCGGCCACCGTGGCGACCATCTTTTTATAGGCCGCCACCTCTTCCGGGGAGGCTTTGGTTCCCAACAGAGCTAGGGCTTCCCGCACCTTGCCGAATACTGCATTTTTCAGGTGTTCAGCTTGCTGTTCCCGGCTGCCTTCGCCCAGGAGCATTCCCCGGTCAGGCATGGCGGGCATACTCTTGTCGGCCAACAGTGCAGTGATCAATTCCAGTTGGCCGCTCTGTTTGTAAGATTCCATCATGCTGCTAATGCCGTAGAAGGCCTCTTTGATGGAGCCGATGAGGCCGCTGGGGTCTGCGATGGACACCCCGCTCGCCACGAGAACTGGTGCAGCCCGGAGCAGATTCCACTCATCATCCGTGAAGTTCGTTCTTCCTGCCATGTTACCGTCTCCTTTAAGTTTTCCCCACTCGGTAACGGCTTCTTGCGCTCCTGGCCTGATGGCTTGGTCTGGACGGCAACCGGCACCTTGTCCGCTCAGCAGCTGCTGCTACCTCCGGGGTCTGAGGTGAAAAACCTTATGTCTAGTGGGGTGAGGTGTGGGCCAGCGTGAAAACCGGCCCGTTATGGCAGCAACCTAATCACCGTTTGTTTCGCCGTCAAGGGATGTTTTTTATTTTTTTTCTTAGACAGTTATCAGAAAACAGCAGGGGGCGCCCGGTGTCCGGCCAGAAAGCGGCAGAAGGTGTGCCGAAGCCGGGGCCGACCCGGGGTCGGCCCGAAATGGCGGTCGTCACGCCGGTCCGCTCCTGCAGGTTTGAGACAGGTCATGGTGGAATGAAACCCCCCGTAGGGGCCACACCGCTGTCGCTCCTGCAGGGGATTTTCATCTTCGGGGGGTGTCCCCGATTCGGGCCATGAACACTTAGTTTGTTAAAATAATTAAAGAAATGAGCGCAGGCTAAAGCCTGCGGCTACAGAAAAACAGGAGATTTTTTTAGGCTAGGCATAAAACCTGATGCTAACTTCCTTTCTACATCAGGCCCAAAGCGCGCAAAATCAAGATTAAAAGCACCGCGCCGCCCACGCCCACGGCAAACCTGGCAATGGCCCCGTAGGCCGCCAGGCCGATGGCGCCGGCCAGAAAATGACCCAAACCCGAGCCGACAATGCCCACCAAGATATTGGCGAGAATGCCCATCTGTTCGGCCTTCATGATCATACCGGCCACCCAACCGATAATGCCCCCCACGATGATGGTAACTATCAATCCCATAGCGTCTTTTCCCTTTGGAGCTTGAAGATCGAACTCAGCCTAATCTCAAGTTAATACCACTGGGGTAGAATACAAGCGGCCCCATCCGGGAAATCTGGTGTGGAGTAAAGGACAGAAGCGAAAAAAATACCCAGGACTTGATTGATTTATTATAGAGTCAGAATATGGAGCTCAGATAAGGACCGTCGCCGGGCGTCGGGCTGGCTTCGCCGTCTTCACACCTTTGCAGGGCTCTTTTTTTCACAAAAAGGCCCCTGGCCAGCGGGTTCACCATGGAAAGCAGACAATCCAGGAAGACCCTGATGATCGTCGCCACAATCGCGGGAGCGGCCCTCATAGGCCTGGGCTCGTGGTGGTATCTGTCCTCCACTTTTCAGCCTCAAGGGGTGGCCTCCACCCCGACGCCGGCCGTCACTGACGCCTCGGGTTATGCCGGTTCCTGGAGTTGCCGGGAATGCCATGAAAAATTCTACCAGCTCTGGGCCCCCTCCCACCACGGGCTGGCCATGCAGCCGGTGACTCCGGAATTTCTGCACACCAAAGTGGAGCCCCAGCAAGCCCCCCTTACCGTCAAGGACCACCGCTACCAGGCGGTTTTTGCGGACGGCCGGGGACACGTCCTGGAGCAGGGCCCCCAGGGGGAGAAATCCTACCCCATGGTCCACGCCATGGGGGGCAAAAACGTCTATTATTTCCTGACGCCCCTGGAAAAGGGCCGCCTCCAGGTCTTGCCGGTGGCTTATGACGTCCGGAAAAAGGCATGGTTCGACACCACCTCCAGCATGATCCGGCACTTTGCCGAAGGGGGCCGCAGTGAGCCGGTTTCCTGGCGGGACCCGCTGCTCACCTTCAACACCGCCTGCTTTAGCTGCCACGTCAGCCAGCTGGCCACCAATTACGATCTGAAAACCGACACCTACAACACCCAGTGGGTGGAGCCGGGCATTAACTGCGAGACCTGCCACGGTCCCTCCCGGGAGCACAACCGCATCTGCAAGGAGGCCCCACCCGGCACGGTGCCTGAGGATTTGAAGATCATCCGGGGGGGCAGCAAGTTCACCGTGGCCCAGAACAACGACACCTGCTCTTCCTGCCACGCCAAGAGCATACCCCTGGCCGTCACCTTTCCTCCCGGAGCCCGGTTTTTCGACCATTTTGATCTGGTGACCCTGGAGGACCCGGATTATTATCCCGACGGCCGTGATTTAGGGGAGAACTACACCCTCACGTCCTGGATGCTGAGTCCCTGTGTCAAGTCGGGGCAGCTTTCCTGCCTCCACTGCCACACCTCCAGCGGGCGCTATAAGTTTAAAGACGAGGCCAAGGCCAATCAGGCCTGTCTTCCCTGCCATCAACAACGGGTGGATCAGGCCGCGGCCCACATCCGCCACCCCCTGGATAAGCCCGGCACTCCCAAGAAGTGCATCTCCTGTCACCTGCCCATGACGGAGTTTGCCCGCATGCAGCGGAGCGACCACTCCATGCTGCCGCCCACGCCGGCCGCCACCCAAAAATTTACTTCCCCCAATGCCTGCAACCTCTGTCATCAGGACAAAGATGCGGCCTGGGCCGACCAGCAGGTGCGCCAGTGGCATAAACAGGATTACCAGGCGCCGGTGCTGCACCGGGCCGGATTGGTGGACGCGGCCCGCCGCGGTGACTGGCGCAGGCTGCCGGAAATGCTGGCCTATATCACCGACAAGAACCACGAGCCGGTGTTTGCCACTTCCTTGATTCGTCTTTTGGCCCCCTGTCCGGACCCCCGCAAGTGGCCGGCCCTGCAGGCGGCGGCCAAGGCCGGGTCCCCCCTGGTGCGGGGCGCGGCGGTGGCCGCCTTGGAATCTCACTCCACGCCGGAAACCCAGCAGACCCTGCTGGCCGCGCTGGAGGACAGCTACAGGCTGGTGCGCCTCCGGGCGGCCAGCGCCCTGGCAACTTATCCAGCCGGCTTGTTGCGTCCCGAGGATCAAGCCCGTTTAACCCGGGCCACCCAGGAACTCCTGGATTCCCTCCAGGCCCGCCCCGACGACTGGGCTTCCCATTACAACCTGGGGAACCTCTACGCCCGTCAGGGCCAGGATGCCAAGGCCCTGGAGGCTTTTGCCCTGGCCCACACCCTGCGCCCCGACACGGTGCTGCCCCTGGTCAACGCTTCCCTGATCTACGCCCGCACGGGCCAGAACGACCGGGCCGAGGCCTCCCTGCGCCAGGCCGTGAAACTTGAACCCCAAAACGCGGCGGCCAGTTTCAACCTGGGACTTCTCCTGGCCGAGCAGGGCAAGACCGGGGAAGCGGAAGCGGCCCTGCGCACCGCCCTGAAAAGCAACCCCCAGTTTCCCGAAGCCGCTTACAACCTCGGGGTGCTGCTGGCCAAAGACCGGTTGGCTGAGGCCTTGCCGGTGCTGCGCCAGGCCTGGCAGTTGCGCCCCTTTGACCCCAAGTATGCCTTTACCTTGTCGTATTACCTCAACCAGCAGGGGGACCAGACCGGGGCGCTTACCGTCCTGAACCAGCAGGTGCAGCAAAAAGCCGCCAACTCCGAGGTCTATTTTCTCCTGGGAGAAATCCATGAGAAGTCCGGCCAGCCGGAGAAGGCCCAGCAGGTTTATGAGCAGGCCCTGTCCGACCCGAAGCTGTCGCCGGCTGCCAAACTCCGGTTCGGGGCCAGGCTCCAAGCCTTGAGGGCCGGTCCGGCGAAGCCTTAGGGGATGGGCTGGGTGACCGTGAGGACGGCAATGGTTGACATGGCCATGGGAGGTATTAGTTTTTGGTAAGCAGCCCAGGAAGGGGCAATTATCAGCAGTCCAGCACGGGAAACGACCCGGCTGAGAGAAAAGGAGGCGCAACATGATCAAGGCTTTAAAGACCATCTTGTTGTCGGCAGCACTGGTTGGGTTCCTTTCTGGTTGGATCCTGGCCCAAACAGCCAAACCCGAACACCCCTCTGCAACAGAGCACCCCAAGGCCGGTGAGGTCAAGAAGGAGGCAGCCACGCCGGAGCACCCCAAGGCCGATGTGAAGAAACCGGAACAACCCAAGGCTGAAGAGAAGAAACCGGAGCATCCCAAGGCTGAAGAGAAGAAGCCGGAGCATCCCAAATAGCCAGAAACCGGATAGGATTTATCAGCTAACCACGTCCTCCCCCCAAGCTAAGGAGCTTCCATGAGTTGGCGCGTCCTGTTGGCTGCGACAGTGTTCCTGCCCCTTATCCTGGCCGGCTGCGGGCAAAAAGAAGAGCAACAGGCGCCGGCCGCGCCCGCTTCCTCTGCCCCCGCCGTACCTGATCTTGATAAGGTGACCGCCGAGATCCAGGCAGGCATCGAGCAGCACCTCGAGGAGCAGGTGCGCCTGGGGGGAGGTTATTTCAACCTTCCTTTTCGAGACAAAAAACTCCGTCTTAAACTGGTCCGGGTCCATACCGAATATCTGTCGAAATTGGGGCCGGGCCGCTATTTCGCCTGTGTGGACCTGGCGGACGTCTCGGGCGATGTTTACGATGTTGATTTTTTTCTGGCCGGCGAGCCTGATGCCATGAAGGTCACCGAAACCACGGTTCACAAGATCAACGGGCAGCCCTACTACGCCTGGGAGCAACAAGATGACGGCACCTGGAAGCGGCTGCCCGTCAAAGAAGCCTCAGACGCCCACCTGGGGGTCATCAAGGGCCAGGACGAATTCGAGTTTTTCTATAAGGCCACCCTGCCGGACATAACCGGAAACGCCCGCCTCTGGCTGCCGCTGGCGTCCACTGATCCCTTTCAGACCGTGGTCGTAAAAGCGGTCAAGGTGCCGGGAAAGTCAACCACCCTGGCGGAGCGGGAACACGGCAACCGGGTCCTGTTTTTGGAATTGGGTCCCCAGGACAGCCGCAAAACCGTGGAGATCCGGTATCAGGTCAAACGCCTGGAAAAGCCCGCCTATGCCGCCAAGCCCCCCGCCCAGGGAAAATATCTGCAGCCGGACCGCCTGGTGCCCATCAATGAGAATTTCCGCAGCATCGCGGCCGGGGTCGTCCAGAGCAAGAAGGGCGACCTGGTGCGGGCCCGGGCCCTTTACGACCACGTCATCGACCGCATGCGCTACATGAAATTCGGCGACGGCTGGGGCAAGGGCGACGCGGTTTACGCCTGCAACGCCCGCACCGGCAACTGTACGGATTTTCACTCCTATTTCATCGCCTTGGCCAGGGCGGCGGGCATTCCGGCCCGCTTCGCCATCGGCGCGGCCATCCCTTCGGAGCGCCACGAGGGCGGCGTGGACGGCTATCACTGCTGGGCGGAGTTCTACGCCGAGGGCAAGTGGTGGCCCGTGGACATCAGCGAAGGCAACAAGTATTCGAGCCTGGCCTCCTATTATTTTGGCCATCATCCGGCCAATCGCCTGGAGTTCAGCCGGGGCCGCGATTTGGTGGTGGAACCGGGGCCCGCTTCAGGTCCCCTCAATTTCCTGGCCTATCCCGTCCTGGAAATCGAGGGCCAGGCGGTCAAGGTCCCGGTAGAGTTCTCTTTCCAGAGGGCCAACCCCAGGCGATAATCCCGGCTCCAGAAAGGGCTGCCTGCCGCAGTCCGTTAATCCTGCGTCTTCCATCATCATTACCCCAAACTGCCCCTGTCGCCAGCTTATCCCGAATTGCCGTTATAGGCCGGCGCCCGCGTGGTGGGGATGCCGAGTTTTTCCCTTGACGGCATCTTTAAATAACTATATAAATATTTATTAATATATTAGTTTATCGCCTGAACCCACGGACAGGGGAGACCGCCTTGGCGCAACCTGATCGTAAACCTGTAATCCCCCTGGAGGACAGCCTCCAGAAGGTGGCCTTTGTGGCCAGGTGTCTGGCGGATGAGAACCGGTTGCGCATTCTCCTCTGCGTCAACCACGGCAAAAAGTCCGTCTCCAGTATTGTGGAGGAACTGAATCTGTCGCAGCCCCTGGTCTCCCATCATCTCAAAGAGCTCAGACGGTCCCTTTTGGTGAAGGTGGAGCGCAGCGGCCTTTTTGTGTATTACGAGATCGCCGACGCCAGAATCACGGAGATCTTGGAAGCCATGAAGGACCTGGCCACGGATCTGCTGGCCCAGCGGAAAACTTTTTAGCCTGGGGAGGTGAAGCCATCATGAGGGCTGACCTTGAAAAACTCCTGGGGGGCGTGGACCCGGCCCAGGCCTTGCCGGAACTTGCCGCCCTGCTGAAAAAAATCCTGACCCTGGTCACAGAGGAGGACCGGCTGAACTTCGTGGTCAATCTCATCGGCGGGGCCGGCGATGACAAGGTGGCCAGCATGGTGCACCTCTGACTGGCGGAATGCCTGGACGAAGGTGTCGATCCAACGCACATGTGTCAAAGACTGGTGGACCGGGTGGCCCAATCCCGGCAACTGATGGCTGTGGCCGATCCCGACCTCCTGGGGTTGTTCGAGGACTGGCTGGACGAATTGGAGCTGGAGGTCATTTCTCTGTTCAATAAGGAGGGGGCCTTGAACCCTGCGGGCCTGGCCGCCAAGCTCGGCTTGTCCCAGAGAGGGGCCACTTTTCTCCTATCGAAACTGACACGGGAAGGAAAGCTGGCATAGCACTACCGAGGTTCGAGATGCACCGAAAAAGAACCACCATCCTGGCCATCCTGGCGGTGATCCTGACCCTGGGGCCGCTCTGGTATGTCAACCGGCCGTTGATCAGCAAGGAGCCCACCTGGGAGGAGGTGCAGGCCGAGGGCCGCCAGGGCGGCTACCGCCTGATCAGCACTGCTGAACTGGCGGCGCTTTACCGGCAGGACCCCCAGAAAGTCCTGCTGGTGGACACCAGGGAAGATTGGGAGTACCGCACCGGCCACATCCCGGGGTCTGTGAACTTTTCCATGGAGCCCACCCGCTGGGCCAGGTGGCGGTCCCAAGGACCCCTTGCCCAAGCGCTGGGGCCGGACCGGGAGCGGCCCATCGTGTTCTACTGAGCGGGCCTGACCTGAGTCCGCAGCGACTCCGCGGCCCGGGTGGCCGTAAAGCTCGGTTATAAAAACGTTTATCGCGACCCCCTCGGTTTCCCAGAATGGCAGAGCCAAGGCCTGCCCGTGGCCAGCGCGCCCATGGGGCTGTCTGAAACCACGGCGGAAACCAAGACTCCTGGCCCCCTATCCGGTTGGGCCCTGGTCTGGACCTTGCTCGGCATCTTCCTGGGCGGCATGGCCCTCAACCTGACGCCTTGCGTCTATCCCTTAATTCCCATCACCGTCTCCTATTTTGGCGGCAAGAGCGGCTTGGGCCAGGGGCGGCTGGCGGTGCATGGCCTCCTTTATCTGGTGGGCCTGGCCCTTACCAACTCCATCCTGGGGGTGGTCGCCGCCCTAACCGGCGGGCTTATGGGCTCCCTGCTGCAAAATCCCCTGGTGCTGCTCACCGTGGCTGCGGTTTTGGTGGCCTTTGCCACCAGTCTGTTCGGTTTTTGGGAGCTGCGCCTGCCGGCCGGCCTGACGCAAGCCGCCTCCAAATCTTATGCCGGCTATTTCGGCAGCCTGTTCATGGGCCTGACCCTGGGTGTGGTAGCCGCGCCCTGCATCGGCCCCTTTGTCCTGGGCTTGCTCACCTGGGTGGCCAGCCTGGGATCCCCCTGGCTGGGTTTTCTCATCTTTTTCACCCTCAGCCTGGGCTTGGGCCTGCCCTTGTTCATCCTGGCCATGTTTTCCGGCAGCCTGGAGAAACTGCCCCGTTCCGGCGAGTGGATGCTCTGGGTGCGCAAGCTCATGGGCTGGGTCCTGGTGGGCATGGCCGCCTATTTTATTAAACCTTTGCTGCCTGAATCCATAAGCGTTTTCCTGCTGGCTGCCGTAGCCCTGGCCGCGGGGCTGCACCTGGGGTGGCTGGACCGCACCACCGCGACTTTCCGGGGTTTTGAGTGGCTCAAGACCGGAGCGGCCCTGATGGGCGTGGTCATAGCCACTTTCCTGTTCGGGTCCTGGGCCCTCAGAGGGCCGGGTGTCACCTGGCAGCCTTATTCAGACCAGCTCCTGGCGGCGGCCAGGCAGGCGCAAAAACCTGTGATCATTGATTTTTATGCCACCTGGTGCACTCCCTGTCGGGCCCTGGATGAACTGACCTTCCATCAGCGGGAGGTGGTGGACAAGGCCAACCGGGATTTTGTCATGATTAAGGTGGATCTGACCCAGAAAGGCAACCCTGAACATGAGCGTTTACTGGGGCGCTATGGGGTCAAGGGCGTGCCCACGGTGATTTTCCTGGATGACCAGGGAAGGGAGTGCCGGAACCTGCGCCTGCTGGATTTCCTGCCAGCCGAGCAGATGCTCTCCCGCATGGCCGCGGTGACAAAGAAATAACTGAGCAAGGAGAAAGGTTGTGCTTCACGTCAGAGTCTTTATGAACGATCCCTGCGGCTTGACCTGAAAGGGCCTCCACGAGATGCTGCCCAGGCTGGGCGCCAGGTATGCTTTGCAGATCGAGGAAATTGCCAAATCCCGGGAACACTACCAGAGTGAGGCCTATCAAGCCTCAGGGCTGCCTCCGGCCCCCGCGGTGATGGTGGCGGATGAAATCGCGGGCCAGGGCGCCGGCATTTCGGAAGAAGGCCTGGATGCGGTCATCCGGCGGCGTCTGGGACTGCCGCCTCTGGGATTGTAAGGATAATGGGCCAAACAGAAATTTACCCTCACTTTGCGCCCAGGGGGCAGGCTGGCAAATTGCTGGAACCTGCCGCCTGGGGTCAGGCCAATCTTGTGCCCTACTTTGACTCCTTGGCCTCCTTAGCCTTTCCATTGTCATTGGTCCCCTTGGGAACCTCGTGCTTTAAGGCGCAGCCACAGCCACAAGCGTTTTTCTTTTCGGCCATCCTGCTCACCTCCTTTCTATTTAGGTATTTTATTGAAAACTTAAATGAAATCGCAAAAAAAAGTACTCCGCCCTATTTGAGCTTCAGTTCCTTGATCCTCTGGCGCACATCTTCCAACTCTTTCTGCAACTCCTTTTCATACTGCTCCAGGTCCTCCACAGGAGCTTGGATACGTTCCTGTTCCCGCCATTGGCCGCTACCCTGGCAATCGCAGGTGCACACTTCCGACAATCGCCGCCGGTATTTTTCCAGGGTCTCAGGGTTAATGGCATACGGTATCCAATATCCCTGGCGCTCGCTTCTGACCAGGCCGGCTTGCTTCAGGACTTTGAGATGCTGCGAAGCGGCCGCGGGAGTGATGCCTGCCAAACGGGCAATTTCTTTGGATCCCAAGGGTCCTCGGCTCTTCAAGAGTTCAAGAATCCGCACCCGGGTTTCCACGGCCAGAGCTTTGAACATTTCGGAGATTTCTAATTCCATATGTGACAAACAATTAGATTAAGTGATTAAGTATTTGCCTAAATATATAATATAGAACCCGACTTCTGTCAAGGTCTTTTTGAAAAACTATCCCAAAGGAGAGAAAAAATGCTCAAAGTCCGATTTTTCCTCAACGAACCCAACGGCAAGCCTTGAAAGCATTTTCTCCAGATGATGCCCAGGTTGGGCGACAAGTACGACATTGAGGTGGAGACCATTTCCAAACCCATCGCCGAGTATCAGACGGACGAGTACTTCGAACTGGATCTGCCCGGGGCCCCCGCGGTGATGGTGGACGAGGAAATCGTGGTGGAAGGTGCGGATGTGCCCGAACATAAACTGGAAGCGGTTATCTGCCGCCATCTCGGGTTGCCCGAACCGGAAGCCCCCAAGAAAGGCCTGCTGGGGCGTCTCTTTGGCAAGTAACAGTTGCCCGCTCATGAGCCGTTGACTCACCTGTAAATGACAAAAATGTCGGTAGCGGGCCTCCGTGCCCGCCAGCCGGTTACGCCGAACGCCTGACGGCGGGATGCGCTGCGCTTTCCCGCCCTTGTATATTAGGAAGAAGCTTCGGCGCTATCATTGATTTTTACAAAGGAGTATGATAGGCGCCTCGGATAACAGGTTAGCCTCCCTGGTGGGCAGGACCATGGTCCTGCCCACCAGGGAGGACGATTGCGGACGCGGCAGCCCGACCCGCCCTCGGTCCTCGAGACCGCCTTGTAGCGTGGGCGCCGCGTCCCGCTTGCCCAAACCCGAACAGTCACTTGAGACCTGGATCTCGCATTTACAAGGACGGGAGCGCAAGCCATGGAAAGCCAGATATTCGTAGGCATCGATGTCTCCAAAGCCAAACTGGATGTGGCCGTGCGGCCCACCAACCAGCATTTTGTCGTGACCAACGACGATGAGGGTCTCAAGGGCCTGGTCCAACGCCTGGCCCCCCTCAAACCCTACCTCATCGTGCTGGAAGCCTCCGGCGGCTATGAGGCCCTGGCCCTGACCGCCCTGGCCGAGGCCCGGTTGCCGGTCTCCCTGATCAAGCCCCAGGCGGTCCGGCAATTCGCCGGGGCCCTGGGCATTCTGGCCAAGACCGACAAGATGGACGCCCAGCTCCTGGCCCGCTTCGCCGAAACTGTGAAGCCCGAGGCTCGGCCCCTGGCTGACCAGGACCTGCAGGTGCTCAAGGCCACCCTCCAGCGCCGGGCCCAGGTGGTGAAGATGATCGGCCAGGAGCAAAACCGCCTGGAAAAAACCCAGGTCCCCAGCCTGCGCCGGGATATCCAGGAGCATCTCGCCTGGCTTCAGCGCCGCCACGACGACCTGAACCGGGAGCTTCAGGAGCAGATCCGCCAGAGTGCCGCCTGGCAAGAGCTGGACCGGCTGTTGCAAAGCGTGCCCGGCATCGGCCCCACCATTTCCCTGGCCATCATGGCCCAGCTGCCGGAACTGGGCGCCCTCACCGGCAATAAGGTCGCGGCCCTGGTGGGGGTGGCCCCCATCAACCGGGATAGCGGCCGCTCCCAGGGCAAACGCGCCATTCGCGGCGGCCGCAGCTATCTTAGACGCCTGCTTTATATCGCCGCGGTGGTGGCAGCCCGCTGCAACCCGGTGATCCAGGCTTTTTATCAACGGCTCCTGGCCGCCGGCAAACCCAAAAAACTGGCCCTCGTCGCCTGTGCCCGTAAACTGGTGGTCATCCTTAACGCCATGGTCAAAAAACAGCAACCCTGGAACCAGTTCCTGACACAGACAGCTTGACAGGGAAGACAGTCGCTACGGTATAGCCTTGATGAACGTCCTTTTACCCCCTCACCCTAACCCTCTCCCCCAAGGGGGAGAGGGGATTAAATGAGGTATATCAGCAATGTATAATTATGTTGAGGATAGTCATCCTTAAGAAGATAGTAAATTATTGACTTTTTACGAAGCCATCAACCTTGAACTTTGAACCTTGAACTTTTCTTAACAGTTGAGGTAAAGACATGGAACCCCGCAGATTTCCCAAAGCGGCCGCCTTTAAGGCTGCCTTCCTGCTCATGTTTATGGTGGCCGCGGTGCTCTTGGTCCGTTTCACCGGGGTCAAAGAATTGCTCACCGTGGAAAAACTGGGGGCCGTGCTCGCCGCCGCCGGGCTCTGGGCGCCCCTGGCCTTTATCCTCATCTATACCGTGGGGGTCTGCCTGTTTGTGCCGGGTACCCTGCTTACTGCTCTTGGAGCCGCCATCTTCGGCCCCTATTGGGGTTTTGTTTATGTCTGGGCGGCCGCCATGCTGGGGGCGGCGGGGGCCTTTTTCATCGGGCGGTATTTGGGCCGGGAGTTCGCGGCCTCCCTCATCGGCGACCGCCTCAAAAAATATGACGATGCCATCGAGCGCAACGGCTTTGCCACCGTTCTTTACCTGCGCCTGGTCTATTTCCCTTTTACTCCCATGAACTTCGGCATGGGGCTGACCAAAGTGCGGTTCCGAGACTATCTCTGGGGCACGGCCCTGGGCATCCTGGTGGGCACCTTCATCTTTACGTTCTTCGTGGGAACCCTGAAAGAGGTGTGGGCCGGCGGCCAGTGGGCCAACCTCCTCACCTGGAAGGTATTCTTCTCCCTGGGACTCTTTGTCTTTTCCCTCTTTATTCCCAAAATGATCAACAAGCTGAAGTTCTGGCAAGGACAGGAGATTACCGGAAGTAAATGATTTCCGGGTGTTAGGTCTATTGTCCAGTGATGCGGGGAATTACCGCTGAGGGTTCAGGATGGCGATTTTGTTCCGATAAAGAGAAAGTAGGACCAAAGCCCCCCATAAGCCCGGCAGACCCTCCACTGGCCGCCGGGGAGCCGTTGTTTCAGGCCGGGTAGCAGATACCCCTCCAGGCGGACGTGATTCAGTCCCATCCAGCGTTTGAAGGCCGGTAAGGGGGAATCGTGGAAATCCACCACGGCCAGGGCGCCGCCGGGGGAGAGGTCGCCTAAAGCCGCGGCCAGGGCTTCCTCCCAGCCCGGGTTGAACATGGACAGGGCATAGGAGAACACCACCAGATCAAAAGGGGCTTCGGAACTCAAGGGTTGATCATAAGGGGCATGCACCAGGGTGAGGCGCTCCGCCAGGGGGGCGAGCTTTCTTTGTGCCCGGGTGAGCATGGGGGCGGAGAGATCAACGCCCCAGAGTCGGGCCCGGGGGAACAGGCGTCCCAGTTCCAGGAGGTTTTTGCCGGTGCCGCAGCCCACTTCCAGGAGGCGCTCCGGGTTCAGGATTGCGGCCAGCCGCCGCATCAGGGCCTCCCGTCCAAAGAGAAAGGTCCAGCGGGTCAGGTCGTAGATTTTGGCGTGCACCCGGTAGTACCGGTCGATGGCCTGGAGCCTGGCATCCTTTGGCGCCGACAGGACGGGCGACTTCATACCGCCTCAGCCAGATCCAGGCTCCCATAGGCGCCCACCCGGTCCAGCTCACGGAGGGGCCGGGTCAACTCCGGGAAAAACCGCAGGCGGTGCGTTACGGAGGCCGGGTCCGTATAGGAGCTATTCATGATTTAGGCGCCCGTCCTTCAGGTGGTAGACATAATCGAACCCTTCGATCATGCGCACGTCGTGGGTGACGACGATCACCGCCGACTGGTTCTCCCTGACGATCTTCTTGAGCAATTCCATGACTTTTTTGCCTCGGACGGTGTCCAGGGAAGCGGTGGGTTCGTCGGCCAGGATCAGTCTGGGGTTATTGGCAAGAGCCCGGGCGATGGCCACCCGCTGCTGCTCGCCGCCGGAGAGAAGGGCGGGCAGGTAATGAGCCCGGTCGACGATTTCCATGTACTCCAGGAGTTCCATGACCCGGCGCTGGGCGGCCTCCCCCTTGGCGCCCACCAGGCTCAAGGGGAACAGGACATTTTGCTGGGCGGTAAGGAAGGGAATCAGATTGTGGGCTTGAAAAATGAAGCCCATCTTTTCCCGGCGGATGCGCCGGATGTCCACCCCCCCTGACCAGCCGTTTTTTTGATAAATGGTCTGGCCGTCAAACACGATCTTCCCCTGGGTGGGCTCCAGGATCAGGCTGGTGCACAGCAGCATGGTGGTCTTGCCGGAGCCGCTGGGGCCCAAAAGGGCCACCAGGTCCCCCGATGACACCGTAAGGTTGATGTCCTCCAGGGCCCGCACCTCCAAGCGGCCGGAGCCGAAAATCTTGCTGAGGCCCTCGATCTTCAGGACTTCCATCACTGGCCTCCCAGGGCCATCGCCGGCTGGGTTTTCAAGGCCTGCCAGAGCCCCAGAATGCTGGCCAGGATGCCGCCTATAAGCACGATGATGAAGGTGATGAGCTCATCTGCCGGCAGCAGCAGGATGGTCCGGGGAAAGTACTGATGGGTTTGGTTGATGAGGAGCAGCGCGCAGGCAAACGCGGCAACGGTCAGGAGCAGGGATTGTTCCATGACCAGACGGACGATCACGGTATTGGGGGCGCCGATGAGCTTCATCACCGCGATGGAACGGATTTTCTCCAGGGTGAAGGTGTAGATCACCAGGGCGATGATGACCACCGAGACGATCATCAGAAGCGTGCGAAAGAGAAGCAATTGCTTGGTCATGCTGGCCAGGCGTCCCTTGAGCATCAGTTGCACCTCTTCCGGGGTGGAATATACCGAAAAGTAGAGCCATTTTCTGATGTGATCGGCCACCTCGCCGGCATGGACGCCAGGGTGGAGGCGCACCAACACCGCGTTGATGATGTGGGTGTCCGGGGCCGGGGTGAGGCCGGCCGCCGGCAGCAGGGTTTTCTGGCCGCTTAGGGTGCGGGCCAGCCGCTCCCGCTGGGTGCGGATTTCCTCATTGTCTTTCTGGAACACCACTTCCTGGGCATCGGGGAGGGAGAGGAAGACCAGGGGATCACCGCTGGTGTCGATGGCCCCCTGGGTCAGGCCCACCACGGTATAGGTGTGAAGCCCCAGGGGCACTCGGTCGCCCACCTGCACGCCCAGCTTTTTATCCGCCACCATTTCGTAATGGGCCCGCTCGATACCCCGGCCGGCGATGATCTTTTGCGGGCCGCCCAGGCCTCCGAAGACATCGTAGCCGACTATGCTGAAGTGCCGGCTCTGACCGCCGACCTGCCGCTCCGCGGTAAAATAGATGAAGGGGCTGGCCTGGGCTACGCCTGGAATAGCCCTGACACTGTAGTGATAATACTCCGACATGGTGGACTGCTCGTTGAAGGGGCCGCCCCGGTGGCGCTCCACCACCCAAAGGTCCGGGTTGGTGGCCTGGATGATGGCCAGACCCTCGTAGATATTGCCCCGGTAGAGGCCGTTCATGGCCAGGACTATGGTAAACAGGAGGCCCACGCCGATAATGGTGGCGATAAAGCGTCCCTTGTGGAGCTTGAGGTCATGGACGGCTAAATCCATCAGTCACCCGGAACGGCGGATTGTCTGATTTCCGGCCGTATCGGCTTGCCGGGCTGAAGGCCGGCCGGGCTGATAACCACCAGGTCCCCCGCCTGCAAGCCGGAGAGCACTGCCACCTTGGTTCCGTTGTTCAATCCTGTAGTAATTTTCTGAAGGCGGAGGAGGCCCTTGTCTGCCACCAGCACCCCTTTGCCGCCGTCCCGGCTGATGACCGCCGACAGGGGCACGGCCAGGGCCTCCTGCCAGCCCGTATCGATGTCCACCTCGGCTTCCTCACCCATGATCAGAGGCTGGGGCAACCGGGCGAACTTTACGTTTACCTCCAGTTCCCGGGTCACGGTGTCCGCTTCTTTATTCAGGCGGACCACCTCTCCCTGGAAGGTCCTGCCCGAGCGTAGGGTTATTTGGGCCGGCTGCCCCGGCCGCAATTGCGCCACCAGGGTCTGGTCGATCCAGGCGGCCACCCAGATCTGGTCTGTATCCACCATCTGAAAAATAGGGCTGCCGGGGACCAGGGTGGCGCCGATCTCCGCCTTGCGCACGGTGATGAGGCCGTCCATGGGGGCCAGGATACGGGTATAATTGTGGAGCGCCGCAGCTGCGTGGGTTTCGGATTCGGCCTGCTTAACCGCGGCCTGCAGGGCAGTCACCGTGGCCTGGAATGCCGCGACTTCGCTTTCCGCCACCTTAAGTTGGGCTTTGGTGGTGTCGAAGGCCGCCTGGGAGATGTAGCCGGGCTTGAACACTTCCAGGTCGCGCTGGTAGTTGCTTTGGGCCAAACCCAGGTTAGCCTGGGCCTTGGCGAGATCCGCCTGGGCCCGACCCAGGTCCCTCTGGGCGCGGTTTTTCGCCGCCCGGGCCACGGCCTCCCGGGCTTGTAATTCTATGGAGTCCAGTTCGGCCAGGAGTTGCCCTTTCTTCACCCGGTCCCCCTGGTCGGCATAGAGTTTCTCCAAAATCCCGGTGATCTTGGGGCTTACCGCCACCGGCACTTTGGATTGCACCGTGCCCGGTCCATGGACCTTGCCTTGAATCTTTAGGCTTTTTACTGCGATAACCGGCACGGGAGGGCGGTACCAGAAAAAGCGGTAGCCCGCCAGGAGAAGCAGAACGGCTGCCAGGACAATGCCGGCAACCTTTTTCCCTCCAGGTAGCTTCACTGCCTTTGATCTCCAGTAGCTTTTACCGGCTCGTAGGGGCCGGAGCCGGTGATTTGTTGAAGGCGGGCCTTGCCGATTTCATAGGCCACGGCATACCTGATGAGGCTGAAGCGCGATGCGGTCAGGTCCACCTGGGATTGGAGCACGTCCAGGCCGATGGCTTTCCCTACCCGGTAGAGGGCCTGGGCGCTGGCAAAGGCCTCTTCATTGGTGGCCACGGTCTGGCGGGTGGTGGTGACCCCATGACGGGCGTCTTCCTGTTCCTTCCAGGCCGCGGTCAGGTCCGCCTTGAGTCCGTTTAAACGGTCCCGTTTGGTCTCCAGCACTTGCAGGTTCTGAGAAGAAGCCTTGGCCACCTGGGCCCGGGTCAGCCCCCCTTCGAAGAAGGGAAACTCCAGGAAAACCCCATAGAGATATTCGTCCCTGGTGCCCCCCTGGTCCCGGTGGCGCACATCTGCAGCGCCCTGGAGGCTAAGCTCGGGAAAATACCCGCCCCGGGCGGCCTTGATCAAGGCCTGGCTCTGGGCCAATTGCATGTCGAGTCTTTTAATCTCCGGATTGTTCTTCAAGGCCCCTTGCCAAAGGGTGTCCACATTGCCGGCGGCGATAAACTCTTGGGGGAGACGTCCCTTGATATCCACCTGCTCCGGCTCCCTCAATCCCAGGGTGCGGGCCAGGATGGCCTTGGCCAGGCGCACCGCGTTCTGCCCCTCCACTACCGCCTGTTCCGCCTCAGACACCTGGGATTGGGCCCGGAACGAATCCAGGTGGGTCACTTTGCCGGCTTTAAAAAAGGCGTCGGTTAACTTGGCGAATTCCTGCCGCTGGCTCAAGGCTTCTCGAGCCACCTGCAGATTTTCCTTGGCCTCGAGCAGACGGTAAAATGCCTCGGTTACGGTAAAGGCCACCTCGTCGGCCGTGCGCTGGACCTCTTGCCTCTGGGCCTCGGCGCCCTTTCTGGCGGCCTGGGTGTTATTGTAATTCTTGAGGCCGCTGAACAGGATCTGCTTACCGGTTATCCCTCCATAGGTTTCCCTGGTGAACAGGTTAGGCGGGGGATTGCCGCCGGCCACAAAACGGTCGGCAGGTTGCCGGGTAAAATAGGACAAAAGCACCAGGCGGGGAAAGAATTTTGACCGGGCCACCTGGTAATCCGCCACCAATTCCTGGATCTTTTCCCGGGAGGCGGCCAAAACCGGGTTTTCCTTCCGGGCCAGTGCCAGGCAGTCCTCCAGGCTGAGAGACTGATAATTATAGGTCTGGGCCCTGGCGTCTCCGGCTGGCAGAGGCACAATCACCCAAATTGCCAGGATAATCAAGATGTGATGTATAAGGATGGCAAGCATTCCCTTCTCCGTGGGCGGCACAAATTCCGTGTCTTGTTTTCTTGGGCTCCTCCTTGTTCGATCAACCAGAACCAACCGTGGCCTCCACCGTTCATACCCCACCTTATGAACATAAACTCCATTATTATCAGAATCCGGCGGCGGCTTAAATATTTTTCTGAGAAGTTTCCGGATCAGAGAGGATTATCGGAAAGCGCCGCGATGCAACCAGGAATTCAGCCCCACCAACCTGGTTTACAACATCGCCGCCGTCCCCAACGGCGTCCATAGCTCTATCCGGGAGGGCCGCAGGTGCAGCCTTCAGGAGACATGAGCACAGGCAGGGAACGGCCACTAAGTAAACGTTTCATAAATATGGTAACGAATTTTACTTCGGCCCCCCTCACCCCAGCCCTCTCCCCCCACCGGGGGGAGAGGGAGTATTACCAGGGCTCTTTTTTCATCCCCTCTCCCCCAATGGGGGAGAGGGTCAGGGTGAGGGGGAATAATTCACCGGCTCAGTCGTTCCATAATACGTTAGCGTATTTATGAATAACTGCACTAAGGAAAGGGAGTACATCTTGCAGACTCACCTCTGCATCTCAATGCCCGTCAGCTTACTTCCCATTCAACCATGCCCTTGATAGTATAGCCGCGGTTATGCGATGAGGAGCACCTTAGAAAATTGAGCCTGCGGGAAACTCATGAAGGTCTTCAAACCGTCAGTTGTTCAAGATAGCAGATGATGGGGCCCCCTCTTCAAAGTCCGGAATCGGGAAGTTGACCATGACCCCAGGGACCGGCCCCTGCTGTTCTCCCAGGTTATTGGGGGCATGGGCCGGGTGGATATCTGGAAGGGCCGCTGAAGTTTTTTCTCGCATACCGTCTTTATCTATCCCAGCGATTCCGTGAGCCAGGGTGGGTCTATTGCCGATTCCCTTTCGGTGTAGGTGTGGTTCCAGACTTGGTTTCTACCCGCAACACGGCTTCTGACAACAGCTTTCCCGCCGGCCAAGGGGCTCGAAAAACTTTTAGGATCTCTTAAAGGAGAAACGACTGCCTATGATGGAACAACCCCACCCAAAGAGCCTGACCAACGAACTGGCCAAAGAACGCAACCGAAAGGCGGCGGACCGGACCCTCATGGCCTGGATTCGCACCTCCCTCTCCCTCATCGGCTTTGGGTTTGGCATCGCCAGTTTTCGGGACATTCTCCTGGAAGCCGGACTGGTGCGGGGCCCCATGAAACATCTCAACCTCACCATGATCTTTGGCTTAAGCTTTATCGCTCTGGGAATCTTTGGCCTGTTGGCCGCGACGATCCAGCAATGGCTTGTCCTCCAGCATCTCCAACAGGACGACTTTTACTATACCGGGTTCCGGCCCCTGGCGCTCATCATGGCGATTTTGCTGATGCTGATTGGACTGTTCGCCTTTATTGCGGTGCTGGTGCATTTAGATAAAGGGAAAAGGGTATTATTGGGACCGAATCCGCCCCAGTGGCACTAGTAGGCCGAATCTGGGCTTGCGGTCTCTGGTTCTGGGTTACTGGGGGCGAAACTGGGCCAGATGGCAAATAAAAAAAGGCATAACCTCTTGAGATTACGCCTAAAATATTAACATGGTGCCGAAGGCGGGATTTGAACCCGCACGGGTCTCCCCACCACCCCCTCAAGATGGCGTGTCTACCAGGTTCCACCACTTCGGCATGCTGTGTCTCATTGGGCTGGCTTGGCGGGCTCGGCCGGCGGGGTGGCCGGGGCCGGCTTGTCCGTCGTTTCCGCGGGCGGGGCCGGCACTGCGGGAGCCTGTTCCTGGGTGGCGGGCTTGGTCCGCACTCCCCTCATGACCGAAGTCTCCTGCTGGCGCCCCAAAAAGGTGAGGCTCAGGGAGGTGAGCATGAAGAGAATGGCGGCCACCGCCGTCAGTTTAGCCAAGAACGGGGCCGCACCGGTGCTGCCGAACACCGTCTGGCTGGAGCCCCCGAACGCGGCGCCGATGCCGGCCCCCTTGCCGTGCTGCAGGAGCACGATGGAAATCAGGGCCAGGCACACCACCACATGTAAAATGATTACCGCAGTTGTCATAACTTTATAAATATAAACAAGGGTTCTGTCCGGCGCAAGCCTTTTTCCGGGGGCGGTTTCAACCCTAAAAGAGAGACCTCTGCTAAAGTCCTTAAGAATGTCATTCTGAGGGAGCAAAGCGACCGAAGAATCTCATAACTATTTGAAATAACGAGAGCCTTCGCTTCGCTCAGGATGGCAAAAATACTTTTCGCAGAAGTTTCAAAGATGAATTTTTACCGAGAGATAAATATCAGATTGCCATGAAGGAAGGTGTTATTGGGGTGCAACGGCATTTTTTAGGCAGATTTGGAATAATCCACCAGATTTCAAGGAACTGGATGGTTTCAAGAGATTACAACCCCACGCAGCCCAATGCCGTCCGGCATGATTTTTTCGGTTCGAGCCGCAATCACGCTTGAGGGGATGGAGCCGCGAGGCCAAGCCTCTCGCCGGCACAGGTGAGGACACCTGTGCCACCAAAGTGTTCTTTCAATTCCGGGGCTATCTGCATAGGAGCCGGGTTTATTGCCAAAGACTGGTGGTGGTCATCGTCCAGCCAAAGCTAAGCCAACAGTTATTGAAGCCCTGGGGATGGTAAGTTGTATGCATGGTGGAGGCGCGGAGCTTTCCTACTCCAGGAGCCTGGGCACGGCAAGCAGTGCCCCAACAGGTTTGATGCAGGTCATGGTGAAAGTGGTCTTAGCAGGTGGCGTTAATGATGCCCAAAAAGGACTCGGCCTTGAGGGAGGCGCCGCCCACCAGAGCCCCGTTGATGTCCGGTTGGGCCATGAGGCTGGCGGCGTTGTCCGGGGTAACGCTGCCGCCGTACAGAATGCGGATGGCCGCGGTATTCAGGACCAGGGGCAGGAGGTTGCGGAGGTGGAGATGCACCTCCTGGGCCTGCTCTGGCGTCGCGGTCTTGCCGGTGCCGATGGCCCACACCGGCTCATAGGCGATGACCAGGCGGTGCGCCTCTGAGGTCGGAATTCCCGCCAAACCGCCCCGGATCTGGGTTTCCACCACGGCGAAGGTCCTCCCCGCTTCCCGTTCCGCCAGGGTTTCGCCCACGCACATAATAGGCTGGAGCCTCGCGGCCAGGACGGCCTTGACCTTGCGGTTCACGCTGTCGTCAGTGTCGCCGAAAGTACTGGCGGCGCTCGGAATGGCCCACGATGACGTAAATGCAGCCGGCATCGGCCAGCATGCCGGGGGCGATGGCCCCGGTGTAGGCCCCTTTTTGTTCCCAGAAGACGTCTTGGGCGGCCAGCAAAACCTTCGAGCCGGCGATTTCGGCGGCCACCGCCGTCAGTGCCGTGTAAGGCGGGGCCAGCACCACTTCGGGACGGGTTTGAGGACCCACTCCCTGGACAATCGCCCGAGACAGCTCCCGGGCCTCGGACAGGGTCTTGTGCATCTTCCAGTTGCCGGCGATCAAGGGGGTGAGGTCAGGCATTGGGGTGCCTCTTGGCCCAATCCTCTAAGGCCTTGACGCCGGGAAGCTTTTTCCCTTCCAGGAATTCAATGAAGGCGCCGCCGCCGGTGGAGACATAGGAGAATTTCTGGAATTCCCCGGCCTTGTGCAGGGCCACGTCGGTGTCGCCGCCGCCCACGATGGTGAGGGCGTAGAGGTCAGCCACCTTGTGGACCATGGCCATGGTGCCCCGGCTGAAGGGGTCCAGTTCGAAGGCGCCCATGGGGCCGTTCCAGATGATGGTCTGGGCGTTTTGCAGGGCCTCGCCGAACAGGGTCACGGTGGCCGGCCCGATGTCGGCGATGATCCACTCCGGCGGGACTTCCTGCACCGGAGTGATCTTGGTCTGGGCCCGGCGGTCCAGGCGATCCGCCACCACCACGTCCACGGGCAGATAGAATTTTACTCCTCTTTTCCTGGCTTCGGCCATCATATTTTCAGCAGTTTTGATGAGCTTGTCGTCCACCAGGGATTGGCCCACGTCGTAGCCCTTGGCCTTGAGGAAGGTGTTGGCCATGGCGCCGCCGATAATCATTTTGTCGACGTTTTTCAGCAGGTTGACCAGGGCGCCCAGTTTGCTGGAAACTTTCGCCCCGCCGATCAGGGCGGCCAGGGGCCGGGCCGGGTCCTCCATACTGCGGTGGAAGTACAGCACTTCATCCCGCATGAGGAAGCCGGCCACGCAGATGGGGGCGAGGTGGGTCACGGCCTCCACCGAGGCGTGGGCCCGGTGGGCCACGGCAAAGGCGTCGTTGACGTAGATGTCCACCCCCTTCATGAGTTCCTTGGCGAATTCCATGTCATTGGCCTCTTCCCCCGGATAGAAACGCAGATTCTCCAGAAGAATCACATCGCCTGGCTCCATCTCGGCCTTGAGGCGGTCCACTTCGGGGCCGATGACGTCCGGGGCGAGCTTCACCTTGCGGTGGAGGCGGTAAGCCAGGCGGCGGGCCACCGGCACCATGTTGAACTCCTCGGAAGGCTTGGCTTTGGGCCGGCCCAGGTGGGAGGCGATAATGACCTTGGCCCCTTCCTCCAGGGCGTAGTTCAAGGTGGGCAAGACCGCCCGGATGCGGGTGTCATCGGTTATCTGGCGGTTGCGGTCCAGGGGCACGTTGAAATCCACCCGGATAAACAGGGTCTTGCCCCGGATGTCCACTTCGTCTATGTATTTGACTTTGATCTCTTTTTTCTTGGCCATTACCGGCTCCCCATATAAACCGCCAAATCCAGCATGCGGTGTGAAAATCCCATTTCGTTGTCATACCAGGCCATGACCTTCACCAGGTTACCCCCCATAATGTTGGTCAGTTCGGCGTCCAGGGTGGCGGAATAGGGCGATCCGTTAAAATCAATGGACACCAGAGGTTCCAGGGACACCTTAAGGACACCCTGCAAGGCCCCGTCCTGGGCGGTCAGGAAGGCTTGATTCACCTGTTCAATAGAGGTTGCTTTATCCACGGTGCAGACAAAATCCACCAGGGAGACGTTGGGGGTGGGAACCCGCACGGCCAGGCCGTCCAGGCGGCCCTTGAGCTCCGGGATGACCTCGGTCACCGCCCGGGCGGCCCCGGTGGAGGTGGGAATCATGGACAGGGCCGCAGCCCGGGCCCGGCGGAAATCGCTGTGGGAGCCGTCCAGCAGGCGCTGGTCCATGGTATAGGAATGGACCGTGGTCATGAGCCCCCGCTGCACCCCGAAGTTATCGTGCAGGACCTTGACCACCGGCGCCAGACAGTTGGTGGTGCAAGAGGCGTTGCTGATGATGAAATGTTTGGCGGGGTCAAAGGTCTCATGGTTGACGCCATAGACAAAGGTGCCGTCGATCTTTTTGCCGGGCGCGGAGAGGATCACCCGCCGGGCCCCGGCCGTCAAATGCCCGGCGATGGAGGCCCGGTCCCGAAAGGCGCCGGTGGATTCGAGGACCACGTCCACGCCCAGCTCTTTCCAGGGCAGTTTTTCCGGGGTGTCGTCGATCTGGGTTGAGAACCACTTCTTTGCCGTTAATGATAAGGCGGTCGGCGCGGGCCTCCACCGTGCCGGGGAAGGGACCGTGCACCGAGTCGTATTTAAGCAGGTGGGCGTGGACCTCCGCCCCGGCCCGGCTGTTGATGACCACCAGGGAGATGTCTTTGACTTCGGTGGCGATAATTCGGGCCAGGCAGCGGCCGATGCGGCCGAACCCGTTAATGGCGACTCTGATGGGCATGTCTTCTCCTTTGATGCTTGGGGTGGCCCGGCCGAGGCCGGCAGCCCCTCACCCCGAACTCCCGCAGTAATGTTAATGCAGAGTTGTCCGGCCCGTCAACGATTTTGTCAACCGGTGCGGGGAGAACCTCCCTGGCCCTCCCTTGTTTTTTCATGATTATCGGCATAGAATTTCTAAGCTCAAGGGTTTTTTGGGAAAACCTTATTTAAGTATCTGCTTATACAAACCATGACCTCACTTTTTCGCCGACTGGGCCGCTTCTCCCTGGATTTCGCCCAGGAAACCGGACGGGCCACCCTGTTTCTGCTGGAGGCCCTGAGGCAGGCCTTTCTGCCTCCGTATCGCGGCCGGCGTTTCCTGGATGAAATGTACTTTATCGGCTGCAAGTCCCTGATCATTGTTTTCCTGACCGCGGCCTTCACCGGCATGGTCCTGGCATTGCAGGGATACTACATGCTCAGAAAGTACGGCTCGGAAAGCGCTTTGGGGTCGGCGGTGGCCCTGAGCCTCATCCGGGAGCTGGGGCCGGTGCTGGCGGCCCTCATGGTGTCCGGCCGGGCCGGGAGCGCCATCACCGCGGAGATCGGCATCATGCGCATCACCGAGCAACTGGACGCCATGGACACCATGGGGGTGAATCCCCTCCAATATGTGGTGACGCCCAAAATCCTGGCCGGCCTCATCTCCATGCCGCTCCTCACGGCCATTTTCGACGTGGTGGGCATTTTGGGGGGCTTTGCCGTGGGCGTGCTACTTTTGGGGGTAAGTTCGGGCTCTTACTTCTCCGGCATGGTGCAAAGCGTGGTCTCCTTAGACATTAACGGCGGCATCGTCAAATCCCTGGTCTTCGGCCTCACCATCATGGCGGTGGCCTGCTTCCAAGGCTACTTCACGGAACGGGGGGCGGAGGGCGTGAGCCACGCCACCACCCGCACGGTGGTGGTTTCCGCGGTGCTGGTTTTGGCCTGGGATTACGTGCTGACCTCCTTTTTCATGTGAGCCATGATCAAGATCGTCAAATTGTTCCGGTCTTTTAACGGCTTGCCTGTGCTCCAGGGCGTCAATCTGGAGGCGCCCACGGGCAAGATCACCGTGGTCATCGGCAAAAGCGGCGCGGGCAAAAGCGTGCTCTTAAAACACGTGGCCGGCCTCCTGAAACCCGACCAGGGCCGGATTTTCATCGACGATATCGACCTCACCCAGGCCCGGGGCCGGGAGCTTCAGGAGATCAAGAAGCGCTTCGGGGTGCTGTTCCAAGGAGGGGCCCTGTTTGACTCCATGACAGTGCTGGAGAATGTGGCCTTTCCTTTAAGGGAAAAGACTCGCCTGCCTGATGATGAAATTATCAAACGGGCCAGGGAGCGGCTGGCCCAGGTCAACCTGCCCCCGGAGAATGAAGGCAAGTATCCCGATGAGCTCAGCGGCGGCATGAAAAAGCGGGTGGCCCTGGCCCGGGCCCTGGTGCAGGAGCCGGAAATCCTCTTGTTCGACGAGCCGGTGACGGGCCTTGACCCTCCCATGATGAACACGGTTTTCCACCTGATCAAAAAGACTCACCTGGAAACCGGCTACACGGGGCTGGTGGTGAGCCATGACATTCCCCAGGTTTTTGAGATCGCCGACCATGTGGCCATGCTGCATCAGGGGCGCATCGTGGCTTTCGGCACACCCGCGGAAATCCAAAATCACCCGGACCCGGTGGTCCAGAGTTTCCTCTGCGGGGAACTCGACTTCCTGGAGACGTGAGCACTGCCATGAGAAAAGCCAACGAGGAAATCGCGGTAGGGATATTTGTGCTGGCGGGCATAGCCTGCCTGGTTTACCTGGCCATCCACCTGGGGGAAACGGAGCTGTTCTCCAAGGGGTGGCGGGTGAACGCCGATTTTGACAATATTTCAGGCCTGAAGTTGGGGGCCGCGGTGGAGGTAGCGGGCGTGGAGGTGGGCCGGGTGGAGCAGATCACCATCACCACGGACAACCGGGCCCGGCTGTTCCTCAAGCTCCACCCGGATCTGGTCCTGAAAGATGACGCCATCGCCTCCATCCGCACCAAGGGCATCATCGGGGATAAATTCGTCAAGCTCACCATGGGCAGTTCCGAAAAAGCCATCGCCCCGGGGGGCAGGATTCGGGATACGGAATCCGCGGTGGAATGGGAAGAACTCATCGCCAAATACATTCACGGCAAGGTCTGAGGGGGTTTTCGGTTTTCTGTAAAAAAAAATTGTGTAGGGTGCGCACTGCGCACCGGGATGGCGGGCGGGGAGGCCCGCCCCACGATTTTTCATACTTTACGCGTGAGCCGCAGGCCCTAAGGAACTGAAAAAAAAGCCTTAACATTAGTAAAAAATAGCAGGTCTTATGGTTTACCAGGGAGACGGCAAGAAGTCTGAATGCTGGGCGGCGATGGATTTCCCAGGTTTATTCTTGGCCAAAAAGCTTCTCACAGATAAAATGATTCGGTGGGAAATAATAATCTTGGGTAGAAGGTTGAGGAGTTGCGGATCTGCCCTTTTGCACAAAACCTGCCTGAGCACGGTAGGACGGGCTTCCAGCCCGTCTGGCACGGGCAGGATGCCCGTGCTACCGTAAAAGGGAGATTGACGGATGGTAACCGCAGGTGAGACGCCGGTGCCACAAGGTCTGTGGTCTCCCGGACCTCCGGGCGGCCTCTCCGGCTCTTCTTATTTCCTTAATTTATGCCGAAAAATCACAAACCAGAAAAGACAAGGAGCATTCCATGCGTGGCGTGAACCTTAAGATTTTGAGCCTAACCCTTATCCTGATGCTGACGGGCCTGGCGGGTTTGGCCGCAGCCGCCGCCCCCGGTGAGGCCGTCAAGGGCACGGTGGACGAAGTTATCAGGCTTCTGAGTGATCCGGGTCTCAAGAACCCAGCTCAGAAAAGCAAAATCCTCAACCAGGTGAAGCGGGTGGTGGACCGGCGCTTTGACTATGAAGAAATGGCCAAACGCACCCTGAGCAACTGGAACCAACTGAACCCGACCCAGCGCCGGGATTTTGTGGCCCTGTTTTCTGAACTCCTGGCCACTTCTTATGCCGAAAAGCTCGCCAAATACTCCGGGGAAAAGGTGACCTACCAGGGAGACCGGGTGGAGGGCGACCTGGCGGAAGTGAACACTGTGCTGCTGCGCCGCAATGACCGCATCCCCATCAATTACCGCCTCATCAACAAGTCTGATTGGATGGTGTACGACGTGATCATTGAAGGGGTGAGCCTGGTGAACAACTACCGCTCCCAGTTTGCCCGGGTGATGGGCGAATCTTCCTATGATGAGCTGGTGCGCCGCCTGCAGACCAAGGTGGACGAGCAGCGCCGGGCGGGGAGCATGTAATACCGTTTTCGGTTTTCGGTTGAAAGATTGATGATGATCAATGGGTAGATGATTGGATGGCGGGCGGGGACGCCCGCCCCACCACTATCCTCTTTAAAACTCAATAGCCGTGCCTTTGCGATAGGCCAGGGCCTGGCAGGAGGCGATGCGGCGCCCGTCGGCGGCGGCCACTTCGATGAGGCAGGTGGACAGGCGCCGGCTGGTGTGCACCTCCCGGCCGGTGGCCGTCAGGACCTCGCCGAACTGGGGGGCCTGGTGAAAGGTCAGGCTGAGGTTCAGAGCCACGGCAATAGTGCCGTGGGAGTTGACCGCGGCCTGAAAGACCTCGTCCATGAGGGCAAAGAGCGCGGTGCCGTGGACCATCCCCAAAATATTGCTCATCTCCTCCCGGCAGACCATGGTGGCCCGGGCGTAGCCGGGAGACACCTCCGTTAACTCGATGCCCAGGTGTTGGGCAATTTTCTGGGCCGCGGCCTGTTCCCGCAGTTTCGGCAAAAATTCGGCTGGCGGTTTTTCCATGGTGATCTCCCTTTTTGAGTAAAAAGGACTGCTAAGAAAAGTTCATAGTTCAAGGTTCAAAGAAGATGTAGGGTGCGCACTGCGCACCAAAATGGCTACTTCATTTTCTCATTCATTGGTAGCACGGGCATCCTGCCCGTGCCTGAACGGGCTGGAAGCCCGTTCTACCGCTCATAGGCTGGAAGGGAGAACAGGCATCCTGCCTGCGGAAACCCCTGTCCCGCTCCCTTAATGCCTTTTCATAATGACCTGCATCAAGCCTGGCGGACCCCCGTGTGCTCCCACCAACTTGGGCCGACATAGCGGGTCGGCCCCTACGAATGTTTCATGTCAAAGAGAAAATGGTGGCAGCAATCGCACCTTGTTCCAGCCTGAGATGTCACCCCGGTTTTTGTTCTTTCTGAATAATAAATTCTGCGGCCTCTGACAGATTCGCGGCTACATGCACAGGCCTGGCGGGGGCGGGGGCGCTCTCATGAAAATGCTCATATTCCCCCAGGCCGTAGCCGGTGAGGACCAAAATTCCCTTCGCCCCGGCGTTGGCCGCAGTTTCCATGTCCTTGTAACGGTCCCCCACCAGATAGGAGCGGCCTATATTAAGGTTCAGGTCCTGGGCGGCCTGGAGAAGAAGCCCCGGCCGGGGTTTGCGGCAAGGGCAGCCCGCGTCCGGGCCGTGGAGACAGGTGTAAATCGCGTCTACCCGGGCACCTTCCTGGGCCAGGAGTTCTTGCAGGCGGCGATGCACCTCATCCACGAGGGCGGCAGGAAAATAGCCCCGGGCCGCACCGGATTGATTGGTGACCACCACCACCGGCAGCCCGGCCTCGTTGAGGCGGCGGATGGCCGGGGCCGCGTCCGGTAGCAGCCGAAACCGGCTCAGGTGATTGATGTAGCCCATCTCCTCGTTGATGGTGCCGTCCCGGTCCAGGAAGACCGCGGGTCGCTTGGGGGAGGGGGCCAGGGGTCGCAAGTCCCTGGCCCTCCCCCCAGGAATCTTTAATATCTCGTTCATCCATTTTCCTCCAGCCAGGTGCGGGCCGCGGCGGCCACCTCGGCCACGGTGATCTCGGCCAGACATGGATAGCCCAAGGAGCAGGTGCGCTCCAAGCAGGGGCTGCAGGGCAGGTGGTGGTGGATGATCGTCGCTCGGTGGGTAAAAGGCCGGGTGGCCGCGGGGTCCGTGGAGCCGAAGATGGCCACCACCGGCACGCCCAGAGCGGCTCGCCGCGTGCATGAGGCCGGAGTCGTTGGTAATAAGGACTTTCAGGTGGCTCAAAACCGCCAGGGCCTGGCGGAGCGTGGTTTTTCCGGCCAAATTGAGGAACGGCCCCTGGCCGCGGCGCTGCACCTCAGCTGCGGCTTCCTGATCTCCGGGGCCTCCCAGGAGGACCAGGCCGGCCTGAAGTTCTTTGCGCACCAGCTCCCCCACCGCGGCGAAGCGCTCAGCCGGCCAGCGTTTGGCCGGGCCGTAGGCTGCTCCTGGGGCCAGGCCCACCCAGGGCCTGCCGGGGTTTAGTCCCGCCGAAATGAGCAATTCTTTTCCGGCTGCGCCTTCTGCGGCCGACACCTGGAGGCTGGGCGGGAAAAAATGTGTAACTGGGGCCAGACCCTCAAGCAGTCCCACATAATAAAACACCTGGTGCAGTCCCTTGAGGCGGCGGCGGCCTTTTAGCGCAGTGGTGAGGCAAGAAGAGCGGCCGTTGGCGGCGTAGCCCAGCCGGTGAGGGGACCGGGTGAGCCACAAGCCCAGAGCGGACTCCAGGGAGTTGGGCAGGGCCAGGGCCAGGTCAAATTTGCCCCGCAGGCCCCAAAGGGTGCGCCATTTCTTCTGGCCGGCCGGGTAGGATATGACCTCCGCCACCCCAGGCTGCCCGGCGTACAGGGGAGCCACCCGGGGTACGGCTAATATGCTTAATTGTGCGGCAGGAAACAGGTGGTTCAGGCCGGGCAACACCGGCAGGCCCATGACCGCGTCTCCCAGCCAGTTGGGAGCCCGGAGAAGAATCCGCTGGACATTCTGGGGATTTGGGGGAGGCTTTCCCGCTCGGGTCAAGCTCTGGAAATGGCGGCGCACCTGGGGGGGAAGGGGGTGAGGGGGTGATGGCTCTGAAGCCCCAAGGCCTGCCCCTGGTGATACCTTTGCTGTGGTGGGAGAAGGCAAATCCGTGGGCATGGCGGGCACGGAGTCCCGCCCCACCTTTTTTCCTTTGTTCGTTTGGGAAAGCAAATATAGCCCGCCCCCGGTCTGTCCGAGGGCCGCGGCCAGATATTCCCGGAAGGCATCCTCCGGCTCCAAGCGGGCCTCCACTTCCAGAATCCACAAGGGCAGGTCCCCCGGCCAGTTCTGGCCCAGGCGGGCGAAGTCTTTGGAGGTAGTGATGAGGGCCTGGGCTCCCGTATTCCGGGCTTCCCGGGATACTGCCAGGAGATCGTCGGGAGTGAAGGCATAATGATCGGGGAAAGCCAGGAAACCCCGAAGATCAGCGCCCAGGGCGGCGAGACTGTCCTGAAATACGTGGGGCCGGGCCAGTCCGGCAAAGGCCAGGACCGCCAGCCCGCGCAGAGCTTCCGGGGGGAATGGCTTTTCTTCAGGCAAGCGCCTGGCCGCAACGGGTTCGATGGCTGCCGTGTAAATTTTCTGGTGGGGAAAAAGGCGCCTGAGGAAACCGAGGCGATCCCGGTGGCGCATCTCGTCATAGCGGGTGAGGATGAGAACATCCGCTTCTCTCAAGGTGCTCAAGGGCTCCCGCAGAGGGCCGGCGGGGAGGAGGCGGCCGTTGCCGAAGGGCCTGTCGGCATCCAAAAGCACGATGTCCAGGTCCCGGGCCAGTTGGAAATGCTGGAAGCCGTCGTCTATTAAGAAAATGTCGGGGCGGTGGTCCCGCCAGGCGGCCATCCCTGCCTCGTAGCGGCACGGCCCGGTGTACACCAACACTCCAGGAAGGCTTTGGGCCAACTGGAAGGCTTCATCCCCCACCTCCGGGGGCTGATAATACAGGCGCTCCCCGTCCGACAGACAGGTGACTTCGGTGCGCCGGCCTCCATAACCCCGGCTGAGAATGGCAACCCGCTGTTGCTGTTCCTGAAAAAGCCGGGCCAGGTAAGCGGTCACCGGGGTCTTGCCGGTGCCGCCCACAGCCAGGTTGCCCACGCTCACAACCTTGGCCGGCAGGCGTCGGCTCACAAGCCAACCGCGCTGATAAAGCCCCCGGCGAAGCCTGGCGCCCAGTTGATAAGGGGCGGCAAGAGCCAGCCGCAGCCAATGAACCGGGCCTTGGTCCGGCTCCTGGCAGTAAAGTTTTTTAAGAAGGCGGAAATAGTTATTGTTGGGGGCGTGAAACTGAATAATTTTTTCACCCTCACCTGGCCCTCTGCCTCAAGGGAGAGGGAATTTCATGAAGACCGGTACTTATCAAGTCCTGGCTCGCAGCTTAGCAGGAAACCTCAAAGAAAAGATTGATCCAGAAAATCACTGGAGCTGCCCGCAGAGCCACCGGGCTATGAGGTTGCCGGCCAGGCGGTGGCCGTTTTGGTTCCAGTGACCGCAGCCGAGACCGGAATTGAAACCATGAAGATAAACCTGATGGGCAACTGCGTATTCCTGAAAGGCCGGGGCCAAAAGAAGAATGGGGATGCCTTTCCGTTGACAAAATTTTTCCAGCCGGCGATCAGGGTAAAACATATCCCGCACCCCGAGACTTCTGAGATACTGGGCCGTGACTGAGGGATCGGGATGAACCTGGGCGCCGTTGGTGAGCACCACTACGTTAAATCTGGCCCCCCTGGCCGCGACTTCATCCCGCATGAGTAGCAGCAAGGCTTCGGTGACTTTCCAAGCCTCCTGCCAGACAGGGGTGACAGGCTCGCGATAGATGGTGCCGTTCAGGCCTGGTTCTGAGCCGGGGAAGGCGGCTTCCGCTTCTCCAGATCTCCAAATTTGCGCCCACCAGACTTTGACCACTTTTTGGAACTGCTGCACCACCTGGGCAACCCGGAAAGTATCCCGGCGCCAGCGTCTAAATTCTCCCCCCCAGGATTTGTTTTTCTGTTCCTGATCCCATTTTGCCCGGGTGTGCTGGTCGTTTAAGACCAGCTTGCCGTCCTGGAAAGTGAAATAGGGGTTGTAATCGCATTGCATGAGGGCAGGATGGTTGTCGGCCACGTCATTGCCGGTGAAAAAAGCCAGCAGGACCACATCAGGCGAATATTTCCAGACCCGGTGGCGCAGGGCCAGGAGTTCCTGGGCGGTGCCGAAACCGGCCTGGCCGAAATTGATGACCTCCGCCTGCCGGGCCTTAAGGGCAGGGCAGGCCTGCAGGTCCTTTTCCATGACGGCCCAGAAGGCCTCTTCCTGGTTGACCTGCATGGCTTCGGCAAAAGAATCCCCCAGGACCGCAATCCTCAAGGTGTTGGGCGGCGGCTCCAGGGCATGTTCCCGGTCCCGCAGGCCATCCGAATTAATGCTGACGTAGCCGCTCCCCTCTCTAAAGTAATAGCCCTTGATACCGGGGCGCAGTCTGCTTCCCAGGTGGGGGTCATGATCAAAAAAATCCGGATAGCCGATCCCCAAAAGCCACAGTCCCGCTTCGCAAAGGGCCAGGGCGATGATCAGGCCGGCCAGGGCCGCCAGGATTTTGGCGAGATGTTTTTTCAAAGTTTAGGGTTCACCAATGGAGCGCAGGCCGCTAATGATGGCAGGCGCCACTCCTCTAGGCAGGAGGCTTATGGTCTAAACAAATTATACGCTTTTTCTTAAAGCCAGCATCTCTTCGGTTTCCGCAAAAGCCGCCTCATCCTGCCGTTCCTCTTCCCAGGCGAACTGCATGTCGTAGAGTCGTTTATAAAGGCCATCCAGCCGGAGGAGTTCATCATGGGCGCCGGTCTCCACGATGCGGCCTCCATCCACCACCATGAGGCGGTGGGCGTGGCGCACCGTGGACAGGCGGTGGGCGATGACCAGGGTGGTGCGGCCCTCGATGAGGCGGTCCAGGGCCTGCTGCACTTCCCGCTCGGACTCCGAATCCAGGGAGGAGGTGGCTTCGTCCAGAATCAGGATGGGGGGGTCCTTGAGGAGGGCCCGGGCGATGGCCAGGCGCTGGCGCTCGCCCCCTGACAGGCGGATGCCCTGCTCCCCGATGACGCTGTCCAACCCCTGGGGCATGGCCATGACGAAATCGTAGGCATGGGCAAACCTAAGGGCCTGGATGATCTCCGATTCGGCGGCGTCCAGGCGGCCGTAGGCCACGTTGTAGCGCACCGTTTCATTGAACAGAATAGTCTGTTGGGTGACCACGCCGATTTGGGCCCGGAGCGACGCCAGAGTCGCCTCCCGGATATCCACCCCGTCAATGAGAATGGCCCCGGCGGTCACTTCATAAAAACGGGGCAGCAGGTTCAACAGGGTGGTTTTGCCGGCCCCGGAAGGCCCCACCAGGGCCACCATCTCCCCTTTATTCACGGTGAAGTCAATGTCCGTCAGGATGGCCTCGTCGCCGTAAGAGAAAGAAACCTGCCGGTAGACGATATCCCGGGAAAGGGGCGGGAGCGTCCGGGCTTCGGGGCGGTCCATGATGCCGGGCTCCAGGTCCAGGACGGCGAAAACCCGCTGGGCTGCGGCCAGGGCTTCCTGGATGGAATTTTGGGCGCTGCTCAAGCCCCGGATGGGGGCATAGAGCATCAACAGGGCCGCCAGGAAGGAAAAAAAGGTGCCGGGGGTGGTGGTCCCCTGGACCACCTGGTAGCCGCCGTAGGAAATGATGACCGCCATGCCCAGGGCCCCCAGGAGTTCCATGACCGGGGAGGAGAGCTCCCGCATCAGGCGCAGACGCATCTGCACCCGGCGGAAATGCTCGCTGGCCGCCTGGAAACGGCCGGCCTCGAAATCTTCCCGGGCAAAGGCCTTGACGATGCGCTGGCCGGTGAAATTTTCCTGGAGGAGGAGATTCAGCCGGGCCACGGATAGTTGGCTCTCCTTGGCCAGACCCCGGAGGCGCCGGCCCAAGCTCACAATGATATACGCGGCCAGGGGAAAAACCAGGATGGCCATGAGGGCCAGGCGCCAGTCCTGGTAAAAGATCACCCCGGTCAAGCCGATCAGGGTAAAACTGTCCTTGAAAAAGCTGGTGATCACCCGGGAGACCGAGTCCTGGAGCAAGAGGACGTCATACACCACCCGGCTCATGAGGACGCCCGTGGCTTCCCGGTCGAAAAAGGCGTGGGGCTGGCGCTGCAGGTGGCGAAAAAGCTGGTCCCGCAGGAGGGTGATGACACTCAGGCCGATAAAGTGCATCTGGTAGGTGTGGAAAAAAGACAAACCGCCTTTGGCGGCATAAAGGGCCACCAGCAATATGGGGAGCAGGTAAAGCATCCGGAGGTTTTTTTGGAAGAAAACGTCGTCCAGGAAGGGTTTCACGAGATAGGCCAGGGTGGCGGTGATGCCAGACACCAGCAGCATGGCGACCGCGGCCGCCAGCAAGCGAGGCCAATGCAGCTTCACATAACTGAGGAGCCGCAGGTACAACTGGAAATCGGCTTTTTTCATGGAGTGGAGCTTTTTTCTGTAATGATCATGAATATATTGCATCATCGGGAATTTTTCCAGGTAAATCCCGGGAGAGGGGAGGGGGGAAAGGAAAAGGGAGGGAAGGGGCAGAGTTTTGGTGGCGCAGGTTTTTAACCTGTGCCGAAACAGCCGGGGCGGCTGTTTTAAACCTGATGCCGATTTTTTCCGATCCGGTCCTGGTAGCACGGGCATCCTGCCCGTGCCTGGAAGGGCTGGAAGCCCGTCCTACCGATCTCAGGTATGGTTGGGAGGGGAAGGTGCTTGAACCTCTCCAAACACTCTCAACTTAATTCTCCAAGTGAATGGCCCCAGGCCCGGCCGCGGTCACTTCGCCGATAATGGCCGCCGCGATCACTCCCCGGTCGTGGAGGCAGCTCAAAAGATCAGCGGCCTGTTCCCCGGCCACCGCGATGAGGAGGCCGCCGTTGGTCTGGGCGTCGGCCAGAAGGTCCAAAGTCACCGCCTCAAGCCCTGGGGCAACCTTCAGACTCTTTTCGCAGAAAATACGGTTGGCGAAGGTGCCGGCGGGAACAAGGCCCATGGCGGCGTAATCCCGGGCCGCCGACAGGACCGGCGTCTGTGAGGCGTACAGGGTCAATTCGACCTTGCTGCCCGCGGCCATTTCCAGGGCATGGCCCAGAAGGCCGAAACCGGTGATGTCGGTGACCGCGTGGACGGCAAACCCTGACAAACACTCCGCGGCCAGGCGGTTGAGCGCGGTCATGACGGCCACGGCCTGGGCTTCGGCCTCGGGGGAAGCGACCTTGCCCTTCATGGCGGTGGCAATGATGCCGGTGCCCAGGGGTTTGGTGAGGATAAGGCGGTCCCCCGGCTGGGCCCCGGCGTTGGTGAGGACCCCCTGGGGATGGACCAGGCCGGTCACCGCCAGACCATACTTCAGTTCGGTATCGTCCACGCTGTGCCCCCCCACCAGCAGGGCGCCGGCCTCATGTATCTTGTCCAGGCCCCCCGCCAGGATGGCCCGCAGGGCTTCTTTGGGCACAGTTTTGCTGGGGTAGCAGACGATATTGAGCGCGGTGAGGGGCCGGCCGCCCATGGCGTAAACGTCGCTTAAGGAATTTGCCGCGGCGATCTGCCCGAAGGTGAAGGGGTCGTTGACGATGGGGGTGAAAAAGTCCACCGTCTGGATAAGGGCGATCTCGTCCGTCAGGCGATAGACGCCGGCATCGTCGGCAGTTTCCAGGCCGACCAGCAGATTGGGGTCGGAGCGGACCGGCAGCCCGGCCAGGATTTCCTCCAGGAGCCCGGGAGGAACCTTGGCGGCTCAACCCGCGGCCCGCACCTGCTCCATCAAGGGGGGCATGACTTTATCGGGCATGCTCAGGTTTCCTTTAGAAAGGTTCATTTTGCGGGAGGGGGATTCCACAGGGAAGACACCTGTGCCACGGACCCCTGCCTTTTCCCCAACTCCCACCTTTAACTCTTAGTGCAGTTATTCATAAATACGCTAACGTATTATGGGACGACTAAAACGGTGAATTATTCCCCCTCACCCTGACCCTCTCCCCCATTGGGGGAGAGGGGATGAAAAAAGAGCCCTATAATACTCCCTCTCCACCCGGTGGGGGGAGAGGGCTGGGGTGAGGGGGGCCGAAGTAAAATTCGTTACCGAGCCTCTTGCAAAATTGTAGCCGCAGGCTTCAGCCTGCGCCGGCACAGGCTGGAAAGCCTGTGCCACCAGGGCTTAACTTAGCAACCAGATAAAATCACCCGCCTGTAAATATATTTTGCAAGAAGCGCCATGTTTATGAAATCGTGTACTTAGTTAACGGTAGCAAGGGTTTCCAGCCCGTGCCGACCCGGGCAGGATGCCCGGGTTACCGACCTAACCCGGGAGCACAAGATTCCAGTAGTCTGCCAGCCTGTGCAGCAACAGGCAGGATGCCTGTTCCCCCGAACCCGGGATGTTGGGGCAGCCGGTTGGAGAGCCGCGGGGGCGGCGGGTTTAAAACCCGCCCCCACGTCCCTCACTCTCTCCCCAAATGACATCTTATAGTGGGGCGAGGTCAAAGAGCGATTTTTATCACCGCAGGCCTTACCGTGAAAGTCCCCGTAGGGGCGACGCATGCGTCGCCCCTACAACAGATTTTCATCTTCAGCGGTGGCCCAAATAGAACCATAAAGATTTAGCCTGCGCCACCATCTGCCTGCAACCCGGCATCAAAGGTTCACCTCATGGGTTGCCCGCAGGGTTGGCCACAGAGGCCCGCAAGTCTCTCAGGAGATTGTCCAGGTTCAAGCCGTACTTGGCCGCGGCCTCCGCCAGGGTGTCGAAGAGGGCGTGGCATAACAGGCAGCCCTGGGCCTCCCCTTCATAGCGGCGAAAAACCGCCTCGGTGTGCCGGTGTTCCTGCAAGACCTCGATGAGGGTCATTTCCGCATCAATAAGCGTCTCTGGTTCAGACATGAGCCCTTCCTCAGGTAAGAGAAATAACCTTGTCGGCCAGGTGCATGTGGGTGACGATGTCCAGCATATTGGTAGTCTCCCCCACCTTTTTCTGCTCCAGGAGCTGGAAGTGGTTGAGGCAGGTGCCGCAGACCAGCACCATGACGCCCTCTTTTTCCAATTCCTGAAGGCTGCCCAGGACTTCCGAACCCTCTACGGTGAGTTTGACCCCGGCATTAAGGAACACCAGGCACCAGAGCTCCCGCCCCATTTCCTTCAAGGTGCCGAGAAAACTGGCGATGAGCTTTTTACCCAGCTCATCGTCACCCGTGCCCAGGCGGTCAGTGCCCACCAGGACCAAGATCTGGCGCGGCGCGGTGTCCTCCGAGGCGGCCGGGGTTTCCCGGTCAGGGCCTTTTCCCTCCCTGGAGCCGGTGACCGCCAGGTCGCGGCCCCGATCGGCTACCTGCACCTGGTAGCCGGAGCGCATGAGGAAGCGGCTGACATTTTCCCGGGCCGCCTCGTTGTCCACCAGCACGGTGATTTGCTGCACGTCTCCTCGATCAATGATTTCTTTGGTCATCAGAACCGGGTGCGGGCAGGCCTGCCCCCGGCAATCAAGTTCCCGGTGGTCCATATGCCATTCTCCTTACAATATGCCTCAGATTACTCAGAACGAAAAATGAATTAATCCGGTCTCCCTTTAATGCCCTCTCTCTTGAGGGAGGTGGTTCGGGTAAGGGTGAAAAGTTAATCATTTTCTCGTTACCGGTAATAACCAAAATCCCGTCAAAGGGTCTTTACATATAAATTTTGTTAAACCCTGAAGAGCCTAAACCCGAGTCCAACGGTTCTGGGACCGCAAAGGGAAGCTGGGGGAAAATTCCTGGAAAAAACCTGCCGAGGGCTTGGTGGGGAGGGAAATGAGCCTGCCAGTCAGGAAACTGAACAGCCATCCCAGGCCAGCCGCCGCGCCCCCAGGGCCCCGCCGGTGATGGAGAGTCTTGCCCAGACTCTCTTCAGGCTTGGGCTTCAGGATTTGCGGCGCATACAAAGCACAGAGTGCTGCACCTGGGATAGCCTCCTTCACAAAATTTGTTCACAGTATATCTTATGGACTTGGAAAATCAATAACTTTGGGATATTCATGGAAAAGCGGGGCCGCCGGCGTCCAACTTTTCAGCCTCCGATTGACAGTAACCCGGCCCTCGGGTAAATGCTAAACTATTTTCCCCCAAGGAAACAGTCATGACCGTGTTCGTTTTGTTGTTGTTTTGCCTGTGGTTGTGGCCCGGCCAGCCGGCCGCCGACCCCCTGCCCTCGGCCCCCCCGGATTCCCCGGCCCCGGCGGCGGCTTCGGAAGTCCGCTTTCCGTATTTTACCTTTCCGGATAGCCTGAGTTTGTGCGGGGAAACAGTGCCCATCAAGGAAAGGGACGTCCGGGAGGCCTTGGACCGGGAATTCACCATTGTGGTGTGGAGCCGGGCCCAGACCACCATGTGGCTGAAGCGGGCCCACCGTTATTTTCCCGAGATAGAAAAGAAACTCAAGGCCAGGCAGCTGCCTGCTGATTTAAAATACGTCACCCTGGTGGAAAGCGACCTGCGCGCCGAGGCCAAATCCCATGCCGGGGCCATGGGGCCCTGGCAGTTCATGGGTCCCACGGCCCAGCGTTTTCAGCTCAAGGTTACTCCGGAAGTGGATGACCGCCTGGCTTTCGGCCCGGCCACCGACGCGGCTCTGGAATATCTCAAAAAACTCCACCAGAAATTCGGCAAATGGTCCCTGGCCCTGGCCGCGTATAACTGCGGCGAGGGACGGGTGCAAAAGGAGATTGAGGCCCAGAGGGTGGACAATTATTACCACCTGGCCCTGCCGGAAGAAACGGAGCGCTATGTCTACCGGGTCATCGCGGCCAAGACCGTGGTGGAGTCCCCCAAGGCCTACGGCTTTGACATCCCTGCGGCCGGCCTTTATGAACCCCTGGAATACGACGAGGGCGAGGCCATCCTGACCCAGGAGATCATGGTGCGGAGCCTGGCCGCGGCCTGCGGCACCTATTACAAGGCCTTCAAGGACATGAACCCCTGGATTAGAGGGAATTCCCTGCCGCCGGGGACCTATCGCTTCAAACTGCCCAAGGGCTCGGCGGGCAGTTTTGCCGACGCCCAGCGCTCAGGGAAACTGGAGCCGAAAGTCGAGGCCCCGGCACCCAACAAGCCCAAGCCTTAGTTCTTATAGAAGAATCAGCGATGGGCTCAATTGTAAAGTGAGAAAAGGGGGTTGCAGCCGCAAGCCTGTAAATGATCTTCCTCCCCCTGGATGGGGGAGGGCTGGGGTGGGGGTGGAATTGTGATAAAAATTTAGCCACCCTCCCCCAACCCCCTCCCATCGAGGGAGGGGGCTTCTCGGCAAGCTTTCACCAATCCGATAAAACATGGAGTGACGTGGATTTCAGACTAATTCCGGCATTCTTATAAGGAAAAGAATTGGATGTCTAATCAGCAAAAAGAACCTGTTTCCCTGCTCATAAAGGGGGGCTGGGTGCTGCCCATGACCCCGAGCCAGGAAATCCTGGCCCCCGGCGCGGTGGCGGTCAAGGGCGCGCAGGTGGCGGCGGTGGGGCCCCAGGATGAGCTTGCTGCCCGCTTTGCCCCGGAGCGGGTCCTGGACTACCCCCTGGGGCTGATCATGCCGGGCCTGATCAACGCCCACACCCACGCGGCCATGGCCCTGTTCCGGGGGCTGGCCGACGACCTCCCCCTGGAGGAATGGCTCAATTCCCACATTTTCCCGGCGGAAAAGCACCTGGATTATGATTTCGTTTACTGGGGGACCCGCCTGGCGGTGGCGGAGATGCTCCTGTCCGGCACCACCACCTTCTGCGACATGTATCTCTTCACCAATGCCGTGGCCCAGGCCGTGGTGGACACGGGCATCCGGGCGGTGGTGGGGGAGGTGCTCTACGACTTTCCCTCTCCCAATTACGGCAACCCGGCCAACGGCCTCAAATTCACCGAGGAACTGTGCCGGACCTACCAGGGCCATGAGCGGGTGCGGGTGGCGGTGCAGCCCCATGCGGTGTACACCTGCTCGCCGGACCTCCTGGAAAGAAGCAAGGCCCTGGCAGATAGGTATAACACCCGCTGGATCATTCACCTGTCCGAAACCGCCAAGGAGGTGGCCGACTGCCTGGAGCACTACGGGGCCACGCCGGTGGGGCACCTCCACCGCCTGGGGCTGCTTAAGGCCAACACCGTGGCCGACCACGCGGTGGCCCTCACCGACCTGGATATGGATCTGTTGGCGGCCTCCGGCGCCGGGGTGGCCCACTGCCCGGAATCCAACATGAAGCTGGCCAGCGGCATGGCGCCCGTTGCGGATCTGTTGGCCCGGGGGGTGCCCGTGGGTCTGGGGACGGACGGCTGCGCCTCCAACAACAACCTGGACATGCTGGGGGAATTGGACACCGCGGCCAAGCTCGCCAAGGTGCGGGGGCTTGACCCAACGGCGCTCCCGGCTCCCCAGGCCCTGAGCCTGGCCACTCACCAGGGGGCGAAGGTCCTGGGTCTGGAAGGGGAAGTGGGCAGGTTGGCCCCGGGCCTGAAGGCCGATGTGGTGGTCATTGATCTGGACCAGCCCCACCTGACGCCCATGTACGACCCGTACTCCCACCTGGCGTACGCCGCCACCGGGGCCGACGTGCAGACCGTGGTGGTGGAGGGCCGGGTCCTGGTGGAAGACCGGCGGCTCTTGGCCTTTGATCTGGCGGAAACCCTGGCCAAGGCCCGGGAATTGGGAAGGAAGGTGAGAACGAGCTTTTGATACCGATGTGCAATCAAACGGTGGCACAGGCTTTCCAGCCTGTGCAGGCGCAGGCTTAGCCTCGCGGCTACAACAAATTGCTTTTAGAACGCAACTCGGTATAAGTTCACTTTAACTGCGGGCGATGATAAAAACCCCCAGGCAGGTGATGAATATGCCGGCAAAGCGCAGGGCCGTGACATTTTCGCCCAGAAGTTGCCAGGCCAGGATGGCGGTGAAAACATAACCCAGGCTGATCATGGGATAGGCATAGCTCACCTCTGCTTTGGCCAGAACAATGAGCCAGACCATGAATCCCATGCTGTAGCAAAAGACTCCCAGGATAATAAAAGGATTGACCGCAGCCCGGGAGAAGACCGAAATGAGAGTGGGCAGGGTCAGGGAGAAGTTCCCCATCTTTGACATGCCGAATTTCAGGGAAAGCTGGCCCACCACGTTGAGGGCCACATCCACAAGAATCAAACCTAAGACCAGGTAGTTGAGCATCGCCGCCGTTCCTTGCGCCAAGGGTTTAAATTATGGCTTTGTGTTTTCAGTTGGAGGATATTACTCGTTATAGACACATGAGCGCATGAGTTTGTTACCTTTGCCAGGGAAACCAGTATAAAACCATAACACATAATTTTCAAAAAAGTTCAGGGATGATGCAAGAGAATTCTCCCGAACCGGCTGGTCCGGGGCGCACCCTGATTCACCGCCTGGACCCCCGCACCAAGATGATCCTGCTCCTGGTCAGCTTCATCATGGCCATCCTGCCGGAGAGCCCGGCGGTGGCCGGGTTGGCCGCCGGCCTGGTGCTTTTCCATCTGGCCCTGGCCCGGGCCTGGGGGGAGCTGTACCGCTGCCGCTGGCTGCTGGTGGCTCTTTTTCTATTCAGCCTCATCGTCTGGTCACTGATAGCTCAAGGCCCCACCCCTCTTTTCTGGCGGGTGAGTTACGAGTCAGTGGCCTTCGGGTTTGCCACCTTTCTCAAGTTCGGCGCCATGATGCTGGCGGGCCTCGTGCTCCTGTATACCACCCGGGTGGAGGAGCTCTTTTTGGGCTTGGTAAAGCTACGCCTGCCCTATCCCGCGGCCTTTGCCTTTGCCCTGGCCCTGCGCTGGGTGCCGGAGGTCTACCAGACGGCCCTCCGGGTGAAGGAGGCCCAGGAGGTGCGGGGGTTGGATTTACAAAAAGGGGGCCCCTTCACCCGTCTCAGGCGGCATCTGCCCCTGCTGGTGCCCATTTTTCTCCTCACCCTGCGCCGCACCCAGACCATGTCCTGGGCTTTGGAATCACGGGGGTTCCAGGCTAAGCGGCAGCGCACCTATCTTCTGGAACTGCACCTGGCTTTTCGGGATTGGTTGGTCCTGTTCCTGGCGCTCGTGGCCCTCGGGGGCTTTATTGCCCTGCACCTGGCCGGCTGGGACCGGATTCCCGGGCTGGTGATCTGATAATTTCCGTCCAGAAACGGCAATTCGCAGCCGGCGGGATGCGGGGCACTTTCCCGCCCTCCTTGGTCTTACCTAATGCCGGGTAGCAATAGGCGCAGGCTGAAGCCTGCGGCTACAGGAAAATATCCTCTAATGCCATTTTCTCTTTGAATTACAGCATTCGTAAGGGCCGACCCACGGGTCGGTCCAAATTGACTGGCGGACACACGGGTCCGCCCCTACAGGTTTGATGCGACTCATTATGAAAATGATATAAAACGCAACCTTGCATGAGACCGGTAGGACGGGCTTCCAGCCCGTCCAGGCACGGGCAGGATGCCCGTGCTACCATCAGCCCACCAGGAAAAATCTGCCCTTTCTTCTTATTTGGCCAGCCTGACAGTTTGAAATCAGGATGCAGTCAAACAAGGTTTTTTCGTAGAGGCAAAATTAATTGTGCCGCAAAAGCGCTTGATGAATCAAGCCCCTACATTTGTTCCTCTTTGGTTGCGACTTGCATGGAAGCCATGCGCTCTCTGGCGGGTCCTTTCTCAAGGCATGGATTTTGCTATGAGAACGGCCAGGAGGTGTCCATGATTGCGCTGATTCCAGGAATTACGGCCGCGCTGGCCTCTCTGCAACCCAAGCAAGCTGCATCATCCTCCCCTCAGGGAGATTTTGCCCAGGCCCTGAAAGCCTCGGCCCAAAGCCTGTCAGCGGCGGGGCCGGCCGCGTCTCCTGGACCGCCCCGCTACACGGTCCAACCGGGTGACAATCTGACGGCCATCGCCAAAAAGCTGGGGTATGAGGATGCCGGAGTTTTGGCCCAGGCCAACCAACTCGAGAACCCGAACCAACTGCGCATCGGGCAGGTGCTGAATCTCCCGGAAAACACCCCGGGCTGCCCCCGTCCGGCAGGGACAACCCTTGCCAAAGCCCCGGCCAAGACTGGCACGGCGGGGTCCCAGGGGGTAAGACCGGCGAAATCAGTAAGCCAGGCCGAGGGGAAGGGCCAACTGGTGTCGGCCTCCTGGTACGGCTCCCAGCATCACGGCCGGCTCATGGCCAACGGCCGGCCCTTTGACATGTATGCGGACACCGCGGCCCACAAGAGTCTGCCCCTGGGCACCCGCCTCATGGTCACCAATCCGAGAAACGGCGCTTCCGTAAAGGTGCAGGTGACGGACCGGGGTCCTTATGTGGCGGGCCGGAGCCTTGATCTTTCCTACGGCGCGGCCCGGAAGCTGGGAGTGGTGGAAAGCGGCGTGGCCAAGGTGGTGATGGATGGGGGTTGATCCAGGCGTGTCCGGCAAGGTTTTTGCAAACTTGGCGGAGAAAAGGTGAGATACCCCGGCCCCGGTAGGACATTGCTTAAAGGATTCGGTGCCTAAGCTGACTTATTAAGTGAACATATTAGAAAGATGTGCAAATCCCCTCTCCCCTTTCAGGGGAGAGGGATAGGGTGAGGGGAGAAAGAGATTGCCCCCCTCACCCCAGCCCTCTCCCCCCGCCAGCGGGGGGAGAGGGGGAATTACTTTGGGGCAATCGTGTCCCAATCGACCAACTGACATCGCCAAGGTCCAGACAGTCAAGTCTTATAGGAAAAGAGCAACATTTCTACCGGACAGGCCTTGGACTGTTCAGGTTTTCAGACCAGCAACAGCAGCAGGGCCCAGAAGTGCAGGAGGACCAGGCCCCAAAAGGCCGGCACCAGGCCCCACACCGGCAGCACGATGAGACTGAGCCCCAGAGAGCCGAGAGTGGCCCCCAGGAGGTCCACGGCGTAGAAGAGGCCGCCCCGCCAGGAGGAGGCCGGCAGGCTTTTAAGCCAGAGACTGCTGGCCAGGGCAAACACCCCGCCGCCGGCAAAGCCCGCCATAAAGAGGATGAGCAGGTAGAGGCCCTGAAGCACCAGATCGGGAGGCAGGTAGCCTGAGGCGGAAAGAAGGGGGAGGGTAAGGGCCAGAAACAAGGCCAGAAGGGCCAGCCCTCCCTGACAGGCCGCCAGCCAGGCGGGCGTGGCCCGCCCCTTGGCGGCCAGGCGCACGCCCCAGGCACCACCGGCGCCCATGCCGGCCATGACCGCGGCCACCAGCAGGCCCAACTGGCGGTACAGCAGGCCCAGATGAACCTGGCAAAGGACAAGGATGAGAATTTCCAAGGCCATGCAGCCCAGCCCCATAATCAGCACCTGGGCCAGGTATACCCCGGTGGGCCGCCTCCTCAAGACTGCCAAACCCAAAACCCCCGCCAGACCCAGGCCGGCCCAGGGCCAGAGGGGAGGCAAACCTTTGAGGGTCAGGAGAAAATCCTTCAAGGGCAAGCCTTCCCGGGCGCCGGTAAGAATCAAGTCATAAAAATAGCTTCGGGGATTTAAGTCGGTGTTGATCTCGGGAGGATGGCGCTCCAGTTGCCGGCGCACGTATTCCTGACGCAGCCTGGATAAATCCGCGGCCAGATAATAATCCCGGACATACTTGAGGGACAGCCCCCGTTCGGCCAGTCTGGCCGTCAGGATTTCCGGGTCTCGCACTATGAGGCCCAGGGTGGGACTGGCGAAAAACCGCACCCGCTCGCCGGGGAACACCAGGACTTCGGGGAAAATTTGCCCCAGGGTTTGGTTAATGAGGGCCAAATAACCGGCCCTTAGCGGACTGAGGCCGGTTTCGCCCCCGGTCAGGGTGAAGCTGAAGACGCCGCCAGGGTTTAAGCGCCGGGCCACAGTGGCGAAAAATTCCCGGGTGTAGTAGCGGTTCAACTGGGCGCTCCCCGGCTCGGGCAGGTTCATGAGAATAACGTCGTAGCGAGCCTCCCCCCTGGCCAGAAAGCGCCGGCCGTCCTCGAAGATGAGCCGCACCCTGGGGTCTTTCTCCGGGAGGGCGGCGGCCTCGGGAACCAACCGTTGCACCAGGCGCACCAGGTCAGGGTCCAATTCCACGTAGTCGATGCGGGAGAGGGATTGGTGCTTCAAGGCCTCCGGGATAAGACCCGCGGCGCCGCCCCCCAGGAGGAGCACCTTCTCGGGCCGCAGGTGTTGCAGCAGGCCCAGATGCACGGCCATCTCCGCAGAGAAAGGATCAGGGTGGGTGAAATGCCAGACCCGGTTGGCAAAAAAGCTGACCTGATCCGACTCCATGGTGGCGGTGAGCATGGCATAGGGGGAGTCCAGGGCCGCGGCCACCTGGCGCCGGGGCCACTGCACCTGGCGGGAAAAATGTTCCAGGGCCGGGGAGAAAATCAAGGAAGCCGCCAAGGCCAGGAGACTAAGTCCCAGAGGCAGGCGTCCGGCCCAGCCAGGGGGTGGGGCCAAGGCGAAGGCAATGGCGGTGACCAGAAAGCCGGTCCCCAAACCCAGGGTCAGGGCAGGAAATTGCCCCACCAGGAAAAAGTGAAGCAGGCAGACGCCCAGGGCCGCGCCCAGGGATTCCAGGGCGTACACCCGGCCGGTGGCTCCCTGGGCCTCATAGGCCCCCAGGGCGGTGGCGGCGCAGGGGAAAAAGCCTCCGGACACCAGGCAGAAGGGGGCCAAAAGACCCAGAAAGAGGAGCAGGGCTGAAACCGGCGGCAGGGATTGCCCCATGACCTGGGGCGCCAGGGTGGGCAGGGCCCGGGCCAGGAGCAGCGTGCCGGGGAGGAGCCAGGCCAGGAGAGCCAGAATCGTCGCCAGGGTGGCGGGCCCAGGGGAGCGGCGGGCCGCCAGCCACCCCCCCAGGAGGCTCCCTAAACCGGTCCAGAACAGCCAGCACCAGAGCCCCACCGCCAGCTTCAACTCCTGGCCCTGGGCCAGCACCAGAATCTCCCGCAAAATGAGGACCTGGCCGGTCAGGGTGGCGCCGCCATAAGCTAAAATCAGAAAATTCAGACTCCGGGTGGCAGGCACAGAAGCAGGGGGGACCATGAGGCTGTTCGGCTAGTTGTCTTGGAGGTTGTAGCGCTTGAGCTTTTCCCTGAGAGTCTTGCGGTCGATGCCCAGGGCCCGGGCCGTGTCGCTTTTGCGCCCGCCGAACTTCTGGAGGGTGCGCTGAATGTGCTCTCTTTCCAGGTCCTTCAGGTCCAGGGCGGCGTCCTCGGCGGCGGGGGCTATAAATAGGCCGGCGTAGGCCAGGTCCTCTGGCTTGAGATACGGCCCGGTGCTCAGGACCACCAGCCGCTCCACGGTATTTTCCAACTCCCGCACGTTCCCTGGCCAATCATGGCGCAGGAAGACCTCCAGAGCTTCAGGAGACACTCCCCGGATATGGTTTTGCTTGTGAATGCGGGTGTTGTATTTCTCCAGAAAGTGCTTCACCAACAGGGGGATGTCTTCCTTGCGCTCCCTAAGCGGCGGGATGTGCAGGCTCACCACGTTCAGGCGGTAAAACAGGTCGCCCCGGAAAGTGCCGTCCTTGATGGCCTGGGACAAGTCCCGGTTGGTGGCGGCCATGAGGCGCACATCCACGGTGATGACCCGATGGCTGCCCACTTTGGAAACCTTGCGCTCCTCCACGGCCCTGAGAAGTTTGGCCTGGACCTCCAGGGAAATGTTGCTGATTTCGTCGAAAAACAGGGTGCCGTGCTGGGCCAGTTCGAATTTGCCCACCTTGTTGGTGTCGGCCCCGGTGAAGGCTCCCTTGACATGGCCGAACAGTTCGCTCTCAAACAGGGTTTCCACCAGGGTGCCGCAGTCCACCGTAATAAAGGGGCGCCTGGCCCGGGAGCTGAGCTCGTGCATCTGGCGGGCGATGATGCTCTTGCCGGTGCCCGAATCCCCGGTGATGAGCACGGTGGAATCAGTGGTCGCCACCCGTGAGGCCATCTCCATGAGGCGGGCCATGGACTCGCTCTGATAAATTACCATGCCGCGGCCGTCTTTGGACTTGAGCTCCTGGCGCAAATACAGGTTTTCCAGGTTGAGCCGGCGTTTTTCCAGGGCCCGGCTGATGACGGTGCGCAGATCGTCGGGGGCAAAGGGCTTGGACAGAAAATGGAAGGCCCCGGCCTTCATGGCCTCCACTGCGGTGGGGATGGAGCCGTACCCGGTGATGATAATGACTTCGCAGTCACTATCCACCGATTTAATCTTCTTCAGGGTTTCCAGACCGTCCAGGTCCGGCATGACCAGGTCCAGGAGAATGACGTCAAAGGAACTCTTCTCCAGGAGCCCTAAACCCTGGCGGGCGTTGGCGGCCTGCTCCACCTGGAAGCCCTGGCGGGTCAGGATCTGGAGGCAGGCGTCCCGCATGGTTTTATCGTCGTCCACCACCAGAATCTGGGCCCTTGGCGTGTTTCCGGCTATTGCTCCTTTAGGCATACAACCTGTTGTTATTCCATAAATTTTAGTTTATTGTAGAAAAATTCCGCCCTGATTGTCAAGGAAAAGGGTTTAAAACGTGGGGGAGATATTGGCAGGATGTTAAAAAACCTCAAAACTGCTCGGTGGTCATTCTGAACGAAGTGAAGAATCTCCTTCTTTGTACGGGCGAGAACCTTCGCTACGCTCAGGATGACATAAAAGCATTTTTTTAACAATTTTTGAGTAGAGCACCGAGGCGTTGATGAACTATGGCGGTCTTCTTTTGAACGACATGACCAAACCGGTAACCCTCTTTATTCCTTGCTTTATCGACCAGTTTTCCCCCCAGGTGGGAAAAGCGCTGGTGGAGATACTTGCGAGAACGGGGAGCAGCCCTGCCTACCCTGAGGAACAAACTTGCTGCGGGCAATTTGCCTTGACCGCGGGGGACCCAGCTACGGGGCGGCGCCTGGCCCGCCATTTTGTCCGGGTTTTTTCCGGGGCAGGCGACATTGTTTGCCCCAGCGCCTCCTGCGTCCTCACCGTGCGCCGGGAGTATCCCGAACTGACCGGCAGCCCGGCAGCCCGCCAGCAGATCCAGACCGTCACCGGCCGGGTTTATGAATTGAGCGAATGGCTGGCGGCCCGGGGACCCCTTCCCTGGCGGCCGCGCTTTCATGGCGTCCTGGCCCTGCACCGCTCCTGCAAGGCCAGGGAGCTGGGGGTCTTGCCGGCCGCCGCACAACTTCTATCCCAGGTGGGGGGCTTGACCTTGACCACGGTGTCCCCCTATTACACCTGTTGCGGTTTCGGGGGGGTCTTTAAAGCGCAGCATCCGGACCTGGCCCGGGGCATAGGGGAGGCTTATCTCGAAGCGGTCGCGGCCACCGGGGCTACGGGCCTGGTCTCCCTGGACGCCAGTTGTTTTCTGCACCTCAAGGGCCTGGCCGAGTCTCAGGGCCTAAAACTAAAATTTTATCACCTGGCCGAGATTCTTTTGAGGGAATGAGTGTTATAAGGGCTTGCCTGGTGGTGGGCAGTGCCCACCCTACAGAACTTTTCAAGACAGGCCGCCTGAAAAACTTTTCCAAGCAGTCGCTCATGAGCCTTTGGCACTCTCAAAATCATGAAAAGATTGGTAGGGCGGGCCTCCGTGCCCGCCAAACAGTTTCGCCGGGCGCTTGAGGGCGGGATGCGCTGCGCTTTCCCGCCCTATGTTGCGCTCGGACCCCATGCGGGTTGGGAGGGGGGTGTGGGGGGAGGGCAGGGACCTCAGGTCCCTGGTCCTCCCCCCACTGAAGAATTTTAATGCTCTTTACGGAGCAAAGAGCATTATCCGAAAAAAGATTTAGAAAAATTCCCTTAGGTTGACTTAAATCAGGGCAACGCCTGCCTTTATGATTAAATTATTACTAAAACAACCTGACAGGAAAAAAACCATGGCGAAACGGCAGATAATCAAGATTGACCAGGAAAAATGCGACGGCTGCGGCCTGTGCGTCCCCTCCTGCGCGGAAGGGGCCATCGTCATCGTTGACGGCAAGGCACAGATTCTGGCCGACAAATACTGCGACGGCCTGGGCGCCTGCCTGGGCGAGTGTCCGGTGGGAGCCCTCACCATCGAGGAGCGGGACACCGATGAATTTGTGGGGCCAGCCCCCGGCGCCCCCGGAGAGCCTGGACACCATGAGGCCCATGGCGCCGCGGCCAAGCCCCAGGCTGCCGCGGAGCAGCCGGCCTTTGTCTGTCCCGGCAGCGCCATGCGTCAGTTCACGCCCGCGGCCGCGCCCCAAGCCGGAGCTTCGGCCCTGAGCCACTGGCCGGTGAAGCTCCGCCTGGTGACCCCCAAGGCGCCTTTCTTCAAGGATGCTGAGTTATTGGTGGCGGCTGATTGCGGTCCTTTTGCGGCGGGGGATTTCCATGCCAAGTACCTGGCCGGCAAGGCGGTGGTGTGCGGCTGCCCCAAATTTGACGACCTGGAGGAATCCGTGGCCAAGCTCACGGCCATCCTCAAGGAAAACGACATCAAAGGCGTCACCATCGTCAATATGGAAGTTCCGTGCTGCCAGGGGCTCATCGAAGCGGTGCGCCGCGCCTTCCAGGCCTCCGGCAAAAGCCTGCCGGTGTCCATTAGCACCCTGGGGGCCCAGGGCCAGGTGGTGCAGCAGGCCAAAATCAAGGCGGCGTAAGGAGGGATTATGGAACAGATAAAATGCCCGGGTCAAGACACCCGCCATTGGAAGCCCGACGATATTTTCGCAGTGGAGTGCCCCAAGTGCGGGACGGAGATTGAATTTTTCAAGGACGACACCCGGCGGCGCTGCGCCTGGTGCGGCCACTTGTTCTATAATCCCAAAATTGAAATGGGGTGCGCCGAATACTGCCAGTTTGCCGATAAGTGCGTCCCCGAATTGTTCAAAGAACGGCAGGCCATGCAGACCTTCAAGGAGCGTCTGAAGGAGCGGGCTTTGGCCCTAGCCGGCGAGGCCCCCGACCTGAAGGCCCGTCTGGACCGGGGCCTGTCCCTGGCCACCGACCTCCTCAAGGCCGAAGGGGGCGACCCCAAGGTGGTCTTCGCCGCCATTCTCATGCAAAACATGAGCCTTGACCAGGCCAGGGATCTCTTGGCGGAACTGGAGACCGAGCCGGAGATCGCCCAGTCCATCCTGGAGGTTCTTGACGGCGACGCCGGCGTCGCCAACATCAACCGGCGCATCTACCAGGATGTCCTGGCCCTCATGGAGGTGGAATCCGGCGGGGCCGCGTCCCTCCATACCCGGACCGGTCAGCAACTATCCGAGAAACTCCAGGCCCACTCCTGAAAATATCTGAGCTTCATGCTCCCGGCCCCGGGTCTTTGCTGGTTCAAGGTCCGGGGCTTTTTTGGTGATATCCGTGTGTTGCATCCTGTGAACTTTTACGGGCCGAAAAGCCGATAACAAATGAACGGCAACAGGACAGAAAGGAAATTTCTTGGTTTCCCTGTCGGTATTGGGCTAAAATGGTTCCAAAATTTTGGAAAAAATGAACAACTTGCAGAGCTTTGCCGGGGGGGCTTGCTGCCTCCCGGGGGAGGCCGGCGGGGGATGGGACTATGAGGGGGCCAGTCGAAGAGCAGGGGTTAAAGCAGTTGCGCGAGCGGGCCCTCCCTGACGGCGGCTTCGGCATCCAGCCGGGAAAAGGGTACCGTTCCGACGCCACCGCCTGGGCGATAATCGCCCTTGCCGTCCTGGAGGCGGAGCCGGGTCTGAGGGACGCGGCCCGCCACCGTCTGGCCGCCAGCCAGCTTGCCGACGGCCGGGTGAGCATCTCCCCGGACCATCCCGACGCCTTTTGGCCCACCCCCCTGGCGGTCTTCGCCTGGCATGGTGCGCCGGCCTACCAGGAAGCCCTGGAGCGGGCCGTGGGCTTTCTTTTGGCTACCTCGGGACTGCATTATAAACAAGAATGGGAGTCCATCGTCGGCCATGACACCGACATCAAAGGCTGGTCCTGGCGGGCCGACACCGTGTCCTGGGCCGAACCCACCTCCATGGCCATGATGGCCCTCAAGGCCGCGGGCTACGGCAGCCATGCCCGGGTGGCGGAAGGCCAACGCCTGCTTATGGACCGGCAGATCGCCAGCGGCGGCTGGAACTACGGGAACACCACGGTGTTCGGCCAGACCCTGCATCCCATGCCGGAGAGCACCGGCATGGCCCTTAATGCCCTGAGCAAGAGGGTTTCCCGGCCTGAAGTGGAGAAAAGCATTGCCTACCTGGAGGATATGGTTGCTGGCCTCAAAACCCCCTGGTCCCTGGGGTGGGCCCTCTTGGGTCTGGGGGCCTGGGGGGCCAGGCCGTACTCAGCCCCGTCTCTCATCGAGGCCTGCTTGCGCCGACAGGAGAGGGCCACCAGGTATGACACCTCGTCTTTGGCGCTGATCCTGGCGGCCTTGAGAACCTCCAGCGGCTTGGCCGGTAGTATCAACCCCCAGGCTTTTTCGTAACGGACCATCAGGAAGGGCCGGCAACTATGGCTTTCACCCGGAGAGAATTTCTGACTGCCTGCGCCAGCGGCCTGCTGCTGGGGTCGGGCAGCTATTTCCTGTGGAAAGAGTTCAGAAACCGGAACTGGGAAGAAAGGACCTTTATCGCCAAGGTCCCCTCTTACCAGGCGGATATCAAGTCGGTCATCCGGGACGGTTTGCGGGAACTAGGCATCGGCGAAGCCGACATCCGGGGCAAACGGGTGCTTCTCAAGCCTAACCTGGTGGAGACCGTGCCCGGCGCAGTGCACATCAACACCCACCCCCTGGTGGTCCGGGGCGCGGTGGAGGCCTTTTTATCCCTGGGCGCCGCCCGTGTGGCCGTGGCCGAAGGGCCGGGGCACATCACCGACACTTTGCGGGTGTTGTACGAATCCGGTTTGGAGGAGGTGCTCTGGGAGGACCGCATCCCCTTTATTGATGTCAATCACGAAAATGGCTTCACCATGGCCAACGCCGGCGGCTGTTCCAGGCTGAAATCCCTGACCCTGCCCGTCTGCCTGAAAGATTTCGATCTAGTTGTCTCCATGGCCAAGCTCAAGACCCATCACTGGGCCGGCGTCACCCTGTCCATGAAAAATCTGTTCGGCCTCATGCCCGGCAGTTTTTACGGCTGGCCCAAAAATTATCTCCATTGGGCGGGCATCGACGGCTGCATCGTGGACATCACCGCCACGGTGCGGCCCCAGTTGGCCATCGTGGACGGTATTGTGGGCATGGAAGGGGACGGGCCCATCATGGGGGATGCCAAGCAGGTGGGGGTCCTGGTGCTGGGCCGCAATCTGCCGGCGGTGGACGCCACCTGCACCCGCATCATGGGCATCAAACCCCACCAGGTGGAGTCATTGTCCCTGGCCGAAGGCTGGTTGGGTCCCCTCCGGGAGACCTGCATCCGCCAGGTGGGGGAAACCATTGCCGCGGTGGCCACCCCTTTTCTCCTGCTTGACAAGGTCCCGGCCCAGAAAGCCCTGAAAACCGGTTAGCGGGACTTGTTTTGACCCCGAACTGCCGCCCCTGCGATCCTGCCCTGACCCCCAGGGATTGGTATGTGGCCCTGGGTCTGGTGGCGCTCACCATGCTGGTGGGCTCCTGGTATATGATCCCAAGGGTGGCCGGCGTCTTTCATGATGACGGCATTTATCTCAGCACCGCCAAGGCCCTGGCCGAGGGCAGGGGCTACCGCCTCATCAACCTCCCCGACGCGCCGCCCCAGACCAAGTATCCCCCTCTCTACCCTTTTTTATTGGCAATAGTTTGGAAAATTTTCCCGGTTTTTCCCAACAACCTGGTCTTCCTGCAATACCTCACCCTGTTCTGCGGCGCCTTGGTGGTGGGGCTGGCCTACCTCTACCTGGTGCGTTTCGGCTACTTCTCCCGGGGGGTGGCGGCAGGCGCCGGCGCCTTAACCCTGACCTCCGTTTTTTACATTTATTTTTCCACCATCACTCTGTCCGAACTCCCCTTTGCCCTCACGGTGTTGGCGGCCCTCTGGGCCCTGGAAAAACAGGATGAGAACCCTCTTATCGCGCCTGGCCGGCAGTTTCTCCTGGGGGTACTCCTGGGCCTGCCCATGCTCGTCAGGACCATCGGCGGGGTATTCGTCCCCCTGGGGTTGTGGAGGCTCTGGAAGAAGGGGACCCCTCTGCCGTGGGCGCTGCTGGGCATGGCCCTCCTGGTGTTGCCCTGGCTGGCCTGGATGCTGCTGATACCCCGCTGGCAAGCCGCGGATTCCGCGAATATGTACTACACGAATTACCTGGCCTGGTGGTATTCCTCGGGGAGGACCGGGGTTGGCCAGATTATCCTGGATAATACTATGCTTACCGCCATGCACAGCCTGGCGGTCGGCCTCGGTCTTTTTCATCCCGGCTATTTTTCGTTCTGGAACTCCGCCTTGGCTTTTATCCTGGGATTGATTACCTGGGTCTTTGTGGTCAAAGATGTGGTCAAGGGGAGAATCTTACCTGTTTTCCTGGTCCTGAATCTTCTGATTATCCTGGTGTGGCCCTGGCCGCCGCTCCGTTTTCTGGTTCCCCTGGCGCCTTTTCTGCTGGCCTATTTTTTGAGTTGGGTGCGGCAGGTGTTGCAAAGAGTCCCTTTGCTCCAATCCCCCTGGCTGGCCACCCTCTTGCTGACCGCGTTGCTGGCAGTTAATGTCTCGGTTATGGCCCGCATGATTCAGGTGAGCCACGCCGGGCATTATCCGCTCTATTTTCAGAGTAAAGAAAGTGTTACCTGGCAAGCGTATGAAGATTTATTCACCTGGATTAAGACTAACACCCAGCCAGGCGATGTGATTGCTTCGGGCCTGGACACCATGATATTTTTATATACCGACCGGCCTGCGTTTCGGCCTTTTAAGGGGCGGCCCGTGTCCCTGTTTTACGGCTCGCCGGAGCCGGCTTTGGGCCCCAAGGAGGAAATCTTACAGTTCCTCAAGCGCCATGAAGCCCGTTTCCTGGTGCAGTTGCCCATGCCGGTGTTCTCTGAAGAACCGCATTTTGCGGCAGCCATAGGCCAGATTTTGTCGAGCTGTCCGGGCCTTTTAAAGCCGGTCTACACGGCCCCGGACAGCCGTTTTTTGGTTTATGAGATCGACTGGGCTCAGCAGGCGGACTGCGCCCGGTAGCCTTCTCTTGAACTGTCCTCCATTCCCTTGGGCGCCATATCCCGAGTCTCAATGCCAAAAATAAAAACGATTTTGGTCTGGCACCAGGGTGCGTTGGGGGACCTGCTCCTGGCCGGGCCGGCCCTGACGTCCGTGAGCCGTCATTTTTCTGGGGCCCGATTTATCGGGGTGGGACACCGGGAGCGCTGGGGCCTGCTGGCCGGTACCCTGCCGGTGGCGGCCGTCTGGGATGGGGGGGAGGCCATGTGGGCCGCACTTTTCAAGGAGCAGGGCGCCCTGCCAACCCCTCTCTGCGACCGGTTGACCGGGATTGACCTGGCCCTGGTCTTCAGTCCCAGGCCCCGGCCCGGGTTTGAGGCCCGTCTGGTGCAGGCCGGCGTGCACGAGGCCCTCTGGTTGCCGTCGTTTCCCCAGGGAGGCGCCCACCACGTCACCACAGTTCAGGCCCGGCGCCTGGAGGAACTGGGGATTGAGGCGGTGGCGGCGCGGTTTCGCCTGCGCCTGGAGGATAAAAATCTGGAGGAAATGACGCTTGACCCTGGGGAACGCCTTCTGGTGATGGCGCCAGGAAGCGGCAGCCTGGAAAAAAACTGGCCTTTGAGCTCCTATTACGAGGTAGCCCGGGCCCTGGCCTGGGAGGGCGGCCTTAGGGTGGTGTGGCTGGCCGGCCCGGCGGAGGAGCCGCTACTGCCCTATATCCAGGGGCTGGCGGCCGCCCAGGAACAGGTGGTCTGGGTAGGTGAGCCTTTGGGGCGGGTGGCGGGGCTGTTGTCCCGCACCCACCTCTATCTGGGGGGCGACAGCGGCATTACCCACCTGGCGGCCGCGGCGGGGGCCCGTCGGGTGGTGGCCCTTTTCGGCCCCACTGATCCCCGGATCTGGTCTCCCCTGGGTGAGCAGGTCATTGTCCTGACCCCGCCCGGGGGAGCCGGGGAGAAGGCTTCCCTGACCAGGCTTGCGCCTGAGACTGTCTTGGGCCGGTTGCGGGGCCTCCTCGGCTGACAAAGTTCCCTCAGACTGAAAAATTAAGGACTTTCCCAGAACCCTGAACGGTGAATCCTGAACCCGGAACCGTGAACTTTTAGGGAAACAGGTCGCCGGTTGGCCAATTGGCCTCAGGCCGGGAAGGGAAGTCAAAATTGAGGGCGGCGAGGGTTAAAATATTTGTCCGGGAGGGGCGAAGAGCGGGAAATTTTAACAGAAAACGGTTTTGTCCAGGGGATCAGATGCTTTCTTATCAGGGAATAGAGTAAAAAAAATTGAACCAGTGGCCACAGGCAAAATCGGCCCCGATCAAGTAAGCTATTGTAATTCTTAAGAAAATTTGCCATGAGGCAATTTGGCACGGTTGCTGCATGTATAAAAAGCAAAGGTTACCCCCGAAAAACATACACCATTTTCTCCTTTCTCCACGTGGCCGGGCTTCCCCCTCCCGGCCACGTCACTTTTTAGTGCCAGCACTCAGAACATAGTCATTGCCAAGAGTTTTTGCCGATTGTCGGGGATTGCCCTGTTGGGCAGGGTCTGCCATGCCCTGATAAAAGGAAATTACTTTTAGCAACCGCTATAACCCGCCCCCAAAATAAGCTTTGACTTCATCCCTGGTTGCCCGGCTCCTGGAAAGCCTTTCCCGGAGATGTTGCAGGCGGCGCCTGGCGTCAACCAGAGGGCGATGCAGGGCGGGGTCGCGGCGCAAGCACTCAGCCGCCTCCCAGGCCGCCTCCCCCTGGCTGCAGATGAGCAGGAGGTCCGCGCCTGCGGCCAGGGCCTGACAGGCTGCCTCGGAGGCAGCCGCCGCCCCGGCGATGGCCCCCATTTCCAGGTCATCGGTGATGATCACCCCCTTGAATCCCAGGCGGCGGCGCAGCCAGTCCTTCAGGGCCGCCGGCGACAGGGTGGCGGTGGGGCAATCCCAGGCCGGGACCTGGAGATGCGCAGTCATGATGACGGGTGCACCCGCGGCCACGGCCCGGCGGAACGGCAGCAGGTCGGCGGTTCTTTCCGGATCAGGGTCCTGGGCCGTGGGCAGGACCTGGTGAGAGTCCACGGTGGTGTCCCCCAACCCCGGGAAGTGCTTGGCCGCCGGGATGACGCCTCCCTTAAGGAAGCCACGGATGGCGGCGACCCCAAAGTCTGCCACCTGCTGGGGGTCTGGGCTGTAGGAGCGCTCCCATTGGGGGCAGGCCGGACTGCGGGCCACGTCCAGAACCGGCGCCAGGTTCATATTGATACCCACCAGGGCCAATTCATGGGCCACGGTTTGGGATAATTCTTCCACCTCGCCGGGGGTGGGGCGCTTTCCCAATTCCCGGGCTGCGGGGATGCGGGTAAAAGGCTCCCTGAGGCGCTGCACCGGCCCGCCCTCCTGGTCCACGGCAATGAGCAGAGGGAGGTCTCCTGCGGCCAGGGCGGCCTGCTGCAACTCCCGGGTCAACTCCCAGACCTGCTCGGGCCCCTCCAGATTGCGGGCAAAAAGAATGATGCCGCCCACCTGAAGTTCCCGCACCAACTTCCGGGTCGCCTGGTCTAACCGGGGGCCCGGCAGGCCCACCATGAAAACCGGCCCCGCCGGCCCTATCCCGCGGTTTTTCCCTGGCTCTGCCATGCCGCCCTCCTTGGCCTTTATCATGAGATTAATTTGGAAAATTAGTCAGTATGTCTCTATGCGCGCCTGAAGCAGGTGTCAAATAAAAAAGCAGGGCAAACTCAGCCCTGCCTCATATTACCTCATGAATTATATTCGGGTCAGCAGTGTCCGGTAGAAAAATATGGTTTTCTCCCCAAAGGCTGACCCTCTGCGGCCAGGAATCTTGCTTTGTTTCTTGAAATATGATTGCCGGACGGAGTGCTCCCTCTCCACCCGTTTACGGGGGGAGAGGGCTGTGGTGAGGGGGGCAAAAACCCTTTCACCCCTCACCCTATCCCTCTCCCCTGACAGGGGAGAGGGGATTTTCCCGTAAATTCAGAGTGTTTAAGATCAGCGCGCCATGGTCTGAAATCACCCACAAACGAGTAAGGACGGGCATTGGTTTCCCTGTTGCCAGTTTAGCAACAACCCTGCCGGACAGCACTGATATTCGGGTGAGAGCGGCCAGGATTCTGGCAGGTCGCTAAGGGTGATGGGATCAATCCACGAAATACACCCGGCAGGCCCGGTCCAGGGTTTCAGGGGTCAACACGGGGGGCACCTGGTTGAAGCTACTGAAATCCAGGATTTGCTCCAACAGGTCCCGGGGGTGGCAGGCGTCCATGGAGCGCTGGCCGTCGTCATAATGGTGGGTCAGGAGGTAGGTCACGCCGGCCTCGTTGAAATCCACCTCATAATGCCGACACATCAACCGAAAAATCTCCACGAACTGTTCCCGGGTGACGTGATTGATTTTGATCTTGGAGCGGATGCGCCTGAGGAAGGCGTCGTCCACCAGGCTCCTGGGCTCCAGGTTGGTGGCGAACACCAGAAACTGGTCAAAGGGTATGGTGAACTTCTGGCCGGTGTGCAGGCACAAAAAATCCTGACGGTTCTCCAGGGGGATAATCCAGCGATTGAGCAACTCCTGGGGCGCAATTTGCTGGCGGCCGAAGTCGTCCACGATGAACATGCCGTTGTTGGCCTTGAGCTGCAGAGGAGCCTCATAATACTTGAGGATGGGGTTGAAGGCCAGATCCAGCATGGCCAGGCTCAGTTCGCCGCCCACAATGACCGTGGGGCGGCGGCAGCGAACCCAGCGCCGGTCCACCTGTTCATTAACGGAGGTCGCCCCCCTGTTCACCGCCTCGTGGGTTATTTCATCGAAAACCCTGATGACGTTGCCTTCCACGAAAAGGGCAAAGGGGACCAAAATAACATCGTCCCAGATCTTCCCGAGGCGGGTGGCGATGGTGGTCTTGCCGTTTCCCGGGGGCCCATACAGGAACAGGGGCTTGCCGCTCACCGACGCGGGCCCCAGCTGCTCCAAAAGATCGGGGGAGACCACCAGACCCTCGAAGACCCGGTCCAGACTGGCTGCGGTGACCTGGGTCAATATGATGCTTTGCCGGGCCACTTGCTGCCAATAGTCCTCGAGGCTCACCGGGGCCGGGCCCACATAGGCGTCGTATTCCAAAAGGTTGGCGGCCCGGCGCTTGCCGCCTTCGGTGATGGCGAAACGGTTGGCCAGGGCCAGGGGATTGGCCACGGGCTTGAGAGGATCGGGCCCCCGAACCTCCAGATATTTTTCTTTACGGAGGTAATCCACCAGTTGAGTAAGAACGGTGGTGGACAGTTTGAGGCGGTCGGCCAGCTCGGCCAGATAGAAGGTGTCCAGATAAAAGCACTGTTTCAGGGTGAGATTGGCCAGGAAGATTTCCGGCACCCCCAATTCCTTTATGGTTTGGGGCAGAGGCCGGTAAACAGGGTCGGCGGCTTGGCCGGCCGATTTGGGGGCGGTATTTTGACTGGAAGCGAGCAGGGTCATGCCATTTTCCTTTCCGGGGGAGTCCATGGAGAAAATCGGGCCGGGTGAGGAAAAACTTAAATTGCCGGGTCTGGAGAAAAAAATTTTAAAGCCGGTGGTGAAAGTGCCGATAAGCAGAGTGACGGTCACCGAGAAAGGCAAACTGCTCGAAAGGGCAGGACGCAAAATCACCGGCCTACAGCCCCAGGGCCATGGCAGAGGGATTTCCGAAGTGAGCCGATCCTTTGGTGAACTCGGTGAACTAAATGGGAAAGCCGGATCGGTTTCCCGGAAACCGGCAGATGCGGGAAAGGCTGCCCATAAACCGGGATTATTCAGAGCTTTCCCAAATCCCATCGCATGAAGGAGCGGAGGAGATGAAAAATTTGTTCACCAAAGCAAGAACCTTTATCCTGGACGAGGAAGGGGCCAGCGCCGTGGAATACGGTCTTCTGGTGGCTGGCATTGCCGTGGCGGTGATGGCGGCCATTTATGGCATCGGCAGCGCCCTGAACACCAAGTATGGCCAAGTCCAGACCCAACTTGGCGGCAGTTAACCCAGGAACCAACAGCAACCCTGTGATCTGAACGGCAGGTCGCAGGCGGGGGCCCGGGCTCCCTCCGGGGGGTTCCGGGCCTCGCTTTCCCCGTTCCTGAGGACCTGTCCCTTAAAGAGAGGTTTCCGGCCATGAAGGTTTCTCGGCTTCGGTCAAAAAATCAGGAGGGAGCAAGTCTGGTGGAGTTCTCGGTGTTGGCCCCCCTGTTCGTCGTGCTGCTCTTTGGGCTGGTGGAGTTCGGCCTGTCCATCTACAACAAGGGGGTGGTAAGCAATGCCAGCCGGGAGGGAGCCAGATTTGGGGTGGTGTTCAGCACTCCCCGGAAAACATCAGGGGAGATTACGGCCAAGGTCCAGGAATTTCTCACTAAATCAGGGTTCACGGACACGGCCAATATAAACGTCACCGGGGCCCAGGGGGCGAGCGGCAATCCTCTGAGCGTTACGGTTGCTTATCCCTTACAATTTCCAGGTACTGCCCGCTTTTGTGAGCGGCTTGGCGGGCACTGTAAACTTGACCTCTAACACCGTAATGTTGATGGAGTAGAAAGGATGCGACGGTTACCTCCCTGGGTATGGTTGATGCTGGCCCTGGTTTTTGGGGCTATGGCCACATTTATGGCCATGGGGTGGCTCAAGAGTCAATCCCAGAAAGTGGTGCAACAGAAAACCACGGAGATGGTGCCGGTGGTGGTGGCCGCCAGGGACGTGCCGCCCACGGTGGCCTTGTCGGGCAGTCAGTTGAAGGTGCGCCAGTGGCCCGCCGATTCCCCCATGGCCGGTAAGTTTGCCCGGCCGGAAGAACTGGAAGGCCGGGTGACGGCCGTGTCGCTGGCCGCCGGCGAGCCGGTTTTGGAGAACAAACTGGCCCCCAAGGGAGTCATTCCCGGCTTGACCGCGCTTTTGCCCCAGGAAAAGCGGGCCATGACCGTGAAAGTGGATGAGGCTTCCGGGGTGGCGGGTTTTCTCAATCCTGACAACCGGGTGGATGTGGTGGTCACCGTGGATAAGGGGGATTTCAACAAAGATCCCATCTCCAAAGTGGTCCTCCAGAATCTGCGGGTCCTGGGAACCGGCCAGAGGATCGAAAAAACCCTGGGCGAAAAGCCCCAGGTGGTGCCCACCGTCACCCTGGAGGTGACCCCGTCGGAAGGGGAGCGCCTGGCTCTGGCGGTGCGGGAGGGCATGATCTCCCTGGTCCTGCGCAACCAGCAGGACGAAAACCTGGTGCAAACCGTGGGAGTGCGGACGAGCACCCTTTTGGGCCGAGCCCTCCCCTTGCCCGAAATCCAAGCGCCCAAAGTAGAAAAAGCCGCGCCAACACCGCTGCGCACCGTGGAGGTCATTCGGCGAGTGACCAAAGAGTCCATGAATTTTTAGAACCATGGCGCTCTCCTCATGAGGAATGCATGAACAACATGGGCGGCCTATCCCCCCCCAGGATGGAATCAGGAGATGGCCATAAAATTCTGTCTTTATTACCAGAATCCGGAAACGTGCGAATATTTAAAGGACATTATTCATTCCGCCCAACAGACCGCAGTGGTGGAGGACCGGGCTCTGGAGCAGTTGCCGGATCGAGTCAACTCCGGGGCCAATGTTATTTTTCTGGAATACCTCCAAGACCACCCGGAATTGGACCAGTGGATAAAAAAGACGGCGGCTGATCACCGCAACCCGCCCATTTATCTCTATCTTCACGAAATATCGACGGAACAGCTCTGGAAGGCCCTGCGCTTCGGAGTTAAGGAGTGTTTCACCCACCCCATCCGGCCCGAAGAGTTCCAGGAGGCCCTGGATCGACTGCCCCAGGCCCCCCATCTGCCGGAAATCGGGGCCGGCGCCAAGACCAGGGTGGTCACCCTGCTGGGGGGCAAAGGCGGGGTGGGCACCACCTTTCTGACGGTGAACCTGGCGTATCTGTTGGCCCAGGAGGCCAACAACCATGTCCTGGCAGTGGACCTGGACCTGCGCTATGGACAGATGGTCTATTTCCTCGACGCCAAGCCGCAATATACCATTTCCGAAGTCATTGAGAATGTGGAGCACCTGGATCAATCCTATTTAAAGAGCTTGTTCTTCCACTGGGACAAGAACCTCCAGCTTCTGCCGGCTCCGGCCCGCCTCGAGGAGGCGGAGGCCGTGACCTCGGAGAATTTGGAGAAGGTCCTGAACTTCGTCAAAAACTTGGGGGTGTATAGTCACGTTCTGGTAGACGCCGGCCACCATCTGGATGAAATCTCCATGAAGGCCCTGGAATTGGCGAACCAGGCGATTCTGGTGGCCAACCAGTCGGTGCCGGCCCTGTCCAACACCAGGAAACTTTTGGAGATTTTTGAACTCCTGGGTTTGGGAGACCTGGACCTGGAAATCTGGCTGAACTCCTGGGAGAAGCATGGGGACCTGAGTCTGGAGGATGTGGCCAAGTTTCTGGGCCGGGAAGTCAAGGGAACCGTGCCTTTCCTGCCCAGCGAGGTGAAAACCAGCATCAATGAGGGGGTGCCCCTGGTGAAGAGTGCGCCCAACCTCACTATCTGCCAGGACCTCAGGTATCTGGCCGGCCATTTTTGTGATGCGCCGGAACTGAACCGGAAACGCCAGTCCCGTTGGAACTGGCGCCGCTTCCTGAAAAGGAGTGAGTAGTCATGAGCATCATCTCCCGCATCCGGGAACGCACCCAGGCGGAGCGGGGTTCGCCGACCCCGGGCCGCGGTCAGGATAAAAAAGAAGAAACCTTTAATGAATTAAAGGGAAAAATCCATATCCGCCTCCTCAACCTGTTGGACCTGTCCCGCCTGTCGGATGCGGAGGAGAATCTCCTGGCGGATGATTTGCGCCGGGGCATCGAAATGATCCTCGCCGAAGAAGGCATGGCCCTGACCTTGCCCGAACGGGACCGCCTGTGCAAGGAAATCCGCGACGAACTGTTGGGGTACGGCCCTCTGGAGGCGCTCCTCAAGGACCACAGCGTCAATGACATCCTGGTGAACGGCTTCAACCAGATATTTGTGGAACGCAAGGGCAAACTGGAACTTACCGGCGTGCGCTTCACCGATAACGGCCATCTCTTGAAAATCATCGAGAAGATCGCCTCCGGAGTCGGCCGCCGGGTGGATGAGTCCTGCCCCATGGTGGACGCCCGCCTCCCGGACGGCTCCCGGGTCAACGCCATTATCCCGCCCTTATCCCTGGACGGCCCGGCCCTGTCCATCCGGAAGTTTGCCAAAGACCCCATCCGGGTTCACCATCTGATCGAATTCGGGGCCATCACCACGGAGGTGGCCCAGGTCCTGGAGGGCATGGTCAAGGCCCGCCTGAACATCCTCATTTCCGGCGGCACCGGCACCGGCAAGACCACCTTCTTGAACGTGCTGTCGAGCTTTATTCCCTATGATGAGCGCATTATCACCATCGAGGACTCGGCGGAACTGCAGCTCCAGCAGGAGCACGTGGTCCGCCTGGAAACCCGGCCCCCCAACCTGGAGGGCATGGGGGAGATCACCCAGCGGGACCTGGTGCGCAACGCCCTGCGCATGCGGCCCGAACGCATCATCCTGGGGGAGGTGCGCCAGGGGGAGGCCCTGGACATGCTCCAGGCCATGAACACCGGTCACGACGGGTCGCTGGCCACCATCCACGCCAACTCCCCCCGGGACGCCCTGACCCGCCTGGAAACCATGGTGTCAATGGCAGGGCTGAACATCCCGGAGCGGGCCATCCGCCACCAGGTGTCCTCAGCCATCGACGTGGTCATCCAGCTGGCCCGCTTGAGCGACGGCAGCCGCAAGATGATGGGCCTGCATGAAATCGTGGGCATGGAAGGGGACATGATCACCATGCAGGAGATTTTCTCTTACAAAATGATGGGGCTCAGCGACGACCGCAAGGTAAAGGGCAAGTTTGTCACTTCGGGCATCCGACCCAAGTTCATGTCCCGTTTGGAGGAGATGGGCGTCAATCTGCCTGCCAGCCTCTTTCGGGAAAACTCGTAATCAACGGGCCGGACCAGGCCGGTATCGTAATGCAGCCGGATGCCAGGGATGGCCGGGAGGCGGAAATGACGCGACGGCACCACATGCTTCTGGGGATGATTTTCATGGGGGTGACTCTGGCGGGCGGCCCGGGGGTGCGACCGGCCTGGGCCCAGGAACGCTCCTCTCCTGATGTGCCGGGGCTCTTGTCCCATTACTTCCCGGATGTTCCCTACCTCCTGATTGTCATCACCTTCATCTTTTTCCTGTGCCTTCTGGAGGGCATCGCCCTTTTCGTCTGGGACCCCAACCGGGTGCAGCGCCGCCGCCTTCAGAGAAGATTGAAATACCTGGAGGGTCTGGAGCAGAAATTTTCCCAGGAATCCCTCCTCAAGGCCGACCGACTCAAGGATGCGCCCTGGCTGCGCACGGCCCTGAAAAGGGTCCAACGTCTCGAACAGCTTCAGGATCTTTTGCTGCAGGCGGATGTCAACTGGTCTTTGATGACCGTTTTGCTGGTGTTTCTCATTTCCGGCGCGGTGGGTTTAAGCCTGGGTTTCTTTTCCAGAGGGCCCCTGGGGGCCCTGGGGGGCCTGGTATCAGGGTTGTATCTGCCTTATCGTCTTTTGAAATTTAAAAGGACGCGGCGCATCAAGAAGTTTGAAAAGCAGCTCCCCGAGGCCCTTGACCTCTTGGCCCGGGGTCTCAAGGCCGGGCACGCCTTCTCCTCCGGCCTCCAGATCGTGGGCGGCGAAATGCCCAACCCCATTGGCATGGAATTTTTTAAAACCTTCAAAGAATACAACCACGGCATGGACATGAATAACGCCCTCATCAACCTCTGTAATCGGGTAGAGTTGAGGGAACTGCGGTTTTTCACCACCGCGGTCATGATCCAACGGGAGACCGGGGGCAACCTGGTGGAAATCCTGGAGAAGATTTCCGGTCTCATTCGGGAGCGCTTCAAGCTGCGCAATCAGATCAAGGCCCTGACCGCGGAGGGCCGGCTTTCCGGGGTGATTCTGGTCCTCATGCCGCCGGTGCTCTTCCTGGTCATGATGAGAATCAACCCGGAATATACCATGCTGCTGGTGAACCATCCCCTGGGCCGCATGATGGCCATGACCGCGCTCATCCTCCAGGGCCTGGGCATGCTCGCCATCCGCAAGATCGTCAATATCAAAGTGTGAGGTCGGCTTATGCTCGTTACCCCGCTGATTTTCGGGATGCTGGTGGCTGGAGTTATTCTCTGCCTCGGATTTTTCTTCGGCTTGAGGCGATCCCGCGTCCGGGAGCGCCTCCAGGATCAGGCCGCCTCGGAGTTCTCCCTGTCCCGTCCCAAGGAAGAAAAAACCTTGGATCTGGAGTTCCTCCCGAAAGATATGGTGGACAAAGTGGAGGATAAGCTCGGCCTGAAAAAGGGGAGCGCCAAAGTCAATGAACTGAAGAAGAGCCTGATCCAGGCGGGGATTTATCATGACAAGGCGCCCTCCATTTATTTCGGCCTCAAGCTGGGCCTCACCGTGGCCTTGCCGGTTCTGGCCATGCCCTGGCTATTCGGGCGGGGATGGCCGTTAGTCGCGCTCCTGGCGATTTTTTTCGGGTTGGTGGCCCTGGGCTACTTCATACCCACTCTCGTCCTCAGTCACCTGGTGGAGACCCGCCAACACAAGATCAAGGAGGGGCTGCCGGACGCTCTCGACCTTTTGGTGGTGTGCGTGGAGGCCGGGCAGGGTCTGAACGCGGCCATGAAACGGGTATCCGACGATCTCAGTCTCAGCAACCCCATATTGGCCAGGGAGATGAGCCTGGTCAATTTGGAAATCAGCGCCGGCCTGGAGCGTGAGACGGCCCTGCGCAATCTGGCCGAGCGCACCGGGGTGGACGATGTAGCTTCCCTCACCTCCATGCTCATTCAGGCCGACCGCTTCGGCACCTCCCTGGCCACCTCCCTCAAGGTGCAATCCGAGACCCTGCGCACCACCCGCCGCCAAAAACTGGAGGAACTGGCCGCCAAGACCCCGGTGAAGCTGGTGTTTCCCTTGCTGCTCTTTATTTTCCCCGCCCTCATGGTGGTGATCATCGGCCCCGCGGCCATCCGCATTATGGAAAATTTGAAGTAGGTAACCGAAGGGCGCCAGGAAATAAAAGATTGGTAGGGTGGGCCTCCGTGCCCGCCCGCCGGTTGGGCCGAGCGCCTGAAGGCGGGAGGCGCTGTGCTTTCCCGCCCTATAGCTGGCGGACGCACGGGATGAACTGCGCGCCTGCAGGGGGGCGGAGTTGGGTGGGAAAAGGGACCGGGTTGGGGTAGTGGCACAGGCTTTCCAGCCTGTGCGAGCCCGGACTGAAGGGGCGTGATCCCGCAGGCCCATTTCGGGAGGCGCAATAAATTGCGCCACTACACATTCGGCGCGCAGGTTCCCCTAAGGAACATGTAGAGAAATGCAGGGCGGGCACTGTCCGCCAGACAAGAGGTGCGCGGTGCCCACCCTACATAACTAAATTAGATCTGATATGCAGAGTTCCCTTATACCAAGATGCCATCAAACAAGTAATTTTTTGTAAAGGCACGGCTTGCCGTGCCCAAACGCAGGCTTAGCCTCGCGGCTACATTATTTTACCTCTATGACGGCAACTTGGTATTAAGGAATATGCAGGGATAAGGCCGACTCTTGGCCCCGGGGTAAAAACAGGGCGGCGCCGTTATCCTCGTACACTTGGCGCCAATCCGGGGCGGCCAGCAGGAGGGGATAGACCTTGGAGCGGGGATCCACCAGAATGAAGTCCGGTGGGTATTGTTCCAGGAACCGGCGCCAGCCTGGCCGGCCGTAGACAAAATCCGAATGAAGCTGGCAGAGGTCGTCCCCATACACCGTCTCGTAGCGCCCGTCCATGGCCACCTTGCAGGAAGGGTGCAAATTCCAGATAAGAAATTCCCCCCAGTTAAACTCATTCAGGATATTCCCGGAAAGCCGATTTTTCTGCAGAAAGGCCAGCGCGCCCACGGGGTAATAAATCCCCACCTTGTTGGTCAGGTCCGGGGTTGAAGGCAGATCCAAGGACAAAGGCCGGTTGCTGAGAAACTTAAACCCATAAATGAAAATAAAACAGACGGCCAGGGCGGCGGGCCCAACCTGCCCCAGACGCAAGCGCCACGAGGCTAAAAGAGGGGCAGAAACCATTTTTTTCCCAAAGGCCTCAAACAGCACCGGCAAATAGACCCCTGCAGCCATAAGGAAAAAGACCTGATGGCGCAGGTGCTTCACCCCCATGCACAGGGTGAGGCCCAGGATCAGGGCGGGGGTCATCTCCCGCCATTTGGCCCAAAAAACCAGAATGACGGCGAACCCGGCCAGGCTGACAAAATAGATGAGTGGCTCTTTGGGAAAGCCCGTGTTCCAGGCCTTGATGAGAGAGGCCCACTCCGTGATATCCGGCCGGGGCATGGTGACCGCGCGGAAAAGATAGTGCCAGTATTCCAGGCCGTAAGGATTGATGAGGGTGACCAGGCCCGCGGCCAGGAAGGCCCCGACATAAGGCCAGAAAGGCCGCTGGGAGAGGGCTTCCCCCAGGGCATAAAGCGCGATGAGGCCCAGGCCGGCCAGGAAGCCGCCGTGGAGGTTGCCCCAGAAAATCTGGAGAAAGACCAGGATCAGGAGGCCCCGCCACCGCCCGGAGAGGCGGACCGACTCCAGTACATAGAGGGACAGGGCGAAAAAAAGATAGGTGAACAGTTGGGCCCGCACCGGGCTGTAGCCCATGGCCAGAAAGACCTGGACAAACCACAACCCCAGGAGAGCGCTCCAGAAATTGGCTCCCCGGCGTCTGGCCGCCAGATACACCAGGGCGGTAGTGGCCAGGCCCAGGGTTAATTTCAGAATTTGCAGACCGGCTGGGCCCGCAGCCTGGTAAATGGGGTAAAAGATGACCCCGGTGAGCCACTCGTGGTAAACCCACATTTCCAAGGTGGGGACGTACGCGAAGATGTCATGGTAGGGGAACTGCCCCGTCTCCCAGAAAAGCCGGCCAAAGGCCATGTAGCCCCAGAGGTCGGGGTCGGCCACGGTTCCGGAGAGGGCGTTGAGGATCACCATGAGCATCGATAGACTAACAAGTATGGGGAACAGAGCCTCTTTTCTCAAGGGAAGCCAGGCGAAGCGGGGTTCTGTTACCAAAGGTGCTTGGGTCGATGTAGACATTTACTGCGGGGGCCTCTCCTACCAGATTCAATTTCAAATGAAACAAGCCTTCAATGTAACATGTTGATATTATAATTATATTTAACCGAAAACCGAAAACGGCATTATAATCCCGGGCCGTTGCTGCGCAGCAGGGGTTTGATGACGATATCCACCCGCCGGTTTAAGCGCCGGCCCGCTTCCTCGTTATTGGGGGCCAGGGGCGCAAATTCCCCATACCCGGCCGCGGCAAAGCGAGCCGGTTCCAGATGGGCCTTTTCCACCAGATAGCGCACCAGAGTGGTGGCCCGGTGCACGGACAGCTCCCAGTTGGAGGGAAACTGGGGAGTATTGATGGGCCGGTTGTCGGTATGGCCCTCCACCGCGAGTTGATTGGGGATTTTTCTCAGGATATCGGCCAGATGGTCCAGCAGAGGTTCGGCCTCCGGGCGGACCTGGGCCTCGCCCGTAGCAAAAAAGAGGAATTCCGGCAAATGAATCACCAAGCCCCGGCCCGTGATCATGAGCCGGATATCCTGGTAATCAGGCTTATCCCGCAAGCTTTCCTGAACGGTGTGGGCGATTTCCTCGATCTGGGTCTGGGGCGAGGCCCGGAGGCCTGCGGCGGGGAGGTCCCCCCGGGCGCCCGGCGCGGAGAGATCCCCCACCTCGGGCTCCAGAGGAAAGCCTCCCAAGAAAACCGGGGCGTTCAGGGCCCGCTGGATGGAATGCTGAGCGTCAAGCAATTTGGAGTTGTCCAGGCGGTTGATGGCATAAATGGTCACAAAAAAAGCCAGGAGAAGCGTGACAAAATCCGCATAGGATATGAGCCAGCGGTCCCGGGAAGGCCCGGAGGAATTAATGGGAGCGGACCGGGGTTGGCGCATGGGGCTTGACTCGGGTCCGGGGCCGCACGGGAAGTTGGCGCATGCCGCCGGCGGAGGGCGGCTTGAGGTCGGCGGCGCCGTCCTGGGAGAGGATGCCGTTCAGGCGCTCGGCAATCAGGCGGGGATGCTCCCCCTGGGCCAGGGCCAGAACTCCCTCCAGAATCATCTCCTGGCGGAGCATCTGGTGTTCGTGGTGGAGCTTCAGCTTGTGGGCGATGGGGAGAAAGAGAAGGTTGGCCGAGGCCACCCCGTAAATGGTGGCCACAAAGGCCACCGCCACCCCGGTTCCCAGACGGGCCGGTTCGGTGAGGTGTTGCATGACCTGGATCAGGCCCAGCACCGCCCCCAAGATCCCGATGGTGGGCGCGTATCCCCCGGCAGCCTCAAAGACCCGGGACGGCATGAGGCCGTGATCGTCTTTCTGGGTAAGATCCATTTCCATGATTTCCCGCACCTGCTGAGGCGAAAAGCCGTCGATAACCAACTGCAAGCTGCGGCGCATGAAAGGATCGGGCAGTTTGGCCACCTCCCCCTCCACCGCCAGCAGCCCCTGGCGCCGGGCCCGATAAGCCAGTTCCACCAGGCGGGTCGCCTGGGCCGGAGTATCGTCATGGGGTTTGCGGAATATATGGGGGAGCGAATGCCAGGACTGGCGCAGTTGCGGTCCGGTAAAACTTAAACATACCGCGCCGGCGGTGCCTCCCAGAACGATGACAAAGGCCGTGGCCTGGAGGATCATGCCGGCAGAACCCCCTTCCAGGTAATGCCCCCCCACCAGGGACATTCCTCCGAGCAGCAAGCCGACCAGGGTGGTTCGATCCATGAATGTTTGAGGAAAAAGATCACCATGGCCAGGGGAAGGCGGGGCCGCCATGCACCCCCGGCCGCTTTGATCTGGAATTGAAGCCCGCAATCCGGGCGGTCTCTGATAGCTTATCGGAACTTTAGGATGAGTCTTTATTTTCGGGGGATATGAGAATAGTGGACCGGAGAGGAGAAGGGGGAATGCTGGTTTGAAACCGGGTTGTGTTAGGGACACACACGGGTGCGCCCCTACAGGCAATGGCCAATATTACTTCGAGGGCCGCAACCTGGAATAAGAATTGGCTGAGCTTTTCAAATCTCCGCGTTATCCAAGGTCTTCTGGAGTGATGGCTGCAGGCCGGGGCCGGGAGGCGCAGTGTTGCGGGTTAGCGTCTGGGACACCTGGCGAACCGGGTAAAGTCTGCCTACCGAGGCCAAATAATTTCGGGTCTCCCCGGGCAAGGAGCGGCCCTTGTCCACGTTGCCGGGGCCAAAGTTGTAAGCCGCCAGGGCCATGGGCACGTTGCCATCGTAACGATTAAGGAGGTCCCTCAGAAAACGGGTGCCGCCATCAATGTTTTCCTTGGGATTGTAGGCGCAACGCACCCCCAGGTCCCGGGCGGTCCCCGGCATGAGCTGCATCAGGCCCATGGCCCCGGCATGGGAAGTGGCCCGGGGGTTAAAATTGCTCTCCACCTTGATAACCGCCTTGATCAGGCCCTCCGGCACCTGGTAGCGCTGGGAGGCTTCTTTGATGAGGCTGTCGTAGGCTGAGGAATCTCCGGAAAAACGAGTCTCCCGGGTGGAACCCGATCTGAAATGTTGCTCCACTTCCCCTCGTTGGGTGGCCTGGCCCTGGCCGGCGGCGGCCAAACGGGCTTGCCTGGGTCCACCTCCCTGGCTGCGGCCCAGGATGGAATGGAGAAGCAGGCCGGAAATCCGGGCATCACCCATAGCGTGCAAGGCCTGGGAGCGGGGAAATTCCTGCCGTCTGCCCCCGAAGGGTTGGGGCCGAGATTGCCGGGTGACCATAGACTGCGACAGAGCCTGGCCGAAGGTCTGGTTGGCAGAGGCGGGCTTGGCCGTCAGGGGCTGAGCCCCGCCGGCCACAGACGTTCGGCTTATAACCTGTCTTGGCAGCCCCTGCAAGGAACTGTACTTTCCAGGGTGCATGATGGATAACTTTGCAACACCTATGCCTGGTTCCAAGGAAATTTTTAAATTCAGGTGGAAAAAAAGGGGAGGCTGTCCAAAGGGAAGCCTGAGCCTGACTAGATAACTCCCACAATGCCAGAAAGCCCTGGCGCCCGGCGTCCAAGGCTGGCGTGGCTCAATTAGAGGCATCCCGACGACGACAAGCTGTTGTCGGAACGACACCGGCGCCGCTCCTAAAGTGGCTTCTCACTTTTCCCGTAAAGCCTGCGGCTCCATTGAGGCATCAGCCTGCCGGCTGCACATTTATTGCCGCTTGCTTGGGTCTTGTTGTCAGCCTCCGGCCCACCCCGGGAAAGTCTTCGCCGCGCTCAAATCAAAAGCCCATACCGGTGAGAAGGTCATTGATGGCGTCCTGATCCAGGGGTTTATCCTCGGGGGAGGCGGCAATTTCCTGGTCTGCAGTTGGTTCTATGCTGTGAAGCAGGCGATCCAGTTCTTTCCGGGCCAGATCGCTTTCCCGCCCCGGCCGGGAATGGTCGTCCAGCCTCAGTTTTTGTCCGGCCGCAACCAGCAGGGTAAGCACATGCACCTGAAGCTGCCGGATGATCTTGAGAATTTTGAGAAGGCGTTGACCGGAGAGATCCTGAAAAGACAGGGCTTCGACGATCCGGGAGAGGCTGCCGGTAATGCCATCCACCGTCTCCAAGACCTCTTTAACCTCGGCTGCTCCCCCGGACGGCGGGCAGGCTGCGCCCATCCCGGTGGCTGCGCCTAGCCGCTGCTTAGCCAGGAGCTTGAGGGTTTGCTGCAAGGATTCCCAGCGCGATGTCAGTTCGGGGTTTCCCTCGGAGGCGGCGGGTTCCTCGGCAAATTCTTCCTCCAACCCCTGGGCCTCCAGGGGCAGGGCCTCAATGGGGAAGAGTTTATCAGCAGAGGACGCCATTTTGGTGAAGAGATCCTTCACCCGCTCATCTTCACAATGAGCCTTGAGCAGGTTCAAGAGCGGCTCCACGGACAACTGATGGAAGCCATCTTCCAGGGGCATTTCGGCGGCCAGGAGACTGATGGCCCGCTCTGCTTCCAGGGCCCGGAAAATGACATCCTGTTTGGCCTGAACCGCCTTGAGGTGCTGCTTCACCTTTTCGTTGGTGCAAAATTCCAGGAGGATCTGGAGAATATCGGCCAGGGAGAAGAGGGGGACAGCCGCAGCCGGGGAGATTTCCTGGGCATCCCCGGCATGGACAAGTTGATCCAGCGCTTCCGCCTGGGCGAGAACCTGGTCCCAGAGGTTCTGGTCCGGCGCTTCTGTGGCTAGGGATTCCAGGGGCAGGTCTTCGGCTTCCTCTGGAGGGGCCGCCATTTTCAGCAGCTTGGTCTGCACCGTCAGGCAGTCTTCCCGAATGTCCTCCACCAGGTCCATAATATTCAAGGTGGCCTGCTCCGTCATTTGCAGGACATCCGTCACCTGGTTGCGGGCCTGGTCCAGATGTTCGCCGGGGGAGTCCATGGCGCTTTGGATAATTTCTGCCAGAGACAAATCCTGGATGGACAGATTAATGTCCTTGGCCAACTTACCCAGGCTTTCGTAAATCTCCTGGGATAACTCCCGGTAATGGTTCAACTCGGCGGAGAGTTCCAACCCTTGAGGGGCTTCTGGGGAAACCCTTGCCCCGATTTCAGGAGTCGGAGCCGCGGGCCGGCTCGCGCCATTCCCCGTGTTTGCGGCGGCGGCCCCCTCCCCCCTGAGGGCTTTCAGATTGATGGTAATGGCGATGCCGTCCAGATTGAGGCGAAACTCCCCCGGTTCCTGGCCCAGGCTCAGTTCAATGTGCTTACCTGCTTCCATGACCCACCTTCCTGCCACAAGCGCCGGCCGGATTGAGTCCGCCCAGCGCCCAGCGCTCTTGATATCCGTCGTAATTCTGTTATCGACGGTTGGCAAGCTAACTTAAATGACCTGGGGAAAATTCTTAAAAAATTTTAAGAGAAGGAGAAAATGGGCAGGAAATCAAAAAACGCAGGTGTGAGCCAAGAACACCACAACCGGGGCGCCCCCTGAAAAGCAGCGCCCCGGCGGCTTGACCAGGTTAGATTTTCAGGTCGTCCCGGGTCTTGGACACCGCGGCGGCCGACTTTTTCAGGAGGTCTTCCTCTTGAGCGTTGAGCTTCAGGGGCAGAATCTTTTCAATGCCGCCCGCTCCCAGAATGACCGGCACGCCGAAGAAGATATCGTTTAAGCCGTATTCACCCTGGAGGTAGGCGGACACCGGCACCAGGCGCTTCTGGTCTTTGAGGATGGCTTCGGCCATCTGCACCGCGGCCGCGGCCGGGGCATAGTAGGCCGAGCCGGTTTTGAGCAGGGCCACGATCTCGCCGCCGCCCTTTTTGGTGCGTTCCACCAGGGCACTGATCCTGTCCTGGGCCAGAAGGTCGGTGAGGGGCACCCCGGAAATGTTGGTGGCGCTCACCACGGGCACCATTTCGTCCCCGTGGCCCCCCAGCACCATGGCCTGGATCTCGTCCACCGCCACCCCCAATTCCATGGCGATGAAGCAACGGTAGCGGGCGGTGTCCAGAATGCCGGCCATGCCCATGACCCGGCTCTTGGGGAAGCCGCTCACCTTGTAGGCCACGTAGCACATGGCATCCAGGGGGTTGCTGACAATGATGAGAAAGGCCTTGGGGCTTTGGGCCCCCACTTCCTTGGTCACGGTGGTGACGATGTTTTTGTTGGTGTTGATCAGGTCTTCCCGGCTCATGCCAGGTTTCCGGGCGATGCCGGCGGTGATGATTACCACATCCGACCCTTTGGTGGCGGCGTAGTCATTGGCCCCGGTCACTTCCACGTTAAAGCCCATTATGGGCCGGGCCTGCATGAGGTCTAAAGACTTGCCCTGGGGCATGCCTTCCACGATGTCCACCAGCACTACATCCGCCAGTTCCTTGGCTGCGGCCCAGTGGGCGCAGGTGGCTCCCACGTTGCCCGCTCCCACCACGGTGATTTTCGGTCTTGCCATGTGCTTCCTCCTTAAAACTGCCCGTTGAGTATTTAGGATAAATTCCTCTAGTCCCCCATTGGCAGGGGGTCAGGGGGGATTTTCAGTTACGTTGACCTATGTGGTTGTCTGATTAACGCTGTAGGCGAGCTGCTGGGGAAGATCAGTCCGGGCGCCGGGCCGCTTTTCCTCCATGTAAACGTATAAATTTACCCGGTTATGAGAAAACTGCAATGAAATTTTCTTGGGCGCGTTGTTGAAGGAGTGCCGAGGACGCAAGGGCGGGTTTTAAACCCGCCCTTACGTCCCTCTCAAACCCCTCCCCACTCCCCATCAGGAAGCGGGAGCACAGGCTTCCAGCCTGGTCCGGAACAGGCAGAATGCCTGTTCTCCGTCAATAAGTATTAATATGTATTAAAAGGGTATAACGGGCTTCCAGCCCGTTCAGGCAAGGGTTGGATGCCCCTGCTACCGCCAAAGAAGCATGGAAAACGGGAGCCCGAGGTGAAACAACCGTCCGCCAGACCCCCTCACCAACATGACGGTATTAACCCCCGTACCTTAACTCCCCCTGGACCCCTGGGTGTGCAGTTCCCAGCTAGTCCCGAACATTGACAGACTCCGGGGAAGCCCCTATAATCCCGAAATATCGGAGGCTAACATGCGTTTAGGGGTGTTTATCCGGGCGGCCCGGATACCTTTTCTCACCGGGTCGCTGATGCCGGTGGTCATGGTGGCGGCCCTGGTCTGCCTGCGGGGCGCCTGGGAAGGGTTTTGGTATTTCTTGCTCACCATCCTGGGAGTGGCCGGCCTGCACACCGGCGGCAACCTCATCAACGATTACTACGACTCCTTCGGCAGCGACCCCATCAACAAGTTCGCCACCCCCTTCAGCGGCGGCAGCCGGGTCATCCCCAATAGGAGAACTCAGCGCCGAGTCCGTCCGGAACCTGGCGTATGGCTTGCCTGGGATTGGGGGTGGTTTGCGGCCTCGCCCTGATGTATTGCGGCCGCCCCTGGGTGGCCCTCATCGGTATCTTTGGGCTGGCCGCGGCCTATCTCTACTCCGCCATCGCCGCTGCAACTCATGAGCAAGGGCTTTGGCGAACTCACCATTTTCCTGGCCTTCGGCCCGGTCCTCACCCTCGGCTCTTACTACGCCATGACCGGGAAGATTGCCCCGGAAGGTTTTTTCGTGGGGCTGCCTTTGGCCTTCCTCATCACTGCCATTCTCTGGATCAACGAGTTTCCGGACCTGGAGGCGGACGTGGCCGCGGCCAAGGAGCACCTGGTGGCCCGGCTGGGACTGCCTAAATCCCGCCAGGTCTATGCCGGGCTCATGCTGGCCCCCTTTGTCAGCCTGCCCTTTCTCGTGGAGATCTTCCGCTTCCCCGGGCACCTTTTTGCCGGGTTCGTGGCCCTGCCTTTGGCCGTCAAAGCGGTGCGGGAGGCCTGGCACACGGAACCCACCGACGAGGCCTTTGTGGCCATCCAGGCCCTCACCATCAGGACCCATTTTCTCCTGGGCGCGGCCTTGACCCTGGCCTTTTTCTATGCTGCGTGGCGGTCATGATGTGGAGGAAGATTTTGTAAGTATAGAAAGGTATCTCTTTTCGGGTCCCCCCTCACCCCAGCCCTCTCCCTCCGCCGGGGGAGGAGGGTGAAAAGCCGGGATTCTTGCTTTATCCCTTTCCCCTAAGGGGGGCCCCGCGAGGGGATGGAGAGTGCCAAAGGTTCCTTTGTTATCCCCTCTCCATCGATCGGGGGAGAGGGTGAGGGTGAGGGGGAATAATTAATTGCCCTCCGGTCTGAGGAATGGGTAAATGAATGGTGGGCACTGCCCGCCATCCTGGTGCGTAAGACGCACCCTATGATTTGCTATTCGAAACTCGAAACTCAAAACTGAAAACTTGAAACTTTTCTAAAGAGGTAACCATGAATCCCTATCTGAAATGCCTGATAAGCTTTTCCCTGGGCGGCTTGTGCATTTATTTGGGTTCCACCATGATGGACACGGACCAGAAACTGGTCATGTATTTCTTGTATCTCGTGGGCGTGGTGAACATCTATATCGGTGTTAAGGACCTGGCGTTTATATTAAAGAGTAAAAAATAACTCGTCTTCCTGCTGATCCCCACGTTGCTCTTGGCCATGCAAGATTGGCCAGTTGGAGAGGGTTTCGGAAGAAATAACTCTCAACTATTTACCAAGTTGTCCTTGCAAACAAATGATCTTAGGGCGTTAGGGCGTAAAAGCGGAGATTGTCCAGTTTTATAGGGTTCATCTTGGCGAAAATTCTTCTCCAATAAGCAGAGGTAACAGCATGGCGGAAGGAAATAAAAAAACCTGTCCCTTCTGTAAAGAACAAATCGATGAAGCTGCCATTAAATGCAGATATTGCCAGAGCATGTTGGCAGCCATTTCGGAATCTTCTAACAAAACTGATAAATTGGCAGAACTGGTTATTAAGGTTGTAGGCATCATCCCTTTAACTTTATCAATCCTTCTAATCATGGCTGGAATTTACGGCTTTAAGACGGTGTCTGATGTGCAGGAGTACTCCAAGAAGGCCAAAGAAGCTTCCGACTTGATAGAACAGAAAGCGGTTATTTATGATAAGTTGATTCAAAACACCCTTGAGGCGAGATTAAATACGCTGATAAACACCCTCTATGTAGGCTCACAATCTCAGGAAGCCAGGAATATAAAGAAAGAACTCAAAGGGTTTTTTGACAAGATACATAACCACAAGGATGCCAGCCTGGAGAAAAGCTCAATATTTTCCCTGACTAAGGGACTTTTTGCCTACTATGATGAAGACTACCATAAGGCTGTTGATATTCTTCAGAGGGCTGAAGACTCCCAGGCGAAATATAGGTTGTTAGGAATAGTCACTGATGCAATGGCCTACAAAGAAGAAGAAGCTAATAATATGTCAAAGGCCGTAGAGTTATACCGCTCAGCCTATGCCCATTATAAAAAAGAAGAAACCATGATAGGCAAAGAAGATACGGAAATATTGAATAAGAATCTTGCCAATCGAGCTTATATCAAAGCCAAGATCGGAGATTATCAGGAGGCGGAGAATATTTATCGAAAACTTCTAGACAATGATCCAGACAACTTAATGTATTATTATAACATTGCCTCCGTATATTCCCTGTCAGGTAAGTTGAAAGAGTCATTGGATATGTTGGAACAGGGAATTGAAAGAGGATTGATCAAAGCCGGAGATCTCACAAGAAAGGATCTGACTGCTGGGTTAGATTTCAAGAATATGAGGTCCTCAAAAAATCCGGATATTGAGAAACGTTATCAGGCTATATTGAGCAAGTGTAAACAATGAAGCACTATCACCTGGTTCCCAAGTTGAACTTGGGAACCAGGTGATGAAAGGGGCGTATGTCAGAGAAATACCCGCCCGTTCTGGTGGAAGTTACCCGGGGCTCTGAGGTGGAATGCCGGCACCGGGGGGAAATTGCGGTGGTGGATGGGGCCGGTAAGGTGCAGCGTCACCTGGGGGACCCGGACGTCCTGGTGTGCATGCGGTCCCTGGCCAAGCCTTTTCAGGCCCTGCCGCTCATCACCACCGGCGCGGCGGCGGCCTACGGGTTCGGGCCGGAAGAGCTGGCCCTCATGAGCGGCTCCCTTTCCGGCCAGGACTTCCAGGTGGACCTGGTGACCAAGATTCTGGCGCGGCTGGACCTCACCCCCGCGGTGCTCCAGTGCGGCAGCCACGCGCCCCTGCACCGGCCCACGGCCAAGGCCCTGGCCCAGGCCGGGGGCAAGCCCATTGCGCTGCACCACACCTGCGCCGGCAAGCACGCCAGCATGCTGGCCCTGTGCGCCTATCATTTCTGGCCGGTGGAGGACTACCTCAGGCCCTCCCACCCGGTGCAGCAACTGATTCTGCGCACCGTGGCGGAGCTCGTGGGCCTGGACCCGGCGGACATTCCCGTGGCCCTGGACGGCTGCGGCGCTCCGGTGTTTTACGTGCCCCTGCAAAACATCGCCCGGGGCTTCGCCCGCCTGGCCGCAGCGCCCCCGGACAGCCCCGAGGGGACCATCATGGCCGCCTGCCTGCAACACCCCCGCCACCTGGCCGGGGACGGGAGGCTTGAGACCGTCATCATGCAGAACCTCCCCGGCCGGGTTTTTGCCAAAACCGGGGCCGAAGGGGGCTTCGCCCTGGCCCTGGCCCAGGAAGGCCTGGGGGTGGCCCTGAAGGTGGAGGACGGCGCCAGCCGGGCCCTGGGACCCGCCATTATCGAGGTCCTTGAGCAATTGGGGGTCCTGACCCCTGCAGCCCAGGAGGCCCTGGCCTCCCTGTGGCGGCCGGTCATCAAGAACCACCGGGACCAGAAGGTGGGCCAGTTGCGGCCGGTTTTTGCGCTGGCCTTATAGCCATTGTTCAAGCGGGACCGGAGAGATTTCTCTGCATGGGGGAGAGGGGAAAAGCAGGCGTAAGGTGGCGCCGCACAGTGAGGACACCTGTGCCACCGGAATCCACCCAAAGCCAAGTTTTCTATAAAGCTCAAGAACTTGCCGTCCCAATCTTATAGTTCTGTAGGGTGGGCACTGCCCACCATACGCCAATACTGCCTTTAGAGGACGCCATGGAGCTATCATAATGGGAAAGGCGGGAGGCGCGGCGCTTTCCCGCCCTACCGGTCCTTGTAAAAAGTCATTTTTCCCCCTCACCCTAACCCTCTCCCCCAAGGGGGAGAGGGGATAAAATGATGTATATCATCAAGTTATAATTATGATGACGACAGTCATTCTTAAGAAGATAATGATTTTTTGACTTTTTACGAAGCCATCTTGTTTGATGGTGAAATTGCAGTCCTGGACTGATTCAATAAATATGTCGATATTCGCTCATATCTTCCGCAAATCCCTTGCTGTCATTATCTTCATCCCGGCTCTGCTGAGCCTGTCCTGGGCCCCAGCGGCTGCGGCCCTCCTGCCCGAGGACCTCATAGTGGTGTTCAACGCCAATGTGCCCGAAAGCCGCCAGGTGGCCGCCTACTATGCGGACAAGCGCCAGGTGCCCCAGAAGAATCTGGTGGGGGTCAAGGTTAACCCGGGGGAGGACATGAGCCGCCAGGAGTATGAGCAGGAACTGGTGGCGCCCCTTCGCCAGAAAATCCGGGAATTTGCCCAAAGAACGCAGCGAAAGCCGGCCATCCTCCTGGTTTACGGCATTCCTTTAAGGGTGGGGGGAGCGGCTCTTACTGAGGAGGAGCAGGATCTGGCGGGGCTGGCCCGGGTTCAAAAAACCAAAACCACGTCCCAGACCTGGGCCAAGCTCAAGGAGCTGGAGGGCCTGCTGACCCGGGTGAAGCTCCCGGAAACACCCCGGGCCTCGGCGGACGGCCCCACGCCGCAAGAGGTCTTCAAGCTGGCGGAGACACTGCTGCCCCGGGCTAAACGCTTCCTGACCTGGCCCCGGGACCAGGAAAGCCGGCCGGAAATCAAGAGCCAGGTAGCCAGGATAACTGCGGAGTTGAGCGGGAAGCGCGCCGATCTGGGAGTTGCTCCCGATAAACCCGAAAAGGACGAATCCATCCGCAACGTGGTGCCCCTGCCCAAGGCGGAGCAACTGAAACCCGGCGCCGGTCTGGCCGCGCAGGCCGTGTATTTGGGAGAGCGGATGCGCACTTCCGGGGGGCTTCTGGGGGAAATGAAGTTCTGGGAGCATCTCCAGAGAATCTATGGGCAGCCCCAAACCATGGCGGCTGTTGACAGTGAGCTGACCCTGGTGCTCGTGGAGAACTACCCCCGGGTGTCCTGGCTCCCCAATCCTCTGCACCTCAGGTTCGACAAAGAGCCGGCCATGCAAAAGTTTCGCCAGGCAGCGGTCATGGTGAGCCGCCTGGACGCCCCCACCCCGGAGATCGCCCGGCGCCTGGTGGACGACGCTCTGGAGACCGAAAGAACCGGACTTCAGGGCACGTGCTATCTTGATGCCCGGGGGCTGAAAGGGGACACCCAGATTGGCGGCTATGCCTGGTTTGACCAGCATCTGGTGCGCCTGGCCGAGATGATGAAAGAAAAATCCCGGATCAAAACGATGCTGGATCAGAAATCCAGCCTGTTTCCGGCGGGCTCCTGCCCCCAGGCGGCGCTGTACTGTGGCTGGTATTCCCTGGCCAAATACGTGCCCTCCTGCACCTGGACCAGGGGCGCGGTGGCCTATCATGTGGCCAGCGCCGAGGCCACCACCCTGAAAAAACCGGACAGCCAGGTGTGGTGCAAGCGCCTGCTGGAGGAGGGGGTGGCCGCCACCTTGGGTCCTGTGGGGGAACCCTACCTCTTGGCTTTCCCTCTGCCCGACGAGTTTTTTCCCCTGCTTATGTCAGGTCAACTGAGTCTCCTGGAGGTCTATTTCCGGACCATCCCCCACCTTTCCTGGATGATGACCTTGATCGGCGACCCTTTGTACCGGCCTTTCCAGAAAAGCCCGGCCTGGCTCATCCAGCCGAGAGCCAAGGGCGCGGCCGATCTCCAATAAAGCGTTGAATCTTCAAAAAATCGTGGTATATTGCCCACAAGGCGCACTTCTAAGCCGCTGAGGAGAATGCTTGTTCGTATGAAAGTTCTCTGGGCGCCCTGGCGTATGGAGTATATCCTGGGGGATGACAAATCCCCGGGCTGCATTTTTTGTCCCTGGCCCGAAGAAGACCTGGCCGAGCGCCTGATCCTCTTCAACGGTCGCCTCACCCGCATCATGATGAACAAGTATCCGTACATCAACGGACACCTGCTCATTTCGCCTGTGCGCCACGTCCCGAGTCTCGATGACCTGAGCCCCCGGGAGTTGTTGGACCTCCAAGTGAAGCTGCGGCAGGCCCTGGGCATCCTCAAGGAAACCATGCGGCCGGACGGCTTCAACGTGGGACTCAACCTGGGAATAGTGGCCGGGGCCGGAGTGGAGTCCCACCTCCACTGGCACATTGTTCCCCGCTGGAACGGCGACACTAATTACATACCGGTCTTTGCCGACGTGCGGGTGATCCCGGAACATTTCCGCCAGACTTACGCCCGCCTGGCCCCTCATTTTAAGGCCTTACCAGACGAGGACCTGTCATGCGCTACCTGAAAGCATTTATTATTGGGTTATTGGCAATAGTCGCCGTAGTCTTTGTCATTGAAAACATTGAGGCCTTGCGGCAAACGATTCAGCTCCGGCTCAATCTCTATGTCGCCAAAGTTGAAACCGCGCCGATAGAAATATGGGTTATAACAATTTTGTCTTTTGCCTTGGGAGCTGTCCTGGTCCTGATTCAATTTGTCTTTGATCACCTCAAACAACGGCAGGTCATCCGCCAACTCCGGCAAAATGTGGAGATTATGGCCGGTGATCTGAAACGGGCCGGCATGGCGGTGGAAGCCGCGTCTGCGGCGCCAGCGCCGAAGCCAGAAACACCCAAGCAGTAACTAAATAACGAAAAACCGATTAAGGGGGGCGGGATTCATGAGCTATCCGCCCCTGTTTTATTCCATTAGACGATTACCCCCTCCCCCCATCCCTTAGGGGGATTATTTACCGAGAAAGTCGGGGCCCATGGCCCCGCCTTTCTCGGATCCTCTGCGGGTTGGTAGGGGGGTGTGGGGGGAGGCAGGTAGGGGCGGGGTAACCCCGCCCCTACGTCCCTGGCCCTCCCCCCGCTTGAGAAGCTCACCATGACCGACCCCCAGTCCGATAAGTTGACTCCCATGCTCAGGCAGTATCTGGAGTTGAAGGCCAGGTACGCCGACGCCTTGGTCCTTTTCCAGATGGGGGATTTCTTCGAGCTTTTTTATCAGGATGCCGAAGAGGCGGCCCGGGCTTTGAGCATTGCTTTGACCTCCCGCAGCCGCTCCGGGGAGGACCGCATCCCCATGGCCGGCTTTCCCATACACGCGGCCGGAAGGCTACATCGGCAGGCTCCTGGAGCAGGGCTACAAGGTGGTGGTGTGCGAGCAGGTGGAGGACCCGGCCCAGGCCAAGGGCTCTGGTGCGTCGGGAGGTGACCCGCATTCTCACCCGGGGTACCCAGGTGGACCTTGCCGCCCTGGAAGCCCGGGCCGAGAACTACCTGGCCGCGGTGTCCTTCCAGGGAGAAAGGTGGGGCCTGGCCTTCCTGTCCCTGTCCACCGGGGAGTTCCGCCTCACGGAAGGGGCGGGGGCCGATGCCCTGGGAGATGAGCTTTGGCGGCTCAAACCCGCGGAATTGCTGGTCCCGGAGGGCTCCGGGGCAGAGGTCCTGGCCGCGGCCCTGGCCCCTTTCCAGACGCCCCCCACCCGGCGTCAGTTGCCGCCCTTCACCTTTGATCCGGCCTCGGCCCAGCGGGAATTGGGGAGGGTGTTAGGCACCCTGTTTCTGGACGGCTTCGGCCTGCAGGAGCACCGCCTGGGAGTGGCCGCGGCCGGGGCGGTCCTGCGCTATCTCCGGGATTCCCACACTGTGAGCCTGCCCCACCTGGACCGGCTGCTGCCCTATTCCCGGGATGATTATCTGGGACTGGATGAGGCCACCCTGCGCCATCTGGAGATTTTTGAGACCTGGCGCAGCGGCAGCCGCCAGGGGTCGTTGCTCGAGATCCTGGACGCCACCATCACCCCCATGGGGGCCCGCCTTCTGGGGCGCTGGCTCAGGCAGCCCCTGAAAGATAAAGCGGCCATTGAAGCCCGTCTGGATGCGGGGCAATTTTTCAAAGACCACGGTGTCCTGCGCCAGAGGTGGCGTCAGGCCCTCAAAGGTTTGGGCGACCTGGAGCGCCTCACCGCCCGCCTGGCCCTGGAACAGGCCGGTCCCCGGGAGGTGGGCGCGGTCCGCTTCGCCCTGGGAAGGCTTCCCCTGCTGCGGGAAATGATTCCCCCGGAGGCCCCCTCTCTGGTGGCCGACGCAGCCCAGGACCTGGAAGAGCTTCCCGACCTTTATGACCTGGTTTGCCGGGCCCTGGCCGAAGACCCGCCCCCCACGCTGGCGGCCGGGGGGGTCATCCGGGAGGGGTTTGACGCCGAACTGGACGAGCTCATCCAGATATCCCGGGAAGGCAAGGACTGGATCGTGCGCCTGGAGGAGCAGGAACGCCGGCGCACCGGCATTGCCTCCCTCAAGGTGCGCTACAACAAGGTTTTCGGCTATTATCTCGAAATTTCCAAGGCCAACCTTCATCTGGCGCCCCCGGACTACCACCGCAAGCAGACCCTGGTGAACGCCGAGCGCTTCATTACCGCCGACCTCAAAGAGTATGAGGCCAAGGTCCTGGGCGCAGAGGACGCCCGCATCAAACGGGAGACGGAACTCTTCCAGGACCTGCGCCGCCGCCTGGGGGAAGAGGCCCCCCGCCTGAAAAAAGTGGCCCAGGCCCTGGCGCGGCTGGACGTGTGGGCCGCGCTGGCCGAGGTCGCGGCCCTCTACCAGTATTGCCGCCCCGAAATTACGGAGGCCCCGGTTTTGAAAATCACGGCCGGCCGCCATCCGGTCATCGAGCGGGTTCTCCCTGCGGGGAACTTCGTTCCCAACGACGTCACCCTGGAAGAAGACCAGCGGGTTCTCATCGTCACCGGCCCCAACATGTCGGGGAAGTCCACCATCCTGCGGCAGGTGGCTCTGACGGTGCTTTTGGCCCAGGCCGGGTCGTTTGTGCCCGCGGCGAGGGCCCTGGTGGGCTTGACGGACCGGATTTTCACCCGGGTGGGCGCGGTGGACGACATCGGCCGGGGGCAAAGCACCTTTCTAGTGGAAATGCACGAAACCGCCCGCATTCTCCACCAGGCCACGCCCCGGAGTCTGGTCATCCTGGACGAAATCGGCCGGGGCACCAGCACCTTTGACGGCCTGTCCCTGGCCTGGGCCGTGGCCGAGCACCTCCATGACGCGGGCGGCGCGGGGGTGAGCACCCTGTTTGCCACCCATTACCAGGAACTGACCGCGCTCAGCCGCCTCAAGGCCCGGGTGAAAAATTATCAGGTGCTGGTGGCCGAGGAAGGGGGCGGCATTGTTTTTCTGCACCAGTTGGCTCCGGGGGCCGCAAGCCAGAGTTACGGCATCCAGGTGGCCAAACTGGCCGGGGTGCCCCAGGCGGTCATCGACCGGGCCCGGGAAGTGCTGGAGAATCTGGAAGCAGGCACCCTGGACCCCCTGGGCTTCCCCAAACTGGCCCGCCACCGCCGCCGCCTGGTGCAGGACGCTTCCCAGTTGGCCTTATTTAAAGAAAAAAGTTAGGGTTGCTTTCGGGAAACAGAGCTACTTTTCACGGAAAATTCCCACCCCCGCCCCAACCTTCCTCCAAGCCGGCTGCAGCAGAGTGTCTTTGGCACAGGTTGGCAAGCTTGTGCCACCGGCCTTTTATACGCAGCGTCAATAATTTCTGACCATAGCATTATGGTTCCTTTTCTGTCATTCTGAGCCGCCGTAGGCGGCGAAGAATCTCGCATGTAAAGTTAAAAACGAGACCCTTCTCCTGCGGCTCAGGGTGACAAAAAGGGCACTATTCCCCAGAAAACCATAATCATGTCCAATTACTTATGACGCTGTGTATAGAAAGCAATTTATGCGATTTCAGCTCCACCATGAATTTTGATAGAGGGGACACACCATCATCTTTAAGGAGGGACTGATAATGGCAAGTGATGTGGTACTGAGCAAAGCTTCTTCATGTTGATCGAAGGCATAGAAACTCATGACCGGTTCTGGAAGGGGGTGGGAGATTCTCCTATGCTGCTCGACTCGGTCATTTTGCTTTTTGGCCTTTGGCCAGTAGAGGTTAGTCGGGTAAGACCAGACGGGCGCGGTTTATTCTTCTATGTTTTCGTCTCCTTGTTTCTTATTGATGCCCGAGTCAAAAGTGCCGTCAGGATCACGTGAAGGATGACCGCCGGCCACAGGAGAATGCCGGTCAAACCGGCTGCGAAGCCGATGTAGGCGAGATAAAGCGTGACGGACACGCTGTAGATTAACATACCGACCCGCGGCGGGCCCGGCCAGCAGGCGACCCCAAGGGCGATCAGGGCGATGCCGGCCACGCGGGCGACGGGTATGGCGATGCCGGTCAGTTCCTCACCCAACAACAACCGCCCAACGAGCGCTGGAACGATCAGCAACGCCAAGCCCGTTCCGGCTTCCCCGACCGCGGCGAAGATCAGCACCCTTTTCATAGTGCCTTATCTTTCGCGCCCGCGACTCGGTTCGCGTGACTGAAAGCCGCTAGCATTTTCCCGCATGTTTGACCTGTCCTACCGCCGATGGGGCGACCCCGGCCCTGGAAGATGAGGCCCCCCCGCCGCGTCGCTCTGCTCCGGTTTGAAGGGTTCGAGCTTGAAGGTCAGCTGGTTGATCTTGCCGGTGAACTTGAACGGCACATCGTAGCGGTACTCCACCATGGCGACGCCGGTGCGCGTATCCTGGCCGATGTCGAAGGTCTCGTCCTCCGGAAAGGTGATGGGGGTGCTGTGTTCCATGGAATTCCTGGCCACTTCCTGGCCGTCCACGGAGAGTACACCCGTGCCACCCTTGCCCAGACCTGGGCCTTCGGACTTGAAGTCGAAGACGATGGTGTGTTTCCCGGGGCTAAGTTCGGGCCCTTCCCAGATCGTTCGCTTGAGGTCGAGCAGGTTGTAGAGGAACACCACCCTGCCCCGCTCGAAGCCCACCACACCTTTGCTCATGAACAGCCCGTAGCCGCCGAAGCGCCCGCCCTGGGTGACGATCATGCCTTCCGCACCGCCCTCGGGGATCTCAACCTCGGCCGTGATGGTGTAGGACTTGTCCAGGATGTTCGGCGCCGTGCTGCCCGGCACGCCGGTCAGTCCGCCCGAATAGGTGAAGACCGTTCGTCCCGCCGTCAGGCTCGGGCGCGGCGTATTCCAGCGCTTGAGCGTCGTGTTGTCGAGCGGCAGCACGTTATATTTCTTCGCCTCGATATAAAAGAGGTTCTGCAGTTGCTTGAGCTTCTCCGGCATCTTGGCGGCCAGGTCGTTGTTCTCCGTGGGATCCTCCATGACGTTGTAGAGCTCCCACTTGTACCCGGTGATCACATCCGGCGGCGGCTTGGTGCTCAGCTCCCAGGGGAGCGTCACCGGGGTCGTGCACGCCACCCACCCGTCGTGATAGATGGCTCGATTGCCGAGCATCTCGAAGTATTGCGTCCTGTGTCGGCCAGGGGCGTTGGCGTTGGCCTTGTCCCAGGTATACACCATGCTCGTGCCTTCGATGGGGAGCTGCTTGATGCCGTCGATGGTGTCGGGCGCCGGGATGCCGGTCGCTTCGAGGATGGTGGGCACGATGTCGATGACGTGGTGGAACTGCCTACGGATGCCGCCCACGTCCTTGATGCGGGCGGGCCAGGACATGGTCAGGCCCTGGGCCGTGCCGCCGAAATGCGACGGCACCTGCTTCATCCACTTGAAGGGCGTGTCCATCGCCCACGCCCAGGGCGCGGCAAAGTGCGGGAAGGTCCGGTCCGAACCCCAGAACTCGTACCAGAGAAACTGGTCCTTGACCGGCACTTCGATGCCATTGAAGGTGGTGAACTCGTTCGGCGTGCCGTTAAGCATGCCTTCGGCGCTGGCGCCATTGTCGCCACTGATGTAGATGATCAGGGTGTTGTCGAGCTGGCCGAGGTCTTCGACGGCCTGGATAACTCGGCCGATCTCATGATCGGTGTATGCCTGGTACGCCCCATAGACCTCCACTTGCTTGATGAAGAGCTTCTTTTGCTCCCAGCTGAGCGAGTCCCACCTGGGCAGCTTGGCGCCGCCGTAAGCTTCCTGTCCGTCCGGCCACGGGGTCAGTTGCGCGTTCTCGGGCATGATGCCGAGCTTCTTCTGGTTGGCGAAAATGGTCTCTCGCAATTTTTCCCAGCCATCGTCGAAGAGCTTCATGGCGCTGATCTTGTCGATCCATTCCGGCGTCGGATGATGCGGCGCGTGTACGCCGCCCGGGACGTAATAGATAAAGAATGGCTTTTCGGGCGCCAGCGCCTTGAGTTCCTTCATGTGCTGGATGGCCTCGTCGGCCATGGCCGTGGTCAGGTTCCAGCCGGGATTGTTTAGGAACGGGTAGATGGCCGTCGTATTGCGGAACAGGTTGGGCTGCCACTGGCTGGCGTCCCCGCCGACAAAGCCGTAGAAATACTCGAAGCCCATACCGTTGGGCCATTGATTAAACGGCCCGGCCTGGCTGTTCTCGAAGAACGGCGTGTTGTGGTCTTTGCCGAACCACGAGGTCGCGTACCCGTTCTCCTTCAGGATGGTGCCGATGGTGCCCTTCTCGATGGGGATGATCGAGTCGTAACCCGGGAACCCTGTCGCGATTTCACCTACCACCCCGAAACCCACCGAATGATGGTTGCGGCCGGTGATAATCGCCGCCCGGGTCGGCGAGCACAGGGATGTGGAGTGAAAATTGGTGAAGCGCAGGCCGGCCTTGGCGATGCGGTCCAGGGCCGGGGTGGGGATGACGCCGCCGAATGTGCCCGGCGAGCCGAAGCCGTCGTCGTCGGTCATGATGAGCAGCACGTTGGGCGCACCCTTCGGCGGCACGACGCGCGGCGGCCACCAGGCCTTAGACTCCGAAGCTCTCTCCTTGATCACCCCGCCGAATTTCGGATCCGGGGGCGGAAGCTGTTTCCCGCTGATGGTGGTGGTGGCGTTGGGCGAACCCAACTTACCGGTGACTTGCTGTGCGATGCAGTATGAAGAATAGAATGCCAAGGCAACAACTGAAACCGTTATCGCGACGACCAGCTTGACTGCCTTCATACAAGGGTCCCCCGTTTCTTATGGACATATTATTAGGATAATCTGGACCGAAATGCAATTATTCAGCCTATCAGAATTTCAAGCTCAGCTGCTCTAAATAGGAACTTATCAAGTCAATGCCATCTTTCACTATCCTCCATGTATCTCTAGTTTTTTGGCTTTTTCAAGTTCTCCCGCGGCTGGCCGATAAGCCTGGTAACATTGGCACGCGTCTGGCGGTAAAGGGAGTACCATGGACATTTCCAACCTGCGGCAACAGTTCCTGAGCGAGAACCTGAAAATCCTGCGGCGTCCCACTCCCAAGCAGGAGAACAGCCCCTACCTACCCATTCACCTGAGGGCGCTGATGGTGGAGGAAAGAATCACCTTCCCGGTGCACCTGAAAGTGAGTGAGGGAGAGCATGGGGAAATCAGATATCTCCCATATCTGGAAGAAGGGGAGTGTCTGCAGGGGGCCTGGGCGGAATCTCTGGACCGCGTGGGCATTGAGCAGCTTTACTTCCACGAGCAGGACCTGGACCGGGTAGTGGCCTACCTCAACAACCACATCCTCCTGACCAGCGCCGATCCCGAGCATTACCCGGCAAAGTTCTGCATCATGCGGGAGCACCTGTCCCTGAGCCTGCGCCGGGCCTTCGCCAGCCCTCACCTGGGGGCCAACGTCAGGCTGGCCAAAAAGTCCCTGGTCAAAATGAGCAAATTCATGGCAACCAGAAACTTCCCCTGGAAGCTGGTCTGGGCCATGCTCCACCGGGATTACACTTTGTACAACCACTCGGTGAACGTGAGTCTGATGGGCATGGCCTTCATGGGTTTTTTGGGGAAAGCCGAGAAGGATTGCCTGCAGCTGGGACTGGCGGGATTATTTCATGATGTGGGTTTAACCCAACTCAAGGAAGAAATCGTCCGGAAAAAAGAGCCTCTTGATCCTGAGGAGAGGGAAATTTTGAACCGTCACCCCGGCCTGGGTTACCGGCTCCTTAAAAATAACCCCGAGATTCCGGTGGATTCCTTGCGCCTGATTCTGGAGCACCACGAAAACGCTGACGGCTCCGGATACCCCCAGGGCCTGCCCTTGCCGCGCCAGCACCCCTACACCCGGATCCTCTTCGTCCTGGAAGTGTATGACGGTCTCACCACCTTCAGGCCCTACCGCCCGGGGTACGCCCCCTTTGCCGCGCTGAAAATGCTTCAGGAGCAGCGGGGCAGCAAGGGGTTGGCCTGCGAACCCAGGGTCATGAAAAAGTTTATTCAGTTCCTGGCTCTCGCCTAGTGCAGCCCCCCAGGTCTTTGCAGTACTGCATCAGGATGTCAGTCTCGGTGACCAGCCCCAAAAGTTTGTTGTCCTGCACCACCGGCAGGCAGCCGATCTTGCGCTCCACCATGAGGCCCACTGCGTCTTTCAACTCCATGTCCGGGGGGACCGTGGTGACCTGCTTCACCATGACATCCTTGATGCGCAGGGTTTTCATGACCTCCCTGGAATCTTTGTTGCCGTAACCCAGGGCCTGGGCCAGGGAACTGCGGAACAGGTCCCGCTCCGAGATAATCCCCACCACGCCCTCGCCAGAGACCACGGGCAGATGCCGGATCCGCCCCAGCCGCATAATGTCGTTGGCCAGGCTGAGTTCATCCTCGATCCCCAGGGTGGCCACTTCTTTGGTCATAATGTCCTTGATTTTCATGATTCCCCCGCGCAGGTGACGCTCATCGGTTTTGAGCCACCCTTAATGGGCCGCCAGCCACTGCCGGCCCCTGGCGCTCAGTTCAGAGAGCAGGGTCATGGCCCGGGTGGCCCCGTCCGGGCTGAGATACCCCAAGCCGCAGGCCGGGGTCAACAGGGAGTGGCTGAGCACTTCCCGCCATCCCAGCCCCAGGTCGGCAAGGCGCTCCACCTGGGAGACGAAGCGCTCCCAGAGACTGTCCCCGGTCTCCTGGGCCAACTCCTCACCCGTGGGCACCAGGCCCCAGGCCAAATAGCCGCCCCGCTGGAAAAACGCGGCAAGGGCCTGGTCATAGAGGAGCAGGTGATCAAAAAAGCCGTAAGAATCAAAGCTCAGGATATCCAGGGGAGTGGAAAGGAGCAGGCCCCAGTCGGTATTGCCGCAGCAATGCACCCCCACGACCATGGGCGCCGCTTCCTTGGCGGCCTCCATGGTCTCCGTCAGGATGGTGGTCACTTCCTCCCTTGAGACGGGCAGAAACGCGGAGCCAAAGCCCGTGAGGATGGGCTCGTCGAAAAAGATTACCGCGTCCCGGCCGGCCTGACGGAACTGCTCGGCCTGCCAGGCGGCTTTGCGGGCCAGCCCCTGGGACACGGCCTGGGTCAACTCCCGGTCATAAAGAATGGCCTTGCCGCTGCCGTCTTTGACCATGCCGGCAAAGGTCACCGGCCCTACCACCTGTCCCTTGAGGGCGCCGGTTCCCTGACCGTGGGCGCGTATCTGGGCCAGGAGAGTGCGGAAGCCCTGGGCTTCGTCAGGGCTCAAAGCAAAGGGACCCAGCCCTTCTTCGCCCCACAGGGTCTCATAAAACTGGGCCAGGGCCATCTCCCGGGAGGCCTCCGGGTCAAGGCTGACCTGACGGGCCTCCAGGTCCACTTTCAGTCCCGGCAGCCCTCCGGCTCCCTGGGCCACCATCTCTTCCCTGAAGCCCAGGCGGACAAGCTGCGGCCAGAAGGGGATCTCCGGGGAGTTCTTGAGAATCACAGCCACGGCCTCTTGCGGATTGCGGTAAGGGACCGAGCCGATTCCGGTAACCGCTAAGGGTGCAAGTGTCGTCATGGCGCCAATGTATCACGTTCCACTTTTCTGTCAACCAGGTTCGCAAGCCGGGAACCCCGGCCCAGGAGCGGCGCCGGGGAAAATTCCGGACAGCCTGGCGGGGTGCTCACTTTTTCATTGCATCACCTTAGATTTTCATACAAAATAGCCCCAGCGAATGGGGGGGGGGAGAGGGCAGGTGACAGGGGCCGCAGAACCCAAAGGCATGGGCAAAGCCAGCTTTTTCACCAAATCGGTGGCCAAGATTACCTTGGCCCTCAGTTTGGTCCTGGTTTTCCTGATTTTTTTCAGCCACCGCGGCCTCTACCAGATTTATCACCTCAAGCAGGAAAAAGCCCGCCTCGATGCCGAAAATCAGAAGTTGACCGAGGAAAACGCCAAGCTGGCCCGCACCATCGACCGCCTCCAGAACGACCCGGAGATGATTCAGGACCTCATTCGCAAGGAACTGAATTTTGTCAAGAAAAACGAGGTTATCATCCAGTTGCCCCCCAAGGAAGAGGAACTCCCGGTGAAGGCGGCGGTCCTGCCTGACCGGCCTCCACCTGCAGCCGGCGAGGGAGCCGAGAAGCCCAAGCCTAAAGGGCGTCATCGGCAAGCCCCGGATCCCCCCAGAACTACGCCATAATCGGCAGGCCTCCCCTCCGGAGCCCACCTCCTCTCTCGGTCACCAGCGCGGGCTTTGCTCCGGGGACCAATCCTCCCTAATCCGGCTCCAGGGGGACTTGCGGGCAACTTTTATCACTATCCATAAGGAGGAAAGATGTACTCCACCGCGGAATTCAAGAAGGGCCTCAAGATAGAAATTGACGGCCAACCTTACGTAATTGTGGATTTTCTCCACGTGAAACCGGGGAAAGGCGGCGCGTTCGTGCGCACCAAGATCAAAAACCTGATGACCGGCAAAGTGCTGGATCAGACCTTCCGGTCCGGGGAGAAAGTGAAGCGGCCGGATCTCTCCGAGCGGGACATGCAGTTCCTGTATCGGGAAGGGGATGATTTCACCCTGATGGACAACGAGACCTATGAACAGATTGCCCTCAGCGCGGAGCAGTTGGGCGACGCGGTTATCTTTCTCACCGAGAACCTCAACGTCCAGGTCCTCTTCTTCAATCAGCAGCCCGTGGCCGCAGAACTCCCCACCTTTGTGGAACTAACCGTGGCTCAGTCCGAACCCGGTGTAAAAGGCGACACCGCCAGCGGGGCCAGCAAGCCCGCCACCCTGGAAAGCGGCGCGGTCATCCAGGTGCCCCTGTTTATCAACGAAGGTGACCGGGTAAAAGTGGACACCCGCACCGGTACTTACATCGAGCGGGCCAAATAAGCGGGGTCAGGCGAGTTTCACCATGACTATGTGACGTTTGACCCCGAAGCACCGGGCTTTGCCATCCGTCTGCATGAACACGTCGGCCTTCAGGGTCCACCGGGAGGCCATGCGGTCCTGAAAATCGAAGACCCCCAGCCCATGCAGGAGCACCCGATCACCGAATTGCAGGGATAGGTTGCGCTCCACATCCCGGCTCACCGCCAGCATGCCTTCCCGCACCGTTTTGCCCGACGCGGTGATGTTGTACGGCGGCATGCCGCCGCTATAGGAATAGGCGGTCACCGTCACGATAGACATATTGACGCACATGGTGGTTTGGGGGAAAAGGGCGATTCCCAGACTTAAAAGACAGGTTATCATCAAAGCTTTCATGGTTCCCTCGCTCAATTGGATGATTGCAAGAAGGCTAATGGCAGCTAACAGGGTGAATGACACGCCGGGCGCAGGAGTATAACGGTAGCGCCGGGATTTGGTGGCGCTTTGCAGGCCGGCGGCGTTTTGGGCAGTCTTCTCCGGGGGAGAAATAACCTCTCCCAGGGACAACCCCCTGGTCCTAACCCCTCATGTCCGCCATTGTGAGGTGAGTAAAAAGAACCAAAGATTATGGCTGGTGGTTGATGTTGAGATTATCAGTATCCCAAAAAAAGGGACATGTCAAGTAAAAATTTCACCAAATTAGATATTATCCTGTTATTCTTACAAAAAATCCTAAATTATGATTGTGCCTTTTCTAACAAAGGCAAAATAATTGTGCTTGAGGCCATTTTTTAGCTTTTAATGGGAATTATTTATCAATTTATCCGTAAATTATCCTAATAAGTGGGAAATATTTTATGATTTTTCTCTTTAACTAAATTGATGGCGATTTATAAATATTATATAAGAATATTAATATATTAATCTATATAAATCCCTTGAATAAATTGTTATATCCCATTTAAAATATATTTTATGGTAATTTTAAAAGACTCTGCCCTAATAAAGCCATATATCAGAAAGCAAGAAGGTCGGAAAAAAAGAAAAAGGCCGGGAGACAAGAGCCTCCGGCCTTTCTAAATTTCCCACCGAAATTCCCCCAGGAGAATAAATTCACCTGAAAAAAGGTACGATTTCCTGATTATGTCAGCTTTAGGGGGCCTTATGCCCCACCTGCGCCAAGGCTTGATTTCCTGCGCACCGCAGGCTCGCTAAACCTTTCAGGAGCCGCCCCCGAATCCCACCGTGCCGCGCCCTTCCTCCACCAGGACCGGCACCTTCCTGACTCCCTGGGAATATTTCAGCATTTCCTCCAGATGGCTGGGGTCTGCCACCACATCACGATAGTCCACCACGCAGCCTTCCTGACTTTTGGCCTCCCGGGCCTTTTGGGTGTAAGGTCAACTGCTTTTGCCGAAAATGATGATTTCCTTGGCCATGTAAGCCTCCTTGTCACCTGCCCAGGTAATACACCCGGATGTAAAGAAAATCCACCAGATTCAAGATGGTGAGGGGATTCTCCGACAGAGTGTGCTGCACCCCTTCGAAGCGGGGACTGACCTTTTTGCGGATTAAAGTGATGGCCTCATCGCCCAACCGGGGGTTTTGGGGCACCGCCTGGCGCAGGAAGTTGGTGATGAATTGGGCGTGGCGCTGGGCCACCTCCTGGCAACGCTTGCGGATGTCCACCCGGAGAGGTTTTAGGGCATCCTCAAAGAAGTCGCCGATGTCTTCGTATTTAGCTTTGATCTGGGCAAAGCTCCACTTTCGCAGGTTCCGGTAGTCATCCGCGGCCTTGCCGGAAAGATTGTCCATGGCCAAATCAACCACGTTGATGCTGGGACTGCCGCCGCTGGGCGGTATATGCGCCACCCTGACCTTCATTTCCGGGTAGCGGCTGTTGGTCAAGGTGAAGCCCCGGGTGAAACGCTGGCCCGGACTGTCGAATTTCTTGTCGCTGGCCACGACCCAGCCGTCGCTCTGGAGAAAGCCCCACAAGCCCTTGGCCTGGGGGATAAGCTGGGCCAGTTCCGCAAATGCGCCGGAGGGGGACGGGCCGCTGTAGGGCGCCGAGGGCTGTTCCGGCGGGGCCGGCGTCGCCGGGGGCAGCGGTTCCTGGACCCTGGGCTCAGGAGCCGGCGGTGGCGGCGGCTGGTAGGGGGCCGGGGGTGCCTGCCTGGCCGCGGGCGCATTGGGGTCGGCCCGTAGATTCAGGCGGAACATGGCCAGCCGGTCTCTTATGGGCAAAAGCTCCCGCTGTATGACATAAGGCCGCTCGGGAAACATCTCCAGAACGATCTTGACCCCGCTGGCCGAGGTTTCGGTCTTGACGCTTTTCACCAGGATGCCGTCCCCGGCCAGATGTGCGGGAATATGGGCCGCCCGGACCTGGGGAAAGTCCAGCACCACCTGGTTCCTGGAGGGGGTTATCTGGGGATTGACGGCCTGGTCCAGAATAACTGTCAGCATGGTGCGCTCCCCCACCCGGCTGAGGCCCACATTGCGCAGTTCCACGTTTTGGGGCAGACCCAGGGCCGGGGACGCCCATGCCAAAGCCAGACACCCCAGGACAAGGTAAAAAATCCCCCCGGCCTTAGGCCCGCGGCCTCGGCCTGCGGGGGATGGCGGGTTCATTCTTGAACATCTCATACCGGCTCCCATCACGGTTTTCTGCTGACGAAACCTTTACAGACCAGCTTATCTTGAAGAGTTTTTAGTTTCGATTTTTGAGTTTCGAGCCGCCGTGCCCGACCTATGCTCCATAATAGCGGGTGTTGGCGGGCGGGGACGCCCGCCCCACTATTACTACTTTGAGGGTGGGCTACAGGCCCATGAGCACCTGGTTCAAAGTTCAAATAACACCAACTTCGCTTCGTAGGGGCGGGTTTTAAACCCGCCCCTACAAATGATATCAATGAGTTAGCTGGATGGTTTGTTTCATTTCAAAGCCAACCTGGTAAAAGAGGGCCGGCAAGCGCCGCGCCTCCCGCCTGCAGACACTCGGCGCCACCAAATGGCGGGCACGGAGGCCCGCCCTGCCAATCTTTTCATGATTTTGTGAGAGCCCGCGGCTCAGGGGGCATGGCTGGCCATGCCCATAAGGGCCATCTCCGGCCATCGGAAAACTTTTGGCAAGGGCTATAAGCTACTTTCACAGCAATATTTAAAATAATCTGACCTGCCAAGGCAGATCCCCCTAAATCCCCCTTGAGCAAAGGGGGGACTTGGGCGTACCGTTGTCTTGACCCCCCTTTGCTTAAAGGGGGGCAGGGGGGATTAGTTCTTTTCCGATGGGCCGGCTCTACACACCATGGCCAGGAAGCCTGTGCCGGGGTAAAAGCAAGGCCCGCTCCGCCTGGTTTTTACATCTATGACAGCACGGTCCGACACCTGGGTCGGCCCCTATGCATTTTTTATCTCAAAGAGGAAATGGGATAAGCGGATTCCTGCGCCAAGCCTGGCGGGCCAAGGCCTCAGGGGCCTCCGCCCGACACCCGTTCGAAAGAAAGACAATTTTCTTTGGGGCAACTGGGGTGCCATTGTCCGGTCATATCCACCATTAATTTCCGGCCCTTGTCACTGGGGGTGGCATGGATGATGCCGCCCTCCTTGGTGTAGAGCCACAGCTGGTTGTCTTCCACCTGCCATTTTAACTTGATGATTAAGCCTTCCTGGGCCAACTTCCAGGTAGCCTCGCCGTTCTCTTTCAGTTCCAACTCCACCTGTCCCTTGCCGGCGAAGGATTCAACAGAGCGATAGTTCCCCGCATAAGGTTGCCTGGATTCGCCGCACCCCATTACCAAAAGCCAAAAGGCCACGGCCAGGGTGGCGGCCCCTACTGCCCGGCATTTCTTCATATCTTTCTCTCCCTCCAGATAAAACCTCCCCGGTCAAGGACAAAGAGGCGGTCATACAGGAAAACCTGCAGGGCCATGACCAGCATCCCGGCGTTCTTGAGGACCTTCCACCAGGTCACCGGTTCCCCGGCCTCACCCACACACCCGCAGTTGATGGGCAGCCCCTGTAATATGACCTTAACCAAGCCGATGATGAAAAGAATATTCATGACCCCGATGATGGTGGCCGAAGCCCGGGTGCGAATCCCCAGGATGAGAAACAGGCCGGCCACCAGTTCCCCCCAGGGCAGGGCCAGGGACCACAGGTTCACCGCCCAGGAAGGCATCATGGCATAATCCACCACGTTGAGGGCAAAGGTCGCTGGCCGCATGATTTTACTCAAGGCAAACTGCACGAAGATGACCCCCAGGAGCAGGCGGCAGAAGGCCGAAAGATAAGGGCTGCGGCGCACCGGTGGGATTAAAATCAGAGGAAAAATGATGATGGGCAGCCACTCGATGTAGCCCGCCAGTCCCAGGGGCATGGCCGCGGGCCTTTTGCCCTCCTGGCCGTCCAGGGGAAAGCCCTTTTTCCAGGCCTCACAGTCCCCGGCCAGGACCTTGACATTATAGTCTTTGTCCCGCAGGAGCCGGGCCAGCTCCAGATCGAAGCGCCGGCTGGTGGTGCCGCCATACAACACCAGGGGCTTGTCTTTGAGGGTCGCATCCTGCTCCAACATGAACTGGAACATGGGATACTGCAGATCAAAGAACAGCAGGGGCAGGTTGAGAGCTCCCTCGATGTGGCGCTGATCATAAAAATTGCTCTTGCGGGCGTCGACGAAGATGGCCCCTTTGTTTTTATAGAGAGCCTCCGCCTCCTGCAAAGGAATCTCCTGGACGCCCTCGAGATCTCCCACCGTGTGGATCAGGGGAATCTGGTTGTCGTTGTACAAATTGAAAACCAGGGCCAGAACCAGGCTGAGACCCAAAATGAGAGCGTAATCGAACCAGGAGATCTGGCGCATCTTCACCTGATGCACCGTCTCCTGCTCCAGGCGCTTGTCGCCGTCCACCAGCCACTGGGACAGACTGTAAATAATCTGGCGGGCCAGTTTGGGGTTTTGATCCAGGACGAGATCGAACTCTTCCTTGGTGATCTCCAGGAGGGTGCAGGCTTCCATGGCCTCCACCGAAGCCGTCCGAGGCTTCCCTGTTACCAGCGCAACCTCGCCGAAGTAAGCCCCGGGGCCAAGCTGGGTCAAATCGGTGCGGATGCCGTCATCAGTTTCCCGGTAGACCTTCAGCTTCCCGGAGATGACCACATAAAAATGCTGAGGCAGCTCCCCCTGCTTGACGATCCTGACGCCCTTCGGGATGCAGACTTCTTCGCCAACCTTTTCAAGCTTGAGTTTTTCGACCTGATTATCGGCCTGGGTCATTTTTTCTCCTCTGACGTCGGTTGGTCAGGCTCTGCCTTGGTGCCCCATATACACCGTGTCCTATTTATCACAGGTTGTCAACTATGTGAACTGGAAAGACAAAAAACCAAGGGATATTGCGAAGTCGTCACTATTGCCCTGCCTGCCTCCCGGTTTCTGAACCTCCCCCTTGCACTAAATTTCTCATTTTGAGAAAGAATTTTCCCCCCTTTCGGGTCTTCTCTCAAGGAGAGAATTTTTCGGACAATGATCCGGAGACCAATTTTTTTGGCGTTTTTTCTTATTTTTTTACAATGATATTTCAGATAGTTACACAATGTTTGGAAATCGTCAGTTGGCAAGGCCCTTGCATGTTAACTAGCCGGAACATCAATCTACCCTGTTGAGAGGTACTTTCAGCCATGCGATCCTTAACCGGCAGCCTTACCTGGAACACAGGAAAATGGGGCTCCGCCGAAGAGCAACGCCTACAGATCCTGGACCTGATCCTGAAGATCCTGGTCCCGGTTTTTCTCTTATGTTGTTTTGTGGCCGCCTATAAGTACGGCTCTTTCAGCGGCTACCTGCATCTTTTCAGCCGTCACAGCTATGCCACGCCGTTAGTGGCTCTGGGCTCCATCTTTACCCTGGTGGTCCTGGGTTTCCAGGTCCTGCGCACCTACTTGTGGTGCCGCTATAAGCCCTACGCTCTGGCTTCGGGCCCCTTGCCCAAGGTGACCATCATCGTCCCGGCTTATAACGAAGGGGCCATGGTGGAAAAGGCCCTGCATTCGGCGGTGGCTTCCGACTACCCGGCGGACCGCCTGGAGATTATCTGCATCGACGACGGCTCCAAGGACGACACCTGGGTGTATATCGACCGGGCCCAGAAACGGTTCCCCCATCTCATCAAGGCCGTCCGCTTCCCCAAGAATCAGGGCAAGAAGGAAGGCCTCTATGCCGGGTTTTCCCAGGGACAGGGTGACTTTTTCATCACCATTGACTCGGACAGCGTTATTTCCCCTGACACGGTGAAACAGGTCATTGCTCCCATGATGCAGGACTCCCGGGTAGGCGCGGTGGCGGGCAACGTCAAGGTGTACAACCGCTTCCGGAGCATTATGGCCCGCATGCTGGCGGTGCGCTTTGTCCTGGCCTTCGATTTTCTCCGGGCCTCCCAGTCCGTGTTCGGTTTTGTCACCTGCACCCCCGGCGCCCTGTCCGCGTATCGCCGCAGCGCCATCATGCCCATCCTGGAAGACTGGCGGAGCCAGACCTTCATGGGCGCCCCCGCCACCATCGGCGAGGACCGGGCCCTCACCAATTACGTGGTGCGCCACGGCTTCTATTCCGTATATCAGCGCACCGCCAAGGTGCATACTGTGGTGCCGGAGACCTACAGGGGCCTGGTGAAGATGTACCTCCGCTGGGACCGCTCCAATTTCCGGGAATCCTGGGTGCAGCTCTCCTTCCTGTTTAAGAAATATCGGAAGCGGGACCGGCTGCTCCCCATCCTGGACTTTTTCGTCACCCAGTTTGAATTTCCCCTGACCTATCTCTTCGTAGGGCTCTTGTTCCTGTCCATTATCAGCTACCCCGTCCTGGCGGTGAAATTCTTCGCCGGTCTGGGGGTCTTCACCCTGGTGTACATGTACTATTACATCCACCAGGAGCGGGACAGCGAGTTTGTCTACGGCATCCTCTACGCCTACTTCGCCTTCTTCGCCCTTTACTGGGTGCAGCCTTACGCCTTCATCACCCTGAAAAACGACCGCTGGCTCACCCGGTAGGGGGGCTTTCATATAACGCCAGAAAAGGGGCGGAAGACGCAACGTCTTTCGCTCCTTTTTTATTGCGACTGCTGCTGAAGTTTTTCAGGTGAGAGCTGGATAACCAGAGGCACCCCTCTACTCTAACTCCCTTCCCTACTGCCATTGTAGGGGCTTGATTTATCAAGCCCTAAGGGCGCAATGAATTGCGCCCTTAGGGGTTTTGGTAGAAGGAGTTTGCTTCGGAGATGGGCCAGGCGTCTTTGGCCCCGGTAGCACGGGCATCCTGCCCGTGCCTTAACGGGCTGGAAGCCCGTCCTGTTTTGATTAGGGCTTGGGATTGGGGGTGGGGGTCTGGGGGAGGGGGTAAGGGGCCACTGCCCCTTACCCCCCTCCCCCAAACGTCCTCAATCTCAAAACCTGCCCCCCAAAGAACCGGCATAGCCGGTGAGTTCCACGTAGCCCTGACCGGTGATAGGCTCCTGGTTTTTGGCCCCTGTGACCTTCACCTGGCCCTCCCAGTAGATGATGGGGGCGCGGCCTGCGGGGCGCAGTTCCTGGTCCGCCAGGGCGGGCTTCAGGGTGAGAGTATAGCCCGCGGCCGGCAGCTTGATCTGCCAGCCCGAAGGATAAACGGCTCCGGAATGGGGTGATTTCCACTGACCTGCGGCCTTGATCTGAAAGTCGGCCAGTTTGAGGTGGCGGGCCTGGCCCTGGGGGGCCACCAGGGTGCCGGAGGAAGCCGGGTCAATGGTCCCGTCCTTGAGGCGCATGATATAGAGCATGATGTCGGTGCCATCGGAGAGCTGCAGGGAAAACCAATCCCAGCCCTCCTGGTTGGCGGCTAACTGGCTGGTGGAAAACTCCCGGTCGAACCAACTCGTCCCGGTGACCTCCAGGGTGCGGCCGCCCACCTGGAGCTTGCCCCTGGTGGCCAGCCGGGTGATGGAATAATAATGGCTGGCCGCGTCCGCCCCGGCAGACTTGCGGCTGTAGCCCCCGTCGCCGTGCAGCACCGGGGGTTTCTCCGGGGTTAAGGCCAGGTCCAGGCCGAGGCCGTCTTTTTGGGCTTTCAAGCGCTGCACCTCCCCCAGGGCCTCCGCAAACCAGTCCCCGATCCAGACCTTGAGGCGGCCTTCTTTGGCGCCCGCCAGCCCCATGGCCCCCCGCTGGGCCTTTTCCCGAAACGCGAAAACGCCCCGGTTGGGATCGCTCACGGCCAGGTGGGCAAAATAGACGGTGTCGGCCCGCCAGGCGGAGCGGCCCTGGGGGTCGGGCAGGCGCAGGCCCACCCGGAAAAAGGTGAGCTGGTAGCCGAAGGACTCATTCCCGTTAGATTTCAAGTGGCCGGTGTAATACCACCATTCCGTTTTAAACTCGGGATGGGCCCCGTGATCCCGGGGAAACTGGAAAACCCGGCCGGGTAGGGCCTTTTGGAAATCCTGGGCCCCGGCTTCAGGAAAACCGGCAACCACAAAGGCCGCCGCAAAAATTGCCCCCCAAAGCCATATTCTATAAAGAGTTTTTTTCACCATGATAAAATAGTGTAGCGCAAAGCACAGGTTTTGCACCAAGACAAAGGGAGAGAAAGCTATGAGCGCCATCAAAGTGGAGAAAAACCCCGACGCCGCCCGCCTGAACGCCTTGGGGGTGAAGAACTGGCCCATCTGGACCAAGGAAACCTCGGAGTTTCCCTGGAGTTACGCCGGCACGGAAACCTGCTATTTTTTGGAGGGGGAGGTCACGGTCACCCCGGACGGCGGTGCCCCGGTGACCATGGGGCAAGGGGATCTGGTGACCTTTCCCGACGGCATGTCCTGCCACTGGCGCATCACCAAGCCGGTGCGCAAGCACTACCGCATTGAGTAGGGGAATGACACGGTTACCGGGAGAACAGGCTTCCAGCCTGTGCACCAGGGCAAGATGCCCGTGCTTTATACTCGTTGACCAAAGTTTTTCTCCTCCCCCCTCACCCTAACCCTCTCCCCCTGTTGGGGGGAGAGGGGATATAAGGAAAGAACTTTTAACAAACGGTATAACTTATGGGTGAGCCTTGGGCCCATGAGGATCTGTCCTGAAAAGTTTAGAGTTTCGAGTTTTTAGTGTCGAGAATGTAGGGCGGGAAAGCGAAGCGCATCCCGCCTTCAGGATTATGTTGGCACCTTGAACTTTTCGCAACAACCGAAAACCGGCATTAACCCAAAGCCGCGATGGCCTCCCCCCGCAGGCGGCGGCGCATGGCGGTGCTGTCAGCCAGGTACTTGTCCCGTGAGGCGGTGGCGGGGTGGTACAGGTTGAAGTTGCCGCCATCAAGGCCCATCATAATGGAATCGATCATGGACTCAGGAATAACCAGATATTTGGAAGCCCCGGGCCGGGAGGATTGGGCCAACTCCACCACCCCCTCCTTGCCCCAGGTCTGAAAAACCGCGGCCAACAAGGCCACCGGCCAGGCATTGTCGGCCACCACGATAATCTCTGCGGTCTTCAGGGCATAGCGGTTGGCGTTGAAGGCCAGGGCCACCCCGCCGCCGGCCCGCACTTTTTCCAGAGCCGGCACATCCGTGAGGCTGTCCCCCACATACATGACGTTGGCCATGGTGAGGCCGGTCTTGGCCAAGCTGTCCTCCAGGGCCTGGACCTTTTCCTCACCCCCCATGGAATTTACCTCCCGGTACAGGCGGCCGCTGTCCATGGCGGGTATGGTTTCCCCAAAAATTTTGTCCAACAGGCCAATCGCTTCCTGCACTTTGGGGTCCAGATCCTCCAGGGCCTTGGCGTCAGGAGGCAACTCAATGGTCGGCGCGGCCACAATCTCGGCCATAAGGCGAATCAGCTCCTCCGATTCCCCTTTCCCCATCTCGTAGCTGTCCAGGTCCACCTTGGTGCAGTAAACGCGGTCCGGGGCAAAACCCAGCTTAGCCGTGACCGCTTCGGCGAACTGGCAGTTGCTGGCGCTGATGGCAAACAGGGGAAAGTTGAGGGTGTGGAGAAAGGGGTAGGCCCCCTCCGCCCGGGGCACCAGGGAGATATGCTGCCGGGAATATTCGGCTATCTGCTGATTGGTCACCCCGGCGCTTTTAAGAAAAGGGAGGATGAGTTTCACGGTGTCCCCCGCTTTGTATTCGGCCTTTTTGGCGATGTCCGCCAGGTAATCGCCGTAGCAATTCACCTGGGTGAAAAAACGGGCCCCGTCCGGGGGCAGGAAATCCCGGCAAAGCTCGAAAGCGTTATCATTGAGGGCCAGCGGCCCTTCGCAGTCCGTGTTTAGCTGAATGGGGTGCATGAAAGCTCCTTAGGTAGCGGTTTTTTTACGGTGAAGGCCTGGAGATGGGGTTAGCTCCCTCTGGCAAACCCCACAGCACAAGACTTAGGCTATACATGGCAGGATGGGCTGCCAGCCCGTCCAGGGCCCGGGCAGGATGCCCGTGCTATCGGCGAAGGGGAGGACCGAGGGGAGCCTGAGAGTAGGACCACAGGCGGGACGCCTGTGCTCCCGGGTTTTATACCAAGTTCGCTTTGAAATGAAACAAATCACTCAGATAACCTATTGATATCGCAAGTAGGGGCGGGTTTTACACCCGCCCCTACAACCCGGACTTGGTATAACATAAAAAGTCTGACACAGCGAAGAATCTCCAATTTCATTGGAAAATCGAGGTCCTTCACTCTGCTTCGCTCCGTTCAGAATGACAAAAATTGTTTCAATGAGCGCTTATGGACTGCCAATCTGTGGGCCACAGGCAAGATAAAGGTGTTTCCGGGGCTTACCGCAAAGACGACACCACCGCGTCCATGACCCGCCGGTCGGGGTAGCGCTCCCTTCCCGGCCCGCCCAGGGCGAAGGCCGCCAGCGAACTGGCCAGGCGCACGGCCTGGGGCAGATTCAACCCCTGATAGAGCCCGGCGATGTACCCTGCAGCAAAGACATCCCCGGCCCCCAGAGTGTCCACCGGGCCTTCCGGGGCATAGGGCGCAAAATCCAGGTAGCGTACCGGCGTGAGCATCCTGGTGCCCTTGGCGCCCCGCTTTACCAGGATCACGGGCGGCGCCCAGTCCGGATGGCCTCTTAGCTCGCCCCCCAGCATCTCCCATTCCTGTGCGGTGACCAACAGGGTTTCGGTTTGGTCCAGAAGGTCGCTTAAGGCCTGCCGCCCCCGACGAGCGTACAGTTCCCCCGGATCAAAACAGACCCGCAGCCGGCCCGCCAGCCGCTGGAGCACGCGCTCCTGCGCCTTGAGCGGCCCCTCGCCCGCAAAAGAGGTAATATGGACAAAGGCCGACCCGGCCACCGCCTCAAAGGGAATGTCATCCTCCTGAAGCCTGTCATTGGTATTGGGGGCCACGAGTATGGTGCGCTCCCCTGCCGGGTCCACCAGGATGTAGGCCCGGCTGCTCTCCCCCTCGGTAACCAGGTGGTCCAGATTGACCCCTGCCAGACTTTCCTTTAAAAAAACCCCGTCCTCATCAGCCCCCACCCGGCCGACCAGGGTCACCGGCACTTCCAGGCGGGCCAGGGCATAGGCTGCGTTGCCGGCCTGGCCGCCGCCGGACCGCCCCGTGGGCTGGCCAAAGCGGGGCAGGAGTTCCTTAAGTCTCGTCTCTTCCTCCGGGGTGAGGACCTCCTCGCCACCCCGGACGAGGCCGGTGCCCCAGGCTGCCAGGAAGTTCTCCAGGTCGTCCACCGCGTAGAGCACATCCAGGTTCACCGCCCCCAGGCAAAGCACGTATTTTTGCATGATGGGAAACTACCAGCAATTTTTGTAAGGGTCAAGGGCAAGAGATTTCAGGGGGACGCCGAAACCTTACCGAGTATCGTGGGGATACCCCTGGACTTTTTTCTTAACGTGCCTAACATAAAAACATTGAGCCATTAGAGGAACTGTCTATGCACCGTCTCATCAAAATACGCATTATCAGGGATCTTGAGCACCTGGAGGAGCGGATGCGCGTCTGGCGCGAACGCCTGTTCCCCCTGGGGCAAGTGGAGCTTCCCTTCCGGCCGGCCGCCGATCTCTATGAAACCCCCGAGGGTCTGGTTATCCGCCTGGAAATCCCCGGCGCCGTCCTGGAGGACCTGACCATCGACCTGGCCGGCCAGGATTTGCTTATCCGCGGCCAAAGGCGGCCCTTTCCCCCGGCCAACATCAGCCGGGTGCTCCATTATGAGATAGCCTATGGGAGCTTCGAGCGCAGCTTCCATATTCCCATAGCCATCAACCCGGAGGGGGTCAAGGCCCGCTATGAAAACGGCATCCTGGAAGTGCGGCTGCTGCGCCACCACCCCCGGCCCCGGCGCATCCCGGTGCGGGAACTCCGGGAAACTCATGAATGAATACGAGGTGAACGGCTTTATGACCACGAACCATGACGATATTGCTTTTGACGCCCCACAGAGCCAGGAAACTCCCAAGGAGCGGCTGGTCCTGCCCATTTTATCCAGCTCTGAGTTGGTGCTCTTCCCCAGGGTCATCCTGCCCATGGCCATCTGGGAGGAATCGGCCCAGAAGCTCATTGACGACGTCATTTTGACGGACAAGATCTTCGGGGTGGTGGCCTCCAGGGAGGAAACCTCTACGGGCTACGGCCCCGACAACCTGTTCACCATGGGCACCGCAGCCGTCATCCTCAAGATGCGCAAGCCCGAAGACAGCTCCACCCGTCTGTTGATTCAGGGGCTCTACCGCTTCCGCATCGATAACTGGGTGGGCTACGAACCATACTATACGGCCCATGTAACGCCTATTTCCGAGGATTACGAACCGGACCTGGAATTGGAAGCCCTCATTTCCAGCGTCAAGGGGCTGTTCCTCAAGATGCTGGAACTGTCGCCCTATCTGCCTGCGGAACTGGGGGCCCTGGTACGGGAGATGAGCGATCCCCGGGTGCTGGCCGACGTCACCGCCGGCAGCCTCAATGTCGCCAAGGCGGAAAAACAGGAACTCCTGGAAACCATTGACGTCAAAGCCCGCCTGAATCGCATCCTGGGGCTCATAAGCCGGGAGTTGGAAATCCTGGAACTGGGCAAAAAAATCCAGTCCGAAGTCAAGGGGCAGATGGATAAAGCCCAGAAGGACTATTATCTGCGGGAACACATCAAGGCCCTGGAACGGGAGTTGGGCGAGACCGACGAAAAAACCCGGGAAATCAACGAGTTGCTTACCCGCCTGGAAGACGCCGACCTGCCGCCCCACGCCATGAAGGAGGCCGAGCGGGAACTGGAGCGCCTGAAGCGCACCCCGCCCTCCTCCCCGGACCACCAGGTCATCCGCAATTACCTGGAGTGGATGATTGAGCTGCCCTGGAGCAAGACCACCGAAGACAACCTGGACCTGGCCCAGGCCCGGCAAATCCTGGATGACGACCACTACGACCTGGAAAAGGTGAAAAAGCGCATCCTGGAATACCTGGCGGTGCGCAAACTCAAGCCCGACATGAAGGGCCCCATCCTGTGTTTCGTGGGGCCGCCGGGCACCGGTAAAACCTCTCTTGGCCGGTCCATCGCCCGGGCCCTGGGGCGCAAGTTTGTCCGCCTGTCTCTCGGGGGCGTGAGGGATGAGGCCGAAATCCGGGGCCACCGCCGCACCTATGTGGGGGCCTTACCCGGCCGCATTATCCAGAGCATCCGCCGGGCCGGCTCCAATAACCCGGTGTTTATCCTGGACGAAGTGGACAAGATCGGCGCCGACTTCCGGGGCGACCCCTCCTCGGCGCTCCTGGAGGTCCTTGATCCGGAGCAGAACAATTCTTTCTCCGATCACTATCTGGATGTGGGCTTCGACCTCTCCAAGGTCATGTTCGTCACCACGGCCAACCTCATGGACCCCATCCCGCCGCCGCTGCGGGACCGCATGGAGATCCTGGAGTTGCCGGGGTACACCGAGGAAGAGAAGCTGGAAATCTCCTTCAAGTACCTCATTCCCCGGCAACTGGAGGCCCACGGTCTGACCGCGGCGCAGTTATCGATGACTCCCGAAGCCATGCGGGCCCTCATTGCCACCTATACCCGGGAGGCGGGTCTGCGCAACCTGGAACGGGAAGTGGCCAGCCTCTGTCGGGGCGCGGGCCGGGAAATCGTGGAAGGCACCAAAGAGAAGGTGAAAATCACCGAAAACGACCTGGCTGCCTATCTCGGGCCACCCAAGTTTTTCCGGGAAGGGGCCCTGGAACATCCGGAACCCGGGTTGGCCACCGGGCTGGCCTGGACCGCCGCCGGCGGGGACATTCTCTTCATTGAGGCCCTGCGCATGCCGGGCAAGGGGGATCTCAAGCTCACCGGCCAACTGGGGGACGTCATGAAGGAGTCCGGGGCCGCGGCCCTAAGCTACATCCGGGCTCGAGCCCCTTTCCTGGGCGTGGAGGAGGATTTCTTTAACGGCACGGACATCCATATCCACGTGCCCGCGGGGGCCATCCCCAAGGACGGGCCCTCCGCCGGGGTGGCCCTGCTCATGGCCCTGGTGTCCCTGCTCTCCGGACGGCCCATCAAAAAATACCTGGCCATGACCGGGGAAATTACCCTGCGGGGTCATGTTCTGCGGGTGGGGGGCATCAAAAACAAGGTCCTGGCCGCCCACCGGGCCGGCATCAAAGAGATTATCCTGCCGGCCCAAAACGAAGTGGACCTGGAAGAAATTCCCGAGTCCGTGCGCCAGGACCTGAAATTTCACCCGGTGGAGCGCCTGGACCAGGCTTTGGAGGTGGCGTTTCCCCGCAGTTGAGGACAGTGTTCATAAATCCGGTAACGTTTTTTCTGTCACTCCGAGCCGCAGACGAAGGGTCTCTACGTGCCATTGGGAGATTCTTCGCCGCCTTCAGAGGCTTAGAATGACCTAATTGAAATGGTGCCGTATTTATGGAATCGTGTACTGAGCAGAAAGGAGTGGGAAGAAAGGGGACTGGGCCCCCTGGAAATGTTTGTGGGCCCCGGCCCCTTTTCTTATCCCCGTCTCCGGCAATAATACTGGCAGGGGCCTTGCGCCTGTGCTAAAAAAGAACATTGACCATAGGAGGAGGTAGCCGTGGCCGTTTTTACCTGCGAAAAGTGCGGCAGCCAGGTGGATACCCGCTGCAAGCCCAAAAAGTGCCCCCAGTGCGGCGAAACCGGCGTCATGTGCAAAGTTGAGGCCCCCAAGCCCCCGAAGGCCAAGGGCAAGTGATTTTTAGCAGTGAGCAGTGTAGGGCGGGCAACGCCCGCCATAAAATAAGGAACTTTCATGTGGCGGACAGTGCCCGCCCTACATGCAAGGGCTGACTAACTGCTCACCGCTAACTGCTTACTGCTGTATGATTTACGGCATCGGCGTTGACCTAGTAAGGGTGGACCGTCTAGCCCGGGCGGTGGCGCGCTACGGCGAACGCTTCCTGAACCGGGTCTTTACGGACCGGGAAATTGCCTATTGCCAGACCCGGTCAAAGCAAGGCGTCTACCAGTTCGCCCAGCGCTTCGCGGCCAAGGAGGCCTTTTCCAAGGCCCTGGGGGTGGGTTTGCGGGAGGGGGGCATCCGCTGGCGGGAGGTGGAGGTGCTTCCCGACCCCCGGGGCAAGCCCGAAATCCGGGTGACGGGCCGGGCCGCCAGCCTTTGCCGGGAACACGGCATCAAGGGCATGCACCTCAGTCTCACCGACGAGGACAACCTTGCTGTGGCCATGGTGGTGCTGGAAACCTGAGGTTGAGCCCTGGTAGCACGGGCTTCCAGCCCGCGCCCCCCAGCAAGATGACAGTAACGCAGTTTTTAGCCGAAAACCGAAAACAGAAAACGGTATAAGCTATGCGAGTCTTAGTTACCGGGGCCACCGGGTTTGTGGGCCGGGAAGTGGTGAAAGAGCTGCTGGACCGGGGCCATGAGGTGCGGGCCCTGGTGCGCCGGGGCTCCGAGAAGAAGCTGAAAAATGAACCTCGTGTAGAAATTTTCACGGGTGACTGCCTGCACCCCGAGACCATTGCCCCGGCGGCCGCAGGCTGCGACGCGGTCATACACCTGGTGGGCATCATCCGGGAATTTCCCGGACGGGGCGTCACCTTTGAGCGGGTCCATGTCCAGGCCACCCAAAATGTCGTGGACGCGGCCCAGGCCGTGGGGGCCCGGCGCTACCTGCACATGAGCGCCCTCGGGGCCCGGCCCGAGCCCGCCGACCCCTATCATATCACCAATTTCATGGCCGACGAATACGTCATGACCTCGGCCCTGGCCTACACCATCTTCAGGCCCTCGGTGATCTATGGCCCCGGCGATCAGTCCATCAACCTCTTTGTCCGGCAAATCCAGCGCCTGAATTTTTTCCCCATCATCGGCGACGGCCAGTATAAACTCCAGCCCGTGCGGGTGGACACCGTGGCCCAGGCCTTCGCCCTGGCCCTGGAGCTTCCCCAGACCGAAAACCGCATCTACGACGTGGGCGGCCCGGAACCCCTCACCTTTGACGACCTCATCGACACCATTGCCCAGGTCACGCACCGCCGGGTCAAAAAAATCCATCAGCCGGTGTGGACCATGAGCTTCGCGGCCAAACTCTGCGGCCGCTTCCGCTGGTTCCCCCTCACCCCCGGCCAACTGCGCATGCTCCTGGAAGGGAGCACCTGCGACCCCACCGCCTTTTATCAGGACTTCGGCCTCATGCCCATTTCTTTTCAGGAGGGCCTGACTCGATACGTACCTGGGAAAAAGAAGTGAAGGCCTTAATCAAGGCGAAAAAATCTAGAACCGCCGCCCCCGGCGGCGGTGAGCCAAATCCCCCCTGACCCCCCTTTAAGAAATGGGGGAAATTCCTGGAATTGCTCTTAAAGTCACCCTTTTATAAAGGGGGATTGAGGGGGATTTGTCTGGACTTCTGGTTATGTCTGCATCGGCAACCTGGAATGAACTTTGTGTCCTGGTGCGGGCCCACCTGGCGGCCGTAAGGTCCGTCAGGGTGCGCCGGCAGTTGCCGGGAAACTTCACCAAGATCCGCCGGGCTGCCCAATTCCCCCTGATTTCGCCGCCGCCGCTGGATTTGCTTCTGTCCCATCCCGAAGAGCGCCTCATCGTCTATGGCACCCTGGTTCCTGGCGGGCAATATCATCATCTTTTGGCCGACCTGGCCGCCACCTGGGAGCGCTGCACCATCCGGGGGAGCCTGGGGAAATACCGGGGGTATCCGTCCTTTAAATGGAACCCTGCGGGCGAACCCCACCCCGCCTGGCTGGTGACCTCGCCCCTGCTTCCTGCCAAATTCCGCCAACTGGACGATTTCGAGGGACGGGCTTACGCCCGCCGCCTCATCCCGGCGCAGGCGGGCAGCCGTCTGGTCATAGCCTACATTTATGAGGGGAAGGTGGCGGCGTGAAGGGCATGGCTGACAAACGAGAAGGGTGGATCGAAATCCTCAGCCGATTTCCGCCTCGTCCCCAAGCTGCGCCTGGGAACGCTTTTGACCCCAACCAGGCATAGCCTGGCCCCTGGCTTCGTTCCCAAGTGCAACTTGGGAATGAGGGCAATATTACAAGTAGGGGTGGGTTTTAAACCCACCCCTACAGGTTGTTGCAGGTCATTATGGAGATGGTCTTAGATGTACGTCAGCCAGTGCTGGTATTTGGCGTCCTGGCCCTTCACCACCGCAAAAAAGGCGGTTTGCAGCTTTTTGGTGATGGGGCCGGGGCTGCCGGCGCCGACGATGCGGCCGTCCACTTCCCTGGCCGGGGTGACTTCGGCCGCGGTACCGGTGAGGAAGCACTCGTCGGCCAGGTAGAGATCGTCCAGGGAGAATTTCCCTTCCTGCACCGTGATCCCCAGGTCCCGGGCCAGGGTCAAGAGCGCATCCCGGGTGATGCCGGGCAGAATGGAGGTCAGGGGCGGGGTCCGCAGCACGCCGTCTTTGACCATGAAGATATTTTCCCCGGAGGCCTCAGAGACGTACCCCTCGGTGTCCAATAAAATGGCTTCGTCAAAGCCCGCATGCAGGGCCTCCCGTTTGGCCAGGATGGAGTTGACGTAGTTCCCCACGGTCTTGGTCTTGGTCATCATGATACGCACGTGGTGCCGGGTGAAGGCCGAGGTCTTGAGGCGCACCCCCTTGGTGAGCCCTTCGTCCCCCAGATACGCGCCCCACAGCCAACTGATGATGGTCACCCGGATGGGATTGTTGCCGGGGTTGAGTCCCATGGCCCCGTCCCCGATGAAAACCAGGGGGCGCAGATAAGCCTCTTTCTGCTGGTTCATGCGCAAGATTTCCACGCATGCGGCCTCCACCTGGGCCTGGGTGAAGGGGATGACCATTTGCATGACGTGGGCCGAGTCAAACAGGCGCCTGATGTGCTCCTTGAGGCGAAAAATGGCGGTGCGGCCATCATGGCAGTGGTAAGCCCGGATGCCTTCAAAGACCCCCAGCCCATAGTGCAGGGTGTGGGTGAGGATGTGCACGTGGGCCTCGTCCCAGGGGATGAAGTCGCCGTCCATCCAGATGTAGTTCGCCTTTTCCACCATGAGTCTCATCCTCCCAGGAAATAGATGAAATTTTGTACCCTAGAAGCGGCCAGTTGTCAAATCCCTTTGCACGAGTTTTCATTGGAGGAACGGGAAGTTTTCCGGTAAGATGGCATGCGGGCAACAGAGTTTTCGTTAATGGGGAAATGGGCAGGAACCTATGGGCAGGTTTTAAACCCGCCCTGCATGCCCTTCCTCATAGCCCCCCTCCTACCTCCCTCTTGACTGGGAGAACAGGCATCCTGCCTGTTTCTGCGCAGGCTGGAAGCCTGTGCTCCCTAAAGTTGGACGGTAGCCCGGGCATCTTGCCCGGGTCAGCACGGGCTGGAAGCCCGTGCTACCGGCTTAAGGGGTTGGGGGAGGGAGTTTGAGGGATGGGCAGGGGTCCGTTGACCCCTGACCTCCTCCCTCAATTTGATCTCTCCATTGTAGGAAATGCCATGCAACCGCCTTTGCGAGTAGGAGTCGTTGGCGTCGGCTATTTGGGCCGCTTCCATGCCGACAAGTATGCCGCTCTCCCCGAGACCACCCTGGTGGGCGTGGCCGATCTGGTATGGGAGCGCAGCCGGGAAGTGGCCAAAGCCTTGGGCACCGAGGCCTTTGCCGGCTATCGCCTCCTTTTTCCCCAGGTGGAGGCGGTAAGCGTGGCCGTCAACACCAAAGACCACTATCTCGTGGTGCGGGAGGCCCTGGAAGCCGGCCTCCACGTCCTGGTGGAAAAGCCCCTCACCGCCACCGTGGCCGAGGCCGATGAACTGCTGCGGCTGGCGGACAAATACGACCGCCTCCTCATGGTGGGCCACCTGGAGCGCTTCAACAGCGCCATGGCGGAGCTGCGAAACCTGGCCACCACGCCCCGCTTCATCGAGAGCCACCGCCTGGCCTTTTTCAAGGAACGGGGCACCGACGTGGACGTGGTCCTGGATTTGATGATCCATGACCTGGACCACGTGCTCTCTCTGGTCAAATCACCGGTCACCGAAATTCGGGCCGCGGGTATCTCGGTGCTCACCTCTACGGTGGACCTGGCCAACGTCAGGCTGGAGTTTAAAAGCGGCTGCATCGCCAACTTCACGGCCTCCCGCATGTCTCTCAAAAGCATGCGGCGCTTCCGCCTCTTCCAACCGGATGCCTACCTGGCGGTGGACTTCGAGGCCCAGGAGCTCACCATCGCCATGCGCCAGGAGGGCGCTCAGGGGCTGATCCCCGGGGTGGTCTTGGACATCAAGCGCTTTCCCAAAGAAGACGTGCTCTTAAAAGAAATCCAGGCCTTCGTGCACTCCGTCAGAATGGGCGCGCCGCTCCCCATCCCCGGTGAAGACGGCCGGGCCGCCCTCAAACTGGCCGAAGATATCATCGCGGCCATGCGCAAAGCCAACGTATGAAGAGAGGGACAAGGGTTTATTTGAGGGGAGGACCGGGGGATTGCCAATCCCCCGCCCTCCCCTCAAACTCCACTCCCAACCCCCTCTACGGGGTTGGGGAGGGGGTGCGGGGGAGGGGCAGGGGCCCTCGGCCCCTGGCCCCTCCCCCGAATCATCCTGTCACGATCCTGATAGTAGCCGGGGAGGCCTCCGGAGACGCCCACGGGGCGGAGCTCGTGGCGGCCCTGCGGCAGGAGTTGCCGGGGGCGGCGTTTGTAGGTATCGGCGGCGAGGGGCTGGCCGCCCAGGGGGTGAAGCTCCTGGCCCGGGCGGAAGATTTGGCGGTGGTGGGCCTCACCGAAGTGGCGGGCCGCTTGCCGGCAGTGCTGCGCGCCTTGCGGGAAATCAGGCGGACCCTCCGGCAGGACTGTCCGGCCCTGGCCATCCTCATAGATTTTCCGGACTTCAATTTTCTGGTGGCCCGCCTCTGCAAGTGGCAGGGGGTGCCGGTGATGTATTACATCAGCCCTCAGGTCTGGGCCTGGCGCCGCCGCCGGGTGCGCACCATCGCCCGCTACGTTGACCGCATGGCGGTGATTTTCCCCTTTGAAGAAGAATTTTACCGGCAGCACGGCGTGCCAGTGACCTTTGTGGGCCACCCCTTCATGGAGACCCTGCCGGACCTGCCGGGCCGGGACATTATTATGAGGGACTGGGGTCTGGACCCCCGTCCCTTCACCTTGGCCCTTTTGCCGGGTAGCCGGGGGAGCGAAATCGAGCGCCACCTGCCCACCATGCTGGCCGCCGCCCAACTCGTCCGGCAAGCCATCCCCGAGGTGCAATTCCTTCTGCCCCTGGCCTCCACCGCGCCCCGGCAGGTGGTGGAGGAGATGGTAAAAGATTTCTTGGGGGGAGGGCCAGGGAACAGAGTTCCCTGCCCTCCCCCCAAGCCCCCCTCCCAACCCTTTAAGGGGTTGGGGGAGGGGGTTAGGGGGAGGGGGGAGGGGTTTGCAACCCCTGGCCCCCTCCCCCTAAAACCGTGTCTGCATCTTCTTGATGGCCAGGCCTATGCCGCGCTCAAGGCCGCCCACCTAGCGGTGGTGGCCTCAGGCACGGTGACGGTGGAAGCGGCCCTGGCGGGGACGCCCACGGTGATTATTTACCGGCTGGCACCTTTGACTTATCGGGTCGGTAAGCTCCTCATCCGGGTGGAGCACATCGGCATGGCCAATCTCTTGGCAGGGGAGGGAATTTTTCCGGAGCTCATTCAGGATGACTTTACCCCTGCAAACCTGGCCCGGGAGGTGCTCGGCTGGGTGCAAAAACCGCAGCGCCTGGAGCATTTGCGGCACGGTCTGACCCGAGTCGTGGAACGTCTGGGGCCGCCCGGGGCCTCAGAGCGTGCCGCCAAAGTGGCTTTGGACTTGATTGCCGCCAGGCAAGGCAGAAGCAAGATTTAGGGCGGGCACTGCCCGTCAATAATCAATAGGACGGGGCAGGGGGAAGGCATAGGGTTGCGTTACACACCATAAATGGCGCTCTCCAAAAGACATAATCGAAGTTTAACGGGGGAGGGGGCTAAGGGCCGATGGGCCCTTAGCCCCGCACCCCCTCCCCCAATTCCTTGTGGGGAGAATTTCCCAAGAAAGTCTGGGTCTTTGGCCCCGCCTTTCTTGGACTAACTGCGGGTTGGGAGGGGGGGGGTGGGGGGAGGGCAGGGACCTCAGGTCTCTGGCCCTCCCCTCACTAAAGAATTTTATGCCCCTTACGGAGCAAAGGGCATAATCGGTTATTTTAAGATGCGGCCCTTGGCTCCCTCAGTAATGATTTTTTTATGATCTCAAAAAGAAAACCCTCATGAAGCAGAGGTGATCGCATGTTCAAGAAGATTCAGACGCTGTTGGGCCCCGAGGCTGAGGATCTCCTGAATTACCAGTGCAAGGGCTTCCTCAAGGACAACCTGCACCTGCCCGGGCCGGATTTTATTGACCGAGTCTGGGTGGGGAGCGACCGGCCCATCGGGGTGCTCAGGTCGCTCGCCGCCATGTTCAATCACGGGCGCCTGGCGGGCACGGGCTATCTCGGCATCCTGCCGGTGGACCAGGGGGTGGAGCATTCCGCCGCTGCCTCCTTTGCCCCCAACACCATTTATTTTGACCCGGAAAATATCGTCAAGCTGGCCATGGAGGGGGGCTGCAGCGCGGTGGCCTCCACCCTGGGGGTCCTGGGCGCGGTGGCCCGGAAATACGCCCACAAGATCCCCTTTATCGTCAAGATCAATCACAACGAACTCCTGACCTATCCGGCTATCCACGACCAGACCATGTTCGCCCGGGTGGAGCAGGCCTTCTGGATGGGGGCCGCGGCGGTGGGGGCCACGGTCTATTTCGGCTCCCCGGACTGCCGCCGCCAACTTCAGGAAATCAGCCAGGCCTTCGAAAAGGCCCATGAGTTGGGGCTGGTCACCATTCTATGGTGTTATCTCAGGAACCCGGCCTTTAAAACCCCGGCCAAGGATTTTCACACGGCCGCGGACCTGACGGGCCAGGCCAATTATTTGGGGGTGACCATCGAGGCAGACCTAATCAAACAGAAGCAGCCCACGGTGAACGGGGGTTATAATGTCATCAATTTCGGCCACACCCATCCCCGGGTCTATTCGGAGTTGGCGGGCACCCACCCCATTGACATGACCCGCTATCAGGTGGCCAACTGTTTTATGGGCCGGGCCGGCCTCATCAACTCCGGCGGGGCTTCGGGGACAAACGACCTGGCGGAAGCGGTGCGCACCGCGGTGATCAACAAAAGGGCCGGGGGCACGGGCCTCATTTCCGGACGCAAGGCCTTCCAACGGCCCATGAAGGAAGGGGTGGCCCTGCTGAACGCCATTCAGGACGTGTACTTGTGCCCGGAGGTGACGGTGGCGTGAGGGATTGCTGTCAGCCATCAGCCGTCAGCGGTCAGTTTCATAAAGAAATACCAGCTGGCGGCTGATGGCTCAATTTGATAGAAAATTTATAGAGATAGTTCATCTAATTTGTGATTAAAATGGAGCGAGTAGTTTACTTACTTGGGGCAGGTTTCTCAGCACCATTGGGCCTGCCAATTATGAGCAATTTCCTTTCGAAATCGAAAGATATGTATTTCGAGAATCGAGAGCGGTATCAGTATTTTTCCGATGTCTTTAACCAAATACGGGACTTCTCTGTTGTAAAAAATTATTACGACTCCGACCTTTTTAACATCGAGGAGATCCTTTCAATTTTAGAGATGTCTAGTCAGTTAGAAGGTAGGCGACTCAAGAAAAATTTTATAAGGTATCTCTCTGATGTAGTAGATTTTTACACCCCACAACTAGATTATTACCTAAGAGATCATAATATTTCAAACTGGGATAATTTTATTTTTGGCAATAATAACTTATGCAACGATTACGGTTACTTTTACTTGGGTTTACATAACTTAAGTATAATTTCGCAAACCCCTCAGAGACTTCGTACCTTTAATGCTGAAAAGTGTATAGGAAGAATTGCAAATTATGCAGTGATTACTCTTAATTATGATAATGTTTTGGAAAATTTATCTAAGCATTTGTCATCACATTTAAAAATAGAGATAGCTTCACTTACTTTTATTACAGAATTCAACGACGAAATCCAACCTTTTAGTGAACAGCCGATACTCGCAAAATTACATGGAAGTGTTGGTCTTGATAACATTGTGCCGCCTACATGGAGTAAGGGTGTAGACAGAAAAATATTGTTGACATGGCGAATGGCATATAAAGCACTAGTAGAGGCTACACAAATAAGAATAATTGGATACTCACTCTCGGAAGCAGATGCGTACGTTAAATACCTCTTGAAAGCCGCCGTAATGAAGGCGCCACACCTGAAAAAATTAGATGTACTCTGCTTAGACCCAGAAGGAGAAGTGCAACAGAGATACGATTCATTTGTAAAGTTTCCCAATTATAGATTTAAAAACGAAAGCGCAATCAACTACCTGGAGTTACGCCGTAAGCTTGGGCTCTATGGGATAAGGAAGGAGGCGGATAAAAGTATACTTGAGGTAAACAAACTTGAGTACACGCACGATAGAATCTTCTCTGATGGAAACTGAGGTACCTCCTCTATATAGAGGGAAAAAATTTTTTGGGTGCCTATCGCGCACCATGAAAAATTTAGGAGAAAAAATGTTCACCGGACTTGTGGAAGGTGTGGGACAGATTACCGAATCAAGGCGCGTGGCGGAGGGTTTGCGCCTGTCCGTGGCGCCGCCTTTTCCGGTGGCCGAGCTGGTCCTGGGGGAGTCTGTGGCCGTGTCCGGGGCCTGCCTGACGGTGGTGGCGGTGCGGGGCCGGGCCTTTCAGGTGGACGTCTCCCCCGAAACCCTGGCCCGCAGCAATTTAGCCCAGAAAGGCGTGGGGGACCGGGTCAACCTGGAGCGGGCCCTGCGTCTGGGGGACCGCCTGGGGGGGCACCTGGTCACCGGCCATGTGGACGGCCTGGGGGTGCTGAGGGAATGCCGCCAAGGCCCAGGCCACCTGCAACTCACCTTTGAACTTCCCCCGTCCCTGGCGCCCCTGGTCATTGAGAAGGGCTCCATCGCGGTGGACGGGGTCTCTCTGACGGTAAATGCCGTCCGGGATCACACCTTTACGGTCAATATCATCCCCTACACGGCCAAGGACACTACCCTGGTCGGCCTCAAGGTGGGGGATCGGGTCAACCTGGAAACGGACATCATCGGCAAATATGTGGCTAAGCTCCTGGGGCCGCACCTTCCCGCCAACTCGGGCCTGACGGCAGAATTTTTAAAAAGCCATGGGTTTGGCTAACCCTGAAAAGTTTCGAGTTTTAAGTTTCGAGCCGTAGGGTGCGTTTTGCGCGCCATGAAAAGTCGGTCAGAAAAAGATTGGGATGCACAGGTGAGGACACCTGTGCCACCGGGTCTCTCTTATTCTCGTTCCCAAGCTCCTGCCTGGGAACCAGGCTTGATGAGGGAGACGCGTCCTCCAGAATCCCCAAGGCATTCTATAATAAAACCCTGAAAAATATCCCTGGTTGCAGCGGGCCGGGTAAGGTATTATAAATTGATACAGATTTGGCTGACCGGAAGACACATCGGCAGGGGTGCAAGCCCGAGGCGGCAAACCAGATAGTCCATAACCACCAAGCCCAGCCCTTTTTTTCTCCTGACGCCCCGAAGATCCCGGACAGACAAAAGATTATGCGAACCTGGAGGCGCTGAATTTCATGGCGTTGGCACCAATAGAGGAAGTTATTGCGGATATTCGCCAGGGGAAAATGATCATCCTGGTGGATGACGAGGACCGGGAAAACGAAGGCGACCTGGCCATGGGCGCGGAAATGGTCACCCCCGAGGCCATCAACTTCATGGCCCGCTACGGCCGGGGCCTTATCTGCCTGGCCCTGGCCCCGGATTTGGTGGAAAAGCTGCAACTGCGGCCCATGGTGCGGGACAACCAGTCTCCTTACCAGACCGCTTTTCTGGTGTCCATCGAGGCCCGCCGGGGCGTGACCACCGGGATTTCCGCCGCGGACCGGGCCACCACCATTTTAGCGGCCATGGCGGACGGGGCCCAGCCCGACGACCTGGTGAGTCCGGGCCACATCTTTCCGCTGAGGGCCCGTAAAGGCGGGGTGCTGGTGCGCACCGGTCAGACCGAGGGCTCCATGGACCTGGCCCGCCTGTCCGGGCTCAAAGCCGCAGGCGTGATCTGCGAAATCATGAACGATGACGGCACCATGGCCCGCATGCCGGATCTCGAAAAGTTTGCCGTAACCCACAATCTCAAGATCGCCACCATCGCCGATTTAGTGGCGTATCGTCTGAAAAACGAGTCCTTCGTGCACCGTCAGGCCGCGGCCAAGCTCCCCACCTATTACGGGGATTTCACGGTGTACGGTTATGACAACGACATCGACGACAATCAGCATGTGGCGCTGGTCAAAGGGGAGATCAATCCGGAGGAGCCCATTTTGGTGAGGGTGCATTCCGAGTGCCTCACCGGGGACGTCTTCCATTCCCTGCGCTGCGATTGCGGCGACCAACTGGAGTCGGCCATGGCCCGGGTGGAGGAGGAGGGCAGGGGGGTCATCCTCTATATGAACCAGGAAGGCCGCGGCATTGGGCTGTTGAACAAAATCCGGGCCTATGCCCTGCAGGATAAGGGGGCCGACACGGTAGAGGCCAACGAAGCCCTGGGCTTCAAGGCGGATTTGCGGGATTACGGCATCGGCGCCCAAATTCTACGGGATTTGGGGATCCGCAAGATGCGTCTGATGACCAACAATCCCAAAAAGATCATCGGTCTGGAGGGCTACGGCCTCAAGGTGGTGGAGCGGGTGGCCCTGGAAATTCCCCCCAACCGGGAGAACCGCAACTATCTCAAGACCAAATGCCTGAAGCTGGGGCACATGTTAAAATTAGTGTGAGGTGGTGCCGATGAATGTTCTGGAAGGCAAGCTAATCGGCGAAGGCTTGAAAATCGCCCTGGTGGTCAGCCGTTTCAATTCCTTTATCACGGAGCGTTTGCTGGAGGGGGCCCTGGACTGTTTCAGGCGGCACGGGGTGGCGGACATCGGCCTCACCCTGGTGCGAGTGCCCGGGGCCTGGGAGATTCCCCTGGCCGCCAAAAAGCTGGTCCAGAGCCAGGCCTACGACGCTGTGGTCTGCCTGGGCGCGGTAATTCGGGGCTCCACCCCCCACTTTGATTATGTGGCCGCGGAAGTGAGCAAGGGCATCGCCACGGTTTCCCTGGAGAGCGGCATTCCCATCCTGTTCGGGGTGCTCACTACGGACACCCTGGAGCAGGCGGTGGAGCGGGCCGGCAGCAAGGCGGGCAACAAAGGCTATGCCGCGGCGGAATCGGCCCTGGAGATGGTGAATCTCCTCAGGACCATGGGGAACTGACCTTTGTGGCGGCCATCTCCCGCAGCCGCTGCCGGGAATGGGCTTTGCAACTCCTGTATCAGGCCGAGTGCGTGGGTCACCGGCAGGGAGAGGCCATTCGCTTTTACCGGCATTTTGAGAACAAGGGCCAGGTGCCGGACTACCTGGTGAAACTGGTGGAGGGGGTGGCGGCGCACCAGGAGGAACTGGACGCCCTTATCCGGCAAAACTCGGAGCATTGGCGCCTGGAGCGCATGGCCGCGGTGGACCGCAACCTGCTGCGGCTGGCCCTTTATGAGCTTTTGCATGAGCCGGCCATCCCGGCCAAGGTGGTGATCAACGAGGCCGTGGAACTGGCCAAGCGCTACGGCAGCGAGGAGTCCGGGGCCTTTATTAACGGTATCCTGGACCGCGTGCGCCAGGATGTGGGTCGGGAAGTTTAACATCCGCAGCCGTTTTGACATCGACATGAGCAGGAACTCTGCAAGGAGGGATTACCATGAAAAATCGCCAGATTTTGGCAGCAGCCATGATTCTTCTTTTAAGCGCCTCTTTCCTGGGCTGCGCCACCAGTAGCGGCACTTATGATCCGGCCCGCTCCACCGCTGCGGGCGCGGCCGGCGGCGCGGTGACCGGTGCGGCCATCGGCTCCATTATCGGTGCAGCCACCGGCTCCCCGGCCACGGGGGCCTGGGTGGGCGCGGCCACCGGCGCCATTGCCGGCGGCGCGGCTGGAGCCCTCTACGCCCGCCACCAGAATCAGCAGATCCGCAACCGGCAGGCCGCGGCCCAGCAATTTAATTATGGCTCGGGCGGCGGGGCCATGGTGAACGTCAGCGACGCCACAATGGCGCCCGCCACGGTGCGGCCCGGCCAAACCGTGAACATGGCCATGACCTACACCATCCTGACCCCGGACAACAGCCCCACCCAGGTGACCCTGGTGCGGGAGGTGCGCCTGAACGGGCAGCCGGTGGGCCAGCCCCATTCGGTGCAGGTCACCAACCAGAACGGCACCTTTCAGGACCGGGTGGGTTTCACGGTGCCCCGCAACGCCCCGCCGGGACCTTATACGGTCACCAGCCGGGTCATGAGCAGCCTGGGCAGCGGGGAGCGCACCTCCGGTTTTACGGTTGTGCAATAAGCACGCCGCCGGGGCCCCTGGGGCAATTCGGGTAGAGGCTGAAGCTTTTCTTGCTAACTTAATAGAGTGGTTCATAAATACGCTAACGTATTCCTGAAGGTTTGGCGGCAGAATTCCCCCTCACCCTGACCCTCTCCCCCTTTGGGGGAGAGGGGACAAGCCAAGAATCCTGGTCGTCCTCCCTCTCCCCCCGACGAGGGGAGAGGGTTGGGGTGAGGGGGGCTGAAATAAGATTCGTTAGCCTTTTTATGAAACCTTGTAATTAGTTAACCGCCGTCGGCGCAGGCTTTCCGGCGGGCGCCAACGGCGGTTCATGCCTGGGGCGCCCCAGAGGCTCGCTCATCTCAATACTCCTGAATTTTTCATCATGCTCTTAACTCATCCCTTTATGCGCCCGGCCCTGGATTTGGGGTCGGACGACCCCGAGGTCCGGCTGGGCGCGGTGCGGCAGTTCACCCGGCAGCTCTCCCAGCCCGGGGTCCTTAAGACCCTGCGCCTCCAGCGGCTCACTGCCCTGCTTTATCACACCCTGACCCGGTTCAGCCGGGAGGAGGTGGGGGAGGTGCCCCTCATGGAGGAACTGCGCCGGGATTATCTGCAAGGCCTGAAGGGTTATGGCAATCAGATGCGGGAGACGCGCCAGGTGCTGCAGGGTTTGGCCGACGCCGGGGTGGAGGTCATCCTCTTAAAAGGCATCTACCTCCGGCACCGCCTTTACGATGACCCGGTGTGCCGCCCCATGAGCGATTTGGATGTGCTCATCTCCCCCGCTGACGTGGACCGGGCCCGGGTCTCCCTGGTCGGACAGGGGTTTACCGTGATCCCTCGGGATCTGGAGCTGCGCCCCGGCTTTACCAAGGAGTTCGGCTGGGTCCTGTGTTTTCAGTCGCCGACCGGAGACCTCCCCATCATGGATGTCCACTGGGAAATCCAGGAGGTCGGGACCTTTTACCGCCTGCCCTATGAGGTTCTGCGGCCCCGGTCCGTGCCCTGGGACCTCAAGGGGGTGCCGGCGCGGGTCCTGGCCCCGGAGCACCTGATCCTGCACCTGTGCCTTCACATCTTTGATGAATTGGAGAATGCCACGCTCCTGAAAATCGTGGACCTGGACCGGGCCTTGCGGTCCTTCCCCATGGATTGGGACCTGTTGGTCAATGAGGCGGTCAGGCTGCGTTTGCAGGAGCCGGTAGCATGTATTTTGCGGGAAATAACCCACTGGCGTCCGGGACTGGCGCCGGAGTCTGTTTTCCAAAGGCTTTCCAGCCATCGTCCGGGATGGGCTGAACGGTTTATCATCCGGCGGCAGGCCAACACCATGCTGGTGGCGTCCATCATGGCCCTATACGCCCATCAGCCCCTATGGCGCTGGCCGGCGTATTTTCGGGCCAAATTCTGGCCCAGCAGTTCCTACCTGGAGGCCAATACCCAGTCTTTTGCGAGCCGGGCCGATTACCTGGGCCATATCCTGGGACGGGCCCAGCACAAAACCTGAACAGCGCGGGTTCTGATCATGACAGGCCACCGGGGGTATTGTCCTGATTTAAAAATTTATATGGCATAATAATTGCTATATGTAATCCAAAAAAAGGTAATAAAATACTTGACAATTTAGTCGTTAAGACCGATATTTAATTTGCGTCTGGGATGAGTCGCCAAGCGTCTCGTCGGGGGGCTTTCAGCCCCTAACCCCAGTCGCTTTTTTTTGCCCAAAACTTAACATAGGAGGGCAAAATGTTTTTGTGTTATATTGATGAGTCTGGAACTCCGGAAATCCCTGGCAATTCATCCCATTTTATTTTGGCAGGCATTGCAATTCCAATAGAAAATTGGAAAGATTGTGATAATGAAATATCATCTATCAAAAGAAGATATTCTTTATCTGAAGTTGAAGTGCATACTGCTTGGATGATGAGACCGTATCTTGAACAAGGTAAAATTACTAACTTCAAATCTTTAGATACAAGCCAAAGGATATATGAAGTTGATAGATTGAGAAATATAGAAATATTAAAACTACAACGGTCTGGTAATAACAAACTATATAAACAAACTAAAAAGAATTATGAAAAGACTAAAGCTTATAGGCACTTAGACTTCCAAGAGAGAAGAGAATGTATAAAAGACATTTGTAATTGTATTTCAAGATGGTCTTTTGCTAGGTTATTTGCTGATTGTGTTGATATTGTGTTGATAAAGTTCATTTTGATCCAGCACGAGTTGGTCATGGTGTTGCAAGAGAAGCATTTGAGCAAATAGTTACTCGCTTTGAAACATATCTCCAAATAAACAGTAGACTCAATATTTCTCAATGTTGGGGGTTGTTGATTCACGATAATAACGAAACTGTATCGAAAAAACATACCAAATTAATGAAAGAGTTTCATCGTATTGGTACATTTTGGACTTCTATCACACAAATTATAGAAACTCCATTATTTGTTGATAGTCAGTTAACAAGTATGGTTCAAATTGCAGACCTTTGTAGTTATGCTCTTAGAAGATATTTAGAAAATGGTGAAGAGAGATTGTTTGACATGGTCTTTAGGATAGCAGATCGGAAATCGGATGGAACTGTTGTAGGAATAAGGCATTTTACTAACCCGTATTGCATATGTAAGATATGTTCAGCTCATCGAAAAAAATGATGGCCAAAAAAATATTATTTTATAATTTTCCCATCTTATTGTCATGGACAATGGAAGCTCTAATAGGCTGTTGGCCAATAGGTGATCTTCTGGAATGGACAAATTAGGACACTACCGGAGATGCCTTGACAAAAACTTAAAGGTTTGGTAAATAAACCTTTTATTCTCCTTGCTCTGGGCGCCAGGTCCCGGGGCTAAAAATCCGTGAGGAGGATCAATGCGAAGGTATGAGACTGTCTGGGTGGTCAATGGCGACCTGCCGGACGAGGAAGTGAAAGCCACCATCGACAAGTTCACCAAGATCATCAGCGGACAGGGTGGCACGATGGTGGGTGTTGAGGAATGGGGCCGCCGCAAGCTGGCCTACAAGATCGAAGGCGCCCTCCGAGGCTATTACATTATTGCCGATTTTGCCGGCCTGCCCGCCACGGTGAAGGAACTGGAGCGGAACTACCGCATCGACGACCGGGTAATCCGCTATCTCACCACCAAAAAGGCCGACATGGTTGACTTGGCGGCTCTGCAGGCGGAAATCGATGCCAAAGACCAGGAACAGGCTCGGGTGAAGGCCGAGAGGGAAAGGGCCTCGGCAGAAGCGGCCGCCGCGGCCGCGGCGGCGCCCCCGCCCCCGGCTCCGGAAGCCCCCGAAGCTGAATCCACCACCACTCCGGCGACAGAAGCGGCCCCGGCCGAGCCCGCCGTTAATCCGGGTAAGGAGGCCTAATCATGCCGGCAGTGCCCCGACGCAGACGCAAACAGTTTTACGTGCGGCGCAAAGTCTGCCGTTTTTGCGTGGACTCCAAACTGCTCATGGATTACAAAGACGTCACCACCCTCCGGCAGTTTATCACGGAGCGGGGGAAGATCATCCCCCGGCGCATTTCCGGGAATTGCGCCCGTCATCAGCGCCACCTCACCCGGGCCATCAAGCAGGCCCGGCTCCTGGCGTTGATGCCTTACGTGCCGTCCCCGCCGCCCACCTAAGTTGTCAGGGAGGAGGCTCTTGGCTGGCAGCCGGTGGCTCCTTTGGGTCGGCGCCCTGATGGTCCAGTGTGCCCTCATTCTCTTTGGACGCATGAGCCCAATGGCCAGCCTGTTTATAGGCACCTGGCTGCCCCTGCCCCTGCTTTTGGTGGGCTGGCGCCTGGGAACCGCGGCGGCTGCGCTGCTGGCCCTGGGCGGCGCCGCCCTGGTAGTTATTCTGAACCCCGCCTGGTCGGTTTTCCAGAATAACCTGGGCTTGTGGATGGTTTTTCTCCTGGGCCTGATCCTGACGGCCTGCCACCAGCGGGGCTGGGCGGACGGCTCGAGCATCATGTTCGCCGTGGCGGCCCTGGGGGGCCTCTCCCTGGTTTTTTTCCTGGGTCAGGCTTACGTACAGGGCATGAGCCCCTTGGGACTCTGGCAGGAAAAGGCCCGGGAGTTTACCGATACCCTCACCAAGATGTTGGGGGAGTCCGGGATCACCTTTTCAGACCTGCGGGTGCTGGGATTGCCCAAGGTTGATCTCCAGAAACTGTTGATTCAGGTTATGCCGGCCCTGGTGCTCATCAACCTGGCCATGGTGGCCTGGGTGAACGTCCTGGCCGTAAAATGGCTGGCCAATCTCTGGGGGTGGGAGGACCTGGGCGAGCCCCTGTCCCAGTGGGCCAGTCCTGAGTGGCTGGTTTTTGTCCTGGTAGCGGCTGGTTTTACGCTCCTGACCCCCTGGCTCGGGATCCGGCAGGCGGGGCTTAACCTGATGCTGGTCATGGGGTTCGTCTATTTCTGCCAGGGCATAGCCGTCATCGCCGCGGTCCTGCAGCGTTTTCGGCTGCCTCTGGTTTTACGCGGCCTGGTGTACGTCCTGGCCTTTATGAATCCCTTGATGTTGGTGGTGATGATTTTGGGGCTCATAGATCTCTGGTTGGATTTTCGCATGCAGCGACCGCCCCAAGAGACCTAAGGAGAACGCAAGTGAAAGTTATTCTTACCGAGAACGTGCCTTCACTGGGAACCCCCGGCACGGTGGTGGAAGTGGCTCGGGGTTACGCCCGGAATTTCCTCATTCCCAAGGGCAAGGCCATGGAGGCCAACCCCGGCAATCTGGCGCGCTTTGAAACCCAAAAAGCCAAGATCTTCCAGCAGATGGATCGGGAAAAGGAAGCCGCCCTGTCCTTTGCCGCCCGCCTGTCCGCCGTGACCCTGACAATTCCCCAGCGGGTGGGCGAATCCGAGCGCCTCTACGGTTCGGTGACCAACGCCACCATTGCCCAGGCCCTGGAAAGCCAGGGTTTCTCAGTGGACCGCAAGCAGTTGGAACTTGATGAACCCATCAAGCAGTTGGGGACCTATCAGATTGCCGTCCGCCTGGCCTCCGAAGTCAAAGCCCACATCCAGGTGGAGGTGGTTCCCGAAACCACCTGAGCAAGCGGTTCTTTCCGGCGCTAATCATCCAAGTTCCTTTTCCGGCGCTCGACGCGCCGGCCTTTCTGGAGGCCACATGGCGAGAGCACCCAAACGCGCCGCTGCGGTTGCTCCGGACAGCCCGCTGGCGACCGGGCTCACTCCCCCTGCCAATTTGGAAGCCGAACAAGCCGTGTTGGGCGCTATCCTGCTCCGGGCCCAGGCCCTGGACCAGGTGGCCGACCTCCTGGCGCCGGAGGATTATTACCGCTCCGGCCATGGCCAGATTTTCCGGGCCATGCTGGATCTCTGGGGCCGAGGCGAACCGGTGGACCTGGTAACGGTGACCGCACTCCTGAAGGAACGGGGACAACTGGAGGGAGTGGGCGGGCCGGTCTTCCTGGCGGCCTTGAGCGAACACGTGGGCACCGCGGCCAATGCCGCCTATTATGCCAAAATGGTCCATGAAAAGGCGGTGCTGCGCCGGTTGCTGGAATGCACCCAAAACATCACCCAGGCCTGCCTGGCCCCCGTGGAGAACGTGGAGCAGTTCCTGGACGATGCCGAGTCCCAAATCCTGCAGGTGGCGGAAAGCAATATTCGCTTTGGTTTTCAGCCCCTGGGCAGCCTGGTGGATAAGGAGGTGCAAAACCTTGAGGAAATATGGCACCGGGAAAAGGGGCGCATCACCGGGGTGCCCAGCGGCTTTCCGGACCTGGATAACCTCACCGCGGGCTTCCAGCCGGGAGATTTGATTATCATTGCCGCCCGCCCCAGTATGGGGAAAACGGCCCTGGCCCTGAACATCGCCTTTAATACCGCCTACCAGGGCCGGGTACCGGTGGGCTTTTTCTCCCTGGAAATGTCCAAAGAGCAGCTGGTGCGCCGCCTGTTGAGCACGGTGGGCGAAATCGACGCCTCCCATCTGCGCCGGGCCTTCCTCACCAACGACGAGTGGCAAAAACTCCAGGAGGCCGCCAGCTTTCTCCTGGAATGTCCCATCTATATCGACGATAGCCCAACCGCCACGGTGCTGGAAGTGCGCAGCAAGGCCCGCCGCCTCCGGTCCGAAAACAAGCTGGGGATGCTCGTCGTGGATTATTTGCAACTCATGCGGGGGCGTGCCGATGCCCACAGCCGTGAGCAGGAAATCTCCGACATTTCCCGCTCACTCAAGGGCCTAGCCAGGGAATTGCAAGTCCCGGTCATCGCCCTGTCCCAGCTCAGCCGGGAGGTGGAAAAACGGCCCCGGAAAGAACCGCAACTCGCGGATTTGAGAGAATCGGGGGCCATCGAACAGGATGCCGATGTCATCTTGTTTATTTATCGGGATGAAGTCTATAATGAAAATTCTCCGGAAAAGGGCCAGGCCCGCATCCTCCTGAAAAAGCAGCGCAATGGCCCCACCGGCGAATTTCGTCTGGCCTTCCGGGGCTTATATACCAGGTTTGACTCCTTCGAACCTGAAGATTCCCTGATATCGTAAAAAAATTGTCGCAGTCTGCGGCTGTGCTTTGCTTGGAGAACTACGAGGTATGAATCTCAAGGTCTTGGAAGTGGTGGTCAAGGGCATAGCCACCTATATCCCTGGATATCAAAGGCTGTTGGACAGATTCGGGTATTCATGCCCCGGCGGCACCATTACTGCGGAATACTGCTATTCCGTCTGGTTGCGGCACCTCGAACTGCTCCATCGACACGGTTTGTCCACCGAACCGGCGGTGGTGGCGGAAATCGGCCCCGGCAATTCCCTGGGGGTGGGCCTGTGCGCCTTGTTGACCGGATCCCGGGCCTATTATGCCATTGATATCGAGACCTATGCCAACACGGCGAGAAATCTGCAAATATTTTCAGAAATCATTAAAATTTTGCAAGAAAAAACCCCTGACCCACTGTCAGAAACCGCATTTCCCTTTCATATCCTTACAGACCAACGTCTGGCCCGCACTCTGGAGCCTATGCGAGTCAATCTCATTAAGCAATGCATTCTCCAGATGAATCAAACGGTTCAGGGTATGTACCTGGGCTACGCGGCCCCGGGCAATAATTCCCCTGCCCTGCAGGAAAACTCGGTAGATCTCATCCTCTCCCATGCGGTCATGGAGCACGTGGAGAACCCGGAGGCAGTCTATGGCGTTTTATACCGGTGGCTTAAACCGGGTGGCTGCATGTCCCATATGATTGACTACCGGAGCCACAACCTCGCCCGGCAGTGGAACGGCCATTGGGCCTATTCTGAGGCGCTCTGGAAATTGATGCGCAGTAAAAGGCCGTATTTCATCAACCGCCAGCCCCATTCAGCCCATGCCGCGGCTATGGAGCGCTGCGGCTTTCGGATCATGGGGGAGGAAAAGACCAGGGAGACCCCGGGGATCAGCCGGGAGCACTTGGCTCCCCCCTTCCAAGATCTTTCCGACGAGGATCTAACCACGGCCACGGGTTTTTTTTTGGCAGTCAAGCCCCAGAATTGAGGCCGTTTTCGGTTTCAGTTTTCAGTTTTCGGTAAAAATAAACAAATCATGTAATTAATAGAACCTCTTGCAAAATACATTTACAGGCGGAAGATGTTATCTGGTTGATAGGTTAAGCCTTGGTGGCACAGGCTTTCCGGCCTGTGCTGGCGCAGGCTGAAGCCTGCGGCTACAATTTTGCAAGAGCCTCAATGGAATGGGTCAGTTTTTCGCTAGCAATCCGCAATTGGATAACAATATCCAAAAAAAAGGGTCAGGAGATAGCCCTCCTGACCCTTCCTGGTTAGCTGTTTGACCCGTCGTCCCGGTTTCAGTTTGGGGTCATACAATTTTTATTACCGAAAACCGAACCCCCTATTACCCGCTTTTCACCTCGATTCGCCGGGGTTTGGCCCTTTCCGCCTTGGGAAGGGTGAGCTTCAGGACGCCGTCCTTGACGCTGGCCTCGATCTTGTCCTTGTCGATGAGCTCGCCCACCTGGAACTCCCGTTAGTAATCCCCGATGGCGTATTCCTGCACCAGCATGGTTTCCCTTTCGGAGGGCGGGGCCACCTGTCCGTGGATGGTGAGCAGATTTTCCTTGAGGTCCAGGGTCACCCGGTCACCCGAGACGCCGGGCATATCGGCCACCAGCACCAGGGCTTGCGGGGTTTCGATAGATATCCACCGCGGGAATAAAAACCCGGCCGGGGCGCACCCGCTCCCCTTTAGCCGGGGCCTCTTCTTTGGCCTTGGGTTTGAGTTCTTGTCCCGTCATGGCTTTTTCTCCTTTAGGCGCCCTTGACCTCAATCTGCCGGGGCTTCACTTCCTCCGGCTTGGCCAGGGCGATGGTGAGGACGCCGTCTTTGCAGGCGGCTTCCACTTTATTGGGATTCACCTGGGCGGGCAGTCTGAGCACCCGGCGGAAAAACCCGGATTCCCGCTCCCGGCGGTGATAGTTGACGTTGTTCTCTTCTGCGGGGATCTTGCGCTCTCCCCGCAAAACCAGGTGTTGGTCCTTGAGGGTGATGTCCAGATCCTCCGGCTTGACCCCGGGCAGCTCCGCCTGCACATAGAGATGGTCGGCGTCTTCGGAGATGTTTACCAGGGGATATACTCCCCCCCGGCGGGGTTGGCGTTCCCGGCCGGCGATATTTTGGAATAGGTGGTCCATCTGGCGCTGCAGACGATCCAATTCTTGAAAAGGGTCGCGTTCCAAGAAGATGGGCATATATTAACCTACTTATATCAGGCAGTTATGCGATATTACTTCTCAAGTTAAGCAGCACTGCGCTTGCGGTCAAGATGCGGCCTTGGAAAAATAAGGAAATTTGAATAAAGTGAAGCGTTGCAGAAATTTTGTCTGTCTGGAGGTGGCATGAAGTTCCCCTGGGAGAAGATAACCTGGGTGCTCCTGGACATGGACGGCACCCTGCTGGATAAATATTTTGACGATTATTTCTGGGAAACCCTGGTCCCCGAAGAATATGCCCGCCGGCGGGGGCTGGACCTGGCCGTGGCCCGGCACGAAGTTTTCGCCCGCTACAAGCGGGAGGAGGGCACCCTCAACTGGACGGACATCGACTTCTGGTCCCGGGAACTGGATCTGGATATTCCGGCCTTGAAGGAGTCCATCCGGCACCTCATCGAAGTGCACCCGGACACCGAGGATTTTTTAAAATTTTTACGGGGAAAACAGAAAAAGGTGGCCCTGGTGACCAACGCCCACTGGAAGACCCTGGACCTGAAGATGAACCACGTGGGACTGTTGGGGTATTTCGATGAGGTGATCTCCTCCTTTGACCTGGGCGCGCCCAAGGAGGAACTGCGGTTCTGGGAAATTCTGAGGAGCGCCTCCACTTCGATCCCCGGCATACCCTCCTGGTGGACGACAATGCCGACGTCCTGGCCGCGGCCCAAAACTACGGCATCCACTACCCCTATTTCAAGGCCAAGTCCAGCTCGCAGTTGCCCCCCAACCCTCACCCGGACTTCCCCACCATCGAAAGCTTTCATGAGTTGATGGACTAGATGAGCAGGATTTTGGGGGGAGGGCCAGGGACCTGAGGTCCCTACCCTCCCCTCAAACCCCCCTCCCAACCCGCAGACGGGCTGGCAAGGCGGGGCCTTTGGCCCGACTTGCAAGCCATCTCTTTTTACCCTCAAGGGATTGGGGAAGGGGGCGTGGGGGAGGGGGTAAGGGGCCGCTGCCCCTTAGCCCCCTCCCCCGCAAAACATCTACGCCGGCACCCTCTTAATGCGGGCGCCTAAAGCCGTGAGTTTTTCGGTGAGTTGGGCGTAGCCCCGGTCCAGGTGGTAAATGCGGTGGACTTCGGTGGCGCCCTGGGCGGCCAGCCCGGCAATGATGAGGGAGGCCGAGGCCCGCAGATCGGTGGCCATGACCGGCGCGCCGGAAAGCTGGCGGCGGCCCCGGACCACGGCCTGGTTGCCGGAGATGGTGATGTCCGCCCCCAGGCGCTTGAGTTCCCCCACGTGGATGAAGCGGTCCTCGAAGATGGTTTCGGTGATGACGCTGGCCCCCTTGGCCACGCTCATGAGGGCCATGAACTGGGCCTGCATATCCGTGGGGAAGCCGGGGTAGGGTAGGGTCTTGACGTCCACGCCCGTGGAGGCTGCCGCCTCCCTGGACGTGCACCGAGCTGCCCTCAACGGTGCAGCGCACCCCGGCCTCGTGGAATTTTTCCAAAATGGCGGTGAGGTGGCGCACCGGGGCATTGGTGACGGTCACCTGGCCGTGGGTGATGGCCGCGGCCGCGAGATAGGTGCCGGCCTCGATGCGGTCGGACATGATGGTGTAGGAGGCCGGCTGTCAGGGCCTCCACCCCGTGAATGGTGATGACGTCGGTGCCGATGCCCTCGATGTTGGCCCCCATGGCCACGAGATAGCTGGCCAGATCAACCACTTCCGGTTCCTGGGCGGCGTTGACCAGGCGGGTGGTGCCCTGGGCCAGGGTGGCGGCCATCATCAGGTTTTCGGTGCCGGTGACCGTGGGGGTGTCCAGGTGGATTTCGGCCCCCCGCAGGCGTTTGACCTTGGCCTCCACGTACCCCTGGTTCAGGGTGATTTTCGTGCCCATGGCCTCCAGGCCCTTCAGGTGCAGGTTGATGGGCCTGGCGCCGATGGCGCAGCCGCCGGGCAGAGAAACGCTGGCCTGGCGGGCCCGGGCCACCAGGGGCCCCAACACCAGGACCGCGGCCCGCATGGTTTTCACCAGCTCGTAGGGGGCCATCCAGCCGGTGAGTTGGGTGGTGTCCACCACCAGGGGATCGCCGTCCTCGAATTTCACCCCCATGATGCCCAACAGCCTCTTGATGGTGCGGATGTCGGCCAGGGGCGGCACGTTTTTAAGGCGGTGGACGCCGGGAGCCAACAGGGTCGCGGCCAGGATGGGCAGCGCCGCGTTCTTGGCCCCGCTGATGGCCACCTCGCCCTGTAAAGGCAGCCCGCCTTCGATGACGATTTTGTCCATAACCAGCCCGGCCTCTCATATCTTCTGTGTTGTAGTATTGTGTTTTTGTGTATTCATATGGCAAGTTCAAGGGAGTTGCAACCGTTTCCTGATAAAAGCTCTGTCAGAACTTCAAACCATTGTTAATCAGCGGTTGGCTCCCCCAAAACCAGGAAATAATTGGTGGCACAGGTGTCCTCACCTGTGCTCCCCACCACTTTGCAGGGGGATTTTTTATAGTGAGCAATGCGCACCTACGCCTTCTTTGAACAGAAGGGGGGAGAATGAACCATACCAACCCCAACTGCCTTGAAATAACCCCAGGTTGACAGGTCCCCCACAGGCATTATATTGTGAACAAGTGGACACTTCCAGGTAAGGAGGGGTTTTTATGCTGTGCAGTCTTTCCACCAAACTGGGGTCAGACGACCTCGCGGCCATCAATGCCCTGGAACACGAACTGGGAACCCCGCTTCTGGCCTTTTCCTGTCGAGCCGATCTCAAACCCGCCGAGGTCTCGGCAGCCCAACTTGCCAAAATTAAAGCCCTGGAAAGCAGACTGGGCCTATCCCTGGTGGCGGTGAAGGGGTAAGGGTCAACGTCTAGCCGGAGGGCGGGCTTGAAAACCACCCTTATGGACCCTGCCTGCCAAGCTCTCACCCAGCCCGCCTAGGCTGGTTGCACGGGCATCCTGCCCGCGCCTGGACGGGCTGGAAGCCCGTCCTACCGTGCTAACTCCTGGCTGGAAGCCTGTACCCCCTCTATGGGTTTGGGGGTGGGGGTTGGGGGAGGGGGTAAGGGGCCGCTGCCCCTTAGCCCCCTCCCCCATACTCGCTCACTTTACCCGCACACCCCGCAGCGGCGGCAGATCTCCGGTTGGCAGGAGGGAGATTCTTTTCCGGCCAGGGCCAGTCGGTATTCTTCCCAGAGATAGGTCTTTTTAAGGCCGTGATCCAGGAAGTCCCAGGGGAAAAGCTCGTCCGGGTGCCGTTCCCGGGTGACGAAGAATTCCGGGTTCACGGGGCTTTGGCGCAGGGCCTTCTGCCAGCCGTGTTTTTGGGCCAAAAGCAGCATGTCCCCCACCCGCCTGTCCCCCCGGGCGATGAGGGCCTGGGTGTAGGCCCATTTGGGCAGATCGGTGTGCACCCGCACTTCTTTGGTGCCCCCCAACTCCTGGCGCAATAATTTTTGGCGCTCTTTCAATTCCTTGATGCTGGCGAAAGGCGCCCATTGGAAGGGGGTCCAGGGTTTGGGCACAAAGGAGGCGACGCTCAGAGTAATCTGGCGGAATTTCCTCTTTCCCTGAGTTTCCTTAATTACCCGGTGCTGCAGATATTTGGCGAGGCGGGCGATCTCCCGCATGTCCTCTGAGGTTTCCGTGGGGAGGCCCACCATGAAGTAAAGGCGGAGCTGGTCGATGCCGGCCTGGGCCAGGGCAATGGCGGCCCGGGCCAGGTCTTCTTCGGTAAGCCCCTTGTTGATGACCTGTCGCAAGCGCTCGCTCCCCGCCTCCGGGGCCAGGGCCACGGTCTTGACGCCGCCCTGGGCCAGGAGCCCCGCCAATTCTGCATCCAGAGAGTCGGCCCGAAGCGAGCCGATGCCCAGTGAACCCCCAGCCGCCAGAATATAGCGGCAGATGTCTTTGACCTCCGGGTGGTCCGAGACCGCGGCCCCCACCAGGCCGATTTTGCGTCCCTGCTCAAGACCCTGGCCGATGGCCGGCAGGAGTTCCCCGGACTGGCGGTCTCTCGGAGGCCGGTACACGAACCCCGCGGCGCAAAAGCGGCAGCCCCGGGAGCAGCCCCGGCCCATTTCCACCAGGAACATTTCCCCCCATTCGCTCCGGGGCGCCAAAAGGCGGCTGGCGGTGGTGCAGCCGGTCAGGTCCGACAGGCGGGGCACCAGGACCCGCTCCGGGAATCCGGCCAGGGCCTCAAACGTGGCCAGAGTGCCGTCCGGGTGGTAGCGGGGCTGATAGCCGGCGGGCACGTAAGTCCCCGGAAAACCCCGGGCTATTTCCCGCCACATTTCCAGGCGGTCCTGCCGGGGCGCGGTGTCGGCCAGGAAATTCAGGGCCTGGATGGCGGCCACTTCCCCTTCTCCCAGGAAAAAGGCGTCAATGAAAGGGGCCAGAGGTTCGGGATTGAGGAAGGTGGCCACGCCCCCCGCCAGGACCAGGGGGTCTCCCGGCCCCCGTTGTGCGGCCAGGAGGGGAATCCCTGACTGAGCCAGGATCTGGAGGGCCTTGGGGTAGTCCGCCTCAAAGGAAATGGAGAAGGCCACCGCGGCAAAATCCCGCAGGGGCCGCTGGGATTCCAGGGTGAGAATGGGGGTTTGGGTGCGCTGATACTCGGGCCACTCCTCGGGGCTGGGGAAAAAGGCCCGTTCGCAGGTCAGCCGGGGCTCGGCATTGATGAGGTGGTAGAGGGTCTGGAAGCCCAGATTGCCCATGGCCACGGGGTAAATCTCGGGGAAAACCAGGGCCAGGGGCCAGCGGGCGCCCCAGTCCCGGACAATGCTGCCCTTTTCCTGGGCCAAAAGTTTTTGCAAACGGGCTTGGAGTCGGGCCATAAAACGGTTTTCTGTTTCCGGTTTTCGGTTTCCGGTAAAAAAATGCCACTTCTTTTTCTAGATTATCCTAAGAAACAGGATTTGGCTATGGCAAGGCCTTTTTCTGCCTTCACTGAGTTCTCTTGATTATAGCGGGAGAACAGGCATCTTGCCTGTTCCGCCACAGGCTGGAAGCCTGTGGCCCCGTTATATTACTGGCAACAGGGTGGAAAGGCATCAGGAAAGGAAAAAAAGGGCCGGTCGTTGGCGCCGGCCCAGGAGAAACGGGTATCGCAGGAGTGAACCTAAAAGCGGAATGGTGTGGCGATTTGTTTGGTCCCCTGGATTATCCGGAAAAGTTCGTCGGCCGCAGCCGGGTCCGTCATGGTCAGGATGGTGTATTGCTGGACCGTGGCTTTTTTATCGCCCAAAGTGTATTGCGCCACTCCCAGGTTGAACTGGGCTTTGGTGTTGTTGGGGTTGGCGGCCACCGCTTTCTCCAGGGCGGCCAGGGATTCAGTATAGCGGCCCTGCTGGCCCAGGGCCACCCCGAGATTGTTATACGCCCCGTCATTCTTGGGGTTCTGGGTCACGGCTTCTTTCAGGAGGCCGATGGCCTTTTCCGAATAGCCCTGGCGGATGAGGTTGAGGCCCTGCTGGCTGTAAATTTGGGACAAGGCCTCCTTGGCCTGGGGAAAGTTTGGATTCAAGCGCACGGCCGTACCGAGATTCTTGATGGCCTTGTCCTGGTCTCCGGCGCCGTTGAAGGTCTGACCCAGATAATAATAAGCCTCAGCCGATTTGGGATTGGCGGTGACGGCGCTCTGAAAGGCCTTGATGGCTTTGGCGTAATCTTGTGAATTAAGATAGTTCAGACCCTGCTTGATTTCGGCGGCGCCGGGTTCGCCCGCAGGTTCGGCCACCGGTTGGGCCTTGGTTGCGGGCATTGGTTCGGGGGAGACCTTCTTGGTGCCCCTGATGACCTCCGGGACTTGCCGCTGGCCCCAAAGCGCGCCGGGCCACAAGAGCCCGCCGGTCAGGACCAGGCACACTACCATCAGGAAGCCTCGGCGCATATCATCCCTCCCAGAGGCGGACCACCGGAAAATCCCGAAAACGCGCCCCTTGTCTCTCTATTGTTCCCTAATCCACCTTTCTCAGGAAAGGCGGGGTGTCCAGGTCGCTCTCCTCGTATTGCAGGTCGGGGTGCACCACGTACTTTTTACCCTGCACCACTCCCAGAGGCGGCCGCTTCTCCGCGGCCACGGTCTCGGTGGTGCGGGGCGGTTCGCTGCCCTTGCGGATAAAGGCCGGAATTTCCAGGTCTTCGATCACGGGCAGTTCCGGGGGCGGGGCCTGCCAGACATCCCGGCCCTTCTCGACATCCAGGCGGTGGCCGATGCCGGTGGCGATAACCGTTACCTGCATGGCGTCGCTCATAGTATCATCGAACACCAGGCCCCATTTGATGAGGGCTTCGTCGTGGGCTTCGCTCTGGATGATGGTGCACACTTCCCGGAGCTCCTCCAGGGAAAATTCCTGGGAGGTGGTGATGTTGATGAGGATGCCCCGGGCCCCCTTGATGGAGATATCCTCCAGCAGGGGATGGGAAATGGCCCGTTCGGCCGACTCAATGGCCCGGGTGTTGCCGCTGGCCATCCCGGTGCCCATGAGGGCCATGCCGCCCTCCTTCATGATGGTGCGCACGTCGGCGAAATCCACCTTGATGAAGGCTGGCTTGACGATGAGGTCCGAAATGCCCCGGACTGCGGCGCCCAGGACCTCATTGGCCATGGAGAAAATATCGGCGGTGCGGGAATTCTTGCTGCCCAGGGAGAACAGGCGGTCGTTGGGTATGGTGATGATGGTGTCGGATACCCGGCGCAGCTCCTCAATGCCCTTGTCCGCCAGGCGCATTTTCATTTTGCCTTCGAACTCAAAGGGCTTGCTCACCACGGCCACGGTGAGGGCGCCCACTTCCCGGCTGATCTCGGCCACCACCGGGGCGCCGCCGGTGCCGGTGCCGCCGCCCATGCCCGCGGCGATAAAGACCATGTCGGCGCCATCCAGCACCTGGCGCAGGCGGTCAGCCTCCTCCCGGGTGGCTTCCCGGCCCACCTCCGGATTGCCGCCGGCCCCCAACCCCCGGGTGAGGGTGGGGCCCAGTTGAATCTTGAGGGGAGCCAGGTTCCGCTCCAGGGACATGGCATCGGAATTGGCGGCCACAAAATCCACGCCAGTCATGTTGGAATTAATCATATCGTTGATGGCATTGCCGCCGGCCCCGCCTATGCCTAACACCTTGATCCTGGCAGATAATTCAGTGGGGACGAGTTGAATTTTCATGGTACAACCCCCTTTGCAAAATTACACGACTTCCTGAAACCAGTTTTTAATCCGGGACCACATTCCCGATTTACTACCCCGGGAACCCCCGCGGGGGCCCCGACCACGGGGACTGACCTGTCTCCGATAGAAGCCGTACAGCGCCAGGCCCACGCCGGTGGCATAGGCCGGGTTGTGAATAACGTCGGTGAGTCCTCCCAAGACTTCGGGATACCCCATGCGGGTGGGGAGCATGAGAGTCTCATCCACCAGGTTGGCCAGACCCGGCACCAAAGCCGAACCGCCGCTGATGACGGCTCCGGCCAGAACCGGGTTGCCGGCGCCGGCCCGCTGGATGTCCTTGGCCAGGAAATCCAGGATTTCCTTGAGGCGCATGTCCACGATGTTGGCCAGGTCTTTCCTCAGGACCGAGCGGGGCTGACGCCCTCCCAAGCCGGGGATTTCAATGGTGGTGGCATCGTCATCCAGGGCGTTCAGGCAGCAGCCGTATTCCGTTTTCAGAAATTCGGCATTGTTGAGGGAGGTTTGCAGACCCACGGCGATGTCGTTGGTGAGGTTATTGCCCCCCACCGGGATGACCGAGTTGTACCGCAGGGAGTTGCCGGCAAAAATGGCCAGGTCGGTGGTGCCGCCGCCGAAGTCGATGAGGGCCACCCCCAGGGCTTTTTCTTCTTCACTGAGGATGGCCTCGCTGGCGGCCAGGCTCTGGAGCACAAAGCCCTTGCCCCCCTCGCTTACCTCCAGGCCGGCCCGGTTGACGCATTTGATGATGTTGTTCAGGGCGTTCACCGCGGCGCTGACGATGTGAATGCGGCATTCCAGGCGCATGCCGTGAATGCCCACCGGGTCTTTGATGCCGTCCTGGCCGTCGATAATAAAATCCTGCACCAGGGTGTGAACGACTTCCCGGTCGGAGGGGATGGAGACCATGAGCCGGGCTGACTCAATGACCCGCTCAACCTCCGCCGGGGTGACTTCCCGATCCTTGATGACAATGACGCCCTGGCTGTTCTGTCCCTGGATGTGGGCCCCGGCCACCCCGGTGTACACGGAGCCGATGGTGCAGTTGGCCATCATCTCCGCTTCCTCCACGGCCCGGCGGATGGACCGCACCGTGTTTTCGATGTTGACCACCACGCCCTTGCGTAGGCCGCCCTGGGTGGGAGCGGTCCCCACGCCCACGATCTCCACCTGATGATCCCGGACTTCGCCTACCACGGCACAAACCTTGGTGGTGCCGATATCTAAACCAACGATGATTTCCTGGGTCACAATAATTTTCCGATCAATTATCTAAAGATTTCATTCCGTGGTTTTAACCTCCCGAAGAGACAAGAGCAGGCGCTGGGGATGATCTATATTGATGCGCCCGGTGTTGGCCAGATAGCCCCGCTGGGCCAGGAAGGGCCAGACATTGGTCAACTTCTGGATTTTCTCGGGCAGGTTGTTAAAGCCCAGATAGAAGGCGGTCTTCAGGGAGCCCAGGTACAGGGTGAAGCCCCGCTCCGGGTCCACGTTGATCTCAGCCACGCTGCTGCTTTTCACCGGCCCGGAGGCCTCCTTGAGCAACTCCAAAAGATCCAGGGCCTGAGTGACCAGGGTTGAAGGCAGACTTTGGCCGGCGGGAAAATTCTCCCGGCCAAGACCGGTGATTACCGTAAAATCATGCGGATCTGCGGGCGAAGAAGGCTTGAACAGTGAACCGCTCCGATCTATGTAATACAGGTCTTCCAACTGCACCAGGGCCAGCGGGGTGCGCTCCGTGATGCGCAGGGTGATGCGGTTCGGCCACCGGCGATCCAGTTCCGCTTTGGCAATCCAGGGGTGGGCCTGCAGGGCCTGTTCCACCAGGACCGGCTTTAAGGCCAGGAGGTTGGTCCGGGCGTCCAGTCGGGCCATTTCCAGAATCTGATTGCGGTTAAATCTCTGAGTGCCGGCCACTTCAATATTATTTACATCTTTAATGCAAAAGACCGAGCAGGTCAAGAGTTGATAATAGAGGAGCACCAAGCCCAGGCTGATGCCGGCCAGGCCGCTGAGCCCCGCGGTGAACCAAAAAATACCGGGCCAGACCCCCTTGCCTTCCTTCCGCCGGCGCCTGGCGTTGCGGGGCTGGCCCCGGCGCAGGATCGTCTGCTTATTACGGGCCGGCTGCTGGGGAATCAGGCGCGACGGGCGCGTAGTCCTTGGCATGCAGTCTCTCCTGGGAGTTGGCTGTTATTCGGGCTGGAGGTCTGGCTCAACCGTTTCAGGAGTTCCTCCCCCACTTTCCAGATATCTCCGGCTCCCATGGTGAGGAACAGGTCGCCAGGCCGAAGATAATTGGGGAGCATTTGGGAAAATGCCGGCAGGTCTTCCACAAAGATCACCCCAGGGTGTCCCTGCCTCGCAATGCCCCGGAACATGTCCTTTCCAGAGATCCCCGGGAGCGCCGGCTCCCCGGCGCTGTAAATTTCCGTGATAAACACCAGAGGCGCGTCCCCGAAAACCGGGAAAAATTCCGGCAGCAGGGCCTTGGTGCGGCTGTAGCGGTGGGGCTGGAAGGCCACCACCAGGCGGCGCTCCGGAAAGGCCTGGGCCAGGGCGGAGAGCGTCGTGGCAATCTCTGTGGGGTGGTGGCCGTAGTCGTCCAGCACCAGGACGCCTTCCGCTTCCCCCTTTACCTGGCAGCGCCGGGAAATCTGGCCCAGGTTGGCCAGACCTGCCTGCCAGGCTGAGAACGGCAGGGACACAAGAGAGCCCACCGCACAGGCGGCCAGGGAATTAAGCACGTAGTGGAAGCCGGCCAGAGGCAGGTGGATGGTCCCCAGGACCTGCCCGTGGTGCCAGAGCCGGTAGCGGCAGCCCAGGCCTTCCACCCGGATATCCGTGGCCGTAAAATCGGCTCCGGGGGAGAGGCTGTAGGAGATGGTCCGTTGGGGCCGCCCGGCCAGGAGAGCAGGGAGATGGGGGTCGTCCCGCCAGGCCACGATCTGGGCCTCCGGGGGCAGCGCAGCCAGGAAGCGGGCAAAGGTTTCCAGGATGTGGTCCAGATCCCGGTAGTAATCCAGGTGTTCCCGGTCGATATTGGTGATGACCGCAATCTGGGGCGACAGATGCAGAAACGAGCCGTCGCTCTCGTCGGCCTCGGCCACGAAGTAATCGCTTTGGCCCAGGACGGCGTTGCTGCCGAGATTGTCCCATACCGCGCCCACCAGCACCGAGGGGTCGAGACCCCCGGCCCTTAAGACCGCGGCGGTCATGGCCGTGGTGGAGGTCTTGCCGTGGGCCCCGGTGATGGCCACCTGGGAGTAGCCCTCCATGAGGCGGGCCTGCATCTCCCCCCGGCGCAGGATGGTGAGCCCTAAGGCCCGGGCCGCAATCAGTTCGGGATTATCTTCCTTCACCGCGGTGGTGTGCACCACGACCTCAGCGGACCCCAGGTGCTCGGGGCGGTGCCCCAGGAAGACCCGCACCCCCAGGTCCTGAAGCCGCCCGGTAATGGCGCTTTCGGCCGCATCGGAGCCGCTCACCTGGTGGCCCTGGCGCACCAGGAGCTCCGCCAGGCCGCTCATGCCGATGCCGCCCACGCCGATGAAGTGGTAGGAAGTCATTGTTGCCTTGTTATAGGGGTTACGGCGGGAAGTGCCCGCCCTACATTATTCATGTAATTTAGGCAAGTTAGACAGACGATTCTCGCCAAGCCAATGTTATAATATTTATTTGGAATAGTGAGGTGGATTCCCCAACATCTCCAGGCAGCCCTCCACGATCTCCCTGGCGGCGCGGGGCTTGGCTAAGCGCAGGCTGGCCGCCTCCATGTCCTGAAGGCGCTGCGGCTCCGCCAAAAACTGCCCTATCCTATCAACCAAAAGCTCTCCTGTAAAATGTTTATTTAAGATGAGGGTGGCTGCCCCGGCATTTTCCAGAAAGCGGGCGTTGGCCTCCTGATGGTTGTTGGCCGCAAAAGGGTAGGGGATGAGCAGCGCCGCCCGGCCCCGGGCGGTAAGCTCGGCCAGGGTGGAGGCCCCGGCCCGGCAGACCAACAGATGGGCCCGAGCCATCCAGGCGGCCACCTCCGGGGTGAAAGCCGCAACTTCGGCGGCAAAACCTGTTGCCGCATAGCCCTGCTGCACCAGGTCCAGGTCGGCCTCCCCGGTAAGGTGGAGGAATTTCAGGTGATCCCGGTGATCAGCCAGAAGAGGCAGGGCTTTTAAGACTTCAACGTTCAGGTGGTGCGCCCCCTGGCTCCCTCCCATGACCAGCAAGGTGAAGGGCCGCGCCGGCCGGGGGGGTGATGATTCGAAAAATTCACTGCGAATGGGGTTCCCGGTCCAGCGGCTTTTTTCCGGGGCGAACTGACCTGCTTCTTCGGGGAAAGACAGGAAAACCCGTCCGGCCAGGCGGCCCAGCAAGCGGTTGGTGAGGCCGGGGATGGCGTTCTGCTCATGGATGGCCAGGGGAATCCCCAAAGTCCAGGCCGCCACTCCCACCGGTCCGGAGGCATGGCCGCCCACGCCCAGAACCAGGTCGGGCTTGAGTTTTTTCAGTTGACTGCGGGCCGCCAGGACGTGGCCCGGCACCCCGAACCAGGCCTTGAGGCGGCTGATGAGCCCCATGCCCATGACGGCGCGGGAGGCCACGGCTTCCCAGGGAAGCTGGTATTTTTCCAGGATCTGGATGGTCACCGGCTTGGGGGTGGTGAGAAAAATGACCTCAGCCTGATGGCCGGCCCGAAACTCCTGGGCCACCGCGATGCCCGGGAACAGGTGACCGCCCGTGCCGCCGCCCACAATGACCACCCTGGGATGCATGGCTTGTCCTTTCTAAGGCCCTGGCGGGGAGAGGGGGCCAAGGATCCCAAGCCCCTGCCCCCTCTCGGATCAAGGTTAACAAAACTTTGGTTGACTGTTTTTCTAAGGGTTAACTAAAGAATTATTTTTCCCCCTCACCCCAGCCACTCTCCCCCATTGGGGAGAGGGGGAAAAAGGAATCAAGGCAAGCCCTTCCCAATAAATGAAAGGGGCAATGCTGAATGGGCTATGCCGCCCCAAGCTCAGACCAGAAAAAACGCGGTAAAGCCCACAAAAAAATGGCAGCAGCGCTCCACCAGTTTGGACCGGGGCTGATCGTAAAAGCACAGCAAGCCCTCCGGTCCCTGCATCTCTTCGGCCAGAAAACTGTGCCAATTTTCCCGGGTCTGAGCCTTCTGGCGGTTTGCCAGGGCCGCCAGGGAGTCTTCCGGTTCGCCTTGGGCCGGGAGCACAGGAGTTATGGAGGGGTAGGCCCTGGGGGGCTCCGCCCAGGTGATGCCCTCAGCCAGGCGCCATAACAAATTGCAGCTTTCCTGCAAGTCGGAAAAGGTGTCGCTGGCGGCCGGGTCGAGAAGCAAAGGCCCCAACACTTCGTCCACGGCCGTTAAAGCCCGCTCGTCAAGATAGAGGGCCAAATTGTCCTGGTGGTCCCGGTCGTATTCCGCCAGCAGGTTGCTGGCCCTGAGACCCGGCCCGATTACGGCCCCCTTGCCTTTGACCCAGTAAAGCTGCAGGTGCATGGGGTTAACCCAGTTGATCCTGACCCCCCGGTCCACCAGGGAGGCCAAAGGCCCCTGGTCCGGCAGGTTTTCCTGGCCCCAGGAATAGAACTCCACGTCGCGGATGTCTTTCAGGGGCGCTAATGGAGCCAGGGCCGCCAATGGCCCCAAAACAACCCGCCGCCGGGAACGGGTGCGGCGGCCCTTGAAGAGTTCCCGGATCTTGGCGTGAATAGACCCCTCATCCCTTAAAATGGCATATCCCATGGCAGTTCCCCCTCTGCCTGCGCTATGTTGGTGAACCTCCCCTGGTTCACGGATGTTCTGTATATAAAAGGGTTAATTCCCCTTCATTTTCCGCTCGAGGCCGGGGCCTTCAGTCTCCCGGCCTGGCCGGTGGGCGCAGCATTGGCCGCCGGCCGTTTTATTTGACTGCTGATATTCAGGAGGATGCCCACCGCCAGGAGGTTGACCAAGAGAGAGGAGCCGCCGTAGCTCAGGAAAGGGAGGGAAAGTCCCTTGGTGGGCAGAATGCCGCTCACCACGCCCATGTTGATGCAGGCGGGCAAGCCGATGACCAGGGTCAGGCCCAAAGCCAGGTACGACCCAAAGGCATCCGGGGCCCGCAAAGCAACGAGCAATCCCCGACATACCAGCAAAACAAACAGGGTCAGGACGAGAATGATGCCCACGAAGCCCAGTTCTTCGCTGAAGATGGAAAGAATAAAGTCCGTATGCGCGTCGGGAAGGTAGAACAACTTGGCCCGGCTCTGACCGGGGCCCATGCCGAAGAGGCCGCCGGAGCCGATGGCCAGCAAAGATTGCTTCAGCTGGTAGCCCACGTCCTGGCCATACTTCCAGGGGTCGAGAAAAGACAGGATGCGGGAGAATTTTTTCGGGTCTTTCAAGACCATGAACACCAGCAGCGGGGCCGCCAAGCCCACGGAAACGAGAATATAGGTGAGGCGGGTGCCCCCCACCAGGAGCATGATAAGCACGATGCCGGCCAGGGTGAGGGAGGTGCCGAAATCCGGCTCCTTCATGATGAGGAGGATATAGACCCCGGCTATGAGCATGTGGGGCAAAAAGCCGATGGCGAAGTATTTCATCTTTTCCTGCTTGTTGGCCAGGGAATAGGCCAGGAAAATGACCACGGCCAGTTTGGCGAACTCAGAGGGCTGCAGGGTCAGCGGCCCCAGGCGCACCCAGCGGGCGGCGCCCTCTGACTTTGGCCCCCAGGCCGGGGACGAACACCAGGATGAGGCCGATGAGGGCTATTAATAAAAACCAATACACGTAACGTTGATAGGCATGGTAGTCAATGGAGCGCCCCAAGACGAGGATGCCCACCCCCACCAGGGCATAGACGGATTGGCGTTTGACGAAGAAATAAGGGTCCTGGTATTGGGAATTGGCCATGACGGTGGAAGAGATGAAGACCATGGTCAGCCCCAGGGACACCAGGGCCATGGCGCTGGCCAGCAAGGGGAGATCGTGGTGGGAATTCAAGGCCAGGTCAACTTTATTCAGCATGTCCCCCCTCCTTTACCGCTTTCTGGAAAATTTCGCCCCGATGGGCGTAATCCCGGAACATGTCAAAACTGGCGCAGGCCGGAGACAGAAGCACCACTTCCCCCGGGCCGGCCAAGGCCGCGGCCCGGGCCACCGCGTCCGCCATGTCCGCGGCCGCATAGGCCGGGGCCAGGCCCTCCCACACCCGGGACAAATGCTCCTTGGTCTCGCCAATCAGGACCAGGGCCTTGACCCGTTCCTTGATGAGATCGTTCAACAGGCTGAAATCGCTGTCCTTGTCCCGGCCGCCGGCGATGAGGACGACGGGCCGGTCAAAAGAACCGAGGGAGCGGGCCACCGCACCCACGTTGGTGCCCTTGGAGTCGTCGTAGTAGTCCACGCCGGCCCGGGTGGCCACCCATTCCAGGCGGTGGGGAAGCCCCACAAACGCGGCCAACACCTCCCGGCAGGCCTGGGGCTGGGCTCCCGCGGCCAAAGACAGGAGCAGCGCGGCCATGATGTTTTCGTAATTGTGGGTCCCTTTAAGGCGGATCTCAGATAAGGGGAAGGCTTCCTCCCGGTCCGGGGTCAGACAGACCTTGATAACTCCGGCCGCCAGCCAGGCCCCGGTGGCGAGGGGCTCAATTGCCGAAAAATAATGGACTTTCCCCAAATTCTGGCCCAGGGGACGCACCAGGGGGTCGTCGTAATTGAGGACTTTAGGTTCCGCCGCGGTCATGGCCCGGAACAGACCGGCCTTGGAGGCCACATACGCGGCATAATCGGCATAGCGGTCCAGGTGGTCCGGGGTGATGTTCAGGAGCGCGGCGAACTGGGGATGAAAGTGGGGCGCGGTGTCCAACTGGAAGCTGCTGACCTCCAGCACCAGGCGGTCGGCTTCGTCCTGCTTTCCCAGGAGGGAAACCAGGGGGGTGCCGATGTTGCCGCCCACCAGGGTTCTGAGGCCGCTGGCGGTGAGGAATTTCCCCACCAGGGTGGTGGTGGTGGTCTTGCCGTTGGTGCCGCTCACCGCCAGGACCGGCTTGGTGAGGAAATGGCTGGCCAGCTCCAGTTCCCCCCACACCGGGATGCCGGCGCGGCGGGCCGCCTCCAGCCAGGGAAGTTCCGGCGGCACGCCAGGGCTCGGCAGGATAAGGTCAAAGCTCATAACGTCGGCCGGCTGGGGCACTCCCAGTTCTTCGGTGACCGGCAGGTTGTGGATTTGGGCCCGCATCTCCGCCAGATCAGCGGCCGGCGCCATGTCGGTGACCGTGACCCGGGCCCCGGCCTGGGCCAGAAAGCGGGCCAGGGCCGCGCCGGTGCGGGCCAAGCCTACCACCAAAACCTTTTTCCCGGTGACGTCCATAATCAGCGCAGTTTGAAAGTGCTCAGGGACAAAATCCCCAAGATGATGGCAATAATCCAAAAACGCACGATAACCTTGGGCTCGGGCCAGCCCTTAAGTTCAAAATGATGGTGAATGGGAGCCATGCGGAAGATGCGGCGGCCATTGGTGACCTTGAAGAAGCTCACCTGCAGGATGACGCTCAAGGCTTCCACCACGAAAAGCCCCCCCACGAGGATGAGGAGGATTTCCTGCTTGGTGGCCAGGGCCACCGTCCCCAAAACGCCCCCCAGGGCCAGGGCGCCCACGTCCCCCATAAAGACCTGGGCGGGATAGGAGTTGAACCAGAGAAAACCTATACCTGCGCCCACCAGGGCCCCAAGAAAGACCGAAACTTCTCCCACGCCTGGAACGAAGGTGATTTTCAAATAGCGGGCGATGATGGCATTGCCGGCCAGGTAGGCGAAAATGGCGTAAAAACCCGCGGCAATGGTTACCGGTCCCATGGCTAGGCCGTCCAGGCCGTCGGTGAGATTGACGGCGTTGGCCGTGCCCACGATGACCAGAAGGGCCAGAGGAATGTACCAGTAAGAGAGGTCCGGACGAACATCTTCAAAGAAAGGAATGGTCAGGGTAGGCAGAAAATCTGGCAAAAAATAGAGCCACAGGGAGGCCGCCAGGGCCACCATGAATTGTCCCACCAGTTTCTGCCGGCCGGTGAGGCCCCGGTTGTGCTTCTTGATGACTTTCAGGTAGTCGTCCAGAAAGCCCACCGCGCCAAAACCCAGGGTCACCATAACCAGAACCCAGATATAGGGGTTTTTCAGATCAGCCCACAGAAAGGTGCTGATGAGCATGGTGAAGATGATCATGAGGCCCCCCATGGTGGGGGTGCCCGCCTTGGAATGGTGGGATTGGGGGCCGTCTTCCCGGATGAACTGGCCGATCTGCAGTTCCTTGAGCTTTTTGATGCACCAGGGGCCGATGATCAGAGAAAGCAGGAGGGCCGTGAGAATGGCGGAAAAAGTCCGGAAGGTGATGTACCGGAATACATTGAAGGCGCCGAAATATGCCTTTAAAGGATAAAGCAAATGATAAAACACGGATTAGGCCCTCAAAATAGTGTCATCAACCAGATATTTTCTGTTTTCTAGTCTTGGTGATCTTCCCTAGCTTATTAGTGTTGCTGCTTCAAAAGCTCGATGATGTTCTCCATGCGCATGGAGCGGGAACCCTTCACTAACAGCCAGTCTCCCGGTCTCAGAAAATCCTTGAGAAGCCGGGCCCCTTCCTCTTTAGTGGCCACTGGGAAGAGGTGGGGCGGTGGCAAGCCGGCCTCTTGGGCCCCGGCGGCCACCTCCTCACGGTGGTTGCCGTAAACCACCAGCAAATCCAGTCCTGCTTGGGCGGCCTGGCGGCCCAGTTCCCGGTGGGCCTCGGCGGCGGCGGTCCCCAGCTCCAGCATATCCCCCAGGGCCGCCGCGGCCCGGCCGCTGCCCCTAAGCTCGGACAGGGTGCACAGAGCCGTGGCCATGGAGCCGGGATTGGCGTTGTAGCAATCGTTCAAGAGGTGCACCCCGGAGGGCAGGTCCTGCAACTGTGAGCGCCGCTGGATGGCGTTGAACCCGGCCAGATGGGCGGTGGCTTCCTCAGCGGGCAGACCCAGGGCCAGGGCCACGGCCGCGGCGGCCAGGGCGTTCATGGCCTGGTGCTCCCCGGGAATCCCCAGAGAAATGGTCCAGCTTTTCCCCCGCCAGGACACCTGGATGGTCTGGCCATTCACCCCCAGGGAATGGCGGCTCAGGGCCCGTACATCGGCCTCAGGACCAAAACCGAATCCCAGGCGGCGGCCCTTAAAGCCCCCGGCCTGGCAGGCAACCCGCAGATCGTCGGCGTTGTAGACCAGGGTTGCGTTCGGGAAGAGGCCCTGGATGAGTTCCCCCTTGGCCCGGGCCACCCCTTCTATGCAACCCACCCCTTCGGTGTGGGCCGGATAGACGTTCAGGAGTACCCCCACTGTGGGCTGGCTGATTTCGGTGAGACGGCGGATTTCCCCGAAGCGGTTCATGCCCATTTCCACCACGGCCGCCTCATAAGTGCCGTCCAATTGCAGGAGGGTTTGGGGCATGCCGATGAGGTTGTTCAGGTTCAGGTCGTTTTTCAGGACCCGGTAATAGGGGGCCAGGACCTGAGCGATCATTTCCTTGGCCGTGGTTTTGCCGCAACTGCCGGTGAGAGACACCACCGGAATGGCAAAATGGCGGCGCCAGGCCTGGGCCAGGTCCCCCAGGGCCGCCAGGGTGTCGGCCACGGCCACCGCGGTGACGTCCTGGGGCAGTTGGGACAAAAAGCCGTTGTGGCCCAGGATGCGGTTTTCCACCATCACCCCCCGCACGCCCCGGTCCAGGACTTTGGGGATGTAAGCGTGGCCGTCGTGGCGTTCGCCCCTTAAGGGGACAAAAAGCTCCCCGGCCTGGCAGGTGCGGGAGTCGGTGCTTACCCCCACGAAAGCGTGTTCTGCCCGGCCCCGGACCAAAAGGCCCCGGGTGGCGGCGGCGATGCCGCCGGCGGTGAAGGTGGCTGGCATCAGCGGCTATACTCCTTCAGGGCGTCAAGAACCTCTTCCCGGTCGTCGAAATGGACGCGGTTCTCGCCCCAGATCTGGTAATCTTCATGGCCCTTGCCGGCCACCAGCACCGCGTCGGGGGGACCGGCCAGGTCAACGGCCAGGCGAATGGCCTCCCGGCGGTCCGGGGTCACGAGATAGCCCCGCTCCCCGCGCCGGGCCGCAGCCAGGCTCAAACGGGGATAACCCAGGGCCGTGAGGCCCTCCTCGATGTCCTGGATAATGGCTTCGGGGTCCTCGGTGCGGGGGTTGTCGCTGGTGACCACCACCAGGCCGCTCCCCTGGGCCGCGGCCTGCCCCATGAGGGGCCGCTTGGTGCGGTCCCGGTCGCCGCCGCAGCCGAACACGGTGATAATCTGCCCGAAATCCAGGGCATTGAGCGCGGCCAGCACCTGGGCCAGGGCGTCCGGGGTATGGGCGTAATCCACAAAAACACTGGGCCCCGTCGGCGGTCCCAGGCGCTGCAGGCGCCCCGGCACCCCGGCAAGACCGGCCAGGCCTTGCTGCACGGCCTCGGGGCTGATCCCCAACCCCAGGGCCGTGGCCGCGGCCGCCATGATATTGGCCAGGTTGTAGGGACCCACCATATGGGACCTGACGGCCAGTTCCCCCGCGGGCGTGGCCAGCACTGCTTCCAGACCGTGACGCTGATACCGGAAGGAGAGGGGACGCACGGTGCTTTCCAGGTGATGGCCGTAGGAAAGTTTGGGTGATGCCACCCGCTCGTGTAAATCATGGCCCCAGGGGTCGTCCAGATTGAGGACCGACAGGCCATGGCGACCGGCGCCGTTTTTTAAGACCTCAAAGAACAACCGTGACTTGGCCCGGAAATAATCGTCCAGGTCGCTGTGGTAATCCAGGTGGTCCTGGGAGAGATTGGTGAAAATGCCGGCCGCGAACCGGGAAAAATCCACCCGGTGCTGCATGAGGGCATGGGAGGAGACTTCCAGAATGGCGTGGCTGGCGCCCCGGTCCCGCATCTCCCGCAGGAGGCGCTGCAGGTCCAGGGATTCGGGGGTGGTCACCGGCGCCGGCCAGGTCTCCTCTCCCACCCGGTAATTCACCGTGCCCAGGACCCCCACCCGGTGTCCCGCCGCCCCCAGGATGGCCTCCAGCAGAAAACTGGTGGTGGTCTTGCCGTTGGTGCCGGTGATGCCCACCAGGACCAGTTCCCGGCTGGGGTGGCCGTAAAAAGCGGAGCTCAGATGGGCCAGGGCGAGCCTGGCCTGGGGCACCCGCACCACGGTCACACCGGCCGGGGGTTCGAAAGGCTCTTCCGAAACCACCACCCGGGCGCCTTGGTCCAGGGCCTGGCTAAGAAAGCGGTGCCCGTCGGTCTTGGCCCCCTTTAAGGCCACAAAAACCCCGCCGGGGGTCACTTGCTGGGAATGGTAGGCCACCCCGGTGATCAGCAGGCGATCGTCACCCGAGGTTTTAGCACCTTCCAGCCCCCTGAGGAGCTCTGCCAGGGATTTTATTGGTTTTGGCTCCATTTTTTATAATCTAAATGAATTTTTCTGACTTTTCTTGAATTCTAATAAAATCCTATCCCAAGGTGCTGACCTTGGCAACCCTCCCCAGGTTTTCAAGAATGAGGCTCAAATTTCACCACGCAAATAGTATGCGGTTCCAGGGGAGCGCCCGGCGGCGGCTGTTGGGACACGGCCAGACCGCTCCCCTGCGTGCGGCAGCGGACCCCGGAATGATTCAAAATTTTCATGGCCCGGCGGATGGTCATGCCCCGCAAATCCGGCATGACCTTCAGAGGTTCGGTTAACGGCTGCTCCTGGAACGCGGCCAGCTTTTGGATATCCAGGGCCCCGACTACCGAGGCTTCCCGGAGAGAAATGGGGTCCGGCTTGGGAGCCGCAGCGGTTGGGGGCGCACCCGCCTTGTTTTTGGTGAGAATCGTGTCAGTCTTCTCAGGCGTGGGATAGTAACCCAAAACCCGCAGGGCCTGACCGGCGATTTCCCGGAAAATGGGAGCAGAAACCACGCCCCCGTAAATGGCCCCTTTGGACTCTTCAATGATGACGGTAATGGACAGCACCGGCTTATTGGCCGGGACCAGCCCCATGAACACCGAGTTGTACTTGTTTTTAGAGTAGGCCCGGCCCACCACCTTTTGGGCCGTCCCGGTTTTGCCGGCTACCGTGAAACCCGGGGGTGGGGCCTCGGTGGCGGTGCCCCCCTGCTGGGTGACGGTTTCCATGATGCCCAGCATGGTGGCCGAGGTCTCCTGGGAGAGCACCCGCCGCACGGGCCGGGGCTTGAACTCTTTCAGCTTCTCGTTATAGGGGTTGACAACTTCCTTGACCAGGATGGGTTCCATGAGCACGCCGCCGTTGCCGATGGCGTTTAAGGCCATGGAAAGCTGCAGGACGCTCACTGACACCCCCTGGCCGAACGCGGTGGTGGTGCGGTCAATGAGAGAATGGCAGCGTTGATGATTTTTCATCAGCCCGGTGGTTTCTCCCGGAAAGGAAATGCCCGTTTTTCTGCCGAAGCCGAAGTTCCGCAGGTATTCATCCATGAGCTTGGGGCCCATCTTATGGCTGACTTTGGCGGTGCCGATGTTGCTGGATTTCTGGATGATCTGCTGAACCGTGAGGCCCCCGTAGGGGTGCACGTCGTGAATTACTTCCTTGGCGCTCATCTGCCACTTGCCGTTTTCGCAATGATAGCGGTCGGAGGGCTTGACGATCTTGGCGTCCAGGGCGGCTGCCACAATGAACACTTTGTAAGCGCTCCCCGGTTCAATGGCATCGGTGAGCAGGCGAATCTGCCGGGCTTCCTTGGGGTAGTGGCCGGGCAGGTTGGGGTCCATGCGGGGCACCTGGGCCATGGCCAGGATTTCTCCGGTTTGGGGGTTGGAAACCAGGACCATGCCCCCGGCGGCGCTCCAGCGCTCCACCCCTTTTTGCAATTCTTTTTCCGCAATGTATTGGATAGTGCGGTCGATGGTCAGCACCAAGTTGTTCCCCATGACTTCAGGGTCCCAGGCTTTTTCCCCCGAAACCACAATGCGCCCCCGGGCATCCTGCGTGCTGACGCAACTTTTAGGCTTGCCGTAAAGGTCCTGATTGAAAAAGCCCTCGAGGCCCTCAAGGCCGTTGCCGTCGATATCACAAAAGCCCAGAATCGGGCCGGCCAAATACTGTTGGGGATAGTAGCGCCGAGCCTCGGGGATGAGATAGATGGCGTCTTCGTCGGCCCGCTCATCCCGTTTTCTGGCCGCCAGCACCCGGCTGTTGGTGACTTCTTTCCAGGCCCGGAAGGCCTCTTCCTTTTCCGGGGTGAGGCAGCGTTTGACAAAGACAAAGGGCTTGGTCCGGGTAATGGTCTTTTTGATATCCTGGTAGGTCATGCCCAGAACCTTGGCCAACTCCCGGCTCATCAGGTCCGGGTCTTTTATCTGGTTGGGGTGGGCCACGAGGGACGACACCTGGGTGCTGATGGCCAGCTCAACGCCATTTCTGTCGACAATCAGGCCGCGCACCGGCAAAATCGGGCATTGCTTCTTAACCTCCCGGTCAAGAAGCTCTCTGAGCTGGGAGCCCTGGATAATCTGGAGCTGAAAGAATCGGCCTGCCAAGACCAGGGCGCAGCAGGCCAGCCCCAGACCCACCATGATGACGCGCACCCTTGCCCATTTGGTGAGGCCGATGCTCATTACCAGCTCACCTTCACCACCTGCCCTGGGGCGGGCGGTCCCATGTCAAAGGAAGCGGCCAGCTTTTCCAGGCGAGCTATGGAAGTGAGGTTGGAATGTTCCACCCGCAGCCTCCGGTTGAGTTCCATATGCTGCTTTTTTTCTTCCTGGGCCTGGGAAATCTGGTAATTCAGGCCGGTGCACTGCAAATTGCTCCAGGCCCAGAGCACGCTGACCAGGACTATCCCCACCGCTGTTAGGATGAGGCCGAAAATCAGGGCCTTCCCCCAGAAGCTTTCCTGGGTGCGCATTTTGCGGTTGCGGGCAACGAGAGTGTGACTAACGGTGCTGAGACGCAGAGCCAGGTTGGTGGGCATCCTCGAACTCCCCCAAGATTAAATTTTTTCGGCCAGACGTAATTTCGCGCTTCGGGCCCGGGGATTTTGCCGGACTTCCTCGACGGTGGGGATCAGGGGTTTTTTGGTCAAGCGCCGCATCAACCCTGCTTTTTCCCAGGCGAGAAACCGATGCTTCACCAGGCGGTCCTCCAAAGAATGGTAAGAGATGATGACCAGGCGCCCTCCCGGTTCCAGCCAGCCGGGCGCGCCGTCGAGAAATTTTTCCAGTTCCGCCAACTCCCGGTTGACGGCAATACGTAAAGCCTGGAAAACCCGGGTGGCCGGGTGCACCCGGCTTTTGGCCGCCCTGGGGCCGCCGGCCGCCAGGACCATGGACGCCAACTGCCCGGTGGTGCGCCAGGGGCGCTGCCGCCGGGCCTCGCAGATACGTCGGGCCAGGCTCCGGGCTCGGGGTTCTTCACCGTATTCCCGGAAAATTCTCTCTAGGTCTTTCTGGGGGAGCTTGTTGAGAAGCTGGGCGCCGGTGGGGTCGGGGCCCTCAGGGTTGAAGCGCATGTCCAGGGGCTCGTCTCGTTGAAAGCTGAACCCCCGGCCGGAAGATTGGAGTGTGAAGGATGACAGGCCCAAATCCAGGAGGATGCCGGCCGCCCCCCGACGACCGGCTTCTTCCAGGACCTCCCCCAGCTGGGCATACGAACGGTGAAACAGAGAAAAATGGGAGGTGAAGGGGGCTAACCGAGCGCCTGCCGTCTGCAGGACCATGGGGTCCCGATCGAACCCCCAGAGCTCCCCCGCTCCGGTGATCCGTGACAGGATGGCCACGGCATGTCCCCCCTCGCCCAAGGTGCCATCCACATACAGGCAGTCGGGCCGAACACCCAGGCCCGCCAACACCTCCCCTACCATGACCGGCTGATGCACCGGATTCTGGTCCACGTTACCTCAAGTAAAAAGTTCCTCCCTGCACCTGCCCACCCTGGGCCTCATCCTGCGGCAACTGTCCCTGTCGGTTGCAGGTCGTGAGAAGATTGATCAAATGACCACTTCCTTAAGAACCATTTCATCCAGGCTGGCTTCCAGCTCTTGCCGGTGGGCTTCGTAGCGTTCCTTGTCCCAAATTTCAAAGTAGCGGACCTGGCCCACCACGGCCACCTCCCGGCCCAGCTTGGCGTAATCCCGCAAGGTCTGGGGGATGAGGATGCGTCCCTGGCGGTCCAGGGGGCAGTCCTCGGCCCCGGAGATGATGAAGCGGTTAAGAGCCTGGTATTCCTTGCGGAACAAAGGCAGTTCCCCCAGCTTGGCCTCCACCTTCACCCATTCGGATTGGGGAAAAGCCACGATATGTCCATCCCAGTTGGTGAGCACGAGCTGGCGGTCCTGGCGTTCCTGCAAAATCTCACGGTAGCGCACGGGGATGCTTACCCTGCCCTTGTTGTCCATGATGTGAAAGGAATTGCCTTTGAACATGGGCTCCAGCCCCAGTTGCTACCAACATTCACCACTAAATACCACTTTTTCCCACTGAGGGTTAAAATAAGGCTCTTCTTAGGGAATTGTCAAGAAAAAAAGTAAGGGGAAAAGTTTCACAATTCAGGGTCTTGAACCTCATGACCGGGGCTGGAAGGGGGGCGCCTGGAGGAAACGAGGCAGGTGGAAAACCTGAGGCTCAGGTCATGAAACTCAGGCGGGGCAAGGACTTGCGGTTTTTATCCGGGGCGCGGGAACAGGTGGGGCAGGGGCCTGGACAGGGGTGAGGCTGAGCTGGAAATTCTGCGAAAAATCCACAGAAAAGCCCCTGTTACCTGTATTTTGTACGGGAGGGTAGTCATTGCACAAGATATTGATTGCCCTAGATTTTGGGTCGATAAAGGGATGGGGTCAATGTGGTTGACAGTCTATATCAGTTTGATTTTACAACAAAAAAATGTAGGGTGCGCACTGCGCACCAGAATGACGGGCAGGGACGCCCGCCCCACCGACCCTTTCATCTTGCGGGTGGGCCAACGGCTCATGAATTATGGTTTTGCACCCACAAGGCCTGACAGTCCTTGCTCTCCCCAATTATTCACTCAGTCCCGGGCGAGCGCCGGAATTCCTCAGAGGACTTTATGGGCGCGGGTGGCAGGCCGGCCCGCTCCCGCTGGGCGTTTAAGGTTTCCAGGTATTGGCGGTACAAATCGTAGACCTGCTGATCCTGGGCGGCCCTGTACTCCTGAGCGGTCATGGCTTTGCCCCTGGCGCCGGCGCAGGCCAGGCAGGAGAGAAGGGCCAGGAAGACTAAGAGTTTTTGCATCAGATTTCCTCTCCTTGCGGGCGGCGGTCCAGATAGGCCTGGAGGATAAGGCTGGCGGCCACCTTATCCACAACCCGGCGGCGCTTGCCCCGGCTCATATCGGCGTGGATAAGCAGGCGCTCGGCCTCCATGGTGGTCAGGCGCTCATCCCAGGTGGCCACCTGGGCTCCCAGGGCTGCCGCCAGGGCCCGGGCCAGGACCAGGATTTCCTCGGCCTGCTCCCCTATCCGGCCATCCATGTGCCGGGGCAGTCCCACCAGGACTTCCCGGACCTGGTAAGGGCGGGCCATCTCCACCAAGCGGGCCAGGTCCCGGTCCCAGTCTTTGCGCTCCAGAACCCCCAGCCCCTGGGCGGTCAGGCCCAGGGGGTCGCTCACCGCCAGGCCGATGCGCTTTTTGCCCACGTCCAGGGCCAGGATGCGGGCTTCACTCATCGCTTTGGCCCCGGTAGCCGGCAAAGACGGCGAAAGTTGTCCCCCAGGATGGCCTGGGCCTGATCCACAGGGAGGTTGAGGCGCCTGACCTTCTCCAGTTCAACCTCCGGAAAGCTGAACGGGAAGTCACTGCCGTACATGAGCCGGGTGTAGCCGTAGCGCCCCAGATAATCTTCAGTTTCCCTGGTATCGGCCAGGGCGGTGTCGGCATGGACCTGGGGCAGGCCCCAAACCCCGGCCCGGTCCAGGGCCCGGTAGCCGCCGTTTAGGCCCCCCAGGTGGGGGATAATGACGGGCACCCCGGCAGGGACCAGTTTTTCAAGGAATAATATGGTGTTGGGCAGGGTTTCTTCCAGGAGAATGGGAATGCCCCGGCCGCGCACTACCTTTAGGAATTCCCGGCAGCGGGGGGAGTCATAGTGATACTCCGGTTCATTGCCGTGGCGGTGCCACTTGACGCCGACAAACTCCGGCCCCAGGTCCTCCCAGGCGAAATCGTTCCACACAAAAAAATACGGATAGATGGCAATGTCCGGGTCGTTAAGGTCGAGCAGATAGCGGTGGGCCCGGCGCCGGCAGGCCTGCCAGGCCGGGTTGTCGGTAAAGGCGGGATCGTAGCGGTCGTAAACATCCTCCACCGGCGGAATCAGTCCGGCTCCAGTGATGCCCTCGGCCGCCAGATGGGGGCGCAGGTCCTCCCACCGCCAGGAGACGTTTTGCCGGCCGCAGTGCAGGTGACTGTCGATGATCTGAAAATCTTCTGGCAAGTTTTCTTTCCCTTGTCTTTGCGCCTTCGCGAGAGCCTGTAACTTTTCTCCTAACAGGTCAAATGCAACGCCGCGGCAACCCGGCGCTTGCCCGCCAGGGAATTGATGACCCGGCAGGCTTCTTTGGTGGGCGCGGCCACCAGCTCGATGCCCTTGTCCCTCAAATACGCGGCCAGGGTGCGGTCCACTTCCAGGCGGCCGGGCTGGCCCTGGCCCACCACCAGGACTTCCGGAGCGGCGGCCAGGGCTTCGGCCACGTCATTCACCTGGAGGAGATGGGACTCCTGCCGCCACCAATCGGCCTTGATCTTACCGGGCCAGATCAGTAAATCCTGCCGGTAGGGCACCCCGTCGATGACAATCTGCCCAAAATCATAGCTGTCGATATGCATGGTTTCTCAAGTATATGCGAAATGTTCGGCTTTTTCGATTTCCTTGTTTTTGTTATGAATAGATTCCATGATAAGAAAGGCATGGGGCAAGTTGCGGCGGGATACTTTAACCTGGGCGCGCCAAGGCCTTTATATTGATGGCTTTTTCCATGCCCCCCAGGGGTTAGGCCCAGGTGGCCTCATCATAGCCGGTTAGGGCTGGCTTGGGGTTCTTAAAATACATGTTGCTGAAAATGCCAATCAACGGCAAGCATCTCATATTCTGGATTGCCTCGCTTCTGGCAGTCTTTATCTGGTCGGCGATAAACCCGCATGATTACTTTACCTGGTTTCTCGAGGTTCTGCCGGTATTACTCGGCCTTGCCCTACTCGCCGTCACCCGCAGACGTTTTACCTTTACGCCCCTGGTTTATTGGCTTATCTGGCTGCACATGATGGTGCTCATGGTGGGCAGCCATTACACCTATGCTGAGGTGCCCCTTTTCGAATGGCTCAAGCCCGTTTTCGGCTGGAACCGCAATAACTATGATAAAGTGGGCCATTTCATGCAGGGTTTTGGGCCGGTTTTGGTTATCCGGGAAATATTTATCAGGGAGGGAGTTGTGGCAAGAACAGGCTGGCTGCCGGCAATACTCATTTTCGTAATTTTAGGCGCCAGTGCGGCCTATGAGCTTATCGAGTGGGGCGCGGCGGTGGCCACCGGCTCGCTGGGAGACTCATTCCTGGGGACGCAAGGTTACATCTGGGACACACAATCGGACATGCTCATGTGTTTAGTGGGCTCGATAATGGCCTTGCTGCTGCTGTCCAAATGGCACGATGCCCAAATGGAACAGCAGCAAGGGCTGGAAGCCTCATGAAAGCAAAGGGGCAGAAGCAACGGGATGAAACCGGCCGGGTGCATCTGGACAACGTGGCCATCGTGCTCTTTCGCCCCCAGATTCCGGAAAATGTCGGCGCCGTGGCCCGGGCGGCCTGCAACATGGGGATAAGCCGCCTGCACCTGGTGCAGCCCGCTTCCCTGGACCCGGTCCGCTTGCACATGATGGCCACCCCCGCCGCGGCCCACCTCCTGGACAAGATGGCCATCCACGAGGACCTGGCCGAGGCCCTGGGGCCTTTTCAGTATGTGGTGGGCACCACCGCCCGTCTGGGGGGCATCCGCCGGGAACTGAATAGCCCCCGGGAGATAGCCGCCCGCCTCATCGACCTGTCCCAGCACAACAACGTCGCCCTGCTCTTCGGGCCGGAAAACTTCGGCCTCACCAACCGGGAGCTGCCTTTCTGCCAGGCCCTGGTGACCATTCCCACCGGGGAGTGCACCTCCCTCAACCTGGCCCAGGCGGTGATGGTTATGGCCTATGAGCTCCAAGTGGCCCGCCCCGACACTCCCCAGGTCCGGCCCCGCCTGGCCAACACCCGCGAGTTGGAAACCATGTACGCCATGCTCCAGGAGACCCTGGTAAAGATCAACTATATCGGCGCCCAGAACCCCGAGCACTGGATGCTCAATGTGCGCCGCCTGTTCAACCGGCATGGCCTGCAGGCCCGGGAAACCCAGGTCATCAAGGGCATCTGCCGCCAGATCGACTGGTATGTGCGCACCCGGCTGGCGGCGGGGGAAGAGGCCAGGGCGGCCGGTGATAAAGAGCCGGGGTCCTGATGGGGGGTCACGCCAAGGCGCAAAGATGCCAACTTGGTCGTCTTGACGAACAAATCCCTGAGGGCTCTTCACTTTCCGATAGCAGATATTATGTTATAATGAGTAAAAATAATTCTTCGAGAAAATCACCTCATCGAGGTGCAGGGGTTGCACCTCGTCGGGAAATGTCACTAACGCGGGCTGCCTGCGGCTTGGCAAGGTGGCCGGCTTTGCTCCCGCCAGCTAATGCTTTTTCCTGACAAGATCATTCCCCCGGTCAGGTGATGGTGAAAAAAAGAGGAGGCGTAATGGAAAAAATTCAGTCAGGGCAGTTCGCCCAGGTGCATTACACCGGTCGGCTGACAGACGGCACGGTTTTTGACAGTTCAGAGGGCCGGCAGCCCCTGGAATTCCAGGTGGGGAACGGCCAGGTCATCCCCGGTTTCGATCAGGCGGTCCAGGGCATGGCGGTAAACGAGGAGAAAAAGCTCCTCATTCCTTGTGACGATGCCTACGGCCCCCAGCGGGAGGAATTGAAAAAGGAATTTCCCCGGGACATGCTGAGCGGCAAGGAAGTTGAGGAAGGACAAGAATTGTGGTTCAAATCCCCCCAGGGGCCGGTCCCCGGGAAGATCTTGACCCTGGCCGGGGAGACCTTTACGGTGGATTTCAACCATCCCCTGGCCGGCAAAGACCTGGAATTCTCCATCAAGCTGGTGGGGTTCAGCAATGCGCCCACCCAGGTGCAGGCGGGCTGTTCCTGCTCTTCTTCGGGGGGCGGAGGCGGCTGCGGCCACTAAACCAAGGCGATAATAATTAAGGTAAAGATGAAAAAAGCCGGGCCCTGGGGGACCGGCTTTTTTCTTTGTTTTGTAGGGTTTTTGCAGGTAAGGGAGGGCCAAGGAGGTAAGGGCGGGTTTTAAACCCGCCCTTACCTGCCCCCCCATCTGTAGGGGCTCGATTCATCGAGCCCTTTATGGGCGCAATGAATTGCGCTCCTACGAGGTTTGGGAGAGGTGGCAGGGGTGGTGCCGGGCCGGCGGCACAGGTTTTTAACCTGTGGCCCCCCTCCCGAAAACTCTGGGCAATAATCTTAGGCGGCGGTTAATTTCTCCGCCACCACTTTGCCGTAATCCTGGCAGGCTTTCATGCCTTCGGCCTTATCCATCATGCCCTCTTTCAGGTTGAAGGAGCCCATGTCGGTCATGTTCATATTAAAAACGTACTGCATAGTGTCGAAAATGAACTTGGGCGCGTCGCCGCTGTGGGTGTAGGAACCGAAGGCGCCGCCCACCTTGCCCCGCAGGTCGGCTTTCTGGCCCAGAAACAGGAAGGTCTTCATGCCCTGGGTCATGTCCCGGTGATAGGTGGGGCAACCGAAGATATACCCATCGTAACCCGCCAGGTCGCCTTCGCTTTTAATTTCGCTGATTTTCTTGGTAACCACGTCATGGCCGGCGAAACGGACGCCTTCCCCTAAATATTTCGCCATTTTCTCCGTGTGGCCGGTCCTGCTGTCGTAAGCGATTAATACTTTCATGCGATTCTCCTTAGGTGTGGGTTATCTTTTTCTCTTAAATCCTGCCAACGGGAAGCTCTCAGGTTTGCCGGGGATTCCACGGGCAGGGCTTGGATTTGTCGTAACAAACCTAGGGTCAGCCAGACGCCCTGTCAAGCCCTTGCCAAGATGAATAATGAATATGGCGGGTAAATCAGCAAAAACCTGGAAAAGCTCCGTTTTTTAAAGCGAGCCAAACCAAGGGTGACAGGCTTTTTTTTCGTGCAGTCCCTTTCAAGCCAGGATATCCTATTCGGGATATGCTATTATGGTCGCAGGTGAGGCGGCATCTCCCTGGTTGTTGATATAACAACTTTAAATACCAAATACTATTATGCCAAGATTCCGATATACTTCTTTTTCCGGCTGACATTTTTTTCTTTACCCCCAATCTTTTTTTGTATATTATTCAGTCAATTAGCCCACACCCGGCTCCGGCCCTTGCGGCCGCCGGCCGATTTCCCCAGAGGAGAAGCGCTCTATGAACAAGTCTCAGCTCATTGAAGCTTTGGCCAAGGAAGAAAATCTCACTTTGAAGAAAGCTGAGATGGTGGTTAACGCTATCTTCGAGAATATGGCGGAGGCCTTGGTCAAACATGAGCGCATCGAGATCCGGGGCTTCGGCAGCTTCAAGGTCAAATTTTACAACGGCTACAAGGGGAGGAACCCCAAGACCGGGGACCTCATTGAAGTGGGGGGCAAAAAGCTCCCCTTTTTCAAGGTCGGCAAGGAGCTGGGCGAACTGGTGGACAACTGATCAAGACCCACACCTGGTCGTGCTAGACGGGGAGCTAGCGGTGCCCTGTAGCCCGAAAACCGCTTATGCGGGGTTGAACTCCCTCAAAGAGGGTTGCGGCGCAGGCAGGGACGGCGGCTAGAAGGGCGGATTGGCTCCCACGCAACAGACGGTGGTGAACCCCGTCAGGTCCGGAAGGAAGCAGCGGTAAGCCGGGCCGGCTGTGTCGTGGCGACCGCTAATCCTCAACCCCCTGGTTTAGCCTATCTGCCTGAGGCGGACCCGAAGGAGGGTGCACGGCCAGGTTATTAGATTTTGCCGGAGTTATCCGGAAAAAGTCACAAGGAGTGTACGCAATTTGGAAAAGGTTGTTCTGAAAGCAGACAAACGCAACGTCATCGGTAAACAGGTGGGCGCTTTGCGCCGGGCCGGCAAACTCCCGGCGGTGCTCTACGGCCACAGTATTGATTCCACCCCCATTCTGCTGGACGCCCACCAGACCGCGCTGACCCTGTCACGCCTGACCTCCTCCAGCCTGGTAACCGTCAGCCTGGATGGGAAAGAATACCCCACCCTGGTCCGGGAAAAGCAGCGCCATCCCATAAAACGCCACCTCCTGCACCTGGATTTCCAGGTCCTGTCCCTCACGGAAAAGACACACGTCAAGGTGGGCATCGAATTGCAGGGGACCGCCCCCGCATTGAAAACCTATGACTCCACCCTCGTCCATAGCCTGACGGAACTGGAAGTGGAGTGCCTGCCCCAGGATATGCCCGAACGGGTGGTGGTGGACATCTCCGGCCTGGCCGAACCCGGCGACAGCATTCACGTCCGGGATCTCAACCTGCCCGGCACCCTGGAAATTCTCTCCGATCCGGATGAAGTGATCGTTTCCATCACCGCGGCCAAGGCCGAGGAAGCCGCCGAAGCCGTGGAAGAAGTGCCCTCGGAACCTGAGCTGGTCAAGGGCGGCAAAAAGGAAGAAAAGGCTGAGAGCTAAAAAAACTCACCCCAGACAAACCCACGGAACGGCGGCGCCCACGGGCCCGCCGTTTTTTGTTTAAATATTGAACACATAATTTTTGGGAACCCCCGGAATTTTCATGTTGACTGGATAACTAATTGTGCTATTATTGCCATGTACTGGGCGCAAAGGATTGTTTTATCTGTAAGTTATTGATGTTAAGAAACATGACCAGCGAGGCTCTGGGGGAACTGGATTGACAGCAATGTCTATTTTTTAGGCACTATATTGTGAATTTTCTCACAGAGAAATCCTCCTCAAGTTCAGGGTCTCTCAACAGCCTGCATATCAGCTAAGGATTGGGGTTTGGGGTTATGGAGAAAGGAAGACCACTGCTTCACTGGGCCGGATTCCTGTTGGTGTTCGTGGCCATTTCATTCATGTGCTTTGAGGCCCAGGGTGAAAAGGAGCCGGTCAAGGCGCCTGAGACCGCGCGGCCGGACTTCATCAAGATCGACACCCTGGCCGCCTACGGCAAGCTTGAGCTGCCGGCGGTCAAGTTCTTCCATGACAAACACACCGACGCGTTAAAAAAGGAGAACAAGGGCTGCGAGACCTGCCACTTCGTGGAGGACGGGAAGCTCTCCCTGGCCTACAAACGCCAGAAAACCACGAAGTCCTCCGAAATGAAGGACATCTATCATGCCACCTGCATAGGCTGCCATCAGGAAACGGTGGCCGCGGGGAAGGCATCGGGGCCCCTGGACGGTTTCTGCCGCGATTGCCACAGCGCCACCCCGCCCAAGGCGGAAAGAGTTGACGCCGGCCTGGGCAAGGTGCTGCACTTCCGGCATGTGGACTCCAAAAATATTCCGGGAGCGAGCGGCGACAAGGACAACTGCGCGGTTTGCCACCACGAATATGACCAGCGGGCCAAAAAGCTGGTGCCCGCCAAAGGCAAGGAAGCCAGTTGCCGCTACTGCCACCTGGACAAGGCCAAGGACGGCGTCAAGAGCTTCGAGCAGGCCGCGCATCAGCAATGCGTGCTCTGCCACCTCGACCTGGCCCAAAAGGGAGTGAAGGCCAATGTCCCCTTGGGCTGCGCCGAGTGCCACAGCGCCGCCGGTATGGCCGAGGTGGCCAAGAGAAACCAGGAGGTGGTGGCCAAGCTCCCGAACCAGGAAGTGCCGCGGCTTATGAGAGGCCAGCCGGATGCGGTCCTCATCACCTATGACCCCAAAGCCGGGGAAGGGAAGGGCGCCAAGCCCATCTCCATGGCCCCGGTGCCCTTCGACCACAAAGGCCACGAAAAATTCAGCGACACCTGCCGGGCCTGCCATCACGCCTCCATGGATTCCTGCCAGAAATGCCACACCCTGGGGGGTGCCAAAGACGGCAACTTTGTGACCTTTGAGCAGGCCATGCACCTTAAGTCCAGCCAGACCAGCTGCTTGGGCTGCCACGCGGCCAAGCAGGCCCAGCCGACCTGCGCCGGCTGCCACCACAGCATTGCGGAGACCGGCCAGCCGGACAAGGCCTCCTGCAAGCTGTGCCACCTGCCCCTGTCCGACACCCAGCGTCAGGAGGCGGTGCTGCCCGCGCCCCAACGGAACGCCATGGCCGAGAGCCTGCTCAAGACCCGGAATATGAACCCGGGCACCTACGCCGTGCATGACATCCCGGACAAGGTGGTGATCAAGGAACTGGCCGACAAATATATGCCGGTGGAGTTCGCGCACCGGGAGCACGTCCAAAAGCTGATGGCCGGCATGAAGGACAGCCGCCTGGCCAATTTCTTCCACAACGATCCCGGCACCGTCTGCCAGGGCTGCCACCACAACAGCCCGCCTGCGAAGAACCCCCCCGCTTGCGTCAGTTGCCATGCCAAGCAGGTGGGCAAGGTCAGCTTTGACCCCCGAGAGGCGAACCGTCCGGGCCTGTTGGCGGCGCAGCACGGTCAGTGCATGAGTTGCCATAAGTCCATGGGAGTCAAGCCGGAAGCCACGGCTTGCCTCGATTGTCATAAGGAAAAGAAGTAACCGGCTGAGGGCTGTAAAATAAGGAGTGTTTCCATGCAACGAAGAACGTTTCTGGGCCTGCTTGGAGCCGGAGGGTTAAGCGCCGTTTTGGGCAAGACGACGGCCCATGCCGCAGGGGTCAAGCATTTTGAGGGCCGCCCCGGGAGTTTCGGCGTGCTGTTCGACGCCACCCGGTGCATCGGCTGCCGCCGGTGCGAGGCCGGGTGCAACCAGGTCAACAATCTGCCGCCCCCGCCCGAGCCCTTCGACGACTTGCGCGTCCTGGACAAGAAACGGCGGACCGATGCCAAGACCTACACCGTGGTCAACCGTTACGACAACATTCCGGGCGCCATGGGGCCGGTCTTCCGCAAAAACCAGTGCCAGCACTGCCTGGAGCCGGCCTGCGCTTCAGCCTGCTTTGTCAACGCCTTCACCAAGACGCCCCAGGGCGGCGTCATCTGGGACGGCTCGGTGTGCGTGGGCTGCCGCTACTGCATGGTCGCCTGTCCTTTTGACATTCCCGCCTTCGAGTATGACCAGGTCCTGACTCCCCGGATCATGAAATGCACCATGTGCTACCCCCAGATCAGCGCGGGTCAGCTCATGGTGCCGGGCTGCGCGGGCGCCTGCCCGGTGGAGGCCCTGGTTTACGGCAAACGCACCGATCTCATTAACGTGGCCCGCTCCCGCATCCAATCCTTTCCGGGGCGCTACCTGAACCATATTTATGGCGAGCGGGAAATGGGCGGCACGAGTTGGCTGTACCTCTCAGGTGTGCCCTTTAAGACCATCGGCATGCGGGAAGACTTAGGGATCACGCCAGCCCCCGAATTGACCTCCGGGGCCCTGGCGGCCGTGCCCCTGGTGGCCAGCCTCTGGCCCGTGCTGCTGGTGGGCATTTACGCGGTGAACAAGCGCAAGGAACAGGTCGCGGACGACGAGAGGCAGGAAGCTGTGGCAAGAGCTCTGGCAAGAGCTCAGGAGAAAGCCCAGGGAGCCCTCGAACAGGCCCTGGCCAAAGCTGATAAAGACAAGAAGGCTGCCATCGAGCGGGAAGTGAAGAAGGCTCTGGAAGAAGCTGCCCATGCTCCAGCCGAGGAGGACAAATAGCATGTCCGCCCCATTCCCTACTGACAAGAAAACGCTGCTCACGCCTTTTAACGTGGTGGTGGGCGTCATCCTGTTTTTGGGCCTCGTGGTCACCTCTCTGCGCTTCACCAAGGGGCTGGCCGGGGTTACCAACCTCACGGACAACAACCCCTGGGGCATCTGGATCTCCTTTGACCTCCTGTGCGGCGTGGCCCTGGCCGCCGGCGGCTACACCACCTCCAGCGGCCTGCTACGTCTTCGGCCTCAAGCGCTATCACTCGGCGGTGCGGCCCGCGATTCTCACCGCGTTCCTGGGCTACGCTCTGGTGGTCTTCGCCCTGCATTACGACGTGGGCCGGCCCTGGCGTCTGCCCTATCCCTTCTTCGTGCAGTCCGGCCCCACCTCGGTGCTCTTTGAAGTGGGCTTGTGCGTCTTCCTTTATCTCATCACCCTGTTCATCGAATGGGTGCCCGCCTGCCTGGAATGGCTCGGCATCAAAAAACCCCGGAATGTCATCGTCAAAATGACCCTGGCTTTGACCATCTTCGGCGTGGTCCTGTCCACCATGCACCAGAGCTCTCTCGGGGCCCTCTACCTGATTGCCCCATCCAAACTGCACCCGCTGTGGTATTCCTCCTATCTGCCGGTATTCTTCTTCGTCTCCAGTATCGCCGCGGGGCTGTCCATGGTCATTTTTGAGGGCTCCCTGTCGCACCGGTACCTGCATCACAAAATGGACGAGACCTACCTGGGCGAGCACGACGGGGTGGTCATGGGGTTCGCCAAAGGCGCCTCCATGGTCCTGGTGGCCTATTTCTGCATCAAGGTCATCGGCCTGGGTCTGGATAACAACTGGCACTACCTCTTCACCTGGTATGGGGCCTGGTACCTTCTGGAGATTCTGGGCTTTGTGGCCCTGCCGGCCTTGCTCTATGCCATGGCCGTGCGGGAGCAGAACTTGAACCTGATCAAGTGGACCTCCATCCTTACGGTTCTGGGCATCGTGCTCAATCGGTTCAACGTCTCCCTGGTGGCCTTCAACTGGCAGCTGCCCCCGGCTGACCGCTATTTCCCGCACTGGATGGAAATAGCCCTGTCTTTATTCATTGTCACCATTGGGGTGCTGATCTTCCGGTTTGTTTCCTCCAAGATGCCCATTTTCTATGAGGACGAGAGGTTCAAGGAACATAAGCCCCTTGATCTCCACGAGCACGCAGTCAAACCTCACCCCCAAAGCTTCGGCCACTGAGGAAGGGAGCCATGGAAAACACCTTTTATTCGCTGCAGGAGTTCTTGCTCTATACCAAGGGTGCGGCCTACTATTTGATGGGCGCAGTAATCCTGGCCATTCTGGGCTTCTGGCTGTTCATCACCGGTAGGGACGAAGAAACCTTTATCAAATAGCGCCGCGGGCCGTCTGGCGGCCTTTCAGAGGAGTCGATTATGTATCAATTCATCACCGGACCCCTACTGTGGCTCTCCTTCGGGATTTTCTTCGTCGGGCTGGCCGCCCGGGTCGTTCTGTATATCCGGGGCCTGGACTGGAAGCTTGACCGGGTGGCCTACCAGCCGTATTTCGGGAAAGGCATCAAGGGCGCCCTCCAGTCCATCCTGCACTGGCTGGTGCCCATGGGGTCGTATGGCTGGCGGGCCAAGCCCCTGTACACCATCATCTTCTTTGTCTTTCACATCGGGCTCGTGGTGACGCCGTTGTTTTTGCAGGGGCATGTCATTATTCTCAGGGAGCGTTGGGGTATCACCTGGTGGCCCACCATCTCCATGGCCCTGGCGGACCTCCTCACCATCGGGGTCCTGGTGTCGTCGGTGTTCATTGTCGTCCGGCGTCTCGCCCTGCCCGAAGTGCGCATCCTCACCACCTTTTATGACTATTTCCTGATCCTGATTACGGTTATGCCATTTTTGTCGGGCTTTCTGGTGGTGAACCAGTTCGGGGACTACACCTTCTGGGTCTATACCCATATCCTCAGCGCCCAGGCTTTGCTCATCGCCATCCCCTTCACCAAGCTTTTCCACGTGGTGGGTTTCTTCCTCTCCCGGGGGCAGATAGGCATGGATTTCGGCATCAAGCGCGCCTGGAAGGCCAAAGGGGGATTTGCCTGGTAGAAATCATGTATTATATTATGTCTATACATTATTTTAGGCGGTAAGCCCTAAGTAGGGGAGTAAAGATATGCCCGAAGGAACGCTCTGCAACAAACAACCCTGCAATTCCAAGGAACAGCTCGACGCGCTCCTGGCCGATACCCGCGGCCGCCAGTATTACGAAGAGATGGAGCACCTGGATGTTGACGTGGAAAAGCTGCAAACGGCGCTGCAGAATACCATGAAATCCCGTTTGCGCACCTGGCTGGAGATCTGCGCCCATTGCGGCCTGTGTGCGGACTCTTGTTTTCTTTATCTGTCCAACCGCAGAGACCCCACCCAGGTGCCGGCCTATAAGATCCAGTCCACCCTGGGGGAAATCGTTAAAAAGAACGGCAACGTCACCAACCAGCATATGCGCTACTGCATGGACGTGGCCTGGTCCAAGTGCACCTGTTGCAACCGTTGCGGCTCCTTCTGCCCCTACGGCATCGACATGGGGGTCATGTTCGGCTATCTGAGGGGCCTCTGTTTTGGCCAGGGTTTTGTGCCCTGGGAGCTCAAAATCGGCTCAGGCATGCACCGGGTCTATCGGGCCCAAATGGACGTGACCAACGAGGACTGGGTGGAAACCTGCGAGTGGATGGCCGAGGAGCAGCAGGAAGAGTGGCCGGACCTGGAAATCCCGGTGGACAAAGAGGATGCGGACATCCTCTACACCCTCAATGCCCGGGAAGCCAAGCACTATCCGGAAGATATCGCCGAGGCCGCCATCCTCTTCCACTTGGCGGGTGAGAACTGGACGGTGCCCAGCAGCGGTTGGGAGCAAACCTCACTGACCATGTTCGCCGGGGATTGGGAAGGCTGTAAAATGCAGGTCGAGACCATCTATGAGGCCATCGACCGCCTGCGGCCCAAGCGGGTCATGGGGACGGAATGTGGCCACGCCCACCGGGCCACGGTCATCGAAGGCCCCTACTGGGTGGGCCGGAAAGACGGCCGCCCGCCGGTGCCTTACCTGCACTACACCGAATGGATCGCCGAAGCCCTGCGCACCGGCAAAATCAAGATTGACCCGGCCAAGCGCATCAAAGAGCTGGTCACCCTCCAGGACTCCTGCAACTATGTGCGCAACTACGGCTTAGGAGACGTCACCCGGGAAATCATGAGCTATCTGGTGGAGCCCGGCTACTTTGTGGAAATGAACCCCTGCAAAGAGCACAACTTCTGCTGCGGTGGCGGGGGCGGCTTAAACGGCATCGGTATGTACCGGGAGCAGCGCAACTTGGGGTTGAAGGTCAAGCGGGATCAGATCCTGGCCACCGGCGCCAAACTGGTCATCGCGCCCTGCCACAACTGCTGGGACGCCATCCGGGACCTGGAAGAGGTCTATGAACTGGGCATCCGCTGGAGCTTCTTGAAGCCCCTCATCATCAAGATGGCCATCGTCCCCGACCACCTCAAGCCCAAGGACGAAGAGGAAGAAGAGGAATAACCGGCATTCCCAAAGGCTGGGCAATAAATTTAGGGAGATACGCTGCGTGGCAACGGGCGTATCTCCCTACTAATTTTATCTCGTTTCGGTTTTCGGTTAAAAAATATCCGATTATTCTCTTTGCAGAGCAACGGGAATAATTGGATTAAAATAATTATTCTTTTGGTCTGTTTCAGCCATACCAAGTCGAGATTTCTGCGAAAGTCCTTAAAAGTGGCATTCTGATGGAGCAAAGCGACCAAGATCTTCAACCATTTGAAAATACGAGATCCTTCGCTTCGCTCAGGATGACAAAAATGCTTTTTGCAGAGGTCTCAAATCGCATTCAAGTGGCGATTAATGTAGCCGAGGTTAGCTGCATCTGGGCGCTTTGAATTAATAAAGACTCTCGCAGGGGTCTCAATACGGTATGATTTGTGTGTTGGCAGGCCAATATCATGAACATGAAAAATATCTTCGGCTTTTTCATTAGACTGTTCGCGGCTTTTTTAGTGAGCAAATTAATCCTGGCCACCATGGGCGCGGAAACACCGGTGCGGCTGCTGGGGTCGGCGGTGGCCTTGGTGCTGGGCAGCTACCTCTGGGACCTCTTTGGGGCCAAGCTCGGCTGGGTGGTTTCGCGTTTATTGATTGGCATGAACCAACTGAACCCGCCGGCGAAGACGGAACCAGGATGAATCTGGGGAGTAATACCAAGTTGCGTCCATAGAAGTAAGGAATGTCGCTTTCCGTAGGGGCGCACCCGTGTGTACGCCTCAAAGTCCAGCATGAACTTGGAATCATACTGTTTCCAAAAGTTCTTTCCTTAAATCCCCTCTCCACCCAACGGGGGAGAGGGTTAGGGTGAGGGGGAAAAAAAGGGGTGGGCCGCCTGTTCCGGCCCACCCCTTTTATTGTTATGGGATTGGGGGAGGGGTTTGGGGAGGGGGTAAGGGCCCATCGGCCCCGGTAGCATGGGCTTCCAGCCCGTGATAACCCCCCGCCCCGGAAAACACCTTAACCGAGCTTACAGACTCCCGCCCGGCATTTCTTCTCGTTGATGTGTTCTTCAAATTCCTGGCGGAAATGTTTCAGGGCGCTCATCATGGGCGCGGGCGCGGTCTGTCCCAGGGGGCAGAAGGAGGCGTCCGTCATGGCCCCGGCCAGGCGCTCCATGAATTCCAGGTCCGCCATGGTCCCCTGGCCCTTACAGATGCGGGTGATGGTGCTGAGAATCTGGGGCGTGCCTTCCCGGCACGGGGTGCACTGGCCGCAGGACTCATGCGCGAAGAACACCGCCACGGAGCGGATGAAATCCACCGCACAGACGCTCTCATCCATGACCAGCATGGTGCCGGAGCCCAAGGCCCCGCCGACCTTGGACATGGAGCCGAAATCAATGGGGGTGTCCAGGGCTGCCGCGGTGACAATCCCTGCGGAGGCGCCGCCGGTTTGGCACATCTTGAACTTGGCCCCGTCTCTTAGACCCCCGCCGTAGGTGTCGATGAGTTCCCTGAGGGTAATGCCCGCCGGAATCTCCGTGACCTGAGGCTTCTTGACATGCCCGATGATCTGGTAAATCTTGGTGCCGGTGGTGTCTGCCGTGCCCAAAGACTTATACCATTCTCCCCCCTTGGCGATGATGGCCGGAACTGAGGCCAGGGTCTCCACGTTGTTGACGATGGTGGGTTTGCCCCACAGGCCGGCCACCCCGGGGAAGGGCGGCTTCATGCGGGGGTAGCCGCGTTTGCCCTCGATGGACTCGATGAGCGCGGTTTCCTCGCCGCAGATGTAGCAGCCGAACCCGGAGCGCACTTCGATGTCAAAGGAGAAATCCGTGCCGAAGAGCTTCTCCCCGAGATACCCCTTGGCCCTGGCCTGTTCGATGGCCTGGTTCAGGCGGTATTTGGAAAGGTAATATTCGCCCCGCACGTAGATGAAGCCCTTGCTGGCCCCCACCGCATAGCCGGCGATGGCCATGCCCTCCAGGACCTTCTGGGGGTCGCCTTCCATGATGTAGCGGTCTTTGATGGTCCCGGGCTCCCCTTCGTCGGCGTTGCAGATCACGTATTTCTGGGGAACGGCCAGGGGCCGGGTGAAGGACCATTTCAGGCCCGCGGGGAAGCCGGCGCCGCCCCGGCCCCGGATGCCAGCGGTCTTCACTTCCTCCACCACCTGTTCCGGGGTCATGGTGGTCAGGGCCTTTTTCAGCGAGTTGTAGCCGCCCTTGGCCACGTAGTCGTCGATCTTCTGGGGATCAATGACCCCCACGTTGTCCAGCAAAACCATCTCATGGGGGCTTTGGGTGTATTTGCGGTAGTCGTTGGTGCTGTAAGGCAGGGTCTTATAATCCGCGGCCTTGCCGGCCCGGTAGTCGGCCAGCACCTGCTTGATTTTGTCCCGGGTCAAATGGCCCGATGACCACTTCGTTGATCTGCATGGCCGGGGCCACTTCGCAGACCCCCAGGCAGGCTGTCTTTTCCAGGGTAAAGAGCCCGTCCGCGGTGGTCTCCCCCACCTTGACGCCCAATTCCTGCTCCGTGGCCTGAAGCAGATTTTCGGCGCCCAGCACGTGGCAGGGCGGGGACTCGCAAAAGCGGATGACGTACTTGCCCTTGGGTTGCCAGGCGTACATGGAGTAGAAACTCATGACGCCGAAAACTTCGCTGCCCTGGACGTTGAGGCCCTTGGCGATGCGTTCCTGCACCTCCGGGGGCAGATACCCCGCCGCTTCCTGGACCTCCTGGAGGACGGGCATCAAATTGCCGGGCTGATCTTTGTAGCGGTCGATGATGGCGTCGATCTTTTGCCAAACTTCCGGAGCAATCGTGGCTGCCGTCCGGCAGGCGCATCCTGAATGAGCTGTCATGGTCGGCCTCCTTACGCTTTCTCGATCTGCACGGCGCAGACCTTGAATTCCGGAATCTTGGACACCGGATCAAGCGCGGCATTGGTCAGTTTGTTGGCTGAAGCTTCGGCATAATGGAAGGGGATGAACACGGTGCCCTTGACGGCCCGCTCGGAGATTTGGGCCTTGGCGGTGATTTCCCCTCTCCGGGAGCGGACGCGCACCTGGTCGCCGTCGGCAATGCCATAGCTGGCCGCATCCGCCGCGGCCACCTCCACCCGGCATTCCGGCGACTTTTCGTGCAGACCGGGGGCCCGCCGGCTCATGGTGCCGGAGTGGTAATGATAGAGGACCCGCCCGGTGGTGAGGTACAGGGGATAGTCCCTGTCCGGCATTTCCGCGGGGTCCTTGTGGTCGATGGCGAAAAACATGCCCAGACCCCGGGCGAAGCGGTCCTTGTGGAGAAACACGGTGCCGGGGTGATCTTCGCTGGGGCAGGGCCACTGCAAGCCCCCGGTTTCGAGGCGCTGATAGGTGATGCCGGCGTAAGACGGGGTGACCTTGCGGATTTCCTCAAAAATTTCTTCGGGTTTGGAATATTCCATGGGATAACCCAGGCGCTTGGCAATCTCGCAGATGATCTGCCAGTCGGGCTTGGATTGGCCCACCGGCCGGATCGCCTGGCGCACCCGGGCCACCCGCCGCTCGGTGTTGGCGAAGGTGCCGTCTTTTTCCGCAAAGGAGGCCGCCGGCAGGACCACGTCCGCCAGCTTGCCGGTCTCCGTCAGGAAGATGTCCTGAACCACCAGGAATTCCAGTTGCTTTATCTCTTTGATGGCGTGATTGGAATCGGCGTCGGTGAGGGCCGGGTTTTCCCCGATGATGTACAAGGCCTTAATGCCGCCCTTGGAGATGGCGGGCAGCATGTCGGTCATGGTTTTGCCCACCCAGTCGGGGAGGGGAGAGACGCCCCAGGCGTCTTCCATCTTTTTTCTGGCCGCGGCATCGGTGACGGGCTGGTAGCCGGAAAAGACGTTGGGCAGGCCGCCCATGTCGCAGGCCCCCTGGACGTTGTTCTGGCCCCGGAGCGGATTGACGCCGCCGCCCCAGATGCCCAGGTTGCCGCAGAGCATGGCCAGGTTGGCCAGGGACTTGACGTTGTCGGTGCCCACGGTGTGCTGGGTGATGCCCATGCAATAGACAATGGAGCCGGCCTTGGCCTTGGCGAACATGCGGGCCGCGGCCACGATGTCGGCCGCAGGGATGCTGGTGATCTTCTCCACGTATGCCGGCGTGTACTTGGCCACCGTTTCCTTGAGGGCGTCGAAGTTTTCGGTGCGCTCGGCCACGTAGGCTTTGTCGTAGAGGTCCTCGGCAATGATGACCTGCATCATGCCGTTGAGCAGGGGAATGTCGGTCCCCGGGAGTTGCCGCAGGAAGAGTTTGGCAAAACGTACCAGATCCTGGCGGCGGGGATCGACGACTATGAGGTCTTTATTCTTGAACCGGACCGCCCGCTTGATGCGGGCCGCAATTACCGGGTGGTTTTCGTTGGTGTTGGAGCCGATTATCAGGATGCAGTCGGCGTCTTCCAGTTCGGCGATGGAATTGGTCATCGCTCCGGAACCGAAACTCGCGGCCAGACCGGCCACCGTGGAGCTGTGTCAGAGACGGGCGCAGTGATCCACGTGATTGGTGCCGATCACCGCTCGCATCAGCTTCTGCATGAGGTAATTTTCTTCATTGGTGATGCGGGCCGAGCACCAGCCGCCGATGGTTTCGGGGCCGCTCTTTTCCTTGATGTCCTTGAACTTCGCGGCCACCAAATCCAGGGCCTCGTCCCAGGTTGCGGGCTCTGAGCTCGCCGTTCTTGCGGATAAGCGGGGTCTGCAGGCGGTCCGCATGCTGCACGAAGCCCATGCCGAAGCGGCCCTTGACGCACAGGCGGCCTTCGTTGGGCAGCATGGGGGCGCCGGTGGCTTTGATGATGTTGCCGCCCTTGACGTGGAGGTCGATCTGGCAGCCCACGCCGCAGTAAGGGCAGGTGGTGCGCACGGTGCGGCGCTCCCAGGAACGGCCCTGGTGCATGGCGTTTTTGTCCAACAGGGCCCCCACGGGGCAGGACTGGACGCACTCGCCGCAGAACACGCAGTCAGAGTCGATGTAGGGATAATCGGCCTTGGCCACGATCTTGTTGTGGGATCCCCGGTAGCCGATGCTGATGGCCTGGTTCACCTGGCGCTCATTGCAGGCCCGCACACAGCGGCCGCACATGACGCACTTGGAGAAATCCCGGACGATCATGGTGTTGTTGTCTTCGTAATAGTAGCGGGTGTCCGGAGGATTGGCAAAGCTGGGCGTCGCCACTTCATAACGGTAGGCCAGGGCCTGGAGCTCGCACTCGGCGTTGGCTTCGCAGATGAGGCAGTTGTGGTTCCCCGAGGAGAGGATCAACTCCAGCACCATTTTGCGGGCCGCGTCCACCCGGGGCGACTCGGTTTTGATTGCCATATTGGCCGCAGCCACCGTGGCGCAGGCCGGCACCAGCGTCCGCCAGCCTTCCACTTCCACCATGCACATGCGGCATGATCCGGTGGCCGTGGTGTCCTTCAGGAAGCACAGGGTGGGAATGGTGTAAATCCCATGTCCCCGGGCCACCTCTAAAATGGTCTGACCGGGCTCGAACTCCACCGTCATCCCATTGAGGTTGAGGGTTGCCTTGCTCATGCCTAAGTTACCTCCCTAGTGAAATGGGGAATAAATAAGGTCTCAGACTGAAGTGGCTGAGTTTATCTGCAAAAACCGACAGACCCCTGGCAGTTACAGCATGTTCAATTTAGCACAAACTTGTGAGTCAAGGAAAGGAAAATCTTGGAGGGTGCTATGAAGCGGGGGCACGGGTTGTTGCCAGCGGAATTCCCATGGGGGAAGGCGCGGCGCTTTTTCGCCCTTGTTCCTAAAGTTACAGATAACTTTTGGGAGCAGTTTCTCGTGGGGGGGCGCACATCACCAAGAGGCATGGTAGCGACTGTCTTCCCTGTCAAGCTGTCTGTTCAGGAACTGTTCCAGGGTTGCTGTTTTTTGACCATGGCGTTAAGGATGACCACCAGTTTACGGGCACAGGCGACGAGGGCCAGTTTTTTGGGTTTGCCGGCGGCCAGGAGCCGTTGATAAAAAGCCTGGATCACCGGGTTGCAGCGGGCTGCCACCACCGCGGCGATATAAAGCAGGCGTCTAAGATAGCTGCGGCCGCCGCGAATGGCGCGTTCGCCCTGGGAGCGGCCGCTATCCCGGTTGATGGGGGCCACCCCCACCAGGGCCGCGACCTCATTGCCGGTGAGGGCGCCCAGTTCCGGCAGCTGGGCCATGATGGCCAGGGAAATGGTGGGGCCGATGCCGGGCACGCTTTGCAACAGCCGGTCCAGCTCTTGCCAGGCGGCACTCTGGCGGATCTGCTCCTGAAGCTCCCGGTTCAGGTCGTCGTGGCGGCGCTGAAGCCAGGCGAGATGCTCCTGGATATCCCGGCGCAGGCTGGGGACCTGGGTTTTTTCCAGGCGGTTTTGCTCCTGGCCGATCATCTTCACCACCTGGGCCCGGCGCTGGAGGGTGGCCTTGAGCACCTGCAGGTCCTGGTCAGCCAGGGGCCGAGCCTCGGGCTTCACAGTTTCGGCGAAGCGGGCCAGGAGCTCGGCGTCCATCTTGTCGGTCTTGGCCAGAATGCCCAGGGCCCCGGCGAATTGCCGGACCGCGGCGGGCTTCCAGCCCGTCCCGGCACGGGCAGGATGCCCGTGCTACCGAGGTCGGGGGCCCCTTTGCCCCATTTCCCAAACGGCTCACCCAAAACCCGCAGGGGCGCAATTCATTGCGCCCTCGAAGGGCTCGATAAATCGAGCCCCTACAGATGAATCAAGCCGTTACAAGGGAGTTGGGAAGGGAGTTGTCGGGGCATGGCTTGCCATGCCCAAAGGCGAGGACCGAATCAATAGGTTTGGTAGGGTAACCTCCATGCCCGCCGACAGCTTGGGGCGACGCATGCGTCGCCCCTACGGAACAGCAAACTTGGTATAAGTTCAAAGCGGGCGCTTGGGGCAGCCCCTATAAAAGAGAATGTAGCCAGATAAGACGGTGGGCAGCGCTCACCCTGCATACCTTTTTCAGGACAATCTCAAGTGTTTCTTTAGGCCCTCGCCAATCAACAAAACCGCCACCGGGGCAAGGTGCAGCAGCAGGCGGTCCAGGGTGGCCCGTAAATAGAGGTGAAACTCAAAAGGGGAGGTAGGGGCCACCGCGTAGGCCAGCAGGATGGCCAGGAAGTTGCCGCCTAAAAACAAGACCAGGAAGAGGACCGGGGTGGTGAAGAGCTTTTTCCTCGCCAGAACTGCGGCCAGGGCCGCGGTGGGCCACAGGATGCCGAAAAGGGTAGGGGTCACCAAAGCCAGGAGCAGAGCAGGAAGGGCCCGCAAAAATTGCTGGGGGTAAAAGCCCAGGATATGGTCGGAGCCGGTTTCGATGCCGTGGGACAGGGCAAACAGGCGCCAGGGCAGGTATCCCAACAGCAGGCCCCCCAGGGGCCAGGCCAGGAAGGCCAGGCGCCGGGCCAGGTGTGGGGGTCTCAGCCAGAGAAGGGTAAGAGCCGCGGCCAGGAGGATGGAAGCGGCCAGGGGCGTTCCTTCAAATTTGCTCCAGGTGATGCCGGCGAAAAATAAGGCGATTAGGGGGAGAATGCGGGCCGACACACCACCTTTAAGCCAGATATATAAAAAACCGGCCGCGCCCAGGGCAAAGTAGGTGAAGGCCAGGTCGGCGTAGGCAATAAACAGGTGAGTGATGAGGGTGACGCCGTTTAGGGCATAGAAGGTGGTGAGGCCCAGGGCCGGGGTGCGGCCCAGACCCAGGCGCCGGAGCATCCCGAAAAGCAGCATGAGGAGCGCGGCGCCCCACAGGGGAAACACCAGCTTCACCACGTGGTCGTTTACCTGGCCCAACCAGAGGTACAAGTAAGAGAGGAGCAGGGGCACCAGATTGGGGTAATAGTTGTGGGCCTCAAAGCCGCCCAGGTCCACGGCGTCCCGCAGGTAAAAAACCTTGGCCTTGAAACCCCAGGTGGCGATGGCGTCCCAGGACCACATGGGGTACATGACGGCCCGCAGGGTGACAAAGAGGAAAAGGACCGCCAAAAGGCTGATGAACAGCCAGTCCCAGAGGCCGCAGGGAGGCGAGGCCGGGGGCGGGGGCGGGGCGGTATCGGGCTTCCGGGGGCGCCGGCGTCCCAATATATGTTGCCCCACATACAACCCGCTGGCCAGGGACACCGGCGGGGCCAGAACCAGGAGCAGGGTAAAAGGAAGCTCCAGGCTGCTCAGGGCCAGCATCCACAGGGTGATTACCAGGGTCCCCACCCCGAAGCCTGCGGCGGCCTGTTCCAGGCGGGTGAGGCTCGGAGTCAGCCGATTGACCAGAACATAGCCGAGGCCCAGCACCCCGGCCAATCCGAGGCTCAGGCGCGCCAGGAGCAGGAGGGCCTCAATCATAAAAACCGCCGCTGACGAGGTGAGGATCAACCCGAAGAACCTGGCCCGTTCCTGGGAGATCAAGGGGCTTGGCCGCGCCCAGGTCCAGGAGGGCCTGGAGCCCCGGCCCCGGGGGTGGCTTGCCGTCGCGCCGGAGGAGATAAGAGGCCTGGTGCTGCTTCAAGACATGAAACATCAGGCTGGGGGGGGAAGCGGGCAGGAGCAGCAGGTGCTCCCGGGGGAAGAGATGGTAGCGGGCCTCGATTTCCTTGCCGGCCTCGTAGTTGTCCAAAAAAATGTAAGTGCTTTCGGGGGGGATGACCCGGCTCAGGTCAGCCAGCCAGCGGTAAAAGGGGTCTTCCTGGCGCACCGCCGTGCCCCAGGTCCGGGACCACAGCCGCCGGGTGAGGTCCGCCAGATCTTTGTGCAGCAGCCAGGCCAGCCAAGCCAGTTGGAGCCCAAAGAGAACGAGAACCACTCGGAGCAGCCGGTACGGTCCTGGGTGTGTCGGGGGTTTAAGGTTCATCTAGACATTCTGGGGAGCACCCTATGACAAGTTGCCGCCATGGAAGTATTGAGTTTCTCTCAGTGCTTGCATATCCGGCCGGCTCCGCAAGATAACAAATCCCCCCTGCCCCCCTTTAAAAAAGGGGGGTTCAATAAATCGGCAACCCCAAGTTCCCCTTTTCTAAAGGGGGATTTAGGGGGATTTGGGTGGGCAGTCATATGGGCTTGCATATTGCTTGTTTGATGGATAATCGGGATTAATCAAAGAAACGGTAGCGCACGATGTGGAAGATGGCGGCAATACCGTCCCGCCAGGTGATTTTCTTGCCGTGGGCATAATCCCGGCCGTGATAGCTGATGGGCACTTCATAGACCCGGCAGCCTTTTTTGGCCACCTTGGCGGTGAGTTCCGGCTCCACCCCGAAGCGGTTGCTGGATATTTTGATGTCCTTTATCACTTCAGCCGTGAAGGCCTTATAGCCCACTTCCATGTCCGAGAGATTGAGATTAGTGAACATGTTGGATAAAAAGGTGACGCAGCGGTTGCCCATATAATGCCAGAAGTACAATACCCGGTGGGGCTGAGCGCCGATGAGGCGGCTGCCGTAGACCACGTCCGCCAGGTCCTTCTGAATGGGGGAGAGCAGGGCTGGATAGTCAACAGGGTCGTATTCCAGGTCGGCGTCCTGGATGATGACCACGTCCCCGGTGACCTGGGCAAAGCCGGTGCGCAGGGCCGCGCCCTTGCCCTGGTTCTTGTCGTGATAAAAGACCCTGAGGTTGTCGTACTGCCCGGCCAGGCGTTCCAGGACCTGCCGGGAGCTGTCCTTTGAGGCGTCGTCCACCGCGATGATTTCCTTGTCGTAGGGAGTGGCCTGAACCCGGCGGAAGATTTCGTCCAGGGTGTCTTGTTCGTTATAAACGGGAATGACAATGCTTAATTTCATGGCGCCTTGACTCCTCGTGTGCAGGCTTGGCGGGGGAAGGCAGGGGCCTCAACTCCCTGGCCCTCCCCCACTTGGCAGAGGTCTCAATATACCACGTTTAGACGGCATCATCAGGGAGAAGTTAAGGGAATGGCAGAAAAAATTCAGCCGCCGATGCTCACCATGGGGGAGAAGGGGTGGTCGGGCTTCACCAGATGTCTCGGGGGAGAGCAGGTTTTCTCCGCCATGGCCTGCTGAAAGAGGCGGCAAAGCTCCCGGTCGCCGGCGCCCCGGCGCAAGGGGCCTTTCAGGTCCAGTTCCTGTGGGGAAAAGAGGCAGGGACGCAGGCTGCCGGCCGCGGTGAGGCGCAGGCGGTTGCAGGATTGGCAATGATGCTGCGACATCGCGCTGATGAAGCCGATATTCCCATGAAATCCAGGGGGATGGAGAATCCGGGCCGGGCCGGCCGTGGGCTGGGGGGCCACCTCCTCCATGACGCCCAGGGCCAGGAGGCGCCGGCGCACTTCGTCCATGGACAGGAAATGGCGGACCCAGTGGTCGTGAGAAACGGTGGGCATGAACTCGATGAACCGCACCTGGATGGGGTGATCCCGGGCCAGCAGGGCGAAGTCCAGGAGTTCGTCATCGTTCAGCCCTTTGAGGACCACGCAATTGACCTTGAGGGGATGAAACCCCAGCGCCGCCGCCCGCTCCAGACCGCCCATGACCTGGTGGAAGCGGTCGCTGCCGGTGATATCCCGGTAGCGCTCGGGCTTCAGGGTGTCCAGGCTCAGGTTCAGGTGGCGCAGACCCGCGGCAAACAGGTCCCGGGCCATCTCAGCTAGCAGCACCCCGTTGGTGGTGAGGGCGATTTCCCCCAGTCCCGGCACTTCCCGGAGACGTCCCAGGAAGTCCACCACGCCCTTGCGCACCAGGGGTTCGCCGCCCGTGACCCGGATTTTGCGGATGCCGGCCATGACCGCCACCCGGGCCAGGCGCAGGAATTCTTCGTACCGCAGGATCTCCTGGACCGGGAGTTTCTCCCAGCCTTGCCGGGGCAGGCAGTAAAAGCAGCGCAGGTTGCAGCGGTCGGTGATAGACAGGCGCAGATAATTGATGTCTCGGATGAAATTGCTGGTCACGGGGAGAGTCCTGAGATGGATAAGGTGTCACTATTCTATCCTAAGGTGAACGCCTGAGGGGCATTTTTTTCTTGACGGAGAATAATTTTTTTTTCATGATATAGCACGAAGCCGACGGGTCCCCAGGAGGGGATAAAAGGGAAGCCGGTGAGAATCCGGCGCGGTCCCGCCGCTGTAACCGGGGACGAAACCTGCACGAGGCCACTTCGCTAAAAAAGGCGTGGGAAGGCGCAGGGAGTAGGGCGATCCGGAAGTCAGAAGACCTGCCCGTTCGGTTGGCCGGCGTCCCCGCGGCAGGGACTCATGGCCGGCCCGAGGGTAATCCTCGGGTCCCCCTGGGATTAAGAAAGCTGGGTGCCATCCCTGGGTCATTATGACCCGGGGTTTTTTTTTGCCACCAGGGGCGGCGGGCCGGCACAGGGGAGGGTTGCCCTCCCCCTATCTCATCACCCTGGAGGTATCTATGAAACAAGGTCTGATTGTGTATCTGGTGGGGGGCCAGGCGCTTCCCGAAACCTGTGATCTGCATGAGGCCGGGCGCAGCCTGGGCTGCCCCGCCGACCGGGTGGAGCTGGTCTCAAAGGACGCAGGCTTTTTTACCGTGGAGGACGCCTGGCATTTTTTGGCCACCCGAGGGGGCTGCGGCCGCATCAACCTGGTGGTGGCTGAACCTGAGGAGCAGGGCTCCCTGCGGGCGGTGATGCCGGCTGTGCGTTTGTGCGGGTAGGAATACTTTGTGCTCAGAGTAAGACCTGTCGCTGGCTGTAGGGGCGCACCCGCGGGTGCGCCCTACACCCAGGGCGGACACATGGGTCCGCTCCTACCAGCGATAACCTAAGCGAAGTTTATTAAGAGCATTGGCAGGGAGAAAGGAGAAAAGACATGAAAGCATATCGGAGTATATGGGGGATGACGATCCTTATGGTCTGGCTGCTCCAGGGGAGCGCTGCGGCCACTACAGTGTCTCCGGACACCGTCCAGATGGAGGAGGTGGTGGTCACTGCCACGGGCACCGAGGTGCCCCTCAAAGATGCCACCCAGGCGGTGACGGTGATCACCGAGAAGCAGATCCAGGAACAGCAGGCGGTGCGGGTGGAGGAAATGCTGCGCTTCGTGCCCGGCGTCACCATCAATCAGAGCGGCAGCCGGGGGGGCACCACTTCCCTGTTTTTGCGGGGCGGCAATGCCAATAACACCCAGGTGCTGTTCAACGGCATCCAGTTAAATGATGCCGGGGGTAATTTTGATTTCAACGCTTTGACCACCGACAATTTAAGCCGCATCGAAGTGGTGCGGGGGCCCATGAGCGCCCTTTATGGCGCAGACGCCATGGTGGGGGTGGTCAACCTCATGACCTTGAAGGGGGTGGGGCCGCCCACCTTGAACCTGGCCGCGGGCGCGGGACCCCATGTGGAAAACGGCTACGCCACCGAAGAATACCGGGCCACTCTCCTGGGTTCCTATAAAAAATTCGGCTTTTCCATAGGCTACACCCATCTTTTTGACCCGGGCATCCTGGCCTTCAACAACCGCTACCGCAATAACGCCCTGGTGGCCCGGCTGGATTTTGATCCGTTGGATAACCTGTCCATCACCTATTACACCCTGTATTTGAACAATCGGTTCGAATTCCCCACGGAAAACGGGGGCGACCTGCTGGATCGTAAAAGCAGGGGAGGCCCGGGGTTCGATCCTGACCAAAACAGCAGCAAGCAAGACCTCCTCCAGGGCCTGGCCGTCAATTACTCGCCTTTTCCCTGGTGGCAGAACCAGCTGACTTTAGGCCTCACCGCCCGGCAGCGGCACCTGGACGACCCGGCCAATCCGCCGGCCAACGACTTCCAACTGTTGTTCGGCAATGACAGTTCCGTCTTTGATTACTTCTTCGGCTCCTTCAACTCCAAGGAACGGGAGCTGCGCTATACCCTCGACTACCGCTCCAATTTCACCTTTGGGACCCGGGAAAAGGTGCAGAGCATTTCCACCCTGGGATTTTATGCCCGGGAGGAGAACTTCAAGCAATGGGTGTGGACCGGCAACGGTCTTTTCTCCACGCCCACCAACTCGTTTTTGGGAACCCGCCGGGGCGCCACGGCCTTCTATGCCCAACAGCAACTCAACCTGAAGAACCGCGTCTTTCTGGTGGGGGGCTTCCGGGTGGAAAACAGCAGCGTCTTCAACCAGGCCGAGTTTATTCCCCGGGCCTCGGCGGCGGTGCGCTTCCCCAAGACCAACACCACCCTCCGGGCCGCGGGCGGCCGGGCCATCAAAGAACCCACCTTCCTGGAAAGCTTCTCCCGGAGTCAGCTTTCCGCGGCCAACCCCAACCTCAAGCCCGAGCAGAATGTCTCCTGGGAAGTGGGCATAGACCAATACTTCTTCAACAATCATGGCCAGATAAGCGTCACCTATTTTGAAAACTACTTTAATGACTTCATCACCTTTGTGCCCCGGGTGTTCCCCCTGCTCTCCACCTTTGAAAACATCGGTGCGGTGCGGATTTCCGGCCTGGAATCCTCGGTGTTCGTCAACCCCGCGCCCGGCTTCACCCTGGGGATAGTGTACACCAACCTCTTTACCCGGGTCGCGGACGACGGCGACATCAAAAACATCTTTTTCCAAACCGGCAAGCCCCTGTTGCGCCGGCCCCGGAACACCTTCAGTTTTGTGGCCAACTACAACTGGAAGCGCCTGAATGTGAATTTCAACGGGGTGTATACCGGCTGGCGGGATGACTCCCGCTTTACCTTCGAGTATCCCTTCCTGTTCACTGCCTCCCGGGTGGACAACCGGGACTATTTTCTCCTGAACCTGGCGGCCACCTATGACCTGGTGCGGGATCGGGGGTACGTCAAGACGGTGCAGCTCTGGGCCCGGTTGAACAACATCCTGGACACCCGCTATCAGGAGACCTACGGTTTCTCTTCCCCCGGCTTTTACATGCTGGGAGGGGTGCGGGTGATTTTTGGGGTGAAATCGGCCGCGGACGAGAAGAAGAAGGCCGGCCAGCCCCCGGCGTCTTTGAGAAGCAGATTTGCTCCGGGGTTAGCCGCTACTCAAGCGGAGGGGAATGGGATCTAATACCATTTTCTTCTATGATGAAATAAACCAAACCGGTGGGGCGGGCCTCCGTGCCCGCCATGCTAAATAGGGCGGGAGGCGCGACGCTTTCCCGCCCTGCTCCCTGACTCACACCAAATTGCACTCAATCAGCGATTTTTTTTAGCCGCAGGCTTTATATCAAGTTGCCGTCATAGAGGTAATTAAGAGGAGTTGCTGGAGGGACATGCAGATTGTGGACCTGGTCAAACCGGGAAAGATAAATCCCCCCTGGCCCCTTAAAAAGGGGGTTCAAAAAACCAGCAAGCCCAAGTCCCCCTTTTCTAAAGGGGGACTTGGGGGGATTTGATAGGCATAACAGTTTAGTATAACTTTATTTTTTGATCGAAACTTGGTATTAGCCTGTGCCACCGTTCCACTGCAACTCGGTATCAATGGTTGTCATTCTGAACGAAGTGAAGAATCTCGTCAATACAAGAGGTTGAGATCTTTCGCTGTGCTCAGAAGACAGAAGCAGCTTTTGCAACCACCGGCTAATTCACCGGAAATTCCAGGCGCTTTTCGTCCATGCCATAGCCGGTGCTGACCCGGGTGATCAGGGTATATTGGCCCGGGGTGGCGTCCCCGGGCAGGGTGAAATCCAGGCTCTGCACATAGGTGCCGTTTTTGTTGTTGGCGTTCATGGCCTTCACCCGGCCCAGGGATTTCTCTTTGAAGAGCAGTTCCCGGGAGATGGTGATGGGGATGGGCAGGTTATCCGGGGTCAGGATGGTGTAAGTGGTGGTCACGGTCATGGTGCCGCCCCGGACCGCCCGGGCAGGTTTGAGCTGAACGTTGTCCAGGCGGATGACACAGCCCGCTGGTGGGGCAGTAATTCTGACGGGCCACGGCCGCTTCCCGTTCCTGGGTTTTTTGGGTCTGATAGCGGTCCCACATTATGCCGCGTCCGGGTTCCTGGGAAGGGTTGAACACCCAGGCGCCGCTTCCCAGCACCACGAGCAGCACCAAAAATATCTGCAGCCAACGTCCTTGTCGCCTCATGATTTTCTCCTTTTCCTGAACCGGGCAAGGCAAGTTTTGCCTCTGTAAAAGACCGATTATGCTTTTTGCACCGTAAAGGGCATAAAATCTCTTCAGTGGGGGGAGGACCAGGGACGTAGGGGCGGGGTTACCCCGCCCCTACCTGCCCTCCCCCGTAAAACTTCGATTATATCTTTTGCGGAGCAAAGGGGATAATCGATAAAGGAATTAGTGGCTGGGGAGCAACCTCCCGGGTGCCTCGCTTTTCACCTTAAAGAGCGCTTTGGGGATTTCCACAATAAAGATGGCCCCGGCTCCGGGCTCGCTGAGGGCCATTAATCTCCCCTGGCATTTTTCCAGCAGGTGCACGCTGACCTTGAGGCCCAGGTGGGTGCTCTCCAGGTCCCGGCGGCGGTTAGTCACCATCAACTGGCGCTTCACTTCCCCAATGTCCATGCCGGGCCCGTTATCCTCCACCTCCACCCACACCTTGTCATAGCGGTCTATGACCCGGACCTGCAGGTGATCGCCGTTTTTCATGGCATTGGTGAGGATGTTTTGGAGGACCACCTCCATGATATGGGGATCAAAGGGCAAAACCAAAGAGTCCTGGCTGGCCCCCAGGGGAAGACCGTTGATTTCCACCATAATGTCCTTATCCCGAAAGCGCAACCCTAACAGATCCTGGATGCAGTGCTCCAGGAAAGGGTGAAGGTCCCGGGGCTCCAGAACCGGGGTGTTGCTGGTAAGGGCTCGGAGAAACAGTAGTTCCTGCCCCAGGGTGTGGGTGAGACGCCGGGAGGTTTCCTCCAGAACGCCCACACTTTGACTCAGGGCCTCAAAATCTTCATGGAAAATTCTATAGGTGGAGCAGTCCTCCTGGGCGCAGGCTTTAAAATATTCCTCCAGGCTAACCATTTTTCTTTTGATGCGGTTGGAAAAACCCTGAATGCCCAGGGCCAGATTCTTGTAATGGTGCCTGAGGGTGGTCACCTGGAGTTCAAACTCATGGTGCAGGTTGTCCAGGCGCAGCCGGTTTTCCTGGATGCGCTGGAGGATCCGTCCCAGGATGAGGCCCGCCAGGCCGCCGCTCAGGCCGTACAGAAAAATAAGAGGCCAGAGCTGGGGTTTCAAGCCCCGGGCAATGGCTGGGAGAAGATTGAGGGGGACCCCGAAAATGAAGTGGTCATGGAGGAGGTTGATCATGAGGACCAGGGGGTAGGCCAGCAACACCGCCACCCCCATGCCCACCAGCAGGCCGATCCAGGGGTAGGCCGGGGAACGCCCTTTGGGGACAAAGGCTTCCAGAACAATGGGCTCACCCTGTTTCGGCTTCATAAAAAAGATACCGGCTATTCCCTTTGCCCTGCAAAGGGAATAGAGAAATTTCAGTGGGGGGAGGGCCAGGGACCTGAGGTCCCTGCCCTCCCCCCACACCCCCCTCCCAACCCGCAGAAGGCCCGAGAAAGGCGGGGCGACCCCGACTTTCTCGGGAAAAACTCCCCACAAAGGATTGGGGGAGGGGGTGCCGGGGAGGGGGTAAGGGCCCACCGGCCCTTACCCCCCTCCTCCGCTAATCTACGATTATGTCTTTTGCGGAGCAAAGGACATAAGTTAAGGACATAATCGTAAAGATATTATGGCACTTCCCCCGGAAAGAACCTTCGGGCGCCGATAAAGGAGGCGCGCCAGACCTCGTCGTTTAGGTTGCTGATCTCCACCCCGTGGGGTGAGGCGTGGATGAAGCGTCCGTGCCCCAGGTAGATGCCGTTGTGGCAGATCTGGGAGACATAAGCCGGGGAGAGCATACTGGCCATATAAGGGCCGGACTTGCCCAGTTGGCAATACCGGTTGAAAAAGACCACGTCCCCGAAGCGCAGCCCGGCCCGGGGGACTGGCTGCCCCAAGGTGTATTGCTGAGCCGCGGTGCGGGGGACAGATTTTCCTACCCGCTGAAAGGCCGCCACCACCAGGCCGGAGCAGTCCACCCCCGCGGGGGAGGTGCCGCCGGAACGGTAAGGCGCGCCGGTAAAATTCAACCAGGGCCCGCTCCAGGGCCGATTCCGGGGGCGCCGGCGGGGCCGGGATCGGAGGCGGGGGCGGTGCCACCGGCATTTTGCGACCCTTGCCGCAGCCTCCTACAAACAGGGCGGCCGCCAGGGCGACCATGACCGCAACCTGCCAGCTGATGTGCGGTTTCATCAATGGTGGCTTCCCCATCCTAAAGAAATAAGACCCGCCCATGACCAGAGAGTTCACCAAGGAAAGAAATCCCTGGTGACGCAGGCGTCCCGACTGTGCCGGCGGGAGGCTTAGTACGACACTTCATAACTTCGCCAAGGTATTTTGTGTCACCCTGAGCCGAAGGCGAAGAGTCTCCGTTTATGATTTGAGATTCTTCGCCGCCTTTGGCGGCTCAGAATGACAGCATTAAATGTTATTGTCCCTATGAAATGCTGTGCTGAGCCTTGCGACTACATTTTCTTCTTTTTCAGGTGTAGCGCCATATGCCGAAGGCCTACCGGACACTACTGCCTTAATCCCCTTTGAGCAAAGGGGGACTTTTTTATAAGTTTAAACTAGTTCACCGAAAACCGCCCTACTGTTCCTGCAAGAAAGCCTTAACCTGCCGGGCCGCCACCCCCATGCCGTAGCGGTTCCAGTGGCTGTCGTCTTTCCAGAAGGTCAGTTTGCCCTCAGGGAGGAGCCGCCGGGATTCTTCCTGAAGGGGACCGGTGAGATTGACGCACATGATGCCCAACCGGCGGGCCTGATCCTCCAGGAACTCCCACTGGGCCTCGGGCAGGGGCGGTCCAGCCTCTCCCTCTAATAAGTTATAATAAACTCGGTACTTTGTGGGAATAAAAAAAATTCCCCCCAGTCGGTCCTTGATGCGGGCCAGTTTTGGTAAGAACTCCTCCCCGCCGTCATATGCGGCCCGCCGGGTCACGGCCGCATATTCATTGAGAAACCCCATATACATGTCCCCTGGCCCCTGCAATTTTTTCACCAGCACTTTGCCGTAGGTCTCCGGCCTGAACCTGCTCTGGAGCAGATGGTAAAGAGAAAAGGCGTAGCGGTACACCAGGAGTTCCTTGAGGGACTGCTGCAGCTCTTTGCGGGCGATCTCCAGGGTTGAGGGGGCTGCTGGGTCGCCCGGTTTGGGTTGCCCGGCGCGCCCGGGCTTGGGCACAGGGAAGTCATTGCCCTCGAACAGAAATATCAGGGCCTTGGCGTCGCTCCTGTGGGTCTCGAAAAAGCCCTGGATATAACGGGCGTAGCTGTGCAGCTCTCCGGGGAAGGCCAGGTTATAGGCGGGGATGCCGTAGTCCCGCTGGAGTTGGGCGCTGAGTAGGTCCGTCTGGGTGCTGCCGCTGCCGGCGATGAAGGAATCCCCCACCAGCAGCACCTTGGCATTCACATAATTCGAGTCATTGCGAAAGCCCAGAGCGTCGGTGTGATAGCGTACCAGGCGGGGTTCGGCGATGGCTGCCCCGGCTTTGGGGTCTATGGCCGCCAAATCGCCGAAGGGGATGAACATCTCACCCTGGCGGTTGGGCTTATAGAGGCCGTGGCCCAAGCGGTAATTAAAGGTGGCCAGCATGTCATCCGGGGTGCGGTAGAGGCGGCCGGGGTCGAGAAAATTAAGGAGAATTTCCAGGAGCAGCAAAGCCGCCAGCAGGCCGCCGGCCATGGTCAGCAGTTGCAGGCTAAACCGGCGCCAGCGGCTGGGGGGGGGTGCGCTCATGGGCTGGGTGGATGGTGAGAATTTTCTATCGGTAATTCCCTTTGCTCCGCAAAGTGAATCTTTTTAGTGGGGGGAGGGCAGGGACCTGAGGTCCCTGCCCTCCCCCCACGCCCCCCTCCCAACCCACAGGGGGTCCGAGAAAGGCGGGACCCATGGCCCCGACTTTCTCGGAAAACTACTCACCTCAGGGGATTGGGGGAGGGGGTGCGGGGGAGGGGGTAAGGGGCCACTGCCCCTTAGCCCCCTCCCCCGCTAAGCTTAGATTTTGCCTTTTGTGGAGCAAAGGGCATAATCGAAATTTCTTATTCCAGCCGGGGAAACAGAGCCTGGCCCTTTTTCAGGGTGCTCGCCGGGGTCAGTCCACCCCATCTCAAGGCCTCAGGGAAGGGCCGCTCCCAGGCAGAAGCCTCCAACCCCAACTGCTCCGCCATTTTCCCGCTGCTGCCGGGCAGCACGGGCCTTAAGAGCGTTGCCAGCCACCGGAGTCCCTCCAAGAGATGATAGAGGACCGTGTCCAAGCGGGGTTGCGCCGCGGGGTCCTTGGCCAACTCCCAGGGTGCGGCGGCCACAATATAGCGGTTGAGATGTCCCACCAGCTCCCAGACCCGGGCCAGGGCCTTGGAAAATTCCATGTCCGGGAAAAGCCTCAGGAAGTCCGCACCCACCTGTGCAGCCAGGGCCGCCACTTCCTGATCCTCCGCCGCAATATCGCCCGGCGCGGGCACGATGCCCTGGCGGTATTTAAAGGCCATTCCCAGACTGCGGGCGAAGAGATTCCCCAGATCATTGGCCAAATCAGCATTGATGCGGGTGTGCAAGGCGTCTTCGCTGAAGGTGGCGTCCAGGCCGTAAACCATCTCCCGCAGGAAAAAGTAGCGCACCTGGTCCAGGCCGTAGGTATCCACGAGGGCCTGGGGCTCCACCACGTTTCCCAGACTCTTGGACATCTTGCCTGCCGCGATCTGCCAGTAGCCGTGGACATTAAGTTGCCGGAAGGGATCAATCCCCGCGGCCTTGAGCATGGTGGGCCAATAAATGGCGTGGGGTTTTAGGATGTCCTTGGCGATGAGGTGATGAACTGCGGGCCAGAATTTGCCGAAATTAATCCCGTCGGGGTAGTCCAGGCCCGTCAAATAATTGAGAAGCGCGTCGAACCAGACATAGGCCACGTAGCGTTCGTCAAAGGGGAGGGTGATGCCCCATTCCAGGCGCTGCTTGGGCCGGGAAATGCACAGGTCTTCCAGTGGTTCCCTCAAAAAGCCCAGGACTTCGTTTTTATAGCGTTCGGGCCTGATCCAGTCAGGATAGTCCTCGATGAAGCCGATGAGCCATTCCTGGTGGCGGCTCATGCGAAAAAAGTAGTTCTCTTCCTTGATGAAGGTGGGGGGCGTCTGGTGGTCGGGGCATTTGCCGTCTTCCAGCTCCCGTTCCAGGTAGAAGCGTTCGCACCCGAAACAATAGAGACCGCCGTATTCCCCGAAATAGATGTCGCCCTGGGCGTGAAGTTTGCTCAGGATGTCCTGCACCACCCGCACGTGCGCGGGCAGGGTGGTGCGCACGAAAAAATCGTAGCTGATGCCGAGATTATCCCAGGTCTGGCGGAACTTGCCGCTGATGCGGTCCACGAAGTCCTTCACCGGCAGGCCGGCTTTGTGGGCGGCCTCCATGACCTTGTCGCCGTGCTCGTCGGTGCCGGTCTGAAAGCGGGTTTCCTCGCCCATGAGCCGGTGGAAGCGGGCCAGAGAGTCCGCCACGATGGTGGTGTAAGCATGCCCCAGGTGGGGCTCGGCATTGACGTAATAGATGGGAGTCGTAACGTAAAAAGCCATAGTTCTGTCAAAAATGTTGCCAGCCGCTTCTGGGCCAGGAGGATTCGTCATTTTTCCGAACGAAAGCTATTTTTCCTTTATTTCCTTCAAATGGGCCAGGGCTCTTTCAATCAGGGGTTTGTCGGCAACCGGGTTGGCGGCCTGGAGGAAGGTCCGGTAGGCCCCCCGGGCTTCGGGCAGGCGTCCCAGCATCTCCAGGGCCCGGCCCCGGTTGTACTGGGCCCGGACGAAGTTGGGGTCAAGGCTCAGCGCCTGGTTGAAGTCCTCCAGGGCGGCCGCGGCCTTGTCCGTGTAAAGGCGGGCCAGTCCCCGGTTGTGGATGATTTCCGGATTTTTGGGGTTCAGTTTCAAGGCCTGTTCGTAGTCCTTCAGGGCCTCCGGATATTTCTCCGCGTCCAAATAGGCGTTCCCCCGGTTGTAATATAACTGCCAGTCGTCTTTTTTGAGCTGCAGGGCCTGGGTGTAGTCCGTTATGGCTTTAGCCGGCTGGTCCAGTTTGGTGTAAACCCGGCCCCGGTTGTAATAGGCCTCGTATGAGTCGGGCTCCAGGGCCAGGGCTTTGGTGAAATCCTGTACGGCCTTGTCCAAGTTGCCCTGGAGGACAAAGGCCTGGCCCCGGTTAACGTAGGCCTCCGCCCAATCCTCTTCGAGCTTTAAGGCCTCCGTGAAGTGCGCCTCCGCCTGGGCGCCATTGCCGGCCTGGAGAGCGGCCAGGCCTTCTGTGAAGGCCTTCTCGGCGGCGTCCTTTGGGGGGGCGGTTTGCGCCCCCGCGGTCCCGGCAATGAAGATGACGGCCAGCAGAACAAGGAAACCCCAGGAAATGCGGTGTCTGATCATGAGCCTCTCGATTCTCTGCAATGATTTCTGTGTTAGTACCGGATTTTCATGGAAAAGGAAAGAGACTCGTGAGGACTTTGAGAAATTTTAATGGTATGGGAAGGTTCGAGTTTTGAGCCGCATAGTGGGTGAGGCCTCCGCGAAAATCCTTTCCTCATCCCACAAGTTTCTTTATAAGCGCTATGATGCAGAGCAGACGCCCTCGCCGGCAAAATACAGCCCAAGGGCGGCGGTTCACCATGATTTTCGCAGAAGTCTCTGGATGAAATCTGGTTGTTGGCGGACAGGGACGCCCACCCCACCTTTTTTAATCTTTTTTACTCGTTCCCAAGTTGTACTTGGGAACGAGGCTTTAAACATGCCATCAGGCGGCGCCACCCTATTTCTCTGTTAGAGCTTATAGCTTACAGCCTGTTCCCCCGCTTCCTTGACAAATTCCGCGTGGCTGGCTTCAGCGGCCAAACCCGGGCAGGCCTCTTTGGCCGCGGCGAATTCATCGGCATGGTCCATAAGGGCCTTAAGAAAGGGCCACTCCCGGCAGATGCGGGGTTTCACCGGGTGCACCAGGCAGAGCTCGTCCTGCTGCATGACGCAGGAGCCTTTCCGGGTGGCCATCTGCGGGCCCATGGCGGTGTCCACCAGGTACCGGGCCGCAAACTCTGCCGTGGGGAGGCTCAGGTACGCGGCCATGGCCTCAAGCTCAGCCGGAGTCACGAGAATGCCCTTTTCCCCCCGGCAGCACTCGCCGCACTGACGGCAAGAGAATACCGGGTGCTTGTTCATATCCTGCACGAGATGCTCCCGTTCTTGGCAGTGATCTGATAACTGCTCACTGCTCACTGATTACGCATTCTTCAACGGCGGCTGGCCGGTGGACTCCAAAACACTGCGCCACAGGGGGGAGTCCAGGTCCACTTCCTTGGTCTTGCCCACGGTGGCCTTGATGGGCACGTGGACAAAATGGCCGTGCCAGCGGGAGACCAGCATGGCGGTTTTGCCAGCCATGCCGGCGTGCACTGCGTTTTGCCCCAGAAAACCGCAGTAGATGCGGTCGTTGTAATTGGCCGGCATGCTCCTGATCATGTAGCTCGGGTCGATGTATTTCAGATTGACCTCAATATTTTTAGAGCACAGGTGCTGCCTGATGTGGTCCGCCAGGTAAACGCCGATGTCCCCGGGTTTAATATTCCCCGAGGGATCCCTGGGCAAATCCTCTTCCTTGAAAAATTTTTGCCCCGCGCCTTCGGCCGCCAGGATGACGGCGTGGCCTCGCTGTTTGAGACGGTCTTCCAGGCAGGCCAGCAAGCCCTGCTCCCCGTCCATGTCGAAGTCGGACTCGGGGATGAGAACAAAGTTCACTTCCCGCAGGGCCAGGGCGGCGTTGGCGGCCACGAAGCCGGCATAGCGGCCCATGAGCTTCACCAAGCCGATGCCGTTGGGCGCGCCCAGGGCCTCGGTGTGCGCCGCCCGGATGGCGTCGGTGGCCATTTCCACCGCGGTGTCGAAGCCGAAGGACCGGGACACCAGGGGGATGTCGTTATCAATGGTTTTGGGGATGACGATGACGTTTTTCTTGAGTTCCCGCCGGGCGATTTCCTCGCTGATGCGGTGCGCCGCCCGCAGGGTGCCGTCCCCGCCGATGAGGAAGATGACGCTGAGATTCAACCGTTCCAGGGCGTCGACGATTTCCTCGATGTCCTGGCTCCCCCGGGAGGAAGACAGAATGGTGCCGCCGTAATTGTGAATGTCGGCCACCTCATCGGGAGTGAGTCGCATGAGGTCGTGGCCATGGCGGGGGATAAAGCCCTGAAAGCCGTAGCGCACCCCGTAAATGTGGCGCACATTGTAAAGATGGTGCAGTTCCAGGACGATGGCCCGGATAACGTCATTGGTGCCGGGGCACAGGCCCCCGCAGGTGGCGATGGCGCAGTGCACCTTCGAGGAATCAAAGAAAATCTTGGCCCGGGGGCCGGCCAGTTCGAAAGCCAGGGGCTGCTCTCCGGCTGGCAGTTGTTCCAGGTATTCCACGGTGTCATACACCAGGATCTTTTCCTCATCATCCACGAAGCTTTTTTCCACCAGCTTGCCGTTCCTGGTGAACAACGGGATGCTTTTGATGGGAGAGTCAACCTTGGGCTCCCCCAAAGCGGGTATGGAGGTATCGAAATGATCAAAAACAAAGGGTCGTTCGTCCTTGACGGTGATGACTTCGCCTTTACCCATATATGAATTCCCCCTGGGGGTAGGGCAACAACCCCTTGCCCCATTTAGTGACCGGTACAAATGTGCTGCGAGGCAAAAACCTTATCGGACGCCGGGACCTATTGCACAAGCAGGGATCATCTCTCCCCGGCCCTACCAGGTCTCTTTCATGGCCTCCAGTTCGTTTTTGAGCTCCCGGCTCATGAGCTTTTTGATGGCTTCTTTCGGGGCCAAACCCTCATAAATTATGTGGTAAACCGCCTCCACCAGGGGCATGTCCACCCCCAGGCGCTGGGCCAGCAGGTGAAAGGCCTGGGCGTTTTTCACCCCTTCGGCCACCATCTGAGTGCCGCCCAGGATATGAGCCAGGCTCTCCCCCTGCCCCAGGCGCAATCCCACCTGGAAATTGCGGCTCTGGCGGGAAGAGCAGGTGAGGACCAGGTCTCCCAGGCCTCCCAAACCGGCCAGGGTCATGGGATTGGCCCCAAGGCGCAGGCCCAGGCGGGTCATTTCCGCCAGGCCCCGGGTGATGAGGGCCGCCCGGGAATTGTCCCTGAGCCCCATGCCTTCCAGAATGCCGGTGCCGATGGCGAAAATATTTTTGAGGGCGCCCCCCAATTCCACGCCGGTGACATCATAGCTCGTATAGACCCGGAAATAGGAAGTGGAAAACAAGCGCTGCAGGCGCAGGGCCACCTTGCTGTCCCGGCAGGCGATGGTCACCGCAGTGGGTAATTTCTCCGCCACTTCCCGGGCGAAGCTGGGTCCCCCCAGAACCGCATAAGGCGCCTCGGCCCCCAGGACCTCCCGGGCCACGCCGTCCATGGTGAGCAGCGTCTCGGTTTCGATGCCTTTGGTGGCGGAGAGCAGCACCGCCCCAGGTTGCAGATGGGGGGCCAGGTTGCCCCAGTATTTGCCGGAAGACATGGGAGGGCACGGCCATGACCATGACCTCGGCCCCGGCGACGGCCTCCCCAAAATCCTGGGTGAAACTGATGTGGGAAGAAAGGCGGACGTCCGGGAGAAAGGTGGCATTAAGGCGGTCTCGGGACAATCCCTGGAAAACTTCCGGCTCGAACACCCACAGGCGGACGGTGTGGCCTTTTTCCCCCAAAAGCTGGGCCAGGGCGGTGCCCCAGCTGCCGGCGCCGATAACCGCCAGAACCGGAGGCTTTGGGGTTTCAGGAGACGCCTTCGCCGTCATCGCCCTTTTCCGCCACCTTGGCCACGCTCACCACTTTTTCCTCGGGCTCGGCGTCCATGAGTTTCACGCCCTGGGTGACCCGGCCGACGATGGGGATGGACTGGGCCGCCATGCGGATAATCTTGCCCCGGTCCGTGACCAGCATAATCTCGTCGTCCGGCCCCAACTGCAGCAGATCAAGCACGGGGCCGTTTTTCGAGGTGATGTGCAGTCCTTTCACCCCCTGGCCGCCCCGGTGGTGCCGGGGGTAGGCGTCGGCCCGGGTCCGTTTGCCGAAACCCCGCTCCGTCACGGTGAGGATAATATCCTCGGGCAGGACCACCTCCATGTTCACCACCGCATCTTTGCCGGAGACGTCGATGCCCTTGACCCCCCGGGCGGCCCGGCCCATGTCCCGGACCTCGGAGGAGAGGAAACGGATAACCTTGCCTGAGCGTGTTCCCAGGAAAATGTCCTGCTCGGGCTCGGCCAGGCCCACTCCCACCAGTTCGTCCCCGTCGTCCATGTTGATGGCGATGATGCCGCCCTTGCGGGGCCGGGAGAAATTCATAAGCTCGGTTTTCTTGATGATGCCCTGCTTGGTGGCCATGACCAGGGAGGCCCCTTCCACAAATTCCTTCACCGGCAGGATGGTGGCCAGCTTGTCTTCCAGGGCCAGGTTCAAGAGGTTGACAATGGCCTTGCCCTGGGCCGTGGGCGAGCCCGCGGGAATTTCGTGGACTTTAATCCAGAACACCCGGCCTGTGTTGGTGAACACCAGGAAATAGCTGTGCATGGTGGCCACATAAAGCTGGGAGACAAAGTCGTTTTCCCGGGTAAACATGCCCATCCGACCCTTGCCACCCCGGCGCTGGCTGCGGTAGATGTTCAGGGGGGTGCGCTTGATGTAGTTCCGATGACTGATGGTCACCACCATCTCTTCGTTGGCGATGAGGTCCTCGTCGGTGAAGTCCTGGGCCTGGGGGATGATTTCGGTCCTGCGGGCATCCCCGAACTTTTCCTTGAGTTCCCGCAGTTCTTCGGCGATGAGGGCTGTGACCTGGGCTTCTTCCGACAAGATCAGGCGGAAGCGGGCAATGGCCGCCTCCAATTCCTTGGCCTCATCCACGATTTTTTGGCGCTCCAGCCCCGTGAGGCGGGCCAGGCGCATGTCCAGGATGGCCTGGGCCTGGAGGTCGTCCAGGCCGAACCGGTTCATCAACTGTTCTTTGGCGGTGGCTGCGTCCGGGGCTGACCGGATGAGATTGATGACTTCGTCCAGGTGATCAAGAGCGATGAGCAGGCCCGCCAGGATATGGGCCCGGGTTTCGGCCTGCTTGAGTTCATAGCGGGTGCGCCGCAAAATCACTTCCCGGCGGTGGGCCAGGAAGTGGCGCAAGAGATCCCTGAGATTCAACAGCTCCGGCCGGTTCTCCACAATGGCCACGAGATTGATGCCGAAGGTGACCTGCATCTGGGTGTGGAGATAAAGCTGGTTCAGGATGGTCTGGGCGGGTTCGTCTTTCTTGAGCTGAATCACCACCCGCATGCCTTCCCGGTCGGATTCGTCCCGGATCTCCGAGATGCCCTCGAGTTTTTTGTCCTTGACCAGTTCGGCGATGCGCTCGATGAGGCGGGCCTTGTTGACCTGGTAGGGAAGTTCCCGCACCACGAGAGTCTCCCGGCCGCCTTTGTGCTCCACCGCCACCTTGGCCCTAAGTCTAAGGAGCCCCTTGCCGGTGGCATAGGCCTCGGCGATGCCCTCGGCCCCGTAAATATAGGCGCCGGTGGGGAAATCCGGCCCGGGCAAGAGGGCCATGAGTTCCGGCAGGGTGATCTGGGGGTTGTCGAGGTAGGCCAGGAGGGCCTCGCAGACCTCGTCCAGGTTGTGGGGCGGGATATTGGTGGCCATGCCCACCGCGATGCCCGAGCTGCCGTTTATAAGGAGGTTGGGGAGGCGGGTGGGCAGCACCAGGGGCTCCTGCATGGAGCCGTCATAGTTGGGGACGAAGTCCACCGTGTCCTTTTCCAGGTCCTGCAAAAGCTCGTGGGCCTGGCGGGCCAGGCGCACTTCGGTGTACCGCATGGCCGCGGGCGAGTCCCCGTCGATGCTGCCGAAGTTCCCCTGGCCGTCCACCAGGGGGTAGCGCAGGGAGAAGTCCTGGGCCATGCGCACCACGGCATCATAGACCGCCATGTCGCCGTGGGGATGGTATTTACCGATGACATCCCCCACGATGCGGGCGCTTTTGCGGTAGGGGCGGTTATAGTCGTTGCCCGCCTCCCCCATGGCGAAAAGGATGCGCCGGTGCACGGGCTTCAAGCCGTCCCGCACGTCCGGCAACGCCCGGCCGATAATGACGGACAGGGCATACTCGAGATACGACTTGCGAATCTCGTCCTCAATATTAATGGGTACGTGTCGAGCTTCCATATTGAATAGCTTCAGTTGGTCCAGGGTTAAAAATCCTTAACTGAAAAAGAAAGTGATTAGGTTTGCAGATTTTGCCTTAAGCGCTCAGTGATTTCAGTAATTGAAGCTGATACAAAAAACAGTTCTAATGCCTCTTGAAAATTACATCTATCTTCCTGAATAGTATCCCCCTGACTGGCAATGTCGAGCTCTGGACAATTCATTTCTTAGTCACCAAGCCTATATCCTTCCTAATAATATTGAGGTCTAAAAGAATTATCTTTTAAGGTTCTACTCAGGTGGCACCAAAGGTTCAAGCAAGGCAATCAACTGTGGAATATCCCACTCCACCACCTCCCATACTTTTTCGGTAATGATGCGAAAATATTCATGAATCAAACGATTGCGCATGCCAATAATCATAGACCAGGGAATTTCTGGATGATCTTCTTTAAATTCAGGAGAAACTTTCCTGGCAGCTTCACCGATTATGAGGATTCGCCGCATTACCGCATCCTGCATAACCTCATCGTTTTCAAATCGCTCAAAATCAAATCCCTGGGCATATTTCTGGATTCTTCGGGACGCCAGGAGCATGTCCAGAAGTAAGGCGTCATCCCGCCACATAGACCGGTTCCAGGGATTGTAAAATGTGGCGGCGGCGAATGTAGTTTTCACTTCTTTCAACGGCCCGCCGTTCCACTATATCTACCTCCCGACCAAAAATCTCCTTTAATTCCTCCCGCATGGTTTCCAGATGGAAAAAGGACCAATGGGCGTCTTCGGAAAAAGTCACCAAAACATCAACATCGCTTTCAGGACTAAAATCCTCCCGCAAGACGGAGCCGAATAAAGCAAACTCACTGATCTGCCAGCGCCGGCAGAAGTCTTTGATTTTCTCTAAGTCAAGGGGAATAGGTAATTTCATGTTTGCAAGGTTGACTCTACAGAAATTCTTTTCTCTTGAGACTCTTGCAAAAGTCGCTTTTTTTGTCATCCTGAACGAAGTGAAGGATCTCAAGCCCTCAGAAATACAAGATTCTTCGCTGGGCTCAGAATGACCAGCGGTGGTATTGAGTTATTTTTGCCAGAGCCTCTACTTTTAAGCTCATGGCTTAACGCCTCTGGCTGATAGCCTAAAGCTTATAGCTTAAAGCATATAGCCCAAAGACCAAAGCTCACAACTCCACCTCACGGCTGCATCGTGGTCTGATAAACGAACTTCCCCTTGTCCACCTTAATGATCACCACCCCTTTGACGGGGTTGTGGTCCGGGCCCATGGTGATGGTGCCGGACACGCCGGGGAAGTCCTTGATCGCGGCCAGGGCCAGGGCGATCTTGGCGCCGTCCAGGGAGTTGGCCTGGGTAATGGCCTGCAATAAGAGAAAATAGGAGTCCGCGCCCAGGGCCGTGAAGCGCGCCCAGTTCCTTCTTGTGGGTTTCTTCGTAAGTCTTGCGAAAATCCTTGGCCAGGGCCGTGGCGGCCTGGTCCCGGTGGAAATGGGCCGTGAAATACATGCCGTCCACCGCCGGGCCGCCCAGGGTGATGAGTTCCGGCACCTGGGCCCCGTCGCCGGTGAGGATGGGGACCTGCACCCCCAGGTTTTTCAACTGCCGGGCCAACAGGGCATCCTCGGCGTAGTAGTTGGGGGCGTAGATCAGGTCGGGGTTTTGGGCCTTGATGGCGGCAATCTGGGCGCTGAAATCCTGGTCGCCGGTCTGGATGTGGGTCATGGAGACAACTTCCCCGCCCAGGCGCTTGAATTCCCGCATGAAATACAGGGCCAGGCCCACGCAATAGTCCTGGGCCTGGTCGATGATCACGGCCACCCGCTTGGCCTTGAGGTGCTCCCAGGCATAGCGGGCCGCCACCCGGCCCTGCAGATCGTCGGCAAAACAGGCCCGAAACGCGAATTGTTTCTTCTGGGTCACCAGGGGGTTGGTGGCGGTGGGGGAAATGTTGGGGATTTGGGCCCGTTCGGCGATGGGCGCCCCGGCCAGAGTGTCGCTGCTGATGACTTCCCCGATAATGCCTGCCACCTTGTCTTTTTCGATGAGCCGGCTCACCGCGTTGGCCGCCTCCATCTTGTCGCTCCTGGTGTCCACCAGGGCCAATTTCACTTCCTGGTCCAAGACCTTGGGCTTGAGTTTATGGGCGATCTGCACCCCTTCCCAGACCATCTGTCCCATGGCCGCGGCGGCGCCGGTCATAGGGAGATAACAGCCGATGGTGACCTGGGCTGCGGCCGGGGAAATTATCAGACCCCAAACCAGGAAAGATATTAATATCTGACGGCCTAGCCAGGAAAAATTCACGGTCAACTCCTGCAGAGTTAGGAAGTTGGGCCGAAGCCAAAAAGTATATTATTAACAAAACATCATATCATAAAAGTATCGATTCCGGTAATCTTAACCATACCCTGAAGCCGCCCGGCCTTTCCCGCCTAAGGCTGCTGCTCCCGGAACTTTTGGGGTACAACGGGCGGAATTTTTCAGGCCAGGCCGAAACCGATTCCTGGAGGCTGAAAGGAGAGAAATATGCAGTTGCTCACGGTAGAGCTGGACATTCCCGAAGGCGCCAACCTCATTTTGGGGCATAGCCATTTCATTAAGACAGTGGAGGACCTCTACGAGATTCTGGTGGGCACGGTGCCGGGCATCAAGTTTGGCATTGCTTTCTCGGAGGCCTCCGGGGAATGTCTCATCCGGACAGAAGGGAATGACCCGGAGTTGGTGGCCGCGGCCACCAGAAACGCCCAGATGCTGGCCGCCGGCCACAGCTTCAATATTCTCATCCGCAACGCTTTCCCCATTAATATGTTGAACGCTATCAAGCTGTGCCCCGAGGTCTGCCGCATCATTTGCGCCACGGCCAACCCGGTGGAAGTGATCCTGGCCGAAACCGGGCAGGGCCGGGGCATTTTGGGGGTGGTGGACGGTTTTTCCCCCAAGGGCGTGGAGGCCGAACATGGCCAGGCCTGGCGTTATGATTTTCTGAGGCAGATCGGGTATAAGAAGTGAAAAGAATGTTGGGGGGAGGGCCAGGGACCTGAGGTCCCTGCCCTCCCCCCAAGCCCCCCTCCCAACCCGCAGAAGGGGCTGGAAAGACAAGTAAGTGTCCGACTTCCCGGCAAAAAAGATTAAGGGGTTGGGGGAGGGAGTTTGAGGGAGGGGGCAGGGGTTTCCGACCCCTGGCCCCCTGCTTCAAAGAAGATTCCGTTAACGCCATGCAAGCAGCCATCTTAGCGGCAGGTTTGGGGACGCGCCTTAGGCCGCTGACCCAGACGACTCCCAAGGCCCTGGCGCCGGTGCTCAACCGGCCCCTGTTGGGGCTCATTCTGAACCAACTCCGGGAGGCCGGCGCCCATAAAGTGGCGGTGAATACCCATCACCTGGCGGACCAGGTGCAGGAATTTCTCGCGACCTATACGTCCGGCGGCCTGGAAGTGGTGGTCCGGCACGAGCCCGAGATTCTCGGCACCGGCGGCGGTTTGCGCTCCCTGGGGGAGGCCCTGGGTGGGGCGTCATTTCTGGCGGTGAATGCCGACATCCTCACCGACCTGGACCTGGCTGACATATGCCGCCGGCACGACAAAAAGGCCCTGGCCACCCTGGTGCTTCATGACTGCCCCCCCTATAACACCGTCTGGCTGGACCGGCAGGGCCGGGTGGCGGGCATCGGGGAGAAGCCGGCCAGGGCCGCCGGCCCTCCCTTGGCCTACACCGGCGTCCAGGTGGTGAGCCCCCGCCTCTTTAACTGGCTGCCGGCGCAAGGCCCCGCCGACCTGGTGGCCGCCTGGCGGGAGGCCCTGGCCCAGGGCGAACATCTGGCCGCCCTGGTGGTTTCGGGCCATTTCTGGCAGGACCTGGGCACCCCCGAGGCCTATCTCAGGGCGCACCGCCGGTTGCTGTCGGGGGACAGCCCCAGTCTGGCCGGATATTTCCCCGCCCTGTCGGATCCCTTATTAGGAGAAGGCGCCGTGTTGGAGGCCGGAGCAACCTGTAACGGCGGCGTCTGCCTGGGGCGGCATGTCAGGGTGGGGCAGGAGACCCGCCTGAAAAATACCGTGGTCTGGGACCAGGCCTGGATAGCGCCGGGGCTTACTCTGGAGGATTGCGTCATCGGCCGGGGCGCTCGGGTGGTGGCGTCGGCCCGGCAAGCGGTTCTGGTGTGATGGGGATTTAGGGCTAATTACCCCAGGCAGGTTGGGCCACCACCACCGGTTTGGCGCCGGGATAGCGCACCTCGATGACCTTGGCCCGGGGATGGGCCTCCGGCGCCGCCACCCTTTCATGGGTGGGCAGAATCCGGTCATTGAGAGAGGGCCGGACGGCGGCTGTTTGGACCTTAGGGGCAGGAGTGGCCTGGGAAGCAGAAACAAGGGCGGCTTTGGGCTCGGTAAAGGGGGCAGCTTTCGGTGCGGGGGCAGGGGCGGCCGCAGCACGGCCCGCATAGGCGCCCATGACGTTTCTGACAAAATTTTGGGTCTCCCGGATGGCCGGCACGCCCTGGGACCTGGCCACCCGGCCCGGCCCGGCGTTATAGGCCGCCACCGCCAGGGGCACGTTGTTTCCGAAGCAATCCAGGCAGTGGCGCAGATAGCCCACCCCCCCGGCAATGTTTTGCTCCGGGTCAAAGGGGTTGGTCACCCCCATCATGGCGGCAGTGCCGGGCATGAGCTGCATGAGGCCCTGGGCCCCTTTGGGGGAGACGGCATAGGGATTGAATCCCGATTCCTGGTTCATGACCGCCCGCACCAGCGAGGGGTCCACTCCGTAGCGGGCGGCATATTTTTGAATGAGCCCATCCAAATAGGGGCCGGCAGGTCTCTGCCAGCGGTCCAGGGGCGGGGAAAACCGGGACTGCCCCGTCCCATAGGGTTGATAAAAAGGCTGGGTGCCGCCGCGGAAGATGTAGACCTGCACGTCCCGGCCGAGCATGGTGGTATGGGCGCTTTTCTGGCCAGCGGCGGCAGTCCCTTTGTCGCCGCCGCCAATCACCAGGGAGCCTTCCCGGGCTTTCATGAAGATAGGAATATTTTCGGCCGCCGCCGGGTTGGCAGCCACCATCCAGGTCAGAACGACCGCCAGAAGAGTGACCAAGAAGCGCATAGGCTTTTGATGAGGCTTGGAAGTACTATTCAATAACCACAGCGTCTTTGTCAAGCATGTTTTGGGTCATGGGCGGTAAAAAGGGTTTTCCCGTTTGAAATTGAGGTGCTATAAGCATGGCATCGGCAGGCCGGCCTTTTAACTAAATGGATAATATTTTATGAACCCTGATGATGATGGCGAAAAGAGCGGCTTGGGGCCTGAGGCGGCCACTGCCGGAAAGGGCCTGAAAAGGCCGCTGGTGCCCCTGGTGCTGGCTTTAATGCTGGGATTGGCTGCGGCCGACTGGGGGCTCGATATCCCCCGGGGGTGGCTGGTGGCAGGGTTGGCAGCCCTGCTGCTGTTCCTGGTTCTGTCACAGTTTTCCCAGTTATTTCGAGAATCCCGGCCCAATAAGCCGGATAAATCTGATGAACTTCCGCAAAAATAATTGGTCAAAATTACCCGGCAACCCCCCCTTTGCCAAAGTTGAGCCTCCACAAAAAACTTGACATCTCCCGGCAATCTCCTTAAGGATTTTCCTTATAATATTATAAGGGAAAATCCGGGGAACTTGCATGGACGCATCTGAGGACCGGGTGGCGCGGCCGGAGCGTTTTTTCTCGCGGCTGCGGGGCCGTTGCTGCCGGTTTTCAGACCTGCAGGACGCGCCGCGCCGGGTCCTCCCCCCCCTCTTTTTTTTCCTGCTGGGCGTGGGCCTCTATCACCAAGCCCTGGCTCCGGATTTTCCGGTCCATCATATTGCCCGCCTTTCCCCTCAACAGGAGGTGGTCATTTCCGGCCGCCTGTGCCGCCCCAGCCGGGTAACCCCGGAGGGGGTGCGCCTGTATATGGCCGCAGAGGCCTGGAAGAGTCCAGAGGGCTGGCGTCCGGCCACCGGGAAAATCCTGGTCACGGCCCCGCCCCTGGAGGCGCCGCCGGTGGGGACCCAAATTTATGTGAGGGGGAAACTGCGGGAACCCCAGGCCCTCCGCAATCCCGGCGTTCCGGACCGCCCCCGCCAGTTGGCCGCGGAAGGCATTTTCCGGCAGATGCACCTGAAGGACCCCGATCGCCTGGTCTTTGTGTCTGCGGGGGAGGCTCCCTCCCTGGCCGAGAGTCTGCGCGGCGGCGTCCGCAGCCTTTTGCGGGACCTGCCCCCGGACCTGGAAGCCATCTATCTCTCCATGCTCCTGGGGGACCAGGGCAAGGTCCCTCCGGAGATGCGCCAGAATCTGAGCCGCACCGGCACCAGTCACCTCCTGGTGATCAACGGCATGCACCTGGGCGCGGTGGCCACGGTCACCTACGGCCTGGTTTTCTGGCTGCTGCGGCGCTTCCCCTGGCTGCTCCTCAGGGTGAACGCCATGAAAATCGCCACCCTGGCCGCGGCCCTGCCGGTGGTGGGCTACGCCCACCTGGCCGGGGGCTCGCCCTCCACCCAGCGGGCCGAGATCATGGTGCTGGCCTATCTCTTGTTGATGTTTCTGGGGCGGTTCCGCGATGTCTGGAGTGCGCTGGCCATCGCCGCGTTTTTTATTTTGCTCTGGAGCCCGCTGCTCTTGTTTTCGGTGTCCTTTCAACTGTCTTTTGCCGCGGTGGCAGGTATTGTCTATCTGGGACCCCGTTTGCTCAACCTGGCTTCCGGATTGATCTATCACCAGGAGCCCGACCGAACCTTCCTGGACCGGAAAACAGGGCTCAGGGGGCACCTGCACCGTCTCGGCTGGCGCGGGGTGGAATTGCTGGCCGTGTCCCTGGCGGCTTCCCTGGCCACCGCGCCCCTGGTGGCCCACCACTTTCAGGTGGTGTCCCTGTTCGGCTTCCTGGTGAACCTGGCGGCTATCCCCCTGGTGCTCATGATGGCTCTCCCCCTGGGGGAGTTGGCGGTCCTGGCCCAAGGTCTTTCCCTCACCCCGGTGGCCAGATTTTTTTTGGAGATCGGGCAGATCCCCCTCCAGGTGGGCTACCTCCTGATTACCTGGGTGGCCGGCCTGCCCGGCAGCGGCGTCACGGTGCCCGGTCTTAACGTCTCCAGCCCCGCCTGGCTCTGGCTCCAGGTGGGGCTGATGTACGCCGCGGTTTTCTGCCTGTTGCCGCGGCGGCGCAGTCTGCTGACCTGGGCCGGCCTTGGTCTCAGCGCGGTGATCCTGGCCGCCACCTTGTCTTATTCTTTATGGTTTGCTCCCCGGTGGGGGGAAATCACCATTCTGGACAGCCGCACCGGCCTGGACGGGGTGTTGGTGGCCCCGGAGGGCCAGCGGGTGGCGGTCACCGCGGCCTGGGACGTCTGGCCGGGGTATGAGGGCGGCGGCCCGGGGCCTCTGCCCGCCTACCTGCGCTGGCGCCAGTTTGACACCCTGGACGCGGTCCTGGCCTTGAGCCTCAATGCCCGCAACGCCCCGGAACTCTTAACTCTGGCCCAGCGCCTGGAAGTGGGGCGGCTCTGGTGGAAGGGGCCCCGGCCTGCGGCCAAGGTGATTGACCTGATGAATATGTTGGGGGATGCCGGCCGGCCGGGGTTGGCCCTGGACAAGATGAACCCGCCGACCAATCTGGGCTGGATGTCTCTGGCTTACCTGAGTTGGGGGGAAGGGTGGGGGATGGCCCTGAAGGTGACTTGCCAGGGGTGCCAGGTCCTTATCCTGCCACCCCTGAAACGTACTGTGGTGGAGGCCCTGCCGTGGCCGGAGGCGAACCCCTTGACCGTGCTTATCGCTCCCCGGGATGTCTCTGCGGAGGTGGTGCGGCACGTGAGCCCGGAAAAACTTATCCTCTATGGCTCAAGAGAGCCGGGGGCCGGAACGTCATATTGCTCCCGGCCCAACATTTTCCTGACTCAGGAGGGCGCTGTCACCTTGACCTGCACGGAGCAGGGCGCGGTCCTCAGTCAGTGGCGACCCTGAAGGCGGTCAGCTTTTCCGTGAGGTCTTGGGGGTGAAAGCGGTCATTTGCTGCTTGACGTTGTCGGATTGGCATTTGGGGCAGGCGACCTTGCCGCTTCCAAATTCGCCCAGGCTCATGATCCGGACAAACTCCTCGCCACACTGGCCGCACAAAAACTCGTAAGTCGGCATTCACAATCCTCCCCTGATTCCTAAGTTTGACAACATTATAGGAACGGCCGGTGCTCTTGGCAAGAGGCAGTCCGAGGGGTTTTTAAGAACCAGCCGCACCAAGCCGATAACAAGGAGTGACGAGGCGGAAGGCGCGGCCTGCCGTACTACCTTTTTCCGGACTCCTTGTGTTTGTTATCATCGGCTTTGTCGTGGTCCTGGTTTCGGTGCTGGGAGGGTTTCTCCTGGAAGGGGGAAATTTCCTGGTCCTCATGCAGTGGGCGGAGTTTGTCATCATCGGGGGGGCGGCCGCCGGGGCTCTCATCGTGGCCACACCGAAAACCACCCTGGTGAAGATGGTGGGTTTCATTCTGGGGTCGTTCAAGGCCCCCAGCGTCTCCAAGGAAAGTTTCCTGGAGTTGCTCCAGCTCCTGTACGAGATTTTTCAGACCGCCCGGGTCAAGGGTCTCCTGACCCTGGAGGGGCACGTGGAAAAACCTGAGGACAGTGACCTCTTTGCCAAGTATCCCGTTATCATGAACAATCATCATAACCTGGAATACCTGGTGGACTCCTTGAAACTCCTGGTGATAGGGGGGGTGCCTCCCCTGGAGCTGGAGACCTTGCTGGAGGCTGACCTGGAAACCCAGGAAGAGGAGAATAAAAAACCGGCTCACGCCCTGGCCCGCACGGCCGACGCCCTGCCCGGCCTGGGCATTGTGGCGGCGGTGCTGGGTATTGTCCTCACCATGCAGGCCATCGGCGGCCCGGCTTCGGAGGTGGGCCACAAGGTGGGGGCGGCCCTGGTGGGCACCTTCCTGGGGGTGCTGCTGTGCTATGGTTTTCTCCAGCCCTTAAGCGCCCAGATCGAATATCAGGCGGAACTGGGGGAGCTTTACTTGCGCTCCATCAAGGCCGGGGTGGTGGCCTATGCCAAGGGCATGCCTCCCATCGTGACAGTGGAGTTCGCCCGGCGGGTCATTGTCAGCGAGTTTCGCCCCACCTTTGCCGAAGTGGAGGAGGCCTGCCGGGCCATCAAGGTTAGGGGCTGATTGCTGGTCGTCCTGGTTGCCGCAGGCTTGTTGATCATATTACTCACGACTTGTCAGGGTTGAAAAGCTATGTCCGGAGCCCATCCAGAACCTGCGGAACCAAGAATCATCAAGAAAAAGAAAGTCCAGGGCGGCGGCGCCCACGGCGGGGCCTGGAAGGTGGCCTACGCCGATTTCGTCACCGCCATGATGGCCCTGTTTATTGTGCTCTGGATCATGAGCCAGAGCCAGGCCGTTCGCCAAAATGTGGCCCAATATTTCAAAAATCCGGGGCTTTTGCCCGGAGCCTCCGGCCTCATGGAAACCAGCGATATGGGGGGGGACATTCCCACCCCCGGCCACAGCCAGGAGTTGCAGACCCCGTCCCCCATCACTCCCGATCTGGCCAGTGATGTGGGCTCCCTGGAGGAAGTGAAAAAGCGCATTACGGAGGTCATCGCCCAGTTGCCGGAGTTAAGCCGCATCAAGGACCAGGTGGCCCTGGAGATCACCAATGACGGCCTGCGCATCGAACTCCTGGACCAGGAAAACTCCCATTTTTTTGATCTCGGCAGCGCCAACCTCAAACGGGAAACCCAGGAACTTTTAAAACCCATCGCCCAGGAGCTGGGAAAACTACCCAACCTCATCACTCTGGAGGGCCACACCGACAGCCGGCCCTACGGCACCAAAACTTACACGAACTGGGAGCTGTCCACCGACCGGGCCAACGCCGCCCGGCGGGTCATGGAGGATGGGGGGGTTAATCCGAACCAGGTGACCTCGGTGCGGGGCTGCGCCGACCGCTATCCCCGCAACCAACAGGACCCCCTGGATTACCAGAACCGGCGGGTGAGCATTCTCGTGATGTTTCGGGACCGCGCCAACCAGGAGCGGGGTGATCTCCAGAAAATCCAGGATCATATTAAGAAGGCCCCCAAAGGGGGCGGGACTGGTTGCCCTCCCGCCTCGCCGGCCCCCAAGGGTTCTCAACCCGGCGCCTCCTCCTTGCCGGGGCATGGGTTGCCGGGGGCGGCCTCGGCCAGCGCCGCCGCGCCCTCCGGCGCCTCCCAGCCGGAAAAATCTGACCATAAACCCGCGCCCGCAGTATATAAAAGCGCCATCCCCCCGCCCGGCTCCCTCCTGGAAGACCAGGTTCGGGAGGAAGTGCGGCAGTTAGTGCAGCCCAAGGGGGCGGCCGGCCTCCCCCAGGGGGCCGCGGCCAAGCCGGCGCCGGAGCCCCGCCCCCGCCTGGGATGGTGAGGGCAAGTCCTGGTTCAACCTTGTCTTGAAAAGTCTTTATACATAGCGTCTTCAATAATTGCGCCTTGAAAGGGGCCTTCCTATTATCGTCACCGTATTTTGTCACCCTGAGCCGAAGGCGAAGGGTCTCCTCATTTCCCCTCAAGCGAGATTCTTCGCCGCCATTGGCGGCTCAGAATGACAAAAAAGCGCAAAGAAAGCATATGCGCAGAATTTTATATCGTTGTGCATAGTTTCGAGTTTTGGGTTTCAATCCGTCGGGTGCGTCTTACGCACCCTGATATTTCGTGTTGGCGCGCAGGGACGCCCTTCCGACCTCCTCGTTATTTGAGGGCGTGCCGCAGGCCCAGGAGGAACTGGCCGGAGAGGCTAAACTCCTTAACAATCCAGCATTTTTCTGATATATGTCTGGACTATGGAGTCCCTCCCTCTGCTCCGGCCGCGCCTCCTGGAACACTATGTGGCCCGGGAATTTCTCAAGATCTTTCTTCTGAGCTTCACCGCGTTTCTTTCCATCTACCTGGTGGTGGACTTTTTCGAGAAAATCGACCAACTGGTGCGGGCCAACCTGGATCTGGCCGACATGGGGCAGTACCTTCTTTTAACCGCGCCCGTGGCTCTGGAAAAGGTGCTGTCGCCGGCGGTGCTTCTCGGGGCCATGCTCACCTTTGGCCTTTTGACCCGCACCCAGGAGACCATGGCCATCCGAACCAGCGGCATAGACATACTCAGGCTCACCCGGCCGGTGTTGCTGCTGGCGGCCCTGGTTGCCGCGGCGCTCCTGGCCTTGAACCTCTACCTGTTGCCCTGGACCCAGGCCACCCTCAACCTGTTCTGGGAAACCCAGGTCCAAAAAAAGCCCCCCAGGAGCCTCAGCAATCCTGAGCACTTGTGGTACAAGGGTGATCGGGCCATCTACAACATCCTGTTGTACCGTAAAGACTTGCAAACCCTGGAGGGGGTGAAGATCTTCCGCTTTGACGACCGTTTCAATCTGACCCAGGTGGTGGCGGCCCGGCGGGCTGTCTGGCAGGATGGCCATTGGCGGCTGTATCAGGGGATCATCCAGGATTTCCCTGCCCAGGGTGAGGAGGAGGTCAAGACCTTCCAGGAAATGAATCTGGTCCTGACGGAAACCCCCAAGGATTTTGGCGGCCTGGAAAGAAAAATCCCGGAAATGGACGTGGAGGAACTGCTGCGCTTTGTGCATCGTTTGGAGCGGGATGGCTACAAGTCCACCTCCTACCGCCTGGAAGTCCAGAACCGGTTTGCCATGGCCCTGGTGCCCCTGGCCCTGGCTGCGCTGGGGCTGGGCCTGGCCCTCAGGCGGGAAAAGGTCTTCATTCCGGGTATGGTGGCCGTGGGGTTGTTGGTCATGTTCGCCTACTGGCTGTCTTTGGGATTCAGCATTTCTTTAGGCCAGGCCGGCCGATGGCCCATTATCTGGGCCGCGTGGCTGCCGCACCTCTTTTTCGCCTCCCTGGCGGTTCTCATCCTGCGCCGCGCCACCCGCTAATTTGGAAAAAAATTAGGCCAGCGCCAAAAAAAGCCAAAAACATAAGATATTTTTATTGTCAGACCTTGTTTTTTTGTGCTATTAATGGCTAACCATCAGCATTTGGGGGTTTTTTCAAAGGTAACTGTTTGATTTAACAAGAATAATCTTAGGAAAGGAGGGATAGCGTCCAGAGCACAATTATTTCTCACCTTGCGGCCAGAGAACAGCAGATAATCATTGACCTCAGCAAATGAAGAGAGAGGAGAGGGGAGAAGGTATGACCAAAGCAGAATTGATCGCCCACGTCGCTAACGATGCTCAAGTAAAAAAATCTGATGCCGAGAAGGTAATAAATTCCCTAATCAAAGCAGTTTCAAAAACACTGAAGACCAAAGCCCGTTTGGCCTTGGCCGGTTTTGGCACCTTCGTGGTCACCGCCCGGAAAGCCAGGGAGGGTCGGAACCCCCAGACAGGGAAGCCCATTAAGATTCCTGCCACCAAGGTGGTGAAATTCAAACCGGGCAAGCAGCTTAAAGAATTAGTGAAATAAGCGGGTCTGATCGCACTCCTTTCCTATTCTGGTCCTGAACACCCTTCGGCGGGGACGAGGGCCTCCCGCCAGAAGAGGGAGGACGGAGGTTGCGGTGACTTTTGCTCTCCGGCACTGCCATGTCCTTGGATTACTACGACATCCTGGGAGTCCCCCCCAAGGCCGGGGCCGGGGAAATCAAAAAAGCTTATCGTCTGTTGGCCCTGCGCTGGCATCCTGACCGGAATGCCGGGAACCCCTGGGCCACAAACAGGTTTTTAAGACTGGGCGAGGCGTACCGGGTTCTCATGGACCCGGTGCGGCGCGCGGCTTATGATGGACTCCGGGCGCGGGAGAAAAAGCCCGGAAAGGTCCACCGCCAGTCTCACGGCCAGCACCGTCGCAGCGCTGGCCCCACCCCTGAGAAGTCCGCCTCCCGCCGGCCACCCCGTTGGTTTTCCTCAGGGGATCATCCTACCCGAGGCCTGAGCCGCTCCCCAGGACGGGAGCGGCCACGCCCATCAACAACTCCCCAGCACAAAGCAAGGCAGAGCAGTTCAGGAGAGCGTTTCTCCTGGCTGCTCTTCTTTAAAGGTTTGCCCCAACGACTGGTGCAGTGGCTCACCGGCAGTCCCCTGGCCGGCCTGGAATGGGAAATGTTTCCGGCCCTGGACCGGCCCGATGTTATTATGGACCTGCGGTTGCCCAGGAGGCTGGCGGCCCGGGGCGCCAAGGTCAATTTTCTCATCAGCAGCGACCATCAGCGGCGGCGGTTGCGCCTTTCCATTCCGCCGGGGGTGACGGACGGCGCCTGGCTGCGGATAAAGGGGGGAGGCAAGACCACCGGTGGCCAAAGGGGGCACCTTTTCATCAATATCCGCATAAGAGACTGATGCTCCGCTTTCCGTGATCTGTTCCGAAAAGTTCATAGTTCAAGGTTCAAAGAAGAGGCAGGGTGCGAACTGCGCACCGGGATGGCGGGCAGGGAGGCCCACCCCACTGACCTTTTCTTTATTTTGGGCGAGCCAGCGGCTCATGAGGATCTGCCATAAGCAAGCAAAGGTGATTTTTCCGCAGGGGCGGGGTCCCTCCGCCCCATGGCAAAGGGTAGGTCCGTCAAGGCCTGGCTGACCTTAATCTATGCCGTCCCGGTGGGAATGTCAGGCGAGTTCGCCAGGGCATCCAGGACGGCAAGCAGCGGGGCATAATCCTCCGGCAGGAGGGTGCGCACGTCCAGGAGCAGGCGGTCGTGCTCCAGGCGGGTGATGACCGGCGGGTCGGCGGCCCGGAGGCGTTCCTCCAGTTGGTGCGGGGCCAGGGGCGGCAGGGCCAAGGCCAGGGCCCGGCTGGGGATGGGCACCATGGGCAAAGCACCCCCGCCGGAGCGGCTGACGTGGTCCTGGACCGAGACCTGATAGCGGCCGGGCCAGCGCCGCTTGACCATCCGGGCCAGACGCTGGGCCTGGCGGTTAATCTCGGCCACCGGCGTGGTGAGCATGCGCAGGGTGGGGATGTCCATAACGGCCTTGGCCTCGTTCAGATACAGGCGCAGGGTGGCCTCCAGGCCCGCCAGGGTAAGCTTGTCCGGCCGCAGGGCCCGGGTCAGGGGGTGCTGCTTTAAAAGCTTGATCACCTCGGCCTTGCCGATGACGATGCCGGCCTGGGGGCCGCCCAGGAGTTTGTCGCCGCTGAACATGACAAGATCAGCATCGCCGGCCACCGCTTCCTGGACCGTGGGCTCCTTTTCCAGGCCATAGCGGGAGAGGTCAATGAGGCAGCCGCTCCCCAGGTCCTCCAGGACATAAAGTCCGTAGCGGCGCCCCAGAGGCACCAGCTCGGCCAGGGGCACCTCTTTGGTGAAGCCCAGGAGCCGGAAATTGCTGGGATGAACCTTGAGGAGCATGGCGGTGTTGGAGGTGATGGCCCTCTCATAGTCAGCCAGGTAGGTCTTGTTGGTGGTGCCCACCTCCCGCATAACGGCCCCGCTGGCGGCCATGATGTCGGGCAGGCGGAAAGAGCCGCCGATTTCCACCAATTGGCCCCGGGAGATGATGACCTCCCGGCCGGCGGCCAGGGCGTTTAAGGCCAGGAAAACTGCGGCTGCGTTGTTGTTCACCACCAGACCCGCCTCAGCCCCGGTGAGCTCGGTCAAAAGCTTCTCCAGGTGAATTTGCCTGGAGCCGCGCTTTCCCTCTTCCAAGTCGTATTCAAGATTGGTATAACAAGCGGCGGCCGTCAGGATTTGGTCCCGGGCCGCAGTGCTAAGGGGCGAGCGCCCCAGGTTGGTGTGAATAATGACGCCGGTGGCGTTGATCACCCGGGTAAGAGAAGGCCGGTGAGTCCGGGCGAGGCTGCGGGCTGCTTCGGTTTCCAGGGCCGCCTGGTCATGCTCCAGGGGGAGGTTCTCCAGGGGGAGGGCGAGAAGGCGCTCCCGAAAGCCGGTGAGGAACCGGCGGATCACTTCCACGGACTGGGCCCGGGACAAAGGTGCCAGATAAGGCGACAGACCAGGGGCGCGGACCAATTCGTCCACCGAAGGAATTTGCCGAAGCAGCCGGGCGCGTTCGAGCTCCATGAGACCTTCTCCTTAATATATGAGAAGAATATGACACCGAAGCAGGGGTCTGTCAAACCAGGAAGAGGCAGGAAATCCGGCCAGAGAAAATTTTGGAAAAAACCTTGACAAGGTTTTATAAATAAACTAATTTTATTAAGTTAAAATTTGGTCATCCTCGGCTTGGCAAGCAGGTTGACCGGCAGGCTGGCGTAGCTCAATGGTAGAGCGGCTGATTTGTAATCAGCAGGTTGCGGGTTCGAGTCCCATCGCCAGCTCCAGTTGCGACACCCGACCTCAGCGTACCGGTTGGAGAGGTTCCCGAGTGGCCAAAGGGAGCAGACTGTAAATCTGCCGGCGCAGCCTTCGGAGGTTCGAATCCTCCCCTCTCCACCATTTTTTAAGGCGTGGGCGGGAATAGCTCAATTGGCTAGAGCGTCAGCCTTCCAAGCTGAGGGTTGCGGGTTCGAGTCCCGTTTCCCGCTCCAGGGCCCACGTAGCTCAGTTGGTAGAGCACTTCCTTGGTAAGGAAGAGGTTCACCGGTTCGATCCCGGTCGTGGGCTCCATATTTTATGGGTCACCATGGTGAGCCCCCCGGAAGCAGACTTCCGGGAAAACCTTGCTCCGGAGATAGGACATGGCCAAGAAGAAGTTTGAGCGCACCAAGCCGCACGTGAACGTAGGCACCATCGGTCACATCGACCATGGCAAGACGACCTTGACCGCGGCGATCACCAAGCATTTGGCCAAGAAGGGGATGGCCAGCTTTGTTCCCTTTGACCAGATTGACAAGGCCCCGGAAGAAAAAGAGCGGGGCATCACCATTGCCTTGGCCCACGTGGAGTACGAGACGGCGAACCGGCACTATGCCCATGTGGACTGCCCGGGGCACGCCGACTATATCAAGAACATGATCACCGGCGCGGCCCAGATGGACGGGGCCATTTTGGTGGTGGGCGCCGACGACGGCCCCATGCCCCAGACCCGGGAGCACATTCTGCTGGCCCGGCAGGTGGGGGTGCCCTACATCGTGGTCTTTTTGAATAAAGTGGACATGGTGGACGACCCGGAGCTCATCGAGCTGGTGGAGTTGGAGCTTCGGGAACTCCTTTCCAAATACGACTTTCCGGGGGATGATGTGCCCATCGTCAAGGGCAGCGCGCTCAAGGCCCTGGAGAGCGACGATTTCAACAGCCCCGAAGCCGCGCCCATCTTCGAGCTCATGGCGGCCCTGGACAGCTACATTCCGGAGCCGGTGCGGGCCACGGACAAGCCCTTCCTCATGCCCATTGAAGACGTTTTTTCCATTTCGGGCCGGGGCACGGTGGTAACGGGCCGGGCCGAGCGGGGTGTGGTCAAGATCGGGGATGAGGTGGAGATCGTGGGTTTTGCCCCCACCCAGAAGACGGTGTGCACCGGGGTGGAGATGTTTAGGAAAACCCTGGACACGGGCCAGGCCGGGCGACAACGTCGGCCTGCTTGCTTCGGGGCATCAAGAAAGACGAAGTGGAGCGGGGCCAGGTGGTGGCCAAACCCGGGTCCATCACGCCCCACACCAAGTTCAAGGCCGAGGTCTACATCCTGAACAAAGAGGAAGGCGGGCGGCACACGCCGTTTTTCTCGGGCTACCGGCCGCAGTTTTACCTGCGCACCACGGACGTCACCGGGGTGGTGACCCTGCCCGAAGGGGTGGAGATGGTCATGCCTGGCGACAACGTCTCCATGGAGGTGGCCCTGATTACGCCAGTGGCCATTGAAAAGGAACTGCGCTTCGCCATCCGGGAAGGCGGCCGCACCGTGGGCGCCGGCGTGGTCAGCGATATTATTGAATAACCGCACGGCAAACGGTTGAGATCATGAGAGACATCATTACGCTATCCTGCGGCACTTGTAAGCGCCGTAATTATACGAAAACCAAGAACAAGCGGCGGACGCCCGACAGGCTCACGCTTAAGAAGTATTGTCCACACTGCCGGAGCCATACCCCGCATCGGGAAAGTAAGTAGGAAAGGTGTAGGCCAGTAGCTCGAACGGCTAGAGCACCGGTCTCCAAAACCGGGGGATGGGGGTTCGAATCCCTCCTGGCCTGCCAGGTGAAGCACCGGAGATAGTGCTAGTAGGAGGCCTCTTCAAACTCAAGCCACCTGCCGAGCAGCCAAAGAAATCCCTTGGAAATCCATGACGTTGTCGTCCCGGAGCAGCCAGGGAACTGGGATTGCTCCGGCCTTTTTTGGTTTCTGAGACCAGGGGCAAAAGCGATGAAAAAGGACAAGGTTAAAACCAAAATCCAGGGAAAAACCGCGGGTAACAACGCGGCGCGGGGGCAGGTGGTCAAGCTCAAAGCCCCCAAGGGTAAGACCTCTCTGGTGGCCAGGCTGCCGTCGCCGGCCAAATGGTGGAGCACCATCACCCAGTTCGTGTCCGAGGCCTGGCAGGAGCTCAATAAAGTGACCTGGCCCGGCCGCAAAGAAACCCTGGGCACCACCGCGGTGGTCCTGTTCCTGGTTCTGGTCATCTCCAGCTTCCTGGGGCTGGTGGACATGGGTCTGTCCGCCATTGTTAAAAGAATTATGAAGGGATAGGGGCGGGGGCACCGTGGCCCACAAGTGGTACATCATTCATACATATTCCGGCTTTGAGCAGAAGGTGAAAAACGCCATCCTGGATCGGGCCAAGGCCCAGAGCCTGGATCACCTCATCTCCGAGGTGCTGGTGCCCACGGAGATGGTGGAGGAGATGATCAAAGGCGAGCGCCGCCTGTCGGCCCGGAAGTTTTATCCGGGATATGTGCTGGTGCACATGGAGCTGACGGACGATTCCTGGCACCTGGTGAAGGATACGCCCAAGGTCACTGGCTTTGTGGGCAGCAAGACCGAGCCCGTGGCTATTCCCGACTCGGATGCCGAAAAAATCATCAGCCAGATGCAGGAAGGCATTGCCAAGCCCAAGCCCAAGATCCAGTTCGAGGTGGGGGACAAGGTTCAGGTCACTGACGGGCCTTTCACCAACTTTACCGGCACGGTGGACGAAGTGCGGGCCGATAAAGGCAAGGTCAAGGTGATGATCGGCGTCTTCGGCCGCCCCACACCGGTGGAGTTGGAGTTTACGCAGTTGGAGAAAATATAATTTTAAGCTTATGCTTTAAGCTATAAGCCATAAGCTTTTAAAACATTTTAAGAATTCGCCCGACCCCAATTGAGAGACTTTCGAAAACAAAAAGTGTGGGAGAAAAGTCACTTATTAACTTTAGAAATCTATAGAGCCACAGAAAATTTCCCGCGGGAAGAATTGTATGGCCTGACCGGTCAAATAAGGCGAGCCAGTGCTTCAATCCCAGCAAATATTGCAGAAGGATGTGGAAAAGATGGAGATGCTGATTTTGCCCGATTCCTCCAGATAGCCAGAGGGTCAGCCAGCGAACTTGAATATCATCTGTTGCTGGTCAAGGATTTAGGATTTCTTGAACAAAACAATTATGAATAATTGCATAAAGAAGCGAACGAAGTGAAGCAGATGCTTACCAATTTTATAAAAAAGCTTAAAGCTTAAGGCTTACAGCCTAAAGCCAGGAGTTTATACATGGCAAAAAAAGTAATCGCTCAAATCAAGTTGCAGCTCCCGGCGGGGAAAGCCAACCCGTCGCCCCCGGTGGGTCCAGCCCTGGGCCAGCACGGGGTCAATATCATGGAGTTTTGCAAAAGCTACAACGCCCGCACCGCTGCCCAGGAAGGCACTATCATTCCGGTGTTGATCACCGTCTATGGCGACCGGTCTTTCACCTTTGTCACCAAGACACCCCCGGCCTCGGTGCTCTTGCTGCAGGCGGCCCAGGTGCCCAAGGGCGCCAAGGAGACCAGCAAGGAAAAGGTGGGAAGCATCTCCAAGGCGCAACTGGCGGAGATCGCCAAGCAGAAATTGCCCGATCTGAACACCACCGACCTGGACATGGCCATGCACAGCATCGCGGGGACGGCCCGCAGCATGGGCATCGAAATTGTGGATTGAGGAAAGAACATGGCCAAGCACGGAAAAAGATACCGGCAGATGGCGGAGAAGATAGAGAAAGCCCAGCGTTACGTCTTTCAGGAGGCCGTAGGCCTGGCCCTCGAGACCGCCAGCGTGAAATTTGATGAAACCCTGGATGCCGCGGTGCAGTTGGGGGTCAATCCCCGGCACGCCGACCAGATGGTCAGGGGCGCGGTAGTCCTGCCCAACGGCTTGGGGAAGACGGTGCGGGTCCTGGTGTTCGCCAAGGGCGAGAAGGAACAGGAGGCCCGGGACGCGGGCGCCGACATCGTGGGCGCCGAAGACCTGATTGCCAAAATCCAGGGCGGCTGGCTGGACTTTGACAAAGCCGTATCCACGCCGGACCTCATGGGCCAGGTGGGGAAAATCGGGAAAATTTTAGGACCCCGGGGTCTCATGCCCAATGTCAAGGTGGGCACCGTCACCTTTGACGTAATCAAGGCCATTAATGACCTGAAAGGCGGCAAAGTGGATTTCCGGGTGGACCGGGCCGGGGTGGTGCACGCGCCCCTGGGCAAGGTGTCCTTCGGCACGGACAAGCTCCTGCTCAACCTGGCCGCGTTCATGGATCAGTTGGTGCGCCTCAAGCCCGCCACCAGCAAGGGGACGTATTTTGTGGGCATTCACCTGTCCACCACCATGGGTCCCGGCATCTCGGTGGACACCTCTGACGTCAAGAACCTGGTGCGATTGTTGGCGTAGAGAGCCATAAGCTGTAAGCCATAAGCTTAAAACCAGAAGCAGGGAAACATAAGGGAAATGGCGTTGTCATTAAGACTCACCATTCGGTTTGGGATTTTTTAAAAAAGCTTAAAGCTTACTGCTTAAAGCCTAAAGCTTAAAGCCCCGAAGGAGTTAAGGCGTGCTCAAGCCACAGATAGAGAAAAAGGTCAGTATCGTCCAGGACATCCAGGAACGGGTGGGTAAAGCCCAGATCGGCATCCTGGCGGATTTCAGCGGCCTCAAAGTGGGGCCCATGACCCAGTTGCGCCGTCAGGTGAAAGAGGCCGGCGGCGAACTCAAGGTGGCCAAAAACACCTTGCTGAAAAGGGCGGCCGGCGACCAGAGCCTGATTACGCCCATTGCCGGCGATCTCAAGGGGCCCAACGCCCTGGTCCTGGGCTATGAGGACCCTGTGGTCCTGGCCAAACTCCTGGTGAAATTCGCCCAGGACCTGCCCCTGCTGAAAATCAAGGGGGGCGTCATCGGTGGCCAGACCCTAACGGCCCAGGAAGTGGATGACTTTTCCAAGCTGCCGGCCCGGGAAGTTTTGCTGGCCCAGCTTCTGGGTCTGCTCCAGGCCCCGCCCCAGGCCCTGGTGAACGTCCTGGCCGGCGTCATCCGCAATTTCCTCAACGTCCTGGTGGCCATCAAGGACCAGAAGGGCGAAGGCGAGGCCCCGGCGGAGGCCGCGGCGGCTCCTGCTGAGGAAGCGCCCGCAGCAGCCCCCGAGGCTGCGGCCGAAGAAGCCCCGGCGGCCGCCGGTGAACCTGGAGGCGGGGACGCGTAACAGGGAACAAGCACACCCAGTGCATCAATAATTCAACAACAATAAAGGAAACTCCGCCGCCGGCCTGAGAAAGGCGGCGCTTGCCAGAAAATCTCGGCAATATCACTACTGAACGCAGGTGCGGTTGGCTGACCGCGGAAAGGAACTAAGGAGGAAGAACATGTCTATTTCACGTCAAGAGCTCATCGACAGCCTGGCCAACATGACGGTGTTGGAGCTCTCCCAACTCATTAAGGACCTGGAAGAGAAATTCGGCGTATCGGCCGCGGCCCCCATGGCCATGGCGGCAGTGGCGATGCCCGCGGCGGCGGCTGCCCCGGTGGAAGAGGAAAAGACCGAGTTCGACGTGGTTTTGACCGTCTGCGGGGCCAACAAGATTCAGGTCATCAAGGAAGTGCGGGCCATCACCTCTCTCGGTCTCAAAGAGGCCAAAGAGGCGGTGGAAAACGTGCCCACTGTTCTGAAGGAAGCCATCTCCAAGGCCGAAGCCGAAGAGATCAAGAAAAAGCTGGAAGAACAGGGAGCCACAGTCGAAATCAAATAGCAAGGCTTGGTAAGAGTCTTGCGAGGAGCACCCATGGCGAAGTTGCTCTCGCCTTTGACGTTATATCGTCAAAATTTCGGCAAAATAGAGCGGGTGGTGGACATCTCCAATCTCATCGAGATGCAGCGGGAGTCCTACGCCCGATTTTTGCAGAAAGATTTGCCCTTTGAGGAGCGCCATGACTACGGCCTCCAGGGGGTTTTTAAAAGCGTTTTTCCTATCTGGGACTTCAGCCGCACCTGTTGTCTGCAATTTGTGGATTATTCCCTAGGCGACCCGAAGTATGACGTGGACGAGTGCCTGCAACGGGGCATGACCTTTGAAGTGCCCATGAAAATTCGGGTCCGGCTCGAGGTTTTCGAGCCGGAGTCCACAGGCTCAGGTTATCCGGGACATCAAGCAGCAGGAGATTTACTTCGGCACCCTGCCTTTGATGACGGCAAACGGCACCTTTATCATCAACGGCACCGAGCGGGTGGTGGTGAGCCAGCTGCACCGGTCGCCCGGCCTGTTCATCGACCACGACCGGGCCAAGATCCACTCCAGCGGCAAGATCATCTACTCGGCCCGGCTCATTCCCCTGCGGGGCTCCTGGATCGACTTCGAGTTCGACCCCAAAGACATTCTGTATGTGCGCATCGACCGGCGGCGCAAATTTCCCGCCACCATCCTCTTAAAAGCCCTGGGCTACACCACCGAAGAACTCTTAAACGAGTTCTACACCACGGAAAAGGTGTATCTGGAAGGGGGCAGGATCAGCCGCAAAATGATCCCGGAGATGCTCCAGGACAAGACCCTGTCCACGGACATCGTGGATCCAAAAACCGGCGAGGTCCTGGTGCGGCGCATGCGGCGGGTGACCCCCACCGCCATCGCCCGCCTGAAAAAGGCCGGGGTGGAAAAAATCCCCGCCACCGAGGAAGAACTGGTGGGCAAGGTGGCGGCCCATGACATCCTGGACCCGAAGACTGGCGAGCCCCTGGTGCGCTGCAACGACACCCTCACCCTGGGCAAGATTGAAGAGCTTCAGGCCCGGGGCATCAAGGAGCTGGACCTCCTCTATATCGACAACATCCATGTCAGCGGCTCTCTCCAGAAAACCCTGGCCATCGACAAGACCGACTCCATGAAAGAGGCCATTCTGGAGATTTACCGCCGGCTCCGGCCCAGCAACCGGCCCAACGAGGAAGTGGCCACCAGCTTTTTCCAGAACCTCTTTTTCAATCCGGAATTTTACGACCTGTCGCCGGTGGGCCGCTTCAAGCTGGACCGGAAACTGCGGCCCGGACAGATCTCCTGCCCCTCACCCAGACCACCCTGGTCAAAGATGATATTCTGGGCGCGGTAAAAGAGCTCATCACCCAGAAGGACCGGGAAGGCCAGGTGGACGACATTGACCACCTGGGGAACCGGCGCATCCGGGCGGTGGGCGAGCTCCTGGAAAACCAGTTCCGGGTGGGGCTGGTCCGCATGGAGCGGGCCATCAAAGAGCGCATGGCCATTCAGGACCTGGAAACCCTGATGCCCCACGACCTCATCAACGCCAAGCCGGTGCAGGCGGTGATCAAAGAGTTTTTCGGGACGAGCCAGCTCTCCCAGTTCATGGACCAGACCAATCCCTTATCTGAGATCACCCACAAACGGCGGCTGTCCGCCTTGGGGCCGGGGGGCTTGACCCGGGAGCGGGCCGGCTTTGAGGTGCGGGACGTGCATCCCACCCACTACGGCCGCATCTGTCCCATTGAGACCCCGGAAGGTCCCAACATCGGTCTCATCGTGTCTTTGTCCACCTATGCCCGGGTGAACGAGTTCGGCTTCATCGAGACTCCCTACCGGGTGGTGGAAAAGAAGAAGGCGGGGAACACCGTGGAGACCAGGGTCACCCGGGAGGTGCGGTATCTGTCGGCCCTGGAGGAAGAAGACCAGGTTATCGGCCAGGCCAACGCCGAGCTGGACGAGAACGGGCGCTTCCTGAAAGACCTGGTGGAGGCCCGCCAGGGCGGCCAGTACGTCATGGCGAGCCCCGACAAAATCGACTACCTGGACGTCTCCCCCAGCCAGTTGGTGAGCGTGGCCGCGTCCCTGATCCCCTTTTTGGAGCACGACGACGCCAACCGGGCCCTCATGGGCTCCAACATGCAGCGCCAGGCGGTGCCGCTTTTGACCAGCAGCACGCCCTTAATCGGCACCGGCATGGAAGGGGTGGTGGCCCGGGACTCCGGGGTCACCGTGGTGGCCCGGCGCCGCGGCCAGGTGGAGGACGTGGACTCCACCCGGATAGTCATCCGGGCCACGGACGGCAACGGCGGCGGCGACTCCCCGGTGGACATCTACAAACTCACCAAGTTCCAGCGCACCAACCAGAACACCTGCTACAACCAGCGGCCCATCGTGCGCAAGGGCGACCTGGTGGAAAAGGGCCAGATCATCGCCGACGGCCCGGCCACGGAGATGGGGCAACTGGCCCTGGGCAAAAACGTCATGGTGGCCTTCATGCCCTGGGGCGGCTACAACTTTGAAGACTCCATTCTGGTGAGTGAGCGCCTGGTGAAAGACGACGTCTTCACCTCCATCCACATCGAAGAATTTGAAGTCATGGCCCGGGACACCAAACTGGGCAAGGAAGAAATCACCCGGGATATCCCCAACGTGGGCGAAGAGGCCTTAAAGGACCTGGACGAAAGCGGCATCATCCGGCGTCGGCGCCGAGGTCCGCCCCGGCGACATCCTGGTGGGCAAAATCACCCCCAAAGGGGAAACCCAGCTCACCCCGGAAGAAAAACTTCTGCGGGCCATTTTCGGCGAGAAGGCCGGGGACGTAAAAGACACCTCGCTCAGGGTGCCCCCCGGCATCGAAGGGGTGGTCATCGACGCCCGGGTGTTTTCCCGCAAAGGGGTGGAAAAAGACGACCGCAGCCGCTCCATCGAAGATGAGGCGGTGGCCAAGCTGCAGAAAGGACCAGGCCGACGAAATCGCCATCATCACCCAGAGCTTCCGCCAGAAGCTGAGGGACCTGGTGGTGGGCAAAGGACTGGCGGACAACATCGAAGACGAGCGCCCGGGCAACGTCATCCTGGAAAAAGGGCAGCCGGTGCCCCCGGAACTGGTGAAGCGCCAGCCCCTGGAATTCTGGCGCCACGTGTCCTTTGGGGAAGTGGGCCTGGAAGACCAGGTGGACCGCCTCCTGGACAACTACCTGGAGCAGCTGGAACTGGTGACCATGGTCTTTGAGGCCAAGCTCTCCCGGCTCCGCAAGGTGGATGAGTTGCCCCCCGGGGTCATCAAGAAGGTCAAGGTCTTCGTGGCCATGAAGCGCAAGCTGGCGGTGGGCGACAAGATGGCCGGCCGACACGGCAACAAAGGGCGTGGTCTCCCGCATCATGCCGGAAGAGGACATGCCCTATTTTGCAGACGGCACCCCGGTGGACATCGTCTTAAACCCCCTGGGGGTGCCTTCCCGCATGAACGTGGGCCAGGTCTGGAGACCCATCTGGGCTGGGCCTCCCATGCTCTGGGCAAGCAGGTCGGCGAGATGCTGGATCGTTTCTACGAGCCGGAGAAAATCAAGGCGCGCCTGGCCCGTTTCTTCAAAGACCCGAACCTGGAGGCGAGACCTGGCTGGGCTGTCCTTCGATGAGCTCCGGGAAACCTGGAAAAAACATTATAAAGATGGCGTCCACTTCGCCACTCCGGTGTTTGACGGCGCCACCGAAGAAGAAGTGCAGGGCCTACCTGGAGGAGGCGGGTCTGCCCGGTGGGCGGCCAGAGCGTCCTCTATGACGGCCGCAGCGGTGAGCGTTTCGACCGCAAAGTGACAGTGGGCATGATGTACATGATGAAGCTGCATCATCTGGTGGCCGACAAGATTCATGCCCGCTCCATCGGCCCCTACTCCCTGGTCACCCAGCAGCCCCTGGGCGGCAAAGCCCAGTTCGGCGGCCAGCGTTTGGGGGAAATGGAGGTCTGGGCCCTGGAGGCCTATGGCGCGGCCTATACCCTGCAGGAATTTCTGACGGTCAAGTCCGACGACGTGGCCGGCCGAACCCGCATGTATGAAAAGATCTTCAAAGGCGAGTACGATTTGGAAGCGGGTCTGCCGGAATCCTTTAATGTCCTGGTGCGGGAGCTCAAGAGTCTGGCCCTGAATGTGGAACTCTCAATCTGAGAAGGGCAGGGAGAAGGACTAAGCTGAGGGCGGTAAGCTGAAAGCTGGAAGCCGCATGCTTAGAGACCAAACCTGAGAAAACGACCATTCAGACAACACGATGGGCAATACCGCCATCGTGGCGCCAGTTTTTCAGAGCTTAAAGCCTGAAGCCTAAAGCCCAAGGCGTAAAGCTCTTCCTATGAGGAAGAATCTTTTATGGAAAAGATCCGCAAGGATTGTCAAGTTGGAAGATCTGAACAGCCTGTTTGCCCGCCCGGAAGACCCCATCGCCATTGAGGCGGTGCGGCTGTCCCTGGCCTCTCCGGGCATGGTGCAGGCCTGGTCCTTCGGCGAAGTGAAAAAGCCGGAGACCATCAATTACCGCACCTTCAAACCGGAGCGGGACGGGCTGTTCTGCGCCAAGATCTTCGGACCTGCCAAGGACTATGAATGTAACTGCGGCAAATACAAGCGCATGAAGCACCGGGGCATCACCTGCGAAAAATGCGGCGTGGAGGTGATCCAGTCCAAGGTGCGCCGGGAACGGATGGGCCACATCGAGCTGGCCTCCCCGGTGGTGCATATCTGGTTTTTGAAGAGCCTGCCCAGCAAGATCGGCAACCTCCTGGACCTGACCCTGAAAGAGCTGGAGAAGATTCTTTATTTCGAGGCCTACGTGGTGGTGGACGCGGGTGACACCGATCTCACCAAGGGCATGCTCCTCTCCGAAGAAAAATACCGCCAGCTCCGGGATGAGTTAGGAGACAGCTTTGAGGCGGGCATGGGGGCCGAGGCCATCCGGGATATGCTCAAGGCAGGTGAACCTGGAGGCGCTGTCCGTGGAGATCCGCGAGGACTCGGCCAAAACCAGCTCCGACGCCAAGCGCAAAAAGCTGGCCAAACGGCTGAAGATCGTGGATGCCTTCCGGGAAAGCGGCCAGCGCCCCGAGTGGATGGTGCATGGAGGTCATCCCGGTTTTGCCTCCGGATCTGCGCCCCCTGGTGCACCTGGACGGCGGCCGCTTCGCCACCAGCGACTTGAACGACCTCTACCGGCGGGTCATTAACCGCAATAACCGCTTAAAAGGCTCCTGGAGCTCAATGCCCCGGACATCATCATCAGGAACGAAAAGCGCATGCTCCAGGAAGCGGTGGATGTGCTTTTCGAGAACGGCCGCCGGGGCCGCACCATCACCGGCCCCAACAAACGGCCCCTGAAATCGCCTGAGCGACATGCTCAAGGGCAAACAGGGCCGGTTCCGCCAGAACCTGTTGGGGAAACGGGTGGACTACTCGGGCCGCTCGGTCATCGTCATCGGGCCGGAGTTGCGCCTGCACCAATGCGGCCTGCCCAAGCAGATGGCCCTGGAGCTCTTCAAGCCCTTTATTTTCCACAAGCTGGTGGCCAAGGGCCACGCCACCACCATCAAGGTGGCCAAAAGCTGGTGGACCGGGAAACCCCGGAGGTCTGGGATATCCTGGATGAAGTGGTGCGGGAGCACCCGGTGCTGCTTCAACCGCGCCCCCACCCTGCACCGGCTGGGCATCCAGGCCTTTGAGCCGCATCCTCATCGAAGGCAAGGCCATCCAATTGCATCCCCTGGTGTGCACGGCCTTCAACGCCGACTTCGACGGCGACCAGATGGCGGTGCACGTGCCCTTGTCCATCGAGTCCCAGATCGAGTGCCGGGCCCTGATGATGTCCACCAACAACATCCTGTCCCCGGCCAACGGCGACCCCATTATCATTCCCACCCAGGACATCGTCCTGGGGTTCTATTACCTTACTCGGGACCGGCCCTTCGCCAAGGGCGAGCGGGTGGCCAAAAACGGCCATAAGCCCATTCCCTTCTCCTCGCCGGATGAAGTGCGCTTGGCCTACGACCAGGGCGAAGTGCACCTCCAGGCCCGCATCCCGGTACGCATTGAGGGCAAGATCTACGAAACCACGGTGGGTCGGGTGCTGCTCTCGGAAATCCTCCCCGAGGGCCTGCCCTTCAGCATGGTGAACACCACCATGACCAAGCGGGAAGTGCGCAAGCTCATCGCCTACGCCTACCGCAAAAGCGGCATCAAGCAGACGGTGCTCCTGGCCGACCGCCTGAAGAACCTGGGCTACACCTACGCCACCAAGGCGGGCATCAGCATCGGCATCAAGGACATGATCGTCCCCCACCAAAAGCCGGAGATTCTCAATGCGGCCATGGCCGAAGTGACCCAGGTGGAGGAGCAGTACCTGGACGGTATCATCACCGAGGGGGAAAAATATAACAAAGTGGTGGACATATGGGCCAAAGCCACGGACGAAGTGGCGGCCCGCATGATGGAAGAGATGGCCCGGGAGATCATCAGCGTGGAAGAGCCTGATCCAGACAACCCCGGCCAAGTCATCACCCACATGGAAGAGGTGGCCAGCTTCAACCCCATCTTTATGATGGCCGACTCCGGGGCCCGGGGCAGCAAGGACCAGATGAAGCAGCTGGCCGGCATGCGTGGCCTCATGTCCAAGCCCTCCGGCGAAATCATCGAGACGCCCATCACCGCCAATTTCCGGGAAGGTCTGTCGGTCCTGCAATACTTCATCTCCACGCACGGCGCCCGGAAGGGCCTGGCGGACACGGCGCTTAAGACCGCCAACTCCGGGTATCTCACCCGGCGCCTGGTGGACGTGGCCCAGGATGCAGTGATCAATGAACTGGATTGCGGCACCATTGACGGCATTTACGTGACACCCCTGGTGGAAGGCGGCGAGATCATCGAGCGGGTCAGGACCGGGTCCTCGGACGCACGGCCCTGGAGGACATTATTGACCCGCATACCAATGAAGTCCTGGTCCTGGCCAACGAGGAGATCGACGAAGACGCGCTCACCGGCGCATCGAAGACCAGCTGGGCCTGCGAGAAGGTGTGCAGATCAGGTCGGTGCTCACCTGCCAGACCCGGCGGGGCGTGTGCGCCAAGTGCTATGGCCGGGACCTGGCCCACGGCACCAGGTGTCCATCGGCGAGGCCATCGGCATCCTGGCGGCCCAGAGCATCGGCGAGCCCGGCACCCAGCTGACCATGCGAACCTTCCACATCGGCGGCACAGCATCCCGGCGGGTGGAACAAAGCGGCCACGTGGCACGGGTTGTCCGGCCGGGTGCGCTTCAAGAACGAATGCCCTGCCCCATGAAGGACCGCTTTGACCGGACGGCACCGGTTAATCTCAGCCGCTTGGCGGAACTGGTTATCCTGACCGACAAGGGCATTGAGCGGGAACGGTATCCCCTGACCTACGGGGCCCATCTTAATGTGCAAGGAGGGCGAGGAGGTCATGCCCGGCCAGGAATCTGGCGGATTGGGACCCCTTCACCAACGCCATGCTCACGGAAGTGGGCGGGCACCATCAAGATTCGGCGATATCCTGGAAAACGTCCGGTGCAGGAACGGGTGGACCCGGTCACGGGCAAATCCTCCCGCCTCATCATCGAGTGCAAGGACGCGGAACTGCGCCCCCGCATCTCGGTGAAGGACGATGGGGGGCCAGACCGTCCGCATTCCCGGTCTCCGGCCTCGGCCCGCTACTTCATGCCGGTGGGGGCCATCATCATGGTCAATGAAGGCGACGAGATCTTCCCCGGCGACGTCATCGCCAAGATCCCCCGGGAGACCACGAAGACCAAGGACATCACCGGCGGCCTGCCCCGGGTGGCGGAGCTTTTCGAAGTGCGCAAACCCAAGGAAACCGCCATCATCAGCGAGATCGGCGGGGTGGTTTCTTTCGGCCGTCATATCAAGGGCAAACGCAAGATCGTGGTCACCCCCGAAGTGGGCAAACCCAAAGAATACCTTATCCCCAAGGGCAAACACGTGGCGGTCCAGGAAGGGGATTATATGCTGGCCGGCGAGCCCCTGATGGACGGCTCCGCCAATCCCCACGACATCCTGAATATCAGCGGCCTCAAGGAACTGGCCCGCTACCTGGTGGACGAAGTCCAGGAAGTGTACCGCCTCCAGGGCGTCAAGATCAACGACAAGCACATCGAGGTCATCGTCCGGCAGATGCTGCGGCGGATCAAGGTGGTGGAACCCGGCGACACGGAGTTCCTCATGGGGAGCAGGTGGAAAAGTGGGCCTTCGAGGAGAAAAACGACGAGGCCATGGCCAGGGGAAACGCCCCGCCACCGGCGAGCCCCAGCTTTTGGGCATCACTAAGGCTTCCTTGACTACGGATTCCTGGATTTCCGCGGCCTCCTTCCAGGAGACCACCAAGGTGCTGGCGGACGCCGCGGTCCAGGGCAGGGTGGACGACCTCCGGGGCCTCAAAGAAAATGTCATCATGGGGCGCCTCATACCGGCGGGCACCGGTCTGCCCCAGTACCGGAAGTGAATATCAAGCTGTCTCAAGAGTTTAAGGAAGAGGAAGAGGCGCCGCTCTTGGAGGCTCCCACGCCTTTGGAAGTGGAAGTTGCCGAGACTGAGTTGCCGGCGACATGAAATGCTTGACAGATAAAGAAATAATCTGTATAAATTACAATTTTTAGTGGCCTATTTCGTGCGGGCCGGAGAAGCTATGCCGACCATTAATCAACTGATCCGTAAGGGCAGGGAAAAACTGAAAAGACGTACGGCCTCGCCGGCCCTGCAAAGCTGTCCCCAGAGACGGGGGGTGTGTGTCCGGGTTTACACCACCACGCCCAAAAAACCCAATTCGGCTCTCCGCAAGGTGGCCCGGGTGCGCCTCACCAACGGCATTGAAGTGACCACCTATATTCCCGGGGTGGGGCACAACCTCCAGGAGCACTCGGTGGTGCTCATCCGGGGCGGCCGGGTGAAGGACCTGCCGGGGGTGCGCTACCACGTGGTGCGGGGCACTCTGGACGCGTCGGGGGTGCAGGACCGGCGCCAGGGACGTTCCAAATACGGGGCGAAAAGGCCGAAATAACAACGGAGTGAGCAATGCCCAGAAAAGGTGGAGTGGTCAAAAGACCCATCCTGGCGGATTTGAAATACCAAGATGCGTTGGTGAGCCGTTTCATCAACGGTCTTATGCGCCGGGGCAAGAAAAGCACGGCGCAGCGCGTTTTTTACAACGCCCTGGACATCGTGAGCCAGCGCACCAAGGAAGACCCCCTCAAGGTCTTCCATCAGGCCATGGACAATGTGAAGCCCTTAATTGAGGTCAAGTCCCGCCGGGTGGGCGGCGCCACCTATCAGGTGCCGGTGGAGGTTCGCCAGGACCGCCGGGTGTCCCTGGCCATCCGCTGGATCATCGGCTTTGCCCGGGGCCGGGCCGACAAGTCCATGGAAGTCAAGCTGGCCGGAGAATTTATCGACGCCTCCCAAAACCGGGGCGGCTCCATAAAAAAACGGGAAGATACCCATAAGATGGCGGAAGCCAACAAGGCCTTCGCCCATTATCGCTGGTAGGATACTGTGCAAAGAACCACGCCCCTGTCACGCGTCCGCAATATCGGTTTTATGGCGCATATCGACGCCGGTAAAACCACCACCACGGAGCGCGTGCTCTTCTACACCGGGGTCACCCACCGGATGGGTGAGGTGCATGACGGCCAGGCCGTTATGGACTGGATGGTGCAGGAGCAGGAGCGTGGCATCACCATTACCAGTGCCGCCACCACCTGTTTTTGGCAGGACCACCGCATCAACATCATTGACACGCCGGGGCACGTGGACTTCACCATCGAGGTGGAGCGCAGCCTCCGGGTGCTGGATGGGGTGGTGGGCCTCTTTGACGCGGTGGCCGGGGTGGAGCCCCAGTCTGAGACCGTGTGGCGTCAGGCCGACCGCTACGGCGTGCCCCGTTTGGCCTTTGTCAACAAAATGGACCGGGTGGGGGCTGACTTTTTCCGCTGCATGGACATGATGCGGGAACGTTTGGACGCCAACCCGGTGGCGGTGCAGCTTCCCCTGGGCGAAGAAGACCGCTTCCAGGGGATCATTGATTTGATTAATATGCAGGCCCTGATCTATCCCACGGAAAAGACCCAGGGCCTGGAATACGATATTGCCGAGATTCCGGCGGATTACCTGGAGTTGGCCCAAACCCAGCGGGGCAAGATGCTGGAGTCCCTGGCCGAAGTGGACGACGCCGTCATGGAGCTTTATCTGGCGGATGAGCCGGTGCCGGTGGAGATGATCCGCCGGGCCCTGCGCCAAGGGACCGTCAGCCTCAAGATCGTGCCCACCCTGTGCGGTTCGGCCTTCAAAAACAAGGGCGTGCAGCCCCTGCTGGATGCGGTGGTGGATTATCTCCCCTCCCCGGAGGACAAGCCGCCGGTGAAGGGCATTGACCCCAAGGGCGAGATTGCGGAGCGTTCAGCCTCAGACAGCGAACCCCTGGCAGTCCTGGCCTTCAAGCTCCTCACCGACCCCTATGTGGGGCACCTCACCTTTTTGCGGGTGTATTCGGGGGTCCTGAAATCGGGAGGCGCGGTGCTGAACGCCTCCAAGGGCACCAAGGAGCGCATCGGCCGCCTCCTCAAGATGCACGCCAACAAGCGGGAGGAGATCGCCGAGGCCTACGCCGGGGATATCGTGGCCGCAGTAGGGTTGCGCCACACCACCACGGGGGACACCCTGTGCGACGAGCGCAAGCCCATCACCCTGGAGAATTTGTGGATTCCCCAGCCGGTCATTGACATTGCCATCGAGCCCAAGACCAAGGCCGACCAGGACAAGCTGGGCATGGCCCTCTCCCGCATCGCCGCGGAAGACCCCTCTTTCCGGGTGCAAACCGACCAGGAAACCGGGGAGACCATTATTTCCGGGATGGGGGAACTGCATCTCGAAATCATCGTGGATCGTCTGATCCGTGAGTTCAAGGTGGACGCCCGCATGGGGCGGCCCCAGGTGTCCTACCGGGAGACCATCACCGAGAGCACCCGGGCCGAAGGACGTTTTGTGCGCCAGAGCGGCGGCCGGGGCCAGTACGGTCATGTCTGGCTGGAGTTGGAGCCCCTGACCGCCGGCGCCGGGGTGATTTTCGAAAACAAGATTGTGGGCGGGGTGGTGCCCAAGGAATATGTCCCCGCGGTGGAGCGGGGGGTGCGGGAAGCAGCCGACACCGGCCTCATGGGCTATCCTATGGTGGACCTGTTGATAAGGCTGGTAGACGGCACTTACCACGAAGTGGACTCCTCGGAGCGGGCCTTTCAGATTGCCGGCTCCATGGGCTTCAAAGAGGGGGCCCGCCGGGCTCGGCCGGTGCTGTTGGAGCCGGTCATGTCTCTCGAAGTGGTGACCCCGGAAGATTTTGTGGGCGAGGTCATGGGTGAGATCAACAGCCGCCGGGGCCGCATTACCGGTCTCGAGAGCCGGGGGTCCATCCAGACCATCAAGGCCCAGGTGCCCCTGGCCACCATGTTCGGCTACGCCACGGTGGTGCGCAGCGCCACCCAGGGGCGGGCCACCTTTACCATGCAGTTTGATCATTACGAACCAGTATCCGCCGCACTGGCGGAAGAGATATTAGGACGGCGCCAGGCCCGCGCCTGATCCGTCCCCGCATATTTTTGGGAGGAAGGCTCCAATGGCCAAGAAGAAGTTTGAGCGCACCAAGCCGCACGTGAACGTAGGCACCATTGGTCACATCGACCATGGCAAGACGACCTTGACTGCGGCGATCACCAAGCATTTGGCCAAGAAGGGGATGGCCAGTTTTGTTCCCTTTGACCAGATTGACAAGGCCCCGGAAGAAAAAGAGCGGGGCATCACCATTGCCTTGGCCCACGTGGAGTACGAGACGGTGAACCGGCACTATGCCCATGTGGACTGCCCGGGGCACGCCGACTATATCAAGAACATGATCACCGGCGCGGCCCAGATGGACGGGGCCATTTTGGTGGTGGGCGCCGACGACGGCCCCATGCCCCAGACCCGGGAGCACATTTTGCTGGCCCGGCAGGTGGGGGTGCCCTACATCGTGGTCTTTTTGAATAAAGTCGACATGGTGGACGACCCGGAGCTCATTGAGCTGGTGGAGTTGGAGCTCAGGGAACTTTTGAGCAAATACGACTTTCCGGGGGATGATGTGCCCATCGTCAAGGGCAGCGCGCTCAAGGCCCTGGAGAGCGAAGATTTCAACAGCCCCGAAGCCGCGCCCATCTTCGAGCTCATGGCGGCCCTGGACAGCTACATTCCGGAGCCGGTGCGGGCCACGGACAAGCCCTTCCTCATGCCCATTGAAGACGTTTTTTCCATTTCGGGCCGGGGCACGGTGGTAACGGGCCGGGCCGAGCGGGGTGTGGTCAAGATCGGGGATGAGGTGGAGATCGTGGGTTTTGCCCCCACCCAGAAGACGGTGTGCACCGGGGTGGAAATGTTTAGGAAAACCCTGGACACGGGCCAGGCGGGCGACAACGTCGGCCTGCTTCTTAGGGGCATCAAGAAAGACGAAGTGGAGCGGGGCCAGGTGGTGGCCAAACCCGGGTCCATCACGCCCCACACCAAGTTCAAGGCCGAGGTCTACATCCTGAACAAAGAGGAAGGCGGGCGGCACACGCCGTTTTTCTCGGGGTACCGGCCGCAGTTTTACCTGCGCACCACGGACGTCACCGGGGTGGTGACCCTGCCCGAAGGGGTGGAGATGGTCATGCCTGGCGACAACGTCTCCATGGAGGTGGCCCTGATTACGCCAGTGGCCATTGAAAAGGAACTGCGCTTCGCCATCCGGGAAGGCGGCCGCACCGTGGGCGCCGGCGTGGTCAGCGATATTATTGAATAGGAGTCAGCCGTAAATGATGATCACCCCCAAAATACGCATCCGCTTGCGGTCCTACGACCACAAGCTTCTGGACAAGTCGGTGCTGGAGATCGTTGAGACGGCCCGTTCCACCGGGGCCCGGGTGGCCGGTCCGATTCCGCTGCCCACGGTAATCAACAAGTATTGCGTGCTGCGGTCGCCCCACATCGACAAGAAGTCCCGGGAGCAGTTTGAAATCAGGACTTACAAGCGCTTGCTGGACATCCTCGAACCCACTCAGCAGACCATGGACGCCATCAGCAAACTGGACCTGGCCGCCGGGGTGGACGTGGAGATCAGAGTATAAAAGGGTTTTCGGTTTTCTGTTTTCGGTTTTCGGTAAAAACGATTCGTTTAGGTAAGAGTTATCCCTTAACAGAAAACAGCAAACAGGAAGCGGAAAACAGGAGATAGAAATGCCTGGCGGGATATTCGGCAGAAAACTCGGCATGACCCGCATCTTCGAAGCAGACGGGGCGGCGGTGCCGGTAACAGTTATCGAAGCGGGCCCCTGCTTCGTGGTGCAAAAAAAGACCAGCGCCACGGACGGCTACGAGGCCCTGCAGGTGGGGTTTGATCGGCGCCCCCTGGCCAAGGTCAACAAGCCCGAGAAGGGCCACCTGGAAAAGCACGGCAGCAAAAGCGGCTTTGCCTGCCTCCAGGAGATTCGGGTGGAGAGCGCCGAGGCCTTTGAGCCCGGACACGAAATCACCGTGGAGCAGTTCGCCATCGGCGACCGTATCGAGGTGACCGGGACTTCCAAGGGCCGGGGCTTTGCCGGCACGGTCAAACGCTGGCGCTTCGCGGTGGGTCCCATGAGCCACGGCTCCATGTCCCACCGGGCCCCCGGCTCCATCGGCGCCAGCGCCTACCCCTCCCGGGTGGTAAAAGGCAAGAAGATGCCGGGGCGCATGGGCAACGCCCGGGTAACGGTGAAAAATCTGGAAGTCGTTGACGTCCGCCCGGAAGACAATCTTCTTTTGGTGAAAGGCTCGGTGCCCGGCTGCAAGCGGGGACTCCTGTTCATCCAGAAGCACGGATAAGATCATGGCCTTAATTGACGTGTATAACGTGAACAAAGAGAAGGTGGGGGAAGTGGACCTCAAAGAGGACATCTTTGGGGTGGAAATAAAACCCTACCTGCTCCATGAAGTGGTGGTCTGGCAGCGGGCCTGCCGAAGGAAAGGGAGCGCGTCCACCAAGACCCGGGGCGAAGTCGCGGGCAGCGGCCGCAAACCCTGGCGCCAGAAAGGCACCGGCCGGGCCCGGGTGGGCTCGGTGCGCTCCCCGGTGTGGCGGGGCGGCGGCACGGTCTTCGGACCCAGGCCCCGGAGCTATGCCTACACCCTGCCGAAAAAGGTGCGGCGGGCGGCGCTGAAGATGGCCCTGTCCAGCAAGCTGGCCAGCGGGCAGTTGGTGGTCCTGGAGGATTATCCTTACACCGCGCCCAAGACCAAAGAATTCGTCCAGATCATGAAGAATTTCGATCTGGAAAAGGCCCTGTTCATCACGCCGGAAGGCCACCGGACCCTGGAGCTGTCGGCCCGGAACGTGCCCTATGTGCAGGTGCTGCCCACGGCGGGTCTCAATGTCTATGACATCCTGCGGTATGACCACCTGGTGCTCCTGTCTCCGGCGGTGGCCACCATTGAAGAGAGGTTGACGTCATGAAGGCTCATCATCACCTCATCAAGGGGCCCATCATCACGGAAAAAGCCCAACTCGTGAAAGGGGACGGCAACAAGGTGTCCTTTAAGGTAAATGTCAAGGCCAATAAGATTGAGATTCGCAAAGCCATTGAGACCCTGTTCAAGGTGAAGGTCCTGGGAGTGAATACCATCACCATGAAGGGCAAGAAAAAGCGCATGGGCCGCACCCAGGGCGTGTGCTCAGACTGGAAAAAGGCCATTGTGACGCTGGCGCCGGGGGAGAAGATTCCCGGTTTAGAGGGTCTTTAGGCTTTAAGCTGTGAGCTTTAGGCCAAAAGCCCAAGAAGTTAACTTGCGGAGATTTCAGAAAACAGCAGCTTTGGGAGAATATTTCTCACCGATTTCATAAAGAAGCTTGAAGCCTAAAGCTTAGGGCTTAAAGCTTATAGCCAAAGGTATTTGTTATGGCCCTCATATCACGCAAACCCACCTCTCCGGGGCGGCGCTTTCAGACGGTGTCGGATTTCGCCGAGATCAGCCGCACCGAGCCGGAGAAGAGCCTGCTTGAACCCCTCAAGAAAAGAGGGGGCCGGAACAACCATGGCCGGCGTACCGCCCGGCACAAGGGCGGCGGTCACAAGCGCATGTATCGGCTTATCGACTTTAAAAGGGATAAACTTGAGGTGCCCGCCAAGGTGGCCTCCATCGAGTATGATCCCAACCGCTCCGCCCGCATCGCCCTGCTCCATTACCGGGACGGCGAGAAGCGCTATATCCTGGCGCCCCTGGGCCTGCAGGTGGGGGATGAAGTGGTGAGCAGCCATGAGGCCGACATCAAGCCGGGCAACTCCCTGCCCCTGGCCAACATCCCGGCGGGGACCATGGTGCACAATGTGGAACTGAAGCCCCTGAAGGGGGGGCAGTTGGCTCGATCCGCCGGCGCCGCGGTGCAGCTCATGGCCAAGGAAGGCAAGAACGCCCACCTGAAGCTGCCCTCCGGCGAAGTGCGCATGGTGCCCCTGGCTTGCCGGGCCACCATCGGCCAACTCAGCAATGTGGAGCATGAAAGCGTCTCCCTGGGCAAGGCCGGCCGCAAACGTTGGCTGGGAGTCAGGCCCCATGTCCGGGGCGTGGCCATGAACCCGGTGGATCATCCCCTGGGCGGCGGCGAAGGCAAAAGCTCCGGCGGCCGCCATCCCTGCACCCCCTGGGGCGTGCCCACCAAAGGCTATAAAACCCGGAAGAACAAAGAAAGCGACCGCGCCATTATCAAGCGGCGGAAGTAGAGGTAGACCGTGGCCCGTTCACTAAAAAAGGGACCGTTTGTCGATACCAACCTCCTGGTCAAGGTGAATCATGCCAGGGAGACCCAGGACCGCCGGGTCATCAAGACCTGGTCCCGGCGCTCCACCATCACCCCGGATTTTATCGGCTTGACCCTGGCGGTGCACAACGGCAAGAAATTCATCCCCGTCTATATCACGGAAAACATGGTGGGACACAAGCTGGGTGAATTCGCCCCCACCCGTCACTTTGGGGGCCATGCCGGCGACCGCAAGAGCAAGGTGGGTAGGAAATAGTCATGGAAATTAGAGCGCGAGCCAAATACCTGCACATCTCCCCCACCAAGCTGCGCCTGGTGGCCCGGCCCCTGGCGGGGAAGAACGTGGAGGAGGCCCTGCACCTCCTGAAATTCACCAACCACAAGGGCGCCCGCCTGATGCTCAAGGTGATGGAGCAGGCTGTGGCCAACGCCGAGCAGCGGCCCCAGGTGGATGTGGACACCCTGTTCATCAAGACCATCGCGGTGGATGGCGGCCCCTGTCTGAAACGCTTCATGGCCCGGGCCATGGGGCGGGTGAACCACATACTCAAAAGAATGAGCCACGTCACCGTGGTGCTGGCCGAAGGGCCGGCCAAAAAGCCGTTGAAAACGACGCGCTAAGGAGGAAGCGTGGGTCAGAAAGTACATCCCATTGGATTCCGTGTAGGTATCTATCGTAGTTGGGACTCCGTGTGGTTCGCCAAGAAGGACTTTGCCGCTTTAGTTTTTGAGGACCGGAAGATCAGGGATTTCATCAAGAAGGATCCGGAATTCAAGGGCGCGGGGATCGCCGGGGTGGACATCAAGCGGGCGGCCCAGAAGCTGACCATCAAGATCCACACTTCCCGGCCTGGCATGGTTATCGGCCAAAAGGGTAAGAAAATCGAGGACCTGCGCCGCCGCCTGGAAAAGCTGGTGGGCCGGGACCTGATCATTGATGTGCACGAAGTGCGCAAGCCCGAAGTGAACGCCCAGTTGGTGGCGGAAAATATCGCCATGCAGCTGGAGCGCCGGGTGTCCTTCCGCCGGGCCATGAAAAAAAGCGTGGGCCAGGCCCTGAAGTTCGGGGCCAAGGGCATCAAGGTGCGGGTCAAGGGCCGCCTGGCCGGCGCGGAAATCGCCCGGCAGGAATGGTACCGGGAAGGCCGGGTGCCCCTGCACACCCTGAGGGCTTATATAGACTACGGCTTTGCCGAGGCCATGACCACCTACGGGGTCATCGGCGTCAAGACCTGGATCTTCCATGGGGAGATGCTGGGGACCGAGGAAACAGGATTTTAGAGGGTTGAGTTTCAAATTTTGAGTTTTTAGTGATTAAAGCTCATTGTTCTGTTCTCAAAACTCGAAACTCAAAACTCGGAACTGAATGACAGGCAGCCGCCACCTCAGCAATTCAGGTGGCGCTTAGGATACGACAATGCTGAGTCCCAAACGTGTTAAACATCGTAAAGTGCAGAAAGGCCGGAGGCGTGGCAAGGCTATGCGGGGCAATTACCTGGCCTTCGGCGAATACGGGCTTATGGCCCTGGAAGCGGCCTGGATCACCAACCAGCAGATCGAGGCGGCCCGGATTGCTATCACGCGTCACATGAAACGGGGTGGCAAGATCTGGATCCGCATCTTTCCGGACAAGCCCTATACCAAGAAACCGGCGGAAACCCGCATGGGTAAAGGGAAAGGCAGCCCGGAAGGCTGGGTGGCGGTGGTCAGGCCCGGCCGCGTCCTCTATGAGTTGGCCGGAGTGGAGCCGGAAGTGGCCAAGGAGGCCCTGCGCCTGGCGGCCATGAAACTTCCCATTCCTACCAAAGTCCTGGTCCGGGAGACCACCCTGGGGGCGGCTGAGGCATCATGAAAGCAGCGGATTTACGGGAATTGTCGACAGACGAGTTGGCGGCCAAGCTGAAGGAAATCAACGAAGAGCTCTTTAAGCTCAATTTTCAGCATAACTCCAACCAGTTGGAAAATACTGCCCGGCTCAAAGGGGCCCGCCAGGACCTGGCCCGGCTGAAGACGGTGCTCAAGGAAAAGACCGGGGAGAAGTGGTAGGGGACCGACTATGGAAAAGAAACGTGGCGTACGCAAGACCCGGGAAGGCATTGTGGTCAGCGACAAGATGGATAAGACGGTGGTGGTGGAAGTAAAGCGCCTGGTAGCCCATCCCCTCTACCACAAGATCATTCGGCGGCGCAACAAGTTCAAGGCCCACGATCCGGAGAATCTCTGCAAGGTGGGGGACAAGGTGCTCATCGAGGAGACCCGCCCCTTAAGCCGGGACAAGAACTGGCGGGTGAAGCAGATTTTAGAAAAGGCCCAGTAGCGGCAAAGCGCCAGATTGTCTTGGCCGATTGTTGACGATAGGAAAAACTTCCAGCACCTGTTGCTGATGCAGGATAACAACCATGATTCAGGTTCATACCAACTTAACCGTGGCCGACAATTCCGGAGCCAAGCGCCTTTTCTGCATCCGGGTTCTGGGTGGGACCAGAAGGCGTTATGCCCGGGTGGGAGATATCATCGTGGTGTCGGTTAAGGAGGCGCTGCCCCATTCCAAGGTGAAAAAGGGCGACGTCATGCGGGCCGTGGTGGTGCGCACCGCCAAGGAGACCCGGCGGGCCGACGGCTCCTATATCAAATTTGATGATAATTCCGCGGTGCTCATCAACACCCAGGGCGATCCCATCGGCACCCGGATTTTCGGGCCGGTGGCCCGGGAGCTTCGGGCCAAGCGCTTCATGAAGATCATCTCCCTGGCCCCGGAGGTGCTCTAATATGCTGAAATTCAAGAAAAAGATAGAGCCGGTGCCCATCCTCTTAAAGAAAAACGACCTGGTGGAAGTGCTCTCCGGTCGGGAAAAGGGCAAAACCGGCAAAATTCTCAAGGTTGTCCGGGATAAGAACCAGGTGGTGGTGGAGAAGGTGAATATAGTCAAGCGGCACTCCCGCCCCAGCCCCACCACTGGCCAGGGTGGCATTATCGAGAAGGAGTCGCCCCTGCACGTCTCCAAGGTGCGGCTCATCTGCCCCAAGTGCGCCACGGGCGGACGTTTTCGTGTTACCACCACTGCGGACCAGAAAAAGTCCCGGGTGTGCCGGAAGTGTAAGGAACTCATCGATGGCTGAGAAAAAGGCTGAAAAAAAGCCCAAAAAAGGGGCTGAGAAGGCGGCGGCGCCGGCTGAGAAGGTAACGGAGAAGGGGGCCAAGAAGCCGCCTGAAAAAGTGCCGGCCCGGCTCCATGATTTTTACCGCCAGGACTGCGTGCCCCGCATGATGCAGGAGTTTCGCTACAAAAGCCCCATGCAGGTCCCCAAGCTGGAAAAGATCGTGGTCAACCTGGGGCTGGGCGAAGCTATTCAGAACATTAAGCTCTTGGAATCGGCCAGCACTGAACTGGCGGCCATCTCCGGGCAGAAGCCGGTGATCACCCGGGCCAAGCGCTCCATAGCCGCGTTCAAGCTCCGGGAAGGCATGCCCATCGGCGTCATGGTGACCCTGCGCAAGGACCGCATGTACCACTTTTTCGACAAGCTGGTGAACGTGGTCCTGGCTCGGGTGCGGGACTTCCGGGGGCTCTCCGACAAGTCCTTCGACGGCCGGGGCAATTACACCCTGGGCATCCGGGAGCAGTTAATCTTTCCGGAAATCGATTACGACAAGATCGACAAAGTTAAAGGCATGAACATCACCATCGTGACCACCGCGCCCACGGACGAAGAGGGCCGGCAGTTGTTGGCCCTGATGGGCCTGCCTTTCAGGAAATAGTTGCGGAGAACAGCATGGCCAAAAAATCGCAGATTGCCAAGCATAAGCGCACCCCGAAATTTCCGGTGCGGAATTACAACCGTTGTCCCCTGTGTGGGCGTCCCCGGGCCTTTTTGAGGAAGTTCGGCATTTGCCGCATCTGCTTCCGGAATATGGCCCTGCGGGGTGAAATCCCCGGGGTCATGAAGTCCAGTTGGTAGGCGGGGGAAAACGACTATGAGTATGACAGACAATATCGGGGACATGCTGACCCGTATCCGCAACGGCGGCAAGGCCAGATTCGACAAGGTGGATATTCCCGCCTCCCGTATGAAGATTTCCTTGGCCCGCATCTTCAAGGATGAGGGCTTCATCAAGAACTATAAGGTGATCAAGGACAACAAACAGGGGATCCTGAGGGTCTACCTTAAATATGACGACCAGAACTTACCGCTGATTCAGCGCATCGAGCGGGTGAGCAAGCCGAGCCGCCGGGTTTATGCCGGCTGCGAAGAGCTCCCCAAGGTCCAGGGCGGCCTGGGCGTGGCTGTGGTCTCCACCTCCAAAGGGGTGATGACCGACCGCCAGGCCCGCAAGCTCCGGGTGGGCGGCGAAGTTCTGTGTCAGGTCTGGTAGGGTGAGCCAATGAGTCGCATCGGCAAACAACCGATTCCGGTGCCGTCCGGAGTGAAAATTAAGCTGGATCACCGGCACCTCACGGTCACCGGTGGTCAGGGTACCCTCTCCCGGGAACTGCCTCCACGGGTAAGCCTGGAAATGAACGACAAGGAAATCCGGGTGGTGCCCCAGGATGAAAGCCGCTTGAGCCGGTCCTATTGGGGTCTGACTAGAACACTGGTGGCCAACATGGTCACCGGCGTGAGCACGGGCTTCACCCGGGTCATGGAAATCGTGGGCACCGGGTACAAGGTGGAGGCCAAGGGCGACACCCTGGTGTTCAGCCTGGGCTACTCCAAACCGGTGGAATTTCCCCTGCCCCAGGGCATCAAGGCCGAGGTCCTGGACAAGGGCACCCGCTTTGAGCTCAAGGGCTTTGATAAAGAGCAGCTTGGGCAGCTCGCCGCCAACATCCGGTCGCTTAGGCCTCCGGACGTGTATAAGGGCAAGGGCGTGCGCTATGCCGGCGAGAAACTGCGCAAGAAGATGGGGAAAGCGGGCGGGAGATAAATATTGGCTATAAGCTTATAGCCTTAAGCAATAAGCTAAAACCTACCCCCCAAAAACAAAGTGGATTTCAAGATCATTAAAGCCAGGTCAGGTAAGAACTTAAAAGCTTAAAGCTTACAGCTTAAAGCCTATGGCCCTGCAGAGGTTGCAATCATGAGCAAGACAAATCCCCGGATGTCCATGCGCCTGAAGCGCAAACGGCGCATCCGTAAAAATCTCAGCGGCAGCACCGAGCGGCCCCGCCTGTCGGTGTTCCGCAGCGCCAAGCACATTTACGCCCAGATCATCGATGATCTGCAGGGAACCACCCTGGTGGCGGCGGGGACCCTCTCCCCGGAAATCCGGGATAAGCTGGGGGGCTCAAGAAGAAGGACGCGGCCCGGGAAGTGGGCAAACTTCTGGCCGACAAGGCCAAGACCAAGGGCATCGAGCGGGTGGTCTTTGATCGCAACGGCTTTCTCTATCACGGCCGGGTGAAAAGTCTGGCGGACAGTTGCCGGGAGCATGGCTTGGTGTTTTAGCGCGGAGCTATAAGCCTTAAGCAATAAGCAATAAGCTTAGAAACCCAAGGTGGAAGGCTAACGGGGAAAGACAATTTACCATATTAACCAGATATCATTTATATTTTTTTAAGCTTAAAGCCTAAAGCTTACAGCTTAAAGCTCTACCGGGAGGTTGGCTTGTTCGAAACCGAGGCGTCGGAAATTCAGTTTGTAGACAAGGTGGTGAGCATTAACCGCGTCGCCAAAGTCGTGAAGGGCGGCCGCCGTTTTCGCTTCAGCGCCATTGTGGTGGTGGGTGACGGTCAAGGCAAGGTGGGCGCCGGCCTGGGGAAAGCCCAGGAAGTGCCGGAAGCCATCCGCAAAGCCCTGGAAAAAGCCAAGAAGGAAATGATCCAGGTGCCTATCCTGCACAACACCATTCCCTACGCAGTAGTGGGCGAATTCGGCTCCGGTAAGGTGCTTTTGCGCCCGGCCACGGAGGGCACCGGAGTCATCGCCGGCGGGCCGGTGCGGGCCGTGGTGGAAGTGGCGGGCATCAAAAACGTGCTCACCAAGTGCCTGGGCTCCAACAACCCCCACAACGCGGTGAAGGCCACCATGGAGGCCCTGCGGCAACTGTCCAGCCCCGAACAAGTGGCCCAGCGCCGCAACCGGTCCCTGGCGGATTTGTTGGCCTAAGGCAAATTACGCATAAAAATATTCCCTTACCCCCCCATGGCCACAAGTGGGGAGAGGGTGACCATTATGATCTTGGAAATTACCCTGATTAGAAGCCCCCTGGGCAGACCGGAGAAGCATCGGATCACGGTCAAGACCCTGGGGTTGACCAAAATGAACAAAACCGTGCGCCTCAAGGAGACCCCGGCGGTGGCCGGCATGGTCAACCAGGTGCAGCATCTGCTGCGGGTGCGGCGGCTGGCCGAGGGAGAATAAGCTATGAAGCTCAGTGAGTTAGCTCCGGCGCCCGGAGCCAAGCACAAGGCGAAACGGGTAGGGCGGGGGCCCGGCTCCGGTTGGGGAAAAACTGCGGGGCGGGGCTCCAAAGGCCAGAATTCTCGGGCCGGCGGCGGCGTCAAGCCCGGCTTCGAGGGCGGCCAGATGCCCCTGACCCGGCGCATGCCCAAACGGGGCTTCACCAATATTTTCAAGAAGAGCTACGCCATCGTCAACCTGCGGGATCTGTCGGGGTTTCCGGCGGACACCGTGGTTGATGACGAACTCCTGCGCCGGGCCGGCCTGGTGAAAGGGCAGGCGGGAGCCGTCAAGCTCCTGGGCCAGGGGGAGGTTACCGTCCCCTTGACGGTGAAGGTCCAGGCGGTGAGCGCCCAGGCCAAGGCCCGCATCGAGGCCGCCGGGGGCCAGGTGGAGGTCATCTAAGTTGGCCGGCGGCTTTGCCAATATTGCCAAGATTCCGGAGCTGAAACGGCGGATTCTCTTCTCGCTCCTCATGTTGGCGGTGTACCGGGTCGGCTGTTTCATCCCCACCCCGGGGGTGGACGCCGAAGCCCTCATGTCCTTTTTCGCCCGCCAGCAGCGCACCATCTTCGGTCTGTTTGACATGTTCTCCGGGGGGGCCCTGGAACGCCTGAGCGTCTTCGCCCTGGGGATCATGCCCTACATTAGCGCCTCCATTATCATGGAACTGTTGAAGGTGGTCATCCCCACCATCGACCGCCTTTACAAAGAAGGGGACGCCGGCATCAAGAAGGTCAAGCAGTACACCCGCTACGGCACCCTGGTGATTGCCGCCATTCAGGGCCTGGGCATCAGCTTCGCCCTGGAAGGCATGGGCGGGGCCGAAGGCACGGTGGTCATTGATCCGGGCTGGAACTTCCGGCTCATGACGGTCCTCACCCTGACTTCGGGCACCGCGTTCATCATGTGGCTGGGGGAACAGATCACCGAACGGGGCATTGGCAACGGCATTTCCCTGATCATCTTCGCAGGCATCGTGGCCAGGCTCCCCTCCGCCATCATCAACACTTTTTCCCTGATCAAGACCGGGGAACTGCCCTTCATCGTCATGATCTTCCTGGTGGCCGTGATGGTAGCCGTGGTGGCGGTCATTGTCTTTGTGGAGCGGGCCCAGCGGCGCATACCGGTGCAATACGCCAGGCGCGTCGTGGGCCGGCGCATGTTCGGCGGCCAGACCACGCACCTGCCCTTGAAGGTGAACGTCTCCGGGGTGATTCCGCCCATTTTCGCCTCCTCGCTGCTCATGTTTCCCGCCACCCTGGGAAGCTTTATTGAAAACGAAAAAATCAAATACTTCTTCGACTTGGTGTCGCCGGGCTTCTGGCTCCACGAAGTCTTATATGTGATTCTCATTATCTTTTTCTGTTATTTTTATACGGCGGTGACCTTCAATCCGGTGGACGTGGCGGACAACCTCAAGAAGTGGGGGGGCTACATTCCGGGGCTGCGGCCCGGGAAGCCCACCGCGGACTATATCGACCGGATCCTGACCCGCATCACCCTGGGCGGGGCCCTGTATGTGGCGGCGGTGTGCGTGCTCCCCACCTTGCTAGTGGCCCGCTTCAACGTGCCCTTTTATTTCGGCGGCACGGCCCTCCTCATCGTGGTGGGCGTGGCCATGGACACCATGGGCCAGATTGAATCCCATATGCTCACCCGCCACTATGAAGGGTTTATGAAAAAACGCATCGGGCGGGTGAGAAGGTAAAGAAGCCATAAGCGTTAAGCTTAAAGCCTAAAAGCGCAAAGAATTAAGAAGAGGATATAGGCCAACAAGATCGTAGCACCAGGTAGAACAAATTCTTCTGTATGTTTTTAAGCTTAAGGCTTAAAGCCTACAGCTTACAGTTCTAAAAGGAGGCTTTTATGAATCTTATCCTGTTGGGCGGACCGGGTGCAGGCAAAGGGACCCAGGCCAAGAAGCTCATCGACAAATACAAAATTCCCCAGATTTCCACCGGCGACATCCTGCGCGCCGCGGTGAAAGATGGGACCGAGATGGGCAAAAAGGCCAAAGAATACATGGACGCAGGCAAACTGGTGCCCGATGAAGTGGTCATCGGCATTATCAAGGACCGCCTGGCCCAGCCCGATTGCAAAAAAGGTTTTATCCTGGACGGCTTTCCCCGCACTGTGCCCCAGGCCGAAGCCCTGGATAAAGTGCTGAGCAGCCTGAGCAGCAAGATCGACCACGTAGTCTCCATCGACGTGGACGAAGAGGCCCTGGTGACCCGCCTCACCGGCCGGCGCACCTGCAAAAACGCCGCCTGCGGCCAGATGTTCCACATTGAGTACACGCCCCCGAAAAAAGCCGGTGTCTGCGACAAGTGCGGCACCGAGCTTTACCTGCGGGACGACGACAACGAGACCACGGTGCGCTCCCGGTTGACCACATACAACCAGGCCACCAAGCCCCTCATCGATTACTACTCTGCCAAGAAGCTGGTGAGGCCCATCGCCGGGGTTGGCGGTATCGACGATATTTTCACCAAGATTTGCGGCATCCTGGGGCAGGCCGCCTAACATGGCACGAGGCGTCAGCAGCCGGCCGGCGGCCATGGCCGGCTGCTGACCAGGTAATATGATTCAACTGAAGTCCCCCCAGGAAATCGCCAAAATGGAGGTGGCCAACCGCATTGTGGCGGAGATCCTGGCGGAAGTGAAAAGTCAAGTGCGCCCCGGGGTCGAGACCCGGGAACTGGACGAACTGGCAGAGGCCTGCTGCCGCAAGCACAAGGTGAAACCAGCCTTCAAGGGCTATCGGGGCTACAATCATTCCTTGTGCATCGCGGTGAACGAAGAAGTGGTGCACGGCATTCCGGGACCCCGCCAACTCAAAGCCGGGGACTTGGTGAGCCTGGACTTCGGGGTCATTCACGACGGCTTTTACGGGGATGCCGCCATCACGGTGGCGGTAGGGGAGGTGAGCCCCCAGGCGCACCTGCTGCTGAAAGCCACCAAGGAGTCCCTCTACGCCGGCATCAGCGAGTTTAAGGTGGGAGGGCGCTTAGGCGATATCTCCCATGCGGTGCAAACCACTGTGGAAAAATACGGCTTTTCGGTGATCCGGCAGTTTGTAGGGCACGGCATCGGCCGCGCCTTGCATGAGGATCCCCAGATCCCCAACTTTGGGCCCAAAGGCCGGGGGCCGGCCCTCCGAGCCGGGATGACTTTGGCCATCGAGCCCATGACCAGCGCCGGGTCCTGGGAAGTGCGGATCCTGGCGGACGGCTGGACCGCGGTCACGGAAGACGGCAGCCTGGCGGCCCATTTCGAACACACGGTGGCCCTCACCGAAAAGGGTGCCTTGATTTTAAGTCGTTTGTAGGTTATTCTGAATAGTTACTAAATTACTTAGAGAACCTCAATGCCGAAAGAAGATGCCATCGAAGTTGAAGGGAAGGTAGTTGAACCTCTTCCCAATGCCATGTTTCGCGTGGAACTGCCCAACGGCCACAGGGTTCTCGCTCACATTTCCGGCAAGATGCGCATGCACTACATCAAGATCCTGCCGGGAGACAAGGTCATTGTGGAACTGTCGCCGTATGATTTGAGCCGTGGACGTATTGTCTATCGCGTGAGATAGGAGGGTTTTCGGGTTGCCGGAACCGGCGGCCAGAAAACGAATCGTTATGAAAGTAAAGCCCTCAGTGAAAAAAATGTGTGTCAAGTGCAAGATCATCCGTCGCAAGGGAACCGTGCGGGTGATTTGCGAAAATCCCAAACATAAGCAACGTCAGGGCTAGGACGGAGGAAGGGAATTGGCCAGAATCGCCGGCATCGACCTGCCCCGCAACAAGCGGATTGAAATCGCGCTCACTTACATTTTTGGGATCGGCCGCACCACCGCCACCAAGATTTTGGACGAGGCGAAAGTTGACGGGGCCACCAAGACCAGTGAGTTGAATGACGTCCAGATCACTGCCATTCGCCAGGTGATCGACTCCCACCACAAAGTGGAGGGTGATCTGCGGCGGGAAGTGTCCATGAACATCAAGCGGCTCATGGATCTGGGTTGCTACCGGGGACTGCGGCATCGCCGGGGTCTCCCCGTGCGGGGCCAACGCACCCACACGAATGCTCGCACCCGCAAGGGCCCCCGCCGTTCCGTGGTGGGTCGGCGCAAGAAGGGATAAGGACCGCATATGGCCAAACGACCGGCAAGCAGGAAGAAAAAAGAGCGCAAGAACATACCTGTAGGGGTGGCCCATATTAAGGCCACCTTCAACAATACGCTGGTGACCATCACCGATCCCACGGGCAACGTGGTGTCGTGGTCCTCGGCGGGCGTCCAGGGCTTTAAGGGCTCCAGGAAGGGCACGCCTTTTGCGGCCCAGTTGGCGGCTTCTGACGCCGCCAAAAAGGCCATGGAGCACGGCATGCGGAGCGTGGACGTGTTTGTCAAAGGGCCGGGAGCCGGGCGGGAGGCAGCCTTGCGGGCTATCCAGTCCGCAGGTCTGTCCGTGAATTTGATCCGGGACGTCAGTCCCATTCCCCATAACGGCTGCCGTCCGCCCAAGCGGAGACGGGTGTAAGCAGGAGGTAAGAGAACTTGGCAAGATACACTGATGCCCAGTGCCGGCTGTGCCGGCGGGAGAGAATGGCCCTCTATCTTAAGGGAGACCGCTGCTACACCGACAAATGCGCCATCCAGCGCCGCAATTACCCTCCAGGACAGCACGGTCAGGGCCGGGGGAAGATTTCTGATTATGGTTTACAGCTCCGGGAAAAACAGAAAGTCAAGCGCATGTACGGCGTTCTGGAGAAGCAGTTCCGGGGTTATTTTGAGCGGGCGGAGCGCTTGCGCGGCGTTACCGGCACCAACCTCCTGGTCCTCCTGGAACGCCGCCTGGACAACGTGGTCTATCGTTTAGGCTTTGCCAACTCCCGGTCCCAGGCTCGGCAGTTGGTGCGCCACAACCACGTGCTGGTGGACGGCGCCAGGGTGAACCTGCCCTCGTTTCTGGTCAAGGTGGGCCAGACCGTGCAAGTCACGGAAAAGTCGCGCACCTCGCCTTTGGTGCGGGACGCTCTGGAAGCCGCCGCTCGGCGGGGCTGTCCTCCCTGGCTCGAACTGGAGAAGGAAGAGGCCAAGGGCAGGGTGAGCATGTTTCCCACCCGGGAAGACATCACCATGCCCATCCAAGAGCATCTTATTGTCGAGCTCTACTCCAAGTAGTCAGCGAACATGGGCTTAACGCTAAGAGGCGCAAAACGAGAGAATTATCAGTTACTTGGCCTGGCGAGCGTCCCCTGTCACAGGGATAGCCTCGCCTGACCTGTGCCAGCCCGAGGAGCCATGATTCACAAGAATTGGACCGAACTTATTAGACCCAAGCGCCTGGAAGTGGACCCCGACACCCATACCCCCACGTACGGTAAATTTTCCTGCGAGCCGCTGGAGCGAGGGTTTGGCACCACTCTGGGCAACGCCTTGAGAAGGGTGCTGTTGTCCTCGCTTAGGGGAGCGGCCATCACCGGGGTTAACATCCAGGACGTGCATCACGAATTTTCTGCTATTCCGGGAATTCTTGAGGACGTCACGGAAATCCTTTTGAACTTAAAGCAGGTGCGCCTCAAATTTTTAACGGACGGCGTTAAGACTCTGCGTCTGGAAGTGAAAGGGGAAAAGCAGATCACGGCCGGGGATCTTCAGACGGACGGCACGGTGGAAATCTTGAACCCGGAGCAGCACATCGCCACCTTGTCCCCGGACGGCCAACTCCTCGCGGAGACTTACGGCCAAAAGCGGCAAAGGCTATGTCCCCGGGGAGGCCGGCAAGGATGACAGCCTGCCCCTCGGCTACATTCCTCTGGATGCCGCCTTTTCTCCCATCACCAAGGTAAATTATGTGGTGACCCAGGCCCGGGTGGGTCAGCGCACCGACTATGACAAGTTGACCCTGGAGGTGTGGACCGACGGCAGCCTGACCTCGGAAAGCGCCGTGGCCTACGCCGCCAAAATCCTGAAAGACCAGTTGAGCCTGTTCATCAATTTCGAGGAAGAGCCCGAAAGAATTGAAGAAAAGTTTGATGAACAGCCGGCCATCCAGAACGAACACCTGTACCGGGGCGTGAACGAGCTGGAACTCTCGGTGCGGGCCGCCAATTGCCTGAGGAATGCCAATATCCGCTGGATCGGCGAGCTGGTGCAGAAAAGCGAGCAGGAAATGCTCAAGACCAAGAATTTCGGGCGCAAGTCTTTGAATGAAATCAAGGAAATCCTACAAGAGATGGGGCTGCAGCTCGGTATGAAGCTGGAAAGTTTCGCCCCCCCGGAGCAGATGCCGGAGAGGAAGGAAGAAGAGCATGAGGCACTTAAAGGCCGGACGCCGACTGGCCCGCACCACCGAACACCGCACGGCCATGCTGCGCACCCTGATTACCCAGCTTTTTGAGCATGAGCGGGTGCAAACCACCCAGGCCAAAGCCAAAGAAGCCCGGCAGTGGGCGGAAAAAATCATTACCCTGGCCAAACGGGGGGATCTCCACGCCCGGCGCCAGACCCTCCAGGTCGTGCGCACCAAAAAGGCCATGGCCAAACTGTTCGGAGAACTGAAGGACCGCTATCAGGACCGCCCGGGCGGTTATACCCGCATTATTCCCCTGGGTTTTCGGGTGGGCGATGGGGCCCCCATCTCCATTCTCGAGCTCGTGGGGCGGCCAGAAAAGCTGCCCAAGGCCAAGAAGAAGGCCAGCGCCTCCTAAACCCGACTCGCCACTTTGGGCAGGGTTTGGCGGAGGTTTTTGAGAGAGGTTGAGGCCGGCGAGGCCGGTCCTCCAGGGGGAATCGGGAAATTTTTTCTAACCCTGCACATAAAAAGGCGGACCCAAAAGTCCGCCTTTTTATGTGATTGATAACCTTGCTAAAATTCCTCCATAGTCAATTCATGCCATCATTAATTCAGGTATCTTCCTAAGGTAAAATCCTACACGAGCCGAAAAAAAAGTTGACATTAGTCAAATATTGTATTAGTCTCGCCCAAAATCAACAAGTCGTTCTTACTTCAGGAAACCCTCTCTAACTGACGCGTAGGGTGAGGGAGGGAGCCCTCGTGTCTCAGAGGCGAATTGCACCAACGCCTCTACCGTATGGTCCCATAACCAAGGAGGTATTACATGGCAAAAAAAATCACTCTTTGCCTGGTACTCATTCTTGCGATTGCTTGTCTGCCCGAAACCGGGTTAACCGCTCCGAAAAAAACCTCTCTGTCCAGAAAATCCAGCAAATCTTATTCCTCCTCCCGAGGAAAACAGTCGGATTACTACTACGTCACCACCTATGAAACCGTAACTCCCCGGAGGAGAAGCTCTCGCAGCGACGCAGATGACGACTTCACTCCCACGTACTACCGGCCGTCGGCCAGCGCCCGGCCTTCCTACGATTCGACTCCGTCCTACACGCCCTCTCCGGTGAGAGCAGGGATAACCGATACCAAGCCCCTGATGAAAGTCACTCCCCAGCGGGATGGCCGGTTCTTGTTGGAGCCCATGGGCCCCAAACCGAAGGGCGGCCCCAGTTCCAAGCTGGACGACAGCAAAAATACCGCCGCTAACGTAGCCCCTGGAGGCAGGGGTTACAACCTTTATGAGCCCTGGAACTTTCGGGACCTGGTCCTGACCATGGCCAAGGGCTACACCGGCACCCCCTACAGAATGGGGGGCAGCCTGGAATACGGCAATGCCACCGATTGTTCCGGCTTCGTGCAATACATTTACAAGGGTTTCAAAATCGATCTGCCCCGCTCCAGCATCGAACAGGCGCAGGTGGGCCAGACCGTAACCAGCAGCCTGGATTACTCCAAGCTGGTGCCCGGGGACATTCTCTTTTTCAGCCGGGCCGGCCGCTCGGTGGGACACACCGGCATTTATTTGGGAGAGGGGAAAATGATCCACGCCTCCACCTACCGGACGGGCGTGATCATCTCCGATCTCAAGGACGGCCATTATGACCACAGGTTTGTGGTGGCCAAGCGGGTTTTCGAGGTTGCCTACCTCAAGTAACCACCAACCAAGACCTGAAATCTTTGGTCCCTGAGAAAGTAGGCGCCCCGCCCTGCAGCAGTGCCGGCAGGTCGGGGTAGAGTCTTGGTGCGACCAAAGTAATTTGCCCCGCAATTCACGCCCCTTCGCCGCGATTTTTTCCCTTGCTGCCAGGTTGGGAATAAAGAAGTAACGTCATAATCGTTGGTTATGCTTAGCATAATGCCCCTATATTCCCCTATCGCCAAGGGGACTTGGGGTTGCTGATTATTTGACCCCCCCTGTTTTAGGGGGGGCAGGGGCTTGGTCATCTCTTGGTAGGACCAGAGCCGCATGCCCCCCTGAATCTGTAGGGCAAGTACCTGAAAGGTCTCCTCTTGATTGCCTTGTTGATGGCAATCAGGTATGAGGGCCTGTCGCCGGTTCGCGTTTTTTTCCGGGCAATTCCTTGACAGTTGCACAAAAACCCAATAAATTTATAAATTTGATACCAAAATTTTCTGGGCGTTTACTAAACTTTCAAAGAGTAAAGGTGTGGACAATCTATGAAAAGACTGCTGATGACCCCCGGGCCCACTCCAGTGGCCCCGGAAACCCAACTGGCAATGGCGCAACCCATCATCCATCACCGCGCTCCGGCCTTCATGGACATCCTGGCCAAGGTGCGAGAGGACCTGAAATATCTGTTTCAGACCGAGCAGGAAGTGCTGATGTTTGCGGCCACCGGCACCGGCGCCATGGAAGGGGCCGTGACCAACACCCTGTCGCCGGGAGATACCGCCCTGGTGGCGGAAGCCGGCAAATTCGGCGAACGCTGGGGTGAACTCTGCCGGGTCTACGGCATTAACGTGGACCTGATCAAGATTGAGTGGGGGCAGGCGGTGGATCCCCAGGAAGTGGCCCGCCGGCTCGACGCCAACCCCGCTATCAAGGCGGTTTTTGTCCAGGCCAACGAGACCTCCACCGGTGTGCAGCAACCGGTTAAGGAACTGGCCGCGGTCACCAAGACCCGGCCGGGCGTCATCCTGGTGGTGGACGCCATTTCCGCCCTGGGCGGCTATCCCCTGCCCATGGACGAATGGGGGATTGACGTGTTGGTGGCCGGTTCACAGAAGGCCATGATGCTGCCCCCGGGCATGGCTTTTGCGGCCCTTTCTCCCAAGGCCTGGGAATTCGCCAAGACCTCGAAATGCCCCAAGTATTATTTTGATTTTGCCAAGCAGCTCAAGTCCCAGCAGAAGAACCAGACCGCCTACACCTCGGCGGTGACTCTGACCCTGGGACTGCAGCAGGTCATGGGCTGGATCAGAGAGCGGGGTCTGGAAAAGATTTTCGCCCAAAACAAGAAGCTGTCCGCAGCCGCCAAAGCCGCGGTGAAGGCCATGGGCATGGAGCTCTATTCCAAGCAATATCCTTCCGATGTGCTCACCGCGGTCCTGGCTCCGGCCGGCATTGACGGCCAGAAAGTGGTGGCCAAAATGCGGGAGAAGGGCATCTGGATCGCCGGCGGCCAGGCCGAGGCCAAGGGCAAGATCTTCCGCATCGCCCACATGGGTTTTATCGACGAACAAGATCTCCTCGCCACCATCGGCGCTCTGGAGATCGTGCTCAATGACTTGGGCTACAAGGTGGAACTGGGCGTCGGCCTCAAGGCCGCCCAGGCGATTTTGGGCAAGGAGGCATAGGTCCATGAAGGTCCTGATCAGTGATAATCTGCATAAAGCCGGGGTGGACATTTTGGCCCAACACCCCAATATCGAAGTGGATTTCCGTCCGGGTCTCAGCCCTGAAGAGCTGAAAGAGGCCATCAAGGATGTCGACGGGCTGGCCATTCGCAGCGCCACCAAGGTGACCGCCGAACTCATCAACCAGGCTCCCCGCCTGAAAGTGGTGGGTCGGGCCGGCACCGGACTGGACAACGTGGACATCCCGGCGGCCAGCAAAAAGGGCATCGTGGTCATGAACACCCCGGGGGGCAACACCATCACCACCGCCGAGCACGCCATTTCCCTCATGCTGGCCATGGCCCGCAATGTCCCCCAGGCCTACCGGTCCATGTCCGAGGGGAAGTGGGAAAAGAAGAAATACCAGGGAACGGAAATGTTTAACAAGACCCTGGGGATCATCGGCCTGGGCCGCATCGGCCGGGTGGTGGCGGAACGGGGCCTGGGACTCAGAATGCGGGTTATCGGCTTTGATCCTTTCATCACCAAGGAAATGGCTTCTACTGTCGGGGTGGAGCTGGTCACCCTGGATGAACTCTTGGCCCGCTCCGATTTCATCACCATTCACACCCCCAAGACCAAGGAAACCACCAAGCTGCTGGACCAGAAAGCCTTCCACAAGATGAAGCCCGGCGTCCGCCTCATCAACTGCGCCCGGGGGGGCATAGTGGATGAAGGTGCTTTGTATAATGCTTTAAAAGAAGGGAAGGTAGCCGCCGCGGCCCTGGACGTTTTCGAGACTGAGCCGCCGCCGGCGGAATTTCCACTCCGGGAGCTGCCCAACGTCATCTGCACGCCCGCACCTGGGCGCCTCCACCGAAGAGGCCCAGGCCAACGTCTCTGTGGCCGTTTGCGAGCAGATCCTGGAATATCTTCTCTACGGCACCATTATGAACGCGGTGAATGCCCCGTCGGTCAGCCGGGAAGCCCTGGTGCAGCTCAAGCCTTATCTGACCCTGGCCGAGGCCCTGGGGAGCTTCCAGGCCCAGACCACCGAAGGCGCCATCACCTCGGTCTCGGTGGGCTATATCGGGGAAGTCTCCAAACTGGACACCAAGCCCCTGACCCACTCCATTTTGAAGGGCCTCCTGTTCCCGGTGTTGGGAGACGAAGTCAACTATGTCAATGCGCCGTCCGTGGCCGAGCAGCGGGGCATCACCTTGAGCGAAGAAAAAATCGCCGCGGTGGAAGACTTCACCTCCCTCATCCGCCTCACCGTGCGGGCCGGCATGGAAGAAAACTCGGTGGCCGGCACCATTTTCGGCAAGTATGAGCCGCGGCTGGTGCAGATCAACAAGTTCCGCCTGGAGGCCGTCCCCGAGGGGCACCTGCTCTTCATCTACAACACCGACCGCCCCGGCGTCATCGGCGCCATCGGCACCACCATCGGCAGCCACAATATCAATATCGCCCGGATGACCGTGGGCCAGGAGAGGGAGCGGGGACAGAATATTATCCTGTTGACCACCGACACGCCGGTGACCCCCGAGTGCCTGCAGGCGGTGCGGGATCTGCCCCACGTGGCCATGGCCATTTCCCTTGACTTGTAAGAGGGGAAAAAGGGTCGGAGTTTGCCATGACAGAGCCGGAAGATAAAGGTTATACGGTGGAAGACCGCCGCTTCCTGCACAAAAGCGAGGAAGAGAAGGCCAAGGTCCGGGAGGAGGAGGAGGCGCAGCAGGCGAGCGCCGCCGCTGAGCGGGCCTTCAAGGAGTCCAGCCAGGGGGCGGCCGGCGGGACGACCCTGCCGCCTATCACCTTTGCCTCCTTTCTCATCTCTTTGAGCTCGTCGGCTTTTATTTATCTGGGAGACATCCCCGATCCGGTCAGTGGCGAGACCCAAAAGGATATCCCTCTGGCCAAACAAACCATTGACCTTCTGGGGTTATTGCGGGACAAAACCCGCCACAACCTCCAGGAGGATGAAGAGAAGCTCTTCGATCACCTCCTCTATGATCTGCGCATGCGCTACGTCAAGGAGACGCGCTGATTGTGCCGGAGGTGCGGCGGTTCTGTCCCGCCAAGGTCAATCTCTACCTTAAGGTGCTGGGCCGGCGGGAGGATGGCTACCACGAACTGGTGACCGTCATGCAGCCCCTGACCCTGGCGGATGAGTTGCGCCTGACGCCGGGTACGGGGCTGACTTTTGAGTGCCGGCATCCGGAAGTGCCCGGGGGAGAGGGCAACCTGGTGTGGCGGGCCGCGCAAAAGTTCGCTGTGGCCACCGGCCGGGAACCCCGGGTCCATATCCAGTTGGTGAAACATATTCCGGTGGCCGCCGGTCTGGGCGGCGGCAGCAGTGATGCCGCCGCCACCCTGCTGGCCCTGAACGACTTGGCGGGCCGGCCTCTGCAGCCCCCGGCCCTCCATGAGCTGGCCGCCGAACTGGGGGCCGATGTGCCCTTTTTTTTGGGGCGGGGCCCGGCGGTGGGTCGGGGCATCGGCACGCAACTTTCTCCCCTTGACCTGCCCCCCTACTGGTATGTATTATTAAATCCGGGTCTGCCCCTGTCTACCGCCTGGGTTTACGGCAACCTGGACCTTAACGCCCTGGCCTGGAGCGGCGCCCTCTTATTGGCCACCTGGGACGGCGAGCGACCGGGGGCTTGGGTGGCCAACGACCTGGAAACCGTCACCCTGAGCCATTATCCCGAGCTGCGGCGCCTGCTGGCCGCCTTGGCCCAGGCCGGGGCCCTGGCCCAGGGCATGTCCGGCAGCGGCCCCACGCTCTTCGGGTTGTTCTGGGAGGCGGCCGCGGCCCAGGCTGCGGCTACCCATGTGCGTCAATATTTCTCCGGATGGCTGGCGGTGACTCGCGGCCTGACCCAGGCTGACGGTGAGGCCGGCTGGGAGAACCAGGCATGAAAAGTCTTAAAATTTTCAGTGGCAATGCCAACAAACCCTTAGCCGAAAAGATCTGCCAATACCTGGGCTTGCCCTTGGGTGAGGCGGTGGTGGGGAGATTTTCCGACGGGGAGACCTCGGTGGAGTTCCGGGATAACGTGCGGGGGGCCGACGTCTATGTGGTCCAGCCCACCTCCATCCCGGCCAACGACCATCTGATGGAACTCCTCATCATGATGGACGCCCTGCTCCGGGCCTCAGCGGCCAGCATTACTGCGGTGGTGCCCTATTACGCCTACGCCCGCCAGGACCGCAAGACCGCGCCCCGGGTGCCCATTTCCGCCAAGCTGGTGGCCAACCTGATTTCCACCGCCGGGGCCAGCCGCCTCCTGACCATGGACCTGCACACCGGCCAGATTCAGGGGTTTTTTGACATTCCCGTGGACCATCTCTATGCGGCGCCGTTGATCCTCGAGTACATCCGCCAGAAGTTCACCGGCGAGTTGGTGATGGTCTCCCCGGATGCCGGCGGCGTGGAGCGGGCCCGGGCTTTTGCCAAGCGGCTGGATTCCACCCTGGCCATCATCGACAAGCGCCGGGAAGCCACGGCCATCAAGGCCATGACCCTCGTGGGCAATGTCTGGGGCCGGGAGGCCATCGTCCTGGACGACATGATCACCACCGGGGCCACCATCACCATGGCGGCGGAGCTCCTTTTGCGGCACGGGGCCAAGGCGGTGCACGCCTGTGTCACCCACCCGGTTATGAGCCGCAATGCCGTGAGCTCCCTGCAGAGCTCCCTGGTCCAATCAATCATGGTAACGGACACCATTCCCCTGGCACCGGAGGCCGCGGCCCTCGACAAGATCCGGGTGTTGTCCGTGGCCCCCTTGCTGGGTGAAGCCATCCGCCGCATCCACAACCAGGATTCGGTCAGTTCCCTGTTCGTCTGATACCGCTAACGGTTATCCCGAGGGGGAAAAGCCGATTCCTGAGGAAGTTGAGCCTTAGTCAGGTAAGTGCTCGTCCGATAACCTCCCCATGAGTTCTGCCCCGCATCCGTCCCAAGAACACCGGGAAGCAACAAATCATCCCTGGCTCATTGTGGGCCTGGGCAATCCCGGGTCCCAGTACGCCGCCACGCCCCACAATCTGGGCTTTCTGGTGGTGGAGGCCCTGGCCGCGCAGCACGACATTTCCCTGAACAAAAAGACGATGGCGGCCCACTGGGGCAAGGGGCGGCTGGACGGCGCCGCCGTGGTCCTGGCCCAGCCCCAGACCTACATGAACCTGAGCGGCCAGGCTGTGGCTCAACTCCTGCGGTATTTCGACCTCTCCCGTGCGGACCTGGTGGTGGTTCACGATGATCTGGACGTCCCCGGCGGCCGCCTGAAACTGGCTCGGGGGGGCGGGGCCGGGGGCCACCGGGGGGTGCTCTCCATTGCCGCGACCCTGGGTTCCCCCGATTTTTACCGGGTCAAATTAGGCCTGGGCCGGCCTCCCCTGGGGCTGTCCCCGGAAGAGTTTGTCTTGCGGCCTATTCCCCGGGAGGCCTGGGAGGACGTGGCCACCCTGGTGGTCCGGGGAGCTCAGGCGGTGAGAGCCCTGATCACCAGGGGCCTGGCCGCGGCCCAGAACCAGTTTCACGGCGAGGGGGTGGAGCCGGCTTAATCCCCGGTTGGTGCCTTTCCCCCTAATAAGAGTCCGGTAGGCTTAGGGCCGGTGTCGTTATACTTGAAAACAGCCAGGGAGGCCCTGAGCCAGAAACACCTCCCCCTTGATGGGGGAGGGTTGGGGTGGAAGTGATAAGTTTCATAGCAATTTCATGCTGATACTTTACACCCCCTCCCCCAACCCCCTCCCACACAAATTGCACATTTAGCCTTGACCGGGATTTGTTCCCATGGTATGGGGAAGACTGACACCCGGACCAGCCGCTAGCCGTAAGCCTTTAACCCCAATAGGGACCCACCCACGCCAGCATGGTCAACCTGGGGGAAAGTCGCCTCCAGCCAGCCGGCAACGCCTCGGAGAGCACCTCTATGACGGCAAGTTGGGATGATGAGGACAAGGAGCGGGAGCGCCCCAGTTGGCGGGAGATCGACCAGCGCCGGGACCGGCCCGGCGAGCGTCGGGAACCGCGCGCTCCCCGCCTGCCCAAGAAGCAGGCCGAACGGGTGCGCCAACTGGCCTTGGCCCAGGCGGAAGCGCTTTTTCAGGGGAAACGGAGCCGACCGGAATACCAGAAGGCCCTGAAGGAGCTGGAAGGGGCCCACGGCGGCAAGAAGTTTGCCGGGGTGGCCAAAAAATTTCTGGCCGCCTATGGCCTGCCCACCGAGTGGGGCGCCTTGAACCTGTTGCTGGACTATCCCGAGGCCGCGGTGGTCCTGGAAGTGCTAAGCGCGATGCGCGGCGCCTGGGCGAGTCGGAGCCGGGTGGAGCAGCAGGGGTTCGGGGGGCGGCTGCGAGTGTTGGCGCTCACCAGCCGGGACCAGGAGGTGCGGCGGCTTGCTGAGGAACTGCTGGCAGAACTGCAATAAAAAAATATTTTATTTTAAATAAAAAAGTTGACACATTTTTTTATATAAGCCATAATCCCGGTACCCCTGAACAGATGCAAGTTTTTCCGGCACAAGGAGGTGCTTTTATGGGGGCTGGGTTTTCTTCTTTGTCTCTTGCTGCGGCTCCCGCCGGGGGCGCCGCCGGGGCTGCGGCCCGGGCCCGCCTGCTGACGGGCTCCCCGCCCTTGCAGGCCCTGCTCGACCAGTTGCCCCGCCTGGCGGCCACCCCGCTGCCGGTGCTCATCACCGGCGAACCCGGCACCGGCAAGGAGTTGGTGGCCGAGGCCCTCTGGGCCCTGAGCCCCCGCCGGCGCCAACCCTTTCACCGCCTCAATTGCGCCCTTCTGGGGGGCGACCTGGCCACCAGCGAGCTCTTTGGTCATCAGCGGGGCTCCTTCACCGGGGCGGTGCGCAACCGTCTGGGCAAGTTCCCCCAGGCCCACCAGGGCACCCTCTTTCTGGACGAAATTGGGGACCTGGATCCGGCGGTGCAGCCCCAGCTGCTGCGGGCTCTGGAGCAGGGGGAGGTGGAGCCCCTGGGCAGCGAAGTCACCACCCGGGTGGATGTGCGCCTGCTGTGCGCCACCAATCAGGACCTGGCCCAGTTGCTGGCCGCCGGCCGGTTCCGCCAGGATCTCTACGACCGCCTGGCCGTGCTGCTGGTGACCCTGCCGCCCCTGCGGGCCCGGGGCGACGACGTGCTGCTCCTGGCCGAGCATTTCCTGGAGCAGGAGGCCCGGCGTTATCAGCTTCCGGTGGTGGGCCTCAGCGCCCCGGTGCGACGCTGCCTGCAGGACTATCCCTGGCCCGGCAATGTCCGGGAACTCCGCAATGTCATCACCCGGGCGGTGCTGCTCAGCAGCGGCCATCTCCTCCAGGTCAGTGACCTGGTGTTTGCGCCCCGGCCGGGGCTGACCCCGCCGCTGGCGCCCAGCCTGACGCCGGTGACCCTGCCGGTGCGCCCGCCCCAGGACCACCTGGCCGCGGTGCTGCGGGCCGAAGGGGGGAATATCTCGGCCGCGGCCCGGCGCCTGCAGGTGTGCAGCCGCACTATTTACCGGTGGCTGCGGGCCTATGGTTTGGATCTGCAGGATTTTCGGGAGGAAAATGCCCGAGTGGCCAGCCTGGGGGGCGGGCGGTGATCTGGTTTGCGGTGGTCAGTTTTCGGTTGGCGGTGAGAAGCAATAAGTAATGTAGGGTGGGCAACGCCCACCATCATCAGAAGATCAAAGGCGGGCCGTGCCCGCCCTAAGGTAATAAAATATCCATCCACAAAAAACCCGCCTCTCCAGGAAGGCGGGTTTTTTTTATCGAGAAACGGAAAATCGAGTTGTGGAATCTGTCGTCTCGATGTTAAGGGAGAAACTAATTGGAGGACTCATGAAGTGAGAGTACCGGCGGGGCACAGTGGCGGAACAACCCGTAGTAGCGAGGAAGTCCCGTAATGGGGATGTAGCGAAGGGGTTGTATCGATCGGCTTTATCTGTATGGTCTACCAGTAATGGGAGGAGCCATTGAATAAGGCAAGGCCGTTTAGTGTTTCTAAGCTAGTGGTGTGGGAGTCTTTAGCCGGTCAAGCAAATCACGGTGCTGCTGGTGTAGATGTGAGTCGATTGTGGAGTTCTAGAGGAATCTGAGCAATAACCTCTTTCAAGCTTTGGTATCGCATGTCATCCGGGAGTTATTTTCCGCCTCTAGTGCGTACGGTAGAGATACCGAAGAGCGATGGCGGAAATCGGGCGTTGGGTATTCCGACAGTAACTGACCGTGTCGCCCAGATGGTGGTGAAGATGTACCTGTAGCCCCTCGGTGGAACCTCATTTCCATCAAGACTCCTATGGTTACCGGTCTGGCAAGTCAGCTATTCAGGCAGTGGGTATAGCCCGTCAAAGATGCTGGCGTTATTGATTGGGTTCTAGATCTGGATATTAAGGGCTTCTTTGACAACCTGGATCATTCTCTCTTGATGCGGGCGGTTCGTAAACACACCTACTGCCGATGTATCATTCTGTATATTGCGCGGTGGTTAAAAGCCCCTATTCAGTCTATGGATGGTTCTCTGGTAGCTCGGGATACAGGGCACTCCTCAAAGTGGGGTTATCAGCCCCCTGTTGGCCTATCTCTTTCTTACATTACGCTTTTGATGTCTTGGATGCAGCCGGCAATTTCCTGATCATTCCCTTCGAACGTTATGCCGATGATATCATCGTGCATTGTAAAAGTGAGAAAACAAACGCTGCTGGCTGAGAACTGTTGTGTCCAAGCGTCTAGCTCAGTGTGAAGCTTGAACTCCATCCTGAGAAACTAAGATTGGCTTACTGCTATGACAGCGATCGAACACGCAATTACCCGAATGAGAGCTTTGACTTCCTGAGCTTTACTTTTCTGCCTTCGAGGAGCCAATGAGTCGCTTGGGCAGTCACTTTGTCGCTTTCTTCCCGTCAGTAAGCCATAAAGCAGCCAAATCTATCCGAAGCCTCATCCGGAGCTGGCGTCTGCACTGTCTCAGTGCGACAAAAGTCTTCTGGATCTATCCCGCATGTTCAATCTCATTATCCGTGGTTGGATTAACCTATTATGGCAGTACTATAAGTCTGCTCTTTACCCCTTATTTGACCAGCTCTATCTCTTCTCTCAAGTAATTGTTCTACGCTGTAATACAACAGTTTGCTATTCGCCAGAGGCGTGCAGCTCTTTGCTTTAGACGCTTCTGAATGCCAACAGCCTTCCTGTTTTGTCTACTGGCAGATACGTCTACGCATCTCTGCGGCCGCTTCATAGGAGCCGTATGAGCCGAGAGGCTCACTTCCGGAACTGTGAGCGCGTGTCGCTGAAACTCCCACACTACAGCACGCTTTTCACCGCGGCCCGGGCCAGTTCGATAATGCTGTTGGGGGCCACCCCAAAGACCAGGATGATGGTGCACAGCGCGTAGTTCAGCACGCGCATGGGCCGGGAAAGTTCAATGGGCGGCAGGTCCGAATCCACGAAATAGGCGGCGTAGACCACCTTGAGATAGTAGTACAAGGACAGGGTGCCGTTGACCGCGCCGATGAGGACCAGCCAGAAAAAGCCTTCGTTCATGGCCGAAGTAAACAGGAGCAGTTTGCCGGTGAAGCCGATGGAGGGCGGCACCCCGGCCAGGGCGAAAATCCCCAGGATCAGGCTCATGGACAGCAGGGGGCTGCGGCGCCAGAGGCCGGCCAGTTCGGCGATCTTCAAATCCCGGCCGTCGGCGGCCACTTCCGAGAGCACCATGAAGACGGTGAAATTCATGATCAGGTAGGCCAGGGCGTAATAGACCGCGCTGGTGAAGCCCGCCTCCTGCATGCTGATGACGCCCAGGAGCACATAGCCGGCGTGGGCGATGGAGGAATAAGCCAGCATGCGCTTGAAGTCCCGCTGGATGAGGGCCACCAGGTTCCCGAGGGTCATGGAGATGATGGACAGGATCATCAGGACCTGGGTGAAGCTATAGCCGTAGCTGACCCCCAGAGCGGCCAGACGCAGGAGCAGGGCCACGGCCACGGCCTTAGAGGCGGTGGCGATGAAGGTGACGACCTGGTTGGCGCCGCCCTGGTAGACATCCGGGGCCCAGAAGTGGAAAGGAAAGACCGACAGCTTAAAGAAGAAGCCGGCCAGGGTCAGGAGCAGTCCCACCAAGCCGATGGGGCTCTGCACCAGTTGGGGCATCTTCTGGGCAATGTCCACCAGGTAAGTGGAGTGGGTGGCCCCGAAGATGTAGCTCAGGCCAAAGAGCATAAAGCCGGAGGACACGGCCCCGATGAAGAGATACTTGATACCCGCTTCCACGTCGATGCCGTCGCCTTTGCGCAGGGGCACCAGGATATAGAGAGAATAGGAGGACAACTCCAGGGAGACATAGATGGTGAGGAGCTCCACCGAGGAGGTCAGCATCATCATGCCCAGGGTGCAGGTGGTGAGGAACAGGTAGAACTCGGCGTGATAGCGCTCGTCAATGTGGGCCAGGTTCCGGGAAATCATCAGGACCAAAAAGAGGCCCAGGGACAGAGCGGCCTTGAAGATCTGGCTGAAGAGGTCCACCCGGTAGGCCTTGAAGAACAAGTCCCCCTGCTGACCGAGGCACATGACCGTGACCAAAAAGCCCAGGCCCGCCAGGACCACGGTGATCGGTGTAGTCCCGCGACACCTGGGGGGTGCGCCGCAGGCTCATGAGGAAGATGACGAAGGCCAGGCCCAGATAATAGAGTTCCGGTCCGAAGAGCAGCATGGTCGTTCTCACATTCCCTGGATAAAGGGTACGATCGAAGATTTAATCAAGTTCAACATAACTTGAGGGAAAAGCCCGAAAAAGATCATGAAGCCGATGAGGATCATCCGGGGCAGGGCCAGAAAGGGACTCACATCCTCAAAGTGAACGAACTTCGGGATTGGGGTCGTTGAAAAAGGAGTTTTGCACCACCCGGAGGGCGAAAGAGCGCGCCGATGACCAGGGAGGCGATGGCGAAGAGGCCCCACACCGGGAAGACCTTCACCGCGGCGACCAGACCAGCAGTTCCGCCCAGAAGCTGGCCATGCCGGGGACGCCGGCGCCGCAGAGGGCCGCGGTGATGAAGAAGGCCGAGGCCACGGGCATGATTTTGGACATGCCCCCCAACTGCAGGATGTCCCGGGTGTGGGTGCGGTCATAAATATAGCCCACCGCGGAAAAGAAGAGGGCGGTCATGACGCCGTGGGCGAACATCTGGAAGACGGCGCCGTTTAAGCCGTCGATGGTGCCGGTGGCCAAACCCAGGCCCACAATGCCCATGTGGGACACCGACGAGTAGCCGATGACGTATTTCAGATCGGTTTGGGCCAGGCCCACGAAGACCCCGTAAACAATGCCCACCGCAGCCAGCAGACCCATGAACTGGGCCCAGTATTGGAAGCCGTAGGGGCAGAGGTACATGGCCACCCGGAGAATGGCGAAGGAGCCCAGCTTCATGAGCACGCCGGCGTGGAGCATGGACACGGCGGTGGGCGCGGCCACGTGGCCCACGGGCGACCATGTGTGGAACGGCCAAACTGCGGCTAAGACGCCGAAGCCCAAAAAGAGGAAGACAAAGGCCACTTTTTGGACCCAGGGGGAGAAGGCCACGCCGTGGAGAGCCACCATGTCGAAGGTGAACAGCCCGGAGCTGGAGTAGAGCATGAGAATGCCGGGGATGATGAGGCCGCTGCCCGCCATGAGGTAGAGGGTCAGCTTCATGGCGGCGTAAATCTTGCGGGTGGAGCCCCAGATGAGAATGAGGATGTACATGGGCACCACGGCAATCTCATAGAACAGGAAGAAAAAGAACATGTCATAGGACATGAAGACGCCGAACACGCCGGTGACCAGGGCCAGCTGGAAGATGAAGTATTCCCGCACCCGCTCTTTCAGTTCCCACATGGTGAGAACCCCGGTAAAGATAACGATACCGGTAAGAAGCAGGAGGGGGGCGTTCATGCCTTCCACGCCTACGAAGTAGGTGATGCCGAAGGCCTGGACCCAGGGGTATTTCTCCACGAACTGCAGACCCCCCAGGGTCGTGTCGTAGCTCACGAAGGTGTAGATGGCGAGGGCGAAGCTGATGCCCGCAGCCACCAGGGAGACCATCCGGATCAGGAAGCCCTGCTCATCCTTAAGGAACAGGAGGATGGTCAGCCCCACCACCGGGGCCATCAACATGCACGTGAGAACCGGGAACGATGCCATGTGCTCGGTCATATTAGAGACCCATCAAGAGATAGATGCCCAGGCCCGCCAGGACCAGGACCATGAACAGCAAGTTGTATTGCAGAAAAGCGGTCTGCAACAACGACAGCAGGCGGCCGCCGCCCTCACAGGAGAAGGCCACCGCGTCCACGCCGCCGTCCACCACCCGCCGGTCATTGTAGGTGAACCACTTGGAAAAGAAGCCGTAAATGACGGTGTCGAGAAACCAGCGCCAGAAGTGGTCCATGTACCATTTCTGGATGAAAAAGTTTTCCAGGGAGGGGAAATTCCGGATGAACCCCTGCCAGGCGGCGGTCTTGGCGCCCCAATCCCGCCAGGCCAGACCGATGCCCAGCAAAGCGGCGCTCACGGCCAGGAACAGGAGGAGATAACTCAGGTCATGGGGATGGGTCTCGCCCAGGAGAAACTTCTCCAGGGATCCCTGCAGGAAGCCCAGGACCAGGGTAAAGCCCGCCAGGACGATGAGGGGCAAGGACATGACCCAGGGAACGCCGTGGTGCCCGTCGCCGTGACCGTGGTGATCATCGTCTGTATGCCCCGCAGCGTCGTGGGCGTCGTCGTGGCTGTGCGCGGCGCCGTGCCCATGAGCCTCGGCCGGGGCCTCATAGTACTCGTCCCAGGCTTGGTGATCATCAGGCCGGGGGAAGAGCATCACGAAGATGACCCGGAAGGTGTAATAAGCCGTCAGAAAAGCGCCGAACAGGGCCAAGGCCACCCACATTTTGTTGGGCAGGCCCCACAGCACCCCCAGCACGGCTTCCTTGCTGAAAAAACCGGAGAAGGGGAAGATGCCGGCCAGGGCCAGAGCGCCGATGGTGACGGTGATCATGGGGATGCGCAGATGGCGGCCGCCCGCTTTGCTCATGACAAAGAAGTCATTGGTGCCGAAATGATGGATGAACACTCCGGCGCACAAAAAGAGCAGCGCCTTGAAGGCCGCATGGGTGGTCAGGTGATAGTACCCGGCGAACATGGTCCCGCCCGCCAGGCCGGCAGCCGCCAGAGCCATGGCCATGAGCCCCAGCTGGCTGATGGTGGAATAGGCCCAGACCTGCTTGATGTCCCGGGCCACCATGGCGATGGTGGAGGACAACAGCAGGGTGATGGTGGCGAGGACCAGAATCACCGAACAGGTAGTGGGGGAGGCGGCAAAGAAGGGGAAAAGCCGGGTGATGAGGTAAACCCCCGCCGCCACCATGGTGGCCGAATGGAGCAGGGCCGACACGGGGGTGGGGCCTTCCATGGCGTCCGGCAGCCAGACGTGAATGGGGAACTGGGCGGATTTCCCGGCCACCCCGCAGAAGATCAGCAGAGAGGTCGTGGTCAGGAGCCACTGCGGCATGGTGTGCTTCAGGCCGGCCAGGTTGACCAGGCTAATGTCCAGGGTGCCGAAATAGATGGTCAGAAGGGCCAGGCCCATGAAGAAGCCGATGTCCCCGAAGCGGGTGACCACAAAGGCTTTCTTGCCGGCTTCGGAGGCGGAAAATTTTTCATACCAGAAACCGATGAGCAGATAGGAGGCCAGCCCCACCAGTTCCCAGGAGATGAACAGTTGGAGGAGACCGTTGGCCGACACCAGGCTGAGCATGGCCATGCCGAACAGGGACAGGTCCGCATAAAAGCGGGCGAAGCCCGGGTCACCCTCCATGTAGCCGATGGAGTATACCTGGATGAGCCAACTGATGGTGCCCACGATGGTCAGCATGAGCAGGCTCACCGGGTCCAGGAGGAACCCGAAGGGAATCTTGAAGCCCTCGGAGGACACCAGCCATTCCACCTGGGTGATGATGGGCGCGGCCAGGGAGGTCTCCCGCACGGTAAAAAAGAGGTACCAGGCCAGAATCATGGGAATGGTGGAGCATACCAGCGAAATGGCCAAGGCTATCTTCGGCTTTTGCCAGAAAAAGATCATGATCAGGGCAAAAGCCAAGAGCGGCAGGGTGACGATGGTGGTACAGATGGTGAAGAGTTGGTCGACCGGGCCCATGGTTAACCCCTAAGCTCCGTGGTTTGTTCGGCGCTGATGGATTTAAGCTTCCGGTACACCGCCATGATGATGCTCAGGGCGATGGCGGCTTCCGCCGCGGCCACCGCCATGATGAACAGGGTGATGACCTGACCCACGGCGGGATGCGGCGCCAGGAAGCGGTTAAAGGCCATGAAGTTGATGCTGGCGGCGTTGAGCATGAGTTCCACGGAGATGAGCACGGCGATGAGATTGCGCCGGGCCAAGACCCCGTAAAGGCCGATGGCGAAGAGCACCAGGGCCAGGTAAAGATAGGTTTCCAGCTGGTTGAAAATCAGCATAGGCGACCCCAACCTCAAGAAGAACTGCGGCCGTCCCGGGCGGTGACGATGGCGCCCAGCATGGCGACGAGCAAAAGGAGCGACACGAGCTCAAAGATGAGGACGTAGTTGGTTAACAAATAATGGCCGATGGTGGTGACGGACCAGTCCTTGCTGCGCTCCGCCGCGGCCACCCAGGTGGTTTTGCGGGTCAGGAGCGCCAGGAAGGCGAACACGGCGCCGGCCCCCAGCAAAGCCCCCAGGGTTTTCAGGAGGGAGCGGGGCGGGGCTTTGAGATACAAGGGCTGGGACAGCATGATGGCAAAGCAGATGGCGATGCAGATGGCGCCCACGTAAATCAGGATTTCCATTAGGGCCACAAAGGGGCTGTTGAGATAGAGAAAGAGCCCGGCCACCCCGATGAGGGACAGGGCCAGCCCCAGGACGTTGTGGAAGATGTTGCGGGCGCCCACCGCGATGAGGGCGCCGATGATGGTCAGACCCACCACGGCGAAGAAAGCCAGCGTGGCCAAGCTGTGCGCCAAAAAGCTCATGCTTTCACCTCCCCCTCAGGCTGGGCCTTGGCTTCGGCTTTGGCCTTGGCTTCTTTTTCTTTCGCCGCCTTGGCGGCGGCCTCGGCAGCTTGGGCCGCTTCGATGTCCGCTGCCGTGGGAACCGGCGTCGCGGGCAAGCCGGCGGCATTTTGGCGTTTTTGCAGTAAGATCAGATGGTCAATGACACAGTCCTCCCGGCTGTAACCCACCAGGCGATAGACCTGGGAATACTCCAGGGCCTTGGTGGGGCAGACTTCGGCGCAAAGGCCGCAGAGGCTGCAATACTGGTGTTCGTGGATATATTTGGTGGCCCGCTTCTGCTTTTCACCGGGAAACTTAGTCCCTTCCAGCGTGATAAGTTGGGACGGGCAGATACGGGAGCACATTTCGCAGGCGATGCAGCGATGCGTTTTGGTCTCAGGATCGATGATAAGCTGGGGATAGCCCCGGTATCTCGGGGACATCTCGATCTTTTCCCGAGGGTACTGGACCGTGACGATGGGTTTGAAGAAGTGGCGGAGGGTGACCTCCATGCCGGCCAGGAGGCTCCAGAACCCCCCCATGATGTCTTTAACGTAACTAACCATTGTCTCTCAACCTTTAGGCCCCGATGTCCAGACTTATATGAGCTTCATGATGAAAGCCGTGAGGAGCAAGTTGGCAAAGGCCAGGGGAATGAGAATCTTCCAGGCGAAGGTGATGAGCTGATCGAAGCGCACCCGGGGAAAGGTCCACCGGAACCACATGATGAGAAAAATGACGAAATAGACCTTGAGGAAAAACCAGACCACACCGGGCAGGACCGGCCCGTGCCAGCCGCCCAGGAAAAACACGGTGGCAATGGCGGACACAATGAACATATTGGTGTATTCCGCCAGGAAAAAGAGGGCAAAGCGCATGCCGCTGTATTCCGTGTGGAAGCCTGCCACCAGTTCGCTTTCCGCTTCCGGGAGGTCAAAGGGCGCCCGGTTGGTTTCGGCGGTGGCGCAGGTGAGGTAGAGGATAAAGGCCACCGGTTGCACCAGGACGAACCAGAACCTGCTCTGGGCGTTGACAATATCCACCAGGCTGAAAGACCCCACCATGATAATGATGCTCATCAGGGTGATGAGCAGGGGAATTTCATAGGCGATATTCTGGGCCACCCAGCGGATGGCGCCAAACACGGAATACTTATTGTTGGAAGCCCAGCCGGCCATGAGCACGGCCAGCACCGACAGGGCCGCGAAGGCCAGGATCAGCAGGATCCCCACGTTCATGTCCCGGATGATGAGGCTCTGGGAAAAAGGAATCACCAGGAAGGACAGGAGCACCGGCAGAAAGACCACGATGGGCGCAGCCAGGTAAACCCAGCGGTCCACGTCCTTGGGGGTGATGAGCTCTTTGCCCATGAGCTTCAGGGCGTCGGCCAGGGTCTGAATGGCGCCGTGCCAGCCCACTTCCATGGGTCCGGGCCGCAACTGCATGTGGGCCGAGACCTTGCGCTCCATCCAGATGAGGAACAGGGCGTTCACCGCCACCAGGGCCATGACCCCGATGAGGCCGGCCAGCAGGCCCATAATGCTGACTCCGGCGGGAGTGCTAACTGCCATTGCGGGTTGCGTGATACATTCCATGATAGCCCGTCCAGTTACCGGTCAATTTCCGGCACGACCACGTCGATGGAGCCCAGGATGGCCACCAGGTCCGCCACCAGGGTGTCCACGGCAATTTCCGGCAGAATGCTGAGGTTGCCGAAGGACGGCACCCTGAGCTTAATCCGATACGGCTTGGTGTCGCCGGCGCTGACAATGTAGCATGCCGAACTCGCCCCGGGCTGTTTCCACCGCGGCGTAAACTTCGCCGGCCGCCGGCTTGAGGCGCTTGGGGATCTTTTCCGCCATGATGGGGCCGGCCGGCAGCTTGTCCAGGGCCTGTTCGATGATGCGCAGGCTCTGCTCCATTTCCCGCATGCGCACCAGATACCGGTCCATGACATCGCCCCGCTCGCCGATGGGAATCTCAAAATCAAAGGCGGGATAGGCGGAGTAAGGCTCGCTCTTGCGGATGTCATAGGGGATGCCGCTGCCCCGCACCATGGGGCCGGTGAGCCCGTATTTAATGCACTGTTCCTGGGTGATGACGCCCACGTCCCGGGTGCGGTGGATGAAAATGACGTTTTTGGTCACCAGGTTGTCGTAATCCACCCAGCGGCCGCGCAGGCGCTGACGAACTTGCGGCAGCCCGCGGTGAAGTCGTCGTCGATATCCACCGGCACGCCGCCGAACCGGTAAAAGCAATAGGTCAGGCGGGAGCCGGTGAGGTAGTCCAGGAGGTCCAGGACCTGCTCCCGGTCGTCAAAGCAATACAGGAAGGGCGTGAACGCGCCCAGGTCCATGAGGTAGGCCCCCACCCACAGAAAGTGGCTGGTGAGGCGGTTGAGCTCGGCGGTAATGACCCGGATATATTCGGCCCGCTCGGGGACCTGGAGTTCCAGGAGCTTTTCCACCCCCATGCAGTAGCACTGGTTGTAGGCCAGGGCGTGGAGGTAATCCACCCGGCCCATGTTAGGCAGGAATTGCGCGTAGGTGCGGTTCTCCGCCATGTGCTCGTGGCCCCGGTGGCCGTAGCCGATATCCGGGTCCGCCTTGATGATGAACTCGCCCTCCATTTCGAGCTCCACCCGAAGCACTCCATGGGTGCTGGGGTGCTGGGGGCCCAGATTGAGGACGTAGGTTTTTTCTTCTAATCCACGCTCAAGCATCGGCCGGGCTCTCCCCGAATTTTTTCAGCAAGGGGTGAAAATCCGCGTCAAAGGGCAACAGAATACGCCGCAGGTCCGGATGCCCGGTGAAGCGGATGCCGATACAGGTCATAGGCCTCCCGTTCATACCAGTTGGCCCCGGGATAGATATGGCTGATGGTGGGAGCCTCCTGGTCCAGGGGCACCTTGACGTGCACGGCCAGGCGGCACAACTCCTGGAAATTGGCAAAGTGATACACCAGGGTGAAGTGCTCCGGGTAGTGCAGGCAGGTTAAGGACTCCAGGAAGCAGCCCAGGGAGAGCAGGGCCTCGGCCACCGCCGGCATCTGCTCGGGGGCGGCGGTCACGTCCAGGTGATAGCCGGTTTTGGCGTAGTCGCCCACGGCCACCTGCTCCAGCTGTAAGGGCGCCAGGGCTTTTTGGATATTATCCCTTAACATCTCTGAACTTCCTCAAGCGGCCCCGTTGGGTGATCTTTTCCTCGAGGACCAGAATGCCTTCGATGAGGCCTTCGGGCCGGGGCGGGCACCCAGGCACGTAAACGTCCACGGGGATGATCAGGTCGGCTCCGGGGATGATGGCGTACTGGTCGGGATAGTAAAAGGGCCCGCCGGAGATGGCGCAGTTGCCCATGGCAATGACCCACTTGGGCGCGGGCATTTGCTCCCAGAGGCGCACCACCGCGGGGCCCATCTTCTTGCTGATGGTGCCCGCCACGATCATGAGGTCGCACTGCCGGGGAGAGGGTCGAAAGACCCCGGCCCCGAAGCGGTCCAGGTCGAACCTGGCTGCGCCCGCGGCCATCATTTCAATGGCGCAGCAGGCCAGACCGAAGGTCAGGGGCCACAAAGAATTGGCCCGGGCCAAATTTAAGGCCTCCTCCAGGAGGCCGAAGTGAATTAAAGGCGCTCCGGTTTTCGTTTCCACGTGAAAACCCCCCTGCACCAGGCGTAAATAATCACCAGGGAGAGAATGCCGATAAAGATGGTGATTTCAATAAAATCCCGCCAGACATAGCCCTTGCCATAGGCCAGGAGCACGGGAAACAAAAAGAGCACATCCACGTCAAAGGCCAGGAACAACAGGGCGAAGAGATAGTAAATAACGGGCACCTGGATCCAGGCGCTGCCGAGGATGGGCATGCCGCATTCGTAAATTTCGTCGCGGGCGGCGCCAGAGCTGCGCGGCGCGATGAAATAGGCGATTACCAACGGCCCCAAGGCAAAAAGGGCCGCGACCACCAGAAACACCAGGACGTAAGTGAAATCGGTCAGGGCCTCAGGAAGTTCCAAGGCGGGCTCCTTGTGCTTTTTGGTACAAATACTCGGTGTTTTATATCCCGACACCGGAAGATGAGTCAAGTATTTTTTCCCCACCCGGTTAAATTCTCCTTGCCGGTGGTTGGGGATTAAGGTATGAGGGGAGAGAAGAGAAGTTTGGACGAGAATGTTTAAAAATACAACAGCAACAGAGCCTCTTGCAAAATACAGATAGAGGCGGAAGATTTATCTGGTTGCTAAGTTAAGCCTTAAGGCGGCACAGGCTTTCCAGCCTGTGCCGGCGCAAGCTGAAGCCTGCGGCTACAATTTTGCAAGACCCTCAACAGAGTAAATATTTTCACAAAACGCCCATGTCCCACTGGGAAAACCTGCGCATGCCGGAATTTGACACCTGGGTGCAGACCCACCGCACCGTGGTGCTGCCCCTGGGTTCCGTGGAAGAACACGGGCCGCACCTGCCCCTGGGGACCGACACCTTCCATGCCCTGGAGGTGGCTCGCCGGGCCGCGCAGCTGCGGCCACTCCTGGTGGCCCCGCCCCTCTATTACGGCCTGTGCCGCTCCACCCGGGAGCACCCCGGCACCGTGTCCATCTCCGGGGACATCCTGCGGGCCCTGGTGACGGAGCTGGGCCGGGAGTTTTACCGGCAGGGCCTGCGCCACCTGGTGATCGTGAGCGGGCATGCCGGGGGCACCCACATGGCGGCCCTGGTGGAGGCCGGGGAGACCCTCCTGGCCGAACTGCCGGACGTGCAGGTGGCGGTGGTCAATATCCTGGACCTGCTCCGGGAAGTCCTGGGGGCCAACCCGGAACTGGTCAAGACCAAGGGCGACTCCCACGCCGGAGAGGTGGAAACCGCCTTGATGCTGGCAATCTCGCCCCACCTGGTGCAGGGGAGCGCCCCGGCGGAGTGGCCGGCGTTTCCCAAGTACGTCCTGGTGCGGGACAAGCGCCTCTACTGGCCGGGAGGGGTCTGGGGCGATCCGGGGGCGGCCAGCGCCGCCCAGGGGGAAGCCATCCTCCAGGCCGAGGCCCAACGCCTGACAGAGCTGATCGATTTTTTTTCACAAAAGGAATAAACTTTTCCTTGACATAGCCGCCAGAATATTTAAGTATAAGTTGATCTATCAACTCCCATCCCAGAAAGGCGCCTCTAACTATCTATGATCCCGGAAGCCCTTGAAAAGATTGCAGATAACGTACTATCCCTGGATGAATCAGACTTGGCCACGCTTCTCAATTATTACAAAGACCGTATGACCCAAGATGAACCCACCCGAGCTTGGGAACGGGCGGTCATCGCCTACTTTCTCCTGAACGGCATACGCATCAAAAATTCCCTGAAACAGGGTAAGTTACGCCAGCAACCGGCCTCGGAGAAACCACCCCACCTCTGTCTGGTCAAGGCCTGATCCAGCGGTACGCTTCTTCCCGAAATTCTTGCCTGGGCGGCAACCTCTGCAAAGGTACTTTGCGGAAGGGCTAGCCTTTTGCCATTTTCCCCGAAAGTCATCAGATTCGAGCCCCCTGGGCGTGCTTTTGTGAAAAGATTCTTCTCAGTCCCCGGCTTGCAATGCTAACCGTATGAGTTATCTTAAAGAAAAATCTCGCGGAGGAATCTTTATGAAGCGCAGCTTGGTGCTCCTTGTGCTCATGGTTTCTGTGTTCGGGTTAGTTTCTGCCGGTTGGGGCGGCTCAGTCCTCCTGGAAGACAAATTCACCTCCCTGGACCCGGGCTGGGGTGCTGAGGATGAGTTTTTTAAGGTCAAAGACGGGAAAATGACCGTGCAGCCGGCCTTAAAAGAGACCTATACGGCCATTTATGAAGGCAATATCTTCCCCAACGATTTGGACATGGGCATAACCATGAAATTCACCAAAGCCGACGAGCCCACCTGGGGCAGCGGCTTGGCGTTTTGGGCCAAGGGCATGAAAGATTATTATGCTTTCATGATCAACGCCAACGGTTGGTATACGGTGCAACGGCGCATGGGGGACCGCTCCATCAATCCCGTGACGTGGCGGGAAAATGCGGCCATTAAGAAAGGAGTGGGAGTCGATAACCGCCTGCGGGTCGTGACAAAAGGCAACAAAGCCACGATTTTCATCAACGACAAAGAGATAATTAGCTTAAACGGCCAACCCCCGGAGGGCGGCAGCCAGATCGGGGTGCGGACCGCGTCCGGCGATGCTAAGCCCAATGCGGTGGAGTTCACCGATTTGAAGGTGGCAACGCCGTAAGTTAACGTTTGGCGGCCTCCAATCATCCAACCGAGAAACAAGAAGGAATTAAGCATGCGGCACTCTATCAATAAATCGGGATTCCTTGTCCCAGCCCTTGTGCTGACGGTGTGTTTCTGCCTGGCGGCAGTCCCCGCCCTGGCCCAAACCACCACCAAAAAACCCATGAAGTGTGCGGAGTCCACTCAGGGCCAACAACTGTGCCCTCCGGCGCCTGCACCCGCTAAGACCCTGTGCTCTATAAGTATCGACTGCCCCACCATCCAGGGCTCCGACCAGAATCTTTGCCAGCCTGGGGTTGACTGCCCGCCGGGCAAGCCGGCGGCGAAGCCGGACAAGAAGAAAAAGTAAGCCGGCCAGTCATCCGGTGGTTCAAGAGGGGTTAGGGGCCTTGCAGCCCTTAACCCCTTTCTTTTTTCCGGTTACCAAAAGGTCGAGGGTCAAGGTTCAAGGGTAAAATAAGGCGGGAAAGCTCTAATACCGGGTGGCATTCACTAGGCAATTTTTTATAGCCGCAGGCTTTACCGTGAAAGTCCCCCGTAGGGGCGCAATTCATTGCGCCCTCAGGGCTTGATGAATCAAGCCACTACGAAAGATTTTCATCCTCAGGGGACCCATATCAGACCATGAACGTTCAGCCTGCACCGTTCGACTGCAACTCGGGATAAATTCGTTAACCCCGGCGGCTGCGGCCCTTGAAAAACAGGCGCAGGGGAGTATGGCTGAGGTTCAACTGTTTCCGCAGTTCCTTCACCAGGTAGCGCCGGTAGGACTCAGGGATGCCTTCCGGGTGGTTGACAAAAGCAATAAAGGTGGGGGGATGGGTCTCGGGTTGGGTGAGATAATAGAATTTGATGGGCCGGTAGCGGAAAAGGGGAGGGCGCACCCGCCGGGTAATCTCGCCAAAAATTCTGTTAAGTTCGCCGGTGCCGGACCTATGGCCCAGTTGCTCATAGATCTGATCCACCAGGGTAAAGACCCGGCCCAGGTTATGGCCGGTCTTGACGGAGAGAGACACCAGGGGGGCATAGGGCAAAAAATTCAGACCCTCCTTGGCCTTGGCCATGGCGGCCGCCCGCGCCTCCCCGGTCACCAAATCCCACTTATTCAGCCCCACCACGCAGCCCTTGCCCTCCTGGGCGATGAGGCTGGCGATGCGCAAATCCTGGCCGGTGAGGCCCTCCGGGGCATCGAGGAGCAGCAGGGCCACGTCGCAGCGCTCCAGGGCCTTCATGGCCTTGATGACCATATATCTCTCCAGGCCCGGCGCCACGTGGCTGGGGCGCCGGAGCCCGGCAGTATCAATGAGCACGTAGTCATGGCCTTGGAGGGTGAGGGGGGTGTCGATGACGTCCCGGGTGGTGCCGGGAAGATCGCTGACGATGAGGCGCTCCTCCCCCAGGATGCGGTTGATGAAAGATGATTTGCCCACGTTGGGCCGCCCCACTACCGCCACCCGGATGCCCTGGGCCTCCTCGGGGGTTTCCGGCAGTTGGGGCAGGCTGGCGAGGACATCCTCCACCAAGGGAGAGAGCCCCAGCTTGTGGGCGGCGGACACGGGATAGAGAGGGGAGATGCCGAAGCGGTAAAATTCGGCCAGGCTGTCTTCCCGGCCGGGGTGATCGATTTTGTTGATCACCAGGAACAGGGGCTTGCCGGTGGTCCTGAGGAAGTCCACCACCTCGGCGTCCCCGGCCTGGGGGCCCAGCTTGCCGTCCATGACCAGGAGCACCGCGTCGGCGTCGGCCACCGCAGCCTCGGCCTGGCGCTGCACCTGGCGGCCCAGCTCGTCCTCCCCGCCCACAATGCCCCCGGTGTCCACCAGGAGAAAGGCGCTCTCCCCCCAGACCACCCGGCCGAAGTGGCGGTCCCGGGTGACCCCGGGCATATCCCCCACCAGGGCCTGGGAGGAGCGGGTCAGGACGTTGAACAGGGTGGATTTACCCACGTTGGCCCGGCCAATAATGGCCACCAGGGCGTGAGCGGCCGGGGCGGAAATGGGCATAAACACTCAGGTGGAGGGCTTGCCGGCCAGTTCCTTGGGCGGCCAGTTGCGCATGACCTCCATGGCCTTTTTCAGCACGAAGTCATTCTTGATGTCTTCTTCGGTGAGGGGCTTATCCCAGGGCTTGTCGGTGAGGCCTTCCCCCCGCATATGCCGGTCCAGGGCTTCATCCCGCAGTTTCTCCGGGGTTTTCCCCAGGGCGACGTGGGCGTCCTTCACTTCGATATCAGGGATAATGCCCTTTTCGTGAATGGTCTTGCCGCTGGGCGTGTAATACAGGGCGGTGGTCAGGCGCAGGGCCGAGCCGTCACCCAGGGGGAGGATGGTTTGCACCGAGCCCTTGCCGAAGCTCTTAGTGCCCATCACCACGGCCCGCTTCTGGTCTTTGAGCGCGCCGGCCACGATTTCCGAAGCCGAGGCGCTGCCCTCGTTGATCAGGACGATAACCGGGAAGGGTTCCCGGTCGCCGACATCTCCCGGCCGGGCGTTAAAGGACATGCGCTGCCGGGCGTCCCGCCCCTCGGTCTTGACGATGAGGCCGTGGCTCAAAAACTCGTCCGCCACCATGACGGCCTGATCCAAAAGGCCCCCGGGGTCATTGCGCAAATCGAGGATGAGGCCCTTGATGGGCGGCGTCTGCTGGCGCATTTTCTGAAGATAATTGCGCAAGTCCCGGGATGGTCTGGTCCTGGAAATTGGCGATGCGGATATAGCCATAGCCCCCTTCAATCAGGCGGGCCTTGACGCTGTGAATGGGGATGATGTCCCGGACGATGCTGAAATCCTGGGGCTTAGCAAACCCCGGCCGGTTGATGGTGATGACCACATGGGAGCCTTTGGGGCCCCGAATCTTGCGCACCGCCTCGGTGATGGAAATATTTTTAGTGGGGGTGCCGTTGACCTTGATAATCTGGTCGCCGGCCTTAACCCCGGCCCGGAAGGCGGGAGTGCCCTCAATGGGGGAGACGACGATCAGGTTCCGGTCCTTCAGGGTGATTTCGATGCCGATGCCGCTGAATTTCCCCTTGGTTTCCACCTGAAGTTCTTTAAATTCCTCCGGGGTCATAAAGGAGGAATGGGGGTCCAGAGCGCCCACAGCTCCCTGGATGGCGCCGTAAACCAGGTCCTTGTTGGTTTTGGGCTCCGCATAGTTTTGCTCGACGATGTCCAGGGCATTGGCGAAAACCTTCAGCTGGTTGTCGGTGATGGGAATCGAGGCCCTCGCCAGCACCCGTTCTGTGTCCCGGGGCTTGGGGGCCGCGGTGGCGGTGGTGAGGGACGGCGCAGTGGCCAGGCCCCAGAAAAACAGACCGATAAGGGCAATGCCGGCGGCCAGCCAAAGGCCGCGGCGCCCTTTGAGGATATTCCAGGCGGATCGGGATTGAGGCGTATCCATCTTTATTCAGCTCACTGGCGCCCGGGCAAGTGCCCGGGCTTTTTATTGTCTATAGGTGTTCCAAATCTCAGGAAGACGGGGCTCTGCCGCTTTTCAGCACTTCCACGGCCTGTTTCACCCAGGGGTCGTTCTCCGGGTTGGGGACCGGGGAAGTCAGAGGTTTGGTGTCATCCTCGGGCGGCTTCTGAGCTTCGATATCGGGTTTCAGGCCATCGTTGGAGATTTTCTGCCCTCCGGGAGTATAGCAATAGGCCACGGTCATCAGGAGGGCGGAACCGTCCTGGAGGGGCATCACCTGGGTGAGCCCGCAGAGGCCGAAGGTTTTATCCCCCAGGAGAACGGCCCGGCGGTAATGCTGCAAACTCCCGGCCAGAATCTCCGCGGCCCGGGCCGTGCCCTGGTCTACCAGCACCACCAGGGGGAGGGGTGCTTTGAGCACCTGCTCGCTGTCTGAACCCTGATAGGATTGATCCGTGCCGCTTTTGCGACCCCGGGTGGTGACCACCTTTTGCTTGCCGACAAACAGGGCGGCGGTGCGCACCGCCTGATCCAGACTGCCCCGGGCGTTGTTGCGCAGGTCCAGAATCAGCCCTTTGGGAGGCGGGGCGCCCTTGCTCAGGCTGGATAATTCCTGGGCCAGTTGCCGCGGCAGATCATTGCTGAAATAAGGGAGGCGCAGGTAAGCATAGCCATCCTTCAGCATCTTCACCTTGGGCAGGGGGGGCCCCAGGGTTTCCAGGGTGACGCTCAGGTCCAGGGGTTTGACCAGGCCATTGCGCAGGACCTCTAATTTCAGGATCTTGCCGGCCGATCCCCGGAAAAGACGCTCCCCTTCCTGGGTGGTGATGTTACGGATGAGATGACCGTCGACTTTCAGAATATGATCTCCGGCTCTCATGCCGGCCCGGTCGGCAGGCCCTCCATCCAGCACCGACACCGCGGTGAGGAGGTGGTCCTTAAAGACCAGCTCAATGCCGGCCTCGGCGGTGGATCCCTGCTGACCCCTCTGGTAGCTGGCATATTCCTCGGGGGTGAGATAGGAAGAATCAGGGTCCAGAGAGCTCATCATGCCCCGCAGGGCTCCGTGAAAGAGCTCCTGATCCTTTTTCTGGGTTACCGCCTTGGTGGCAACTTCATTGAGGGCCTCGGTCAGCAAGCGCAAGGCTTCATAATCCGAAGAGGTATCCGACGCCCCCGTTGCAGTCAGGCCTCCCGAAACTATCAGGATCACCAGGAGCCCCTGACCCAGCCGTTTTTTCATAGTGTTGTGAAATAAACTCAACTCTTGCCTACTCCATCCTTATCGAATTTGACTGCCTCAAGACCCAGGGTGTTAAGTTTTCTTCTTACGAGCCAGCACCGCCAAGGCGGCCTTGCTGATATTTTCGGGTGTTAAGCCGAAATGCTTAAGGAGATCATCGGGCTTGCCCGATAAACCAAAGGTGTCCCTGAGGCCCACCCGGCGCAGGGGCACGGGATAGTGCTCGCTCAGCACCTCGCTCACCGCGCTCCCCAGGCCGCCGGTGGCCGAATGCTCTTCCGCGGTTACCATGCAGCCGGTGCGCTGGGCCGAATCCACCACCAAGCCCCAATCCAATGGTTTCAGGCAGGACAGGTTGAGGACCCGGGCGGCAATGCCCTGTTTCGCCAACAGGTCGGCCGCGGCCAGACATTGGTGCACCATGAGGCCGATTCCTGCCAGGGTGACGTCGTCCCCCTCCAGCAAAATATCACTTTGCCCCAATGCAAAGGTGACCTGCTCATCATGGATCACCGGGAAGGGGATGCGGGAGGTGCGGATATAAACGGGCCCCTGGTAGGTGACCGCCCAGCGCACCATGGCCCGGGTCTCGGGTCCGTCCGCGGGCACCAGCACCACCATGTTGGGGAGGACCCGCATGATGGCCAGATCCTCCACGGATTGGTGGGAGCCCCCGTCCTCGCCCACGGTGACCCCGCCGTGGCTGGCCACGATCTTGACATTCAAGCTGCTGTAGGCAATGCTCTGCCGCACCTGCTCCCAGGCCCGGCCGGTGGCAAAAATGGCAAAGGTGCTGGCAAAGGGGATTTTGCCCCCCAGGGCCAGGCCCGCCGCGGTCCCCATCATGTCCTGCTCGGCGATGCCGATATTGAAAAAGCGGTCCTGGAATACCTTGGCAAACCGGGCTGTTTGGGTGGAGCCGGACAGGTCCGCGTCCAGAACCACAATCTCCGGGTGCTCCTCCCCCAATTGGGCCAGGACTTTGCCGTATTCCACCCGAGTGCTTTCTTTAGCGGGAAACTGCACAGTTTCAGGAAGCGCGCCCACGAAACCTAACCTCAACTTGACTGAAGTTCTTTCACGGCTTGGTGATATTCTTCGGTGCTGGGGGTGACGCCGTGAAACTTGACCTGATTTTCAAAAATGGACACCCCTTTGCCCTTGGTGGTGTGGGCAATGATCATGCTGGGCCGGCCCTTGACCTCCCCGCAGGCCTTAAGCGCGCCCAGAACCTCCGGAATCGAGTGGCCGTCGATCTCAACCGTATGCCAGCCGAAGGCCTGCCACTTGGCGGCCAGGGGCTCCACGCTCATGACTTCCTTGGTGCGGCCGTCGATTTGCAGACGGTTGCGGTCCAGGATGGCGGTGAGATTGTCCAGGGAGTAATGGGACGCGGTCATGGCCGCTTCCCAGATTTGCCCTTCCTGGATTTCCCCGTCTCCCAGCAGCACATAGACCCGTTGCCGGCTTTTGTTCAGCTTCAGGGCCAGGGCCAGGCCGTTGGCCACCGACAGGCCCTGTCCCAGGGAGCCGGTGGAGACCTCCACGCCGGGGGTGCACTTGGCGTCGGGGTGGCCCTGGAGGCTGCTGCCGAACTGGCGCAGGCTGAAAAGCTCCTCCCGGGGGAAGAAGCCCAGGCGGGCCAGGATAGCGTAGAGCACCGGCGCGGCGTGGCCCTTACTGAGGACAAAATAGTCCCGGTCGGGGTAGCAGGCGTTGCCGGGTTCCAGATGCATGTGGCTGAAAAATAAAGCCACCAGGGCGTCCGTGGCGGAAAGGGAGCCGCCCACGTGCCCGGATCCGGCCCGGTAGAGCATCTCCACGATGTCCAGACGGATCTGCCGGGCAATTTCCTTGAGCTGGTTGGAATCGCTGATTGGGTGCATCGCGTTAACTTTTAGTCACTTTTAAGATAGTATAACCAGGAAATCAATAGATTTTCAATCACTCGCGCAAATTCCCCGGATTGTTGCGAGAAAGCCTGGGAAACCCGGCCCGGCTGGGGGCGGTTCCTGGGGAAAAAACTGCCAAACCAGAGGAAGCGGGCCACCACCTGATTTCTCTTGTTCTCCCTTGGGAATGGGGGGTATATAATTATAGATTCTAATTGGGCGCTCTGGATTCCCAAGTACGGCAACGCCTAAACCTTTCAAAAAAATAATAGCTGCAGACTTCGGCCTGCGCTCCAGTTGCCAGTTGTTGGCTTATACCGGGTGGCGTCCGGAGAAATGAAACCAGCCAATATCTGTTAGGGGCGCACACGTGTGTGCGCCCGAAGAGCAGGCCGGACATTTTTCAGGAGAGCTGGTTTTATACCAAGTTGCCATCATTGAGATAATAAAATGTAGCCGCAGGCTTCAGCCTGCGCTTGGGCACTTGTTTGACGGCATCCGGTATGAGACCCTTCGCTTTGCTCAGGGTGACAGAAATATAGAGGTTTTAAAATAAATTTTAAAATAACGGTACAGTATTCCGAAAATCTTGTAGTTAGGCTTTGCAGAAAAACGAGAGAGGACCTATGGCCCTGACCCGAGAAGAAGTGCTCCATGTGGCCAAGCTCGCCCGCCTCAGCCTCAACCCGGACGAGGTGGACAGGTTCACCCGCCAGCTTAACGATATCCTGGCCTACGTGGAAAAATTGCAGGAAGTGGACACCCAAGGCGTCCCGCCCATGGCCCACGCGGTGCCGGTTTATAACGTGTTCCGGGAAGATGAGGTTACCCCGAGTCTCCCCCGGGAAGAGGGTCTGGCCAACGCCCCGGCCCAGGAAGAGGGGACCTTCGTGGTTCCCAGGGTCATATAGGGGGCTGGGCATGACCGCGGACCTGTGCCGTCTGAGTATATCTGAGCTTACGCCGCTCCTCGCCCGGCGGGAAGTGTCCCCGGTGGAGGTGACGGAGGCCTTTTTAGCCCGCATTACCGCCAAAGACCCGGACCTCAACACCTACATCACCGTCGACGAGGCGGGCGCCCTGGCCCAGGCCCGGGACGCAGCAGCCCGCCTGGCCCGGGGTGAAGCCGGCCCCCTGCTGGGGGTGCCCCTGGGGCTCAAGGATGTTCTGGCCACCCAGGGGCTGCGCAACCACCTGCGGCTCCCGCATTCTGGAGAATTTCGTCCCCCCTTCGACGCCACGGTGTGCACCCGCCTGCGTCAGGCCGGGGCGGTGTTTCTGGGCAAGGTCAACATGGATGAGTTCGCCATGGGCTCTTCCACGGAAAACTCGGCTTACGGGCCCACCCGCAACCCCTGGCAGCGGGACTGCATCCCCGGCGGCAGCAGCGGCGGCTCGGCCGCCGCCGTGGCCGCGGACCTGTGCACCGCCTCCTTGGGCTCGGACACCGGCGGCTCCATCCGCCAGCCCGCCTCCCATTGCGGCGTGGTGGGCCTCAAACCCACCTATGGGCGGGTGTCCCGCTTTGGCCTGGTGGCCTACGCCTCGTCCCTGGACCAGATCGGCCCCGTCACCAAGGAGGTGAGGGACGCGGCCCTGCTCATGAACTGCATGGCCGGCCACGACCCCCAGGATTCCACCTCGGTGCCGGAGCCCGTGCCCGATTACCTGGAGGCCCTGGGGAAAGACCTCAAGGGGCTTAAGGTGGGCGTCCCCCGGGAATTTTTCGGCGAGGGCCTGGATCCGGAGGTGGAGGCGGCGGTCCAAGCGGCCCTCAAGACCCTGGGGGGCCTGGGCGCCGATCTCGTGGAGGTGAGCCTGCCCCACACCGAATACGCGGTGGGCACCTATTACATCATCGCCATGGCCGAGGCCTCCTCCAATCTGGCCCGCTATGACGGGGTCAAATACGGCTTTCGAGCCCCGGGGGCCAATCTCCTGGATATGTATGCCCAGACCCGCACCCAGGGGTTCGGGGCTGAAGTCCTGCGCCGCATCATGCTGGGCACCTACACCCTGTCGGCCGGCTATTACGACGCCTATTACCGCAAGGCCTCCCAGGTGCGCACCCTCATGCGCCGGGATTTTGACCGGGCTTTCGAGACCTGTGCGCTTTTGGCCGCGCCGGTGGCCCCCACCCCGGCCTTCCGCCTGGGCGAGAAGATGGACGATCCCCTGACCATGTACCTGTCTGATATTTTCACCATTTCCGCCAACTTGGCGGGGATACCGGGGATGTCGGTGCCGTGCGGTTTCAGCAAAGGTGGCCTGCCCATCGGGCTCCAGCTTCTGGGGCCACCCTTCGGGGAGCCCAGCCTGTTCCAGGCGGCCTTTGCCTTTGAGCAGGCCACGGATTTTCACCGGCAGAAACCTAAATTATAGACTTTGCGCAGCAAGGTTTTTCTTCCCGCCCTCACCCGCACCCTCTTCCCCCGCTGGGTGGAGAGGGCATAAAAGGGAAAAACTTTTGACAGGCGCTATAAATATATGAACAGGTCGGCAGGGCGGCCATCCCTGTCCGCCATTTTGCGAAGGTCATAGGGCGTGCCGCGCACGCTGCTAACCGCGGCCATGGACCACCCGACAATCTCTGAAAAAGTAGTCGGCGGGGGGGAGTCCCTGCCCACCAAAACCAGATATCTTGGTGCGTAACACGCACCTTATACCAAGTTGCCGTCATAGAGGTAATTATGAGGAGTTGCTGGAGGGACATACAGATTGTGGACCTGGTCAAACCGGGAGAAGACAAATCCCCCCTGCCCCCCTTTAAAAAAGGGGGGTTTAAAAACCAGCAAGCCCAAGTCCCCCTTTCCTAAAGGGGGATTCAGGGGGATTTGATAGGCATAATAGTTTAATATAATTTTACTTTTTTGATCTCAGCTTGGTATTGTGGCTCAAAACTCGAAACTTTTCATAGCCGAGGACTGGATCAAACCACCTATGAGAAAATTGAGAAAATATTGGGGCACATTCTCGTGGCTGATTTTGGTGGTGGGCTCCTGTTTCCTGAGCGGCGCGGCCCTGGCCCAGGAGGTCGGCGGCCTCCTCACCCTCAATGAGGCCATTGCCCTGGCGTTAAAGCAAAATCCCTCGGTGACGGAGTTCAAGGAGCGGGCCACTGCCGCCCAAGAACAGATCGGGGTGAGCCGCGGGGCCTTGCTGCCCCAGGCCGGCTTTTCCGGCAATGTTTTTTACGGCAATGCCTTTACCACCAGCAGGGCCCAGGGAGCGTTCGGCTCCTCGCTCCCCGGCGGCGTCAGTTCGCCCGGGGCCCCCACTTCGGGCGGCGGCAGTTCCCTTTTGAGTATTCCCTTTCCCAAAAATGAAATAACCACCTTCGAGGTTTACCGGTTTTCCGCCAACCAGTTGCTGTACGACTTCGGCAAAACCCCCAGCCAGGTGGCCGCGTCCAAAGCCAATTACAAGAAGACTACGGAAGATTACGCCAATACCCGGCAACAGGTGGTGTTAAACGTCCGCAACGCCTATTTCGCCTATCTGGCCTCAAGGCGCGCCATCAAGGTGGCCCAGGAAAACGTCCGGCAAAACCAGGAACTCCTGAAACAGGCCCAGGCCTTCTATAACGTGGGCGTTAGGGCCAGGGTGGACGTCACCTTTGCGGAATCAAATCTCGCCAATGCCGAAACCGAATTGATCCGGGCCAAAAATCTGGCCGAAATTTCCAAGGTGGATCTCATGACCGCTTTGGGCCTCAAAACCTGGCCTTTTAAGGACGTGCAGGACACTTTGGAGGCGGCCCACAAAAGCCTGCCCCTGGAGGAACTGAAGGCCCAGGCCCTCAGGCAGCGGCCGGAGCTCAAGAGGACTTTGTATCAGCAGGAGCAGGACCAGGCCAACATCACCGGCGCCCGGGCCAACTTTCTCCCTTCTTTCCAGGGCTTCGCGGCCAGGGGCTTTGAAGGCAGCCGTCACGACTTGGAGGATCAATGGTGGATCGGCGCGGGCGTCAATGTGCCCCTGTTTGAGGGCCTCAGCAACATTCACTCCCTGCGCCAGGCCAGGGCCCAACTGCGGTCCAGCCAGGCCAACACCGAAGCGGTGACCTTAACCGTGATCAAAGAAGTGGAAAATGGCTACCAGGACCTCAAGTCCGCCTGGGAGGTGATTAAATCCCGAACCAAGGCCAGAGAGGCCGCAGCGGAAAACCTGCGCCTGGCCGCGGGCCGCTACCGGGAGGGGGTGGGCAGCATCATCGAAGTCACCGATGCCCAGGTGAGATTTGCTCAGGCCGACCTGGAGCAGGTGCGGGCCCTGTTTGACTACCGGGTGGTGGAGGCCAGGCTGGACAAGGCCATCGGCACGGCTTTTTAGTGGCGATGAGCGGGGAAGGGCAGGGCGGGTTTGAAACCCGCCCCTACACCCCTGGCCCTCCCCCCTACACATAAAAATTTAGTATGGCCCTTTTTTTAAAAAAACACGGAAAGCACCGATACGATAACGATGACCTCAATAGAGCCCATGCTGTTGCAGGTCAGACAATAAATTCCTCCGGCGAAGTGAAGTGCCAGGCCGTGAGCCCCTGTCCTTGGGCCGCGGTGACAAAGGGGAGCTTATCATCCACAAAAAGGCACTGGCAGGGCGGAACCCCCGTTCGCTGGATGAGAGCCTGATAAATGCCGGGTTCCGGCTTGCGGCGGCCCACTTCAAAGGACAGGACAAAGCTCTTAAAAAGGGCGAGAAACGGGTAGTTTTCCCTGATAAAATTGAAGTGCAAAGGGTTGGTGTTGGACAGCAAATAGAGGGGATGCCGGGCAGACAGGCGTCTGACCAGGTCCGCCATGCCCTCCATGGGTGCAAAGATGTCGTTCCACCAATGGGAAAATTGGGAGAAGGGCAGAGTCACCCTGAAAAGGTCCATGACCCGGCGGTGGAACTCTGCCGAGGTTAGGCGCCCCGTGTCAAAGCCGGGCTCCAGGTCTGATGCAAAGATCCGGTTATAGACCTCCTCCGGGGTCAGGCCGGCCAGATCGGCCAGACGCCGGCAAAAGCGCAGATGGTCCACCTTCACCAGGACGTTGCCCAGGTCCAGGGCCAGGGCCTTGATGTCAAGAAGCGTCATGGGAAAACCCTCCCGGCAAGGATGCTGTTACAACTTATAGGGCGGCCCCTGGCCGCCGTCAATGGGTTGATTTGAGACATGGAGAGCTTGGGGCTTTTATCTTAAACAGCCTACAGCTTAAAGCTTATAGCTTATAGTTTATTAGAGGAAAAGGGGCGATGATGCAGGGTAGGGTAGTCAGGGACGATCTGCTCTGGGCGGGATATCTTCTCCTCCTGGCCATCATGTTCGGCCTCATGTATCAATGGCCGCTCATCAAGGTGGCCTGGCGGGGGGAACTCAACGCCTACCTGGACAAAATCCGGGAACAGCGCCGGGCCGCGGAATTTAAGGGCATCCACACCGTTAAGCTGGGTAGGGCCTTTGAACTGTGGCAGAAAGGGGAAACCCTGTTTCTCGATGTGCGCAGCCCTGAGGAATTTGCCGAACTCCATGTGGCCCGGGCTATCAATGTTCCGGAAGAAAAAATTGCCCATCAGCAGGAGTTGGAGAAAGCCGGGATTTTGGGGCTTCCCCGGGATCGGCAGATTTTGGTGTATTGCAACACGGAAAAGTGCAATTCCAGCTTAAAGGCGGCCAAACATCTCCAGTCCCTGGGATTCACCAAGGTCATGGCTTTTCTGGGAGGGTTTCAAGCTTGGGATGAAGCAGGATATGAAGTGGACAGCAAGCGTTAACTGGCTGGCTATCATTATCGGTGTGGCCCTGGGCGGGGCCTTTTTCTATGCCGGCGTGCAGAAGCGGTTTGAGCCCTACCAGTTTGTTGAGGCTATCATGGCCTACGACCTGCTGTCCCAGCCTCTCGCGGCCCTGGTGGCCGCCATCCTGCCCTGGGTGGAGATTACCAGCGGCTTTTTCCTGGCCCTGGGCTACCTCCTGGAAATCCCGGGGCGTTTGTTCCGGGGCTTGGGGTTCGCCTTCGGGGACAGGCTGGTGGGGGGCATCAAACGCCGCAGTTGCCTGATCCTCATCATCCTGCAACTGGTCCTCATCCTGGCGGTGCTGCTCATCACCCTGGCCCGGGGTCTCAAGATCGACTGCGGCTGCGGCCTGCTCTGGACCCGCCAGGTGGGTTGGGGCATCATCATTGAAGACGCTTTGATGCTGGCCCTGGCGGTTTACCTGTTCTTATGGGCCCTTCCGGAGGAGGATTCGCCTCAGAGAGCAGTGCGGCCCAGGATTGCTGATTTTCAGGGGGACTACGCCTTTCTCTCCAATTATGCCCCGGCCCAGGTCATGCTGGACGGGGAGGTGTTCCCCACGGTGGAGCATGCCTATCAGGCGGCCAAGAGCCTGGCCCCCGCAGAGCGGGAAAAAATCCGCCGCGCCTCCACCCCTGATCTGGCCAGGAAAATGGGCCGGAAACTGACCCCGCGCCCGGATTGGCCCGAGGTGAAGGTGGGCGTCATGCGGGATTTAGTCAGGCAGAAGTTTGAGCGCCACCCCGATCTCCAGAAACTTCTTTTGGCCACGGGCGACGTGGACCTGGTGGAAGGCAACACCTGGCATGACAATTTCTGGGGGGACTGCCGCTGTCCCCGGTGCCAGGCGTTAAGCGGGGAAAACCGGCTGGGCCGCATTCTCATGGAGGTGCGGCAGCAACTGCGGACGGCGGGATCTGCCTGACTGACCGCAGGCGCAAGCGGTCTCGACAACATCTGCAAAACAGGGTAAAATCACCCATGCCGAAATTTTTTAACTTCTGGGATCCTCTGGAACGGCGCTACGTCTTCAACAGCTTTCTCATCGTGGTGGCCCTGGTGGAGATCCTTATCTTTGTGGTCACCGCCATCTGGCAGATTGACGAGGGAGTCCTGGGGGGGCCGGTGAAGGTCATCCCCTTTCCATGGAAAGAATATCTGTTCACCGCCTTTGCTGCGCCCCTGGTAATGCTGTTTCTTTTCGGCCTTACCGTGCGGGGCTTCCAGGTTTTCAGCCCTGAAGAGGACGGGGCGGCATCGTCGTCCTCCGGCCAACCTGCCCGGCGGCACCACCGCTTCCAGTTTTTCCTGGGGCTGGCTGCCTTCTTGGGTCTGCTCATCCTCTGGTTTTACGGCCGTGAGGTCCTGGGCCTGGCCGCGCTGTTCTTCAAGAGTCTGGGCCTGGGGGGTGCCTACCTCCTGGTGGCGGTGGTGGCCCTGGCGGCCCTCTATGTGCCTCTGCGCCTGATTCTCAACTACCGCTTGCAGAAAAGAGCCCTGGAATATCAATACCTGGCTTACTTGGCGGAGCGTCACGGCGTCGTCATTCAAGACCCCAAAAAAGTGGCGGACCTGCACCTGGAGCTTGAGAAAGAGGCCGCCGCCACCGGAGGGCAACTGCGCCTGGCCCCACCCGCGGAACCCCTGCAGGACGGCTAGAGACCAGCCCGCTTAGCCCCTTGAAAAAATTAAGAAAAATAAAGAAGTCTAACTTCGGGAATTGATTTGTGAAATTTTTCCTTTACAGGGGTGGGGAGATGAGGTATGAATTGACATTTAATTAACAGGTCAGAAATGTGTCCCTGAAGGGCAAAGGGGGTGAGAGCACAAAACGTAAGGGCTTAAAAAGCCAAAACTTTTTTTATTACGGATATACCGAAAATCCAATCATCCAAAAGGAGGGTAGTATCGGATGGATATTATGAGTTTTGCTTTACTGTGTGGTCTGGTAGGTGTAGCCTACGGACTGTTCACCACCACCTGGGTGCTTAAACAGGACGCGGGGAATCCCCGGATGCAGGAAATTGCCGATGCGGTAAAGGAAGGGGCCAATGCCTTCTTGAACCGGCAGTATAAGACCGTCGCCATGGTAGGCGCGGTGGTCTTCGCCCTGCTGTTTGTCTTTTTGGGCAAATGGGTGGCGGTAGGCTTCGCCATCGGCGCCGCCGGTTCGGCTCTGGCCGGTTATGTCGGAATGTACGTGTCCGTGCGGGCCAACGTGCGCACCGCCCAGGCCGCCTTCACCAGCATGGCCCACGCCCTGAAAGTATCCTTCCGGGGCGGCTCCGTCACCGGCATGCTGGTAGTAGGCCTGGCCCTGTTGAGCGTGGCCGGCTACTACAAATTCCTGATGACGGCTGCTCCCCAGGAAGCCATGCACGCCTTGATCGGTCTGGGCTTCGGCTGCTCCCTGGTGTCGGTCTTTGCCCGGTTGGGCGGCGGCATCTACACCAAGGCCGCGGACGTGGGCGCCGACCTGGTGGGTAAGGTGGAAGCGGGCATCCCCGAGGACGACCCCCGGAACCCCGCGGTCATCGCCGACCAAGTGGGCGACAACGTGGGCGACTGCGCTGGTATGGCCGCTGACCTTTACGAGACTTACGTTGTGACCGTGGTGGCCGCCATGCTCTTGGCCTACACCGTGTACGGTCCCGGCTCCCCGGCCATCCTTTTCCCCATGGTCATCGGTGGCGTGTCCATCATCGCCTCGGTCATCGGCACCTACTTCGTGCGCCTGGGCAAGTCCGATTACGTCATGGGCGCCCTTTACAAGGGCCTCATCGTCGCCGGGGTTCTGGCCGTAATCGCCTTCTATCCCCTGGCCAACAAGTTCATGGCCGGCGTGGCTGCTAAAGCAACCGCACAAGGCGCGGCGGGCTTTGTGATTCCGCCCTTTAATGTCTTCCTGCTGGCCGTCATCGGCGTGCTCCTCACCGGCCTCATCGTAGGCATCACCGAGTACTTCACCTCCAAGAGCTTTGCTCCGGTGAAGTCCATCGCCCTGGCCTCCACCACCGGTCACGGCACCAACGTCATTCAGGGTCTGGCCATCTCCATGAAGGCCACCGGCGCCCCGGTGATCGTCATCGTCCTGGCCATCCTGGCGGCCTTCAAACTGGGGGGCGGCCTGGCTAATCCGGGCACCGGCCTCTACGCCATCGCCCTGACCGCGGTAGCCATGCTCTCCATGACCGGTATCGTGGTGGCCATCGACTCCTACGGCCCCATTACCGACAACGCCGGTGGCATCGCCGAGATGTCGGAACTGCCGGAAGAGATTCGGAACATCACCGATCCCCTGGATGCGGTGGGCAACACCACCAAGGCCGTCACCAAGGGATACGCCATCGGCTCCGCCGGTCTGGCCGCCCTGGTGCTCTTCGCCGAATACTCCCGGTCCTTCCCTGGCCTCATGACCTTCGACCTCTCCGATCCTCGCGTCCTGGCCGGCCTTTTTATCGGCGGTCTCCTCCCCTACTACTTTGGGGCCCTGTGCATGGAAGCCGTGGGTAAGGCTGCCGGCGGCGTGGTCGAGGAAGTGCGGCGTCAGTTCCGGGAAATCCCCGGCATTATGGAAGGCACCGCCAAACCTGAGTACGGCACCTGCGTGGACATCGTCACCAAGTCCGCTCTCCGTCAGATGATGGTTCCGGCTCTCATCCCGGTTCTGGCCCCCATCTTTGTGGGCTTTATGCCGGGTCTGGGTCCCGTGGCCCTGGGCGGCATGCTCATCGGCTCCATCGTCACCGGTCTGTTCCTGGCCATTGCCATGACCTCCGGCGGCGGCGCCTGGGACAACGCCAAGAAAGCCATTGAAGACGGCCTCTACGGCGGCAAAGGCTCTGATGCTCACAAAGCGGCGGTCACCGGTGACACCGTGGGCGACCCCTACAAAGACACCGCCGGCCCCGCCATCAACCCCATGATTAAGGTCGTCAACATCGTGGCCCTGCTCATCGTGCCTTTGCTTATTCAATATGCCAAGTAAACGCTGAAGGTCTCTCGCCAAGGCGCAGAGACGCAAAGAAAGAAAGGCCGGTTCCCTTAGGAACCGGCCTTTTTTTCTCGTCTAAGGCGAGGCTCTTGGAAAAACTCAATACCACCACTTGTCATTCTGAGCGCAGCGAAGAATCTATCATTTTCAGGAAGTTGAGATCCTTCACTTCGTTCAGGATGACAAAAAACGACTTTTGTAAGAGCCTTTAGGGCATCTGGGAGATTTTTTCCCGAAGAGCGGCGGCCTCCTGAAATTTCCCCAGATTGTCCAGCAGGGCCGCCAGCTCTTGGGCAATGGCCGGCAGGCGGGAGTCGAAGGGGTTGAAGCGCAAGGCCTTTTGGTAATATTTCTCCGCTTCCTGGGGGCGGCCCGCCGCGGCCAGATCACGGGCCTGAGACCAGAAGACGTTGTCATTGCGGTCCTGCATGATGGCCGTCCTGGAGCCCTCCGGGGTCCGGTACACCGTCACCTCGATGCCGTCCTCCCGGTAGTAGGACTGGTCGTCGGGGTGGATAGCATCTTGCCAGCGCTCGGACAATAAGCTGGAATTTTCCCGCTCGCAGTCGAAACGTCCCTTGGTCCGGCTTTCCAGATGATAAACCAGGGCCCGGGGCTCAAAGATAAGACGGTAGCCGCTCTTGCCTAACTTCAGGCACAGATCCACATCTTCGTACCCATTCCGGTAATGCTCGTCGAAAAAACCCGCGTTCAAGAAGGCTTCCCTTTTCACCAACAGGCAGGCCGCGGTGAGGACCTGGAAGGCCCGCTTTTTGTTCACCGCGGGATGGTCTTTGTGTAAGTTTTTGTAAATATGATAAATTTTTTTGTTGGCGTTGAATACCACGCCGGCATGCTGGACACTGTCGTCGGGATACAGGAGTTTGGCCCCCACCGCAGCAATGCGGTCGTCCTCCCCGGCGCATCGGCACAGCGCCCGCAGCCAGCCGGGGGTCGCCACCGTATCGTTGTTGAGAAAGACCAGGTAATGGCCCGCCGCGGCCCGGGCCCCCTGGTTGGAGGCCCTGGCGAACCCCAGGTTTTCCTGGTTCAGAATGGCGGTGAGGTGACCCGCGGCCTCCTGCTCCCGCAAATAGTCCGGGGTCCCGTCCGAGGAGCCGTTGTCCACCACAATGACTTCATACTCTTCGGCCTCGGTGCAGGCCCTGATGGACTCCAGGCATTGCCGGGTCAAATCCAGGTTGTTGCAGGTGGGGATGATGATTGAGGCCAAATCCCGGCGCGGGCGGGAGGCCGGAACTTCCCGGATCTCAGGCGGCCGGGATTTTTGTGGCTTAATCAAGAGCAGAGAACGATAAAACTCCCGCAGTTCCATGGCTTCGACCGCCATGGTCTTTACCGGGGCGATGCCTTGGCGCAGGCGGTTCAAGAGGGAGGGCTGACGTATCACCCGGGTGACTTGCCGGCGTAAAGCCCTGGCCTCTCCGGGGGGGAAAAGCAGACCGTTTTTGCCGTGGTGGACGATTTCCGGGAGACCTCCCGCCCGGGAGGCGATGACCGGTACTCCCAGTATCAGGGCCTCTCGGGCCACCAGGGGGTAGTTTTCGAAGTCGGAGCACATGACCACCGCGGCGGCTCCGGCCAAAATTTGCGGCAGATCGCCCCGGCGGTAAGGCCCCCGGTAGGTGATATGGGGATGAGCCGCAAGGCTGTCCAGGAGCCCGGCCGGTTGGGGCTGGGGGAGTCCGCCCCAAATGTCCAAAACCGACTGGCCCGCCAGGGGCGCAAAGGCCTCCAGGGCCAGGTCCAGGCGCTTCACCGGGATGATATTCCCCAGAAAGACGAAGCGGGGCGGATTTTCAGGCTGGACCTGAACCGGCGGCCCCAGGTCGTCCAGTCCCAGGGGCAGGTGGATGATCCGGCCGGGGGCCACGCCGCATTGGTAATGCAGGTTGCGCAGGAACCGGGACGGAGCTATCAGGTTTAGGCGAGGGAATAGATTTTTTACATAGTTCCGCCGAGTTGTCAGGATTTGCCGCAGTTTCTGGCGGGTCTCCGGGGTGGGCTCTTGCAGATAGGGTCCAAGGCAGGCAGTGCAGCGCTCCAGATCTTCCGGGCCGCCGCAGAAACCCTGGTCATTGACGCAGTGCAGCCGGGGGCACAGGTGCCAGGCGTCGTGCAGGGTCAGGACCACCGGCAGCCCCGCGTCCAGGGCCACTTCCAGGAGCGAGATGGAACTCAGGTAGGTGTGGTGGAAATGGACCAGGTCCACCTGATGCTGACGGAGGATGTCTGTGAAGGCCTTTTCGAACCCCGAGTGGGGGAAGCGCGCCAGGAAATCCTGGTTGTACCGGGCGAACTGGAAAAACGGCCGGCCATGGAGCCGGATTTCCCGCCAGGCTATGGCTTCCTTTGGGTTTGGGGAAGGCGATCCCGCCGGCGCCAGGAAGGCCACGGCCACTCCCAGGTCAGCCAGGGCTTTCCCTAAATTGCCCACATAGGCCTCCGTGCCGGCCTGGGCCTCTTCCAGCAGGCAATGAGACACCAGGAGCACCCGCAACTTCTGTGGAGCCTCGGCCAGGGGCAGGGGGCTGCCGATCCGGGGCTCCGGCAGTTTACAAGCCGGCAGCATGTCTGGCCACCGGGGGTGGGGAGGACAGAAGTTCCTGGCTTTCCTCCAGCCATTGCCGGGCGCTTTCCTGATCGCCATAGCGGGAGAAAATTTCCCCCAACTGCCGGGCTGCTTGGGCCTGGGCCTGGGGCCATTCCGCCTCCCAGGGCAGATCGGGAAAGAGCTCCGCCAGAGGATGGCGGGTAAGGAGCCGCTGCACCACCCGGGCCTCAAAGGAGAGATCCCGCTCAACCGACCCCGAGGACATGTTGTTGTCGTGCCAGCGCCACTGCACCGCCAGGAAAGGCACATGCCGGAACCGGGCCACCGGGGCCAGGCGGGTCCAGAACTCATAATCGTGGGCCCGGGTAAATTCCGTGTCAAACCCCCCCACCTTGGCCACCAGGGCCCGGCGCATCAGGCTGCCGGGCAGGGGCAGGGGGTTGCTGTGCACCAGGCGGGCCAGGAGTGGCGAGTTTTTGTCGGCATAATCCTCATAGCGGAGGATCTGGAGCCGCCGGCCCTGCATATCCACCACTTCGAGGTTGCCATAGTAGACGTCGGCCGCGGCGCCGGCCTCCAAAATACTGGCCAGCCGGGCCAGCCAACCGGGGAGCAGCAGATCATCGGAGTCCAGCCACAAAAGCCATTCCCCCTGGGCGGCCTCGATGCCCCGGTTGCGGGTGTCCGGGGCATTGCTTTTGGGTTTGCGGACATAACGCAGCCGGCGGTCGCTGATTTGGGACAGCACCTCGGCGGTGTTGTCGGTGGAGCCGTCGTCCACCACCACCACTTCCAGATCGCGGAATTCCTGGGCCAGGGCGCTGCTCACGGATGCGGCCACAAATGCCGCCCGGTTGTCCGTGGGAATAACCACACTGATAAGGGGACGGCCGGCGGCGGCGGTGGCCGCCGGCTGCAGGGGCCGGACCTTATCCCGGCTGCGTTCCAGGCTGTCCAGAAGGTTGCGGGCCGCATGATGGGTGGGGTGGGGGGCCAGTTCAGCCTTCAGGGCCTGGACGGCCTGGTCCCGCCGCCCCAGTCCGGCCAGGGCCAGACCCCGGACATACTGCAGGCCCGGCAGTCCCGCCGGCATGAGCTGCAAGCCTGCCTCGAATTTTACCAAGGCCCTGGAAAAATCCTCCTGGGCCAACAGGGCGACGCCCTCCCAGGCGGCAGCCAAGGCTTGCCCTGACCGGGCCCGCGGCGCCAGGCCTTCCCGGGTCAATTCCCAGGTGGCGTGGGAAGTGTAGCACAGAAAGGGCGATTCCCAGGCCAACTCCTGGTTGCGCCGGGCGGCCGCACCCCGCCACACCGCGTCCTGGCCGCCCCCCACGTGGAGATAGTCATGATTTTGATGGACGGCCAGAACCGCGGGGGTGGCATCCACCACCGGCACGCCCCGGGCCAGGGGCTGGGCCATGAGCCAGTTGTCCCAGGCGGTGCGTCCCAGGGCCAGTTCAGGAATCTCGGGCCACAGGTTTTTAGAGAAGACGAAATAATCCAGGGCGCTGACCGCGTGGAGGACCCCTTCCTTGAGCACCCGGTTTTTAAGAGCGGTGAACCACTCCGGGGCGTTGAAGTCCAAGGCCTCGGAGAGGTTCACATCCCAGCGCTGCCCCACCATTAGGAAGGGTGAGAACTTTCCCTGGACTGTGGCCACCGCTTCCAGGAAATCCTGGCCCAGGATGATGTCGGCATTGACGTAAGCCAGGGTGGCGGCTTGGGCCAGGGCCTCGGCCCGGTGAAAGAGGTCTTGCACCAGGGGCGCGCCGTCGGCGCCCGCGGCTACGTCCGGCACATGGCGCAGATGCAGTTCCTGGGCAATCTCAGCCGTGCCGGGGTCAGGCCCGAACAGGATAATTTCCGGGCGAGGGGTGAGCCGGGTCCAGCTCTCGATGGCATTTCTCTGGATAATGGCGGTGTGCCCCTGAAAGGCCTTGGGGATGGCAAACAGGGTGAGGTTGGGTTTCGCTTGCAGGTCCGCAGGTTTTTCGGGGAAAATTTTTTCCGTCTCGAGCCATTGCTGAAGGTCGCGGCGCAGGTCCCGGGCCCGGGCTTGGGGAAACGGTCCGGCCAGTTCTTTTTCCAGGCATTGCGCGGCCTCTGCCAGACGCCCCAGGCGGGCCTGGCAAACGGCCTGGGCAAAAAAGGCCCCCGCCAGGTCGCAAGAGAGTTCCCCGGCCGCGAGAAAATGCTCCAGGGCCTCCCGCACCCTGCCCTGGGCAAAGAGATCCGCGCCCTGCCCGTGGCGATATAACGCATTGAGGAGACCCTGCCCCAGATTCAGGCCACCGGCGCCGGCCAGGGCGAACTGCTGCACCGGATTGAAAAAGTATGAGCCGCTGCGGGTTTCCCAAGCCCCTCCTGATGTTTCCCCGCCATGGGCAACATCCTCAGGCGGCCAGGCAAAGGACACCAGCTTGGCGCCCGCATGGAGCTTGAGTTCCAGGCGCTGGTTGTTGACCCAGGTGAGGAAAGGGATGACCTCGGCAAAGCCCATGAAGGCGCCGCCCTGCCAGTAGGAGGCGTAGTGGCCCGGAAAGCACTGGAGGGGGTCGATTTCCGGGAGCACCCGGTCTTGGAAAAACGCCACGGCGTTATCCGGATTCAGGGGCGTCTCGCTGCGCCACAGGTCGTCCACCACCACGAGACTTCCAGGCGGGAGGGCCGGCAGGACGTGTTCGAGGACATGGGCCATGATGGGAACCTGGGGCTGGTCATGGGCGTCCACATAGAGGAGCACCCGGTCGCCGGTCTTCCAGAGCCGGGGAAAATCAATCTTGAGAATATCCTGCTCCAGCAAATCTACCCGGGAGAGGTCCAGGGGCGCCGTCTCCAGGCTGGTCCTTAGGGCCGCCATGGACAGGTCGATGGCCGTCACCCGGGCCGGGGTGCGGGCCGCCAGCCAGGCCCTCAGGGACAAGCCCTGGCAGGTGCCCAACTCCACGATGCGGGTGGGTTGCAAGTCCTCGGCCAGGGTGATGAGGGCCGCTAACGACGCCGGGGTCTGGTCCCGAAGGTAGAGGCGGCGCTGGGCCCTGGCCAACGTGGTCAAAATCTCCTGCAAGTCCGCCAGGGTGGTCTGATCGTCCCCGATTGCGGTTTCCTTGGTCTTTTCGGCTTTTTTCCTGATGATCCCGAAAGGGCGCAAGCCGGCGGGGCCGTCGGGGAGCACCCGGGGATAGGGCCAGAGGTGGTGTTCCTCAATGTCATCGGCGAATTCCGTGCGGAAGCGCTCAAAGGAAGCCACGGTTTCCCCGGCCCAGGGGAAAATTTCCCGGTAGGAGGCGTCGTGGAGATCGTCGCACAGGAGCAGCCCGCCGGGACGTAAAAACCGCCAAAACGTCCTCATGTCCTGGTAGAGGCCGTCTTCGGTGTGCTTGCCGTCCACAAAGAGGACGTCGAAGCTTTGCGGCTCCAAAAGTTGGCGCAGCTCAAGGATGCTGCTCCAGTGGGGGGCCTGGCAGGTCAGGTTGTCATTGTCGCTTTTGCCCAGGGGCTGGGTGTTGGCCTGGAAAAACTTGACCCGCTCCGGCGGGATGCCCTTTGGGCGGCTCCAGGCGTGAATCTTGCGGGCCGCAAAAGCCAGGTTGCTTTCCGGGAACTGATAGTGGTCCCCGAAGATGCCCAGGTCCAGGCTGACGAAAAGCTCCACCTGATCGCAGGCGGAGAGCAGGGCCGCGGCGCTCAGGCCAAAGCCGGTGCCGATTTCCAGGATGCGCCGGGGCCGGCTGGACCGGGCCAGGGCCGAGAGGCAGGCGTAATAGGTGGTGGTGGGCGCGCTGGCGTGATGCTCCCAGGGATGGCCCGCCAGGAGCCCGAAGTCGGCCATGATCTCCCGGGTGGAAAGGGGCTGCGCTTTTTCCAGCCCCTGACACAGGGAGGACAGGGGTTCTGGCCACCCCTCCTGAGCGGCGCCCCTGGTGGCATTCGGTGTGGTCTCGACTATCCTGGGCTTTTTCACCTGAAGCATCTGCATATCCTGGGCAAAGGCCTGCCGGAGTTCGGCTTTTTCCGAGGCCGTCAGATTAAGGTCATGAATGATCTGGGTGTTGCTCTGATAAGCTTCCCGGCGCATCTGGCTGTAGAGGTGCTGGGCCTTCACCGGCTCCAGGGCCGGGTTCAGGGGCAAATGGGTGTTGCAGGTCTCCATGTTGTAGAAATCCTGGGCCCGGAAATCAGGCCGCAGTTGCTTGACCCGGTCCTCGAAGAGCTGCCAGGCCCGGGTCCCGGGATACGGCGCCAGGGTGTGCCAGGCCACGAAATCCATGGGGTGCTGCTGGATGAAGCCATAGGTCTCCAGGATTTCCTCCTGGGTTTCGTCAAACCAGCCGAAGATGAAATTTCCCAGCACCTTGATGCCCTGCTTTTTGCACAGCTCAATGGCCTCCATGGTTTTGGTCAGCTTGGCCTTGCTGTTTTTCAGGGCGGACAGGACCCGTTGGCAGCCCGATTCGAAGCCGAACTCGATACGCTCGCACCCCATGGTCTTGAGGAGCCGGGTTTTCTCCTCATCCAGGAATTCGGCAATGGATTCGCAGTCAAACTTGAAATAAGGAAAAAAATCGCTTTCCTGCAGATAGTCGCCCAACTCCGCCAGCCAATTGCGGTTGGTGGTGAAGTTGTCATCCAGAAAAATAATGCTGTTCAGGCGGTAGGTTTCCACCAGGAACTTGATCTCTTCGAAAACCCGCCGGGGCGAAAAAAACCGGACCCGGCGCTGCCACATGAGGCTGCTGCCGCAGAAGCTGCAGTCCCCGTAAGGGCAGCCCCGGGAGGGTATGAGGCTGGTGCCCTTGGCATAGAAGCCGTGGGCCAGGGCCCGGGGCAGGGTGTAATGCTTCTCCATGGCAAACAGGGAGTAATCCGGCCGGGGCACCCGGTCCAGATCGGCGATCAAGGGCCGGGCCGGGGTCTTTACCAGGTTTTCTCCCTCCTGGTAGGCCAGACCCTGGATGTGCTCGTTTTTAAGACTGCCGGTGGCATCGACATGGCGCAGCAACGCCAGGAGGGTCTCTTCCCCCTCCCCCATCACCGCCGCCTCAAAAGGGGTGCCCAGCAAATCCTCCGGGACCGCGGTGATGTGGACGCCGCCGATAATGATGGGGACCTTGAGGCGGCTTTTAATGAGCTGTGCAATGCGCCGGGCCTCCAGAAAGGTGTTGGTGGTGGCGGTGAGGCCCACGAGATCCGGGGGAGACTCGGCCAGCGCGGTTTTAAGATCCTCGTCGTTCTGCCAAGCGTAATCCACCAGCTTAAACCGGTAGCGTCCGGGGTAATATTCATTGATGTAGCTGGCCAGGTAGCCCAGCCCCAGGGGCGGGTGGCGCATGGTGAACTGTGGGTTAATCAACAGAAAATTTTTCATAAGCCGACCACATTATCCTTGGGTAATTTTGCCGTGACGCAGAGGTGCCAGCCCCACCGGCGTTCCAGCCAGCGGAAGAGCCTGGCCGGGAGATAGCGGAAATACCACACCCTGGAGTAGCGGTAGCGGATATAGTCCTCGATGTTATAGGGAAAGATGTGATCCACCGAAGTGGAAAGAATCTCAAAGCCGGCCAAAAGTTCCCGCACTGATTTTCTGGTGTAGGTATAGGTGATGGGGCAGCCGGTCTGGGCCTCGGAATAACGGGCCACCACCTCCTCCAGGTTCCAGAAGGCCCCCCGGCCGTATTTCAGGAGAATCCAGAACACCTTCCAGGAATGGCGGTGATAGACCATGATTTTCAGGAGGCTGTCCCGGTGCATATAGCGGCGCAGCTCCTCGATGACCCGCCGGGGCTGGGGCGTGTGGTGGATGACCCCGAAGGAATAAACCAGGTCATAGGCCTCCAGGGGCACAAAGGAGATGAGTTCCTCGGCATTACCCTGGTAAAAGGTGATGTCCAGGCCGGCAAGTTCGGCGCGGCGGCGGGCCAGGGCTAAGCTGGCCTCGGAAAGGTCCACTGCGGTCACCTGGGCCCCGGCCCGGGCGAAATTCATGGTGTCGGTGCCCAGACCGCAGCCGATTTCCAGGACTTTTTTCCCCCGCCAGCGGGCAAAATCGGCAAACCCCGGAATATGAGGCTCAACCCGGTATTTCCTGGCCTCCACTTCGGCGAAATAATCCGCCGAACCCACCGGCCGGGGGGAGTGGCGCAGGTTGCAGGGCCGGGCGTCCCAATAGGCCCCTACCTGGTCGATGCTCACCTGCTCAAAGGTTGGCGGCCGGTTCAAAGCTCAGCTCCTCCTGGTGGATTGCCGGTCCCGCGCCCAGGCAGCGGTAGCGGAAATTACCCAGGTCCTTGTCCCGCAAGGCGCCCCAGCAATCCAACAACAAGGGTGACGGCGCGGCCAGGCGGGCCAGGGCCGGCCAATCCCAGTGGGCATAGAGGGGCCAGTTGGTCAAGAGCACCACGGCCGCCGCGTCTTGCAGGCAGGTGTGGGGCTCAGGGCAATATTGCACCTTATCTCCCAGGACTTCACGGGCCTGATCCAGGGCCTGGGGATCGTGGACCCGGACCGTAAACCCCGCCTTAACCAGGGCTTGGGCCAGCATAACGGCTTGGGACTCCTCCACGACATGAGTTTCCGGCTTATAGGCCAGACCCAGCAGGGCGATGGGGCTGAAGGGCCGGACCTGGCGGCGCAGCAGGCGTACCAGGCGGTCAGGAATCTTTTGGTTAATCTTCACCACCTGGGGGGCCAGCCTGACCTCGTAGCCCGCTTCCTGGGCGAAGGCCTGGAAGGCCAGGTTATCCCGGGGAAAGCAGGGGCCGCCGAACCCCAGGCCGCCCTTAAGGCCTTTGCCCCCGATGCGGGTGTCCGCACCCAGGGCCTGGGTGATCACGTCCGCTTCGGCCCCGGGGACCTGCTCGCACAGGGCCGAGAGCTCGTTGGCAAAGCTGATCTTCATGGTGACAAAGCAGTTGAGGCTCAATTTGGTGATTTCTGCATTGATGAGGGACATGACGGCCAAGTGGGCCTGGGGGTGGCACGAGGTCCGGTAAAGTTCCCGCATCAGGTTCCCGGAATGGGGGTCCGAGGTGCCGATGAGCACCAGGTCGGGATTCAGGAAATTGTGGATCACCGAGCCCAGGGCGATAAACTCGGGGTTATAGACCAGCCCGAAGTCCCGGCCGCATATTTTGCCGGAGAGCTTCTCCAGGAGGGGCCTGAAAACCTCGTCGCAGGTGCCGGGCATTACCGTGGAGACCACGTCCACCACGTGAAAGGCGTCTTGGTGGCGCAGCCCCGGGCCGATGGCGCCCAGGACCGTTTCCACGGCGCGGTTGCTGAAACGGCCGTCCGGCAGGCTGGGCGTGGGCACTACGATAAGAGAGATCTCCGTGTCCCGGACCATGGTGAAGGGATCGTCGCCAATGACCAGGTTGGGCCAGGCCTGGGCCAGGAGCTCGTCCAGACCGGTTTCCCGGATGGGATTCTGCCTGGCCCGCAAGGCCGCGGCGACCTTAGGGTCCGCGTCAAATCCCATCACCTGGTGGCCCCGGGCGGCGAAGCAGGCCGCGGTGCACAATCCTAGTTTGCCCAGGCCGAAAACGCTTATTCTCATAATAACCTCAGACAGTTACACAAATTTGTAGGTCATGCTGTCGTTTAAAATCACTTCTTCAAAAATTTCATTATGGGGCTGATAGGTGCAGCGGGGGCACTCTTCGGCCACTGCGATGCGGTCGTGCAGGCGCCAGTGGGGTTTGCCGCCCCAGGCCCGGTTGATTTCCTGGAAGTCCTTGGCATTGCTCACCAGTTCAAGTTTGGCGTCCCCCCGCCGGTCGCAGCACAGCCCCAGGATGTAGGCGTCCTCCGGGTGCTCCGGGCCGCTGGGGGGCTCCACCACCCCGGTCATGAAAATGGCGTGACATTGTTTAAAATAGTTGGCCCGGCTAAACTGGGAACTGAATTTGTGGGTGACCCCATAAACGCTGAAGGTGCCGTCGTCCAATGCCAGCACCTGCGCGATCTGCTCCCGGAAAAGCTCGATATCCTCCGGGGTGAAGGTGATTTCCGCGGGAGTGCCGATTTTGTCCCAGGGCGTGCCCGCGGGGCGGAAGTGAATGTTTTTGCAGCCGATTTCTTTGGCCAGCTTGGCGGCCTCATACATTTCCCCGAGATTGTCCCGGTTGTACAGGAGATACTTGTAGCTCACGCCGTAGGAGGGGTGGCCTCGTCCCAGGCGCAGGTGGTGCTTTTTGGCGTAGTCCATGAGGATGGCGATGTTCTCGCCGAGGCGGGAGAAAGCAGTGCTGGCGGGCGGCAGCCCTTTTAAGCGGTTGAAGGTGGCGTCAGTGCCCGCGTCCACGGACACCCCGATCCAGGTGCATTGGGAGAGGGCGTCCACCGCGTCCAGGAGGCGGGTGCCGTTGGTCACCAGGCCCACCTGGATGCCATGGGCCGAGACCCGGTCGATGAACTCCGGAGTGTGGGGATTGAGGAGAGGCTCGCCCCCGCCGGCCACGCAGATGGCCTCCACCCCTGGGGGAAAATCCGGGTTGCCCTCCCCCCAGCGGGGCAAAAAGTCCGCCAGCCCCCGCAACACCGCCGGGGACAAGGAATTTTGCCGGTTCTGCCGGATATAGGCGGCATTACACCAGAGGCAGTTAAAATTACACATATTGGTGGGATCAACGGTAATGAGGACCGGCGGGGGGAGAGGCCGGCCCCGGCGGATGAGGCGCCAGCGGTAGACGTGGGCCAGGAGCTTGTTGCTGTTAAACGGGTTCCAGCGCTTGTGGGGCAGCCATTCCAAGGCCGTCCCGCCGGGCGCCGGCGCCTCCGCGGGCCGCAGCGCCGATTGCACCGCCAGGGACACGGGACCCATGTTTTTTTACCCCCTGTACATTTCAGAAGCGTTCTGCTCTCTGAGCTATTATTTGTCGCCGCGAGGCCGAGTACACGATTTCATCAACCGGGCAACGAATTTTCTTTTGGATTGCAACCCGGCATTAAACAGCCCCGAACGGGTGCCTGTCCAGAAGATTTGCAACAAGCGAGCCATGCTATATCCATTGACAAATACTATAATTTTTAGGAATCTAAGAACTGGCCCGGACCGAGCCTGGCAAAAAATTCCCGGCAAATCTGCCCACATTGACCCTCATGTTCCACTCCTTTTCCTGGTCAGAGGCATGGCGTTCCCGCCTCTCTTTGGGGATTATCACCCTGGCGGGCCTGGGGCTGTTTTTCCTGCGCCTGGGGGTTCCTGGACTCATGGACCCCGACGAAGGCCGCTATGCCGAAATCGCCCGGGAGATGCTCCTGCTCCAGGACTGGCTTATCCCCCATCTGAACCTGGTCCCCTATCTGGAAAAGCCCCCCTTGGTCTATTGGCTGACCTCCCTGAGTTTTGCGGTCTTCGGCCAAACGGAGTGGGCGGCGCGTCTGCCCGCGGCCCTGGCGGCCCTGGCCGGGGTATATCTGGCCTATGGGGTGGGACGGTCGCTCTCGGGGGAGCGCCAGGCTTTCTGGGGGGCCCTGGTGCTGGCCACCTGCGGGGGCTATATCATTCTGGCCCGCATTCTCACCCTGGACATGGTGTTCACCTTTTTCCTGAACCTGGCCATCGTCCTGGGATACCTGGCCCTGAGCCGGGAGCGGCCGCACCTGTGGCTGTGGGCCTACCTGGCCCTGGCCCTGGCGGTTCTGGTGAAAGGGCCGGTGGCCCTGGTCCTGGCGGGGTTAATTTGGGGATTTACTGCGGTTTTGCGAGGACGGCAGGCCCTTTGGGCCCTGGTGCGCCCGGGAGCCTGGGCCCTCATGGCGGCGGTGGTCCTGCCCTGGTTTATCTATGTGACCTGGCGCTTCCCGGAATTTCCCCGGTTTTTTCTCTGGGAGCATCACCTGACCCGCTATGTGTCCGGGGTGTCCTATCATGCTGAGCCCTGGTGGTATTTCGGGCCGGTGCTCCTGGGGCTTTTGCTCCCCTGGACGGGGCTTATGCCCTGGGCCGTGAGCCGCCGGACCGCCATGGACTCCGGCGACCGCATTTTCCTGCTGATCTGGGCCGGGGTGGTCCTGGCCTTTTTTTCCCTGTCCCAGGGCAAATTAGTGCCTTACATCCTGCCGGCCCTCCTGCCCCTGGCTTTGCTCATAGGAGAAGGCCTGGCCGGGCTGCAATCCCAGGAGCACGGCCTCATAACCGCGCCGGGCTGCCGCCGGAGCCTCATCATTTGGGCCGGGTTGGCCTGGCTCCTGGTGCTGCTTTATTTTAAGCCCCTGGGTCCCCTGGTCTCCCTGCTGGACGAGGGAGCCTTTCTGGATCCTTACCTGGGGCTCCTGCTGTTTCTCCTGGCCCTGATTCCTACAGCCACCCTTCTGGCGGGGCGCCTGGAAGTGCTGCTGGTTGGGGCTCTCCTGTTCGGGGTCCTCCTCCCCCTGGGCGTGGAACAGGTGGCTCTCAGACGCTCTCCCAAGGCCTTGGGACTGGCCCTCAAAACTCACTGGCAGCCCGGGGCCCCGTTGGTGGGGGTCAATTTTTATTCCCAGGGGCTGACGTTCTACAGCGGCCGGCCCTTTCACTTGCTGGAGTTCCGCACCGAACTGGACTTCGGCAACAAACTGGCCCCGGAAAAGGGCCTGGTCCTGAAAAATCTGGAAGCAATGAAGGCCTTTGTTGCGGCCCGGCCCCTGGTGTTTTTTTATCTGAAAAACAAGGACCTGCATTGGTTTAAGCAAAAACTTCCCGGGGAATATGAGATTGTGGCCCGACAGAATGATGGTCTTTTGGTGGTGTCTCAGGGAAAAGAGCCGTGAGATCGTTGAAAAGGATGTAGAATATACTGATATTGGCGAATATCTGGGGCCAAGAGGGAGCTTGGGAACCAGGATCCGAACTCCATAGGCTGCGGGCTTGCCTGAAAAAATGAAGAGGCCGGTGGGGCGGGCGTCCCCGCCCGCCATCTCGGTGCGCAATGCGCACCCTACATCTGCTTTGAACCTTGAACCTTGAACTATGAACTTTTCAAGACAGGATTCAGCAAGTCATGCAGACTTGCTCTCTTAGGGTAGCATCCTCAACAACTTTTAACCGAAAACCCCTTATGCCCCGCATCATTCACCGCTATCTGCTCAAAGAAGTGCTCACCCCCTTTGCGGTGAGTCTCTTGGCCTTCACCACCATTGTCTTTTCCGGCCGGCTCCTGCTCATCACCCGGATGATCCTGATCAAAGGCATCGGCTTCAAAGAAATCCTCAAATCCGCCCTGTATTTGTTTCCCTATCTCCTGGTTTTTACCCTGCCCATGGCGGCCACCGTGGGCCTCATCCTGGCCCTCATGCGCCTGTCCGTGGACCACGAGATGATCGCTCTGAGAACCGCAGGGCTGAGCTATCTCCGCCTCCTGTCCCCCCTGTTGGGCTTTTCCCTGGCGGTGGCCCTTATCACCTTGTTTCTCACCACCACGGGCAGCCCCTGGGGGCAGAAATCCACCAAGGAGCTGTTGACCGAGGTGGTCAAGAAACGGGCCGATCTGGGATTGCAGGAGCAGACCTTCAACACCGATTTTGGGGACCTGATGCTCTTTGTGAACCGGGTGGCGCCCCAAGGCGGCCAGTTGGAGGGCATCTTTATCAACGATTGGCGGGAGCCGGAAAAACCCCAGACGATCCATGCCCAAAGCGGCCAACTGCGCTATGATCCCGACCAGGAGTCCATGGTCCTGCGTCTCTCCCAGGGGCTGGTGGTGCGGTGGGGGTCTGAGTTGGGGCATCAGCAGACCGTGGAATTCAAGACCTATGAGCTGCCCCTGCGGCTTTTCGATGTCCAGGGCCAGGTCTCCGAAAGGGAGATGTCTTTTCGGGAACTTCAGGAGGGGATTCGAGCCGAAACACCCGGTTCCAAACGCTACGTCCGTCTGGTGGTGGAGCTGCACCAGCGCCTGGCCCTGCCCCTGGGCGCCTTCTTGCTGTGCCTGTTGGCCATCCCCCTGGGGCTGAGCCCCGGCGTCCACGGCCGCACCTGGGGGCTCATCCTGGGGCTGCTCACCTTCCTGGTCTATTACATCGTCTTCACCGCGTCCTGGCGTCTGGCCTTCAGCACCAGGCTCCACCCGGCCCTGGCCCCCTATCTGGCCGATGCCCTTTTTGCCGTGCTGGCCTGGTACCTCTGGCGGCGCACCCTCAAGGAACTGCCGCTGCTCCCCCAGGGTTGGTCAAGGCTGAGGCGCAAAGGCGCTCCCCCATTGACCCAACAATCTTGAGAGCAATGGCAAGGGCACAAGTTTTTTCTGACAGATGCGTAGGGGCGACGCATGCGTCGCCCCTACAAGAAGAAACTTTCTTTGGCAGTTTCTCCAGGTTTATTACGTGAGTGATTGGCGCTATCCCGGCGGCAAGAAGATTGTTTTCGACAGAAGCAGAATTTTATTGCAAAAATTTTTGATTTTTTTCATTGAATTTTTCTTAAGAGTTATTATATAATGAGAAAAATTGCGACTATAAGGGAAAACTCGAATACTCGATTTTCCTCCCCCTCGCCGGCAGGAAACCTCCCCCATCTCCCCTCCCTCCTGCCGGTTTTTTTTGTCGGCGCTCCCCGAACGGGCCATTGCGCTCGTGAAAAGTGCCGGCAAACGTGCTAAGGTAAATCCAGCATTCTGAAATCTTGCCATACATCCCAAGTATGATGAATTGGTCGGGAAAATCTGTCCTGGTGACGGGCGCGGGCGGCTTCATCGGCAGCCATCTGGTGGAGCGCCTGGTGGAACTGGGCGCCCGGGTCCGGGCCGTGGTCCGTTATAATTCCCGCAACGACTGGGGCCTGCTGGAAGTTCTCCCTGATGCCGTCAAAGCCTCGCTGGATATCCGGGCCGGCGATATTGTCGACCCCTTCTGGGCCTTACAGGCGGCGGAGGGCTGCGAGGTCATCTTCCACCTGGCTGCGCTCATCGCCATCCCTTATTCCTATACCGCGCCCCAGCAATTCGTGGCGGTGAATTGCACCGGCACCCTGAACCTCCTGGAGGCGGCCCGGCGCCAGGGAGTGGCGCGCTTTGTCCACACCTCCACCAGCGAAACCTACGGCACGGCCCAGTACACCCCCATCGACGAGAAGCACCCGTTGAAGGGGCAGTCGCCCTACGCGGCCAGCAAGATCGGGGCCGACAAGCTGGTGGAGAGCTACCACCTGTCCTTCGGGCTGCCCGCGGCCACCATCCGCCCTTTTAACACCTATGGCCCCCGGCAGTCGGCCCGGGCGGTCATCCCCACCATCATCAGCCAGGGACTGGACCGGGACACCATCCGCCTGGGCCTCTTAACCCCCCGTCGTGACCTCAATTTCGTCCGGGATACGGTGGCGGGCTTCATCAAAATCGCCGAAAGCCCGGCCGCGGTGGGGGAAGTGATTAATGTGGGTTCGGGAACTGCGGTCTCCATCGGGGAGGTGGCGGACCGCATCATCGCCCTTCTGGGGGGGAATAAACGGCTGGTGGCCGATGAGGCCCGGGTCCGGCCCCCGGCCAGCGAAGTCATGGAGCTGTTGTGCGACAACCGCAAGGCTTGGGCCCTCATGGGCTGGCAGCCCACCGTCAGCCTGGAGGAGGGCCTGGAGGAGACCATCAGGTATATCCGGGACCACCGGGAGCGGTATAAGCCCGAGATTTATAATCTTTAGTAATTGGAGTAATTGGTTATCGATTGTGTTCTTTGCTTCGTAAACGACATAATCGAAGGTTGACGGGGGAGGGGGGGGCCCACGGGCTGGAAGCCCCTGCTACCGGGGCTGGTGGGCCCTTACTCCCTCCCGCACCCCCTCACCCAATCCCTTGAGGGTGAAATTTCTCCGAGAAAGTCGGGGCCCGAGGCCCCGCCTTTCTCGGACCCTCTGCGGGTTGGGAGGGGGGTGTGGGGGAGGGCAGGGACCTCAGGTCCCTGGCCCTCCCCCCACTAAAGAATTTTACAGGCCGGACGTTTTCGCCTATGACCAACTGGCAGGTGCCCTTGATGGATGTGATCATGGGGCCGGAAGAAATTGCCGCGGTGACCGCGGTCTTAAAATCCGGCTGGCTGTCCATGGGGCCGGAGACCCAGCGCTTCGAAGAGGCCTTTGCCCGCTTTCTGGATGTTCCCCATGCCCTGGCCGTGGCTAACGGCACCGTCGCCCTGCATTTGGCCTGTGTGGCCGCAGGTGTAGGACCCGGGGACGAGGTCCTGTGCCCGGCCCTCACCTTTGTGGCCACGGCCAACGCCGTCCTTTACACCGGGGCCCGGCCCGTGTTCGTGGACATCGGCGGCCCGGACAATCTCAATCTGGCGGTGGCGGACGCGGCCCGCAAGGTGACCCCCCGCACCCGGGCCCTCATGGTGGTGCACTACGCCGGCTACCCCTGCGACCTGGAGGGTATCCTGGCCCTGGCCCGGCAGCACCGCCTCAAGGTCATCGAGGACGTGGCCCACGCCCCGGGCGGGTTATGGGACTCGGCCGCAGGCCCCCAAAGGCTGGGCACGGTGGGGGACGTGGGCTGTTTCAGCTTTTTTGCCAACAAAAATATGACTACCGGCGAAGGGGGCCTGGTGGCCACGAGGGACCCGGACTTAGCGGAAAAAATGCGCCTGTCCCGCTCCCACGGCATGAGCTCCCTCACCTGGGACCGCCACCGGGGCCACAGCCTGAGCTATGACGTCACCACCCTGGGCTACAATTACCGGATCGATGAAATGCGGGCGGCCTTGGGGCTGGTGCAACTGGGCAAGCTGCCGGCCGCCAACTCCCGCCGCCGGGAGCTCACCCGCCTGTACCGGGAGAAGCTTCAGGAGATCCCCGGCTTGACCCTGCCCTTTGCCGCCCTGCTGGAAAACTCCGCCTGCCACCTCCTGCCGGTGGTATTGCCCCCCGGCGCCGATCGGCCTGCGTTCATGGCCGCCCTGGGGGAAAAGGGCATCCAGACCAGTATCCATTACCCCCCCATCCACCGCTTTTCCCATTACCGCCGCCTGTGGCCCGGGGACTTTGACCACCAACTCCCCCAAACCGAGGAAGTGGCCCCTCGCCTGGTGACCCTGCCGCTGTTTCCCACCATGACCCCAGAGCAGTTGGACCAGGTGGCGCAGGCGGTGCAAAGTTTTTTCCTGATGGGCTGATGCCAGGTAACGTGCAAAGAAGGAATACCGCAACCATAAGCTCTGCCGGAACAAATCCCCCCAAATCCCCCTTGCGGAAAGGGGGACCTGGGTTGGCCGATTTATCAAACTCCCTTTTTTAAAGGGGCAGGGGCGGGGTCAGCTTGAGTCTGCACCAATAAACGCCGCCGCCGCCTCATTTTTTCTTTGATGGCATCCTGGCATGAGAACCGGCAAGCACCGGGCAGTCTATCTCTTCAGGTCCCGGCCCAGGCTTGCGGATTTTCCCATTTTTCATTACACTTCCTAACGAATTGACCGATAGTTATGATACCGGGAAAAAATCACAGGCACACCCAGTGGCCCGCCGGGGACTGGCTGGTGGACCAGGACTGCCCCTCGGATTTCATGGCGGTGAAGAAAGAGGAGGTGCTGGCCCGGGGCCAAACCGCGTTCCAGGAATATGAAATTTTCGTGAACGCCCACTGGGGCAAGGTCCTCATCCTGGATGGCCGCGTCCAATCCGCCGAGCTTGACGAGTTCGTCTATCATGAGGCCCTGGTTCACCCGGCGCTGGTGGCCCACCCCGACCCCCGCCGGGTCCTTATCCTGGGCGGCGGCGAAGGGGCCACCCTGCGGGAGGTCCTGCGCCATCCGGTAGTGTCCGCCGCGGTGATGGTGGATATCGACGGCGAGCTGGTAGAGATTTGCCGCCGGCTGCTCCCTACATTTCATGGCGGCGCTTTTGACGATCCCCGCACCGACCTGGTCATCGCCGACGGGCGGGGTTGGCTGGCCGGGCAACCGGACGGCTCCTTCGAGGTCATCATTGTGGACCTCCCCGAACCCCTGGAAAAAGGGCCGGCCAGCCTGCTGTTCACCCGGGAGATGTATGAGATCATGCGCCGCAAGCTCGCAGCCGGTGGCCTGATGGCCATCCAGTCCGGCTCCGGCAATATGTTCGGGCGCCTGCTGGCCGACATTAATGCCACGCTCAAAACCGTTTTCCGGACGGTGATGGCCTACACCGCGTTTATCACCAGTTATATGGATCTCTATAGTTTTCAGGTGGCCGGCGGGGAAGATTTTGTCTGGCCCCGGGCCGCCCAGATAGAGGCCTGCCTGGCGGCCCGGAAAATTACCGGCCTGCGCTGGTATGAGCCGAAGTTCGCCGCCGGCCTCCCCGGGCTGCCCCGCTATCTGGAGGACCGCCTGGCCGGGGAAGGCCGGGTGCTCACGGACGCGGAACCTTATGAGTCTCAAGCCCGGGGGCGGCTCAGTTTCTAGCCCTGATGCCGGCCCCGTTTTTTGGATGCACCGGGATTATCGGGATTATTAGGAAATTTACTATGTGGAGGAAGCTTTTATTAGTATGGGTAATCGCAGAGTAGGAGTATATGTTGACTCCATGAACATCATGCGCAGCGGCGGCTACGGCATGCGCTATGAAGTCATCCGCCGTCTGGCCGGCTTCAATAACGACGAGGCCAGCCGCCTGAATGCTTATGTGGCCATCGATGAGGAGCGGGCTGTTTCCGACCCGGCCTACAAAAACACCCTGAACTTTATCCTCACCCTCAGGGATTTGGGTTTCAAAGTGGTGGAAAAGGCCATCCGCTGGTACACGGACGATTCCGGGCGCACCTACGGCAAGGCCAACCTCGACATGGACATGGCCCTGGACATCATCGCCCAGTCGGAAAGACTGGACCTCATCTACCTGTTCACCGGTGACGGCGATTTTGTCAGCGTGGTCACCATGGTCCAGAACAAGGGCTGCCGGGTGGAGCTGGTGGCCTTTGCCAATGTGTCGTCCAGGCTGCGCCGGGAGGTGGACCTGTTCATTCCGGGCTACCTGATTCCGGGGCTGTTGCCCACCGCCAGCCGCTACGCCGGCGCGCCCAACTGGGGGGAGATCGGCAGCCGGGTGCGGGGCATCTGCACCGCCTATTTCCTGGACCGGGCCTACGGGTTCCTGCGCTTTCTGCACACCTACGGCAAACTCTGGATCACCGACACCCGCCAGGAGGAATCCCCCTACACCTCGGTCTTTTTTCTGGAAAAGGACCTGCCCGGGGGCGTCAATCCGGAGAACCTGCCCAGCCGGGACTACATCCTGGAATTTACCCTGGCGGAAGGGGAGAAGGGCCTCGTGGCCAATGACATCGAACTGGCGTACAAATATTGAGCTCGCATTTTAGTTTCGTTGAATAAATGACGAAAAAGATACATTCTTATAACCAGAGGCTGCCATAGATTGTTGAGATATGCCTGAGGAGGAGGGAAGGTGATTTCACCAGGCTGGCAAGCTCGCGCCGCCACCCTGCTCCCTTTCCTCCGCACCCTCTCAAAATCCCTGGTGGGGCGGGCGTCCCCGCCCGCCATCCCGGTGCGCAGAGCACACTCACCTCCTTTGAACTATGAACCTTGAACTTTGAACAGCACCTGAGAAAGGAAAAACCATGGCGCACAACCTGAAAGTTCTTTTCGTGGTCTCCGAAGCGGTGCCCTATGCCAAGACCGGCGGCCTGGCCGACGTGGCGGGCGCGCTGCCCTTTGCCTTGAAAGACCTGGGCGTGGACGTCAAGGTCCTCATGCCCTATTACGGCCAGACCAGGCAGAAAAAAATCCCCATGCGTTCCGCGGCCGAAGACCTGGGGGTGTGGTTGGGGGACCGGAACATGGCCTTTGACCTCATGGCTCCCGAGGATGACTCGCCCTTTTACTTTGTCGCCCGGGATGAGTATTTCGACCGCAGCCAGCTCTACGGCACCCCCAAGGGCGACTATTTCGACAACCTGGAGCGCTTCAACCTGTTGTGCTCCGCGGTGCTGCCCTTCTGCCAGGCCCTGGATTTCCAGCCCGACATCATCCACTGCCACGACTGGCAGGCCTCCCTGGTTCCCGTTTATCTGAGATACCGCTGGATGGCGGAACCAACTTTCGCCAACAGCAGAAGTCTTCTCACCATCCACAACCTGGCCTATCAGGGGCTGTTCCCCAAGGACAAGTTCCCCCTCCTGGGCCTGGATTGGTACCTCTTTTCCATGACCGGCCTGGAGTTTTACGACAAGATCAATCTCCTCAAGGGAGGGATTGTCTTTGCCGACGCCATCAACACGGTCAGCCGGGGCTACAGCAAGGAAATTCAGACGCCGGAGTTCGGCTACGGCCTGGAGGGGGTGCTGCAGGATCGCAGTGAAGTCCTGTTCGGCATTGTCAACGGGGTGGATTATAACGACTGGAATCCCGAAACCGACCAGCTCATCCCCGCCACCTTCGGCCCCCAGGACCTGAAGGGCAAGGCCAAGAACAAGGCCGCCTTGATGGAGGCCTACAACCTCGACAAAAAGCTGGCCAAAGCGCCCCTCATCGGCATCATTTCCCGGCTGGCCGACCAGAAGGGCTTTGATCTGGTGGCCGAGGTGCTGCCCAAGCTCATGGCCCAGGGGGTCATGCTGGTGATCCTGGGCACCGGCGAGGAAAAGTATCACGAGCTGCTCACCCAGGAGGCCAAAAAATACCCGGGCCAGTTGGGGGTGAAGATCGCCTTCGACAATCAACTGGCCCACCTCATCGAAGCCGGCGCCGACATGTTCCTCATGCCCTCCCGCTACGAGCCCTGCGGCCTGAACCAGCTGTATTCCATGAAGTATGGCACCGTGCCGGTGGTGCGGGCCACGGGCGGCCTCATGGACACCGTCGCCCCGGTGGACGCGGCCACAGGCGCCGGGCAGCGGCTTTCTCTTCACGGAATACTCCGCCGCGGCCTTCCAGAAGGCCCTCACCCAGGCCATCGAGGCCTTTCAGGACAAGAAACTCTGGAAAAAAATCATGCTGAACGGCATGAACGAGGACTTTTCCTGGAGCGCCTCCGCCAAGGCGTATCTCAAGCTGTATGAAAGATTGGCGGCGGGGGAGATTTAATTTTGAGGGGAGGGCCGGGGGACTTGAAGCCCCCCGCCCTCCCCTCAAACTCCCCTCCCAACCCCCGCATGCCGACCGGGGAGAAGGAGGCTCAAGCCTCCTTCTCCCCGGTTGTATTGTGTTTCTTTGCGATTGGGAGCAAGGGCTTGGGGGATAAAGCCAAGTGCGTATCAAGAATGTAGCCGCAGCCTTTAGGCTGCGTTCCTGCCAGTTGATAGCTCTTAACGCAGGCGCAAGCCTGCGGCTACAGATCCCCATGTCAGAGATGTGAAATTTGGGGTCAACTATAAAGCGCTTTTTAGGAGCCTTTTTTGATAAAAAACTCCAGTTCAAGTGCTCTTTTATCCTCGTACTGCTTTATAACAGTTCGGACTGCCTCTAAAACCTTTCGGTAATCGTCATGGCCAACAATTTGTGTTGAGTATATGGTTGCGTGAAATAAATAGCTATAGCGATTTAGTATAGACCTTCCTTCTTCTAATAACCGTTTTATTTCATCTAAACTAAGGGGGTATTCATTAGTAATATTAAGATCTTTAATAATAAACTTAGGACTTTTATGGACTATACTATTGTTTCGCCACCTGAGTAGGGTCTTCACAGAGTTGTTGGCTACACTTACATAATAAATGTCCTTTTTAAGCTGCTCAATATCTGGTTTTATTGGATTAGAAGCAAGAGAATCCACAAACGGATTATTCTTAAGACGTTCTCTAAAATGTTCAACATCAAAGATATTGATATTAGCCCATATAGTATCAAGAAGATTCTTTAGATTGAGGGAGGAGCTGTGTTGGTCATAAATTCTGCAAAGCCGAAGCAATACCGTATCTATATGTGCCCGATAGGTAAGAAACCAAAATGCCGGTGATTGATTTAGCTCAGTAATATAGTTATTAACTGCTGCTTTAAGATCAGAATACAGCCTAAAATGCATACACGTGCTCACCATTTCGTCAGCGAGAGCGTTAAGAAGTCGGCCAAATTCCTGTGAACTGCCAATCTTGATCTGCACCGTCTTGTCCTTTGACTCTTAACAATAACATTTGATTGCACATTAAAAAGCCATTCCTCTGCTTAGCCCTCGCCTGCAAAATACTACCAGAATCATAATAGCTTCCCAAAGGTTATGCAAGGATATTAATATGTTGGGCAGATCCCACCCAACAGGTTGTTCCCTGCCAGACCGCTACCGGCCTGGAGCACAGGCATCTTGCCTGTGGGTCACGGGCTAGAAGCCTGTGCTCCTGATTATAATGTAAGGGATTGGGGGTGGGGGTTTGGGGGAGGGGGTAAGGGCCCACCGGCCCTTAGCCCCCTCTCCCAAAAGACCCTACTTCCCAAAATTTCGCAGGCGCAAGCTGTTGGTGACCACGCTTACCGAACTCATGGCCATGGCCAGGGCGGCCAGGGCCGGGTGAGAGGAATCCCAGCGCGGCCAGGGGGATGGCCACCACGTTGTAGCAGAAGGCCCAGAAGAGATTCTGGCGGATGATGCGCATCATCTGGCGGGAGAGGCGAATGGCCTTGGGGATGAGGGCCAGGTCGTCCCGGATGAGGGTCAGGTCCGCGGCCTCCAGGGCCACGTCGGCCCCGGTGCCGAGAGCTATGCCTACGTCGGCCTGGGCCAGGGCGGGGCGTCGTTGACCCCGTCCCCCACCATGGCCACTACTTCGCCCTGGGCCTGGAGTTCAGCGATCTTTTGGGCCTTGTCCCCCGGCAGGACTTCGGCCAGGATGTGGTCGATGTCCACCTGCGCGGCCACCGCATTCACGGTCTGACGGTTGTCGCCGCTGATCAAGGCCAGGTTCAGGCCCATGTCCCGCAGTTCGGCCACGGCTTGGGCGGCGCCGGGCTTGAGGGTGTCGGCCGCGGCCAAAAGCCCCCAGGGCTGGCCGTCCACGGCCAGGAAAATAGTGGTTTTGCCGGCCTGGGCCAGGCGGGTCTGGCGTTCGGCCAGGGAGGCTGTGTCCACCCCCTCTTCTCGCAAAAAGCCAGGTTCCCCAACAGGACTGATCTACCGTTTATCCGGGCCTTGACGCCCAGGCCCGGCACGGCCTGAAAATCCTCAGGGGCCGGGAGGCTGAGGCCCCGCTCCCGGGCCGCCCGGAGCACGGCTTCGGCCAGGGGGTGTTCCGATTTTTCCTCCAGGGCCGCGGCCAGGGCCAGGACCTCTTCCTGGCTGCCGCCATTAAAGGCCAGGATGTCCGTCACCTGGGGGCGGCCCCGGGTGAGGGTGCCGGTTTTGTCGAAGACCACGGTGGTGAGGCGGTAGGCCCGCTCCAGGGGTTCCCCGCCCCTGATCAGAATGCCCAGCTCCGCGCCCCGGCCGGAACCCACCATGACCGCGGTGGGGGTGGCCAACCCCAGGGCGCAGGGGCAGGCGATGATGAGCACGGCCACCATGTTCACCAGGGCGTGGGTCAGGGCTGGGGGCGGGCCGAAGAGGAGCCAACCCAAAAAGGTGAGGGCGGCCAAACCCAGGACCACCGGGACGAAGATGCCGGCCACCCGGTCCGCCAGGCGCTCGATGGGGGCCTTGCTGGACTGGGCTTCCTCCACCAGCCTGATGATCTGGGAGAGGACCATGTCCTGGCCCACCCGGGTGGCCCGAAAAACCAGGAAACCCCGCTGGTTGAGGGTGGCGCCCCAGACCTCGGCATCTTTCTCCTTGGCCACGGGCAGGCTCTCGCCGGTGAGCATGGATTCATCCACGCTGCTGGCCCCTTCCATGACGACACCGTCCACCGGGATTTTTTCTCCGGGCCGCACCACCACCAAATCTCCCACCACCACCTCGGCCAGGGGCGTTTCCACTTCCTGGCCGTGGCGGCGCACCCGGGCGGTGGGGGGGGCCAGGGCGAAGAGGCGGCGGATGGCCTCCGAGGCCCGGCCCCGGGAGCGGGCCTCCAGCCAGCGGCCCAAAAGGATGAAGGTGATGATCATGACAGTGGTGTCGAAGTAGACGGCCGGCATTTGTCCCGTGGCGGCCACGGTTTCCGGGAAAAAGCTCACCCAGGCGGAGTAGGCGTAGGCCGCGGTGGTGCCCAGGGCCACCAGGGTGTCCATGCTGGTGGCGCCGTGGCGGGCGGCCTTCAGGGCCCCGGTAAAAAAAGAGGCCCCGGAGTAAAAGAGCACCGGGGTGGACAGCACCAGAAGCAGGAAATGCCAGGCATGCTCCGAGAAACCCAGCCAGTGGGGCAGGGGGGGGATCAGGTGGCCCAGCATCACCGGCAGGCTCAAGCCCAGGGCGATGAGAAAGCGCTTCTTGAGCATCCGGGCTTCCGCCTCCGGGGGCGGGGGAGGGGGGGGCTCCTCGGCCCAGGACTCCACTTCATAGCCCGCGGCCGCCACGGCGGCCTGCAGGTTGGCCACGTTGGTCTGCTGGGGGTTGAAGGTCACTTTGGCCCGGCGGGTGGCCAGATTCACCTGGGCCCGGTCCACGCCGGGGGTCTGGCTCAGGGCCCGCTCCACCCGGGCCACGCAGGCGGCGCAATGCAGGCCTCCCAGGGTGAGGGTCACTTCTTGCGGTTGCTCAGGCATGAAAATCTCTCTTAAAATCGGGGAAAGTCAGCCTTTTCCCAGGGTAACATGCAATTTTTCCAAATAGCTTTCTCTTCTGGTTCCCAAGCTCCTGTTCCGAAAAGTCTTTAATGTAGGGTGGGCTCTGCCCACCATTACCAGACTTTTCATCGTTTGGGGTGTGCCAGGGCTCACGAATTACCGCTTGGGAACCGATGTTTGCTGCAAAGCTCCGCTTTGCACCTCCCGGAGATCTCCCCGCTGGAGAAGTTGCTAAAGCCAGGCAGAGCCTTGGCGTCCAAGTGCGTCCCCAAGCAGGAGCTAGGGGACGATATAGGGACTTGATTTATCGAGCCCGGCAAGAGTGCAAGAATTTTGCGCCTCGACGATGGGGCGTGGTAATGGGTCTGTGAGGAAAAAGTCAACAATCCCGACCCGTTCTCCCAAAAAGTAGTTCCACTTATTTCAAAATAAGACCTCCCTTGGCGGAAAACAAGGCTTGGACTGCAGGGCTGGACCACCCCCACCTTGCCCGCCGGCCCGAGAATTGGTACTATACGGGCATGCTGAAAGACAAGAGAAGGAATTGGGGAAAAAAGAGCGGCCTCATCATGGCGGGGCTGATCTTGGGGGGTCTGGCTCTTTTAGTCTGGATGATCCTGGGAAGCCTGGACACCGAAGACCCCTGGCTGACACCTTCAGAAAAAGTGGCCGTGGTGGTCCCCAATTCGGCCTTTACCCTGAAGGCCGGCGACCGGGACAGCGGCCTCAAGGAAGTCCGGGTCACCGTGACCCAGGGAGGGCAGGACAAGACCGTACTGAGCCGCACCTTTCCTCCGGGAGGGGAAGCTGGGGCCACTGCGGAAATACCCGTGGCCCTTGACCCCAAAGCCCTGGGCTTGAAGGAGGGCAAGGCCACCATCACCGTAAAGGCAGTAGACCGCTCCCGGCGGAATTTTTTCAAGGGCCGGAGCGCCCAACTCACCTGGGACACCGAGGTGAGCCTCACCCCCATGAGTGTCAGCTTCGTGTCCGCCAGCCATCTTCTGAATTCCGGCGGGGCCGCCCTCATTGTCTACCGGGTTAACAAAACCCCCAAAGAGAGCGGTGTCCGGATAAAAGACCACTTTTTCCCGGGGTATCCTCTCCCCAAAGGCCCGGAGGGGCAGTACGGCGCCTTCATCGCCATTCCCCTGGATGCGTCGGGGACTCTGGCGGCGGAAATCATCGCCCGGGCCGGGGCCGGCAATGAAGCCAAGCAAAACATCTCCCTCAAGGTCAATGCCAAACGCTGGCGCCACGACAAGATGAACCTGTCGGAGAATTTTTTGACCCAGGTGAGCGCCAAGTTTCCCGAGGCCCGGCAGAGCGATCTCCTCAAGACCTTTCTGGAGATCAATCAGAAAAAGCGCCAGGCCAACCATGACCGGGTGCGCAAGGCCTGCGCGGTCAGCCAGCCCCAACCCCAGTGGACCGGGGCCTTCCAGCGCTTGCCGGGGGGAACCATGGCCCGTTTTGGAGACCGGCGCAGCTATATCTATCAGAACCGCACCGTGGACGAGCAGCTGCACCTGGGGGATGATCTGGCTTCCGTGGTAAATGCCCCGGTGCCCGCAGCCAACAACGGCGTGGTGGTTCTGTCCGAGCCCCTGGGCATTTACGGCAACACGGTGATTCTGGACCATGGCATGGGGATTTTCTCCATGTATAGCCATTTGAGCAGGCTGGATGTCAAAACCGGGGAACGGGTGGAGAAGGGCAAACCCGTGGGGCTTACCGGCACCACCGGTCTGGCCCTGGGGGATCACCTGCATTATGCTGTGATGGTTCACGGTGAATTCGTCAACCCGGTGGAGTGGTGGGATCCCCACTGGTTCAAGGATCAGGTGGAGAAAGTCTGGGCCCAGACCGCCACCTCTGAGGCTGACAAGAAGCAGGCGGCCACACCCCAGGCTGCCGCGCCCAAGGCCCCGGCGGGCAAGGGCAAGAAAAGGCAGCGCTGACCATGGCGGGGGATAAAATCATGATTTTGGCCATCAATGCGGAAAATCCCCAGGTGCGTTTGGTGCGCCAGGTGGTGGAAGTCTTAACCTCTGGCGGTCTCATCGGCTACCCCACGGATACCGGCTACGCCCTGGGCTGCGACCTTTACAACCTGAAGGGCATCAGCAAGCTGTATCAGTTGAAGCGGCGGCCCCTGTCCAAGCCCTTCAGTTTTATCTGCGCGGACCTGAAAAACATCAGCGAATACGCCCAGGTGGGGAACTATGCCTACAAAACCATGAAGCGCCTGCTGCCCGGCCCCTATACCTTTATCCTGGAGGCCTCCCGCCAGGTGCCCAAGATTTTGCAGACCAAGCGGCACACCGTAGGCATTCGCGTCCCTGACCATCCCATCTGCCTCGAGCTGGTGGAATTGCTGGGGCACCCCATTATTTCCACCGGGGCCAACCTGCCGGAGCAGCCGCCGGAAAGCGATCCCTACGAGATCGCCGACAAGTTCAAGGGACAGCTGGCTTCGGTCATCGATGCCGGCATCATCCTGCCGACCCCGTCCAGCATCATATCCCTGATTGACGACGTGCCCGAGGTCATCCGGGAGGGCGCCGGGGATGTAAGTTCGTTTTAGAAAACGGGCGGCGTATTATAGATAGAAAAAACCTCTGAGGCTCTGGCATAAATAACTCAATACCACCGCTTGTCATTCTGAGCGCCGCGAAGAATCTCCAGTTTAGTTGGTGAATCGAGATTCCTCACTCCGCTCCGCTTCGTTCAGAATGACAAATTGTTTAAATTTGCGCTTATCGGCGGGACGCCTGCGCCACCAAAGGTTCCCATAATAGATCGGGAGAGAATTGACCTAGCCCAGAAGCAGACTCTCTCCTAACCTTGTCAAGCTGTCCTGTAGAATTTTCCTCAACACAATATTCCCGTGGATTCCGGATATCGGCGAACAGTTCATCTCCAGGCCATTCTCATCTTGACACCGTGAGGAACCATTCTTACTTAATAATTTAATTCACAAAAATCTCATTTTGCCCAACCCGGCGAAACAAGATCAACATATTGATATCGTTAATATATTTTATATATCGCCAAACCAGGAGTAAGTAATGAAAAAGGCGTTGCTTGATCTCCTCATCTGTCCTCGCTGTCTCCCTGAAGAACACGGCCTCCAGGAAACCATGGCCGAGGCGGATAACGAGGATATCATCGAGGGGACGCTGAAGTGCAAGGAGTGCGGTGCGATGTACCCGATTCAGCAGGGCCTGGCGTTTTTGGATCCTGAGCGCCGGGAGGCATTTGCAACCAACCGCTACGAAACCCTGCCGGTGCTGTCCTCATACCTCTGGAGCCATTACGGTGATGTGCTCCAGGACGAGCTGGCCACCGACGCCTACCGCCGCTGGGCGGAGTTAATGACCCCTCACGGCGGCGCCTGCCTTGACACCGGTTCGGCAGTGGGCCGCTTTTCCTTTGAGATGGCGAAAAAATTCGATTTGGTGGTGGGTGTCGACAACTCCGTGTCCTTTATCCGCACCTCCCGGGAATTAATGAAGCAGCGGCGGGCCCGCTTAGCCTTGCCTGAAGAGGGGGTGCTCACCCGGGAAGTGACGCTCACGTTACCGGAGGATTGGAGAACCGACAATACCGAGTTCATCGTGGGCGACGCCCAGGCACTGCCCTTTCGGGCTGGGGCCTTTGCCGGGGTTTCTTCCCTGAACGTGGTGGACAAGGTGCCCAAGCCCCTGAGCCACCTGGCCGAACTGAATCGCCTGGCCCAAAGGCAAGACGCCCAGTTTCTGTTTTCGGATCCCTTTTCCTGGTCCACGGACGTGGCCCGGGAGGCGGACTGGCTGGGGGGTAAGCAGAACGGCCATTTTTCCGGCCGCGGCCAGGACAATGTCATTGCCCTTTTGGAAGGGAAAATCGGCGGCCTCTCTCCTCTCTGGAAAGTCACTGAAGAGGGGCATATCTGGTGGAAGATCCGCACTCACCGCAATCACTTCGAATTGATCAGGAGCTGTTTTATTAAGGCCAGCCGGTAAGTTTGGCGATGTCTGCCGGAAGAATAAAAAGTCGAGGTATCTCCCCATGAAACAACACACGGTTTGCCGCCTGTGCTCTGCCTGCTGCCCGGTGATCGTCGATATTGAGGACGGGAAGCTCAAGGGCGCGGAGCGCAAGTCTCCTTTTCCCCCGGAAAATCGGCTCCTGTGTCCCAAGCTCAAGGCCGCGCCGGAAATCGTCTACGCCCCCGACCGGCTGCTCACCCCCCTCATCAGAAAAAAAGGCGCCAGCGGCCCGGACTTCCGGGAGGCTTCCTGGGATGAGGCTCTCGACCTGGTGGCCGAAAAATTCCAGCATTTCAAAGAAAAGTACGGCCCTGAGTCCGTGGCCTGGCTGCGGGGCATGGCCGCGGATTGGGGCGCACCCTGGGATTATGCCAACCGCCTCATGAATCTTTTCGGCTCCCCCAATACCATCGGCAACGGCTCGGTGTGCCATGTGGCCCGGGACATGGCCCATGTTTACACCTATGGGGCCATGACCCTGCCGCTCCCTAAAACCTCCCGCTGTATCGTGATCTGGGGCAAAAACGACCGCAACACCATGCCGGTCGTGGCTGAGGCCATTTTTCACGCCAGGGAGCAGGGCGCCAAACTTATCGTCATAGACCCAGTGCAGACCCAGTTTGCCAAGATGGCCGACCTCTGGCTGCCAATCAAGCCGGGCCACGACGGCTACCTGGCCATGGCCATGATCCACGAAATCATCGCCAACGGTCTTTACGACGCGGAGTTCGTCCAGAATTACTGCCTGGGTTTCGATGAGCTAAGAGCTGCAGCCGCGGCCTACTCCCCCGAATCGGTGGGTCCCCGGGTCTGGCTGGACCCGGCGGCCATTCGGGAGGCGGCCCGCCTGTATGCCGCCACCAAGCCGGCCTGCATCATTGACGGCAACGGCATCGACATGCAACTGCAGGTTTTCCAAATCACCCGGGCGGTGGCCATGCTGCGGGCCTTAACCGGCAATCTGGATAAGGACGGGGGCGACTTCATCCCCCAGCCCACGCCCCTTAAAAATCTGCAAGCCAAAGACAAACTGCCTGCCGGCAAGGAGCCCGTCACCCAGGACTACCCCCTGTTCAACACCTTTCACGAGACCTGGGGGCTCCACGCCCAGTCCTGCCTGGTGGATGCCATCCTGGAGGAAAAACCCTACCCCATCCGCATGTTGGTGGTGCAGTCCGGCAATCCCGCGGTGACCATGACCGATGCCCGGCGGGTGGGGCAGGCCCTGGAAAAGCTCGACTTTCTGGTGGTTATCGACCTGTTCCTGAACCGGACGGCCCGATATGCCGACGTGATTTTGCCGGCCAGCAGTTGTTTTGAGAAAACTCAACTCAACCGCGCCTCCATGCGGAACAGTCTGGTGGTCCTGCAAAACCAGGTGATTGACTGGCTGGGGGACAGCCGGCCGGACTGGAAAATCGTCTTCGATCTGGGGCGCAGGCTGGGCTTCGAGGCGGAGTTTCCCTGGCAAACCGCAGAAGAGGCCATAGACTACCAACTGGCGCCCTCAGGCCTGACCGTGGCCAAACTCCGGGAGAATCCGGATGGGTTATTCGCCGCGCCCCTGAAGTTTGAAAAATATCGCACCCAGGGGCTTGCCACGCCTTCGGGCAAGGTGGAGTTGTTTTCGGAAAGGCTGGCCCAAGCCGGGCATCTGCCGGTGCCCTACCGGGACGGCGCCATGGACAACCCCATCAGCTTTGCGGACAGCCTCGGGGAAGACGCCCTCATTGGCATCAGCGGCGAGCGCACCAACCGCTACACCCACACCCAGTTTCACACCATCCCGTTTTTGGTCAAAGGGGATGAGGGCTTCGTGGACCTGCACCCGGAGGAGGCCCGCCGCCGCCGGATTACCGGAGGCCAGTGGCTCACCGTTGCCACCCCCCGGGGCCGGGTCCGCCTGAAGGCCAGGATATCCGAGGTGATACATCCAGGCGTGGTGCGCCTTGCCTGGGGCTGGGGGGAAGTGGATCCTGAAGCCAATGTCAACAACCTCACGGACGACGACCGGCGGGACCCGGTCACCGGCACCCCCTCCAACCGCAGCTTCATGTGCCGGGTGGAAGCGGAATGAGGTTTGACATGAGGGGAGGCAAGCACGGGCAAAAGGCTTTACCGTGAAATCCCCCGTAGGGGCGACGCATGCGTCGCCCCTACAGCAGGTTCTCATCATCGGGGGTGGCCAAATCGGGCCATGAAGGTTTAGGCTGTAAGCCATAAGCCATAAGCTTTTTAAGCTTATTGATCCCAAACATAGCCTGGCGGTTTTGATTTCAATCGCAGGCACTAAGGATTTAAGAATATGACCAAACCATGACATACGACTTTGCGAGTTTTGATTTCAATCGCAGGCACTAAGGAAAAACAAGTGACCCAACCATGACAACGACTTTGCGAGTTACTCCAGAAGAGGTGTATCCCCGGATAAAATCTGGTGATTGCCTCCTGGTCTGCGCCTATGAGAGCGATGACACCTTTCGCAGCATGAGCCTGGAGGGAGCCATTTCCCTGCAGGAATTCAAGACCCGGGCAGACCAGCTCCCCAAACACCAGGAGATCGTTTTCTATTGCGCCTGAACCAATGAGCACTCCTCTGCCGGTCTGGCAGACGAATATCAAGCTCGGGGTCATCATCAAGCCAAGGCGCTTTTAGGAGGCGTGGCGGCCTGGAAAGAGGCGGGGTTCCCCATAGCAGAGGTTTAGCCCACCAACCAGATCCAGGGAGTAAGGGTATTGCCTGAAATGGGGGTCTTGAAATGGGTTTTTATGCCGGTTGCCGTTGCCACGGCAGCAAAATAACGCTGTAACCTGTTAATATTTAATATTTTTTATCGAAAACCGAAAACAGCAAACCGTATCAGGCCAAGCCTATTTCCATTTTGGTTTGCAGCTTATCCCAAAACCGTCGCAGATTGACGATGGCCCGGGTGTGGGTGCCTTCTCCCACCTTCTCCCGGTCGTCGAAGACTTCCAGTTGAAAATCCAGCCAACGTCCCCTTACCCTGACCAATTCAGCCCGGGCCGTCACCCGCATCCCCATGGGGGTGGCGGCCAGATGCTTGACGGTGAGGGCGGTGCCCACTGTCATGTGGCCGGGCTTCAAGGTGGGGTCCGCGAGATTCCTGGCCGAGGCTTCCATGAGGGCCACCATAATAGGCGTGGCCAAAACTTTTACCCCTTCGCTGCCTAAATGGACCGCAGTGTGCTGGTCCTCCACTACTAGCGATTTTTCATGCACCATTCCCGGCGTCAATTCAGACATGGGTTCTCCGTTGATAAAGCAGTCAGCAGTTGGCAGTTAGCAGTTAAAAGATATACTGTGTTCACTTTGAGACGAAAAAAATCCAGGATGATGGCGGGCACGGAGGCCCGCCCTACCGTCCATTTTTGTTTCATTTGAAAGTAAATCTGGTATTAGCAGGCAGCAGATAGGTGTTCAACTGACTGCTGGCTGCTAACTGCTAACCCTGGCCCCCTCCTCCAAAAAGCTGTCTCAACAATGCTTCACCGGCCGGGCCAGTCCGGATTGCCCCACAGCACCAAATCTTCCCCCACCCGGTGGAAAGAAACCTGGGTCAAGCGGGGAAAATTTCCCAAAGGCAGGCTCAGGGAATGGTCAAGGACCCTGAGGCCGCCTACCAGCACCGGGGCCACGGTGACGATCACCTGGTCCACCAGTCGGGAGGTAATGAAACTGCTGATCACCTGGGCCCCTCCCTCCACCATGATGGAAGTGATGCCCATCTCCCCCAGTTTGGCCAGCAGGGCCTCAAGATCGATGCCGCCGCAGGAGCCCTCCGGCAGCCTGAACACCCGGGCGCCTCTTTGTTCCAGGTCCTCCTGGCGGGCAGCCTCCGCCGAAAAGGTGGTGATGACCCAGGGGAGGTTGCCGTCTTTCAGGAGATTGGCGTAGGACGGGAAGCGCAGGCGGCTGTCCAGCAGCACGGGCTGGGGGTTTGGGCCGGCGACCAGGCGCACGTTGAGGCGGGGGTTGTCCGCCAGCACCGTGCCGATGCCCACCAGAATGGCATCGTGCGAGGCCCTGAGACTGTGGGTGAAGGTCTGGGACTCAGGGCAACTGATGGCCAGGGGATGGCCGGCTCTGGCCGCTATGGAGCCGTCCAGACTCTGGGCGTAGGTCAGAGTGACCAAGGGCCGCTGCCGTTCCCGGCAACTGGCAAAGGACTGAGCGGGGATTTCTTTCAATTTGAAGAGCAACACCTGATCGTCGGAAAAGCTGCAGGAGGGCTGATCCAGGTTCAGGAGGTGGTGGAGGCGCTCCGCCTTGGTGCGCAGGTAGCCGCAGTTGTCGGCAGTTACTCTGGAAATGAGGGGGATTCTTTCCGTGACCTCAATTCCCAGGCTTTCCAGGCTGTCGATTTTGTGAGGGTTGTTGGTTAGGAGGCGAATGGCCTCTATTCCCAAATCCCCCAAAATAAGGGCGGCGATGTCATAATCCCGCTCATCGGCCTGGTGGCCCAGAGCCAGGTTGGCTTCCACCGTGTCCAGGCCCTGGTCCTGCAGATTATAGGCTTGCAGCTTTTTCATGAGACCGATGCCCCGGCCTTCCTGCCGCAGGTAAAGGAGCACGCCCGCGCCGGCCTCGGCGATCAGGCGCATGGCCAGGGTGAGTTGCTCACCGCAGTCGCAGCGGCGGGACCCCAAAACATCCCCGGTGAAGCACTCGGAGTGCACCCGCACCAGGACGCGCTCCTGGCCGGCAAGATCACCCCGCACTAAGGCCAGGTGCTCTTTGTGTTCCCGGTCATCCTCATAGAGGAAGAGTTGAAACTCCCCCCATTCAGTGGGGATGCGAGCTTCAGCCTTCCGGACGACTCTGAGAAGCGGGTCAGCCATGAAAATTTCTCCCTAAACGCAACGCACCCCTTAATATTATCATGGCAGCTTCCGGCTGGCTTCTTTCTTGATCAATTATCACAGTTACTTGCCAGTGACTGGATATGTGGTTTGTGTCTGGTTAACGCTTAATAAAAAACTTCGTTGTCAAGGGGACTTAACTGTGCTGAACAGGTTCACCATGTTGCCTTCCGGGTCCCTAAAATATATGGAGCGGTTCCCCCAGGGAAAAGTGGTGGGCGCCATGACCCAGTCAATAACGAAGGTGGATTTTTTCAGGCGGGCGTATTCCTGGTCCACGTCCGCCACCTGAAACTCCAGCATGACGCTCTTGTTGATCCCGGCCTGCATGGCCCCGGGCACAGTTTTGTCCAGGCTTTCCTGCTTATAAAGTGACAGGATGGCACCCTCGGTGGGAAATTCCAGGTAGTCGTCCTGATAGACTTTGGGCTCCACCTGGAGGACCTCCCGGTAAAAGTCCCGCATGGCCTCCAGCCGTTGAGTGATGACGCAGGCATGGGTGAGTTTCACGGTTTTCTTTCCTTCGGCTGGTTGAGCGGCGTTCGCCGCTGAGGTGGGGGGGAATAACAAAAACTTAAAAATTACCCAGCAGGTTATCATCAACATACAGGCATGCCTTAACACACGACACCAAGGGGACATCTAACCTCCAGAAATGCTTTGAACTCCCTGACTGAATATAATACCCCAATTTATCGCTGCAAGGGTTTGAAGCAGCTTGCCTGCCCGACTTTTTAACAGAAAACTCATTGACTTTTTACCGGTTCTGGTGATGATGCAGAGAAGATAAAGCGAAACCTGACGACCCGAACGCACGCACATTATGTCAAGCACTGAACCTCGAACGATTCCCCGCCCCTGGCCGGCTCGCCAGGCATGCCGCCAGCCCTTTCTCTTACCTTTGGTCTCCCCGGACCGGCTGGACCTGGCCGCCAAGGTTCTTATGCCCCTGCTGCTTTTGGTCCTGGCGGTCCTGGCCTATAGGTGGGGATCTTTTCAGGATTACCTGCATTTACTTGAGAGCCAGACCTATACTGCGATTCTGCCGGCCCTGGGGGCAGTCTATACCCTGCTCATGCTGTTCCTGCAGGGGCTGCGTACGGTTTTGTGGGCCGTTTACCGGCCTTATCCCCTGAGCGCCGCCCCCCTCCCCAGCCTCACCGTGGTCATTCCCGCCTACAATGAGGGGAAAATGGTGGAGATGGCCCTCCACTCCGTGGCCCAGGCCGATTACCCGAGGGATTTGCTGGAAATCATCTGTGTGGACGACGGCTCCACGGACGACACCTGGGATTACATCGACCAGGCCCGGCGGCGGTTCAGCCTTATTAAAACCATCCGTTTTCCGGAAAACCGGGGCAAAAAGGCGGCCCTCTATGCCGGTTTTCAGGCCGCCCGGGGGGAGGTCCTGGTGACGGTGGATTCGGACAGCGTCATTGAACCCGAGGCCCTGCGCCACCTGGTGGCCCCCCTCCAGGAGGACGCCGCCATCGGCGCGGTGGCCGGCAACGTCAAGGTCTATAACCGGCATCAGAGCTTCATGGGCAAGATGCAGGGGGTCAGGTTCGTGAACCTGGATTTCCTGCGGGCCTCCCAATCCCTCTATAAAACGGTGATCTGCACGCCGGGCTCCCTGTCCGCCTACCGCCGGACCGCCCTGATGCCGAACTTGGCGGCCTGGCTCCACCAGACCTTTCTGGGGGCGCCCTGCCACCACAGCGAGGACCGGGCCCTCACCAACTTTATCCTGAAAAGCGGCTTCTATTCCTATTATCAGCGCTCGGCCGTGGTCTACACCCTGGTGCCCGAGACCTATGCCGGGGTGTGCCGCATGTACCTGCGCTGGGAGCGGGGCAACGTGCGGGAGTCCTGCGTCATGCTGGGCTACCTGTTCACCCGCTACCGCCAGAAAGCACCGCCTCCTGCCCATCGTGGAGTGCCTCCTCACCCAGTTGGAAGGCCCCCTGACCTGCTGTTTTTTCGGCCTGCTCATTTTTTCCGTGGTGCTTTATCCCGCCATCCTCTTCAAGCTCCTCATGCTCCTGGGCCTCATGTCCGTTTTGGGCCTCATCTATTACCTGTGCCTGGAGCGGGACCTGGAGTTCGTTTACGGCGTCATCTATTCCTACTATGCCTTCTTTCTCCTGCAGTGGATCTTCCCCTACGCCTTCTTCACCGTCCGGGACCGCCGCTGGCTGACCAGGTGAGCAGAAATGGTTTTTGAGGAAGGGGCCAGGGGCGGTGGCCCCCTGCCCCCTCCCTCAAGCTCCCTCCCCCAACCCCTTGCGAGATAGCACAGGCTTCCAGCCTGTGCAGGAACAGGCAGGATGCCTGTTCTCCCGGTTGAAGGAGGTTGAAGGGGCTGTGGAAGGAGGCAGGTAGGGGCGGGTTTTTAACCCGCCCCTTCGTCTTTAGCCCCTTCCCCCAATTCTTACTCCCGCAACAACCGCCAGAGGTCGGCGTGGTTTTGGAGGTGGAACGCGGCCATTAAGGAGGGGTTCCGGTAGGCGCCGAAGAGCACCCCGGCCCGGGCGGACACTTCCCGGTCCAGGTCCGAATCCCCGATGTAGCAGGCCTGAGCGGGCTGAAGGCGGAAGTGGCTCAGGATGCACTGCAGGCATTCGGGATGGGGTTTGGGGTGCTGCACATCAAGGCTTGACACGGTGAAATCGAAAAACTCGGTCAGGCCTAAATGTGCAAGGACGGGCAGGAGACTTTTGCCCCGGTTGGTGGCGATGGCCAGGCGGTAGTGGGGCCGCAGCCGCGTCAGGGTTTCTCTCAGGTTAGGCTCCACCCGAATCAAGGGCAGAAAAGGGGTGTTATCCACGCTTTTCTGAAATTCCTGGGCCGCAGCCAGGCGGGCGGTATCCTGGAAGAGCCAGGCCAGAGCGTCGGGGGCCGCCAGGGGTTTTACGTAGTCCCACTGTGCCGGAGTCAGTGGCGGCAGGCCGAAATGCCCCAGGATATGATTATAAAAGGCCTGGTTGGCCAGGCTGGAGTCCACCAGGACCCCGTCGCAGTCGTAAATGATGATTTGTAATTCTGAAGATCTATCACGTTAGCCATACAATGAATTTGTTTTCCCTGTCTTTGAAAGGAAGGGTCAGAGGTCGCAAATCTTGCCCTCTCCCAGCTACCCTCAAATGAAGCGGGAGCACAGGCTTCCAGCCTGTGGTGGAACAGGCAGGATGCCTGTTGTCCCGCTTAATTGGGAGTATTACCCACCTTAGCCTGCCTTGGTTCCGAAAAAATCCAGTTGGTGCGCGATGTAGACCAGTTCACCCCGGTCAATCTGCTGGTGCCGCCGGGAGGCCCAGTCAGATAACGGTCCTTCTTCCATGAGAGGATGCCTCCGCAAGGCCCCGTCCACAGTGTGCACCAGGTAGTGCAGAAAGTAAGCCTCATCACGGGGATAGCTCTCCGGGCCCGAGAACACCACCCAATCGGAGCTGCCTGCGGCGATAACCCGGCCGCCATACTTGGGGAGGGCGCTGAACAGGAGCCGCCCGGTCAGGCTCGATCCGGAGGGTTTGCCATCGATCCGGCGGTCATCCATGGTGCCGTGGTAAAGCCTTTCGATGCGGGCATCCAGGGCGGGGTCCAGGGTGGGCAGGAAGATGGTGGCGCCGTCAAAGTTGAGGGTGAAGGAGAAGTGCCCCCCAGGCTTAAGCAGGGCAAACAGACGGGGAACCGCGGTGTCCAGATCCACCAGGTCCAGAAAGGCGTGGGCTAAGAGAACGTCCCACTGGGACCGGCCAGTTTCCCTGGCGGCAAAGTCATAAATATCATGGGCCTCCAACCTGACTTTGAGGGCGCGGCCGGGACTCGTGATGAGAAGGTCAGACTCCCCCATCTGTGCGCAAAGCAGGCCTCTTTCCCGGGCAAAAACCGGCAGACGCGCTTTTATCTCAGCGATATTTCCCGGCAAAAGATCAACCGCAGTATAGTGCGCGTTTGTAAAACCCCCCAATCCCACAAGCGCTCCAGCATGGTGCCGATGCCGCAGCCCACCTCCAGGATGGCGACGGGGCTCGATTCCTGCCGGGACCTCAGGGCTTTCGCCATGACTTCAAAGACCTGGCGGTTCAGGGCCCGGTCGTCCACGCTTTGTTTGGCGGCCAGGTAACGGGTGTAGCTGAAGTCGCTGGGAATAGCCATATCGATGTATTGTAGTAACTTTGAGGGGAGGACCGGGGTTCTCCCGCCATCTATCTCAAGCTCCCTCTAAGATGGTAGCACGGGCATCCGGCCCGTGCCTGGACGGGCGGAAGCCCGTCCTACCGTGCTTCGGCGGGGGGTTGAGGGGAAGACAGGGGTCTATGATTTATGGCCCTGCCCCCCCCTTCCAAAGCTGGGTGTACCAGATTCAGGATATCAGGGACCGCAAAAAGCTATGCACCGCGGCGCCCTGGTCCTCCCAGGTGGGGTGGGCCGCGAAACGCTGGCGGGCCGCCAGGCTCATGGCCAGGAGCAGGTCCCGGTTCTCCATGAGCGTCCTCAGATGGCCCGCCAGGGCCCCGGCGTCTCCGGGACGGACCAGAAAGCCATCCACCCCGGAAGTGATTATTTCACGGGCCCCTCCGGCGGTGGTGGCCAGGGCCGGCAGGCCGAAGGCCATGCCCTCCAGGTAAACAATGCCGAAACCCTCGTAGGAGGAGGGCACCGCCAACACCTGGCTGCGGGCTAAACAGGACGCCAGCCTCTCTTCCCCGAGGGCGCCGGTAAAGGTTATCTGTGCCGCCCCACCCGGCCTCGGCAATCCGGCTTCTAACCTGACGGACGTAGGCTGCATCCGCCTCCAGGCTGCCCGCCACGGTGAGGCGCCAGGCCTCCCGGGGCAGGAGGGCCAGGGCCTCCAGGAGGGTGTGCAGCCCTTTTCGGGGAATAACGTTTCCCAGAAAAAGGAGGCGCAAGGGGCCGGGTTCCCGGGCCCGGGCCGCCAAATCGGCGTCGGTCAGGTCAACCCTGAAGCGATTGGCCCCCGGATAGGCCACCACCGCAGGCTTCCCCTGGCCCACCAAGGCCTCGACGCTTGCCTGAGTCGCCTGGCTATTGAAAATGAAGGCGTTGACGCTGGCGAGATAGCGGCGCTCCACCAGGCGATAACATCGATTTTGCCAGGCGGGCCGCGCCTCGGAGCAGCGCAGGTGGTGGACGATGGCCGCCACCGGGGCCCGTCCCCGCCCCTGAAGGCTGCGGTTCAGCCAAAACAGGGATGGGTGGGCCAGCTCGTCCTGAAGAATTACGTCGGCCCGGAGGCTGGTCAGGCGCTGTTTCAGAGCGGCGGACAGGTTGTCCACCAACCCCCTGGCGTAAGAGGGCCAGGGCAGGGAGACGATGTCCACCGTTTCCCCCTGGCGGCGCAGATACTCCACCAGCATACGGTCATAGAGAAAGCCGCCGCTGATAAAGTCCAGACTGCCATAGAGGACCAGGGCAACCCGCATCAACCCTCTTCCCGGTAGGCCGCCCAGGCGATGCCGGTCTCCCAGATTTTCACCTCCACGGCCGTAAGAGTGGCCGCCTTGATCTGTTTCTTGAGCTGCTTGCAGAAAATGCGGGATAAATGTTCGATGCTGGGATTGAGGCCAGCGAATTCCGGCAGATCGTTTAAGGTCCGGTCCCGATAATAGGCCACCAGGGCGTCCAGGTGGGTTTCAATGTCCACGATGTCCACCAGGTAGCCGTGCTCATCCAAATTCCTGCCGAACAGCGCCACTTCCACCTGGTAATGATGGGAATGGCGCTGGTTTTCCGCGCCCCAATCGCCCCCCACCAGAAAGTGCTGAGCCACAAAATCACGCCTGACAGCCACGGTGTACATGAAGTGCTCCTCTGCAACGCCCCAGAAAGGCGCGGGTTAGAACTTGCCGGGACACCCCCGAGGTCTTATTCATAAAAGAGTGCAGTGAAGAATCTGGTTTTTTCAGGGGTTGAGATCCTTCGCTACGCTCAGGATGACAGTGGCGGGCGGACACTGCCCGCCGAATAAACGCTGGGCGGCGCCCAGTTTGCCAAGCTAATACGTCAAAACCACCTGGATGGCCTCTTCCGGGTGCTGATCCAACAGCGCATAAGCCTGGGCGGCCTGGGCCAGGGGGAAGCGCTGGGTGATGAACCGGGACGGCTTCACCTTGGCCGCCATCTCCCAGGCCACCTCCAGGACCCGGTTTCTGGTCCAGCGGCCGGTGAGCTCCGGAGCGAGAGTGCTCACCTGGCTGCTGATAAGCACCTGGCGCTGGCGGTGGAAAAGCCCTCCCAGATGAAGCTCGGAGGTTTTGGCGCCGTACCAGGAGCCGATGACGATGCGCCCGTGAAAGCCCGTGACGGCCAAGGCCTGGTCCAGGGCCGCGGAGTTGCCGGATATTTCATAAGCCAGGTCGGCCCAGGGGTCCTGCCCCGCGCTCTCAAGGGCCAGGCGGATTTCTGCCAGCGCCCCGGGCGCCAGGGGGTCCAGGGCCACGTGGGCGCCCAGGCTTTCCGAAGCCAGGCGGCGGTTGGGATAACGGTCCAGGGTCACCAGCCGGGTCAGGGAAAAGAGGCCAGAAGGGCTGTGAGCAGCAAGCCCACGATTCCCTGGCCGAAGACCGCCACCTTCTCCCCGATGAGGGGTTTGCCGTCCAGGACCAGGGTAACCGCGGTTTGCAGATTGGGCAAAAACACGGCCTCTTCCGGACCGAGGCCCGGCGGCACCGGCAAAAGCTCGGCAGGGTCAGCCAGGAAGAGTTCTTCGTGGGGATTAAACGCGAAAACCAGGGTTCCCTGCCAGTGGGCCGGCACTCCGGGGCCCAACTCCACCACCCGGCCCACCGCACTATAGCCATACTTTAAGGGAAAGGCCAAAGTCCCGGTCAGGGCTGCCAGGGCAGTGTCCGCCACCAGGTCCTTTGGGGCCTGCCCCCGGTAAATCAGGAGCTCGGTGCCCGGGCTGATGGCGGACATGAGGGTCTGCACCAGCACCTGGCCGGGTGCGGGGGCGGCCAGGGGCTCCTCCCGGAGACTGACCTGATGGGGCGCGGTGAAATACAGGGCCTTTTTCAGCATGCACTTTCCCGTAGAATCAGGGTTCAGGGCAATAAAGCCAATTCCTGCTGGGCGCTTGGGCGATCCTGCTCTATTATATAGGAGTGCCGGAAGGGTTGAAAGGCCGTTCAAGATGAGGCTTGTCCCCATGGCCATTTTCCTTTATTCTCAGGGCCATCTCCCTGGTAGGATATTACTCTGACCACCGCCATCCCTGCCGCCAGCAAAAAAAGGCTTCTCATCACCGCGTGTCTGGGCGCGTTTCTGGCCACCATGGACACGAGCCTGGTGAGCGTGGGCCTGCCCCAGATGGCTGAGTCCTTCAAGACCTCCATGGCCGCCATTTCCTGGGTCATGGTGGCTTATCTGTTGGCCAATGCTTCTTTGCAAATCGTGGTGGGACGCCTGGCCGACCTGGCCGCGCCGGGGCGGCTGTTTTTGGCCGGGGTGCTCTTATTTGCCGCAGCCTCCGGGCTCGGAGGCTTAAGCCCCACCTTTCCCTATCTCATCGCCTGCCGGGTGGTGCAGGGAGTGGGGGCTGCTTTGATGTTGGGGGTGGCCCCCAAGCTCATCTCCCTGGCTTTCCCAGAAGGAGAGCGGGGCTTCGCCCTGGGCCTGTTCTCCGCCGGGTTTGCCACCGGCGTCACCCTGGGCGCGCCCCTGGGGGGCTTGTTGTTGACCTATCTGAACTGGCGGGCCCTCTTTCTGGTCAATCCGTTTTTGGGGGTGATCCTGCTCCTGGTGAGCAGCACCGAGGTCAGAAAATTCAAGGCTCCCCAGGTCTGGGATTGGCGGACCCTGGACCCCTGGGGCGGCCTCATTCTCACGGCCACCCTGGCCCTGTTCATTCTCACCCTCACCGGCATCAGGGATAACGGTGTAGGGGATCTGCGCAATCTCTTGGGGCTCTTGCTGGTGGGCTTGTGTGCCGTGCTGCTGCTGGTTATCCAGCGGCGCCACCCCAACCCCTTGCTCCACAAAGAGCTCTGGTTGAGTGGGGGGTTTCTCCTGGGGTCCTTCGGAGTGCTCCTGGCCTTTGCCTGCGTCATGGGCACCTTTTTTCTGCTGCCCTTTTTTCTGGTCCAGGTCTATAGCTTCCCGCCCGCCAAGGTGGGCCTTATGCTGGCAGTCTTAAGCCTCAGCAACGCCTTCATGTCTTTCCTGGGGGGGTATCTGGCCGACCGGGTGGGCAACATCAGAATCCTGAGAATCGGCCTGGGTCTCATCGCCGGGGGGCTTTTCCTGTTGAGCGCGGCCACACCCCAGACCTCGCCGGTTAATCTGGCCGGGAGACTGGCCCTCATCGGCATGGGACTGGGCCTTTTTTCCGCGCCCAATCTCAATGAAATTTTGCGGGGGCTGCGTCCGGCCCTCATGGGACTGGCGGCCAGCAGCAGCGCGGTCTTGAAGAATTTAGGCTCCCTTCTCGGAGTCATCGTTCTGGTGGCGGCCCTGGGATGGGGCGCGGAAGAACCCCTCACCTTGAAATCCGCGGCCTGCTTTGGGACAGCCTGTTTTCAGCGGGCCTTCTGGCTGGCGGCTCTGCTGGCGGCCCTGAATTTCCTGGTCAACCTGCTGCCGAGAGTTCAAAGTTCACGATTCAAAGTTCAAGGTTAATGCTACGAATCCAGTTTTGTTTTACGTTACGGCCAAACCAAGGTCCCATTAGCAACAAATGCTCAAGGTTTTTGGGGGAAGGCTGAAGGACCCCAGACCATCGAAAATCTTCTTCCCCACCCTTTCTTCGGGAGAACAGGCATTCTGCCTGTTCCTGCACAGGCTGGAAGCCTGTGCTCCCGCTTATGCTTGGGGGGTAGCGCGGGCCATCCTGCCCGTCCTACCTCGCTCTGTTAAGGGGTTGGGGGTGAGGGGTTGGGAGAGGCGGCAGGGGTCCACGACCCCTGGCCCCTCTCCCAAATACTCATCGCAACAATCTTATTTTAAAGGGAGGACACCATGCCCCGCGACATTCCCATCGGCAACGGCAGGCTCCTGGTGTGCTTTGATAAACACTACAGCATCCGGGACCTATTCTACCCCCACGTGGGTCAGGAAAATCATGTGGGCGGGAAATTTTGCCGCCTGGGGGTCTGGGTCGAGGGGAAATTTTCCTGGGTGAATGAAGACTGGCAGCGGGAACTAACCTATCTGCCCGACACCATGGTGACCAAGGTGCACCTTTTTCACCCGGGGTTGGAAATTCTTCTGAGTTGCCGGGATGCCGTTGATTTTCACGAGGATATCCTGGTCAGGGAAATCACCGTGGAAAATCTCCAGGGGGAGGCCCGGGAAGTGCGCCTGTTTTTCAGCCTGGACCTGGGCATTTCCGGAAACGAGGTGGGGGATACGGCTGGCTTTGATCCCAAAACCGGGGCCCTGGTGCACTACAAGGGTGCTCGTTACTTTCTGGCGGGGGGCCTGGCCGGCTCCGGCTATGGCTTGAACCAATTCGCGGTGGGCCAAAAAGGCAGCGAGGCCAGGAAGGGGACCTTCGTTGATGCCGAAGACGGGGTCTTGTCCGGCAACCCCATTGCCCAGGGCTCGGTGGATTCGGTCATGGCCCTGCACCTGGAGATAGCCGGCAATGCCCAGGGCACGGCTTATGCCTGGATTGCCGCCGGGCCAAGCTGGGAGGAGGTCTCCCGACTGGACGCCCTGGTAAAGGACAAACATCCTAAGAATCTGCTCAAGCGCACTGAAGACTACTGGCGCCTCTGGGTCCTCAAGGAGTCGCCGGCGCTGGAGCGCTTGCCGGGCAATCTGGCTGATTTTTACCGCCGCAGCCTCATCATCGTCAGGACTCAGATAGATGCGGGGGGCGGCATTCTGGCGGCCAACGATTCAGATATCGTCTATTTCAACCGGGACACCTATTCTTATGTGTGGCCCCGGGATGCGGCCCTGGTGGCCCACGCCCTGGACCAGGCGGGGCACCCCACCGCGTCCAGAAATTTCTTCACCTTCATATCCCGGCTGCTGCAGCCGGAGGGCTGCCTCCTCCACAAATTCAACCCGGACGGCACCCTGGCTTCTTCCTGGCATCCCTGGTTCTACGCCGGCCAGCCCCAAATTCCCATCCAGGAAGACTCCACCGCCCTGGTGCTGTGGGCCCTGTGGCACCATTTCGTGCTCTATCGGGACCTGGATTTCATCAAGCCGCTGTATCGGCCTCTCATCAAAAAGGCCGCGGATTTCATGGCCCGGCACCGGGATGAGGCCACCGGCCTGCCGGCCCCCTCCTATGATTTGTGGGAGGAGCGCCGGGGCATTTTGAGTTTCACGGCGGGCACGGTCTTCGGCGGTCTCACCGCGGCCTCCCTGTTCTGCCAGGTCCTGGGCGAGGAAGAGCATGCTCCATGTATTATCAGAAGGTGGCTGCGGAGATTCGGGATGCGGTCTCCCAGCATTTGTGGCGGCCGCACCTGAACCGCTTCTGCCGCATGCTCAGCCGGGACCCGTCGGGGAAGGTGGAATATGACGACACCTGCGACGCCAGCCTCTGGGGCCTTTTCGCGTTCGGCCTCTATGCCGCCCACGACCCCCGCGTCGTGGCCACCATGTCGGCCTTGAAAGAAAAATTGTGGCTCAAAACTCCCATCGGCGGTATGGCCCGCAATGAACATGACGAATATTTCCGGGTCAGCCGGGATTTGCCGGGCAATGCCTGGTTCATCTGCACCCTGTGGCTGGCGGATTATCTCCTGGAAAAAGGTTCAGAGGAAGAGGTCAACGAGGCCCTGGAGATCCTTACCTGGGCGGCGGCCCACGCCTTGCCCTCCGGAGTGCTCCCCGAGCAGATCAATCCCCTTACCGGGGAACCCTTGTCGGTGTCGCCCCTGACCTGGAGCCACGGCACCTATATTGCCACGGTGCACCGCTACCTTGACCTGCTGTCCCGGAAAGAAGAGGCCGCCAAACCGGCCATGCACACCCCCTATGCCCGCCAGGAGGACTGGATCATGAGGCTCTATTCCCAGACCTGTGATTCCATCCGGGGCATTTGTAAATTTTGATATCAAGCCGAAATTGAGGGGTAATAATTGTAGGGGCGTGATTTATCACGCCCGTTTGTCGGGTTTGAGCAAAATCAAGAGGGCCGTAGGGCCTTAGGGCGGGAAAGCGCAGCGCCTCCCGCCTTTCATAGACTAAAACTTTTCATGATTGACGGGTGGGCCGCAGTCCCATGAGAAACCGTTACTCAAAAAACGCCTGGTCGATGCGCTTGACATAGGGGAGACTGGCCAACTTGAGGAGCACCGTGCGGAAGCCCGGCTGATGTGTGCTGCCCAGGCACAGGTATTCTCCTGGACCGCAGCCGATTCGGCCCCGGGATTTTTTGTGGATCTGGATGGTGGGGTCAAGGGCCCGCACCTGGGCTTCGTGGACAGCATCCCCGGGAATGCAAAACTCATAGTGCAAAGCCCTGAAACCGTCTGGCGGGCCGCAGAGGCCGTCCTGGTTTAATTGTTCAAGACTGAAGGTGATTTTGCTCAGGGGGGCCAAAGGGTGCTGGTCCTCCGCCCGGCCTTCCGCAAGAAACGGGCCTAACAAGAAAAAGAGGCATATGAACAAGGTGAAGCTTTGCCTTGGCATGTTTTTTTCCATTAATCCCAGGTTGCAGTCAATTGGTGGCACAGGTTTTCAACCTGTGCAGGCGCAGGCTTGAGCCTCGCGGCTACAGAAATTTTCTCCCGAACGGCCACCTGCCATAAGGTCTCACCCGCCAAACAACATCTCCAGAAAAGCCTTCATGTAACCACTCATGATTTTATCCTTTCGCAGGATAACCGCCAGAAAATCAGGGGCCACATAATGGCTCATGGGCAGGAAGGCCAGGGACCTCTGTCCGGCCAGGGGGAGGCCCTTGACCACGGTGGCAAAAGATAGGCCCAGTCCCAGTTCCACATAGAGAGAGCTCAACTCCACGTTGGATGATTCCATCACCACCCGGTAGTCCAGGTTTTGCTGCCGGAAAAGGGCCTCCAAATTTTGGCGGCCGGAAGAGCGCTGGCCCCGGGGCGGCAGGATCAGGGGATAGCGGGCGATTTCTTCCATGGTCACCCTTGGCAGGCGCGTCAAGGGATGGTCTGGGGGCGTCATGAGGACCATCTCCACTTCCTGCCAGCGCTGGGACCTGAGGTCTTTGGGAGCGGCCGACTCCAGGGCCAGGCCGAAGTCGATGTCCCCCCGGCGCACGAGATCAATAACCTCCGGCTGGGAGCGGTCCAGGATGGCCAGGCGAACCTGGGGGAAGCGCTGGGGATACTCCCGCAGCACCTCCCGCAACAGGTGATAAAGGGTGGTGAAGGGCGCGGCCAGACGCAGTTCCCCCGCGGGCGTCCCTTGCAACTCCTGCAACTCCTCCTGCAAGCTTTCATAGGAGCCCAGGACCGCCTGGGTGAAGCGGAAAAACCGCTCCCCGGCCTCGGTGAGCTTAAGTTTGCGTTTGCCGATGCGCTCCAGGAGTAGGCAGCCCAATTCTTCTTCCAGGGCTTTGACTTGTTGGCTGAGGGCCGACTGGGTGCGAAAGGTGGCCTCCGCCGCCTTGGTGAAACTCCCCTGGCGGGCCACCTGGTGAAAGCCCACGATCTGTTGCCATTCCATAAGATTAAATTATTATAATATTAAATATTATTAATTTTACTAATATAATATTGCATCATTATAATCAAGTCAAGCAAACATTCATGGCCCGATTGGGGCCAACCCCGAAAATGAGAATCTGTTGTAGGGGCGATGCATGCATCGCCCCTACGGGGGGTCACCGCTAAAAAACCAGGAGACGCGCCATGAAAGAGACCTTACAGCCTGGACTGCAATTCAGTTTCAGCATGCCGGTGCCGGTCACCTGGACCGTGCCGCATCTCTTGCCCGAGTCCCCGGAATTTCAGGCCATGCCGGAGGTGCTGGCCTCGGGCTATATGGTGGGGCTCATCGAGTGGGCCTGCATCCAGGCCATCAATCCGCACCTGGATTGGCCGAAAGAGCAGACCGTGGGGGTGGGGTTTCAGTTGTCCCACGTGGCCGCCACGCCGCCGGGGCTCACGGTCACCATTCAGGTGGACCTAAAGGCCGTGGAGGGCCGCAAGCTCACCTTTGCCATCCGGGCCGCGGACGATGTGGACCTCATCTCCGAGGGCATCCACGAGCGCTTCGTCATTGACGTGGCCCGCTTCAACGCCAAGGCCGCGGACAAGGCTGAAAGCGTGATTAACGGTGGGAGAGGGGGCAAAGGATTTCCACAGACCGGAAAACATGTGCCACCGACCCTTGCTTTCTCTCCCAAGCGCATTCCCACAAACACTTAAGTAAGCGCGGTAGGTCGGGCTTCCAGCCCGTTCACAGCACGGGCAGGATGCCCGGGCTGCCGAGCCTGGGCGGAAGCAAGGCTGCATGTCTGCGCCGGAGCAGCCAGGATGACCGTTCTGGTGTCTAAAGTTTTGGGAGGGAACTCATGCTGGTGACAAAGTACCATCTGGAATTCTGCCGGCCGCCCAACCCACAAGCCACTCACCTGCGGGGTCTGGCCCGTCTTGATGCGGATATCACGGACCTCCTGCCCTATTTGAACACCGTCTTGCAGGGGCACCTGTTTATGCGGGAGCCCCCGTCCCTCACCATTAAATATCAGACCAAGCTCATCACGTTCCACCCCCGGGAAATTGCCATCAACATCCTCAGGGATGAAGCGGAGGCTGAGGCAATCCTGGTCTGGCTTCAAGGGGTTATCAACGATACCTGGGAGAGGAAAGCCACCATTGCCCCGAGCTACGAGGTCCCTCTAAAACCCCGCATCCTCGAGATCTTAAAGCTCTTGCCCCGGACCAACTGCCAGGCCTGCGGGGAGCCCACCTGCCTGGTGTTTGCCGCCCGGGTGAGCGCCGGGGAGGCGGTGCCGGAGGCCTGCCCCAGGCTTGAGACCCAGGCGCTGGGGCTGCTGCAGAGATATCTCCGACAGTTCCAGTCCGCTAAAGAGACCAAAAGCGCATACCAGAGAAAAAGCCGAACTGCCTCAAACCCTGACTCTATTCAGGGAAATGTGCTCGAACCTGGTATTTGACACAGGTTGGATTTACAAGTCCTTGCCGATGGCGAAGGCCTGGCCCAGGTAGCGGCCGATGCCGTGGTAGGTGCGGATTTCCGGGCCGAAGATCATGGGCCTGACCTTCTCAATGTCCGGCAGGCCCTTGTCCCCTAAAACCTCCGGGTCCGCCTTGACGTCCAGGATCTCTCCCACAAACTGGGTGTGGAGCCCGATTTCCAGGGTGTGGATCAGTTTGCACTCCAGGATCAGGGGGCATTCCGCCACATAGGGCGCGTCCACCAGGTCGCTTTTCACCGCCGTAAAGCCGGCTTTGGCGAACTTGTCCAGGTCCCGGCCCGAAGCGATGCCCACATAGTCCGCTTCCTTGACGTGCGCCTCGCTTGGGATGCTGATGGTGAAGGCCTGCCGGGCCACGATGTTTCCATAAGAATAGGTGGCCTTGCGGAGAGAAACCGTGACGCTCGGGGGTTTGGAGCAGCAGATGCCCGCCCAGGCCGCGGTCATGACGTTGGCTTTGCCCGCCTGATCATAAGTGCCCACCAGCCAGACCGGGGTGGGGTAGGCCAGGGTCCTGGCGCCCACAGACTTTTTCATGGCAATTTCCTCCCTTTTGATCTTGCCCCATCTTACGGGATAAATTCCATCTCTTCAAGAAGGGGCCAAAGTGCCCTCAAAATCTGTCGGTCCGGCCATGCCTGCCTCGCCCCTACCCCTCGCGTCATCCTTGGGGGTGACTCTGGGGTGATTCCTGCTGTCCAGCAAGAGATTTTTAGACCATTTTGTGGTATAGGCTTGTTAATAGGTTCCTTTTTACTAAGGAAGCCTGGTATCGCCTCCCGGATGTAGTTATAAAAGAGCATTGTAGGGGCGCACCTGTGCGCCCGCAAACAGGGCGGACACATGGGTCCGCCCCTACAAAAAAAGCCGGATGTTTTTGCCGGGAATGCCTGTGGCGTTACACAAGACCATAAACGGTGGCGAGGCTAGCCGACAGAACGCTTAGGTTACTGAAAACCCGGCCCCTGCCAAGGAGAACTTACCATGACTGAGACCTACGGTCCCTTGCTCATCGCCAAGGGGGAGACTGACATCGGTGTTTTGCCCAAGATGGCCAACCGGCACGGCCTCATTGCCGGGGCCACGGGCACGGGGAAGACTGTGACCCTGAGGGTCCTGGCGGAGCACTTCAGCAGCATCGGGGTCCCCATTTTCATGGCGGACGTCAAAGGTGACCTCTCCGGCATCTGCCAACCGGGGGGCGACAAGCCCAAAATTGCCGAGCGGGTCAAGGACCTGAAGCTGAAGGATTTCAAATACCAGAGCTATCCCGTGGTCTTCTGGGACCCGGAGGGCGTGCAGGGCCACCCGGTGCGCACTACCATTTCCGAGATGGGGCCCCTGCTGTTGGCCCGGCTCCTCAATCTCAACGACACCCAGAGCGGGGTGCTCAGCATTATCTTCAAGATTGCCGACGACAATGGGCTTTTGCTCCTTGATTTAAAAGACCTCCGGTCCATGGTGCAGTTCGCCGCGGATAACGCCGAGCGCTTCCGGACGGAATATGGCAATATCTCCAGCGCCAGCGCCGGGGCCATTCAGCGGAACCTGTTGACCATAGAACAGCAAGGCGCGGACAAACTTTTCGGGGAGCCGGCCTTAAACCTTGAGGATTTTATCCAGACCTCACCTGAGGGGCAGGGGATAGTGAATATCCTGGTGGCCGACGACCTGATCCAGGCCCCCAGCCGCTATGCCACCTTTCTGCTATGGCTGCTGGCGGACCTCTTCGAGAAACTTCCGGAAGTGGGGGACCCGCCCAAGCCCAAGCTCATCTTTTTCTTCGATGAGGCCCACCTGCTTTTTGAGGACGCACCCAAGGCCCTGGTGGAGAAAATCGAGCAGGTGGTGCGTCTCATCCGCTCCAAGGGGGTGGGGGTGTATTTTGTCACCCAAAACCCCATGGACCTGCCGGACCGGGTCCTGGGACAATTGGGCAACCGGGTGCAGCACGCGCTCCGGGCCTTTTCGCCCCGGGACCAGAAGACCGTCAAAGCCGCGGCGGAAACCTTCCGGGCCAACCCCAAACTGAATGTGGTGGAGGCCATCACCGAACTGGGGGTGGGGGAGGCCCTGATTTCCGTCCTGGATGAGAAAGGCATCCCCACCAGGGTGGAAAGGGCCTGGGTGCTGCCGCCCCACAGCCGGCTGACCCCCCTGACGCCGGAAGAACGGAGCCAGGTGCTCAAGGGTTCGAAGCTGTTTGGGGTTTATGAGCAGACCTTTGACCGGGAATCCGCGTATGAGTTGCTCAAGCGCAAGACGGAATTAATCAAGGTGGAGGAGGCGGCCCGGGAGGCGGCGGAGGAGGCCCGCAAGGCGGAGAAAAAACAGCCGCCCTCCGCGGCCGACCAGGCGGGCAAGATCTTGCTGGACATGGGGAAAGCGCGGCCCGTTCCGCGGGCACCCAGATCGGGCGGCAAATCCTCCGGGGGATTTTCGGGACTCTTTTCGGGAAAAAGTAGGCAGGGTAGGGGTGACCGGTTCCCCCATAGACTGGTGGCGGGCAGTGCCCACCCTACGATAACATTGCCCTCGTTCCCAAGTTTAACTTGGGAACGAGGATTAAGTGCAAAGAGGGATAAATTTTTCGATATGGTGCAGCTATAATCAAAATTATTAAGTGTATGATTGGTATCGATAGAGAGCAGGTATACGTAACAAAACCTGTTTTATCCAGTGATAGTGGTGGGTTAAATGCTCTTTTTCATGCCTTAGTTTTAGCCTGGTGTCAAGCTCTTTGAAACAGAGTATAGTATTTATATCCGCCCGGAGGATAGGGCTCTGCTGGAGAGCAACCCGAGCGCCGCGGCGGGGGGATGAAGGAGGGGCAGGGCTTTGGGGCTCTGCCCTTTTTTTCCTGCCCCTCCTGATTCCCCGTAAGCGCTAAACTCCGGGGGTGTGGGGGCAGCGCCCCCACCGTGGCCTTACTCCGGTAAGGTTCGGTGCATAACCACCTCCATGGCTTTGTAGTAGTCCCTCTTGACCTTGAGGTTGGAGACCTTGCAGTAGCGTTGGGTGGTGGTGATCCAGGTGTGCCCCAGGAGATCCTGGATGGTGGCCAGGTCCGCATCGGCGTTGAGCAGCTGGGTGGCCATGGTGTGCCGCAGGTGATGGCAGGACGCAGTTACCCGGGTCTTGCGGGCATAGTATTCCAGGCGTTTCTGGATACCGCGCCCGGACAGAGGCTTGCCAGTATGCGGGCCCTTTTCCACCAGAAAGACCAGCTTGGCCTTGACCCGGGGCCGGGCTGCAGGTACTCCGTCAGGGCCCGGTGGGTATCCGGGCTGATATACACCACCCGGTCCTTGCCGCCCTTGCCGTGGTGGACGTGAACCCGGCCCCGGGTCAGGTCCAGGGCCTCCAGGCTCAGTTTCGCCACTTCTTCCACCCGCAGGCCGCTGCGCAGCATCAGCAAGAAGAGGGCCCGGTCCCGGGGGCGCTGGATGGCGCCGAACAGGGCAGTCAGCTCTTCCTCTTTGAGACATCGGGGCAGCGGCCTGGGCAGCCGCAGGGCCTGGCCCCGTCTCACCGGGTTGCCCACCTCGATCCTTTCCTCGTGGGCCAGGTAGTCGTAGAACCGCCGGATGCTCAGGAGGTGATAGTTGATGGTGCTGGGTTTAAGCCGCTTGTCCAGGAGATGGTCGATATAGGCCAGGACTTTGACCGGAGTCACCTCCTCCAGGGGCACATCCAGCCACACCACAAAATGCTTCACGCGGTTCAGGTAATTTTTAACCGTGTGGGGCGAGTGGTTACGCCTCTTGAGAAAACGCCGGAAGTTCACGATGGCATCGATAATGGCCATGGATTTCCCCCCTCTCGATCCTCGCCATGGCCCGGAAGTATTCCTCCTCCCGGGTCCTGTCCGTCAGCCTGGCGTAGCGCCGGGTCATTTCCAGCTTGGCATGCCCCAACAACTGCTGCAGGCACTCCAAACGCATGCCGGCATTTAAGAGCTCGCTGGCAAAGGTGTGCCTGAGACAGTGCAGGGAGTAGCCTTTCTGGGACAGCCCGGCTTTGGTGAGATACCTCAAGAACATAACCCGGGCCGCCGTGTAGCTCAGGCTGTCCCGGCCCTGGCCATGGAAGAGCTGCTGCCGGTGCGGCTCTCTCTCCGCCAGCCAGGTCTGCAAGGCCTCCCGGGCATCATCGCTGAAATAGACCACCCGGCCGACCTGGGTCTTCTCCGCCTGATAGATCATGATCTTGCGTTCCTTGAGGTTCAGGTCATTTACCGTGGTGCTGAGTAACTCCCCGATGCGCATGCCGGTTCTGAGCAAGAGCAGCACCAGGGCCCGGTCCCGGACCTTGGTGATCACGGCCAGCAGCTGCTTGACGTCCTCCGGGTCCATGGCCCGGGGCAACAACTCCGGCAGCTTGAGGGTTATGCTTCGGGCCAGCACCTCGGGTCGCACCATCTCCCGATCAATGAGAAAACGCACCCAGGCCTTCACCAGGCCCAAGTGAGACCTTACGGTGGTGATCTTTAAACCCCGGTCCTGCTCCTGCTCTAAAAAGGCTTCCAGGTCCTCCCGGGTAAGGGCCTCCAGGTGAAGTTTCCCCCTATGGCGCAGGAAGGTAAGAAAGAGCTGGATGGCTCCGGCATAGGCCCGCAGAGTATTAGGCCGGCAGTTTCGGCGGTACAGGTGTACCAGAAAGTTTTGGGCCTGCTCTTGGCCGGGAAGTCCGGAAGCCTGCAAGCGCTGCAACACCCTGGCCAACAACTGGCCTTTCCGGAGAAACTCCCGGTGCCCAGCCGGGGGAAGGTCCAAGGGGAGATCGGGGATACTGCTCGGTGGGGTTAATGATTTTTCGGGGGAACCGCCTTCCCCAGGAATGAGCACCCCTGGAAAAGGCTTGCCGTGATGCTGCTTCTCAACCTGATTTTGCCACTGGGTCATCTCTGCCTCCTTCCTTTCTTTACCAGAAAAAACAGGCAGATAATGACCCTGACAAGATCAGGATTCAGTCATCTATTTTGTTACGTATACAGAGCAGTAACCAGTTGTCCCAATCGTACCATTCCCTCACTCCCAAGTTACTTGAAGCGCTCTAGTGCCAGGCTTTTGGTGAATATAACAGGATACAATTGCCGGATCGAACTCACCTGGCTGCTTTATTGATCCTAGAAGTTTTGAGCGAAGTGCTGGCCATTCGTCCTCAGGCAGACCATAGAGCCAGAAGTACGCCACGTGTAGTAGTTCCCTGGTTGGCCATTTTGAGATGGTAGATCGCGGCGAAAGGTTGTGAGCTTCTTTAGATCTTCCCGCATTCGCGCCGGGTCCGCATTCTTCGGTTTCACTTCGACGACGAGGAGGTTGCTCATCTGCCCGGGCACGTGGACTAAAAAGTCCGGCTTGGGCTCCCCACGAATGAGCGGATGTTTTTGTTTGTCGACTTCAGCACCTAAGGAGAACGGAAAATCTTCAGTCCAGTGGAGGCGCCAACGGTGGTAAAGCTCGTAGCAGTAGACGCGTTCCCGGTATTCCGGTTCTCTCTCTACAGGCTACAGGAAGCATAAAGTACTCTTCGGGTACTTGCTCAGAAGCACAGAGGAGCCATTTCGTCACGATTTCGAGATTCCGTTTCATTGTCTGCTCATGTCGACTCATTGCTGTTCTTTCTCGGTACTTACATTAATGCACTAAATTTAAAAATATTATAAAAAAGTGAATGCAACAAGCTTTTTTGCATAAAAATCAGGATTTCCCCGATTGTCAAAAAACGCAAAATGTGCCCATCATGGAATCTCAGTAGTAAAAAAGCCGCACTGCTCTGACATGGATGAGAAGAGCCAGGTTGCCCAAGGAAGGGCAATTCGGTAGTTTGTAATTTACAATTCATTAATAATGGAGGGAAAAATGTCAAGGAAAGATTTAATGAAAGTTTATCTCGGCATTTTATTTGTCATATTTCTCACATCTACTGCCAATGCTTTGACATTCTCTGATGGAACTTTCAATAACGAGGATTGGACGTTAAACGTTATTACAGAAGGTAATGGTGGTACAGTAACTGCAAGCCAACAAACATCAGGAGGAAACACTGGTTCTTATAGGCAGACCATAGATGTCATGAATCCTTCGCCATCTAGTGTGCGGGGTTATCATTTGCAAAAAAGCGCAGTATATAATCCATCTTTACAGGGAGCTATAATTTCTATTGATGGCTCTCGAAATTCTAAAATGTTTGTGGGTTTTGGTGCGGGGCAGGATACGGGGTTTGCACTTTATCAAGGGGGGAATTATTTCATGTATCATATCGTTGATTCAAACACATCCGTCTGGACGAATTATTCTAAGACTGGGCTTAAAGCAGAAGATTTTTTCGTATTTTTAAGTCCAACATTACACCCAGATTTTTCAACCAGCGGCGGGCCAATTACTTTTGGATACATGACGTCAAACAGTGCTGGCCCCTATTCTATAACTAATGGCGTGGATAATTGGTCAGTGACATTAAATACCGCGCCTGTCCCCCTCCCCGGTGCCCTGATCCTGTTCGGGACCGGCCTCCCGGACTGGCGGCCTGGGGGAGGAGAAGAAAGGATTAGGCTTCCCTACCCATGAAAAACCAGAGGCAGGGTCAGCCAAGGCCCTGCCTTAATGCCCTTTACCTGTTGGCGGATCGTCACACCCATGTCAGCCTCCCTTCGACCATCTCCTCTTATAAATAGAACAACCTGTTAAGACCACCATTATCTTATATTTTTAATTGCTTTTAAGGCTTGAACAGCATTATTATAGTCCTCGCCTTGACTGTCTCTCTGTACAAGGAAACCTACCCCAGGTTTTCCAAATATATTATTAGGTTTTTTCTCTTTAGCCAGTCTTGTAACATTAGCTTTGTCTGCTAATTCCTTTGGTGACGCTATGAAGAAGATGTTTTCCCTTTCTTTTTCGCCTACCCATCCAAAAATACCACCTGATTCATATTTCTTAAGAGAATAACGATATTTTGTCTTGTGGTTATAACAACCTACATCCTTGGTTAGTCTTGCGACAAACTCCTCTATGAATTCCATAAGTGATCTCCTTATGCGAGATTATGCGGCAGACTTGGCCGCCGCACACAAAAATGGTTTTGGGGACCTCTTTACCCGGGCAAAATCCCCGATGGTTTCCATTTTGGGAGCCGAATCCTCCCATCAACCGCATGGTAGCATTACTTTCCCTGAAAAAACAAATTTTTCCCAGATCGTTGGCATACCACTCCCTTTGTGACCAGATTCTTCATGGAGGGGCGACCTAAGGATCCCAGGCCAGCACCACCCAGTAATTGGAACCCAGGCACGGTTGGGAACCCAGGTTGTGCTCTTTGAGATATATCTTGCCAGCCCCTGCAGTTATCACCGGGCCGGCAGAAATTATCGATCTGATCTGCTTATCGAAATTGACTCCCCGAGTTGAGAAAGTTCTCGGCAATCAGGCCGAGAACACAGGGGAGAGGCCTGCAAGCAACTTAAATCGGGGGTTCGCTGAAACGGACAGGCAACCTGATGGTCACGGTGGTGCCCAGCCCGACCTCGCTGGTGAGATCAATGGTGCCCCGGTGCTCGTCGATGATCTGACGCACAAAGACCATGCCGAGACCGGTGCCGCCCACCTTGGTGGTAAAGTAGGGTTCAAAGATTTTGGCCAGAACCTCGGGGGGCATGCCCCGCCCCGTATCCTGGATCACCAGGGTGGTGTGGTTCGGGTCCACGGTGGTGGACACGTGAATCTCCCCCTGGGCCGAAGTGGCTTCCAGGGCGTTGCGCATCAGGTGGGCCAGGGCCACCTTGAGGAGATGTTTATTCACCTGGCTGTAAGCGGCATGGGGGTGGAAACCGGTGACCAGGTGGACCCGCCGGCGCTCGAAAACCGGGTGCAGCATTTCCAGAATGGCCCGGAGAATTTTATTGAGGTCTTCCTGGGAGAAGAATGACTTTTTATCCTGGGCCAGGTTTTCAAAGCGCTCCACCATCTGCTCCAGGCGCTTGGCGGCCTCGGCGATGGCCAGGGCCCAGTTGCGGGCGGGATCATCGGGCGCGGTTTTTTTGAGCAGGCGATTGCTGAACCCGCCGATCACATGGAGGGGGTTCCTGATGCCGTCCGCGATCCCCAGGGCCATTTCGGACATGGTCCGTTCCATCACCAGGGCCTCCATCTCCTTGTTGAGGGTCAGAATTTCATGGCTGGTGGCTTCCATGTGCTGATGGTTGGCTTGCATGGCGCGGTATAATCTCTGGATATTATGAAAGAAAAGAGTGACCGAGGCGATGACGATGGACAGAATGGCGTTCAAACCGCCGGTGTAGGGCCGCACCTGGTCCCACACCGCCTTTTGGCCGGCAAAGACCAGAATATGGCCCAGGATATGGCCCAAGGCCCGGGAGATGCCGAAAATCGCCAGGGCCAGGGTGAGCCAGTACAGGAAAAGCCACAGGGGGTTTTCTGGGTCATGGGCCAGTAATTTTCGGGCATTGATAAACGCGGCCCAACTGAGGAGGAGCACCAGGGCCGACCCCAGGATGTCCACAAAAACCGGGAGGGTCATCATGGCTCACCCACCTCCTGTTCCCGTCTCAAGGCCCTAATGCCCAGGTAAAAAAAGATGAAGGCCGGCACCAGGAGCAGATGGTCAAGTTTGGCCACGTAGGTCACCCAGGCGCCGAAATTGGCCTGGCCCGACTGGGTTTCATAATAAAGGGCGAACAATTGCCCGATGAAACAATCGAAATTCCACAGGGCAAAAAAGATGCTGGCCCAGACCAGCAGCCGAAAGCCCCGATGTTGCAGCTTCCCCTGCCTGAGTTCGTAGATGAAGTACAGCATGGCGAGCATGAAAAAGAGGTAGGAAAACTGGCGGATGAAAAAGGCTTCCCGGGGGTCCCAGTGCGGAATAATGGCCAGCGCCGGGGAGGGAAAGAGGGCTGGGCTCAGGAGAATTCCCGCCACCCAGGGCCATAGGCGCCGCCATCTCAAGTTTATCCTGTTCATAAAGAGCCCTCCAGGTTCAGATCCCGAAAGTAATATCCAGCATTTCTGTTATTTACTCAACTAATTTCCCAACTGCCACCAGCCATTCTGTCATGGCTGCTTGCCTGGGTTAGAGTATGGCTTCATACTTTTTTGCAGTCAACCGGAGGCACAGGCTTTCCAGCCTGTGCTTGGGCACGGCATGCCGTGCTTCTAAAGAAAGATTTGGTATTAATCGGGAGAACCGGCATCCTGCCTGTTCTGGAGAGGCTGGCGGCAGCCTGTGGCTCCGCTTACGCTCGGGACACGGGCATCCTGCCCGCGCCTGGACGATCTGGAAGCCCGTCCTACCGTGCTTAAGCAAGGATAGGAGTCACGCAATAATATCATAACCCCGGGAGGAGATGCCTGGGAACGCCCAGCCGGCAAAGGGAATTTTTCCTAACCTTTGCAAAGCGGCCCCCGGAGATAATACCATTTTCCAAATGACCTGCACCAAACCTGTAGGGGCGCACCCGCGTGTGCGCCCATCAACTGGGGCCGACACATGGGTCGGCCCCTACGGGTGTTTCATGTAAAAGAAAAAATTATATAAAAAAATTCCTACAAGAGAGAAAAGAAGGACTGAGCGGCGTTATCCGCAGGATCAGTCAGGTGTTTCGCCAACACTTCGCAGGAGTAACTCACCTTTGGGGATCTGGGGAAATCGTAATAACACAGAAGACCGTCTGGTCCCAGGCATTCTTCTTCAAGGTAGGTAAACCAGCCGGTTAACCCATTGCTGCCCATTCTGTTGCATCTCTTGTTTGGATTTATATTTGACAAGTATGATACATTTTGTTTTTATACTTCTGCCTGTCTATGAAAATAAGGAGAGATATAGGTTTTTCCCGCAATAACAATATTAATTATATTTGTAATATTTCCAATCTCATTTGTTAATACATAGCCATCTACTCCTATTTCACTTGCCCGGCAATAGCATTTATGATTTAATTCCCTGGTCAGAATCACTATCTTTACAAGAGGAAATTGCTCTTTGATGATTTTGGCCGCATCCAAGCCGGATAATGTCGGCAGAGATTTCTGCAAGATGATTAAATCAGGAGTACTTTCTTTTAGTTGCTCCAGGAGCTCCAGGCCATCGTCGGCTTCATTGATGACCCATAAATTTTGGTCTCATTGCATATTCATCCGCAGGAATTTCCTCAACAAAATGTTCTCGTCGGCGATAATTATTGAGGCTTTATCCATAAAGCCGGTCCTCTTCTATATATGAAAATAATTAAAAGAAACCCTTGGAGGCAAAGCTGAAGGACAACCTGGAGGAGGCGAGAGGCAGCGCGCAATAAAGGAGATGACCTCCTGGCCATCGGTCTCTCTTCAGAAATTACCCTGGGGAAAGAACTCTAGTGCCAACGTGAGCTGCTCTCTTTCTTCCTTTTTAAAATGAAGGGTGAAGACATTGTTGCCGCGATATGGTATGTAACATTCAGGGGTTCTATTCCTGGGCAATTATTCCTGGCGCTCCTCATCCCCCCACATTGCCTTAACAGCCTGATATTCCGGGTTTGAATTTTTTATATTTCTCCCCTGTTAGTCCGATTATAAACAGGACAGCAATAATTTGTAAAATGAAATAAAAACATCTTTATGATGCTCAGAGGGTATCATGATTGATCTGCGGGCCATCCAATATGCCCTGGCAGTAGCAAAACATCGCGGTTTTAGAAAGGCGGCGGAGGCTTTATTGCTGACCCAACCGACTCTGACCAGGACTATCCAGGATTTGGAGGAGGCTCTGGGGACGAAAATCTTCGACCGGGGGAAGCGTGAGGTCAAGCCCACCCCCTTAGGGCAGATCTTCCTGGCCCGGGCTGAGGAGATTCTCCAGTCGGCGTCAGATCTGAAGCGGGAAATCGACCTGGCCCGGGGTCTGGAAATAGGCCACCTGGAAATTGGCTCAGGCATTGCTCCTGCGGAACTGCATATGGGAACGGCCGTGGGACGCTTGTCCCAACGGCACCCGCACCTGAAAATTACCATAGAGGTGAATGATTTTGTGGCCCTCGCCCACCTTCTCCAGTCAGGCCGGATTGAGTTGTTTGTGGCGGAGACCAGTGAAGTGGAATGGGCTCCCGATGTTCTGGTTACCCCGCTCCTGGTCCTCAAGGCTTATATTTTCTGTCGCCAGGGACACCCGCTGCTGGCTCGCCTCCCGAATCTCACCTTGCCGGAGGTGCTGGCCTATCCCCTGGTCATGACCAGGTTGCCGCGTCGGGGAATGGACTCCATCGCCGCAACCTGCGGTTTTCAGAAGCATCCCGATTGGTTCCAGAAACTCCCCGTCATCAAATGTGATTATGCGAAAATCGGGAAAGATACCGTGGCCCGCAGCAATGCCGTGGCTTTTATTCTGCTGCCCATGATTGAGCGGGAACTCAGATCCGGGGAGTTCGTGCTCCTGCCCGTGGACTTTCCCGAGCTCAAGACTCATTGGGGCATTGTCCAAATGCGAAACCGCACCCTATCACCGGCTGCCGAGGTTTTTATTACCCTTCTCCAGGAAGTTGACGCGGAAATTTGCCGGACTGAACAGGAACTGCAAAAGGCCTTTGTGCCATTGAGCGCAACGGCGTCTCCCCAGGAGTGACTAAAGGCTAGTGCACCCCCCAGATTTCTTCTCAAAGGTCATTCTGAGCGAAGCGAAGAATCTCGATATTTCAGGGTGTTGAAGATCCTGCACTTCGTTCAGGATGACAAATAACCTGGTTTGGCACTGACTTTTAAACCCGGCACCAGTCATACCGGCTAGAGGAATGCAAAGGGCGCTCAGGGGAAGGTGAAGGGACAGGACAATAACCGGCGGGTTAGGAAAGGCTGACGATGGCCTCCAACTTTTCCACCCAATTGGTGTTGGGCATAACCTGTTCCGGAGCCCCCACCCCGCCTTGCAAGGCCAAGGGGGAGGCCGCCACCAGGGTGAGGGAAAAATCCTCTTCAATGCGGTACAGGTGGGCATGGCGCCAGATCATAATAAAATAATGACTCAGGCTGTCGGCCATCACCAGCGGCTTATCCCCCGCCTTGGGGCATACCAGGGCAAAGCGCTCCTTACCCTTGGGGTCGGTAAAGATGCCCCCGGCTACGAAGAAATGGCCCATGATAATTCTCCCTGGTTAAGTCTGGCCACACCTCAGGTGATGTTGGCGACCAACAGGTGATGGAAGGAGAATTTTACTGCTAAAGACCAGAACGTGATGACGAGATTGATACCCAGGAGGATGGTGATAAACCGGTCGAGAAGCTGAGGTTTCATGGCTGGCCCCTTTAGTAAATCTTCCCTTATTCTATAACAAGAGGCGTGCCATCAGTTATCTATCTGAAATAACTAATTTTATTGTATAACAAGAGGAAATTTGTTCAGAAAGTAAAACATCATGTTTATCAAATCAAACAGAAAAGCAATAAGATAAATAATCCATTTCTAAAATTTGATAGAAAAAAGGCATCAGAAAGTCTCAAGTTTTGAGGTTCAAGAGGAGGGTGCGTCTTATACCGAGTTGCAGTCGAATGGTGGCACAGGCTTTCCAGCCTGTGCAGTCGCAGGCCAAAGCCTGCGGCTACAAGAGATTGCTGATTGAGTGTAATTCAGTATTAGACGTCCCAGCAGGGTCGCCTCCCCACCGATCTTGGTATTATTTCGGGTAGCCAACGGTTCATGAGCGCCCGCCCTGATTTTTAGTCCCCCGACCTCTCCCCGGAAATAACCACCGCGGTGGCCCCTTCCTCGGCCCAATCGTATAACCATTCAATATGAGGCGGTTCCACGTGAATGCAGCCGTGGGTGGCCACCTCCTTTCTCTCCGGCCCTGCAGGCACCCCCCCTTCATGGATGGCCTTGCGGTGGCGCATATCAAAAAACAGGGAAAAGGGCATGGGAGTGTCGTATTTCCGGGAATGATAATCGGGCACCTTCCATCTGATCACGTAGATGCCAGGGTCGGTGGTGGCTTCGTCGTCGCCGGTGAGCACCGGGAATTCCCGGACTTTTTTGCCGTTTTCATAGGCCACTCCCACCTGCCGGGGCTGATTGATAAAAATCACTTTGGCATATTCCTGGAAAACATTGCCGGCGGCCCCATAGACGCCATAGCTAAGCATGAGGAGGGCCGGCAGCAGGCACAGAAAAATTTTCTTCATCAGCATCCGCACCTTGCCTGGGAATTATTTTTATGTCGCTCCTTTGTAGCAAGTTATCAGAAAAAATTCAAATTTGCCGGGCCTGCCGGGGCGGCGGCCAGGTGAGGACGCCATTGCCGGCGGAGAGGGGGGCCTGGTCAATCTTGCAATATTAAAAAAGAGACATACTTTTTATGAAATGCCGGCCAGGCTAAGGCTTACTTGCCCGGCAGAGCCCAAATTCCGCAGCACCCAGCGGCCCCCCATCTCAGGGCCGGAACAGGAGACTCCAGCATGACTGAACGTACCGGCATCATTACCATTCATGGCAATCCCCTGACTCTCATGGGAAATGACCTCAAGGTGGGGGCCGCGGCCCCCGGGGTTGAATTGTTGGATAACGATCTGAAGCCGGTGAAATTATCGTCCTATCGGGGCAAGGTCCTGATTGTCGCTTCGGTGCCGTCCCTGGACACCCCGGTGTGCGATCTGGAAACCCGGCGATTTAATGACGAGGCGGCCAGCCTGGGGCCCGACATTGAGATCGTGACCGTGAGCCTGGACCTGCCCTTTGCCCAGAAACGCTGGTGCGGCGCGGCCGGGGTAAAGCGGCTCAAGACCCTGTCTGATCATCGCCAGGCGGAGTTCGGCACCGCTTTCGGCGTCCTCATCAAGGAACTGCGCCTCCTGGCCCGGGCGGTTTTCATCATTGACCGTCAGGGCGCGGTGCAATACGTCCAACTGGTGAAGGAAGTGACCAACGAACCCAACTATGAAGAGGTCTTGCAGGCCCTGGAAAAGATCGCCGGGTGAGGAAAACCCTTTAATTTTGGATCGTTAAACTGGACGAGCGGCAGGCTTCAGACTGCGCCGGCACAGGCTGGAAAGCCTGTGCCACCGTTTGATTGCATATCGGTATCAATACCTTGGGTAGGTGGAGGGGCTTTAAGCCCGATCAGTGGGGAGGACCAGGAACCTGAGGTCCCTGCCTTCCCCCCCACACCCCCCTCCCAACCCGCAGAGGGTCTGAGAAAGTCGGGGCCAACGGCCTCGACTTTCTCAGAAAATTCTCCCCTTAAGGGATTGGGGGAGGGGGTGCGGGGGAGGGGGTAAGGGCTTGCAGCCCTTAGCCCCTTCCCCCGCTAAGCTTAGATTATGTCTTTTGCGGAGCAAAGGACATAATCGAAAAAGCTATTAAAGAGCCCGCCGCAGTTCATGTTCCAGGGCGGTGATCATGGCCCCGGCCAGTTCGGGATGATGCTGGGCCAGAAAACGGGAGCACTCCACCTGCACCGCGTCGTGGAAGCCATGTTGGGGTAATTTCTCCGCCAGGTTCAGAAGGCCGGCGGTTTTACGTCCGGAAAAGACGTGGTTCAGGGTGATGAGGTGCCGGGGCGGCGACAGGATAAAGGCGTCGAGGCCCTGGGCCAGCCATTCCAGAGTTACCTTGTCTGTGGGGGGCAGCCATTTATCCAGGACCCGCATCAGGCTGAGGATTTCAAAGCGGGAGGCGGTGGAGATGGCGGCTTAAGGCCTCTGGCTCCAGGGTGCCCCAGCGCTCTGCCATCCAGCGCAGCCGGGCCAGGGTGTAGGGCACCAGATAATCCCGGTACGCGGGCAAAAGCGCGGCCAATTGCCGGGAAAAACGCTCGTTGAGCCGGGCGGTAATACCGGGGAGCACCCGGTTCTGGGGCAGGCCGAAATCGCCCAGGTCCAGCAGCGCCCCGAAATAATCGGTGCTGTGCAGGGAGATGAGCAGCCGCTTATCGTTGGCAGGGGCGTCGTCCTCCAGGCAGTGGACCGCCACCCGGGCGGTCCAGGCGTCGGTTTCCGCCTGGGGAAAGGGGTGGTATTTATCCGGGGCCCGGTGCACCACCCCGGAGTGGGGCGCGGCGATCACCGTGGCCTGGGGGGCCTGGTAGAGATGCTGGTAAAAACTTTCGTATACCAGGAGCTTGGCCTGGTAGTCCGCCAGGGTCGCGGCGGCAAAGGCCAAATTTGCCGTAAACTCACGAAATCTTAAAGTCCTGGGTAAATACCTGGCGTAATAATAGGCATTCACCGGGATGGGCCCCTCACCCCAATCGCAGGTGATTACAGAGGAGTCCTGAAAAGGGGGGAGGGCGCGGTGGAAGTCAATGCCATACCTGCCCGCGCCGGGGTCCTCGTCATCCGGCAGCCGGGAGCACTTCCCCAGGAGCAGGCGTTGGTGGCGGCTGTCGAAAACGTCAAAATTGGGCGTTTCCACCACCTGGCGGGTTGCAGCCCGGAGTTGGGAGCTGGGGCTTAAATATGCTCCTACAGTGTTTTCCTGGACCATGGGCGCAAGCTTTCGAAAAATTTAGCCGAAAAGATTTTCGATATACATCTTGACTGGGAGTGAGTACAGTATCATAACATGTTGCGGGTCAAAGGGTGACAGCACTCTGACCGGCACCCGGAGGAATATGGGCCAAGTGAATGAAATGCGGCGGACCAAGATCGTTTGCACCATCGGGCCGGCCGTCACGGAGAAAATTTTCCCGGATTTGGTGGCCGCAGGTCTAGATGTCGCCCGGCTGAACTTTTCCCATGGCACCCAGGCCGAACACCAGGCCCGCCTCAACATGATCAGGGCCGCAAGCGAGGCGGCGGGGGCGACGGTGGCCATCCTCCAGGATCTGGCGGGACCCAAGCTCCGTCTCGGAGACATCGACCCGGAGCCCGTGCAGTTGGTGCCAGATCAGCTCTTCACCCTGACCAGGCGCCCCATCATGGGCAATCAGCAGGAGTCCTCCGTGAATACGCCGGCAGTCATCGAGGCCACCCCGGTGGGGGCCACGGTGCTCCTGGCCGACGGCAGCCTGGAACTCCTGGTGGTGGAAAAAACCGCCGATTCCCTGGTGTGCCGGGTGGTGGTGGGGGGGCCTTTGAGTTCCCATAAAGGATTGAACCTGCCGGGGGTGGCCCTGCCCATTTCGGCCTTCACGGCCAAGGACCGGGCCGACCTGGATTTCGGGCTGCAGCAAGGGGTTGACCTGGTGGCCCTGTCCTTTGTGCGCTCGGCCTCGGACGTGGTGGAACTCAAAGAGATTATTGCCGCCCGTGGTCTGGACACCCCGGTGATCGCCAAGATCGAAAAGCCCGAGGCCGTGGAGCACATCGACGAGATTCTGGCCGTGGCGGACGGCATCATGGTGGCCCGGGGGGATTTAGGAGTAGAGATGCCCCTGAAGCAGGTGCCTTTGGTGCAAAAATTCCTCATCGCCGCAGCCAACCGGGTGGGCAAACCGGTGATCACCGCCACCCAGATGCTGGCTTCCATGGTGAACAACCCCCGCCCCACCCGGGCGGAAGTCACCGACGTGGCCAATGCCATCCTGGATGGCACCGACGCGGTCATGCTCTCGGAGGAGACGGCCATCGGGCGCTATCCGGTGGAGGCGGTGCGCTTCCTGGACGGCATCGCCCGCACCACGGAAGCCAAATTTCCTTATGACGATTGGCTGTATCACCACAGCAAGCAGGTCAGTGATGACATCTCCGACGCCATCAGCTTTGCCGCCTGCGAATTGGCGAAAGATTTAAAGGCCAAAGCCATCCTGGCCTCCACGGCCAGCGGCGCCACGGCCCGGCTCATCAGCCGCTTCCGGCCGGCGGTGCCCATCCTGGCCCTCACCCCCCATGAGACAACCAAAAGGCGCCTGTGCCTGGTCTGGGGTGTGCTGCCTTTTCTCATGGAGGGCATTGAGAGCATCGATCACATGCTGCAGGTCGCCAAGATGATGGCCATTGAGCGGGGGCACCTGACTTCGGGGGACAAGCTGGTCATCACCGCGGGCACCCCCTTGGGCACCAAGGGCGCCACTAACCTCATCAAGGCGGATTTAGTTGCTTGAGTCGGGAGAGGGGGCCAGGGGTCGGCGGACCCCTGCCCCCTCTCCCGAACCCTCTCCCCCAACCCCTTGACGAGGTAGCCCGGGCTTCCAGCCCGTGCAGTCAGGGCAAGTAACTCTATGGGGGTACTGCCCGCCAAAATAAGTGGTGGGCGGCGCCCATCTGAGAAAGCTGATAACCGGTTATTGAAGTAAATAGGGAAAGGAGCTAGCCCATGAAGTCAATGCGATACCGGGAAGTGGGTTTGGTGAACACCCGGGACATGTTTAAGCGGGCCCTGACGGGACATTATGCCGTGCCGGCCTATAACTTCAACAACATGGAGCAGATTCAGGGCATCATCATCGGCTGCGTGGAGACCAAATCTCCGGTGATTTTGCAGTGCTCCGGGAGCGCCCGCAAATACCTGAACGCGGCCATAGTCCCCTATTTAATAAAAGGCGCCATGGAGATGATGAAGGACATGGGAGGCGACATCCCGGTGGCCCTGCACTTGGACCACGGCGACTCCTTCGAGTTGGCCAAAGCCTGCATCGACTCGGGCTTTTCCTCGGTGATGATCGACGGCTCCCACCATCCCTTTGAAGAAAACGTGCGCCTCACCCGGCAGGTGGTGGAGTACGCCCATCCCCTGGATGTCACCGTGGAGGGGGAACTGGGGGTGCTGGCCGGCATCGAGGATGAAGTGTCGGCCGAGAAGTCCCACTACACCCAGCCCGAAGAGGTGGAGGCCTTTGTGTCCCAGACCGGGGTGGACTCCCTGGCCATTTCCATCGGGACCTCCCACGGGGCCTACAAATTCAAGGTAAAGCCCGGCGAAGAGCCGCCCCCCCTGAGGTTCGACATCCTGGAAGAGGTTGAACGGCGGGTGCCCGGCTTCCCCATCGTCCTTCACGGCGCCAGTAGCGTCATGCCCGAATACGTGGCCCTCATTAACCAGTACGGGGGCAAAATGGGCTCGGCGGTGGGGGTTTCCGAAGACCAGATCAAGCGGGCCTGCCAGGGCGCGGTCTGCAAGGTCAACATCGACAGCGACGGCCGCCTGGCCATGACCGCCATCATCCGGAAAATCCTGGCGGAAAAGCCCGGCGAATTCGACCTGCGCAAATATCTGGGTCCGGCCCGGGACGAGCTTACCAAGATGGTCAAGTACAAGAACGAGCGTGTCTTGGGCAGCGCCGGCAAGGCCTGATAACATAAGAAGATAGAAGGCTCTGAAAAGCAGGTTGAGGGAGGGGGCCAGGGGTCGGCGGACCCCTGCCCCCTCCCTCAATCTCCCTCCCTTTAACCATGCACGGTAGGACGGGCTTCCAGCCCGTCCAGGCACAGGCAGGATGCCCGTGCTACCGGCTTAAATTGGAGCACAGGCTTCCAGCCTGTGCATCGAACCGGCAGGATGCTTAGTTCTCCAGGTTAAAGGGCGGTGAAGGAAGCTTGGGGGAGGGCAGCAGCGGGCGGGTTTAACACCCCCCTATGTCCCTGGCCCTCCCCCCAAAACGGCATTTCCCGGGAGAGGCTCCATGCTGGCGGATGAATTTAAAAAAACCGGCGACTGGCTGTTTCGCTGGCGGAGCTATCTCCCCCTGGCCCTCCTGGTCCTGGCCCTGCCCGCGGTGGGGGACTCGACCCGCCGGTACGGGGAGCACCTCCTGAACCCGGTCTGGTCCTGGTTGTGTCTGCTGGTGGCCTTCTCGGGCCTGGCTGTCAGAATCCTCACGGCGGGCTATGTGCCTGCGGGCACCTCCGGCCGGAACACCCTGCGCCAGGTGGCCGCGACCCTCAACGCCACCGGCATGTACTCCGTGGTCAGGCACCCCCTCTACCTGGGCAATTTCCTGATGTGGCTGGGACTCTCCCTGTTGCCCCGCTGCTGGTGGTTCACGGTGATCACGGTGCTGATTTTTTGGCTGTATTATGAAAGAATCATGTTCGCGGAAGAAGGCTTTCTGTGGGAGCAGTTCGGGGAAGCATACCGGGACTGGGCGGCCAGAACCCCGGCCTTTGTCCCGAAATTCGCCAACTGGATGAAGCCCGATCTGCCTTTTTCCCTGAAGTCGGCCATCTCCCGGGAATATGCCACCTTTTTCACCATTATTGCCATTTTCACCCTGTTTCAGGTAATCATGAGGTGGTATGCCAGGGGCGCGCTGCTGCCGGACCGGTTTACCACCACCCTGTTTGTGGTCGGGTTGCTCCTGTATATCACGATTCGGCTCATCAAGAAAAATACGCGCCTGTTGAGGGTTGAAGGCAGGTGAGACCGGCGCCGGAAGTCGGGAAGAGAGGTATGCTGGCCCTGCTCCTCTATCCCCAGCCTGCTCTCCTCAACCTAACAGCGGTAGCCCGGGCTTCCAGCCCAGGATGTCCAGGCTACCGGCATTGACTCGCAAGCACGGGCTGGCAAGCCTGTGGCCCTGCAGAGCAGCAAAGCGTTTCTGCGCAGGAGACCTACATGACCTCCAATGACGCCAACAAAAGCGGGAAAGCCCCGGAATCCACCCGCACCGGCCTGAGTCTCGAAAATCTGGAGCAGGCCGTCAAAGACAACCTCTTTTACCTGTTAGGCAAAGCCCCCCAGGCCGCCACCTCCCATGACTTCTATATGGCCCTGGCCTACACGGTGCGGGACCGCCTGCTGCAGCGCTGGGTGAGTACCCTGTCCAGCTTCCTGGAGAGCAAGGACAAGGTAGTCTGCTATCTGTCGGCGGAATATCTGCCCGGTCCCCATCTGGGCAACAACATGGTGAACCTGGGGATCTATGATGAGATGCAAGAGGCTTTTGCCAAATTTGACGGCGACCTGGAGTATATTTTGGGCCAGGAAGAGGAGCCGGGTTTGGGGAACGGGGGCCTGGGCCGGCTGGCGGCCTGCTACCTCGATTCCCTGGCCACCCTGCAAATCCCGGCCATCGGCTATGGCCTGCGCTACGAATTCGGCATCTTCGACCAGGAGATCAGGGACGGCTGGCAGGTGGAGGTGACCGACAAGTGGCTGGAACGGGGAAACCCCTGGGAGGTCCAGCATGCGGAGATCTCCTTCGGGGTTCAGTTGGGAGGATATACTGAAGGTTACACCGATGAAAAAGGGCGCTACCGGGTCCGCTGGGTGCCGGAACGGGTGGTCAAAGGCGTGGCTTATGACACCCCAATCCTGGGCTACCAGGTCAATAACTGCAATCTCCTGAGGCTCTGGAAGGCCGAAGCGGTGGAGTCTTTCGACTTTCAGGCCTTCAACCAGGGGGATTACTATGACGCGGTGGACGAGAAGTTAATCTCCGAGAACCTCACCAAGGTCCTTTATCCCAACGACGAACCCCTGGTGGGGAAAAAGCTCAGATTGGAGCAGCAATACTTTTTCTGCTCCTGCGCCTTGCGGGACATGATCCGCCTGCACCTGCGGCTGTTTCCGGATTTGAGCAATTTCAACGAGGTCTGGGCCGTGCAGCTAAACGACACCCACCCGGCCGTGGCCGTGGTGGAACTCTTGCGCCTGCTGGTGGACGAGCATCTCATGGATTGGGACCAGGCCTGGAACATAACCCAAAAGACCATGGCCTACACCAACCACACCCTGCTGCCGGAGGCCCTGGAGAAGTGGTCCTTGCCCCTTTTTGCCAGCGTGCTGCCCCGTCATCTGGAGATCATCTTTGAACTGAACCGGCGCTTTCTGGACGAGGTGCGCCTGCGAATATCCCCAGGAACAGGAGCGGCTGGAGCGGCTGTCCCTGATCGATGAAACCGGGCCCAAGTACCTGCGCATGGCCCACCTGGCCTGCCTGGGAAGCCACGCCATCAATGGGGTGTCGGCCCTGCACACGGAACTGTTAAAGAGCACGGTGCTCCAGGATTTTTATGAGCTGTGGCCGGAAAGGTTCAGCAACAAGACCAACGGCGTCACCCCGAGGCGGTTTCTGCTCTTGAGCAATCCCCGGCTCAGCGCGCTGATTACCAGCAAGATCGGGGACGCCTGGGTCAAGAACCTCGATGAATTGAGACGACTGGAGGAGTTCGCCGAAGACCTGGACTTCCACCACAAGTGGCGGGAGGTGAAGCTGGCCAATAAACAGGACCTGGCGGCCCTTATCCAGACCCGCACCGGGGTGGCGGTGAATCCCGTCTCCCTGTTTGATATTCAGGTGAAGCGGATTCACGAATACAAGCGACAACATTTAAATATTTTATATATTATTACACTGTACAACCGCCTGAAACGGCAGCCGGACCTGAAGATCACCCCCCGCACCTTTATTTTCGGGGGGAAAGCCGCGCCGGGTTACTTCATGGCCAAGCTTATCATCAAGCTCATCACCAGCGTGGCGGAGGTGGTGAATCGGGACCCGGATATCGCCGACCGTCTGAAGGTGCGTGTTTTTCCCGAATTTTAACGTCCAGAACGCCCAGAAAATCTATCCCGCGGCCGACCTGTCGGAGCAAATCTCCGTGGCCGGCAAGGAGGCCTCCGGCACCGGCAACATGAAGTTTGCCTTAAACGGCGCGCTCACCATCGGCACCCTGGACGGAGCCAACGTGGAGATCAGGGAGGAAGTGGGGCCGGAAAACTTCTTTCTGTTCGGGCATACCCACCAGGAAGTCATGGAGTTGAATGACGGCGGCTACGCCCCCTGGCAGTACTATCAAACCAACGGCAGCCTCCAGGAGGCCCTGGACCTCATCAGTTCAGGCTTTTTCTCCCATGGGGATTGGGGCCTGTTCGCCCCCCTGGTGGACTCCCTGGTGAGCCGGGATGACTATCTGGTCATGGCCGACTATGAGTCCTATGCGGCTCGGCAGGACGAGGCGGGGCAGATTTTTCAGGACCAGATACGCTGGACCCGCATGAGCATCCTGAACGTGGCCCGCATGGGGAAATTTTCCTCGGACCGGGCCATCCGGGAATACTGCCGGGATATCTGGCAGGTGCAGCCCCTGCCGGTGGCCTTGGCCGACCTCCGTCTGGAAGCCAGGCTCCTGCGGCGGTGAAGGCCACAGTTGAACCTTATTTGATTATGGGGGGAGAGCCAGGGACCTGAGGTCCCTGCCCTCCCCCCATACCCCCCTCCCAACCCGCATGCGGGGCCGAGAAAGGCGGGGAACAGGCCCCAACTTTTCCGGTAAAATAGTGCCCGTAAGGGATTGGGGGAGGGGGTGCGGGGGAGGGGGTAAGGGCCCACCGGCCCTTAGCCCCCTCCCCCGCAAAGAATCGTTTGTGTCTTTTGCGGAGCACAGGGCATAAGCGGAGAAAAGATAACACCACGAATCAGGAGATGGATATGTACAAGCTGGTTTTGCTTCGCCATGGCGAGAGTGTCTGGAATAAAGAAAACCGCTTCACCGGCTGGATCGATGTGGGGCTTTCCGACAAAGGCGTGGAGGAGGCCAAAGAGGCCGGGCGGGTGCTGTTAAAGGAGGGTTTCGTCTTTGACGTGGCCTACACCAGCGTCCTGAAAAGGGCCATTAAAACCCTGTGGCTGGCCCTGGAGGAAATGGACCTGATGTGGATTCCCGTGCACCACAACTGGCGCCTGAACGAACGCCACTACGGCGCCCTCCAGGGGCTCAACAAGGCCGAAACCGTGGAAAAGCACGGCATGGACCAGGTGAAAATCTGGCGGCGCAGCTATGACGTGCCGCCGCCGGCCCTGACGCCGGACAACCCCTACTATCCCGGCCGGGACCCGCGCTACGTCAAGGTCCCCCAAGCCGACCTGCCCCTGACGGAATGCCTGAAAGACGTGGTGGCCCGGTTCCTGCCCTACTGGCATGACACCCTGGCCCCGGCGGTCAAGGCGGGCCAGCGGGTGATCATTGCGGCCCACGGCAACAGCCTGCGGGCCCTGGTGAAATACCTGGACGGGGTTTCCGATGAGGAGATCGTGGGCCTCAACATCCCCACGGGCATCCCCCTGGTCTATGAGCTCGACCAGTCTCTGAAACCCCTGAAACACTACTACCTGGGGGACCAGGAAAAGGTGCAGGCCGCCATCCAGTCCGTGGCGGACCAGTTGAAGAAGAAGTGACCAAGGAATGGAGCAGGTAAGTTTGGGAGGAGGGCCGGGGGAGTAGGGGCGGGTTTTAAACCCGCCCGAAATGACTACCCCCATGCTTAATCGCCCCCTTTTATATAGAGTTGCGTTCTTAGTACAATTTTTGTAGCCGCAGTCTTCAGCCTGCGCCTCCGTTTGACTACAAAACGGGGTTAATCGGGAGAACAGGCATCCTGCCTGTTCCCTTACAGGCTGGAAGCCTGTGCTCCCTTAACCCCTGGTAGCACGGGCATCCTGCCCGTGCCTGGACGGGCTGGAAGCCCGTCCTACCGTGCCTATGTATGGGAGAGGGAGTTTGATGAGGGAGAGTTTTTTGTGATCCCTGTCTCCCTTCCTAAAAGAGAAAGATTAAGGAGTCTTTCATGAGAATCCTGGGCATCTCCGGCAGTCCGAGAAAAGATGACGTCTCCGGAGTCAGTAAACTGGTGAAAACCATACTCGAGGCCTCCGGGTGCGAGTACGAGTATGTCTCCCTGAGAGGCAAGAAAATTTCGGGCTGCATCGCCTGTCTGGGGTGCGTCGAGGACAATATTTGCAAAGTGCAGGACGACCTGACGCCGCTGCGGGAAAAGATCGTGGCTGCTGAGGCCTATGTCATCGGCGCGCCCAATTACTTTACCGGCATCAATGCCGCCACCCAGGCCCTCCTGGAGCGCTGGTTCCAGTTCCGGCACCAGGCCGGGAACCTCCTGTGGGGCAAACTGGCCGTGGTGGTGGGGGTGGGGGGCAGTTCCGGAGAACCCGCCGCGGACACCCTGGAAAAATACCTGGCCTACAATTTCATCGACACCATCGCCAAGGTCGCGGGTCAGGGCGCGGCCTCCTGCTTTTCCTGCGGGTTCGGCGAGACCTGCCCGGTGGGCATCCCCCTGATGCTCTTTGGCGACGGGGTCAAGATCACCCCGGAGATCATCCCGGATGTGGGCAAGCAGCCAGAGGTGATGGCAGCCGCGGCAGCCGCGGGCCGGCTTTTGGGGGACCGCCTGCGCCAAGGGGTGGACCGTCCCGCCGTCACCCAAAAGATGATGCAAATCATGATGGAGAAATTTAAAGGCTCAGCCTGATGGGCCCCCGGGGGCTCCACCTCCTTCTTGTGCCAAGGTGCGTTTAAAAATATTTGTTAGGCCTATCAAATCCCCCTAAATCCCCCTTTAGCAAAGGGGGACTTGGGTTGCTGATGTATCGACCTCCCTTTTTTTAAAGGGGGGTAGGGGGGATTTGACCTCTATCGGTTTGACTAACCCACAACCTGTGGTGCCAGCTTGACCCTGGATAACAGAAACTTCGGCAACGTCAAATAATTATTTCTATGACAGAAACTCGGTATTAACTCCCTTTGGCCCTTATACGTGAAGCCTTCTGAAACGCGGGTTAAAGTGAAGAACAGGTATCGTCCTTTCCAAAGGTTCTGGACCACTGACGCCGGCCTTACCGGGGTCCTGGTGTTCCTCATTCTTTTTCTGGTATCCGCCTACCTGCTGGACCAATATTATATCGCCAAAGTTCTTTCGTTAATTTTCATTTCCCTGTTTTTTCTCTCCGGGGTGCTGTCGGTTTATCAACGCCCCCTGGAACGGTTGATATTTGGCGCTTTGGCCTTGGGGAGCTTAGGCTTCATATGGATTGATTTCTTCTATCCGGAGTTCGGCCTGAGAACGGCGCGAACCCTAGCCACCATGGCAACCGTGGTGTATCTGATTGTCTTACTGCTCCGGCATGTCTTTTCTCAGGGCGCGGTCACCTATCACCGCATCTGCGGGGCCATAGCCATCTACCTGCTCGTCATTTTTCTCTGGTCGGACCTCTACCTGTTTATTCTTGAAATTAATCCCAAGGCTTTGACCTTGCCGCCCGGATTCCCAACCTTGCCGCCGGAGGCCATGTCCGGGCAATTTGATAGCCTGCATGGAACCATGATCTATTTTAGTGTTATCACCATCACCACCCTGGGGTATGGGGATATTTTGCCCATTTCTCCCGCGGCCCGGCTGGCGGTTATGCTCCAGGCCCTCTTCGGGCAACTCTATCCCAGCGTCATGTTAGCCTGGTTGGTGTCTATGGAAATTCTCACCCGGACTCGCAAAGGTTGAGGCCGCGTTCAGGTCAGGAAGGAGGGAGCATGGAGAAGAATATTCTGGATAAGTTTTTTAAGCCAGAATCCGTGGCCGTGGTGGGGGCCAGCACCCACGAAGGCTCCGTGGGCTATATCCTGGTGGACAATCTCAAGAAAGCCGGCTTTACCGGCCAGATTTACCCCATCAATCCCAAGGCCGCCGAAATCCTGGGCATAAAGGCCTTTCCCACCTTGACCGCGGTGGGTGCGGCCGCAGACCTGGCCGTCATCTGCATACCCATCAAGGGAGTGCCGGGGATCATCAAGGAGTGCGGCGAGGCTGGGACCAAGGCCGCCATTATCATCTCCGCCGGGGGCAAGGAAGCCGGGGAAGAAGGTCTGGCCATCGACGCCGCCATCCATGAGGAAGCCGAGAAGGCGGGAGTGCGCTATTTGGGGCCCAACTGCATGGGGCTGTTGTGTCCGGGGAGCAATCTAAATGCCAGCTTCGCGGCCTTTTCGGCTGATCCCGGCAATATCGCCTTTATTTCCCAAAGCGGCGCCCTGGGGAGCGCTATCCTGGGATGGGCCACCCAAAACCATATCGGCTTTTCCCACTTCATCAGTGTGGGGACCATGGCGGACCTGGATTTCGCCGACCTCATCGATTATCTCGGGGGCGAGGCCGGCGCCAAAAGCATCCTGATTTACATGGAGGGTATGACCAGCCCCCGGCGCTTCATGAGCGCCGCCCGGGCCGTCTCCCGCATCAAGCCCATTATCATCGCGAAATCCGGACGCAGCGAAGCCGGAGCCCGGGCCGCGGCCTCGCACACCGGGTCCATGGCCGGCGTGGATGCAGCTTACGACGCCGCCTTTCGCCGGGCCGGGATTATCAGGGTAGTCACCGTGCGCCAACTGTTTGACTGCGCCGAGGCCCTGGGTAAAACCCAGAGGCCCGCAGGCGGCGGCTTGGGCATCATCACCAATGCCGGGGGTCCCGGGGTCATGGCCATCGACGCCCTGGCGACCTGGCAGGCGGAGCCCGCAGTGCTGGGGACCGACACCATCAGCAAGCTGAGTGAAGTCCTGCCGCCTTTCTGGAGCCACGGCAACCCGGTGGACATCCTGGGAGACGCCACCCACGAGCGCTATCTCCAGGCCCTCCAGGTGTGCCTGCAGGCCCCTGAAGTGGCCGGTTTGGTGGTCATCATGACCCACCAGGCCATGACCGACCCCGTCAAGATTGCCCAGGTCATAATTCCAGAGATTAAAAAGCAGGGGAAGCCCGTCCTGGCCGTGTGGATGGGGGGCGAGGACGTGGCCGAAGGCGTGCGCATCCTGAGCGACGGCGGCGTGCCGGTCTATGAAACCCCGGAACAGGCCATCGACACCTTCATGGCCATGTACTCTTACACCCACAACCTGGAACTGCTTCAGGAAACCCCGGCCCGCCTCCCCAAGGAGCTGGAAGTCAACCAGCCCCAGGCCAAGGCCTATATTCAGGAATGCCTGAAGCGCCAGTTAAAGGTGCTCACCGAGGTGGAGGCCAAGGCCATTCTGGCGGCCTATGGCATTCCCGTGACCCCAACCGTGTCGGCGTCCTCGTCCCAGGCTGCGGTGCAGGCAGCCAATCATGTGGGCTATCCGGTGGTGATGAAGATTCACTCCCCCCAGATTTCCCATAAAACCGAGGTGGGGGGCGTCAAGGTGGGGCTTGCCAACGAGGAAGAAGTCAAAAAGGCCTTTGACGAAATTACAGGAGCAGCCAAGGCCAAGGCCCCGGAGGCCCAGATCATGGGGGTGACCATTCAGCCCCAGGTCAGGCCCATTGACTTCGAGCTGATCATGGGGGCCAAAAAAGACCCCCAGTTCGGGCCCATCATTCTTTTCGGCCTGGGGGGCATTTACGCCGAGGTCCTCAAGGATGTGTCCATCACCTTGCCGCCTCTCAACCTCATGATAGCCGAGCGGCTGATCCAGCGCACCCGGGTGTACCGGCTCCTTAAGGGGTATCGTAATCTGCCCGCGGCGGACCTGGAAAAACTGGCGGAAATGCTCATCCGCCTGGCCCAACTGGTGACGGACTTCCCGGAAATTGTGGAATTGGACATCAATCCCCTGTTCATCTCCAAGGGGCAGCCCTTGGCCGGGGACGCCCGCATGGTGGTGGAGGAGAGCCTGGTGCCGGCCCCCCGCCATCTCATCATCGCCCCCTATCCCAACCAGTTTGTCAGCGATTGGATGCTGGAGGACGGCACCCCGGTGAAGCTCAGGCCCATGAAATCGGAGGACGAGCCCCTGGTGGCGGAATTTTTGGAGGGGTGCTCGGAAGACACCATCTACTTCCGCTACTTCCGCCGCATCAAGAAATGGACCCATGAAATGCTGGTGCGCTTCACCCAGAACGATTACGACCGGGAAATAGGCATCATGGCCGTAGGCGCGCCCCGGGCCCGGAGGTCATGATGGGGGTGACCCGCCTGGTCACCACCCCCGACCGCCAGGATGCCGAGTTTGCCATTATTGTGGGGGATGCCTGGCACGGCAAAGGCCTGGGTTCCAAGCTCATGGAACGGCTCATCGAGGTGGCCCGGGAAATGGGGGTCAAACGACTGCGGGGCGATGTGCTCTCCGACAACCACCCCATGTTGGCCCTGGCCAAGAAGAACGGCTTTTCGTTAACACGGGATGCCGCGGGTGAAACCGTGAAGCTGGAGATGACTCTGTAATGCCAGGTCTTCGCTTAAAGGGCGGAAAATTATTCCAGTCCTTCCAGGCCGGGGCGGGATACCCCGGGCTCCCCTTCAATTGGGGTTGGCAGAAGAACCCCTGGGGGGGTCTGCGCTTGCCGGCCGGCAGCCGGGCCGGCTCTGCCCTCAAGGCCCTTGCCGGCTCAGGTTTCGGCACGGCCACCTTGGCAAGGTTTTCCTGTAATCCTTTATCCACGGCGAGTTCCAAATCCTGGGTCTTACGCACATCCTCTCTCGCCTTGTCGTAAGCCTTTTGTTGATAATAGGCATGAGCCCGGTTACTGTAAGACCTCCGCAAAAGTGGGCTTTAGCTGGATGGCCCTGGTAAAATCAGCGATGGCCTTGTCGTAGGCTTTGCTGTGATAATGAGCCAACCCCCGGTTGTTGTAGGCATTGGCATATTGAGGGTCCAACTGGATGGCCTTGGTGTAATCAGCCAGGGCTTTGGGATATACCTTTTTATAAAAAAAGGGCCAAGCCTCGATTGTTCCAAGCAACGGCATACATCGGATCAAGCTGAATGGCCCTGTTGTATTCAGCGATAGCCTTGTCATAATCTTTATTATCATAATAGATAAGACCGATATTGTTATAAGTCGCTGCCTGCCTGGGATCTAACTGTAGAGCTTTTCGATTATCTTCATTAGCCTTTGCAACATCCTTTTGCTCATAATGTATCAATCCCCTATTATTATATGAAAGAGAAAGTCTTGGATTTAATTCTATTGCCTTATTATAGTCAGATATGGCTTTTTCCAGATTATTTTCATGCAGATAGGCGTATCCCCGATTGTGGTAAGCCACCGCGTATTGAGAATTTAATTCTATAGCCTTATTGTAATCAGCGATAGCCTTCTTGTAGTCCTTTTTTTGAAAATACAGTAATCCCGGAAATTATAGGCCACAAAGATTTGCTGGTTCAATTCTACGGCCTTGTCAAAATCTACAAATGCCTTGTCGAAGGCCCTGGCATAGTAATGAAGCATACCGCGATTATTGTAAGCCACAGCATACTTGGGATCCAACTCAATGGCCTTGTTGTAGTCAGCCAAAGTCTTGTCAAAAATTCCCTTCTGATAAAAGGCCAACCCCCGGTTGTTATAGGCATTGGCGTACTTGGGGTCGATCTGCACGGCCTTGGTAAAGTCGGCGATGGCCTTGTCGTAGTTCTTAATATAATAGTAGGCCAAGCCCCGGGCGTTATAAAAGGCGGCGTTTTTGGGGTCTTGCTGAATGGCCTGGTTAAAGGTGGCGATGGCCTGGTCATATTGGCCTTTTTTTGAAAATTCAATGGCCTGATCATAGATAAGCTTGGCACCTTGGGCCGGGGTCCCTGGCGAGGGCACGGCCGTCAGACCTCCCGGACAATGGCCAGAAGCGCCACAATCGGTAAAGCTCGCACCATGAATAACCTCACCTTGCATGATTTCTGACCTTATACCAATTCAGGTGAAGATGCAACCAATCTGATGGTTAACTATTTGATAATCAACAATCTTTTAACTGCAACGTGCAGATTCGCCAGCGATTCCAGGATCTCTGCGAAAATCCCTCATTAACCCAAAAGTTCTCTCAAGAGCCTCTTGCAACATACATTTGTAAATACGCTAACGTCTTATGGAACGACTGAGCCGGTGAATTCTTTCCCCCTCACCCTGACCCTCTTCCCCATTGGGGGAGAGGGGATGAAAAAAGAGCCCTGGTAATAATCCCTCTCCCCCCGTGGGGGAGAGGGCTGGTGAGGGGAGCCGAAGTAAAATTCGTTACCATATTTATGAAAACGTTTAATAAGTTAAGCCTTGGTGGCGCAGGCTGAAGCCTGCGGCTACACTTTGTAATACCAATTTCGTGAAATGAAACAAATTACTCAGATAACCTATTGATATTACACGTAGGGTTTTAAACCCGAAAACCGAAATTGGGATAATCCCAGGGTCTCTTGGATACATAATATACCTGACACAGGGGCCCTCGCGGTACATTTGGCTGGGGCCCGCTGTTCTCCGTTTTTCGCGCTGGTGTCCAAACGGTTTACACATCGGGCAGGAAACTGATGCCTTCAAGGCAGGAAAGGGAAGAAGTGGAGACGGCAAAAAAGGTGCTTTAACCGGCCTCACCTGGAGGTGTCAATATTTATCTCCACCCGGTGAGTCACCAGGTTGTTGACCCCGGCAGACAGGGTCATGGCACATACTCCCTGCACGTCCGGGGCCCCCTGCACGCTGGTGATGGCAGTCTGCTTGCCTTTGACCTGGATGTCGTTGTTGGCGGTGCCCGCTATGGCCTGCATCTGGTTGTTGGTGAGGGTAGCCACCCTGTTGTTGCCCTGGTTCACGTTAAAAATAGCCGGGGACAAGGGGGGATGGCGTTTTTCCCCATGTTGAAGGTGACCGACGTGAATTGGTTGGAAAAACTGCCGGCCATCATATTCAACACCACAATCCCGAGCCTTTAAAACCGTTGAAGCCTATATTGACGGCGTAATTGTAATTGTCAATGCTTACCCGATTGTTTTCTGAGAACGATTGCCCGTAGTACGTGGACGGCGTCACGGCTAAATCCGGCTGAATATTGACATAGGTGACGGAGCCCAGATTCCGGAAGGACCCCACGCCGATGCTGGCGTTATAAATCCCGTTTACCACCACATTGCCAAAGCCTGCGAATCCGGCCGGCATCGCTGAAGCCGGTGAAGTACCAGCCGCCGATGCCCTGCACGAAGCCCAGGAAATTGGTCCCGGAGTTGGTGACAATGGATTGGAGGGCAAAAGCATCCTGGGCCAGGGCCACCCCCCTTTATAGAAGGGAGCCGCCGCCAGGAGGCACGTCACGAGAACAACTAACCAAAACTTGCGCATATGTTGGTGTCCGTTTTACTTGATGCCTATGCCGGAGAGCGAAGAGGCCGGCAAGACGTTGACATTCGAGATGAGGGTGAGGTTTCCGGCAGACGGATATTGAACTGGGTGTTGGCGAAGACGATGTTGTCCCGCCCGGTCACCATCACCTGGGACATCAGGCCGCCATTGGCGGGCCCGGCGATATAAGAGACGTTGTTGTCCTGAAAGGTGGCCGTGGAGCCGTTGAAGTTCGGCGCCGGGCTGCCGTTGGGCACTGCGGCCGAGAAATTGGTGGTGACGCTCACCTGGGGATTGGTCACCAGGTTAATGTCAAAGTTGTAGTCAAAGAAATACACTCCCATGGTGCCCCGCATTTCCTGCAAGTTATCTTCGGGGACTACCGCGCAGATTTCCAGCGGATTTTTTTCTCCGCCGGCTTGGAAGCCATGGAGGGGGCCTGCTTGGCTGCGGTGGGGGGCCGTCAGGTATTCCATCTGTTGGTCGAGAAGCGTTTGGGTCACCGGGGCCTTGGCATCGCAAGCCACCAAGGTCAGGGTCAGGATAACCGACAGGAAGACAAGCCCCAGCTTCACCTGGGCTGAAATCCGGCAGGTGCTTCTGCTGCTGGGACACATAGTTTCCTCCTTTGCCCCGGGATCTTACTGCCCGGGAATAAACGGTAAGATAAAAAGCGGTGGATTAGTAATACTAATTATAGCATTTGCCGGGTCAAGGGCAAAGCGGGAGGTAATGAAGGGTTCCTTGCGCAATTGTATGGAAATTTCTTTGGCGACGTGGGGCTTGTCCACGAAGAGCCCCTCAGGAGTCCCCGCCTTGGGCCCTTCCACGGCAAAAACGATGTTTTGGCTCCACACCTTGGCGAACTCATTAAGGAGCAGGCGGCGGTTCCCCGAGGACGGATCGGAGATGTAGACATGGGTGTCGTCCACCCGCCGGAGCACCACGAAATGCTTGTAATTGCCGGTGTCAATGAGCACGATCACCGGGACCTTCAACTCTTTCAAGGTTTCCACCTTGGGGATCTTGAAGCCGTCCGCCCTGAACTTCAGGGCGTTGGCGTAGCGCTTCATGTCCAAGAGAGAAAACCCCACCTTCTTGATCTCGTCCTGGTCCCCCAGCTTGAACATGCCGCCGATGGCGTCCATCTCGGTGGTGGGCAGGCCGTAATAGTATTGCAGGATGGTGGCCAGGGCCGCGGCCCCGCAGCTGTAATCCCGGCTCTGGGGCACCATGTTGCGCAGGCGCATCTCCTTCAGGGACTTCACCTGCTTGGTGAGGACGCCGCCTTCATTGTAGAGGTTCAGCCGCACCGGCACATCGGTGGCCAGGCCCCTGACGGGCAGGTCAACGCCACTGCCACCAGTCCTGCCGGAAAAACCCGCCGCTTCATGTGCTTTCCCCTGATAAAAAGCCCCGGGGGGCCAAGCCCCCCGGGGGTAGTGGGTGCAATTACGGCCTGGTGTGATGTTGGCGGTCACGTTGACCACGTTCTGCGCGGCGCTGTTGGCGGCGATGCCCAGAGTGGGGGAGGTCGCCATCACGCCGTTGGAGGCAGAATTGGTGCTGTTGGCGTTGATGGTGGCTCCGCCGGCGAAGTTGTTGTTGTTGACGTAGAAGCCGGTGTTCACCTGCTTCAGATCGGTCAGGGCCACGGTCTGGATGCCCTGCAGCGGACCAGGAGAAGACATGGTGGGGGACGCGGTGTTGTTGGGAGACGCAGTCACAGTGCCCACGCCCATGCTGCCGGTGTTGGCAATGCCGCTACCCTGGTTGACATTCGCAGGAGCCGGAGTGCTGACCAGGAGGCTGCTGCCGGAGCCCACGTTGATGGGCGATGAGGTAACCGTACCCACGGCCACGCTGCTTTCTTGGGCCATGGCGCCAGGGGCGGTTTGGAGGTTGCTAACGGCCCTGCCGGAACCCTGGTTGAGGGCGCCGGTGCCGGGTTCGAACCCGCATAGCCGCCACCGGTGTTCACTACGCCGGTGCCGGTGTTGGAGATGGCAGTGCTGCTATTTTGGGCAACAGCACCGGTGCCGCTGTTATAGGCCGCGGTGGAACCGCCTTCCGCCAGCGTGGAGTTGGAGACGTCCTTGGCCGCCAGGCTGCCCATGGCCACGGCTGCGTTAGTGATGTCCTGGGCATTGTTGCCGGCGCCCACGGCCGCCGCGTTGGTCACGTCCTTAAACGCCGGTCCGCTGTTGGAGATGGCGAAGTCCGAGTTGTCGCGGAGGGCCGGGGAATTATCGCCCGCAGTGAAGGCGGAGTCAGAGATGTCATTGATGGCGATGCCGCTACCCTGAGCCACGGCCGAGTCCACTGGGATCGCTCACCACCTGGGCTTGGTCGAAGCCCACGGCCGACTCATCTTGGGCGGTGGCCACCTTGGCGGTGTCCATGCCCACTGCGGCATTGTCGTCAGCTTCCTTCTGCCTGACCTGCACCGGGGAGGTGTTGCCGCTCTGCACCGCGACACCGTCGCCGATGACGAACTGCCCCTGGGCATTGCCAGCGCCGGTGTTGTTGGCCAAGCCGGTCTGGGCGGTGCCGCTGTTGGCGTTGGTCAGGCCGGTCTGGGCATTGCCGCTGACGGTCTGGGTATTGATAAGACCGGTCTGGGCTTGGGCGCTGTTGGCGGCGTTGGTCACGCCGGTCTGGGCGTTACCCGCGCCGTTGTTGTTGGTCACGCCGGTCTGGGCCACACCGCTGTCCATGGCGTTCTGGAGGCCGGTCTGGGCCTTGCCGTTATCCATGGCGTTTTGGAGGCCGGCCTGGTTCTTGCCGCTGTCCATGGCATTCTGCAGGCCAGACTGGGCCTTGCCGGTGTCCATGGCGTTGGCCAGGCCGTCCTGGGCCTTGCCGGTGTCCATGGCCAGGGCATCGACATTCTCCACCCTCCGAATCTGCACGGGGGAGGTGTCGCCCACCTGGACGCCGATGCCGTCATTCTCCACTTCCTGGTTCTGGGCCCTACCCGAGTCAGTGGCTATGGCGGAATCTTCGATGTCATTGAAGTTTCTGCCATTGTCCATGGCGTTCTGGTTATCTTCGCCGCTTTGAACCTTGGAATTGGCAGAGTCTATGAGACCGGTGTCATTTTCGCCGGTGAAGTTGATGCCTTTGGCGTTGTCAGTGCCCTGAACGCCGTCGCCGTCCATGGACTGGGCATTACCAGCCATGGTCGTGGCGTTGTAATCGCCGGAGTTCTGCACGGCATTGCCGCCAATGGCCTGGGCGTTTTCGTCGCCATTGTTATTATTGACATTGGCGCCACCGTTAGCGGCCACGCCGTCACCATCGTTGTTGGCGGCATCGCCGGCCTGGGACACGGCGGAATCCTCGACATCAGCGACGGCCTGGCTGCCGGTGGTGGCGAAGGCTGATTCGTCAGCATCCCTGACAGCGATAGCCTGGTCCATGGCCTGAGCGCCGTTATCGTTCTGGCCGAAGGCCTTGGCGGTGTCATTAGCCACGGCGCCGTCATCCAGGATATTGGTGCGGACCTGGACGGGGCTGGTGGTCAGGTTGTTCATGTTGATCAGGCCCTGCTGGGCATTGGCGCTGTCTTTCGCCTGGTTGGCGAGCAGACCTTGCTGGGCCTGGGCGCTGTCCTGGGCCTGGTTGTTGAGCAGGCCGGTCTGAGCCTGGCCGTCCTTGGCCTGGGTATTGACCAGGCCATTCTGGGCTTGGGTGTCGTTCTGGGCCTGTGAATTAGCCAGGCCGTTCTGGGCCATGCCCTGGTCCATGGCTTCCGCACTCAGGAAACCATCCTGGGCTTTGCCACTGTCCATGGCGTTGGCGTTGCCCAAACCACCCTGGGCATTGGACGTGCCCTGGGCCCGGTGTCCAGCAGGCCGTTAAAGTTCATGGCCTGGCCGTTATCCATCGCGGCATTCTGGGCATCAATGGCCTTGCCGGTATCCATGGCGTTGGCATCACCGTTCTGAGCCTTGCCGGTGTCCGTGGCCAGCGCGTCGGCGGCCAGGGCAGTGCTGCCGCCGGAAGCCGCGGCGCCGCCAAACAGGGCCGTGGCCGGGTCGGTCACCAGGACGTTGTTGTTATCCTGGCCGCCCTGGGCAATGCCGGTTTCCTGGGCGTTGGTGCCGTAGTCCTCGGCATTCTGCGCATGGGCACTGTCCATGGCAATCCCTTCAGAGTCGGTGATGTCCCGGTTCTGAATGGGGCTGGTGGTCAGGTTGTTGGCATTGACCTGGCCATCCTGGTTGTTGGAGTTGTCGGTGTTGATACTGCCGTCATCAGCCTGTTGTTTGCCAATGCCCTGCACGGTGGCGTCGGGGATGATCACCTGGGTGCCGGAGCCGACGTTGTTGGGGCCTGCGCCATTGAAGCTGTCCATGGCCGCAGAGCCGCCGACTTCCTGGTTCTTGTTGTTGTCGCCCACCAGGACATCATCGGCGGTGTTGCCATTGGCCTGGATGTTGTTTTCCCCGGCCAGGCCGCCGTTGCCGGTGTTGGCATTGGACTGGTTGCCGGCGCCATTGGCGGTGCTGCCGCCCACGGCCACGGCGTTATCCGTGGTGGTGTTGTTCGACAGGAACTGGGAGGAGTCGTTCACGGTGGCGCTGTCATCGGCCATGTTCTTGCCGAGGGCCTGAACGGTGGCATCGGGGACGAGCACCTGGGTGCCGCTACCGACGTTATTGGTGCCGCCGAGGTCCTTCACCGAGTCGCCGCCAGCCACGACGTTGTCGTTACCGGCCTGGCCGTTGCCGGCGTTGGCATCGGCCTGGTTGCCGTCGCGGTCAGCATTGCTGCCGACTGCGGCAACAGTATTATCATTGGTGTTGTTGTCAGACAGAAGGTGGGAGCGTCGTTGTTGGTGCCGGTACCAGAGGCCACTTGCTTGGCCAAAAGGGCACTCGCGGACTCGTCAGTGTTGGTGCCCGTACCAGTCGCAGCCTGCTTGCCTGCCAAAGCCACTTGGGGGTTGGGCACGTTGACGTTGGTGGTGCCTTCCTGCGCGACGTTGCCGGTGCCGCCGTTCTGATCAGCATTGCCGGTCTGCAGGTTGGCAGTGTCCATGGCCGCCTGGCCACTGACATCCCGGTTCTGGACGGGGCTGGTGGTCAGGTTGTTGGCGTTGATATCGCTGTTCTGCTGATTCACGCCCCCGTCCATAGCGGCTTGTTGAGCATCCTGGGCCTTACCGGATTCAGCAAAGGCATCGGCATTTTTGGATGCGTCATTGTTAATGCTGGCGTCATCGGCGTTCTGCTTGCCCAAGAGCTGCACGGTGGCATCGGGGACGCTGACGTTGGTGCCGCCGGTCTGGGCAGTGCTGTCCTGGCCGCTGTTCGCGGAGCCCAGGGCGCTCGTGGAGCTGTCGGTGACGGAGCTGGTGTCATCGGCCTGGTTTTTGCCGAGGGCCTGCACGGTGGCGTCGGGGACGGAGACGTTGGTGCCGCCACCGCCATCAGCCTTCTGGCCGTTGCCTACCTGGTTATCAGTGTTGTCATTGGCCTGGTTGCCGGTGGTGTTGGCATCGCCGCCGTTATCCTGGGCGGTGCTGCTGCCCTGGGCCGCGGCATCGGCATCCACCGCAATGGCCTGGTCCTTAGCAGTGGCCCCGGCAATGTTGGCGTCGGGCACGATGACTTGAGTGCCGCTGTTGTCGCCATCCATGTTGGTATTGCCGTCACCAGAACCCTGGGTCGCACCGGCAATGTTGGGATTGGTCACCTGGACGCCCGTGCCGCCGCCGGTGTCCTGATTGCTGCCACCGTTATCGGCGTCGCCAATCTGTTGCGCCACCGCCGGCACGGCCAGGCAGACCATACCTAATACTAACAGTAATACAAGTGTCTTTCTCATAAGTTCCTTTCTCCTTTCCGAAGAGTTAAAGGATTTGGATAATTCGCCTTCAACCACGTGCCATCATCAGGTTTTCTTTTGGTCCCCTTTCACCTCCTTTACACGCTGAGGCCATTCTTTTTGTGCCGGTATTTTTGATTCACCAAGGATTTCAGGGTCTTCCCCGTCCCCCTTCTTTTTCAGGGTGGCCTGCCATTCGTCCCAGAGGACGATCCCTCCTGGCGGGCTGACTAAACCCACCGTGGCCGCCGGCCCTGCCGAACCCCGCCTGGTAACTGACCTGCGGGCATCCGGAGTACGCGTGGTCGGGGTGCGGCGCATTAGCATCGCCCCCTGAATCCCGGCCTATTTGGCCCAGCCAAATGATTTTGCCATCGCATCTGCGTACGTCACACCATAGGTCTATAGCTTCCCGCTTATATCCTAAGCAGGATTGGTGCCAGAGATTGCGTTGGGTAAGATGTTGATTTTCCATGACTTCCATGCTTGACCGCCAGCGTCGGTTGCCCGACTTTTCTAAAAAATAAGACAATGCTTGTTTAGCAAATTTTTTATTTAATAAAATTGATGGGTTATCTGTTTCCAGTTTTTTGTAACAGTCCAACAGATTGCCGGCCGTTCGGCATAACTGCAAAGTTCGGCAGGGCTTGGCGGTACAGGCTGGCGTTGGCTTGGTCCCTTGACATGTAATCATTACAAGACCCTGGCTGTAATGGTTAAAAGACATCAAAATAAATGGTTAAAATATTCAAGTGGACGGTTTCCCTTGACGGGAAAGGAAAAGATCCGGTTTCGCCTGGCGCCGCATTTTGAGAAAAACCTCTTAAACAGACCCTCAGTTGGCCACCATACTCAGGTAGGGCTTCAACTGATATTTTTGAATAAAATGGTACATGGTGGAGCGGCTCACCCGGAGGGCGCGGCTGGCCAGAAAGACATTGCCCTGAAAGTGGTGCAGGGCGTCGCTCACCAGGCGGGCTTCGAATTCGGCCCGGGCCTCCTTGAGACTTTTGCCGTTGAATACCGTTTCGGTAACCCCGCCTGACTGGTCCAGGCCGAGATGCTCCGGCCCCACCCGGCCTCCTTCGGTCATGACCACGGCCCGGCGCACCCGGTTGATGAGCTCCCGGACATTGCCCGGCCAGGCGTGGCCCTGAATGGCGGTCATGGCTTCGGGGGTGAAGCCCTTAAGTTCCTTGCCCAGCCGGGCGGCATAGCGCTTGAGGAAGACGTTGGCCATGATGAGGCTGTCGTCGTCCCGGTCCTTGAGGGCCGGCAGGGTGATGTTGACCACGTCCAGGCGGTAATAGAGGTCCTCCCGGAAGCGGCCGGCCGCGATGAGCTCCGACAGGTCGGCATTGGTGGCGGAAATGATGCGGACATCCACCTTGAGGGGCTGGCGCCCCCCCACCCGGTGAAAGGTGAATTCCTGGAGGAAGCGCAGCAGCTTCACCTGCAGGTCCACAGGCAGCTCCCCCACTTCGTCCAGAAAGAGGGTGCCACCCTGGGCCCGTTCCACGTGGCCGATGGTGGTGCGGTAGGCGCCGGTGAAGGCCCCTTTTTCGTGGCCGAAGAGCTCGGACTCCAGGAGTTCCCGGGGGATGGCGCCGCAATTGACTTCCACGAAGGGACCCTGGGCCAAGTTGCTGCGCTGGTGGATGGCCCGGGCCACCATTTCCTTGCCCGTGCCGCTGGCCCCGGTGATGAGCACCGGCACCTCGGTGATGGCGACCTTGCGGATCAGGCAGAAGATGTCCCGTATGCCCTTGCAGGTGCCGATCATTTCCTCAGATTCGTTTTCTTTCATATTGCCGTTATGCCGCCAGTCCAAAGACTTCTGACAGACAGGGCAGTTCTTTGGTGAAGGTTTGGGCAACTCCTGGCCGCAGAAGGGACAGGCTTTCAGCTTCCGGGGCCACAGAGGCGTTAAAAAATCGTGAAGCAAGGACCGGGAATGGACGTCCAGGTCCAGAAATTCCACGCCGATGCCGTAGGGTCCGGTGCGCACCACCCGGGCCAGGATCTCCAGGTCCGGGAAACGGGAGCCCATGAACAGCCTGAGATTAACCACCGAGTGGAGCGGCGGCGGCGATTCCAGGGAAATGAAAGCCCCGCGCAAGCCGAGGTTGGTGGCCCGTCCCGAGAGGGTTTGGCCATACGCATCCAACTCTACCGGCACATCAACGGAAACTCGTGGCGACTTACGCATAGGCGCTCTCTTTCAGGGGAACCGAGTCTCCCACGGCGCAGGGCCTACCGTCTGCAATGGGAACTGTCTCAGCATGCGGCGCGGTGGAGCCCGCAGGAACAAAAAACTCCACCGAGTAGCATTCATTAAAGCAAATTTAGTGCCAAGCTTGTTTTTATCTTACAACCAGACCGCGGTCAGGAAGGAGGGCAAGTGGTGGAGAGATATAATTTTAGTTAAATTAGGGTGTTAAGTTTTTCAAGAAAGTCGCCCTGCCAGGTTTTTTTATCAGTCCCCTTTAGGGGCCGCGGCTGCCGGCAGTCAGACAATTTGAAAAAATGTTGAAGAAAATTAACATCAATTTGCCAAATCTGTAGAGGTTTCGAGGCTCCTTAGAACAACGGCTTGAAAAGGGCTGGCGCCAGGGCAAGTTCCCGGCCCCTTTCCCCCCAGGATAATAATGAGCCTGAATCTCTGGAGATCTTTTACTGACGGGCTTGTGAGAGTTCGCTCACCTGGTTGGCGGCGAGAAAAAACCCGGGGTCACGGCGGCCCGGGAGGGCGGGAAATACAGGGAAACCCAAAGTGTTCCTCTTTTTGAACAATTTTTCGGACATTGTACAAATTTTTGGAAATAGCGGTTTACAGGGGATATTTCCGGATAAAAATTAGTTCTCCTGATTATCTTTCGGGGTATATACTGGCCACAGTTCGGCAGGGAGGGAGGCACACATGAAATGGCGGCTTTTAGGCCTGGGGTTGCTGGTGTTGGCAGTGCTGAGCGGCTGTGCCGGCCAGGGCGGCTTGGGTTCGGGGGCTACGGTGGGGGTCGGCCAGCGGGTGGAGGACCTGGTGGCCCGCCAAGGCAAACCCCAGGAGATTCTGCCGGGGCCGGGGGGCGGGAAGGTCTATGTGTACACCACGGACAACCTGGACCAAACCGCGGCCATGGGCGGCGGGGCCTGGGTCAAGCCCGACCAGGTGCACTACCGGATAAACGACCGGGGGGTGATCACGGAAGTGGCGCGCTATCCCTACGGCAAGCGGAGTTTTCTGTTGGCCGGCAAAGAGCGGTCCCCCCAGGTGACTGAGGCTGCGCCGCCCCCGGCGCCGGGACCGGCCCCGGCGGCAGCCCCGCCCCCGGCCGCCGCCAGGCCGCCGGCCGTATCGCCCACCTCCCCCCCGAAGGCGGGGGTGGCCGGGTTGACCAGCCTTGACCTGAACATGTCCCGGGAGGAAGTGCAGCGGCTGCTCGGCCCGCCGGACCGCACCGAAGGTTTTCGGGCCGGAAGCCGGCCCGTGATTGTCTGGTATTATTTCCTGGAAAACCAACAGGGGCGCCGGGTGGAGACTCCCTTGGTCTTTGAAGCCGGCCGCCTGAGCGGCTGGGGAGAAAGCTATTATCGGCGCCGCCTGCGAGAGCTGGCCCTGCCCTTGCCTTAAGCCGCCTTATTTCTTCCCGAACTTGAACAAAATGGGCACTCGCACCATGAGGCTGACGTCAGGAGCGTCTTCGGTCAAGCCGATGCCCACGACAAAGTCCACGGCCATGCGGGGCGGGATGACATAGGTGGCCCCGATGTTGAGGGTCATGGCATTGAGACTGGAATCAGGCAGGAAAATGCCTTCCTGCTTGGTCTTGCCGGTAAGGCGCTGGTTGAAGGAGAAGTTCATGGACAGCCGCTCCTGCAAAGACAGGATCAGGCCGATACTGTATTCGAAGGTGTTCCCGAGCTTGACGTTCCCGAAATTAATGGCAGGGTCCCCGGCGCTACCGATGTTCCGTTCGAAATTAATAAAGTAGGCCACATTCAGAAAAATAACTGCGGGGTCCACGCTTTTCACGAAGGTGGAGCCGAAGACCAGGCCGAAATGGCCGGTGCCGGTGGGAAAGGCCACCGGCAGGAGGGCCCCCAGTTCGGGGATAAGGCGCCGGGTCAGGCTATAGGGATCCTTGCCGGTGGGAAAGCTCATGCCCAGGCGAACCACCGTGTCCGGCACCCAGGGGCGCCATTGCCCTTCCCGCACTGCGTGATAGTAGAGATAGGTGGTTATGTCTCCCAGGCTGTTGTCGCTAAAGGATTTGTCCACAATGCTGCTGGTGGAGCCCCCGGAAGTGGGAAACACCAGGCGGTCGGTGCGGAAAAAATAGGGGATGCGCACATAGAGTTCGGCGTTTTTCAGGCCGGCCCGGAAAGTCAGGGCAGGGACGAACAAATCCCGTTTGAGCTTCTGGACCTGGACCCGGCCGATGAGGATGGCCTGGAATATGGTGAATCCCGAAATGGAGACATTGGTCCCCGAAATGGCGTTGTATTCAAAAGAAGGCTCGACGACCAAGCGGCCGGAGGGCAACAAAGCGCCGCCCCGTTCAATCTCGGACACCCGGGTGGCGATTTGGGCTCGTTTTTGCTCCTCCTTCCGTTCCTCTCCCACAGTGGGCGTCTGTTTTTCCTGAGCCCAAGCCCCCACCTGGCGGAATTAACAACACCAGACAAATCAGGCCTGCCAACAGTTTACGCATAACCCCCCCCGATAACCTTTGATGATTTTTTCTTGCGCTCGGCGTCCGGAATCAATCGCCATCGAGCCCTCAAACCAGATGAAATTCTCAGGTCTTGCTCAGGATCAACCGAGGGTGCTCTCAGGAACCAGGAACTCGGCCTTGGACTTCCATTCCATTGGATGTCGGCCTTGTTTCACCGGCCGGGCAAGGTTGTCCAGAATTAAAGACGAAAACGGCATGCCGTGTCAATAGTTTTATGAACAGGCCAAAGGTCGGAGCTGGCGGCGAGGAATCCTGGGGATTACAAAGACAGGCCGGGCCCTTGTTCGTCTGGGCCTGGCTTAGGGTTTGGAGGAGTTTTTTTCTGGAGATTCAGGAGGGTGAACCGGGAGGCTGGCTTCATCCACGAAAAGCCGGAAGGGCCGGCGGATTTCCCAATGTGGCGCGAGGTACTTTTTCCGCCCGATGAGAAGATTTCCCCACCAGAGTTGCCATTCGGGGCCTTGGGCCCGGGAGAAATAAAGCAACCGGGGCTTCATCCAGGCGGCCAGCCGCCCCGGAACCAGCCAGAGCGAGCCAGCCAATGATAGACTGGCTGCAGCAGCCGGGAAACCGCGCGGTCGCACCAGCGGCGGCCCCGGAGGAGATAAAGGGAAGCCGGCGCCTTGCGGGGCACGGGGAGGATGCGACCCCCACGGTGGATGGCCACTACCCTGCCCAGGATGTCCCCGGGTTTCAAGGTCCAATCGTCATTGGCGTTGGTATTGTCCCCCTTGGTCTTCACACCACGGAAACTGACTTCTACTACCCGGTGAATTACCTTTCCCGGTTTTTTGGGGTCACAAAAGACCACCACATCACCTACAATGATTTCCTTCCCGTGATAAGGCACCATTTGGAAAAGATCCCCCTCCCGGAACAGGGGATTCATGCTGGAGCCTTTATAAATTAACCTTCTCGTCATGGGAGCAATTTAGCTTAGGTTCAAGGCTGACTCAATTTGTTCCCAGAACCTGCCAGTAAGGCTCACCCGAAGTCGAAAGGCGGGGACCTTAGTGACGAGTTCACAGGCGTTATTGAACACGGTCCGCCTGAGTTCCCGCACCTGGCCAGGTTTAGAATTACACAAGCAATGGAATAACATGATTTGGGCGGCTGAATTAGTGGCTGCCACTGCTGCTTCAGCCCCTCCCAAAGGGGAAAATTCGTCTTTTGGGGATTGCTCGAGAAAGAATAATCCGGCTAAGGGCACAGCATTTTCCACCTTCCAGGTATTTTCGGCCCGCCCCGAGAGATAATCCATCCAGGTGGGAAAAGGGTGAGCCAGATAGCGGCCTCCGGGGGCTGAAACCACTAGGATCTCATCGTCACAACGAGCTTGCCAAGGAAAGCTGACACGGCGACTGGAGGTCGACTTCCCAACTCCCGAGCGCCCGGCCAAGATAATCCCTTTCCCATGATGTTCAATCAGACAGCCATGGATAGGTAACCCACCCCGGCAGATGCTTGCCCAATGAATGGTATGAGTAATAATGGACATCAGGGCATATGAATAACTTTTCTTTTGTTCGGCGTCATACTCACAGATGACATGGTGTAACCTGGGATGAAAGAAAATCTGAAAATGGGTATCGTATAGCTTGATCCAGCCTTGAAATTGTAAAAAAGAAAGCTCTTTCTGTAGGCGATCTGCATTCTTTTCATAGAAATACATGATTCTGTTGTTTTCAGAATACACTTTCTCTATCTGCATAATAGTACCAAATTTTTTCACAATGGATGAAGCATGAAGAGAACTGGTAATCAGCCAATGGCTCCCATCACCAAGGTGAAGGGAGAAACCTTGTTGAGCAGATTCAGTTAACTTTGCGAGAAGTTCTAAAGCCCGGAAGTCTGATCCTTCAGTGTGAGTCAAGTTTGATCTTCCTTTTTCAGGGGATTATTCGGACAAGTTGAATGATGAGTTTAATCGGTTCGTTCTTGCATTTGTATAAATGAATTCAACCATGTCATATCCGGAATCATAACCTCTTCAAGAAACCTTTCAATTTGGCCCAGTAGGACCTGGCTGTGCAGTCTATCTTGGCCCTCGCTTGTAACATTATTAATATCAAACCTGGTATGTGTATCTTCAAGGGATCACCTACCTTGAAGCCGTGGCGCTCTGCAAATCCTCCCGGAACTTCCAGCACCATGCTCACTGGGACCGGGGGTATGAAGACCCCTTGATCGCTCGGGGAAAGTTTTGGGTGAATGCCAACCACCTTGCCATCGTTAATCCAGATAATATCAATGGGAAAGAGCATATCCCGCATACAGAAGCCCCACCGGCTAGCTGCGGGCATGAGAAAGAGCATACCCCTCCCTTCCGGCAATTCTGTGCGGTGGCTCAGCCCCTGATTGAGCTTGCGTGACGTGTTCACCACCTCTATCGTGACAGTGACGTTCTTGATGGTGAGGTGGTGCAAAGGGTTTCCAAATTCTGAGTATTTTTGGCCAAAGACCGGAACGACCAGAAGAATGGCTGCAAAAAACATCAAAATAAGCTTGGCATCAATGATGGGTGGAAAAATTGCTGAGCGGAGTCAATAGGCTACTATCAAGCATTTAGTTTTGTCACAAATAACGGAGGGGAGGAATATTTCCCCCCCCCCCTTGATTATGTAGGAAGGCAAGTTCAGTGAAACAGGTGCTAACCCAAGCAGGAAAGAGGCGCCACCGCCATTCCTGCCTTTGCCTAAGAAGTCACGTTATTACGTAACTAGGCTCCCACTGGGGTCGCAATTTCCAGAAGCACTGCCTCCGGTGGGTGCACAGGCACCAGAGGCAACTGATCCTGTCGGCGCACATGCTTGTCCGTGAGCAACTGATATTTCATCCAATTTTTCCAAAATAGGCTTTTCATAACGAACATCTTTCTCTTTCATGAGCAGTACCTCCGTATCAAATTGGGTAAGAGCCTAAAGCCCGTTCATTAGGGTTACAGCCCCCGTTTCGTAATTCCATAATCGCCTGGACTTTTCTCCCTCCTTTATCAAAATTAGTGCTCTGAAGCAAGTTTTTTCTTATGACCTCGTAAGTTTGTCTGCGCTTGGACAGTTCCCAGGGGTTCTTCTACTGTCTGGGAAAAGACCAAGGGCCTCGGCCTGCTGGCAAAACCAGAAAGGAGTCCACAGATCTCGTTGCTGATAATAATTCTGTGCCAAACAAAAGCCCAGGCATCTTGCTTTTAAGAGGCAATCATGGCAGATACCGCCAAGCCGCTGTGGGAGACCCTCCCGGATCTCTTGGAGAACCGGGTTGTTCTGCCACACGTCCACCAGCTTGTCTCGGGAGGCGTTTCCAAAGACTAGCTCGGGGATATGGGAGCCGATGCCGCAAAGGGCAAAATGGCCGTTGGCCAGCACCCCGATAATGTTTCGGATGCCACAGTTGGTCAACTTTCCGTTTTTACTGATAATCCGTTTTAAAGGTCTAAAGGCCGGCGGGTGGCTGAAGAAGATGGGAAAGTCGAATTCGGCGGCCAACTCCCGTTCCACCCAGTGACCTATCTTCAGGACCTCCATTAAGCTCAAAGCTTCTCCCTCCTCTCGTATCTTATCGCTCCGGGGAGAAGGCTGCAGTATGTTGAACTTTACTGATGCGGCTCCCAGTTCCTGGGCCAACCGGAGGATGGCCTCAATTTGATTCTGGTTTTTCCGCATAATGGTGAATATGATCTGGGGTCTGATTCCTGCCCGGACCAGATGGCCGATGCCCCGGAGGGTGGCTTCATAAGACCCCGGTACCTGCCGCACCCACTCGTGGGTTTCGGGATCAGTTCCATCTAAGCTGACTGATACAGAAGGCCGGGAACAGGAGGCCGCCAACGCCGCCAGTTCGGGAGTCAACAAGACGCCGTTGGTCTCAATTATCAACCTCAGTTGAGCTTCCCGAATTATTTCCATCATCGAGCGAATTTTGGGGTGGAGGAAGGGCTCGCCGCCGGTCAACTTGACTCCGTTGAGGCCCAGGGGCTTGGCCTGTTCCAGGATTGACTCAAAGAGGCGTAACTCCAGAAATGCTTTAGGCTTTGATGGCGATGCAGGTTCTTGCTCTGTCATGATCCAGCAATGGCGGCAGCGGAGGTTGCATCCCTCAGTCAAATAAAAATATATTGTATTTAATTGATATATTGCCTTATCAGGATTCGACATGAGGCAGTTGCCCCCCTTCGTTGAGGAAGCGTCTCAAACAATTATCCGGGTTGGGATGGCTGTCCTGGCCGGTGCGGGTATAAGCCACCGCAGGGCAGCCGCCGGAACAGTAGGGCAGATATTCACAATCCTGGCAAAAGGGAAAATCGCTCAAGGGAATATGATGGCGTTCCCGAATCCGGGTGAGCTCGGGGTGATTCCGCCAGACCTCGCCAAGGTCATCCCGGTTGATCCGGCCTAATTCAATATTTGGCATCAAGATACAGGGGACTATGACGCCATCGCAACGAACGCCCAACTTTGATCTGGCCGCGCCGCAACTCACCAGATGGCCCCGACCGGCTTCCGGTGCCCGTCCCTCTCTCTTGTTGCGGATGGTCTTGGTCCAATCCCGGGCCTCAGCCAGGGGGCCGGCGGTGGCGGTGATGCGACCAGGGTATTGCTCCTCAAGCTCCCCCAGCAAGGCCATAGCCCGACTGCGGTCTGCTGCCGTAAGTTGGACTTTCTCCGCCTGGGATCGGCACAGTCCAATATAATCGGCCGAGTTTGTGGAAAAGCCTGGCAACCCGATATCGTCCAAGAGGAACCGGGCAACCTCCGGCAGGTCCTCAAGGTTAAAACGGTTGATAGTCACCCTTACTCTGACATTTACACCATGCCGCTTCAAGTGTTCCAAGCCTTCCATGGCCCTGAGAAAGTTCCCCTTTCCCCGGCAAGCGTCGTGGGTTTCCGGATTGGAGCCGTCAATGGAAACCTGCACCGAATTGCAGCGCCGGGTGGCGGCCAGGAAGGCGGCCGTGTCATCGGTGATAAGGGTGCCGTTGCTGAGTATCTCGAAGCGCATGCGATTCTTGACGATGCCTTCCAGGAGTTCTGGAAGGTCAGGCCGGACAAAGGGCTCCCCTCCTTCGAGGGTCACACTTAAAACAGCCAGACGGCCCAGCTCTTTAAAGAAGGTGAGCCACTCTTCTTTGGGAAGGTCCTCAGGCACATCCAGGGCGCTGGAGAAGTGGAAGCAATACAGGCAACGCAGGTTGCATTTCCCGGTAATGGCCACTTCCATGCTGGAGGGGGAACGCATCAGTCGCATGCTCATTCCACGCAGCTATGCTTGAAATTGGTAGCCGGCCAGACCTTTATCCATGAGATCATTCACGAATTCCCGGACATGGGTTTCGGCCTCCGCCGGCAACTCCTCACAATGATCCTTGAGTTCCTGAAGGATATCGGCCACGGTGTGGGTGCTTCTGGGACGTCTCTGGCGCTGGTGAAGTGAGCACAGTACAGACAACGCAAATTGCATTTGCCTGTGATGGTCACCTCTAACGAGGAAGGAGAACGCATTAACCGCATATTGACCACACTAGAGGGATTGCTCGAATCCAGCCAAACCGTTTTTGAGTAAATGGGCAACAAAATCCTGGACATGGTCCCCGGCCTCACCGGGAACGTCCGTACAGGAAGTTTGCAGTTCGGCAAGAATATCCTGGATGGTATGCTTGCCATCCAGGCGCTGCCAGATGAAAACACCCACCGGGTTGAGGCCGAAGGCATGACCGGTGTCCGGGTCGAACAGCACGGCCCAGTCGTCGAACTCTTCCCGCAGCACCACCAAAGGGTTAACAATGGGCTTATCGGTCAGTTGCAAGTGATTCTCCTTATATAGTCTTCCTGGTGGCCGCGGCTCTGGGCCAACCCAGCACTAACTTCATGATACCACCAGTGGCAGAAATTTGCCACTCACCCTTTAATGATGTTAGCAAATACAATGCCATATGGTTAACTTATTAGGAAATAGTGGGAAATCCTCTTGCCCGCCCGGATCGCAGCAGGATTTTTTGTTAAAAAAATGAGACAAGAAGTTTCAAAAAAGGAATTTTCTGTACTCGCTGGCATTGTTTGAGTTCGGCCGCAGTAGCCTTGACAACTTATGGCAAGGATGGTATGACCAGGTGGTCATATGAATGCCGTGCGCAGCACTTTCCACAATCTCCCGCCGGAGAAGCAGGAGCGGGTCCTGGAGGCAGCCCTGGGGGAGTTTTCCGACAAGGGCTACCAGCAGGCCAGCGTCAATACCATGGTGTCCGCCTCCGGCATCGCCAAGGGCTCCATCTACCAGTATTTTAAGGACAAGAAATCTCTTTTTCTTTTTATTTTTGACTTTGCCATTAGCATGGTGCGCCGCACTCTCCTGAGCGTCAAGGAGGATACCCGGCAAGAGGATTTCTTTGTCCGCCTGGAAAAGTCCCTCATGGCCGGGGTGGATTTCATCCAGCGCCATCCCCGGGTGTATGGCCTTTATCTGAAAATCCTGTTTGACCAGCATGTACCCCGGCGCCAGGAACTGCTCCAGGCGGTGCGCCAGTTTGCCGCAGATTACCTGGGTTCCCTGGTGCGCCAGGGCCAGGCCCGGGGGGAACTCCGGGCCGATCTGCCCAAGGCCGCGGTGATTTTTCTCCTGGACGCCCTCTTGGACCGCTTCCTGCAAGCGGTAGCCGTGCCTTCCTTTGATGTCACCCTGGGTCTGGACAAGGCGGGGCCGGAGGAGATGAGGAGCAGGATAGGGGAGTTGGTGGAACTTCTGCGGCGGGGCCTGGCGGCATGAAAGCCAGAAATAAAAAAACTTCTCATTTAAGCCCTTTGCTCCACAAAGGACATTTCCGAATGTTATCGGGAGAGGGGGCTAAGGGCCGCAGGCCCTTACCCCCTCCCCCAATCCCTTAAGAGGGGTATTTTCCCGAGAAAGGCGGGGGGCCTATGGCCCCGCCTTTCTCGGACCCTCTGCGGGTAGGGAGGGGGGTGTGGGGGGAGGGCAGGGACCTCAGGTCCCTGACCCTCCCCCCATTTAAAAAGCATTACTCCCTTGGCGGAGTAAGGAGAATAATCAAAAAATTTTTAGCCATAAATGACCATCTGGTCACATGGGAGAGCATAATGCCACCTTTTTTCCAGGACTCTGACTTACTTCCGGTTTACGACAAAGTCATGGCCCACGAACGCCTTTCCGGGGCAGACGGGGTCTCCCTTTTTCGTAGCCGGGACCTTCTGGGGGTGGGGTATCTTGCCAACCTGGTGCGGGAGCGGCTGCATGGCCGCCAGGCGTATTACATTTACAACCAGCACCTGAACTATTCCAATGTCTGCGTGAACGGCTGCCGCTTCTGCGCCTTCGGCAAAACCGCGGATGACCCCCAGGCCTACACCATGACCCTTGACGAGGTGTTGGCCAAGGTGCGGGAACGCTTAAGCGAGCCCATCACGGAAATCCACATCGTGGGCGGTCTGCACCCGGATCTGCCCTTTTCCTATTATGTGGACATGCTGCGGGGCATCAAGGAAATCCGGCCGGATGTGCACCTCCAGGCCTTCACCGCGGTGGAAATCGCCTATCTCGCCGACCTGGCCGGCTTATCTGTGGCCGACACGCTGGCAGCCCTCAAGGAAGCGGGCCTGGGGTCCCTCCCAGGCGGCGGCGCCGAGGTCTTCAGCCCCCGCATCCGGGACAATTTGTGTCCGAAAAAACTGTCCCCCGCAGGGTGGCTGTCGGTGGCCCAAACCGCGCACCGCCTGGGGCTCAAAACCAACGCCACCATGCTTTACGGCCACCTGGAAAGCGTGGAGGAACGGGTGGAGCATCTGATCAAACTCAGGGAGGCCCAGGACGAAACCGGGGGCTTTGTCACCTTCATTCCCCTGGCCTTTCACCCCAAAAACACCCAATTGCCAGACCTGCCCGAGACCACGGGGTTTGACGATCTCAAGAACCTGGCCGCGGCCCGGCTCATGCTGGATAATTTTCCCCACATCAAGGCCTTCTGGATCATGATCGGCCCCAAACTGGCCCAGCTGTCCCTGGCCTTCGGGGCCGACGACATCGACGGCACCGTCATCGAAGAAAAAATCACCCACATGGCCGGGGCCCAGACCCCCATGGGCCTAACCCGGGCCCAACTCCTGCATCTCATTAAGGAAGCGGGCTGCCAGCCGGTGGAACGGGATACCTTGTATAACGTGGTTCCGTCATGAATGCCAGTGCGGCGCACCTGCAAGACAAACTGACGGCCGGGGAGCGCCTTTCCCGGGACGAGGCCATGTTCCTTTGGGATCTGGACCTCCTCACCCTGGGGAGACTGGCCGACCGGGCCCGGTGGCGTCTCCACCCGGAGCCCACCGTCTCGTATGTGGTGGACCGCAATATCAACTACACCAACATTTGCGTGTCCGGCTGCCGCTTCTGCGCCTTTTACCGGCCCCCCGGCTCCCCGGAAGGCTATGTCCTGGACTCCCAGACCCTGAGTCAGAAACTGGAGGAAACCAAGGCCTTGGGAGGAAGCGGCATTCTCTTGCAGGGCGGCCTGAACCCGGCCCTGTCCCTTGATTATTACGAGGACCTGGTCAAGTCCATTCGGGCCCATGGTTTGCATGTCCACGGCTTTTCCCCTCCGGAAATCGTCTTTTTTGCCGGCCAAAACCGGCTCACCATCGGCAAGGTGCTGGAGCGCCTCCGGCAGGCGGGTCTCGGCTCCATCCCCGGCGGCGGCGCCGAAATCCTGGTGGACCGGGTGCGCCGGGCCCTATCCCCCCACAAGTGCTCCGCCGCTGAATGGTTGGAGGTTATGGCCGCGGCCCACGGGCTGGGCCTCAAATCCACCGCCACCATGATGTTCGGCCACGTGGAGACTTTGGCGGAGCGCACCGAGCACCTGCTGCGCCTCCGCGATCTCCAGGATGACACCGGCGGCTTTACGGCCTTCATCCCCTGGACCTTTCAACCGGACAACACGGATTTGGGCGGAGAAACCGCGGGCTCCTGGGACTACCTAAAAACCCTGGCCGTCTCCCGCCTGGTCCTGGATAACTTCAAAAATCTACAGGTTTCCTGGGTCACCCAGGGGGGAAAATCGCCCAGGTGGCCCTGAACTTCGGGGCCAACGACTTCGGCTCCACCATGATCGAAGAAAATGTGGTGGCCGCCGCGGGGGTCACCTTCCGCCTTTCCGAAAGTGAAATCAACCATCTCATCACCAGGGCGGGGTACAGGGCGCGGCGGCGGGATCACGTGTACAGGTTTCTTGGGGGAGGGGGTCAGGGACCATTGGCCCCTGCCCCCTCCCCCAAGCCCCCTCCCCCAACCCCTCATAGGGGGTTGGGAGGGGAGCTTGAGGGGAGGCCGGGGGATCGGCGATCCCCCGGCCCTCCCCTCAATTCACCTTCTCTCAAACTCGCCGTCATCGCCCGGGTGGGGGCGCACCAAGATTTTCTCAGAAAAGGTGTGACATATGTGGGCGGGGCAGTGCATCCCACCCCCTTTGGCGACAGCAACCCGGTGCACCTTTTTGAGCACGAGGGGCTGCCCTTTGCGGTGCTTTCCCGGCACGGGGAGGATGGCTACCATGTCGCCGCGGCCTTTGTGAATGACCGGGCTAACCTGTACGCCCTGAAAGATCTGGGGGTGGAGAAAATCCTGGCCTGGTGCGCGCCGGGGGCCGTCAATGAGGCCATGGAACCGGGTCACCTGGTGGCGCCGGCTGACATTTTGGATGAAACCCGGGGGGAGCCGTACACGTTTTTTACCGGGCGGGGACTGGGGTTTGTCCGCCAGAATCCGGTGTTTTGTCCGGAGTTGCGCCACGCCCTCCTCAGGACTTTACAGGGGGGACCTTTCCCTTTTCATGCCCAGGGGGTCTATGCGGCCACCAGCGGCCCCCGGCTGGAAACCCCGGCGGAGATTCGGAAACTCAAGATGCTGGGGGCGGACCTGGTGGGCATGACCCTGGTGCCGGAGGTCTTTTTGGCCAGGGAGTTGGAGCTGTGTTACGCGGCCCTGTGCTATGTGGTGAATTTTGCGGAAGGCGTTAAAGACCGCCCCTTTCGGCCCGGGGTGCTGTTCGAGGGGATGGCTACCTCGGCTGAGGTGGCCAAGGTCCAGGAAGTGGAGGGCGCCATGGCTGAATTGGTTCTCAGGCTTCTACCTGAATTGGCGGCGGTCCCCAGGGTGTGTCCCTGCGTCAAGCTCATGGAGCGCTACCGCCTGCGGGGCGATATCGGCCGGGATTGGCGGACATGGTTCAAGTAACCCTGCATCAGGCCCGCTGGGTGGTCCCCGGCCGGGGGCCGGTTCTGGAGAACGGGGCGGTGGCGGTGGCCGCGGGCAGCATTGCCGCGGTGGGCCAGGCCGCAAACCTCAAGCGCATGTTTTCCGGGCCGGTCGTGGACCACGGCGACGGGGCTCTTGTGCCGGCCCTGGTGAACACCCACGTGCACCTGGAGTTTTCCGCCTTGAAGGACCGGGTGACGCCCCAGATATATTTCCCGGAATGGTTGGAAAAGACCCTGGCGGCTTCGGCTCATCTTTCCCCCCTGGATATGAAAGCCGGGGTGGTTGCGGGCTTGGCGGAACTCAAGCGTACCGGCACCGGGCTGGTGGGGGAAGTGAGCAACACGGGGGCCAGCCACCCCCTCCTGGCGGCAAGCGGCCTGGATTTTCATTATTTTTATGAGTGCCTGGGCTTTAATTTTCTGGATGACGAGCCCATTCAGGCCGACTTTCCCTTCTTTACCCGCCCCGAGGCCCAGGCCGCCAACTTCGGCGCCGCGGCCCACGCGCCTTATTCCGTGTCTGCCAGCCTCTTTCGCCGCATCGCCGCCTGGAATCGCCTGCATCACCGCAAATGCGCCGTCCACCTGGCGGAATCCCTGGAAGAGTTGGACTTCATGAGGGTGGGGGACAGCTTTTTCCGGGAGCTTCTGAAAAAGCGGGGCCGCTGGTATGACGGCTATCAGGCTCCAGGGTGTTCCCCGGTGGCTTTCTTGGACAGTCTGGGTTTTTTGGGACAGGATGTCCTGGTGGTGCACGGGGTCTGGCTCAGCCAGGCCGACCGGGAAACCCTGGCGAAACGGCGGGCCACCGTGGTGCTCTGTCCCCGGTCCAACCGCTTCACCGGCGCGGGCTTTCCGGATTTGCCGGGGCTGGTCCAGGCCGGAGTGCCCCTGGCCCTGGGAACCGACTCCCTGGCCAGCAACGACGACCTGAATCTATTTAAGGAAATGCTGACTCTGCACCACTATTATCCGGATTTTCCCCTCGCCGACCTTTTCGCTCTGGGCGCCTGGCGCGGGGCCCGGGCCTTGGGACGGGAGCACGACCTGGGAAGTCTTGAGCCCGGCAAGAAGGCATCCCTCCTGTTTGTCCCGGTGGGGGGTCAGAAAGATTTCTGGTTGACCCTGCTTAACTCCGGGGCCGAGGGGAACATCTCCTGGATTTCCGGACCCCACGGTGAGGCCGCCCATGAGCGCTAAAATTCGAGTAGGCCGCATCCAGTACATCAATGTGCTGCCCATTTACCATGCCCTGGAGCGGGCCTATGTGCCCAACGGCTTTGACATGGTCCGGGGCACGCCGGCGGAATTAAACGCCCGGCTGTTTCGGGGTGAGGTGGAGGTGAGCGCCATTTCTTCGGTGGAATATGGGCGCCACTTTAAGGAATACCTGCTTCTGCCCCAACTGTCCATCAGCACTGCGGGAGACGTGGGGAGTGTCTTGTTTTTCAGCCGCATTCCCTTTTCCCGGCTCACCGGCAAAGATGTCATTTTGAGCGCCAGTTCGGCTACCTCCGCGGCCTTGCTGAAAATTCTCCTCTATGAGCTTTTCGGGGCCCAGCCCCTGTACCGCAGCGCCCAGGTGGCGGATAGTCTGCCGGACGGGGCCTACGGTCTTTTGGCCATCGGCGATGAAGCCCTGCGCCTCAAGACCACCGGGCGCTACCCCTATTATCTGGACCTGGGCCGGGCCTGGCATGACCTCACCGGTCTCCCCTTCGTTTTCGGGGTTTGGGCCGTGCGGCGCAGATTTTATCAGGAAAACCGGGAACCGGTACTTACCGTGCACCAGGCCCTCCTGGCCTCCAAGGCCTGGGGCCTGGCCGGCCTGGAGGACATCTGCGCCCACGCCTCCACCCTGGTAAAGATGAGCCTTGCTGACCTGCGCCACTATTTTCACCTGCTGGATTATGACCTCGACGCCCGCCAGCAGGAGGGCCTGTCGGCCTTCTACCGCTACCTGCACCGCTTCGGCGCCTTGGCGGCCTTGCCGGAGTTGGAGTTTATTTGAGGGTTCTTGAGGGGAGGGCCGGGGGAGCGGTGGCTCCTGTGGCCACAGGCGTCTCGCCTGTGTTTCCTCCCCTCAAACTCCCCTCCCAACCCCCTATGATGGTAGCACGGGCATCCTGCCCGTCCTACCCTGTTTTAGCTAAGGGATTGGGAGGGAGGGGGTAAGGGTCTGTGACCCTGGTAGCACGGGCTTCCAGCCCGTGGGAACCCCCCTCCCCCGGAAACCAATTAACAAGGAAACCACATGGCATATCGGAGTTTGCAGCATTTTATGGAAGTCCTGGAGAAGAAGGGCGAACTGGTGCGCATCAAGGAGCCGGTGAGCCCGTATCTCGAGATCACGGAAATCACCGACCGGGTAAACAAAAAGTATGGGCCGGCCCTGCTCTTCGAAAATGTGCCGGGCTATGACATGCCCGTGCTCATGAACGCCTTCGGCTCCATGGCCCGCATGTGCCTAGCCCTGGAGGTGGGCAGCCTGGGGGAAATTTCCGCGGAAATCCTGAGTTTTCTGGAAGCGGAAGCCCCGGACACCCTGATTAAGAAGCTGAAGATGCTCCCCAAGCTGGCCCGCCTGGCCAACATCTTCCCTAAGACCGTGAACCGAGCCCCCTGCCAGGAGGTGATTTTGCGGGATGACGAGGTTGATCTCACCAAAATCCCCGTCCTCACCTGCTGGCCCCTGGACGGCGGCCCCTTCATCACCCTGCCCCTGGTGTTCACGCATCATCCCGAGACCGGCAAGCGCAATGTGGGCATGTATCGCCTCCAAGTGTTCGACCAGCAGACCACCGGCATGCACTGGCACCGGCACAAGGGCGGGGCCCAGCACTACCGGGTGGCGGAGCGCCGGGGGGAGAGGCTGCCCGTGGCCGTGGCCATCGGCGCCGATCCGGCCACCATCTATGCCGCCACCGCGCCCCTGCCGGAAGACCTGGACGAGATGATTTTTGCGGGCTTCCTTCGCCAGGAGCCGGTGGAAATGGTCAACTGCGTCAGCGTCCCCGTCATGGTGCCGGCCAGTTCCCAGATCGTCCTGGAGGGCTACGTGGAGCCTGGGGAAAGACGGGTGGAGGGGCCGTTTGGGGACCACACCGGCTATTATTCTCTGCCGGACGAGTACCCGGTGTTTCATGTCATCACCATGACGAGAAGGCGCCAACCCATCTATCCCTCCACCATCGTGGGGCAGCCCCCCATGGAAGACTGCTTCATGGCCAAGGCCACGGAGCGCATTTTTCTGCCCCTGATCCAGAAAACCCTCCCGGAGATCGTGGACCTGAACCTGCCCATGGAAGGGGTCTTCCACAACCTGGCCTTCATCTCCATCGACAAGCGCTATCCGGGCCACGCCCGCAAGGTCATGCACGCCATCTGGGGCTTGGGGCAGATGATGTTCACCAAGATGATCCTGATTTTTGATCGGGAGGTGGACGTCCAGGATCTGGGCCAGGTGTTGTGGCGTTTGGGGAACAACGTGGACCCCCGCCGGGACGTGGTTTTCGCGGACGGGCCTGTGGACGCCCTGGATCACGCCTCGCCCCTGCCCCACTACGGCAGCAAGATGGGGGTGGACTGCACCCGCAAATGGCCGGAGGAGGGCTTCAACCGGGATTGGCCCGAGGTCATTGAAATGGACCCGGAAATCAAGAAAAAGGTGGACGCGCTATGGCCAAAGCTGGGACTAAAGTGACCGGGACGCCCCGGTCCACGGGGCCAAACCGGCTGGTGGTGGCGGTCACCGGGGCCAGCGGCATGATTTATGCCAAAGAATTGTTTGCCTATCTGGCCACCCGTTCCGATCTCTTGGTCCACGCGGTGGCCTCAGACGCCGGGGAACAGGTGCTGCGCCTGGAGTTGGGGCTGGAATTGGCCGATCTGGTGGGATCCCGCACCATCGTGCACGCCAGTTCAAACTTTGCCGCGCCCATGGCCAGCGGTTCTTTCCAGGCCCGGGGCATGGTGGTCATCCCCTGCACCATGGGGACGCTCGGGGCCATCGCCCAGGGGCAGTCCCGCAATCTGGTCCACCGGGCTGCGGAGGTGATGCTGAAAGAGAAGCGGCCCCTCATTCTGGTGGTGCGGGAGACCCCCCTGAGCCTGATCCATATGCGCAACATGCTGGCCGCGGCCGAAGCCGGGGCCACCATCTTCCCGGCCATGCCGGGCTATTACCAGCGGCCCCAGACATTGACGGAACTGGCCCGCAACTTTGTGGGCCGCATCCTGGATCATCTGGGCATAGAGCATGACCTTAGCAAAAGGTGGGGAGAGTGAAGCAGTAAGCAGTGAGCGGCGAGCTGAAAAAAGCTATAAGCTGTAGGCCATAAGCCATAAGCAAAAGCAAGACGAAGCAGGGGAGCAAATGGGGCGGGCGTCCCGCCCGCCGTTACGGTGCGCAGTGCGCACCCCGGGTTTTTAACTCGTTCCCAAGTTGCACTTGGGAACGAGGGAAAGCCTATGGCTCATGAGCGACCGCTTCGAAAAAAGTTACTCAGGGATGGCACAGTCATGTAGGGTGGGCACCGCCCACCACATATTTCGGCGGGCAGTGCCCGCCCTACATTTACTGCCATGAAAAGTTCCCAAGGAGTGGCACAGGCTTTCCAGCCTGTGGGGATTATGGAGGCGGGCACGGAGGCCCGCCCTACCAAGACTTTTTATACTTGTGGGTGATCCGAAGGTCCATGGGTAACTGTTTGAAAAAGCTTAAAGCTTATAGCTTATAGCTTAAAGCTTATTGCTCCTAACATATGCCAATGTCCCCACTCCGAACGAAAGCATGATGCCCTTGTCGCAGTCTTTTCTCCAGCAGATGATGATCATCCTCGAGATGATCAAGATCCAGCACACGGTTTTTGCCCTACCCTTTGCCTTCATGGGGGCGCTCTTGGCGGCCCGGGGGCTGCCCACGGCCTGGCAGGCTTTTTTTATTCTGCTGGCCATGGTGGGAGCCAGAAGCGCGGCCATGGCCTTCAACCGCCTGGCGGATGCGGACATCGACGCAAAAAACCCCCGCACCGCGGACCGGGCCTTACCCAAGAAGCTGGTCAGCCGGGGCTTCACCCTGGGTTTCATCGCGGCCAGCAGTCTTCTCTTTTTTATCGCCGCGGCCCAACTCAACCCCCTGGCCCTGGCCCTGTCGCCCCTGGCCCTGGCGGTGGTGCTGGGCTATTCCTGCACCAAGCGCTTCACCTGGGCCTCGCACCTGGTTTTAGGCGCGGCCTTGGGCCTGGCGCCAGTGGCGGGTTGGATTGCCGTGCGGGGAGACCTGGCGGGGACACCCCTGGTCCTGGGAGCGGCGGTGATTTTCTGGGTGGCGGGTTTTGATATCTTATACTCGCTGCAGGACGAGGAGTTCGACCGGCAAACCGGCTTGCATTCCCTGCCGGCTAGGTTGGGGCGGGCCCGGGCCATGGCCCTGGCCCGGCGTCTGCATCTGCTGGCGGGCCTGGGCTTTCTCCTGACGGGCTGGCTGGCCGGCCTGGGCTGGCTTTATTATCTGGCCGCGCTAACCGCGGCCTTGCTCCTCTGGTGGGAGCACCGCCTCTTATCCCCCCAGGACCTTTCCCGCCTGAACCAGGCCTTTTTCACCCTGAACGGTCTGGTGAGTCTGCTCCTGGGCGCGGCCACTCTTTTCAGCCTCTGGCCTTAATTTACTGTATGATGGCCATAGTATGAGTATACAAATCCGCGCCGCCTCTGAAACCGATACGCCGGCCATTTTGGATGTTGTCTTGTCTGCTTTTGGTGACGAGCCCGGGCAAGAAATCGCCGATCTTATCAGCGACTTATGGAAAGATCCCAGTGCGCAGCCGGTGTTATCCCTTGTGGCCACTGCCAATGATCGTGTTGTTGGCCATGTCCTGTTTACGAGGACGCGGCTCAGGCAATCTCAACAAATTTTTTCGTCGGCCATTCTGGCCCCGTTATCGGTGCATTCAGATTACCAAAAGCAAGGAATTGGCGGGAAACTGATCCAGGACGGGCTCAACCGGTTGCAGACCATGGGCGTCGGCTTGGTTTTTGTCCTCGGTCATCCTGGCTATTACCCCAGGTATGGTTTTGTCCCGGCCGGACCACAGGGCCTCGAGGCCCCCCATCCGATTCCGCCGGAGCAGGCTGACGCCTGGATGGTTCAGGAACTGCAACCGGGTTTGCTTGGGAGAGTTCTGGGACAGGTGGAATGCGCCGACGCCCTCAATGACCCCAAACATTGGCGAGAATGACCTGGGGATTTGTGTAGGTAGGGATTAACACTGCAACGTTAAGTAGCCATAAGGTCCTTAAATTCCCCCCCCTTTTCTGAAGGGGTTAGTAGGTAGTGTTTTTGGAATTATCGTTTCATCTGAAATAGAAAGATTCAGCCGCGAGGCTCAGGCCTCGCGCCGGCACAGGTGAGGACACCTGTGCCACCAGGGCTTTCCTTCATTTTGGGAGTGATCTGTGAATAGGCGGGTCTTATTTCTGGATAAAGAGCCCATGAGCCTAAAACTTCCTCCCCCTTGATGGGGGAGGGGTGGGGTGGGGGTGGTGATTTTCTTTGCAAAATTGAGGTGTTGCTCCCAAAAGCCCCCTCCCCCAACCCCCTCCCACTATGGGGAGGGGGCTTAAAAGCTCTCACTTTAGCAAAATGCTTGCCGGACACTACTGGGGTTAGGGGGGATTTGTAAGCATAACCAGACGGTTAGATATTTAGTTAACGAACTGGGATTAGTTAAGTTTTCTTTTTTGAAGGCAAGTAAGGGCAAGTCAACGAATCCTTCGCTCAGGAAGCCATAGCCGCGAGCCGCGGCGCTTCTTCCTGGGGCTTGAGGTTTTTTACCTCCCGGAGCAAGGCTTCCCGAAAACGAAAGAGGTCTTCCCCGTAGGCGCAGGTCGTCAGGTAGCGCACCAGACGGCTGGGATTCTTTTGCCAGATGCCGTACAGTTGCCGCCAGAACTGGACCCGGCAGGAAGACTTGACGCCCTGACTCCAGGACAGGCGCAGAAACCGGCGGATATCGTTCAGATAATCCCCGGAATTTTTCTGGTGTGGGGGGCCGGCGGGAGAAGAGGGGGCCCCGCCATTTCTGCTTGGCCAGAGCAGAGCGGGTGGGGCGCATGGCCAGGATGGAACGGTAAGCCCTGTCCAGATAGGCGGAGGGTTCCAGGAGGCGGTCCACCATGCGGAAGTATTCCCTTAGGATTTCCTCCTCAGGGCCGGCTGGGCTGAAAAAACATGTGGGTGTGATAGTCCATCTGCGGGGCCTTGCGCTCCAGCCAGTCTTCCACCATCCCGGTGCGCAGGCGGCCTTCCTTCTCTAAACGGTGCCAGAGCCTGGTCCTGAGCAGGGGAAAGAGCATGTTCAGCATGACGATGGGCAGTTCAGTGGCCTCCACGAAATCGGCGATGCGGTCTCCGGCCCCCGAGGTTTCCCCGTCCATGCCCAGGATGAAACTGGCGATGAGGCTCAAGCCGTTGGCGTTAATGGCCTTTATTGATTCCGTCAGGGGGCTGGCCACGTTTTGCCGCTTGCGGGCGAGCTGCAGGACCTCTTCATCGGGGCTCTCCACCCCGAGGAACACACTGTTGAAGTTGGCCTCGGTCATGAGATCGATGAGATCCAGGTTCTGCCCCAGGTTCACCGAGGCCTGGGTGATGAAGGAGAAGGGCTCCCCATGGGATTTCATGAAGGGGATGATCTGATGCAGGAGTTGGCGAGCATAGCCTTTGTTGCCGATGAAATTGTCGTCAGCGATGAAAATGTGTTTGACCCCGCCCAGGCGGTACAAGGCCTCCAATTCCGCCAGCACCTGCTCCGGGTTTTTGGTGCGGACCTTGCGGCCGAAAAGGCTCACCACGTCGCAGAATTCGCAATCAAAGGGGCAGCCCCGGGTGGTCTGGATGGAGATGGACAAGTAATCCTCCGGCTTGAGCAGGTCAAACCGGGGAATGGGGGAAAAGGACAGGTCCGGCTTATCCTGAGCCTCATAGATGCTGCCGGTTTTTCCCTGAGCCAGCCCCTCCAGGAGTTGCGGCATGAGGAGCTCAGCCTCGCCCCGCACCAGAAAATCGCAGCCTGCGGCCATTACTTCTTCGGGAATGGTGGAAGGGTAAGGTCCCCCCGCCACCACCGGTTTCCCCCGGGTCTTGGCCTCCCTCACCAAATCCAGTAAGCTGGCCCGCTGGACCGCCATGGCGGAGAACAACACCACCTCGGCCCACTCCCAGTCAGCCTCGCTGAGAGCCCCGGTGTTCAGGTCCACCAGGCGCAGTTGCCAATCCTTTGGCAAGAGCGCCGCCACAGTGATGAGACCCAGGGGCGCGGTGCTGCTTTTGCAGCCGTGGATATGGCACAACTGGGGCATGGTCCAGAAAAATTTGGGAAATTCAGGATTGATGAGCAAGGCTCGCATGTAGTGCTCTCAAAGGTTTTTTGGAGTATAGAGCGCAGGGTCTGGCAACCGCGACGTATTAATCAGTTAGAATACGGTCTTTTCTCACCAGGGTCAAGGTAAGAACCGGAAAGTTCAGGGCGGCCACTTCTTACGGTTCATCACTGCCATTCCTGCTTTCATTTTAATGTCCCATGTGGGATAATAAATGGGACATTTCCGGTCATAAAGCCCAAAGGAGAGAAAATATGGGGATGGAAGAGTTCCCTCGCATGAAGCGGCTGCCGCCGTATGTTTTTGCCCTGGTAAACAAGCTCAAAATGGATGCCCGCCGCCGGGGAGAAGACATTGTCGATCTGGGCATGGGCAATCCCGACCAGTCCACGCCCCCCCACATCGTGGCCAAACTCATCGAGGCGGCCGGGAAAGGCACCAACCACCGCTACTCTGCGTCCAAGGGCATCACCAAGCTGAGGCTCGCCATCTCGGACTGGTACAAACGCCGCTTTGACGTGGACATCTGCCCCGAGACCGAGGCCATCGCCACCATCGGGGCCAAGGAAGGGTTGTCCCATCTGATCCTGGCCACGGTCATGCCCGGCGATGTGGTCCTGGTGCCCAACCCCACCTATCCCATCCACGCGGCGGGGGTGGTTATCGCCGGCGGGCAATTGGTCAGCGTGCCCCTGGCCCACGACCGGGATTTTTTTGCGGATCTGGTGCAGATCACCGAACTCATCCGGCCCCGGCCCCGGATGCTCATCATCTCCTTTCCCCACAACCCCACCACCATGTGCGTGGATCTGGAGTTTTTCGAGCGCATCGTGGAATTCGCCAAGCGCCATGACATCTTCGTGGTCCATGATTTCGCCTATGCCGACCTGGTGTTTGACGACTACAAGGCTCCCAGTTTCCTGCAGGTAAAGGGCGCCAAGGACGTGGGGGTGGAGCTCTTTTCCCTTTCCAAAAGCTATAACATGCCGGGCTGGCGCATGGGCTTCGTGGTGGGGAACAAGCGCCTGGTGCACGCCCTGACCCGCATCAAGAGCTATCTGGACTACGGGGTGTTCCAGCCCATCCAGATCGCCTCCATTATTGCCTTAAACGGCCCCTATGACTGCGTGGAGGAAATCGTCGGCCTCTACAAGGAGCGCCGGGACGCCCTGTGCCGGGGCCTGAATAACATTCCCTGGCGGGTGGAGCCCCCCAAAGGCACCATGTTCGTCTGGGTCAAGATTCCCCGCCGGTTCAGGAACTGGCTGCCCGACCACGTAAAATCCCTCGTCTTTTCCATGATGTGTATCCGGGAGGCCAAGGCGGCCGTGTCCCCGGGGCTGGGTTTCGGGGAATGGGGAGACGATTACGTGCGCTTCGCCCTGGTGGAGAACGTCCACCGCACCAACCAGGCCATCCGGGGCTTCCGCCGCATGCTCAAGATGAACGAAGACGACATCAAGACGAAAATTGCCGGGATTGAGCGGGAATTCGCCGACGAACTGGCGCTTTTCTCCCTTGAGAAATAGCCATGCGGCCGGTCAAAGTTGGCATCATCGGTTGCGGCACGGTGGGGAGCGGGGTGGCGCGTCTTTTGGTGTACCGGGCGGAGATGTTCGCCCGGCGCCTGGGGGTGCCCCTGCACCTGAAAAAGGTGGCGGAAGTGGACCCGGCCCGCATTGAGGCTGCGGGGTTGGACCGGAGATTGTTCACCTTCAGGGACATGGATATCCTGGAAGACCCCGAGATCGATATTGTGGTGGAACTCATCGGCGGGTTGGAGACCGCCCGGGACCTGGTCCTGGAGGCCATTCACCGGGGCAAGCACGTGGTCACCGCCAACAAGGCCCTGTTGGCCCACTTCGGCAACGAGATTTTTGCGGACGCGGCCAAACAGGGGGTGGAGGTGGCTTTCGAGGCCTCGGTGTGCGGCGGCATCCCCATCATCCTCGCCCTGCGGCAGGGCTTGGCGGCCAACCGCATCCAGGAGGTTCTGGGCATCCTGAACGGCACCACCAATTACATTTTGACCCAGATGTCCCAGCACAACCTGTCCTATGCCCAGGCCCTGGCCGAGGCCCAGGCCCACGGCTTTGCGGAGGCCGATCCCACCCTGGACGTGGAGGGCATTGACGCGGCCCACAAGCTGGCTTTGCTCACCAGCCTGGCCTACGGCTCCCGTATCGACTTTAATGCCATCAGCGTGACGGGCATCAGCCAGATCGACCCCGTGGACCTGCAGTTTGCCTGGGAGTTCGGCTACACCGTGAAGCTGTTGGCCATTACCCGGGAGGACGGCGACCGCCTGGAGGCCCGGGTGCACCCCACCCTGGTGCCTCGGGACCACATGCTGGCCAGCGTCGCCGGGGCCATGAACGCGGTGTTCATCACCGGGGACGCGGTGGGGCCCATCCTCCTTTCCGGCGCCGGGGCGGGCATGATGCCCACGGCCAGCGCCGCGGTGAGCGACATCCTGGACCTGACCCGCAACCTCTCCCTGGGTATTTCGCGCCGGGTGCCGCCCCTGGGCTCGGAGGCCGCGCTCACCAGCAGCCGGACCGTCAAACCCATGGACGACATCATCACCAACTATTATTTCCGCTTTGCGGCCCTGGACCGGCCGGGGGTGCTCTCCCAGGTTTCCGGGGTTTTGGGGAAATACAATATCAGCATTGCCGCGGTGATTCAGAAGGGGCGGGAAGTCAAGGGCGCGGTGCCCATCGTCATGATCACCCATGAAGCCCGGGAGGCCGACATGAAAAAGGCCCTGGCCGAAATCGACCATCTGTCGGTGGTGAGCCCCCCGGCGGTGGTCTATCGCATCGAGGATCCCCACCTGCATGCGGCCCAGATTTGAGGGGATGCACCTAACCAATGCCGTGGGTTCCCGCCCTATGAATTGAGGTGAATTTGCCCGTTGCCGATAGTACACTAAAAGCTGGTCTGGATTGTGGTGTTTCACCCAATGGTGGTCATCGGGCTAAGAGTAGTGTAGGGGCTCGATTTATCGAGCCCAGAAGGGCGCCATGGAATGGCGCCCCTACAATTAATTTGAGATATTTTCTTGAAGGACACTCCGTAAGAGAGGAGCCCCCCATGTCCAAAACCTACGTCCATAAGAACTGTGAGATCTACCTCCCCGGCAGTCCCTACCGGGAAGACATGGGCAGCCTGCCCCTGGACTGCTTCCTGGATGAGGAGGAATACGACAAACTCCCCGAGGCCAAAAAGAAGGAATACTGCCTCCTGGTGGATGGCAAATGCCAGTGTCAGGTGTGAGACCGAGGAAGCCGCACCGGGAATTCATGGGGTTTCCTCCCTTCAATCTCCTTCAAACTCCCGGTAAGGTCATGATTAGTCCGTAGGGGCTCGATTCATCGAGCCCTTCAAGGGCGCAATAGATTGCGCCCCTCCATGGGTGGGGAGGACAGGGGGTGGTGGCCCAGGCTTCCCAGCCTGTGGAAGTGTGGCCCCCAAAAAATTCTTTAAAGCAGCCTCAGTTACCAAATAATTGTCAAAGGGAGAATGCCTTGAAAGATTTTTTTTCCTTCCGGAAAATGATCACGCCGGTCATTATCCAGATTGTCTTCTGGGTCGGGGTGGCCGTGTGTATCATTCTCGGCATCGGTTACATGGTGGTGGGCTCCCGCTACGGCAACGGCGGCCCGGTGTACGGTCTTCTCATTCTCCTTTTCGGTCCCGTGGCGGTGCGCATATATTGCGAAATTCTGATTATATTTTTCCGCATAAACGAGACCCTGACGGAGATCAAGCACACCCTGGATCAGCGCCAGGCCGTCCCGCCAGCGCCGGTGCAGACGCCTCCCCAAGCGGCGTGAGGGCTTGCCGGGAAGGAAAGACTCCTTCCTCGTTCCCAAGTTGAACTTGGGAACGAACCTGGATGCCAGGCTGAGCTTTGCCCGTCATGGCGTTCCCCAGCACAGCAGGGGAACGGGGATTAAAACAAACCGGAAAAAAGCGATAGGAAAGAAAAAGAATCTAAAGATTGCTGAGAAAATATGAAATACGTCATTCTTATCGGCGACGGCATGGGGGATTATCCCATCCCCGAGTTGGGCGGGAAAACCTGCCTGGAAGCGGCCAAGACCCCCAATATGGATGCGCTGGCCCGGCAGGGCGAAGTGGGCCTGGCCCGCACCGTCCCCCCCGGCATGGAACCGGGGAGCGATATTGCCAACCTGGCCATCATGGGCTATGATCCGGCCCGCTACCACTCCGGCAGGGCGCCGCTGGAGGCCGCGGCCCTGGGCGTGACCCTGGCTCCGGACGAAGTGGCCTTCCGCTGCAACCTGGTGACCCTGAGGGCCGAGCCCGGAGGCCTTTTTATGGAAGATTACTCCGCCGGGCACATCACCAGCGAAGAGGCCAAGGAGCTCATCACCGCCCTGGAGGAGGCCCTGGGCCAAAACGGCCGCCATTTCTATCCGGGAGTGAGCTACCGGCATCTGCTGGTCTGGAACCAGGGGCAGGCGGGCTGGAAGACCTACCCGCCCCATGACCATTCCGGCCAGGAAGTGGGGAAGCTCTTTCAAAAAGACGGGCCGGCCGCGCCGCTCTGGGCCTTGATTCGGGCGTCCTGGCCCATCCTCCAGGAACACGACCTGAACCGCCGCCGCCGGGCTCAAGGGAAGCTGCCCGCCACCTCCATCTGGCTGTGGGGCCAGGGGAAATCGCCGTCGCTGCCCACCCTTCAGGAGCGCTTCGGCCTCAGCGGCGCGGTGATCTGCGCGGTGGACCTCATCCGGGGCATCGGCCTCTACGCCGGCCTCACCCCTATCCCGGTCCCCGGGGCCACGGGATACTTGGACACCAACTATGAGGGCAAGGTGGACGCGGCCTTAAAGGCCTTGCAGGATAAAGACCTGGTCTTCATCCACGTGGAGGCCCCGGACGAAGCCGGCCACAAGGGCGAGTTGAAGCTGAAACTCCAGGCCATCGAGGATTTTGACCGGCGGGTGGTGGGTCCCCTCCTGGCCGGACTGAAAAACCTGGGGGACCACCGGGTGCTGCTGGCCTGCGACCACCTGACCCCCGTGGCGGTGAAGACCCACACGCCGGAGCCGGTGCCTTTTGTCCTGTTCGACTCCCGCCATCCCGGGGATAAACCCCAGACATACACCGAAGCCTCAGCCCAGGCCAGCGGCCTGATCCTGGAGCAGGCCGCGGACCTTTTGCCCCGTCTCGTAGGAAAGTCTTTGTAAAAAGTAACCATGCGGGGCGGAAAATTTAGGGGCGGGTTTCAAACCCGCCCCTACCTCTTGATTGGCGAGTAAAACCCGCCCTACATTACTTTCTGCAAGTCCGGTCCCAAATCCCTGCATAAATAATCCACTGCATTTTGAAAAATTTTCAGGCCCGGGGCGGCCTGCTCCGGGAAGGGTTCGCCCCGGCGGCGGCTGGCTTCCTTGGCAAAGGTCCAGGCGGGATGCTGGAAGGGGGAAATGTGGGCTTCGGGGTGGGGCATGAGGCCCAGCACCAGGCCGGTGGCGTCGCTAATGCCCGCAATGTCCAAAGCCGAGCCGTTGGGGTTTTCGGGGAAGCGTCCCTCTGCCGGGGCACCGGTGGGGAGGGCATATTGCAGGGCGATCTGCCCGTTATTCTCCAGGTCCTTCAGGATGTCGGCGTCAGCGTAGAACTTCCCTTCACCGTGGCGGATGGGGAGTTCCAGGGTATCCAGCCCCCGGGTGAAAATACAGGGGCTCTCGGGATTGGCCTTAAGGTTCACCCAGGCGTCCCGGAAATTGCCGCAGTCGTTGGGGATGAGGGCCACCAGGCGCTCGCCGGCCCTTCCCGGCAGGTTGGGGAGCAGGCCCACATTCACCAGCACCTGGAAGCCGTTGCAGATGGCGATGACCAGGCGGCCGGCCTGGACAAACTCCTGGAGGGCCTGGCCCAGGGCCAGTTTCAATCGCAGGGCCAAAATGACCCCGGCGCCGTGTTCGTCCCCCCAACTGAAGCCCCCTGGCACCGCCAGCAGGTGGTAGTCCCAGAGCATAGCGGGCCGGGCCAAAAGATCGCTGGTATGGACCCGGACGGCCTCGGCCCCGGCTTGGTTGAGGGCGAACCGGGTTTCCCAGTCGCAGTTGAGGCCGTAGCCGTAGAGGACCAGGGCTTTGGGCCTTGGTGGATTGCCGGTTTGCGGTTTCTGGTTTCCGGTTTTCGGCAGGTTCAAGGGAAAAACCCTCAAATCGAAAGCGAGTAGGATGTGGCCGCAGGCTTTAGCCTCTGGCCGGCACAGGTTGAAAACCTGTGCCACCAAAGCCAATTATGTCTTTTCGAGAGTTACAGGGTTCACTGTCCTGAAAAGTGTAAGTCATGTCGGGTGGGCGCCGCCCACCAGTTGTTTGGCGGGCATTGCCCGCCCTACATTTACTGTGAGTTGGGAGGGGGGCTTGTGGGGAGGGTAGGGACCTCAGGTCCCTACCCTCCCCACAAAAACAGGCCCTCACTCGGATTTTTTCTTGTTGCCCTTCTTTTTCTTGCCGGCGATCTTTTTCTCCTGGCTCTTCTGTTGCTGGGCGGCCAGTTCGATGACTTTCTCCCGCTTGATTTCCACCCGCTTGATTTCCTTGCGCCAGGCAAAAATGATGGGGCTGGCCACAAAAATGGAGGAGTAGGTCCCCACCAGCACCCCCAGGATCATGGCCAGGGCAAAGTCCTCCAGGACCACGCCGCCGAAAAAATACAGGGCTACCACCACCAGAAAAACCGTGGCGCTGGTGATGATGGTGCGGGAGAGCACTTCGTTGATGCTGAGGTTGATGATTTCGGCCAGGGTGCCTCGGCGGCGGGCCAGGTTTTCCCGGATGCGGTCGAAAACCACCACGGTGTCAGTCAGAGAGTAACCGGCCAGAGTGAGCAAGGCGGTGACCACCAGGAGAGTGATTTCCCGATCCAGGAGATAGAATATTCCCAGGACTGCCAGCACATCATGGAAGGTGGCGATGGCCGCGGCAATGCCAAAAACGAATTCAAAACGGAACCAGAGGTAGGCGATGATGGCCAAAAGGGAAATAATAATGGCGATGATGGCCTTCTGGCGCAGGTCCTTGCTAACGGAGGCCCCGATTTCGGTAGTGCCCACCGAGGCGAACTGACTCTCGGGTATGGCCTGATTGAGCACCTTGGTCAACCGATCAGCCATTTGCGACACGGTGGCGTCGGTCTTTTTCAGCTTAATCATGAGGCCTTTGCCGCCCTCTAAGGGCTGGATTTCGGCGTGGCCCCAGCCTTCCTTGTCAAGAGCGCTTCTCACCGCGTTGACCGTGAAGGGCTTGGCTGCGGTGAACTGCACCATGGCCCCCCCGGAGAACTCCACCCCCAGGTTGCCCCTGCCGAACCACACCAGGGCGATAAAGGCGATGATACCCAGGAGGGAGAGCAAGGCGGAAATCGCGAAGGCGTAATGGCGTTTGCCGATGAAGTCCAGGTTGGGCTTATGAAAAAGTTCCAGGAAACTGAGGTTTTTCAGCCAGCGCTTGAGAATGGCGTAGTCAAAAACCACCCGGGTGCCGAACAGGGCCGTAAAAAGATTCAGGGTGACGCCCAGGCTCAAGGTGACGGCAAAGCCCCGGACGGGGCCAGTGCCGAAGATAAACAGCACCAACGCGGTGATCAAGGTGGTGACGTGGGAGTCGATGATGGTCCAGAGGGCCTTGTCATAGCCCCCGTCGATGCCGGCTTTCAGAGGCTTGCCGGCCGCGAATTCCTCCCGCATGCGCTCGTAGATGAGGACGTTGCTGTCCACCGCCATGCCCAGAGACAGGATGATGCCGGCGATGCCCGGCAGGGTCAGGGTGGCGCCGAAAAGCGACAAACAGCCCAGGAGCATGATGGTGTTGAGGATCAAGGCGTAGTCGGCCACGAGACCGGCGAACCGGTAGTAAAAAATCATGAAGGCCACCACCAGCAGGGTGGCGAGAAGCCCGGAAATAAGGCCCTTGCGGATGGAGTCCTGCCCCAGGGTGGGACCCACGGTGATATCCTGCACCACCTTGACGCTGGCGGGCAAAGCGCCCACCCGCAGCACGGTGGCCAGGTCCGCGGCTTCCTCCGGAGAGAAATTGCCGGTGATGCGGGCGGTGCCTCCGCCGATGCGTTCCTGGATAACCGGGGCGGAGCGCACCACGCCGTCCAGGATGATGGCCAGCCGCTTCTTGACATTGTCCCGGGTGATGCGGTCGAATTCCTGGGCCCCTTCGGTGTTGAAATGGGCCACCACCGCAATTTCGCCGGCATCGGGGCGGACGTTGGCGTTATCCACCCGGTCGCCGGTCAGCAGCACCTTCTTTTTGATGAGGAGCGGGATCTTGGTCTCCCGGTGGGTGTCGGGGTCCTTGCGTAATTCGTAATAAACTTCGGTATCCGGGGGGATTTTACCCGCCAGGGCCTGGTTCAGATCGGCCCGGTCATAGCGGTCCCGCAAGCGGCCTTCCTTGTCCGCCGTGTCAATCAATTCATTCAGGTTGACCGGAGATTCATCATCCACCAGCTTGAACTCCAACTGGGCCGTTTGTTTGATAAGGGCCCGGGCCCGGGTGGGGTCCTGAATACCGGGGAGCTGCACCACGATCTGGTCAGCGCCCTGGGGCACGATGGTGGGCTCGGTGACGCCGAACTGGTCAATGCGGTTCCGGAGGATCTCCAGGCTGCGGCGCAGGGTGTCGTCTTTAAAGGCCTCGATTTCCTTGGGCCTGAGATTGAGGGTATAAGCCTGGCCGCCGTTCAGCGGCTTGGGTCCCTTGATCTCCAACTTCGGGAAATAATCTTTGATGAGTTTGGTGAAGGCTTCCTGATCCCCTGCCTTAATGAGGGTCACGGGCAGGGCGTCTTCGGTCACTTCCCCCATCTTCAGGCTGATCTTTTGCCGGTCGGCAAGGCCGTTTAAGCTGCGGGCGGTGCGCTCCAGTTCGTTGTTGATGGCCTGCTCCAGGTCCACTTCCAGGACCAGGTGCATGCCGCCCTTGAGGTCCAGCCCCAGGTTGAGGCCGCGGCTGATGTAGGTCTCCCACCAGGACGGCATCTGCACCCAGGAGGGCAGAACCAGCAGAATGGAAAGAACGGTTAAGATAAACAGAAACAGGAACTTGAGACGGACGGCGCGCAACATCCGAACTACTCCTTGGGGCCTGGGCCTGGGCCTGGGCCGTGAAAATCGATGCGTATCAGGTCAGGGCTGGCATGATCGACGCCTTTCTACCCCAACTTGCTGAATTTACCGGAGAGAAGGGGAACTGTCAAGAAGAGGAGAACGACTGAGTCATCAAAGACCTTCATCCCCATGGCCCACAAAATAAAAGTCCATCTGGGGGAGCTTCAGGCAGGTGAGAAAATTGCCGTACACCAGCCCGGTGTCGATGCCGATTTTGTTGGGGAGGATAAGAGGTTTTTTAAAGGGCGTGTGGCCGAAGATCACCCGGCGGCCGAAATCCTCGGTGGAGGCGATGAACTCCCCCCGAATCCAGTAGAGGTCCTTATCCTCCTGCTCATCCAAGGGAATTCCCGGCTTTAAGCCGCCGTGCACAAAAACGTAGTCTTCGGTGGCATAATACGGGAGCAACTCCCGGTAAAAGCGCTCATGATCCAGGGGCAGGGCCAGGTCGGGCCGTTCGTGCCAATTTTTTCCCCAGTAATCCTGGATAGTGTTCAGACCGCCGTTGAATAAAAAAAATTGCCGGTCCTTGCCTTGCAGAAAGTCCGCAAACATGACTTCATGATTGCCCCTGAGGCAGATGAGGTTTTCCGCCGGATAGCGGGCCTTGAGGGCCAAGATATAATCCACCACGCCCCGGGAGTCCGGTCCCCGGTCGATGTAATCCCCCACAAAGAGCAGTCGGTCCTGGTGGAGATCCGGTTCCAGGTGCTCCAACAAGCGCTGCAAAGGCGCCAGGCAGCCGTGAATGTCGCCGATTACGTAAATATCACCACTCATGCATATCTCGCTGTATGGTTTTTGGGGAAGGGGGCAGGGGTCGCGGACCCCTGCCCCCTTCCCCAAACCCCATCCCCCAACCCCTTAGCGCTTTTGGCCGGAAAGTCGGGCCTCTGGGCCGCCTTTCCGGCCCCATCTGCGGGTTGGGAGGGGGGTGTGGGGGGAGGGCAGGGACCTCAGGTCCCTGGCCCTCCCCCCACATCTTCTCCCGTCAAAACCACCGAAACAGCTTCTCCCGGCGGTCCAGGCGGGTGAGGCCGGCGTTACGGGCGGCCTGTTCCGCGTCGGCCAGTTCCTCCCGGCTGGGGAAGCGGTTCAGGTCGGCGTGTTCAGAGGCCTGGCCGCAAGGCCGGTACTGGGCCATGACGTTGACGTAGGTGTTGGGGGACAGCTCTTCGGCCAGGAATTTCATGACCTGGGCGGTGCCGGCCAGGTTGTGGGGCAGCACCAGGTGACGCACCAGAAGCCCCTTCTGGGCCACGCCCTTATCGTGCATCACCAGGTCCCCCACCTGGCGGTGCATCTCTTTGAAGGCCTCCCGGGCCCGCTCCGGGTAGTCCTTGGCCGCGCACAGGCGCTCAGCCACCGCCGGGTCCCAGAACTTGAAGTCGGGCATGTAGATGTCCACCACGCCGTCCAGGAGTTTGATGGTCTCAACCGCGTCATAGCCCCCGGAGTTATACACCAGGGGGACCTTCAGGCCCGCGTCAATGGCCAGGGGCAGGGCCGCCAAAATCTGAAAAACCTGGTGGCTGGGAGTGACGAAGTTGATATTGTGGCAGCCCTTTTTCTGCAGGTGGATCATAATCCCGGCCAGGTCCCGGGCGGTAATCTCCTCCCCTTCGCCCCCGTGGCTGATCTCCCAGTTCTGGCAGAACACGCAAAAAAGATTGCAGTGGGTGAAAAAGATGGTGCCTGAGCCGTTGCGCCCCACCAGGGGGTCCTCCTCGCCAAAATGGGGGCCGTATGACGACACCACCGGCTGATCCCCGGTGCGGCATATCCCAAGCTCGCCGTGGTGCCGGTTCACCTGGCAACGGTGGGGACAGAGGGTGCATTGGTTTAAGATGTCTGAGGCCGCGTCGATTTTCTTCTGCAACCGTCCTTGGCGGTGTGTCTCTAAATAACAGGGCTCATAGGCTGGCATCGGCAAGGACCTCAAGTCTTGCTTTTATCGGGCTGATAGTTAGTGATCACACTTTTCAGTAAATTTTCCGTCCGGGGATTTGTTCCCATCTTTTCAACAACCGGCGACACTCATCTAAGAGAAAGTTTGGGTAGATGACGACCGGGCATCGCCCCAGGGTTTTCATCTGCCGGTTCTCCAGCAGGAGTTCATTGAACCCAAGTTGAGCCACATCCCTAACAGCAGTGCCATAAATTATCCGGTCCAGACGCGCCCAGTGAATTGCGGCAAAACACATGGGGCAGGGTTCCGTGGTCGTGTAAAGATCACAACCTGCAAGATCATAGCTGTTCAGCCGGCGGGCGGCCAGGCGGATGGCGTTGATCTCGGCATGACAGGTGGGATCGTTGTCCTTGAGGACCGTATTATGGGAAACGGCCAGAACTTCTTCTCCCCTGACCAGGCAAGCGCCGAAAGGACCGCCGTCTATCTGTTCGAGATGAACCAGGGCCTCGGTGATCGCCCGGCGCATAAAATCTTCTCTGGGATGGAAGGGCACGGTTACCAAGGTAATCCTTTACAGAGGGTATTTTACCTTGACCCCGAGACCTCTGCAAAAGTACTTAAAACTGTCATTCTGAGGGAGCGAAGCGACCGAAGAATCATAACTATTGAAAATACGAGATCCTTCGCTTCGCTCAGGATGACAAAAGAGCTTTTCGCAGTCGTTCATGAACCTTCGCCTCTCCCCAGAAAAATGAAAAGTCCGGTGGGGCAGGCCTCCTTGCCCGCCATTGCTGAGGTGGCGGCCAGAGACGGCCGCCCCACCGAAAGTTGATGGTCTTAAGGAACTTTTCAGAACAGAGGTTACTTTTGTTATTAAGGGCGCTTTCCTTTCTTACTCTCTCAATACCTCAGATAAGCCCGGTAGGACGGGCTTCCAGCCCGTCCGGTCACGGGCAGCGTGCCCGTGCTACCATTTTGGAGAAGTGGGGTTCGTTCACCGCCCCATTCTTGGTCCGTCAAACGCACCCTGCGGCGGGCGAGACGCCCGCCCTTGCTCACCGCTTACTGCTTACTACTTACCGCTCACTGCTCATCCATCTCCACCCGCCAGGGTTCCAGGATGGTGCGGGGGAGGCCTTCAATGAAGCGGGAGGGGGCGTTGAGGCCCCAGCCATAGTTCCTATTATAGCCCTCCCGGGGGAAAATGACAGCCAGATGGCGTTTGGCCCGGGTGAGGGCTACGTACATGAGGCGGCGCTCCTCCTCTTCCTCCTCTTCGTTTTCCAGGGAGAAATAGCCGGGGAAGCGGCCCTCCGCAGCCCAAATGACGAAAACTGCCTCCCATTCCAGGCCCTTGGCAGAGTGGACCGTGGACAGGGTCAGGAAGTCGTGGGTGGGCGCGGTGATGTCCGCCATGCTGGCCGGGGGGTCCAGGGACAGGTCGTTCAGGAAACTCCGGATTTCCCGGTAGCGGGCGGTGATGGTGAGAAGGTGCTCCAGGTCCCGGGTCCGCTTGGGGTGGTCGTCAAAGCGCTGTTCCATCAAGGGCTTGTAGTGGTCCAGGGCCAGGTTCAGGCGGCTCATGAGGGTCTGGGCCTGGGAGCTGATCTGGGAGATGGTGTCGGCCAACTCCTTAAGCGATGATTGCCGTTGCTTGTTGAGCGCGGCCACGGCTTTGTCCAGGGTAAAACCTTCTTTGATGGCGTTGGTGAACTTAACCGCGGTCTGCTTGCCCACCCCGGGCATAAGTTGCAGGATTCTGGTCCAGCTCAGGGTGTCCCGGGGATTGGCCACTATCCGCAGATAAGAAATCAGGTCCTTGACGTGGGCGCTCTCCATGAACTTGAAACCGCCGAATTTCATGAAGGGGAGATTTTTGCGCACCAGTTCGATTTCCAGGTCAAAGGAATGGAACGCAGCCCGGAAGAGCACCGCCATCTGGCTCAGGGGGACGCCCTCTGCTCTCAGCTGCTCCACCTGGGCCACCACCAGGCGGGACTGCTCGTTTTCTGTGGCCGCTCGGTAAAGGCGGGGCCGCAGCCCGTCGGCCTGGCGGCTGAACAGGCACTTGGTGTATTTTTCCCGGGCCCCGGCGATGACCGTGTTGGCCAAGTCCAGGATGGGCTGGGTGGAGCGGTAGTTTTCCTCCAGTTTCACAATCCGGGCGCCGGGGAAGAGCGCCGGGAAATCCATGATGTTGCGGAAATTGGCCCCCCGGAACGAATAGATGGACTGGCAGTCGTCCCCCACGGCCATGACGTTTTTGTGGGTGAAGGCGAGCAGACGCACCAGTTCGGCCTGGAGGTGGTTGGTGTCCTGGTACTCGTCCACCATGATGTAGCGGTAGCGGGAGGAGAGGCTCGTGCGCACGTCCTCGTGGTCGGCCAGGAGGCGGCGGCCTTCCAGGAGGAGGTCGTCGTAGTCCATGAGGCCGTGTTGGCGCTTTTCCTGGTTGTAGGCTTCGGCCAGGCGCAGCAGGTGGACCCGCTGTTCCAGGAACTGGGGGTAGTCCCGGGCCAGGATCGTTTCCAGGGCCAGGTTTTTGTTGACCGCGGCCCCCAGGATGTCGGCCAGGGTTTCCTTTCTGGGAAAAGCCCCGGACACGCTCTTTAGGCCCAACTGGTCTTTGACGTGGGCCAGCAGGCGTCCCTGGTCGTCCCGGTCCATGACCGTAAAGCCGTCCGGGAAGCCCATGAGCCGGTCGTGGCGGCGCAGCCAGTGGTAGCAGACCGAGTGAAAAGTGCCGCCCATGACCTGGGTAAGGGGCCGCTGGAGCAGGTCCGCGGCCCGGGTGAGCATTTCCCGGGCGGACTTGCGGGTGAAGGTGAGGAGCAGGATATTTTCCGGGTCCACCCCCTGATCCACCAGGTAAGCCAGGCGGTAAACCAGAGTGCGGGTCTTGCCGCTCCCGGCCCCGGCGATGACCAGCATCGGCCCATCTGTCTTGGTGACGGCCTGGTACTGGGCCGGGTTGAGCTCGCGCTTATAGTCGATGCGGCGGGGGGCCGAACTAAATGACAATAAGGAATTGGGGTTCGTTTGGCATTTATTTACAAGAGATTAAGTAAGATAAATTTTTATTCCTTAGGCTCTGCTGTAATATCAAGAAATTTTCGGTCGTTACCGTAATTTTCAATTATTTTATGACCTTTTTCTAATTTCGATAGAACTAAATTTTTGGATTGTTTTGGAGACAAGACTTCATTTATGCTTAATTCTGGAGCTAAAAAATGGGGTTTGGTAGGAATTTCTTTAGAGGTTACCGGATCAAAGGTATAATCTATTCCTGGCCAATCAAGTGAGCTTTGAAAATCTCTGGAAAGTAATGCTGTATATCTGAATGTGCCAAAAAGCGATAAAAATCCAATAATTAAATTATCCCGCTTATTAAATGAAATATGGATTTTATGAAGCGGACGAGTGTTGTCGGTCATGAAATCTGTATGTCAGATAATTTGTTGATACCAAATCATTCTCGTTGCCAAATCGTATATAATTCTCGAATTTCATCAAAATGGGCAGAAAGAATAATAGATTTTGGGAGTCTAATACAAATAAAACTATAAGCAATTTTTGCTACAGCTCTTCGTATCAGAGAATTATCAAAGATAAACTCTCTCTCTGTTTCTATTGGTCCTGGATATGTTTCAATTTTAGTTTCTACTCCTTCGTCAATGTTATATTTTTTCTTAATTCCACAAATTATTTTTTTCAATTCATTTTCTGAACGAGCTCTTATATCAAAAAACTTAAGCTTCTCCCCATCCATTTTTTTAATAACTACTGGATCTTTACGCCTAAGTTTTTTCCCATCAAAAATTAGCTTTGTGCCATCATCTAAAGTGACTTCATACGGTATATTTTTCCCTCTATCCCTTTTAATATTTAAAGCCGTGCTAAAATAATGGGTGTTCTTAATTAATTCGCTGTCAATCTCCCTCCCAAACTTATCATTACAATCTTTACAATATATATAATCAGATAGTTTACCACCAAGAGCTTGGGGAATTACATGTTCCTCAGTCAATACTTTATACTCGCAACAAGAGAAGCAAATTCCGTGCTTCATTTTTCCCATAACTTCAATATGCGTCCCCAAGCATGAGCTTGGGGAAGAGTATATATTTAAATCTCTGTTGATTATAACCCAAAAGAGAGAGTGAAGGGGAAAATCAGGAGGCTTTGTGGGTCTTGCGCCGCTGCGGGGGGTGGTCTTTCAGCTCCAGGGGCTTTTGGGGAGAAGATTTCTTACGGACGGCGGCCTGGGTTCTCTTGGGCAGGGACTTGACCGCGGCGGCGGCGATTTCCGGCAGGCTCTTGTCCTCCTGGCGGGAGGCCGGCTCGGCCACCGTCACCCGAAGGGCGCTCAAGCCCTGGGCTCCCTGCAGGTCCTGGAGATCCACCTCTTCCGTCTTCCCCCGCAGGTAGCCGGTAGCCTGCAGGTAATCGATGTATTCCAGGTATTCTGCGGCCTCTTTTCGATGGGAGTAGACGATGGCGATCTTGCCCGGCTGGGTGAGGCGTTCGGCCGTGCCCTTGATCATGGCCTTGTCAATGCGCTTCTTGATGATTTCGTGGCGGATGTCGTAGGCCCCCTCCACTTCGAAGTGGCGCTCATCCGGGCTGAAGCGGATGGACAGCGGCGAGTCCTGGACCAAAATGAGGTGGGTGGTCTCCAGGGGGAGGGGCAGCTTGTCCTTCAGGGTCTGGGTGAGCCGCACCACCTCGCACATGACCATGAGCTGCCATAGGCGCAGGTTCCGGAGATACATTTGGCAGAAGTCGCCGTTTTCCACCAGGCTGGCGCCGATGTAAATGGTGTGCTCCACCCCGTCGGTCTTGCGCTTTTCGAAATAGTGGGGGAAATAGCCCTGGGCCTTGTCCTCCTCCTGGTCCAGGAAGGTGGCGATGGCCTCATTGATGAGCCTGAGGCCTTCCTCGAAACGGCGGCGGCCCCGGTAAATGGTGCGGGCCTGGGGGTCCAGGGCCGCCCGGTAGGCCGCAATCCTCTCCTGCACCTTGGGGTCAAAAGTCTCCAACTGGTCGAAGATGGGTTCGATGACCTGGTGGATGAAAACGAGTTTGGTGGTTTCGTCCCCGGCCCGCAGGCCCTTTTCCATGCCGCTGATATGGCTGTTGAGGCGGTGGCCGAAGGCGTCCAGGATGGGCAGGGGCCGGTGCTCATGGGCTAACTCGATGATCTCCTGGACCAGCCGGAAATGTTCGATGAGATCGGCCTGGATGGCGGCGTTGCGGTGGTCGCTGGACATCCTGATGTCAGAAACCCCAAACAGAGGGTACACCTGCTCGAAGACGATGGGTTCAAATCCTGCCCCTGCGGCCTCCCGGTGCTGAATATAGTTCAGCGCGGCTTTCTGAAAACGCCACTCCACCGCGGGGTGGATGGCGGTGCATTCTTCCTTGATGACTGTCTGAATCCTTTGATTCAACTGCTCCAGGCTGCGGTGCAGGGCCACCGCGAACAGGGGCAGCACCGGCTGCAGTTGCGCAGTGTTCAGGGCGTTGAGCGCGCCGGGCCGGACTGACTTAAGGGTCAGGACCCCCAGAAGCTGTTCCTGGTAATGGAGGGGAGCAACATAGACGCTGCGGTAGCCTTTTTGCCGCAGGCCGTCTTCCAGGATGGTGCACTCCGGGCAACTGTGCAGATCCTCGATGACCACAGGCTCGCCCCGGTCCATCGCCCGGGAGAAGATGGAGCCTTTGAACTCACTGGTCTGGTAGGCCGCAGTGTGCTCTAATACACAACTTTTGGCGCTCTCCTTCTGAGCGAAAGGCAGGAGAAAGATTTGCTCGTTCCTGATGGCGGCCAGACCCAGGTCAATATCCGTTTCCTGGAGGTAGATCTGCAATTTTTCCTGCAGGCTGGCAAAACCCTCCCGCTGAAAGACGGCTTCCTCCTCGAACAGGTCCGCCTGCAGGGCTGACAGCATTTTATGCGCGGTGACATCCGTGGCCCGGAAGACGCCCAGCCCTCGAATTTCAAAGTTCTCCGGAGGGATCAGTTCCCGCCACACCGACAGGTCGGTGACATTGGCCAGCAGCCTACCCCGATCCTCTTCGGTAAGGGGCCCGGGTTCTTTTAGAGGCTTAATTTCCACGAACGTGGGATCAAAGCTGATGTTAAAGAAGTGATCCAGGCCGGTCTTGGGGCAGGTGGTCCGGGCAATGAGGGGATAGTCCCAGGAAAGGTCCAGGCCGTAAATCTTTTGCAGAATGAAGAGATTCGCTTTAAGGGTCTTGCCCCATTCCCATTCTTGAGGACTGACGTTCAACCGGGGGGTAAACTCCTGACGCTCCAGGCCGAACAGGGTCTTGAAGGCCGGCGTGGCATAAACCACGGTGAATTGGTAGGGGACGAAGGCCGCGGCGCAATCGCTTTCCCAAAAAGCGGGGGGAAAACGATGGTCATGAGGAGATCAACCAGCCCCCGGTGCTTTTCCAGGATGGCGAGGTCATGAATGGGTTCCCTGAGCTCCGGGGCGCTCTCCAGCTTTTTAAGAACGGTCGGCGCCAGGGCGTTCAAACCGCAGCCGCGTTCGGCCAATAACCGTTCCCAAAACGCGATGAGGGGGCTTAAGCTGAGCCGGCAGGTGAAAGGAAATGATATTTCCGCGGGTATCATGTAACCCTCTCAATAAGGCCAAAATTCTTTATAACATTATAAAATAATCACATCTGGACCTTGAATCAAGAGGGCAGGAATAAGGGGTGCGGTTCTCGGGTAAATAATCCGGACCCCCGGGAGGGCTTAGCAGGCCCCCTCCCTCCCGGGGACCGGGTGCGAGGGTTACTTAGAGTGATTAAGCCTTGGACGCCGGGATGGTGATCTGCTCCAGGTTGCCCGCCAGATCGGTAATGACCAATTTGCCCGAAGGCAGACGGAAAGCCCGGGCATCCCCCTCCGACTGAACATACTCCTTAGGGACCTGGACTTCCGGCAAATTGGCCAGAATCTGGAACATGGGCCAGCTGCCGGTCCCCGGTTCCACTTCGCCCCTGGTTACCCTTTCGTAGGTTATTCCTTCCGCGATAAGTACCTCTTCCATCTCTTTTAAGCCTGATTGATCGACATGAAGCAGCATATCCATCCCCACTCATACTGATAGAACTTGCAGGTTTAATTTTATGGAATCCTTGGGCGGTTTCTCTATGCATCAACCTCTTGATTTGACTGAGCCTCGATTTTCTTTACATTAATTAATCAAAAGATGAAGTTAATCCAGAGGGGACATACGGGAGGGCAACGGGGCGATTTTTAAGGGGCCTCGGGAGGTTAAGGAGGAGGAATCCTCCCGAGGCCGGGATGGTTTTCGGGGGTTAGGCTCTACCAGGCGCCGGGATGGTGATCTGCTCCAGGTTGCCCGCCAGATCGGTAATGACCAATTTGCCCGAAGGCAGGCGAAAAGCCCGGGCATCTTCCTCCGACTGGACATACTCCCCAGGAACCTGGACTTCCGGCAAATTGGCCAGGATCTGGAACATCAGCCAACTGCCGGTTCCCGGCTCCCGTTCGCTGCCGGTTCCCTTTTGAAAGTTGATTCCTTCTGCAGCGAAGACTTCTTCCAGTTGTTTGAGCCCCGAATGTTTGACATACAGCAGCATCGCCAATCCTCCAGGTGTTAATTGCCGGGTGCCTCTGGCGATTCCCGGATGACGCCAGAGACCCCGTCTGACTTCCTCCGCCGGAGTTGGGGGAAGGCGGCAAAGAGACGCCGGTCTTCCCCCGTCACGGCCTGTTCCCCCTTTTAATGAAAGGGAGGATCTCCCGGTTACCCTTTTCCGTTACTAAGGTCCTGGGTCTTGAGTAATGAAAAATTCTGATATGTATCCCCGCATTCTTCGGATTTTCAGCCAGATACCGGCGCCAGGCTTCCTCCTGGTTTTCCCCGTTTCTGACCTCCACCACCGCCAATTTCGGTTGAAGGTCTGGTGACATTACTGCTTGCTTTTTAGAGCGCAACACGGCTCCCTCCCTGGAGCGGCTGACAAACTTTCCCTTGATCTTGGGAACCATGAGTGAACCATCCCCCATGAGACGATGGCGTTTCTTCGAGATTATGCCCGGGGCAGGCTCATGATAAAGCTCGAGCCCCGTTGGCACGACTTGTAACAGATGTCTCCCCCCTGGCTGCGCATGACGGCCCGGCCAAGGGCGAGTCCCACTCCCTGACCGTTGCCCCTGTCCTTATTCCCGCCGGAGAACAATCTCGCCTGGCGGGCCAAGGGAATGGGCGAGCCGCTGTTTTGTACGTGAAGACGAAAATGCCCGGGATCTTCATCCACCTCCAGGTAAATGCTGCAGCCCGAGCCCCCATGGGTGATGGCATTATGCAACAGGTTGCGAAACACGCTTTTCAGGGCGACCCGGTCACCCTGGATCCTTGGTTGCGCGTCGGGAAAGGAGGACAGCCGGTCCACCAACGTAATGCGGCGGTTTTGAAATTCTTCCCCAAATTCCTGCACCACCGGGTCGATGATATCTCTCCTGAGGTCAAGCCTTTCCGGACCAGTTTGCGCCTTGTAAGGTTTTTGAAACTTTTGCAGGAATTCCTCGGTCAACCCCGTCAAAGTGAGGGTCTTCTGGAAGGTTTTCTGAAAAATAGCCTCCGCCTTTTGACCCATCTTGCCGTTAATCCTGCGTTCCATGAGTTTCATGCCCTCGGTGATGGAGGTGAGCAATCCCCGCATATCATGGAACATGAGGCCTAAATTATAGAGAACCGCCTGGTTGACCGGATGCATGGAAAGGTTTTCCCCAGTGGCCTTAGGTTTTGAGGCCGGGGCCTCCAGGCAGAGGGACAGACGCCGCCAAATCTCCGCCATGCGGCACGGCAGGATCACGTAGTCATCGGCCTCTATCTCAAAGATTTCCGCAGGCAACTGCGCCTGATGGCCCATAATGATTAGCCTGGTTCCAGGGCGAAACTCCTTCACAAAATGCAGGACTGCCAGCCGATGGATTGGTTGGCCGTTCAGTTTCATGACCACCAGGCTGATTTTCCTGGTGGTCAACCAAACCAGGGCATCTTCAGGGGAATCAGTCAGGCTGAGGGGATACCCCTTGTCTGCCAGCAGACCGCCCACCGTCTTGAGGAGCGGTGTGCCATCATTGACTATGAGGACTTTTCCCGGAATCATGGCATGCCTCCACATCCTGTTGAGGTATCTTCATGTGGCGATTATCATGGAATCTTTCGCAGTTCCCTTCTCAGGGAAAAGAAAAAACATGGGGCCGTAGGAATGTGGGTTGGTTAGACGCAATTGTGCAAAAAAATTGGCGGGGGGTCTATCCGCAGGAGTGACCATTTGGAGATGGTCATTTCTGACTATTTGAAAAAGAACAGGTTCAAAACGTTTCGGTAGGCAGGGTTCGCTTGGCGGTGACAAGAACCAACAAGGTTTGCGGCAGAGAAAAAGCGTTATCTTGCTTCATTTGTCGTTCCCAAGCGGGAGATTGGGAACCAGGAATCAGTTGGTCGTAATGTTGAGATTCCCTATCTTATCCCATTAATCATCAGGTGTTGGCAACATATCCCTGTTCCAGGGCGTAACGCACCAGGTCCGCCAGCCCCTTCATGTCTAACTTCCTCATGATATTGTCCCGGTGCCGGCGCACGGTAAAAACGCTGATATACAAAAGCTCGGCGATTTCTTTGCTGTTTTTCCCCTCGGCCAACAGCTTGATGATTTCCTTCTCCCGCCTGGTAAGAGGGTCGGTTCTTCCCGGCCGCCGGACCAGGTCCGCCAGTTTTTCCGACAGGAGGGGGGAGAAAAACTTTTGTCCCTTCCTGATGGCCTCCACCGCCTGGAGCAGCTCCACATCCGCATCTTCTTTGACCAGAAAGCCGTCCACGTCGGCCTCCACGCCTTCCTGGAGAAATTCTCTTTTCTTGTGCATGGTGAGGAGGAGAATCTTGACCTGGGGATACAGTTTTTTGATTTCCCGCGCGGCTTCCAGCCCCCGCAGATTGGGCATGGAAATGTCAAGAATGATCAGGGCGGGGCTGTTCTTTTTTAACAGCTCCAGGAGTTCCAGGCCGTCTTTGGCCTCCCCCACCACCTGCAGGCCCTCAACCTCTTCAATGATTTTTCTGACCCCTTGCCGGAACAAGACGTGATCATCAGCCAGCACGATAGGGTATGGGGTCATGCGCTTTCTCCTTCCGGAAGGGTGGGAATGGTGAAGTCCAGCCGGGTGCCCTGGTGTTCATGGCTGTGGACCTGGAAAGCGCCTCCCACCATGAGGACCCGCTCCTCCATGGCCACCAGGCCCACCCCGCGTCGGGAGGCCCGGGCCCCTAAAACCTGGGCCACATCAAAACCGGCCCCGTCGTCTTCAATAGTAAAATGCACATGATGGCCTTCTCTGGCGGCGTTGATGGCCACCGTGACAGGATTAGCGTGTTTGCCGATATTCGTCAAGGCTTCTTGCACGATGCGGTACACCGTGGTTTGCACCGGCAGGGAAAACAGTCCCTCCAGGTCCGCCAGATTGACGTGCCAGGTGATGTCGGGCTGGTGGCTGGCAAAATCTCCGATTAAGGTGCGCAGGGCCTTGGTCAAGCCGAGGTCCTCCACATCTCCGGGGCTCAAGTCATGGTAGAGACGGCGGACATCCTGGATTACCTCGTTGATATAGTCCTGTTGGCTCCGGATTTCATTTTTGATGTTGTCCTGCTCCGGGGGCAGCTTCTTCTCGATGGAGCTCAGGGACAGTTTCAGGGCCAACAGGGCGTGACCCAACTCGTCGTGAAGTTCCGCGGCCAGGCGCTTCCTTTCGTTCTCCTGGGCGGTGAGCAGTTGGTCGGCCAGGCGCCGCAGCCTTCTTTCGGACATGCGCAAGGCTTCTTCGGCCCGGCGGTGCATCAAGGCCTCCACGATAACCGGGGCCAGGCTTTCCACGGCTTCCCGGTCCCTTTGGGTGTAGCCCCCGGTTTTGTTCCCCAGGCCCAGAAGCCCCAGGGTTATGCCCCCGGAGGACAGGGGCATGCCCAGATACGAAGTAAGGGCAGGATAGGCCTCAGGGACGCCGGTCCCCTCCGGATGGGCGGCCGGGTCATTGGCGATGAGAACTTTGCCCTCTGCCATGGTTTGGGCCAGCAGGCCCACGGGCTTGAGATTTTTCAACGGAGGCGCCGCCTCCGGCGACCGGCTGCTTAGTTCCTGGCCGGGGTCCTTGAAGGCCAGGGCATCGAAGCGGTCTCGCTGGTTTACCTCGTGAATAAAACCAAACTGGCTGTCCGTCAGCAATCGGGCGACGGACAGGCAGGTGCGGCCCAACTCTTCTTTACTTTCACTGGCAAGGGCTTCCCGGAAAATCCGGTTGATGCCGTTCAGGATGGCGGTTTGCCGCAGGATGCTCTCCTGGGCTTCCTTGATGTTGCTGATGTCTCTGGCGATGGTGGAGAAAAACCCCACCCGGCCCGTGGATTCTTTGTGGGCCAGGATAACCTGGGACACGGGAATTTCCCGGCCGTCCCGGTGCAAAAGGGCGATCTCCGCCTGCCACACCCCTTCCCGGGTGGCCGTGGGGGTCCCCTTTTCCAGAATCCTTTTGCCGGCCCATTCAGGGTGGAGCTGCAAGACCCTGAGACGGGTGATATCCTCGTCTTCTCCCACGCCCACCAAGGCCCGGCCGGCCTGGTTGAGGTACTGGAGTTGGCCGGAATAGTCGGCGATGCCCACAAAATCCGGGGTGGCTTCCAGGATCTCGATGAGCCGCCCCCGGGCCTGCTCGGAGAGGACCCGCCGGGTCACATCCCTCAGGGAAAAGACCAGGAAGTCCACTTCGCCGGCCTGGTCCAGGATGGGCGTCAGGCTCCAGTCCCAGTAGGTTACGCCCCACTCGGGGTGATGGGGAAATACGAAGGGTTTGGCCTGGACCTGGTAAGGGATTTTACTGCGAACCACCTCGGTAAAAATAGCCTGATTTTCCGGATGGGGAAATAACTCAAAGTGGTTGCGTTCGATGAAGTCCTCGGGCTTCATCCGGCAGGCCCGGGCATAGGCTTCATTCACCTTGAGAAAGTTGAAGTCCGGGTCCAGGAAGACAACCGGGGTCAGGCTGTGGGCGAAGAAGGCCTCCAACTGCCGGCCTTGCTCCCGAATGAATTCTTCGGCCTTTTTGCGCTCGGTGATGTCAAACATGGTTGACCGGCTCATCACATAGTTGCCGGCCTTATCCGTAACGGCCGTGGCGCTCAAGAGCACGGGGAGGATGGCGCCGTCCTTACGGATCATTTCGTATTCCAGGTCCTTGACCCAGCCCCTCGCTTTGAACCCGGGGAAGTTCTCCAGAAAACTCTTAACGCTATCGGGGGTCAGGAGGTCAGTCAACTTCAGTCGTCCCACCACTTCCTCCCGGCTATACCCCAGCCAGGCCAGTTCGGTGTCGTTGATCTGGACGATGGCGCCATCCCGGTCCAGGGAGTGGTAGCCGCAGGGCGCGTTGTTATACAGGTCTTGCAACAGCGCGGCGTGCTCCGCCAGGGCGGCCTCGGCCTCCTGGCGCGCGGTGACGTCAATGGCAACGGTGCCCACCATGTAGGGGAGACCGTATTTATCCCTGATGGGAAACCGGCTGGCCAGGAAGTAATGGGGGCCGTCCGCCAGTTTCACCGTCTCCATCTGCTCCATGGGCTCCCCGGAGGAAATGACCTGGTAGTCCAGCTTTTCCAGGGCTGCCGCCTGCTTTGGGGACCAGACTTCTGCCAAAGTCTTCCCCCTCCAGGCCCCCTGTTCAAGGCCTAGCTTCTTTTCCCAGGCAGGGTTGACGAACAGGTAACGTCCCTCCACGTCCCGCATCGCGGCCAGGCCCGGCAGGTGCTCCATGAAGGCCGCGAAGCGGGCCTCGCTTTCCCGGAGCCTGTCCTCCGCCTGCTGGCGTTCCTCGATCTCCCAAAGGAGCTGCTCGTTGGCCAGGCGCAGCGCCGCGGTGCGCTCCGCCACCCGCTCCTCCAAATCGTCGTAGGCCCGGCGCAGGGCCTCTTCGGTTCGCCTGCGCTCGGTGATTACCTCAAAGATGGCCACGAAGTACTCTAGGCGAGGGCTATACACTGAGACGGAAAACCACTCTGCCAAGGCTTCAAGGAAGATTTCAAAGCGCTCGGGAGCGCCTGTTAAAGCCACCCTGCCATAAATTTCGAAGAGCTTCGGATCAGATTTTTGGATTCCCGGGATAACTTCAGATACCTTTTTCCCGACCACATCCTTCAAACCAGTCAAGGTTTCGAAGGCGTGGTTAACGCTCAGGTAAGTGAAATCCACAGGCCGCTTATCCTCAAAGTGCATCTGGCAATAAGAAAAGCCATTCAGCATGTTGTTAAACAGGGAACGATAGTGTTCCTCGCTCTGGCGCAGGGCTTCTTCGGCCTCCTTGCGGGCCGTAATGTCATGCACGATGGAATATAACAACTCCCGGCCCGAAATCCGGAGGGGGCCGCTGTACAACTCCACGTCCCGGATGACGCCGGCAGCGAGGCGGTGCTTGAACTCAAAGCGTTGCCGTTTTCCGGCCTTGGCCTCCTGCATCGCCAGGAATACCTGCTCGAAGGGCATGGTGTTGATGTCGGTGATCCTGCGGCCCACCAGCTCTTTTCTGTCGTAGCCGTAGTAGGCGCAGGCGGCGGGATTAACCCCCATGATGATCCCGGTTTCGGGGTCGATGAGGTACATGACCGCGTGGTTGTTTTCAAAGAGGCTGCGGTAGCGCTCCTCCGATTCCCGCAAGGCCTTGGCCGCCTGCTTGCGCCTGGTGATGTCCCGCAGCACCACCTGGAGCGCAGGCTGACCGCTATACGTTATGGGGGTGGCCGCGACCTCCACCTCCACCGTTTTTCCGTCCAGCCGCAGAATTTTCACTTCCCTGAGGTCCAGGCGTTCCCCGGCCTGGACCCGCCGTCTGACGGTCTCCTTGGAGTCGGGGTGCACCAGGTCCAGGACGCGCTTGCCCAGGAGCTCCTGGGGATGGGCGGCGCCGAAGAGCTCGAGAGCGGCGGCATTGGCAAAGACATAGCGCCCCCGGGCATGCACCAGGATGGCGTCCGGGGACAACTCCACCAGGCTGCGGTAGCGGGCCTCGCTTTCTTCCAGGGCCTCCTGGGTGCGTTTGCGCTCCGTGATATCCTCCTGGACGGAAATAAAGAATTTTCTGCCTCCCACCTCTAGGGCGCTGATGCGGGCCTTGGTGAAAAGCAGGCGCCCGTCTTTGGTGCGGTTATGGAACTCACCCACCCAGACGCCCGTGGCCGCCACCGTCTGTAAAATCTCTTTGACGATTCTGAGGTTCTCCCCAGGGGGATAGGCGTTGAGGGCGCCGCTGGGGCGGCCCGCCAACTCCCCCCGCGCATAGCCGAACATGGCGTCAAAGGCCGGGTTGGTGAAGGTGATAATCCCCCGCTGATCCGTGACCATAACCCCTTCCGCCATGCTCTCCAGCACCAGGGTCTGGGTGCGCAGAGCCTCTTCGGCCTGCCGGCGCTGGCGCTGTTCCCTCTGGAGTTCGCGCATGAGCTGGGCCGCCTCGGCGGGGCTAAGTTTCTCCGGCGAGACCGGTCCGCCCATGTCCTCAAAGCAATCCTGTGATTCTTTCATAGGTCTGTCCTGCTTGGCTGGAGGGTGGCGAATCAGGCCGAGGAATGACTACTGTGTCGGGCAACAGCCTGCAATACTTATTATTATAGCGCCTTTTGGGGAAAAAAGGCAATCCTGGGGAGCGTCCCCGGGCCTGAGCAAGGCGAATAAAAAAATCCTTGCATGTTCCCGAGGACCTGTCAACCTGAGAGAAGGGCTGGATGCCAGGTTGCGCACCATATAGCGTCGGCCCAAAGTTCTTTCCTTTTATTCCCTCTCCACCCAATCCGGGGGAGAGGGTCAGGGTGAGGGGGGATGGAAAAAACTTTTGGCAATCAATATAACCATAGCGCACCTTGCACTTACTCAATTATCTGGAAGAAAGGCAGCCATGAAAAGTTATCGCAAAGAACTCTGGTTTCATGTCCCTGGACGCCGGGCCTTCATCAACATCACGCCGCAGATCGAAGAGTGCCTCCGGGAAAGCGGCATTAAAGAGGGCTTGGTGTTGTGCAACGCCATGCACATTACCGCGAGCGTCTTTATCAATGATGATGAATCCGGTCTGCACCACGACTATGAAATTTGGCTGGAGAAGCTGGCCCCCCATGCGCCGGTATCCCAGTACCGCCACAACGTGGGGGAGGACAACGCCGACGCCCACATGAAACGGCAGATCATGGGCCGGGAAGTGGTGGTGGCCGTCACGGGCGGCAGACTGGACTTCGGCACCTGGGAGAGGATTTTTTATGGGGAGTTCGACGGCGGCCGCCGCAAAAGAGTTCTGGTGAAAATCATCGGCGAGTAATAGCGAGTTGCGTTCTAAGAGCAATTTTTTTTAGCCGCAGGCTTCACCTTCACCTGCACAGGCTGGAAAGCCTGTGCCACCGTTTGACTGCCAACCGGTATAATTAATGTAGGGTGGGCATTGCCCGCCACTTAGTCGGCGGGCCACGCCTGCCCTGCATTTCCTGCCTTTTCCCCAAAAAGCCACCCAATCGCAAAGGTTATCAGAGTGCCCAGGAGGATCAGCCAGGTCCAGCCCAGGGAGATAATGCCCTTTTCGGAAAGCATAAGCAAAACCAGCATGCCCAGCGCGGCCAGGGTCATGGCGGCCACGTTCACCCGGTTGCAGCGCCGGGTGGTCAACAGCCCCAAAAGAAAAACCCCCAGCAGGGACCCGTAGGTGACCCCGGTGATTTTAAAGGCCAGCCAGAGGATCTTTTCAAAATGGCTGAAAAAGTAAGCGATGAAGGCCAGGACAAGGCCGAACACCACCACGCTGGCCCGGGAAATGAACAGGTAATGGCGTTCTGTGCCCGACGGGAAAATCACCGGCCGGTAAATGTCCGTCACAAAGGAAGAAGACAGGGACCCCAAAGGGGAGTCGATGCTGGCCATGACAATGGCCGCCAACATGAGCCCCCGCATCAGGGGGGGCATGGTTTGCTCGATGAAATGGGGAAAAATTTTGTCCAGCTTGTCCGGCAGGGGCAGTTCCGGGTGCTGGGCATAAAAGGCAAACAGGCAGGCGCCGATGGACAGAAAGATCATCAAGACCAGAAAACTGCCCACCGGCGTTACCAGCATGGTTTTCTGGCTTTCTTGCCTGGTTTCCACGGTGAGCAGCCGCTGCATAAGCTCCTGATCCGTGCCGAACGCGGCCATGGAGCCGAAAAAGCCGTTTAAGGTGGCCAGAATAAAGATATTGGGGTCAGACAAGAGGCTCTTGAGATAGGCGGAGGCGCCGGCCTCGGCCAGGGACGGCCCCCAATTGAAGATTCGGAGTTTGCCGGCCTCCCCGGCCAGGGCCAGCACCGCAGAGGCCCCTCCGTCAATGCGGGAGAGGAGAAAACCAATGGCCACCACCCCCGCCAGGGTGAAGGTCAGAGTCTGCACCACGTTGGTCCACACTACCGCCTTAATCCCTCCCCAGGCGATGTAACCGATGCAGATGACCGAAAACAGGAGGATGGTGGGCAGTATGGGCCAGCCGATGAGGACGCTCACCGCCAGGCAGGCGGCCATGAGCCGCACTCCGGAGGCCAACAGGCGCGTAATGAAAAACAGGAGGGAGCCGGCGATTTGGGTTTCCGGGCCGAACCTATATCGTAAGAATTCGTAAATGGAGGTGCAGTTGTACTGGTAGAAGGCCGGGATAAACAAAAAGGCGATGGCCACCCGGGCCAGAAACGAACCGGTGAAAAACTGGGCGTATTCCCAGTTTTCCATATACGCGATGGCGGGAACCGCGATGATGGTGACGGCGCTGACTTCGGTGGCTATAAAAGACAGGCAGGCTGCCCACCAGGGGATTTTTCGGCCGCCTAGGAAAAAGTCGCTGGTTGATTTTTCTTCCCGGCCGCAGTACAAACCCACCACAATCAGCAAAACCAGGGACGCCGCCAGTACGGCGTAATCCGGCCAGGTAAGACTGGTGCTCGACAAAAGGTTTTGGATTTCCATAAAAAACCAGGCTATTGTATCAGAAAATTCCCTGCCAGGACGATATGGCCATGAATTTAGCAGAATTGGTGGGCGAACGGCTGGTCATCGGCATCCCCGGCACGAAAATCACCCCGGAGATTGTCCGTCATTTTCAGGAGCTGCACGCCGGCGGGCTGATTCTCTACCGCATCAACTTCGAGTCCCCCCGACAGCTGAAAACCTTGATCACCGACCTGGAGGAGGCCCTGGGGCGTAGGCTGCTGGTGACTGCGGACCATGAAGGGGGTCGGGTCATCATGTTCCGGGACGGCATTACCGTGTTCCCGGACAACCAGGCGGTGGGGGCTGCGGGCCGGATCGACTATGCCCGCCGGCAAGGCGAGATCGAGGCTAAGGAGCTGAGAAGATTGGGGATTGACGTGAATCTGGGGCCGGTGCTGGATGTGTTGACCGAGGCTTACAGCCCCAACATCGGCATCCGTTCCTACGGCACGGATTGGCGCCTGGTGGCCCAGATGGGCGCGGCCCGTATCGCCGCCATGCAGCAGGGGGGGCTGTCCGCCTGCGCCAAGCATTTTCCCGGCAAGGGCCATGCCCCCGTGGACGCGCACCTGGGTCTGCCGGTGATCCCGTCCACCTGGGAGGAGATGGAAGCGGTGCACCTGCAGCCATTTGAGGCCGCCATCCAGACCGGGGTCGACCTGATCATGTCTTCTCATCCCTATTACCCCAAGCTTGATCCCGACCCGAAAAAGATCGCCACCTTTTCCCGGAAGATTATTCACGATTACCTGAGAGGCGAGCTCAAGTTTCAGGGCATCATTGCCACTGACGATCTGGAAATGGGGGCCATCAAAGCCACCTGCCCCATCGGCGAGGCGGGGGTCTTGGCGGCCCAGGCCGGACACGATCTACTCCTGGTGTGCCACGACCCCCAGGCCCAGAAAGAGGTGTATCACCAGCTTCTATCGGCCTATGAAAGTAAGCAATTACCCTTGAGGGAACTGGAGGAGAGCGCGGCCCGCATCAAGCGGCTGAAACTCCGGCGGGCCCAGAGATTTGCGGGAGGGGAACCCGCGGCCGAACCAGCCGGGGCCGTCCTGGCGGAGAAAATCTGCCGGGAGTCCGTCCGGATTCTCCAGGACCGGAAGAAAATTCTGCCGTTGAGGAACAGGGCCCAACAAATCGGCGTTATCTTTCCCCGCTTTGCCGCTCTCGACGCCAAGATCATGATTGAAAGAGAGGTCCAGCCGGAAAAGGAGTTTATCCAGAAGGAATTTGGGAAATTCGGGCTTCATCCTGAGGTGGTGGTGGTGGGCATCGAGCCGGGGGGCCAGGAAATCGAGCAGGCGGTAACCTTGGCCAAAACCGCCGACGTGACCGTCCTTTTCTGCTATGACGCTCATCTCTATCCCTCCAATAAACGGCTGTTGGACGCAGTCCAGGCTGCCGCTCCCAAGCTGGCGGTGGCGCTGCTGCGGGACCCCTACGACGCGGAGTATCTCCGGGAAGGGGCGGCGGCCCTTACCGATTTCGGCTGGCGGGCCTGCCAGCTCAGGGCTGGAATTGAAAAAATGTGCTCTGCCGCACCTTAATGATTTGTCTTGCCGGGCTGCGGGCTTTCTGGCGGGGTGAGAATGTCTTCTTTCTGCTCGGCCTCGGTGGTGATCACCCGGCCCTGCCAGAGGCGCTGGAGGAAAGGGTCTTCCTGGCGCAAGACGCAGGGGTCATGGCCGCAAATGGGGCACACGGGCTCTTCGCAGGGGTCCGTGTGGATGAGGATGTCGGCCTGGCCGCCGAAGTGAGCGTCAAAGACCTGCTCCAATTCTTTTACTTCCCGGTGCACCTCATGTAAGGTGAAGTCCCGGGGCAGGATCAAGTGGAAGTCCAGGAGCACCCGGCTGCCGGCCCGCCGGGCCCTGAGCCGGTGAACGTCAATCCAGGTGTCTTTGCGGTGCTTGGCCAGGACCTGGGCGATTTCCTCCAGGAGTTCCGGCTCGGAGGTGTCCATGAGCCCCTGGAAGGACTGGCGCACCAGTTTGCCGCCGATAAACAGGATGTTCAGGGCCACCAGACAGGCCACGGCGCCGTCCAGCCAGTACCAGCCGGTGAACCACACCAGGGCCAACCCCCCCAGGACCCCCAGGGAAGTATACACGTCGGTGAGGACGTGCTGGCCGTCGGCCACCAGGGTGAGGGAGCGGGTGCGCCTGCCGGCCTTGATGAGCCCCTGGCCCAGGACCAGATTAACCAAAGCGGCCAGGAGCACCAGGAGGAGCCCAAACTCCAGCCTCGGCAGGGGCTCGGGATGGAAAACCTGAGGCCAGGCTTTGTAGACGATGCCCGCAGCCGCCAGGATGATGAGGGCTCCCTCGAACCCGGCCGCGAAATATTCAATCTTGCCGTGGCCGTAGGGGTGGCTTTCATCCGGGTGGCGGGCCGCCCAGAGAATGCTGATTAAGGCAAAGGTGCTGGCCACCACGTTGATGATGGACTCCAGGGCGTCGGAGAGGATGGCCCTGGAGCCGGTGATGTGGGCCGCGTAAAATTTAAGGCCCATGAGCCCGGCGCCCACCGTCAGGGAAAGGCTGACGGCGATGAGACGCGTCCGAAAATTATCGGCAGCCGGCAGGTGCATAATAAATTGATTTTATACCATTTCCGCGGACTCAGGGAAGGGACCTTATTTCAGAAAACGTTAAAACCCGAAAAAACTCGCAACTTTTTGTAGCAGTCGCGCCTGGGCCTTGGGCCCACCCGTAAATGACCAAAAGGTCGTGGCGGGCCTCCGTGCCTGCCTCGAGCATCCACTCATACTATGTTGCGATCATAAAAGTAAAGTTATAATTATTTGTTATACCTATCAAATCCCCCTAAATCCCCCTTTAGGAAAGGGGGACTTGGGCTTGCTGGCTATTTGAACCCCCCCTTTTTTAAAGGGGGGCAGGGGGGATTTGTCTTCTTGGTTTATCCAGGAGACACGGTTCCGTATGTCCTACTGAATCTGTTGAGCAGTCGCCCATGAGCCTTCGGCTCACCTTTAAACCATGAGAAGTCGTGGGGCGGGCGTCCCCGCCCGCCATCCCTGAAGGCGGGAGGCGCGGCGCTTTCCCGCCCTGCAGCTTAACTTTTAACTTTGAACCTTGAACTTTTCGTAACTGTTTTAGGGCCTTCCGGCCGCAACTTTGCTGAACATGGCCAGGTAGATATGGGGGCCCAATTCGGTGATCTCCCCAGGGGTGAAGCCGTAGGGCAGCAGCAGGGCCGCCACTTCTTCCGGGGAGAGGCGAATGGCCAGGGGAGGGCCTGGGGGGCCGGGCATTTTTTTTGAATTCAATCACGGCCAAACGGCCACCGGTCTTCACCAAGCGGTCCATTTCCACCAACGCCCCCTGATCCTGGCCCGCCTCCGCCAAATCATGGAGCACCGTGGCCATAAACAGGAGGTCAACGCCGGCGGCGGGTAGGGGTAGGGGTTGGCTCACATCGGCCAACAGGGTCCGGACATTGGTGAGACCCTCCCGGCGGGCCTTGTCCTGCAATAACTCCAGACCCTCCCGCCATAAATCCGCCCCGTAAACCATGCCCGTCGGCCCCACCCGGACAGCCAGGGGCAGGGTGTAGCGGCCCTCGCCGCAGCCCAGGTCCACCAAGGTTTCCCCGGCTATCAGATGCAGGGCCGGAAACAACTTCTCCGGGTCAATGAGGTCGAAACTGCTCTTGCCGGCGCCGTGAGGCGGATGGGGATGCTGGGTCATGGGGGGCTCCTGAGAAGATGCTGATGGATAAATACTTATCATAACATGGGCCAAGTTGCGGATAATGAAGCTATCCTAATTGTTTATAAAAAAAATCTTCTGAGGCAAAGCCTGTGATAATATGTCTATAGAGAAAATGGAAGAATTAAAAAAGGAAGAGGGAATGCCACATGAATGTACTATCAATTGTTAAGGCACAGGTAAAAAAAAATCTCAATGATTCACAAAAGATGGCATTAAAGAAGGTACATAAATTTATATATAGCTATTATTATAGAAAGAATCTTTCTAAGTTAGCGGTATATTTCGGGACTGACAAGGAAGGTCAACATTATTACACTAAACACTATCAACACCACTTTAAATCAGTACGACGAGAAAAACTCAATATCTTAGAAATAGGAATAGGTGGATATGAAAATACAAAAGCCGGAGGGGAATCCCTAAGAATGTGGAAGGCATATTTTCCCAAGAGTCATATATTCGGTATAGATATTTATGATAAAAAATATCATGATGAACCTCGTATCAAGACATTTAGAGGCAGCCAGGTAGATGTCGAATTTCTAACAACAGTAGCAGCGAAAATGAAAACTATTGACATCATAATTGATGATGGAAGTCATTACAATGATCATGTAATTATATCATTCAAAATACTGTTTCCTCTTCTAAGTCATAAGGGTATATATGTCATAGAAGACTTGCAGACATCATATTGGGATAACCTTTCAGGCCAAAGCTGGGGAGGATCGAGTGATCTGATGGCATCGCACACAAGTATGAATTTTTTTAAGTCCTTAGTTGACGGATTGAACTACGAAGAATATACATTAGACGAATATGTCCCAACTTACTTCGATAAACATATTATCTCCATGCATTTATATCATAATATCTTGTTCATTTACAAAGGATACAATAACGAAGGCAGTAATGTTCTTGGAAAGCGATTTCTGTAAGACTTTAAAATATACCCAATAATACGCTTCTTCGTTTCACTCCAAAATGGTAGGTGAGATAACCTTTAATCATCTCCATTTATTTCACATTGCCGCTATGTAATAGGCGATTGTGAGAATTGCGCAGCACATTCTCATAATCGTCATCATGAACTAAGCCTGGGGTTTTGAGAGGAATCAGGGCGATTTTGGGCTATGGGGATTCAATAAACGGACTTTGGGTCTGTGGGGGAGGTCTTGGCTGCTGAGGCCTGGAGGAGGCGTGGGTCGAGGGCTATTTTGAGCCGGGGAGATAAGCTCTGCAGACCATGGGTCGGCGCGGGAAGGAGTATGGTGGGGATTTGGGGCGAGCTGGTCCTTTCTGTGCTCAGCCAGGCACGAAGGGGCATGGGGATTAAAGATCGAACCGCGGCTGCCGGAGCTCATGAGGAATCCCATACGGGTGGTACGAGGGCGGTTTCATGGCCGGTCAGCCTGGTGCGGATAATCCTGCCCTGGCCGCAGTTCGGACACCTGGTAAGATCCACACCGGTGAGCGCCCGTAGCAGGTCCTGCCAGGTGTTGGTGTCGCCCGGGGCATCGTGCTCCCGGTTTTGGGGTTCAGCGAGAGCTTCCGGGGCTTGAAGGCTGAGGAGGGCCCGGGCCTTCTCCAGTTTGGTTTTGGCATGGCGGGGGGCCATGAGGCCGTAGTGGCGGATTTTGACGAAGCGGGGCGGGAGAACGTGCCAGAGAAAGCGGCGGATGAACTCCGGGGCGGTGAGGGCCACCAGCCTTTTTTGCCCGGGCCGGTGATTGTCTCGGGCCTGGAAGGTGACCTTCCCCGCCGCCAGGCTCACCAGCCGCTGGTTGGAGATGGCCACCCGGTGGGTGTAGCGGCTAAGGTAATGAAAGGCCTTCCGGGAGCCGCCGAAAGCCTCTTTGGCATAGACGACCCACTTTTTCCGTCGGAGTTTCCGAAGGAAGCTCGGGAACTGCGCTGGGGGGGCCCAGCCCTGCAGTTTCCCCTCATGCCAGGCCTTCTCCAGGGCCTCCAGAAACTTGCCCCGGATGACCTTGGAGAGCGCCTTAACAGGGAGCAGAAAGCTGTTTCGGGCCGCGATCCATCTGTCGCCGTCCAGACTGAGCCCGCCGCCGGTCACCACCAGGTGCAGATGGGGATGAAAATTGAGGTCCTGGTCCCAGGTGTGCAGGACCGCGGTAAAGCCGATCTGGGCCCGCAGGCGCTCATAGTCCCGGGCCAATTGCAGCAAAGCTCGGGACGCGGCCTCAAAAAGCAGATTATAGATGAGATCCGGGTTGTACCGGGCCAGCACCTGGAGTTCATGGGGCAGGGTGACCACCAGGTGGAAGTACTGGGTGGGCAGGAGCCGTTCCAGGCGATCGGTCAGCCACCTGGCCTGCTTGAGGCTCTGGCACTTGGGACAATGGCGGTTGCGGCAGGAGTTATAGGAGATGGCCAGGTAGCCGCAGCCCTGGCTACACGAATCCACGTGCCCGCCCAACCGGGCGGTGCGGCAGCGTTCGATATCCCGCATGGCCTTATGCTGCACCGGGCTGAGACGATGGTTTTTTCGATAGTCCGGGCCATGGTGGCAAAAGATCTGGGCCACCTCCAGGGCTGGTCTGGACATGCCGCCACCTCTTCACGAGGCGGGCTGGATTATATCCAGGGGGCTCACCAGTTTCTGGACCAGCCGGTCGGTGATGTGGGTGTAACGCAGGGTGGTGCGGATGGAGCTGTGACCCAGAAGGACCTGCAGGATGCGGATGTCGGTGCCGGCCTCCAGCAGGTGGGTGGCAAAGCAGTGCCGCAAAGTGTGCATGGAGACCTTCTTGGTCAAAGCTGTCTGCCGGACGACCTTCCGTAACACCTGGCTCACTGCCGTGGTGCAGATGGGGCGCTGGGGTTTATATCCCGGGAACAGATACTCTCCTTGTGGCCGTGCTTTCTGGTAGTACTGGCGCAACAGGTCCAGAAGGCTCTCTCCCAACATGACATAGCGATCCTTCTTGCCCTTCCCCGAGCGGACATGGATGCGTTTCCGCTGGCTGTCAATATCGGCGAGGCGCAGTCCGCAGACTTCGGAAATCCTGAGACCGGCCGCATAAGCCGTGGCAATGATGGCTTTGTGCTTCACCGAACGGATGGCCGCAAAGATCCGGAGAACTTCTTCCGGGCTGAGAATGACCGGCAGGGTCTTTGGCCGTTTGGGATGGGAAATCCCCTCTACCGCATCGGGGCGTTTGAGGGTGATGTTGTAGAGGAACTTGAGGGCGTTGACGTACATGTCCAGCGTGGCCGGGGAGGCTTTACGGTCCCGGACCAGATGGAGCAGGAAATCGCGTACTTCCTGCGCCCCCATCTCCTCCGGGGACCTCATATAATGCTTGGCAAAATGGCGGGCGCAGCGCAGGTAGGCCCTCTGCGTGTGAGGGCTGTAAGCCTTGAGGACCAAATCCTCACTCATCTGATCGTGTAGCTTTCCCATAGTTTCCTCCTGGTTAGATTTATGGAGAAAACCTACACGCAACTATCTGGGGATACGAGAAAAATGGTGGGATTTTGCAACAGCAAGGATTACAGTAAAGGCAGGATTAAAAGCTTAGAGTCGGCCGGCCTACTGACCACGCGAAGCGTTTAGTTCATGTAGATCATCTCTGCAATTTTTCAAGGAAAGGTGATAACTGCAGGGGTTGGCAAGCTAACCTTCTATCCATTCATTTCTTTTTCCACCCCAATTTTTTTTGCCAACTGGCCAATTTCCATGCCCACGGTGGTATGACCTGTGGCCTCCGCCTTCCCTCTGGCGCCCTACTTTTTCAGCAAATTTTTGCCATCATGCCTTCTGCAAGACAATTTTGCTATCGAAGAGGAGAATTCCCTGGGTTAAAATGGCAAAGAGAGGTCCAACAAACCATTCTTTGACTGTGGTGGCCGAGGCTGCTGCATAATCTCGGTAAGGATGGCCTGGTAAAGCATGGTTTCGTTATCGATAATATTTTCAAGAACTTTTCTTTCCTGCACTGACCAACGAGAGGAGATGATATGTTTCAGGATGGTATTAGCGGCGTGATATTTGGCTTCCTGGGCAGCGCCTACATTCAAATCGTCATTTTCTTCCTGCTCGGCGCGTATTTCGTTAAGCACCGCCCAACCCCCGCATGGTGGTGTCGGGCGTCAGGCTCATCAGAGTGATTATCCTCCTGATGATCTTTCTCTATCTCACCTTGACCTGGGGCTCCCTGATTGTCCCATCTTTACGGGCCATCAGCGTCTTCGGTATGTTTATCATCAACATCTATTTATTTTACTTTTTACTGTTGGCCCGCCTGGAACGCCCTTATCGCGATACCCTGACGGCCCTGAGACAGAACCTGGAAAAAGATGAAACCTTCCATAGCATCTGGAGAAATGGAAGAAAATTCTATTACTTTTACTATCTTATTCGTTCTTTATTTAGCGGCTTTAATCCATTCCACTTCCTGCATAAAATGGCCACAGACCGGGTGCGGGACGATATCAAAGATGAATTGCGCCGCCTGGGAGTGGAAAAGAAACTGATCTCCCTGAACCTGATGGTTAGCTTTCTGAAGAACCGCCTGGCGGGTGATGAAAACCTGCCTGGGGATATTAAAGAAGTGATGGGAAAGATCATAGATGATCTGGAGAAATATCCCTGGATCGAGGCACAGATCAACGAATTTCTTCGCATTGCCATGGAAACCCCAGAGGACCTGCATTTTCCGGAATGGACCTCAACCTTTGAAAAATATACCAGCAAGCCTAAATAGTCCAATTGGCAACAGCCGATGTGATTATTTCCATTGTTCCAAAAAGATTGACTAGGTAAAATCACTGCTGTTCCCAAACCTTTACAGAGAGACCTCTGCGAAAGCCGTTAAAACTGTCATTCTGAAGGAGCGAAGCGACCGAAGAATCTCATAACTAATTGAAAATACCAGATCCTTCGCTTCGCTCAGGATGACAAAAATGCTTTTCGCAGAGATCTCACAGAAGGGGTTCGAGCCAAGGTGAATCAGCGCTGGAGATTTTTCTTCGAGCGCTGCGGCTGCCCCTTCTGCACTCATTGAACCCGAACCCCTCAGATCCCTTAGTCTGAAAGACATATCGGTTAAAGTGCCTGGCAATCTACCCCCCAGTTTTCTCGGTCCCAGATGATAAACTCCCGATTTCCAGCGATAAAACCTTGATAAACTCTTCCGGTAATGACTTATTCAGTAACCTTTTTGGCATTCGGGCTTGGGGCCATAATTCTTGGATAGGTTTTCACCGGACGAGCCACGCCCGCCCCTGCCCCGCACGCCTCTTATGGTTACTTTTTAACACCCCAAATGATTATATCTAACGATGGAATTTACCTTCTTACTGTTTGATCTGATGAACATATTAAAGAGTTAGCTTCGAACTGCGGCAATATCCTTGCTGTCAAACAGGCCATTGCCGTGAGGCGAATTTTTCTCAAGGCGCCAAGGAAGGGGGGCATTGACGGCAGGGGAAAGGGGCGAACGCGGGGCCGATTGCCAAGTCCGATAACTATAACCAGGAACTCGCCAGATGGGTTGCCCGGCCGTCAAGGTTATACGCTTCTAAAACTCCAGGTTCATGGCCTTGTCGTCGAAAATAGGGCCAGCTTTGGGGTTAAGCTCAATAACCAGGTTCCGAGCGGCGGTTTTGTAGGAACGAAGATCGGCTGCCGCCTCATCGCAGGGCCAATCTCCAAAACAAACAGAGTGGCATTCTTTGCGGTTACCCAAACAAAAGAAGGAGTAGAACATGCCTTTAATCCACTTGGTGGTGGTCCTGGTCGTAGTTGGTGTCGTTCTCTATCTCATCAACGCATACATCCCCATGGCGGGCTCCATTAAGTCGATCTTGAATGCTGTCGTCATCATTGTGGTAGTCTTGTGGCTCCTGAGCGTTTTTGGGCTCATCGGTGAACTCTCCACGATCCGAGTAGGGAAGTAACTGTCTTGGTTCAGCGCCGGAGGACGTTCTTTTTTTCTTAACCAGGGCCGCCCAGTACCATAGTGATGATGAATTAAAGGAAGAGCACATGCCATACCAGCCATACCTTGCGCCAGCCGTGGCGTTAATCGCCGGGATATTGATATTGATTCAACCCAGCCTGTTGAGCATCATCGTGGCGGTTTACCTGATTGTCACAGGCATACTGGGTTTGATGGGGGCGCGGCCCTCAGGGTGGTGGGGCCGATAATCCTGTCGCCGCTTAAAAACTAAGTTTCAAGCAGCATTTTTGCACAGACGCAGAGGGCTGCCGCCTAAACGCAAGATCAAAACTTTTACCCAAGGGAGAATACCATGAAAGGTAAATTCAATTTCAAGGTAGGGGCACTCTGCGCCATCCTCAGTGCGATGCTGGTAATGCCCGCGCTGGGCCCGGTCAAAGAAGAGGAAGTTCACGCGCCAAGGAACAAAAAGACCAGATTATCAAAGAGCTGAAGCTTGCTCCTGAAAAAGAGAAGGCAGTGCTGGCGGTGGGAGATAAGTATGCGAAAGAGCGCACAGATATCATCGCCGGTATAAAGAAAGCTAATGATGAGTTGCAGGCGGCGTCGGCGGTGGCCAAGCCGGACGATGCGAAGCTCAAGGAATTGGTCAGTGCGCTGACCACCGGCCAGGATAAGATGTTTGCTTCTTTTAAGAATCAGCGGGGCGAGGAACTGGCGCTGATGACCCCGGCTGAGCAAGCCAAGTATCTCTTCTAGTACTGGGGAAATGGCGCCAGAAGATGATGGACCAACGTAAGAAGAAATAATTCAAACGAACTGGTTATCTACAAAGAGCGTGCCAACTCGATGGCCCTGCCGCTGGCATCGCATTTACGAACCCAGGGGGCCACTCTATCAATGTGGGTTTGTATTGCCGGGGGGCTGAAGCAGCAAACAAGGCTGATGCCCGGGAAGTTTTTGGGGATATAGTGTCGGCCGGTTACATGGCCTTTGGAAATTGTCAAGGAGAATCCCCATGAAGAAATTTTGTTTATCTTTAGGGCTAAGCCTCTTTCTGGCGTGTTGGTGCGGGGAAGGATACTACGGTTTTGGAACCGGTATAGCTTTCGGACAGTACTACGGTTCTCGCCACTTGTCTTGCGACCCCAGAGACCCTTCTTGTTACAGGGACTATCATGCCACGCCATATGCGGACCCACTTTCCCAATTTCTCTACTATTTCACTTCACCGGTAAGTCGAAACCAGCGATATAAGCCCGGCCAAGTGCTCCCGGTCCCAAAAGACCAGACCCCAGACACAAGGACCGTGAGCGCCGGGAAATCAAAGAGCTGAGAGAGCGCCCAGCAGCGTCAACGCTACTGGAGATAATTGGCCCATGGCCCTAGAGAAAGCCCTGCTGGCCGCAAAAAATTGTGCTTGTTCGGGATCGGCCTTCCCCCTAGAGGCTGCCGCATAATTGAGGCTAACCACCTAGTGGCTCGCCGCAGTTGTTCGGGGAACATGAAAAGTTAGCAATTTAAGGCGTTTTATCAAAAAAGAGGAGGTGAAAGTTCTATGAAGAAATTGGTGGTATTAGTGACTGTAACGTTTCTTGCGACATTTTCGTTGATTGCCTGCAACCAACCACAACCACCGGCGAAACCAGCAGCGGAGAAGGGAGCGCCTGGAGCGCCTGGAGCGCCTGGAGCGCCTGGAGCACCTGGAGCACCTGGA
>CAVPIX010000015.1:0-117789 GCA_963705115.1 uncultured delta proteobacterium | reverse complement strand
TAATAGAAGCTGGCCGGATTGAAACAATAGCCGAAGTAGCGCAGGTGCGTCAGGAGGCGGATAGCTCCCTTGGGCCGCACCCCGGTTCTTTCCTTCACCAAATCCCGTAACGCCCTGGTCCAGGGGCACCTGCGGATCGCCCAGGTGGTCCCGCCGGCGGAAATAGGCCAGGTTCACCCGATCTGCGGACCACAGCAGCCTCCCGTCGAATAGGGTGGGAAGTTCCGCCAGATCAAGGTACATGAGAAAAACGCCATAGCGGAACTGGTTCACCACCGGCTGAAAGCGGCGGTGCCGGACATAACCTTCATAGATGCAGCTTGCCAGACTCACAAAATTTTCCCAAATTCCCGGCAGACCTGCAAGGCGCTCACCACCCCGTCTTCGTGGAAGCCGTATCCCCAAGACGCCCGCCGCAAAAAAAAGTGCGGTTGACGCCGTTGATCTCCGGCCAGCGCTTTTGGGCTGCAGGGGCCTCACGCCGGTACACCGGATGATGGTAAATCAGTTTTTTGATGACCCTGGGCCTGATCAATGTCCCGGTCCCGGTTCAGGGTGACGCAAAACTCCACCGGCGCAGACAAGCTCTGCAGCCGGTTCATGTGGTACGTCAGGGTGGCCCGCTCCTGGGGCTCCCTCGGCAGATAATAATTCCAGCTGGCCCAGGCCACCCGCCGCCGGGTAGAACGCTGGCGTCGGTGTGCAGCACGGTGGAGTTTTCCTCATAGGGGAAGGCCCCCAAAATTTCCTGTTCCCGCTCCGAGGGGTCCAGGAGGAGGCGCAGGGCCTGATCGCTGTGGGTGGCGATGACCACCCGGTCGAAGGTTTCCCGGTCACCGCTCCGGGTTTGGACCTCCACGCCGTCGGCCTGCCGCCTCACCCATGCCACCGGGGTCTTAGGCGCACCCGGTCCCGGTACAGCCGGGTGAGGGGCTCCACGTAGCTCCGGGAGCCGCCCTCGATCACCTGCCACTTGATCTTCCCGGCCAGATTCAAAAAGCGGTGCCTCTGGAAGAAATCCGCCAAATATCGTGCCGGAAAATTCGACAAATCCCGGAGGTCGGCGGACCACAGGGCCGAACCCAAGGGGAGCAGAAACTGGTTCGTAAAGGCCGGGAATAACCTTTGGCGGCCAGATAGTCCCCCAGGGAGTCCTGGTAGGTTTGATCCCTTGCCAGTTCCCCCGACTCCCGCCTGAACCGCCGGATGTCCCACAGCAGCCTTAAGAATGCGGGCCGCCATAAGTTCTGCGGCTGCGCAAAAACGCTCCGCAGGGTGCGAAAACCGAATTCCAGTCCGGTGGCGTCATCCTGGACGCTGAAGCTCATGTTGGCGGGCTGCCAGGTAACCCTGAGACGCTTCAGCAACGTGACAAAATTGGGGTAAGTGGACTCGTTGAAAACAATGAAGCCGGTTCGACCGCATAGGTCCGGCCTTCCAGACTTATCGGGATGGTGTGGGTGTGCCCGCCGGTATAATCGTTAGCCTCGAAGATCACCAAGTCATGATCCGGCGCCAAGAGGTATGCGGCGGCCATGCCGGCGATGCCTGTACCGATGACGGCGATTCTCATCGGCTAACCGGTCCTCAGTCGGCCCTCACGGCGCCAGGACGGGAGGGGTTCGTTGCCTCAGGGCGGCGGACGTTCTCCGGCACCACCAACAGGAAGAGGGCTGGCCGCCGGGGAAACTTCCAGGGGCACGCTGGAGTCAAACCAGCGGTGCAGGGAGCGGAGAAGATAAGACCGCTTAGGGCGTCTGGATGAGCTCGGCATGACGGCAACGGTGGGACTTCCGGGGGCTCCTGGCTGCTCACTCGAATAAGGTCTCGGTGAGGACCTCAAAATGGGCCTGCCCGTGGGCGCAGGCCACGCAACGCTCCGGGGCCTCCTGGACCACGCACACATACCCACAGTTGCGGCAACGCCAGGCCACCGGTTCCTGCCGGCGAAACACCCGCCCGGCTTCGAGATTGGCGGCCAGGGTGGCAAACCGCCGCCCATGATACTGTTCCGCCAGGGCCAGTCCTTCCACCACCAGGGCCACGTCGCCGAAGCCCTCTTCCCTGGCCTGTCGGGCGACCTCAGGATATAGGCGAGGAGTCTTTCTTCTTTTTGGGAGACCGCCATCTTCAAGTTATCCAGGGTAGTGCCCGCACCACGGCGGAAAAAAAGGAGGTGCACTCCACGTCGCCCCCCTGGAAGAATTTAAACAAGCGCTTGGCATGCTCCTTTTCCTGGTTGGCGGTCTCTTCAAAAATCGCCGCTACCTGGACAAAACCCTCTTTCTTGGCTTGGCTGGAAAAGTAGGAATAGCGGTTGCGATCCTGTGATTCCAGGGCAAAGAGCCTTATGAGGTTTTGTTCCATTTTGCTGCCTTTTAGGGTTTTCATGACAGAATCATCCCCTACCGAAAAATTTCAACGTTGGTCGGTGGTGTTCCGCTGACAGGGTTTTCGGGAGGGGCCCGCCGGCCGGTGGCACCCGACGGCGGGCCTGCCAGTGCTTAAGCCCTGGTCACCATCATTTCCAAATCCTCCAGGAGTGATTGCAGGTCTTCTTCATGCTCGACCTCCTGTTCCAGGATCGTCAGGACCATGTTATGGGTGATCATGTCCTTATCTCGAGTCTTTTTCAAAAGATCGTTGTAATAGCCGATAGCGCAACGCTCCCCTTTGATGTTTTGGTTAAGAATTACCTTAACATATTCATCTTCTGGCGGTTCATATCCACAGCCGGACCATTCGTACCACTTTTTGGGTTCGGTTAGGGGTTTTCCTCCCAATTGAATGATCCGATTCGCCACCATATCGGCGTGCAGCAGCTCCTCAGTGGCATGTTGCAGTAACTCCGCGGCTACTGCATCCTTCATGGGGCCGCGCACAACCTTGGCGCCCAACCAATATTGGTAGTAAGCGAACCACTCATCAGCATAAGCCTTGTTGAGCAGTTTCAACAGCTCTTCAACATCCATGCCGACAATTTCCATACCTCGAGTACCCATGGGTTCTCCTTTTTTGTGTGTTTTTTATGTGATAGATTTTTCGAAGAAAAACCTTGAGAATTAAGTTGTTATGCTTACCCTTACTGCCTTTATTTTCATAAGAATCAAAAGAAAAACTTATAATATTATGAAATAATTATTCTTGCCTTTCAAACTCAAAGAGCCAATAAATCTTTCGGTCTGCAACGGCCGTTCCCCTTCACGCCAGCCAACGGTCCAGAAGTACCGCCACATAGGAGGTTACCGCACAGATAAAACCTCCCCAGGCCATGTCCACCAGGGTCATGCGCCAGGGCCAGCGGTCGATGAGGGAGTAGTTGGTCAGGTCATAAACCCCGTAAAGGATGACTCCATAGAGAAATCCCCACCCCAGGGCCGCAACCGCTGGAGTTTCCGGGGAAACTCTGGGCAGGACGAACCGCACCACCCCCAAGGGGATCAAGACGTAAACCAGAAAAGCGGCCCACCACACCGGCGCCATGGCCTCCCCGGAGCGCCGCGCCAGGGATCCCAACTCCGCCTTGTAAAACTTGGCCATGAGCACCCCCAGCCAGGTGAGGTCAATGGCCAGGAAAACCAGGAGAACCAGGAGATAAAGTTTAACCGCGTGCCACATGGCCCATTTCCTTACCTCAGAGCATGGTCGCCTCTGTACGAACTGCTTTTATAACCGGACTGGCCCTCAGCCACCCTTTCCCAGTTCTTTGAGATAGTCCTCGGCGGTCGGAAACCAGCGAACCGGTACTTTTCCTGCCCGTCGGGGGAGAACAAGAGGGTGGTGGGTGCGCCCGTAACCTGATACTGCCGCACCAAGTCCATGTTACTGCGCCCCTCCAGGCGCACAGGGACAAACCGTTCGTTTAAGGCCTGAACCACTGCGGGGTCTTGGTGGGTCTCACGGACCAACCGGCTGCAGTGGGGTCACCCCTCCATGAAAAATTCCAGGGCCAGAGGACGGTTGGCCTTTTTCGCCTCCTCCAACGCCTCCTGCCAGTTCGTGCGCCACTGTATCAACTCTGACATGCTGATTGTCTCCTTGCCTCCTACACCATACTAAGAAATGTCGCAGGGGGGCCTTGCCCCCTTATTACCTTTTAGTCTTTATCCCCGGAGACGGCCTCACCGAGGCCGATATTTCCGCTGTCAGCAACCCGGCTCCCCGGGATGGCCGCAGCAATTTTGGAAATTCTTCAGCTTTATCCAGTTATTGCGCATCAGAAGCCGAAGTTTCCCGGCCCAAGGCGCCGGGCCTTGGAGGTTGGTGAAAAAGGCCCGGGGGCTGGGGCGGTTCCTTGCCTTCCTGACACATGACCTCTGCTCCTGCCTCTTAGCGTTGGGCGTCAATGTCCCCGGCGGTGTGGGTGACGACGTCCAGTTCCACGCAATCATCCAGCTCTTCCTGGGTAGCATCCGTGGCCTTTTTCAGAGCCTCCAGGGGGCACAGCCACTCGATTGCCGGAGCCATCCTTCACCTTAACAAACCGCTTACCGCGTTCCGCCATTTCAGACATGGGAGCCTCCTTTGCCTGGAGATTCTATGTCATACAATGGTATCATATTTAACATAAAATGAGGAGGCGGAGTTTCCCGCCTCCTCGCCGAAGCTGATGGAATCTTAACCTATCCGATCAGCTTTATGCCATCGCCGACCATTGGGCCGGCGGTAAGGAGTTGGGAAAGCCTTAGACCTACTTGACATACTTGGCTTTCATGGGAATGGCGCACTTGGGGCACATCAGGGGTTCGCCCGGCTTGTGCCCCGGGAAGGCATGCTCGGCATCGCATTCCGGGCACGTAAAGAGGTTTTCTTTGCCGGTGACATCGCCGGAGCCGCCCTTGCCGCCAAATTCCTCTTGGGGTTTATCAGCCATCTTGCATCCTCCTTTTGTGAAAGTTATCCTAAATAATAATCATTATTATTTTTTTGGCAAGGTCATGAGAAAAATTTTTGTTAGAATATTGGTTAGCATTTGAGAAGCCATGAGCTGAATTTAGCCCTAAACCGAACTGATTTCCTGAGAGGATCATCTGCATGGAGGTAGTCATCGTCGGCGCCGGTCTGGCGGGGCTGTGTTGTGCCCGTACCCTGCATCAGGCCGGTGTTCCCTTTGTTTTACTGGAAGCCTCGGATGGGGTCGGCGGGCGGGTGCGCACCGACCAAGTGGAGGGCTTCCTCCTGGACCGGGGCTTTCAGGTTCTGCAAACCGCCTACCCCGAAACCCGGCGGGTTCTGAATTATCCTGCCCTTAACCTCAAATCCTTCTATCCCGGCGCCCTGGTGTACTTTGACGGCCGGCTGCACCGGGTGGGGGACCCTCTGCGCCAGCTGCAGCACTTTTTTCCCACCGTGTTTTCTCCCATCGGCACTTTCGCCGACAAGCTGCGGGTGGCCCGCCTGCGCTGGCGGGTCTCCCAGGGTTCCATCGAAGATCTGTTCCGACGGCCGGAAACCTCCACCCTGGCGGCCCTCAAGGCCCAGGGCTTTTCCGGGTCCATGGTCGAGCGCTTCTTCCGGCCGTTTTTCAGCGGGGTGTTTTTCGACCGGGACCTGGCCTCCTCCAGCCGCATGTTCGAGTTCGTTTTCCGGGTGTTGGCCCAGGGCGACACCGCCTTGCCCGCCGGAGGCATCGGCGCCATCCCCGCCCAGTTAGCTGAGTCATTGCCGGCTGGCGCCATGAGAACTGGCACTCCCGTGGCCAGGGTGGAGGAGGGCAAGGTGGTTTTGGCTTCCGGGGAGGAAATACCCGCCCGGGCCGTGGTGCTGGCCACCGACGGCAGCGAAACCGCGCGGCTGCTGGGCGAGGATAAACCTTTCGCCACCGTGGACTGCGCCTGCCTCTATTTTACTGCCGCCAAGCCCCCAGTGGCGGAGCCCATCCTGGTTTTGGACGGGGAGAACACCGGCCCGGTCACCAACCTGGCCGTGGTGAGCAATGTGGCCCCTTCCTATGCGCCCCCCGGCCAATCCCTGATGCAGGCCACCGTGGTGGGGAACCCCGAGATGTCCGAATCTGAACTGGAAGCCCAAAGCCGGGAGCAGCTTACCCGGTGGTTCGGCCCGCAGGTGGACGGCTGGCGTCTGCTCCGCCTCTATCGCATCGCCCGGGCCCTCCCGGACCAGAAGCCCCCCACCCCAGATCCCCTCAGCCAGCCGGTGCATTTCAGCCCCTGGCTGTTTGTCTGCGGCGAGTACCAAAGCCTCTCCTCCCTCCATTGGGCCATGGTCTCGGGCCGCCGGGCTGGAGAAGCAGTTGTCCGGGAGCTGCGTAAATGACGAGGAATAACCTTTTGGCCCCGGTCTCTCAGGGGGAGTGACTATGACCTTACCAGACCAGGTGACCTATGATTGACGCGGTGGAGATGCAAAAAATTGTTCAGGAGCTTTTGAACAGCCAGCGGTTGGCGGTGCTGGCCACCCTGATGTCTGACCAGCTTGGCCGGCCCTACAGCAACCTCATCGCCTTTGCCGCCACTGATGACCTGAAGGAGATCCTTTTCGCCACCACCCGAGCTACCCGGAAGTTTAAGAACTTGGCTGAGGACCCCCGGGTGTCTTTGCTCATGGACAACCGCAGCAACCAGGAGACGGATTTTGGCGAAGCCTCGGCCGTGACCGTCCTGGGGACTGCGGGGGAGGTTTTGGGCTCCGAACGGGAAAGCTACCTTCAACTCTTTCTAAAAAAGCATCCCTATCTTGAGGAGTTCGTCACCGCGCCCACCTGTGCCCTCATCCGGGTCAAGGTGGAAAAGTTCATTATGGTGACCCAGTTCCAGGAAGTGCGGGAGATTTATCCGGCCCCATGAACTTCGTCCTGAGCCTCACCGAGATTCGTCCCCGTCATCGCCGCCTCGTGGGTGGGAAGGGGTTTGCCCTGGCCGTCCTGAGCCAGCACGGCATCACCGTGCCCGCCACTCTCGTCGTCACCACCCAGGCCTATGAGAATTTTGTCGCCGCCACGGGGCTGAGGGGGCGCATTCTTCTGGAGCTGCGGCGGAAAAACTTCCAAGACCTGCGGTGGGAGGAGATGTGGGATGCCTCCCTGCGCCTGCGCCACCTGTTTCTCAACACGCCGCTGCCTGTGGAGCTGGCGGCCTCCCTGGGGAGCTCCTTGGCCCCTCACCTGCCGGGGCGCTGCGTGGTGAGGTCCTCGGCCCCCGGCGAGGACTCCGGCCAGGCCTCCTTCGCCGGCCTGCACGCCTCCTTTGTCAATGTGGTGGGCCTGGAGGCGGTTTTGGACCACATCAAGCTGGTGTGGGCTTCCCTGTGGTCTGATGCGGCCCTCCTCTACCGCCGGGAACTGGGGCTGGATGTCAGGAAAAGCTCCATGGCCGTGGTCATCCAGGAGATGGTGGCAGGGGACGCCTCAGGCGTGGTCTTCGGGCAAAACCCCCAGGACCCCTCCCAGGCCGTCATTGAAGCCGTGTACGGCCTCAACCAGGGACTGGTGGACGGTACCGTGGAGCCGGACCGCTGGATTCTGGACCGGGAAACGGGAAAAATTCTGGATTACCGGGCGGCCGCCCAAAAACGAGGTCCTGCTGCCGGGAGCGGAAGGCGTGCGCCTGGCCGGCCTTTCCCCGGAGCAGCTCCAAGCCCCGCCCCTGACCGAGGCCGAGGTGGTCCAGGTTTTCGCCTGGTGCGCCAGGGCGAGGAGCTGTTCGGCGCACCCCAGGACATGGAGTGGACTTTCGCCGGCGGCCGTCTCGTGGCCCTGCAATCAAGGCCCATCACCACGGCCGCCCGGGGGCAGGAAGGGGACCAGCGCCCCTGGTACCTGAGCCTCAGGCGCAGCTTTGGCAATCTTAAAGCGCTGCGCCGGAAGGTGGAGGGGGAGCTGCTCCCCGCCATGGACAGGGAGGCTGACAGGCTGGCGGCCCTGGCCTTGGCTGCGCTTTCCGATGCCAAGCTTCAGGAGGAGATCGTCCTCAGGAGCCACATCTATCAGCAATGGAAAAAGGTTTATTGGGACGACTTCATCCCCCTGGCCCACGGCATCCGGCTGTTCGGCATGGTGTACAACGATGCGGTGAAGCCTGCGGACCCCTATGAGTTTCTCAATCTCCTGGGGGCCGCGGGGATGCTCAGCGTCAGGCGCAACCGGCTCCTCATGGATATGGCGGCCCAGGTCAAAGAGCGGCCGGAGCTTCTGGAAGAAGTGCGCACCGGCCAAGTGACAGAGCCGGGGCTGCAGCCGGCCTGGCAAGCCTTTCTCGGGGAATTCGGGGATCTGGCCTGCGGCACCTCCACCTGCACCCTGGAGCCTGAGGCGCTGGCGAACCTCATCCGGGAGATGGCCGCCAGACCAAGCCCGTCGGAGCGCTTTACCTCACAAGACGTGGAATCCCTGAAGGAGCAGTTCCTTTCCCGGTTTACCGGACCGAAATGGGCTGAGATGGCGGAGTATCTGGACCTGGCCCGGGCCAGTTACCGCCTCCGGGACGACGACAACCTGCATTTGGGGAAAATCAAGGCCCAGTTCCTGAAGGCGGTGGAGGAATATCAGCGGCGCCAGGGAGACCCCCGGGCGCTTCCCGCCGGGGTGCAGGCCCTTTGGGCGGAGCTGACGGAAAAACCCCGGCAGGAGCAAGGTGAGTCTGGCTGGAAGGGTTTCTCTCACCTCAAAGCCCGGCAGATGGTGGGGCAGCCAGCCAGCCCCGGCCTGGCTAAGGGACCAGCCCGGGTGATCCTGGAAGCCTCAGAGCTTTTTCACTTCAAAGCCGGCGACGTCCTGGTGTGCGACGCGGTAGACCCCAGCATGACCTTTGTGGCGCCCCTGGCCGCAGGTATCGTGGAAAGGCGGGGCGGCATGCTGATCCACGGCTCCATCATCGCCCGGGAATACGGCATCCCCTGCGTCACCGGCGTGCCCCAGGCCACCGCCCTCATCCACCCGGGCGACCAGGTAACCGTAGACGGCTACCTGGGGATTGTCATTATCGGCTGAACCATCCCCCTTTTGGGTGGAAAATGCAGGCCATCGCTTTCAAACCATCTTTTCTTGGTCACTCCCAAACCAGTCTTGGCGATCCTTGATCAGCGCTTAACTGAAACCCCATGAAGATCCTCCATGTTTTAAGCCAACGGCCGGATTCCACCGGCAGCGGCATCTATCTCCAGGCCATGCTCAGGGAGGGAGCAACACAGGGATACAAAAATTTTCTCATAGCGGGCCTGCCTAAGGGGGCCTCCTCCCAATCAATTTGCTGATAAGCTCCATCTATTATATCAGGAGGCTTGCTCAAGGAACCTTACATAGCATCTCTGGATATGGGAAGTTTAAGGTCTTTGAGTTCCCAGGAGGTGGCCGTGGTTGCCTGGCCAAAGCGGCAGGGCTTTTTTATGACAAATTCCCGCGGCAGCCCCTATCCTTCTTCTCTGGGATTTAAAGAGTTCTGCTGGACTATAATCGGTTCAAGGAGAGGACCTCGATACCCCTGATGCTTAAGGGAAGAGCGCAACATGGTTGCTGCATCCCAAGACTGAAATCGGGAGCGGAGTCTCAATTTCACCAACAATTTACTTATCCACAAAACCTGGTGTAGGTAAGGCTGGGGCCAGTGAAAGAGATTGCCTAAAAGCGCTAAGAATTTCGAGATTGATAGAAACCTTTCGGCGGACCCCAGAAAGACTTCCGGGTAGCGGCAAGCCGCCTGGTTTAACTGCTGGACTGCTAAATCCAAATCCAGTTCTTCAGATAAATACCAAAGTTGTTGCAAGGGGTTATGATCTTGGGGGATAAAACCTTCTTGTTGGGCGATTTCCCAAAGGCGGGTATAAGGATACGTTCTAACACCAAGATAAAAATTGGCCAGATGATAGGGAGGATGCTTTTCTCGGTGCAAATATTTCGTGACAAAATCCAAGGTTTCTTGAAGGGTCTGGTTGTTCTCCCCCGGTCCCCCAATAAGAAAATACCATATCACTTTAAAACGGCTGCGGTTGATGGCTTCGGCTGCGAGGATGATATCATCCACAGTAAAGCCTTTCTGATAATTGCAGATCATGGTGGCGGAGGCAGATTCGGGGGTTGTCATAAAAGAACGGAATCCCGACTGCCATAACAGTTCCAAAAAATTGTCATTCAGATGCATTGGACTCATGCCCATGGTACTGAATTTGGCTTGCCAAGGTCGTCTGACAATCTCTTCCAAGATTTCGATGCAGTAATCTATAGGATCGTTAAAAGTCGAATCAACAAATTCAAAAGAGTCAGGCCGGTAGCGATAATAGGCCTCTTCCAACTCGTCCACCACCTCCAATGGTTCCCGCAACCGGGAGCGATGGCCTTCCAAGAGTTGACTGTAAGTGCAATAGATACAGCGATGGCTGCAGCCTCTTTTGGTCTGAATAAGATAACTGCTTCCCATCTGGCGGTAGGGTTGGAGATCTATCCATTTGGGCAAGTTAGGTCTAATCGTCGGGAAAGACGCATGCCGTGGTGGGGTGAGGTGAAACTTGCCTTGATGTCTCATGCCCAGCCCGGGAATATCCCGGGGAGATTCACCTTGCTGCAAGGCCTTGAGCAGGCTGACAAAGCTCTCCTCGCCATCTGAAACAACTATATAATCCACCGGCAAACACGAAAAGACCTTCTCGGGCATCACCGAAACTCCCGACCCGCCCAACACCAAGGTGGCGCTCGAAAGTTCTCTGATAACCCGGACCAGCCGTTCCGCCTCCGGCAGATAGGAGACGGGATAGAGCATATTGCAGTTGTCAATATTGCGTAAAGAGATGCCGATGACTTCCGGAGAAAACTGATTGATTGTCCTTTGCAACATTGCCCGGATTTGTGATTGAAAGCAGAGGTCTAACACCTGCACTTGATGACCTGCCGCTTCAGCAGCGCTGGCGACATAACAGAGGCCAATAGGAGGGGCCGCCAAAATGTCATCTTTCAGATTACTGTTGATCAGGAGAACCCGCATCGAGGGAAACCTCTGTTAAGAAAAAAAAGGCCTTTAGTGGTCGATAGAATACCACGAATTTCGCGCAGGACAAATATTTCCGCTCATTATGGTCATGTCCACCTGGTTTCTCATCTCCTTCAGTTTGTTAAGACTGAAATATAGCTTGCCAGCCCCTGTAGTTATCACCGAACCAGCAGAAATGATCGCTCTTATCTGGTTATCAGAACTGGGTGCGGTTGACCCAAGGATGGCCTAATCAAGCCTGCACGAGCTGTCACCCTCGGTGGTGAGCCTGATGTGTCGTTATGGACTGAATAAATTGAAATTTCATGAGGTTGATCAGTTCCTAGTGAGAGAGCAGATACAAAGCAAATCCATAAAGTTATGGCTCAAGCCGGAAAGCCTTGCTACCGGTATACCGAGAATGAGCGCAATCCAATTACATTGCTTGATGCTCTTCGTATATGCCCGCCCCAATTGATCCATCCTGATTATCCATAATGTCCAATTTGTAGATGGTCATAGATAGTATCGGAGGTTGATGTTAGGGGGAGGTCAATTTGGGGTTCCTAACACACTCCCAAGGGGGTCATTTTTAGGTTCGCAAAATCTGCCTATCGTCCCTATAATGTGTTAAACAGAGTTCTTGCCGTTCTGAAATACCCCTAGACGTTTTTCGTTGAAAAATCTAAGATAGTTAAGCATATGCCTGACACCAAAGATATCCCGGCGGCAGGGTTATTTGAAGAATTCTTCGACCGGTTGGTTGCTCTGGTTTCCGAGCGTCTGTCGGTACAATTTCGCTACCAGGATCAACTTCCATCAGATTCTGCGAAATTAGTCCTGGAGGACGGGATCCGGGAATTCGGCAAACTGCTGCGGGCCGTCTTTCGGTATAATCTCCCGGAGGCCCTGAATGAGGAGGCGGGTTGGTATGCCTCCCTCCTGGAGTCCCGGGGGCTGGGCCGGGAGGCTCTGGTTCTCATCGTGGACAGTTGGCTCATGGCCATCCACGGATTGATCAAGCCGCCGGAATGCCATGCCCTGTGCGGGCTCCTGGAGGAATTGCGAGCCAACCTGGACCGCCTGTTCAGCCGATTGACGGAGAGGCGTCAGGTCCATCCTTCCCCGGAAATTCGCACCATGGCGGATTTGCTGACCCAAGCGGCGTTTCGTGACCTGCTCTCTCAAGTTCAGAAAAAAATCGCCGCCGGTATGGCCCCCGGGACCCTAATCACCCAGGAGCTTTTGCCTGCCATGCATGAGGTCGGCAGACAATGGGAGGCCGGGGAGATAGACATCTTTCAGGAGCATCTGGGCACCGAAACCCTTCTTCGACTCCTGCCGATTCTCCTCACGCTGGGCAACTTGCCGCCAAGCCTCCCCTATGCCGCCTTGGTGAGTTGTGTCCCCGGAGAGGAACATCAAATATTAGTGGCCTCCCTCGCCACCTTTCTGGAATTGCAGGGCTGGCGGACTTTTCCGGTGGGGCGAAGCCTCCCTTCCCAGGAATTGGTCAAAGCGGCCACGCACTTAAAGCCGGACGTTTTTTTCCTCTCTCTGATGATGTTGGCCCGGTTGCCGGAGGCGTTAGTGGTTATGGAAGCGCTGCGTGCCGCTCGTCCCCGGTTGCCGGTTATCGCCGGCGGCCGGGGCGCCAGGCTGGCTCTTCCCCTATTCCAGAAAAGGGGGATACCGGTTTTGCAGGATTTTCAGGAGGCCCACCAAACAGCCCTGGAGATGCTTTCCCATGCGTAGTCTGGTGGCCTGGCGCCTGCTGCTTCACGATCGCTCCTCCACTGCAGGCTCCTTATTGGGGGTAGTGGCCATCGTCTTTCTGGTGTCGCAACAACTGTCCATTTATTTCGGGTTGTTGAATTACATGTCAGTGCTGGTGGACCACAGCGGCGCCGACGTCTGGGTGATGAGCTCGAAGGTCACCAACGTTGATGCCGGCGGCCTGGTGTCGGGGCGCTATTGGGAGCGGCTGGCGGGACTGCCGGAAGTGGCCTGGGTGGAGCCTATCTTGATCGGCACCGGCCTGTTTCAGAAAGGAGACGGCAGCTTTGAGCAGGTGCGGGTGGTGGGTCTCAGGCAGCCGCGCCTGGCGGGCGGCCCCTGGTCCTTTTCGGTGGGGGACAATCGCGCCCTTTTGGACCTGGAAGCCGTCACCCTCGACCGTTTGGATTTAGGCAAGTTTGGCAATCCAGACCTGCACAGCGTCTCAGAGATTGGCGGTCAGCGGGTGCGGGTCGGCGCTGTCAATCAAGGGGCCCGGGGGTTCCTGGGTACCCTGGTGTTCGGCAATATTCAAAAGGTGAGGGATATTGCCGGCACCCCGCCAGGCCGCTATTCCGCCCTTTTGGTGAAATTTAAACCCGGGGTGAATCAGGCCCTGGCGGTGCAACGCCTCCAGGCCCTGGTGCCGAATCTATCCGTGGTGACCTCCCCGGAGTTGTCCCGGATGACCAGGCAATATTATGAGGCCAACACCGGCATCGGCGGCAGTTTTGGGTTCTCCACCTCGGTGGCGGTCTTGGTGGGCGTGGTCATCATCATGCTGACCATGTATGCCAGCGTTCTGAACCGGGAGCGGGATTTTGCGGTGATGCGCGCTTTGGGGGCGCGACGATGGGATATCGTGGTCCTGGTGATCAGCCAGACCCTCATCATTTCCCTTTTCGGCATCCTCCTGGGGTTTTTTCTGCTGGCGTTATTTTTGAATCTGGTCCGCGGTTCCACCATCCCCAGTTACATGCCGGCCATGATTCCGCCTGTGCATGCCGGCCTGACGGTGCTGTGCAGCCTCTTTGGTTCCTTACTGGCTTTACGCAAGGCTCTGAAAGCCGAACCGGCTTCAGTTTTTCACTAAATCGGCGCCATGACCGCTTCTGACCCAGCCGTTCTCCACCTGAAAAACATCAGCCGGGATTTTTTTGACGGCCGCCTGCTTCGCCGGGTGTTGCAGCCCACGGACCTGAACATTCATGCCGGTGAACTCACCATCCTGGCCGGGCCTTCCGGTAGCGGCAAAACCACCTTGCTGTCCATCATGGGGATGGTGTTGCGCCCCTCGGAAGGCCGGATTATCTTGAAAGACCTGGATATCACGGAATACAATGACGAACAGGCCGCCACTTTGCGCCTGCAGGAATACGGCTATGTTTTCCAGCAGCCCCTGTTGATTGAAGGGTTGACCACGCAGGAGAACGTGCTCCTGGCTCTGGGCGTCCAGGGTGGGCGGGTGTCCACGGACCTCCGGCAAAGGTCGGCGGAAATCTTGCAATCCCTGGGTTTGGGGGATGCCCTGCACCTGCAACCCCGTCTCCTGTCCGGCGGACAAAAACAGCGGGCCTCCATTGCCCGGGCCCTGATGAAGGACCCCTCCATCATTCTTTGCGACGAACCCACTTCATCTCTGGACGCCGAGAATGGCCAGGTGGTGCTTGATATTTTAAAACGCATTGCCGTGCAGGAGAACCGGGTGGTGGTGGTGGTCAGCCACGATGCCCGGGTGTTTCCTTACGGTGACCGCTTAATCAAACTGGAAAATGGCCAGGTGGTTTCCGACACCCGGGAATCTTTACCGCCGCTGCCTACCCCTTTGTCATCATGAACTTGCGCAAGATTATTATCCTTCTCTGTGGTTTGCTGGTGTTGACCCTGGCAGTGGGTTATATCGCGCTCGCCCTGAGACGCTCGGGGTCGCCCCCGGAGATCGGTTCGCCCCCCGCGTTGCCCGCCTCCCCCCTGCGGTCTTATGGCGTTATTGAACCTTTAGGACGGGAGGTCTTCCTCTCGGCGCCGGAATCCCGCCGGGTGACGGCAGTGTTTGTAAAAGAAGGCGACCGAGTGACAAGCGGCCAGCCCCTGTTAACCCTGGAGAGCGATGTGGAGGAAAAGTCCCTCAAGGTCGCCCGCTTGCGTGTCCTGGAAGCCCAGGCCAAACTTGCTCTCACCCAGGATGCTTTAAGACGCTATGAAAACCTGGCGGCCCGAAAAACCGTCCCTGAATTTGAAGCCACCAAACTCAGGTTGCAAACGGCCTATGAGCAGCAGATAGTGGAAACCGCCCAGGGGGAAGTGGCCAAGCTGCGGGCCGAACTGGAGCGCCTGACCCTGAGATCGCCCCTCCCGGGGGTGGTGTACAAGTTCGACGTGCGCCTGGGGGAATTTCTCACCCCCCAGGATTACCGCAAAATTATCCTGGGCAGCCGGGAAAAACAGGTGCGTCTCTTCGTGGAGGTGTTCTGGCGGGACCGCCTGCGGTTGGGAGAGAAGCTTCTCATCAAGAATGCCGAAAATTTAGAAGTCATCGGGATCGGCGAAATCATAGAACTGGCCCCCTATGTGGGCGCCCGGGATTTTCGCTCCGAAGACCCCCTGGAGCGCCTGGATACCAAATACGTCCAGGTGATTGTCAAACTGCCGCCCAACATTCAGGCGCCCATCGGCTTACAGGTCATCGGGGTGAGTTTAGATGAGCCTCAACTGTCACCCGAGGCCCCTCGATCTTAGAATCATAGCCCTGCCGATTTCTGCTGAGATTCGGACTTCCCAACTTCCCTCGCGGCGCTGAAGCCCTCCTGAATGCAGGGTAATGAGGCCCCAAGATCTCAGCAGGATTTGAGAATGGGTGTCGAGAGAAAAATGTTATCGGCCTGATTGTAGCCTGGTCAGAAGGATTTCATAGAGAAGGTGCAATTCATCCCCCGGGGTTTCGATTCTCCCCGAAGACCAGATCCCGTAAATTTTCTGGCCGTCAATGCCCATGAGGCCGGCGAGCAGCCGGGCCTGATGCCAGGTGGGGAGCCACACCAATTTTTCGGTCAGGTTCTCGATGGTTTCAAAAATTTCCAGAAACCGTCCCAAGTTGAGAATGAAATAGACCTGCCGGGGAAAGGGCGAGGGGACCTGGATGACACCCTCCCGGTCCCAGACGAAGCAACCGGCGTGAGGTTTCCAATTAAGCCCCGCTTCTTTAAGCCGGAGAGCCGAGAGACAATGGCGCTCTTCAAAGGGCGTGGGCGCCAGATCAAGGGCAGGATCAAAAGGCGTTGATTTCATAGTCTTTTCCCATATGGCAGCACCGGACATCCCGGGTCGAAAATTTAAGCGGCCCTCGCTTAGAATACAGGCATCTTGACATGCGTTTCAAGTGGTCACCGCGGACGGACCCTGGATGAGAAATCCGGCCTGTCCAGTCTGCTCATGAAAAACTAACACAAAAAGAATGATCATTGTGAAAATCAAGAACACTTTAGTTTCCAGATAGTTCCGCCCTATGAGTCCCTTGGCGCTGCTTGGAATATAATGCTCTGACAAAATGTGGGACAGCTATGGGTTGACTTCTTTAAATAGGTTATTACTTTAAGAAAACTCACGGGCCTCCGTAGAGAAAAAATTTTGGAGGGAATACACCATGGCAGAAAAAGTTGGAACAACCACGTGGCCTGAATTGGGAATAAGCCTGTATGAGGCGCTTACCGGCAAGGGTGCAGAAATAACTTATGAATTTAGTAATTTTGAAGTACATGTGCCCAGTGCCGCTTCCGCTTCAGCGGTGCACGCCAAATGGATCCTGAACGGCATCTTGAAGATCCGTACCCGGGAAACCAAATAAGTGGAGTTCTACCCTGCATCACCTTTGGAGATTTACGCGGACCTGGTCCTCTCCTGCAATGGAGAGGACTTAAAGGTCCATATTGAAGGAAACCGCATTATTATATCCTCGCCCTCCTTCCGGGCAGGAATGCGCGCCACGTCGAAATTGTTGGCCAACCCGGAATGGACCCGGGGAATTGACGAATTAGACAAGAAATTAACCAACCTCTTCCTGACTCTTTATCTGCAAGCGGGCAGAATGCGGTTCGCCGTGCTGGGGCTCGAAGGGAAAAGCTACAGGAAATCCCTGCTTAAATGGCTGGCCCGGCGTCAGAGTAAATAACCATTCGGTTGAATACGTTGAATCTTTTACCTCATCGCACCTCCCCTCGCCAGAACTTGTTATGGTGTTGTTGATACAGCCACCGCCATCTCCTTAGTGCACCGCAAGATGAATCCATGGTCATAGAGGAATCAATTGAAATATTTGCCCCCCTGACCGTGGTCTGGCGCGTGTTTTCCACCCTGGCGGATTGGGAAGCCTGGAACACCGTCTGCCAGGATTGCTGCTTGCTTGAAGGTCAGGAAATGGCCCCTGGCACCTGTTTTTCCTTCACCTTAAGACCCTATCACCTCCCCATTAAAATCACTCCCCACATTACCCATTGCGAGGCAGGGCGCGCCGTTGTCTGGACCGGAAAAAGGTTTGGCGTTTACGCTGAGCATCGCTTTGATTTTCAGGAAGAGGCTGATAGAGTGGTGGTGACCAGCACTGAGAACTTCGGGGGACCCCTGTTTATTTTTTCCAGGTTGCTGTTTATTCCGCAACAGTTGCACCGACTTTCAAAAAAATTACTGGCCGAGATTAAACAGGCAGCGGAAGCTTGCGTTGCTCGGGACCAGAAGCCCAACGTTTAAATTCAGGCACAGTTGGGGGGATAAGAGTATGAAACATCCCATTGCGGTGTGCGGCCATATCTACTGGGTGGGGGTCAATGACTACGAGACCCAACTATTTGAGAATCTGTGGCCACTTCCCAAAGGGGTCAGCTACAACAGTTATCTCATAGTTGACGACAAGGTTGCCCTCATCGACACGGTCAAACAAGCTTATCTTCCCAATCTCGTCAGCAAAATCGAACAGCTGCTCCCGCCCGGCAGGAACCTCGATTACCTCGTTATCAACCACATGGAACCTGACCACTCCGGCAGCCTCAAGCTCTTCCCCAGGCTTTTCCCCGAGATGAAGATTATCGGCAATAAGCGAACCGCAGAATTTCTAGAGTCGTATTACGGCATCACCTCGCCCCTTATGGTGGTGAACGAAGGGGATGTCCTGGATTTGGGGCATCACAAACTAACTTTCTACCTGACGCCCATGATCCATTGGCCCGAAACCATGATGACTTATGAAACCACCGCAAAGATTCTTTTTTCCGGGGACGCCTTCGGGGGATTCGGGGCCCTGGAGGGGGGAATCTTCGATGATGAAGTCAAGGCAGAGTACTATGAGAACGAAACCCTGCGCTACTTCTCCAACATCGTTGGAAAATTCAGTCCCATGGTCCAAAAGGCCATTACCCGCCTGAAGGGACTGGACATCGGGACCATTGCTGCAGCCCACGGCCCAATCTGGCGGCAGAACCCTCACCATATTCTCGAGCAATACGACCGCTGGAGCAGTCATCAGACCGAGCCGGGAGCGGTCATCGCCTACGGCTCCATGTATGCCAACACCCAAAGGATGGCCGAGACCGTGGCCCGGGCCATGGCCGAAACCGGGGTGCAGGAAATCAGGCTCCACCATGCTTCAACTTCTCATCTTTCTTATATTCTTGCCGATGCCTGGCGGTTTAAGGGCCTCGCCCTGGGGAGCTGCACCTATGACAACAGATTATTCCCACCGTTGCGACTCCTCGTTGATTTTCTGAAAGATAAGGGTGTAGCACAAAACCGTCGTCTGGGCATCTTCGGTTCCTACGGCTGGAGTGGCGGGGCGGTCAAGGAGATCCAGGACTTTGCCTCCCAAGGCAACTGGACAGTAGTGGAGCCCATTGTCCAAGTCAAGGGGGCTCCAACCCAGGAAACTTTGGAGCAATGTTTCGAGTTGGGCAAGAATCTGGCTAACGACATCAAGGATTAGAGGAAATCAGGCGTTTCGGGAGCCCGCCAAGCCGAGATCTCCCTAATTTTAAAGAAGCGACTTTCTGGGAAGCTCCACCGGGATCCCGTAATGCTCCCGGTTGGCTGCTTGAAATCTCCGGCTGCTTGCTTAAGACGCCAATTAGTTTTTGAAGATTAGAGGTGTATTCCGCATGCCCGAATTCATACAATGGCGATCGAACTTGAAGGAAGCTCTGCAGGAAGCGAAAAAATCTCATCTTCCTGTAGCCCTGGAAATTTACATGGAGGGCTGTCCGGCCTGTGGCCGCTTGGCTCGGGAGACTCACCCAGACCCTGCCGTGGTCGAGGCTTTAAACAAGCGTTTTGTCCCCGTCCGTTTGGAAGCCCGCGATCATTTGGACCTGGCTGAGCAATATCAAGTTACCGCTACGCCCACCATACTTCTTTTCTCTTCAGATGGAGAAGAAAAGCATCGATTTGATGGTTTCCAACCCGCCGAGAATTATGTAAAGGAACTGAACAAAGGTGGTTAAAACTATATCCGCTAGATTGGTTAACAAAATCATGGAAAATTATGCTATCAGCACTGGCGATAAATAATTTGGCTACAAAAGGGGAAACTTGCCGGGGTTAATCTCTTTGAGAGTAGCCTCCAAAACAGATTTTTTATTGCGGTGGCCCTGGCTGCCAAATAATCCCGGTATAATTTATGGGTGGGGTACAAGCCCAGGGGTAACCTGGTTACCGAGTGACAGTAAATCATGGGAAGCGCAATCCATCCGGACACCGAGGAGAAGGCCATGCAACCGTGTGAGGTCAAACTTTTTGCCTTGAGCACCTGCAGCCACTGCAGAAATACCAAGCAATTATTGGAGCAATGCCGGGTGGAGTATGACTGTGTGGATATAGACACGTTGGCGCCAGAGGAGCGGCGGCCTTATTTGGAAGAAATCAGGAAAGTTAATCCTGAATGCACCTTTCCGACCCTGGTCGCAGGCGACAAGGTTATCATCGGTTTCAAAAAAGAAGCAATCAAGGAGGCCCTGGGAATTCCATGAATGTCGAGCAGCTGTATGAATTCCTAAAGAAAACACAGGAGCCCCAGGGATATTTTTTCAATAAAGATAAGTCCCGGGTTTTTGATCTTCTGGAGGGGCTGCTGACCAACAAAAGCCGCTACGGCTACATGTGCTGCCCCTGCCGGTTGGCGGCGCCTGATCCAGATTGGGACAGGGATATCATCTGCCCCTGCATTCACCGGGGGCCGGATGTGGCCGAATACGGATCCTGCTACTGTAACCTCTATGTGTCCCGGGAATGGAACGATGAAGAAATTCCCCACGTTTATGTGCCTGAGCGACGCCCCCTGGAAAAGCGCTTCCGCCTTTAAGGTCCATTGCCTGTCCGTTTACCCGCGCCTGACCCGTAACACCCTCAAAATTATGTCTAATTATTTACGACGTTATGTATAGAATTAAACCGAGCCTACTTTAATTATGAACTTTTAACTGATCTTTTCTCAAAGATCTCCCGGATAGTCCTTTGTCTGTAAGCAAATATGCGCCTTAATTGCAAATGCACCAACGGGTAAGCCAGCTCCCCAAACGGAAAGAGCCGCAGCCGATAATGGACCACGTCTGAAATCTGGGTGGAGCCGTTTGCTTCCACAAATCTGTGCGTATGGATCCACTGCTTGTATGGCCCGCGCACCTGCATGTCCACAAACTCTCGGGGAGGATCCCAGCGCACAATTCTGGTCAACCAGTAGAAGAGTATTCCAAAGAGTCGCAAACGGTATTCGATATGGGTCCCTTCCTCAATTACAATCGGTTGGGGGGAAACAATATGAAAATGCAGTTCAGGTGGGGTTATGGTTTCTAAATTACCCGCTTCCGCAAAGAAGGAAAAAACCTCATCTCGGGCAAAAGGCAGGTGCATATATGCTGTGAAAATATGTTCCGTCAAGTGATAAAGATCAACGAGTATTGGCGATCGAACTTGAAGGAAGCTCTCCAGTCAGCTGGCTAAGGCATCTCTTTAAAGTGTTCTCTCATTGGCTGGACTTGCCTTGTTTCCTGGCTATGGTCACGCAATAGAGGCCTGTGCCATTCAAGGCAGGAGCAAAGCAGGCATTGTCTGAAAGGCACTCAGATTTGCGGCGGTCACCCTCCCGCCAGCGCTTGATGAGCCCGGGCTCGCAGATGAGCGGGCGGCTCAGGGAAATGTAATCAGCCGTGCCATCCCGGACCAACTCCTCGGCCACCTCATAGGAGCGGATGCCGCCCACCAGGATCAAAGGAACGGTGACTTTCTGCTTATAAAGTTTCGCAGCTTGCCGGTAATACACCTCCTGCTCCCGGGTTTTCAGGCTGCCGGAGCGCACCGGCACAAACTCCTTCGGGGAATTCATCGTCCCACCGGACAACTCGATGGCATCGACGGAAGCCTTCTCAAGCCAGCCTGAGACCTCCACAGCTTCAGCGCTTGACATCCCGCTTGGTAGGAAATCCTCGGAGTTCATTTTGATGAGAACCGGATAGGCCGGTCCCACCGTCTCCCGGACGCTCCGGACCACCTCGAGCAGAAGCCGCGCCCAGTTCTCCAGTTCGCCGCCATATTCGTCTGTTCTCTTGTTGAGCGCGGGGGAGAGAAACTGGCTGAGCAGAAATCCGTGGGCGGCATGGATCTGTACTGCGTCGAAGCCTGCCTGTTTCGCCAAGTCTGCAGCTCGGGCAAAGGCGGAGACGATGCCGGCAATCTCTCCCTGAGCCAGCATACGGCAGATGGGCTTGCCGTCTTTTTCCATTGTGGACGGCCCGACGGGCTCCAGGCCACTCAGAGCAGCATTAGCCGCACAACCCCCGTGAACCACCTGCAGAGCAATCTTCCCTCCCACCGCATGCACGGCCCTGACCATATCCCGAAGCTTGGGAATGTAGCGGTCATCATAGACAGCCAATTGTCTGGGACTGGATTGGCCCTCGGGACTGACGAAGGCATAACCGGTAATTATCAGGCCAACTTCGCCTCTGGCCAGTTCCACCATCATCTCCGTGAGTCTGGGGGTAACGGCGCCATGCTTGTCTGCCATTCCTTCCCAGGTGGCAGACCGGACGAACCGGTTGGCCAGGCTCATGCTGTTGATGGTAGTGCCTTCAAATAATTCAGCCATGATCAACGTCCTTCCTCTTTTCCGGCAATCTGATGATCCCAAGGGATAAAGCAGTCTCGGCCATCAAATTCCAAAGACGGTTTTGGAACCCGCAATTTTTCCTTGAAACCGGAAAGTTTCCCCTTCTTATGGGATTCATCATAGCACACTGCTCAAAGAAACCCTTTCCTAAAAAGATCTGAGCAAGAAGAGAAGATCTCTTGTCAAAACATAATTTTCATAATAAATCCAAATTGTTGCTGATATGATCTCCTTATCTTGTGCGGACATCTTTGGAAAGGAAGATTTCAGATGTCGGTGATGGAGGAACGCCAACTTACCTGCGAGAATGGCTGGAATCCTTCAGGCCAAGAAGGCTGGATATGGATATGGGAGTTTTGTGGCTCAGTGATAAGTTTCGGATCAGAGCAGCTGTACGCCACTTCTGCTTCCCGTAGCTTCCCAATGATCTGCTCCGGCGTATAAAGCTTCCTGCTCATCTCCCTGCCTCCCATGATCCACCACTCTAACTTAACATGTGGATCAGTTTTCGGGGGGTAGGTCACTTGACCTGCATCCTGAAGTGATTACATTATTAATTAGTTTAAATTTGGAGGCAGTTACATGCAAAATGCTAAAATCGATCTAAAAAAGGCACAACAAGAGTCAATGGATCGCCCTCGATACCAGTATTCATGGTTAGCTCGATTCTTTTTTCGTATGATGGACGTAATTACCGGAAAGCAGGTTACTCTCGGCAAAGCCAAGCTCATTGAAACACTCGCCAGCATTCCTTATCGAGCCTGGGAAAACCGTCAGTATGCACGCATGACGCGGCACTATCGAAACCAAGAACTGGTTCGAAACGCCCACGACGTGGTGAAATGGAGCCGGGAAGCGCAGGATAACGAATACTGGCACTTGCTCGTCCTCAATGAAAAAATGAAAGAGGATGGCGTTAAAGATCCGTGGTATCTCTACTGGCCTATTCCTTCTATGATGGTCCTTTCTTATGTTTTGCTCGCAAAAACACTGGCACTGTTCGTCCCACGCCGGGCGTACCTTTTTAATGCAGAGTTCGAGGACCATGCCGAACATGTTTATGCACAGTTCGTGGCAGAGCACCCGGAATTGGAGGAGCAACCGGTCAACAATCCAATAGTGAATGAATACGAAGACTTTCAGAATTGGGCAGATGTGTTAAGGCGGATTGGGCTTGATGAGCGAAACCACATGAACAGTAGCTTTGTTTTTTCCGGCAGGCCCGAAAGCGTGGTAAAATACAATGGTATGCCGTAGACTCCCAAACGGCCCATTTCATTTTTGTCGTTTCTTTGGCTTCTCTCAGGTGCAGGTTGGATGACTGGGTGCACTAGAACTGAGGAAACATTAATTGTAGCGAAGCGAATTCAAAGACACCTTGCCTCCTTTGCTCCCGCCTTTAGGTCGTCCCAATCAGACAGGTGTCCAGGTGATAGCTAATATAGATTTCATGGCCTTGCCCCTACTATAATCGTAAGTAATTCAAAGCCCAGAGCATCTTTAACTCATATGGGCAAAGTTAAGTTTCAAAGCTCCCCCCACTAGTCTTTTTCTTTAAAAATCCAAGCCAATCTCCTCTTCTTGGTTACCCCTCTTGGGTGGAACCGCAAATAAGGAATTAGGGAGAGGATTAGGAGGGTGCCCGATGAAAGCGTCGAGTAGCGTGGGGGAATCTCACCCCCACGCCCTCACAGATCCGTACATGAGCCTCTCGGCTCATACGGCTCCTCTCGATCAGCCTCAAGTACCTGGCCTTGCCTTACCCAATGGCTCCTCCCATTGCTGGTTGACCACCAAGTAAAGCTGATCGATACAACCCCTTCGCTCCATCCCCATTACGGGACTTCCTCGCTACTACGGGTTGTTCCGCCCCTGTGCCCCGCCCCGGTACTCTCACCCTTGTGGGTCCTCCACTTGGGCTTCTCCCTTAACATCGGGGCGACAGGTTCCCACGTTCCGCCCGAGAGCCTGGATCAGGGTCACGCCACCTTTATGCCGGACGCCGCCCAGGCAGTAAGCAGGCTCCCCCTGGGCTTATCCTGGAGTCAAGCTATCCTCCAGTTTCGACGTCATCTTCAGTGTTTCGACACCTCATCAGTGGTTCGCTTGCGCTCGTCTCCCTGAACCTCACCTGCCGCGATCTTGTGCCGCGACTTTTCCTTAACGCTCACCCCCCTGGCTCTTTACCAGCGCAGCTTAAGGTGGTTTGGAGCCTGCTCCTGCAAGCCGACTCCGAGGGGCCCACCCCCATCTCTCGTGCAGTTGCGCACGCTTATTACTCCAAGCGCCCTCTTGGCGCACTAGCTTGCCAGCTCCTATAGTTATCATCAGGCCGACAGAAGTTCTTGATATTATGTTTGAATAGGTTGAATTTTCAGGAAGTTGACAATTTTCTAATCAGGGCAGGCCTACGTAATAATTCGGGATCCTATTCGTGAAGTAGAACCTCCTTCTCTTTCTCCTTTCTCCCTTGGGGTCAAAAATATCTGGTGTAGGGCGCTCAGTTTCTGTCATCGAGGAATTGGGCTATGTCCGCCATGACGGGTTTATCGTCTTGGAAGGGGGTTGCCAGGGCGATGAGCAGCCGGATGTGCTTCATGCCCGGATAAATCTTTTCCACCACCTCTCCCCCGGCCTCCCGCAGACGCTTAGCCAGGTGTTCGGTATTATGGCACCCCACCAGTTTGTCACTGGTCCCGTGCAACAAAAGGGCGGGGGGCGCCTGGGCCCTGGCGAAGCTCACCGGCTGAGTTTCAGGAATGCCATCAGCGCCACCAAAAATTTTCTTTAACCTCGGGCTCTTCAGGGGCAGAAAGTCATAGGGTCCTGCCAGCCCCACAAAACCACAAAGTTCCTGGGTAGTCATGCCCACCTGCTTTAGGTACCCTGGGTTGAGGGCAAGCATGGCGGCGATGTAGGCGCCCGCCGAATGACCCATGATAAACAGGCGCGAGGCATCTCCCCCGAAGCCGCCAAGGTTGCTGTGGACCCAGGAGACGACCGAGGCCCCATCTTCGATGAAAGCCGGAAACTTGACTTCTGGATAGACGCGGTAATCAGGGATTACCGCAATGCATCCCCGGGCCGTCAGGGCCTGGGCGACAAAGCGATAATCCTGACGCCGACCGCTTTGCCACGACCCTCCATAAAAAAATACCACTACCGGCAAATCCCGGGCGTCTCCCGTGGGGACGTAGGTATCCAGGCGTTGGCGCCTATGGGCGCCATAGCTGAGGCCGGCGTGCTTGTGGTAACCGTCCTTGGGAACCAGGCTGTTGATGAGACCAAGGGGGCTCAGGCTCTCAAATATCCAACTGGCTGAGGCCGACAGCAAGCGCCCTAACTTTTCCCACCATGTCTGGTTATTCATAAGGACCTGCGTTTGGGAAAGTACTTGATTGCCATGGGAAACCATGAATTAATGCCGAGGGCTCATTTTCTCATGTAAAGAATTATGTATATAATTAAGTATGACAGAGGCAACGGCAAGAAGGCATTACCCCGATAAAAAAATTTCTCTCCTTTTTCTGGCCACTTTGATAACGAAGCAGCCGGCGTGGGGCTCCCACCTAACTCCTGCTTTTTTGAGCCGCAATGCCAAAAGAGAATGGCGCTCTTCAAGGGGCGTGGGTGGCAAATGGATGACAGGATCGTAATGAGTTGATTTCATAGATATTTTTCCACATACCGGGTCCCAGGGGTAAAAATAAGATGATTCAGGGAAAGAAGAAGTGCCTGGCCATCTTCTTGCTTAGTTACCCAAAGAGAACCATAAGGATTGGCGCCCGATGACAAGAAAATCCCCTTTTGCAAAAGAATCTGTCTGGGATTACCCAAGGCCTCCTCGGGTGGAAAGCACCGACCGGCGGGTGAGGGTGATTTTCCAGGGAGAAACCATTGCCGATTCCCAACAGGCCAAGCGAGTGCTGGAGACCAGCCATCCTCCGGTTTATTACATTCCTCCTGAGGACGTTCGCCGGGAATTCCTCCACCCGTCTCCCCGCCGGTCGTGGTGTGAATTTAAAGGGTCGGCTCATTACTGGACCGTGCGGGTGGGCGACCGGGAGGCCCCCAACGCCGCCTGGAGCTACCCTGAACCCAGCCAGGGTTATGAAGCCATCGGCGATCATGTTGCCTTTTATCCCGGTCTCATGGATGCCTGTTATGTTGATGAGGAAAGGGTTCAACCTCAGCAGGGCGACTTTTACGGGGGTTGGATCACTTCGGACATTGAAGGGCCTTTCAAGGGCGGGCCGGGGACGAAGGGGTGGTGAGACTGACTTTAGAAGACCTATCCTTATAAGTAGTTAGCCTGTTAACATCTTGACAACCTTCCAGTTCGTGTCTAGTTTTTTATTACCCCTCGAGAATTTGCCCCCGGACCCGTCACCGGGAATCCCTGATCATGGCGAGAGGTATCCTCACTAACTTAACACACTCATCTATCAGGACTTAAATACCCTTGAGGTCTGCTAACAGCATGGATACTGGGAGAGAGCGCCGGGCCCTCTGCGGCATCTGCCCGGCCGGCTGCTGGATAATCGTCACCTATGACCCGGAAGGCAACATTGCCGGGGTGCGGGCCGATGAAAGCTCGCCCTTCGGGATCACCTGCAAGCTCGGGGTGCACACCCCGGAAATCGTCTATTCCGAAAACCGCCTCCGCTACCCCCTGAAACGCAGGGGTCCCAAAGGCACCTATGACTTTGAGCGCATCACCTGGGACGAGGCCTTTGAGGAGATGGTCTCCCGGCTCCAATCCATCAAAGCGGCCCACGGGCCCGAGGCGGCGGCCGTCTATACCGGGCGGGGCAGCTTTGAGTTGGCCATGTGCGATGTGTTCCAGCCCCAGGGGGTGGCCGTGTCCTCGGCCTCGAGCCTGCTTTTTCCCTTCGGCTCGCCCAATACTATGGGCGTGGGGGCCCTGTGCTACGTCTCCATGGCCATGATCGCCCCCCACATCACCATGGGGGGCATGTTCATCAATATGTTTTCGGACCTGGAGAACGCCGAACTCATCGTGGTGTGGGGCGCCAATCCCGCCACGGACTGCCCGCCCCTGGACTATAAACGGATCATGGAGGCGACCCAGCGGGGTGCCAGGCTCGTGGTGATCGACCCCAGGCGGACCATGACCGCCAAAATTGCCGGGGCCCGGTGGATACCCATAAGGCCCGGCACGGACGGTGCGTTGGCCTTGGCCCTCTGCCACGTCCTTGTAGAAGAAGAGCTTTACGACGAACCGTTCGTCCGGGACTGGACCCAGGGCTTTGGGGAATTCGCCCAGTACGTGCAGCACTATCGGCCGGAGGTCGTTGAACCCATAACCGGGGTGCCGGCTGAAACTATTCGCACCCTGGCCCGGGAGATAGCCCAGGCCCACGGCGCCGCCCCCGTGATGTATTCGGGCCTGGAATACAGCGACAGCGGCGTCCAGGCCATCCGGGCCACCATGGTTCTCTGGGGGCTGGCCGGGCAGTTGGACGTGCCGGGGGGCCGCTGCTTTACCATGGGGCAGAATGTCTTCCCCATCAACCGGGACGGCCTGATATCCAACCCTGACGTCAAAAGATCCCTGGGCCGGGACCGCTTCCCGGTTTACAGCCTGTACCGGGGAGAATCCCACGCCAACGCCCTGCCTGATGCGGTGCTCCAGGGCAAGCCTTATCCCATCCGCTCCCTCATCATTCTCGGCGGCTCCATGATCACGGCCTGGCCGCAGCCCGAGGTCTGGCGGCAGACCCTGGCGGGCCTTGATTTTCTGACGTGCATCGACCTTAATTTCACTGCGGATTGCGCCTTCGCCGACCTGGTGCTCCCGGCCGCCACCTGGTATGAAATTGAGTCCTACATGACTTATGGTCCCATTTTTCGGATCAGGGAACGGGTCATTGAGCCGGTAGGCGAGGCCAGGAATGCTTTTTTTATCTTTGCCGAATTAGCAAGCCGCTTAGGTTACGGCCACCTCTACCCCCAAAATGAGGACGAGTTGCTGCGCTATGTCCTGAAAGGCTCGCCTTTTACCCTGGAAGAGGTGCGCGACGCGGGCGGCCAGGTCCAGGTGGACACCGCCATCATGCAATACAAGAAGTGGGAAAAGGGGCTGCTGCGGCCGGACGGCCGACCCGGCTTTGACACCCCCACCGGCAAGTTTGAAATTGCCTCCACCATCTTAGCAGAGCACGGCTATGACCCCCTGCCGGTCTATACCGAACCCCTGGAAAGTCCCCTCTCCCAGCCGGAACTGGCGCAGAAGTTCCCCCTGGTCTTCAACTCCGGCGCCCGGGTCACCAGCGACTTCCGTTCCCAATTTCATGGTATTCCGGGACTGGTCAAGGAGCGGCCCGAACCCACTGTCATGCTGAACATTGAGGATGCCAAAGCCCGGTCCATCAACCACGGGGACGCGGTTATTGTTAAAAGTCCTCGGGGGCAGGTGCGGATGCGGGCCATTGTCACCGGCGACATTGTCCAGGGCGCCATCGAAGCCAACATGGGGGGCGGCGGGCCCTTGGGACCGAAGGCCTGGCAGGACTGCAACATCAACGATCTGACCGACCTCCGGTATGATTCCATTTCCGGGTTCCCCATTTATAAGGCCCTGTTGTGCGAGGTTGAACGGGCAGCTGATTCTCAAGACACCCTGGCCCTTGACACGGGCGAAGCTCCCCCGGTCTCCCTGACTTTGGCATCAGCGCCGCTCAGCGCCACCGAGCGCATCTACCTGGACCACAACGCCACCACCCCGGTGCATCCGGAGGTGCAAAGCGCCATGGTCCGGTTTCTGGAAGGTCACTGCGGCAACCCCTCCTCCATTTACCGGGAGGGCCGGGAAGCCAAGTCAGCCATGGAGGAAGCCCGCCGCAAAATAGCCAATCTCCTGGGCACCACGGCCCGCCGTCTCATCTTCACCGGCGGCGGCAGTGAAGCCAACAACATGGTCATTAAGAACGTGGCCTGGGCCAACCGGGACACCCGCCCCCACCTGATCACCTCAAGTATCGAACACCCTTCGGTCCTGAAGGTTTGCCAGTGGCTGGAACAAAATGGCTTCACGGTCACCTACCTGCCGGTGGATGAATATGGCCGGGTGCGCCCAGTTGACCTGGAAGAGGCTCTTCGCCCCACCACCTGCCTGGTGAGCATCATGTTGGCCAACAACGAGACCGGCTCCATCCAGCCCATTTCTGAACTGGCGGTCCTGGCCCATGCCCGGGGGGCGTTGTTTCACACCGACGGGGTCCAGGCCGTGGGCAAAATCCCAGTGGATGTGGAGTCTCTGGGGGTGGACTTTTTTAGCCTGTCGGGCCACAAGTTCCATGGACCTAAGGGGATTGGGGCCTTGTATGTGAGGAAGGGTCTTTTTCTTGAGCCCCTGATCCACGGTGGGGGGCAGGAAGGCGGACGGCGGGCCGGCACCGAAAATACCCCAGGGATCATCGGCGTCGGCGCCGCCGCGGCACTGGCAGAAAAACGTCTCAGCCTGATGGCCACCCTGGTCAAAGGCCTGCGGGACGAGCTTTGGGAGGGCATTGCCAGGATGTTTCTCAGAGGCCAGATTGAACGGGCACCCGATGGAACGGCTGCCCAACACCCTGAACGTCTCCCTGCCCGGCATTCGGGGCGAATCCCTGGTCCTGGCTCTCGACCAGCAGGGCATCGCCTTCTCTTCCGGCTCGGCCTGTCGCTCCGGCTCACCCAAACCCTCCCACGCCCTCCTGGCCATGGGGCTCACCGAAGACCAGGCCCACTGCGCCATCCGCCTTTCCCTGGGGGTGGATAACACCAGCGAACACATTACCAGGACCCTGACAGCCATGGGAAAGGTGGTCCATGATTCGTTGTCCAGCGTGCGTTTCGTGCCATGCCGATAATGCCGATCGCTCCTAAGCCATCAGCGAACTCCTCGATCCCGGAGGCCAAAGATGAATCCCCGAAAACAACTCAGCCAGCAAAACGGCCGCTTGCAAATCCTGAACTGCCTTCTTGAGGATGACCGTCAGGAAACCGGCAGGGAAATTATCGAAGGAATGACCCAGCCCCAGAAGCGTCTTCCCAGCAAATACTTCTACGATGCCCACGGGTCCTGGTTATTCGAAAGAATCTGTGACTTGCCTGAGTATTATTTGACCAGGACGGAACTGGCCATCCTCATGGAAAACGCCCCTGGCATCATGGCCTTCTTTTCCGGGAGCTTTGGCGATTTGGTGGAACTGGGCAGCGGTTCCAGTCGAAAAATCAAAATTCTTTTGGATGCGGTGGATGGTCCCGGGTTGCACCGTATACGCTACGTTCCGGTGGACATCAGTGAAAGCGCCCTCTACGAGGCCTCCCAGGAACTCCTGTGCATTTGATGATCTGGACATCCTCGGGATCATCGCCGACTTCACCCGTCACCTGGAAGTTTTACCGAAAGGACGCAAGCTGATTACCTTTTTGGGGAGCACCATCGGCAATTTTCACAGCCCCGAACGGATCGCCTTCTTGCGGGGCGTGGCCAAGGTCATGAGCCCTGAGGACAGCTTCCTTCTGGGCCTGGACATGCTAAAATCCGCTGGGCCTCATTGAAGCCGCCTACAACGACAACCAGGGGGTGACCGCCGAGTTTAATAAAAACATCCTGCGCAACCTGAACCGCTCCCTTAACGCCGACTTTAATATTGCGGATTTTGAGCATCAGGCCATCTTTGTGGAAGAAAAGGAGCGGGTGGAGATGCATTGCGGGCAACCCGCGAGACTTCGGCCAGGATAGCTGATCTCGATCTCACGGTGTTTGCCGGAATGGTGAGACCATTCATACCGAGATCTGCAAAAAATTCAGCCGGGTACCAAGCCCACCGGGATTTTAAGATGGCTGGCCTCGTGGCCACCAGGTGGTTTACGGACCCCCAGGGTTGGTTTTCCCTGGTAATGCTCAGAAAAAACCGAAATTGCGATTGTTGGCAACGACTTCTAAGAAATGGAGGGTCCCGTACATGAAGGTAATGTGGAAGAATCTGATATTGGCGGAAAGCAATGATACTGTGGTAGTAGAGGGAAACCATTATTTCCCCCCTGATTCCATCAAAAAGCAATACTTTAAAAAGAGTGAAACCCACACCACCTGTCCCTGGAAAGGCCTGGCCAGCTATTACCATATCGATGTCGACGGGGAGATCAATAAAGACTCGGCCTGGTACTATCCTGACCCAAAAGATGCTGCGAAAAACATCAAGAACTATATTGCTTTCTGGAAAGGGGTGGAAGTGAAGAAATAATGAAGCTCTATTGCAATCGGCTACAGTTTTCAGTTGAAAATATGATTGAATTCAAAAACGTTTCCAAAACCTTTAAGAATATCAATGCACTGCATGTCCTTTGACCTAAAGATTGCCGCAGGTATAACCACGGTGCTCATCGGCCCGAGCGGCTGCGGGAAGTCGACCCTGCTGCGGCTGATCATCGGACTCGTCCGCCCTGACCATGGCCATCTGTATTTTCAGGGAATTGAAATAGTGCCTGAGATCGTTTTCTCTCTCCGGCAGAAGATGGGCTACGTCATCCAGGAGGGCGGACTGTTCCCCCACCTTACCGCCGGCGACAATGTGACCCTCATGGCCCGTCAAATGAAATGGGGCCGCAACAGGATTGAAAAACGCCTCCAGGAGTTGGCAGCTATCACCAGGTTTCCCCGGGATGGACTGGACCGGTTTCCTGTCCAGCTTTCAGGAGGCCAGCGGCAGCGAGTGAGTCTGATGCGGGCCTTGATGCTGGACCCGGACGTACTTTTACTTGATGAGCCCCTCGGTGCTCTCGATCCCATGATCCGTACAGAGTTGCAAGCAGATTTAAAGAGCATCTTTCAGGAATTGGAGAAAACCGTGGTGCTCGTCACCCACGACCTGGGGGAAGCGGCCTTCTTCGGTGATGTCATTGTTCTGGTCCGCGAGGGACAAATTGTTCAAACAGGTACGCTGCCAGAACTTCTTCAAACCCCGGCCGAGCCCTTCGTGACCAACTTTATCAACGCCCAGCGCCACTATTTTAACTGAGTCGGGAAGGAATCAGACCTGAAAACCTTTTTCCACCTTTTGGCCCTGCTCTGGCTTTTAATCTCACCGGCGCATGGTCTGCCGTCGCCAACCTACGCCTCCACCCATGAAATCAAGATCGGCTCAAAAAAGTTCACGGAATCAGTAATACTCGCAGAGATAGTGGCCCAGCTGGTGCATAGTGCCGGCGCTCAGCCAGTGCACGGGCAGGAATTGGGCGGCACTCGGGTGCTCTGGAATTCACTGGTTAAGGGCGCTATCGACATCTACCCGGAATATACCGGCACTCTCACCCAGGAAATTTTCGCCGGCCAGGGGATAGACGGCAACCAGGCGCTCCGCAAGGCTCTGGCCACCTACGGCATTCGGATGACCTCGTCACTCGGGTTCAATAATAACTATGCCTTGGGCATGAAAAAGGAGATGTGCAAGAAATTTGGTATTGCCAGGATCTCTGATCTGCGCCGGTACCCTGGGCTAAGCTTTGGTTTCAGCAATGAGTTTATGGATCGGAAGGACGGCTGGCCCGGTCTCCGCGCCCGTTACGGACTTCCGCAGCACAAGGTCTTCGGCCTGGACCACGACTTGGCCCTCCGGGGACTTGAGAGCAATTCCATTGACGCCACGGAGCTTTATACCACGGATCCCGAGATCGATTACTACGGGTTGTGCGCTCTCGAGGATGACCTCAGGTATTTCCCGGAATATACCGCAGTGATAGTCTACCGGGCGGATCTGGAGAAGCGGGCCCCGCAGCTGGTGGCGGCCTTGGCCAGACTAGAAGGCCGGATTACTTCAGTTGACATGATTGACATGAACAAGCTGGTCAAAATGGAAAAGGTGCCAGAAAGTCAAGTCGCTGCCAATTTTCTGACCCGATATCTTTCCCTGCAAACCACATTGCGACAGGAAACCGTGGCAGCACGAATCTGGCAGCGTACCAAAGAACATCTCTATTTGGTGTCGATTTCATTATTAATAGCGATCTTGATAGGGGTCCCCCTGGGCACTATTGCTGCGAAAAAACCGGTATGGGGACGGATAATTTTAAGTGTTACAGGAGTCATCCAGACCATTCCCTCTCTGGCCCTCCTGGTGTTCATGATCCCTTTGTTGGGTATTGGTGGCCCTCCGGTTATTTTAGCCCTTTTTCTCTACAGCCTTCTGCCCATCGTCCGCAATACCCACACGGGATTGCAAAGCATCCCGCCGGAGATTCGGGATTCCGCTGAGGCCCTGGGTTTATCTCCATGGGCAAGATTTAGATTGATTGAACTCCCCATGGCGTCAAGGGAAATCCTGGCTGGGATCAAGACCTCAGCGGTGATCAACGTGGGCACTGCAACCCTGGGGGCGCTCATCGGCGCCGGCGGCTATGGCCAGCCCATTCTCACCGGTATCCGCCTGGATGACCTGGGGCTGATCCTCACGGGAGCCGTGCCGGCTGCGCTGCTGGCCCTTCTCGTGCAGGGCGGGTTCGATCTGGCAGAGCTCGCGGTGGTTCCAAAAGGGCTAAGGCTAAAGCCGGGAGAGTGAAGGAGCTGAGGACTTGATGTTCATAAGCACCCGGGTTTAAGGAGGTTCAGGAAAGAAAAACCAGTCATTTCTACTAAGCGGTACACCAAGGCAGGGGCATGTCTGACCCTGCCTTTTTTATGGCTGTTCGAAAATGCTTGCTATCTCCTATGTGCAAAGTCAAGTTGGCAGGGTGCCCGGTATCCTTTCAGAATCCAAGCCAGTCCCCTATTTGTGGTTCCCAGTTCAGGTGGGACCGCAAGTAAGTTATCCGGGGTATTCAACAGGGCGTCGGTTCGGGTGTGTGGGATCCGCGGCGGGATAACCTCATGACAGGATAGGGGTGGCCTCCGGCAGGCGCTCCCTGATTGGACCATTTCATTAGGTGGAAGCGTGATAACGCCTGAAAAAGCATCCCATGCTTTTTAGAGGGTACTTAGCGAGAGGGAGATAGCCTTGAAATTAGAACCCAGGAACTTCGAGTTCTTCAAAGCTGGGTTCAGGCCAAACTTTTATTGCAGCCACTCTGTTTTGAAAGTTCTAAAAAAACTGCGCACGAACCCATCAGCTTGGTCCGGGAGTTACGAAGTCATCTCGCATGTGAAATGCTGCAGACGATCCGTTTTCAACAAGGATGTCGAGGAGGAAGAGGACTGCTTCCCGGACATTAGGATTTCGCTTCAGCTCCAAGGGTTTGCCGTATACATGCCTTTGCAGCAGGACCTCGAGAAGAAAGACTGTATCGGTCCTTCGGAGCATAGCCTGTGCATCTCCTCGCTTCAAAGAATCGGCGACACGGACGAAGGCTTCGGGAAGGGATTGCTCGCCAACTTGAAAGAGAAAGCGCACATAAGCGTCGAGCACGATGGAAGATGGTGGTAGTGCCTCGAAAAACGCGTGGACATGATGCGCATAGCCTTCAAGACTTCTCCAGTGCCTGACATTGTCCTTCCACCCTGATGTTAGAAAAATAGCGGACAGCATCTCGCTGCCGAAAGAGCGGTCATCGTCCATCTGAGATACCCATTTGGCTCGCTTGATGGCATCGGCAAAGACGTTCCACAAAAACCAATACTGCGGCGTATTGGGCCAGCTGTCCTCGATGACTGTCAAGCCCCTAACGATAGAGTGTATTTCACGGGGATGACGGTCGATAGCGTCGAGCACGGGACGCAGCACCTCCAGGGCAGACGCCGGGGTGGTACGCATAAGGAAACGCTGCAAACATTGTGATATTGCGGCTTCAGCTTCGTAATTGCGCTCACGCCTGCGCTCCCAATCGTCGTGAGCGTCCCACCAGTCCACGAGCGTTCGGCTGGCACGTGCGAAGGCGGCTATGCTGATAGGGTCGTTCGGTACTTGCCCGAGGATAGCAAGCATTCGGGCGTTAGCTTCCGCCCCGAACCCTTCCGAGATGTCCACCGTACTGTGAGCATCCTCGGCAATCTCCCCTTCTTGCCAGAAACGCTGGCGGATTGCGGTTGCCGCCTCTGCGCCAATTTCGTCAAAAGAACGACGCTGTTGAAAAGGCCGTTTTTGTTCAGCCCTCCATCTCTGGTCGATGAGGGCTGCCTCGGTAGCGATTGCGTTCACGCAGCGCAGCGCCACGACGGAATCGACTGTCCAAAACTTTTCATCGATTCCCCACGTTGCATACGACCGCACTTCTTCATTCGGATGAGTGAGGGCCGCCGCGAAGGCTTTGCGGACATGCACCTTTTGTGGTTCTGTAAGTGACTTGCTAAGCAACACCGAAACTACCAATGCACTCGGGCGGTCGGCTACCATGGAGTACCGCTGAACGCGCTCTAAGTGGTTCCAATGATCGGATTGCCGCAATATCTCCGAACAAACGACCTCCATGCACCATTCCCGCTCATCGACAGACATCTCATCCCAATGGTCTCGAACGCAGACAGCGGCGACAAAACCGGGCCCGTTCCGACTACTATCATACTGCTGTTCAGCCTCACGGTCCATTGTCTGCGCATCGGCCAGTTTTTGTCTCCATAAAGACGGGTCATAATTTCCGTTCTCGCGCTCAAAGACCTTAATACCCCACATAAGAATGCCAAGCCGGGCAGCCATTGCGCTTGACTGGGCGGCGTGTTCATCGACCATCGCCTGCACGTCCGCTTCGGGGGCCTTGGGCTCAAGGCGAAAATAGCACGTGGTGGGCTCGTCGGCGTTCGCGTCAGCCTCGAGAATCTCCTGGTCGGCTGCATCGGAGATCGTGTACTGGCGTAAGTCCATCCGGTGGAGCGCGAGCCGCCATATCAAGTCAGACTTATCTTGCTCTGATTTCGGCGGTAATGCGGCGAGGTGCCCATCGAGGATGGCGTGCACGCGCGAGGCAAGCGGCCCCAGTTGAAGATTCGTAACCGCAACCTCCAAGTCCTGGCCACGGTGCGCCAATTGGTTCGCCTCCTTGCGCTCCGCCTCATGGATTTCGTTTTCAGCCTTGAACTGCGGAAAAATTCCCGATAGTGTCGAGGCTTGAAACTCGGTTGCCATGCGGGCGTGATCAAACTTGATATAGTCGGGCGCGCTTAGAAGAACCAGTAGAGCCTCCCCGGATGAATGCGGGTGTGCAGTGGCAACGCTGGCGACGACTGCAGCCTGCGCAGCAGAGTCACTCCGGCGCAGTATGTCTACCAAAATGGCATCCAGCTGCTCCGGGTAATTGCCTGCGAATTCGAGTAGCCACTTCTCGAGTGCCATCAACATGGACTGAAGCGCATAAGGACCGACCGATGTGCCCCGGTATAGACTCCAGAGCCGCTGATTGCCCCATTGCTTTCGCGTGGTTCCATCGGCAAAAGTCAGTTCAATCTCCCATGCGGACTCAAGTCGGTCGTGCACCCGGGGATGTGCGTACCAGTCGGCGCTGTGGTTGAACACTTTGATGAAAAAGTCTATCCCTTGGCGAGGGTGATGCCACAGGAGATGAAACCACGGTCCGCGAAAGGCGCTCGGTGGATAGAAATCATGTCGTAGGCCTTCCTTGATCCCGAAATGCATCTCAAGGTCTGTCGAGCTTCCATAGAATCTATCCCTCCGAACTCCATCTTCTGAGGCGAGAAGGTAGTCAGCAGCGACCGACACGAGGAGATCAGGCCGGTCTCGTGCCGCAGGCATGCCATCCATTCCTGAGAAGATGATCTCGCGGAAATCTTCGGCAATGCGGTCCCGCCGCTGGCCCCCCTCGACGTTGCCACGCAGAATAGCCTCGAAACGAGCCGAATCCGCCTTCGGAATCTTTGCGATCACCTTGAGTACACGCTTGCGCTGCTCTCCTGAGCTGTAGTCGAACCCAGATAGGAGCCAATGGCCGATTCCGGCTACGAATTCAGCCCCGTCCAGTTCTGGTGCCCACCAGCTGACGTTACGAACGGCGTCCTCGATCAGGCCGAGAAGAAGTGGGCGCTCCTGTGGCGTGAAGCTACCAATGTTGCGGTGCACCAGGCTCAAGACCGTTGCCCATGCCGGCCCTTCAGGCACATTGTATATCCATCCATAGGCTTTCGTGCCTTCCATCCAGACGGGCATCTTCATACAGGCGACTCGAAGCAAGTGAATCACCCGCTTGAGGAGGGCCCTCTCGTTGGCCATGAGCTGGGCTTCATGCCACTCGAGGAAGTCTGGCGATGACGGTGCCTTGAGAAGGGCCACGAGCGTGTCCTCGCGGAATTGCACGCTGATCTCGGTCTCGACGATCGCGGCCTTGAAGAGACGGTCCGCGGCAGCGTGGTCTCTATCAACGAGGTCGGCTACCCATTTGCGGTAGCATCGCCTGACTGCGGGGTATGTGCCAATTACGGCTGACAGTTCTCTGAAAGATCCCTCATTGGTGAGATGCTGCTCTCCGATCCAATGCAGGATAGCCCAATCTTCCAGGACATCGTGTGCGGTTGCGACAAGCAACGGTTTGTCGTCGGGCGAGACGATTAATGAATCGTGCCTGAGGGCCTCCACAACCGTTGGATCCAGGTCTTTGCAGTTGACGTAAGCGGAAAGTGCCCGAGCACGCCGGAGAGCGACTTCCTGAAAGACCTCCTCGCGCTGTCGCGCCATTCCTGCAGGGACGCGATGGTCGGAACGCACAATTTGCAGCCAGAACAGCGCTCGGAATTCCCGCTCGCTCTCTGGAACCGGCCGCTCCTCCGACCACGCAATCTCGAGTGCCTTGTCAAGGTAGTAAGGGTTGCGAAGAATGTTGCGCAAAGCAGGATTCTTCAATGGGTAAGCAAGCGCCGGAAGGTCCGCTTCGACCTCCGTCAGTTCCATATCATCGAGAAGTGGCAAGCTGGCAACGGCATTCTCCATCCCTGCAGGGTGCAGAAAGCTCACGCGCACCTGATCGATCGAATAATCACGGCACGTAAGGACGATGCGCATACCGCGGTCAGCTGCTGCCAGAGTCATAAGATCACTGAACGCGTCGCGTGTGGTTTTCTCGAGGAGGCGCTCGACGCTTTCGACCAAGACGACCTTTCGGCTCTGACCCGCGAGGATTGCACCCAGTGTGGTCGCGTTCGCTGGAATCTGTGCGGCATGCAGCGTCACATCGAAATGCGGCTGCGCGAATTCTTCAGCACGAAAACCCATCACGAAGTGGTCCTGTGAGAGTAGCGAGACAGCGGCCTTTCCAATCGCGGATTTTCCTATTCCCGAGGGTCCCGACACTATCACCACCTGCGCTTCCTCCAACTTCCCAAGGATCTCCTGGACCAGAGAGGCGCGTTGCAGGTGACAGTCTTGCCCTATATTTGAGCGGATTCCGCGAAGAATCAGGCCGGTGTGATCCTTGAGGGCTTGCAGTACGCGCTGCTCATTCGTGCTGAGCGACCCGTGGCGCTGCTGCAGCTCCCCTGGCAGGTCGGCTCGAAGTAGGCTGCGCGCCTCGCTCATGGCAGTGCTGGCAATGCCAAGCAGGTCGTTCCAGGGGAGGCGACCGCCGCGCTAACGGCGTCGCCCTCTGTTACCGCGTGGGCCAGTAGGCTCTTGATGTGGGCTTCGGTCTGCCGCGTTGATGTATCGAGGTCCAGGCTCAATACATGCAACACGCGAAGAAACGGCCAGATGCCGGCCGCTGTGACGGGATGTCCCTCGAGTTCGCTGATGATTTTCTGCAGCTCGACGCAATAATGGACCGCTTTGTCAGAGATAAAGCCTTTCGTCGCCAGCCGATGCTCGAACTCAGATCCGTCGCGCGCCGCGCGGGCACATTCCAGGAGACCCACGAAATGCTTGAGGAGCGTGTCGGTGCCCCGCAAAGTGACAAGAACCAGGCGGTCATCCTCTGGAGAGAACCGGTCAGGGCTCTTGAAGTCCTTCCAGAAATCCTTGATGGCCTGTTTGCAGTTATCGTCTGCCGCACTGACAGTAAAGCTCCGCTTAACCTGACCGGCGAGTTTCTGGGTAGCACCTCCGGGGCGTTCGCAGACAATCAGGAAGTCGTCAGTCTGCCACCCGAGGTGCTCTGTCTGGAAGCTGACCTCCACCACAACGGTATCGATCAAGATCGGGGGAATGGAACGCACGAGCAATTGGGCCAACCAGTATGCCGCGACGTGCTGCTCGAAGAACGTGCCCGCTCCTCCCGTGGCTGCGGGGCTTGAGACGCGTCCTGTATTTGACAGGTTGGCGGCTGCGGCTTGCTTCTCTTGCAGAGTCATTTCCTTGGCTTACTCGCTAGTTGGGCTTCCGTCGATTCCAGCCTTGGATTCACGCTGTAAGCTGCCCACCAGTGATTGGTTAAGTTTTAGGGTAGAACCTTGGGTAAGTCAAGTCAGGGATCAGATCATGGCGAAGCATAGAGGAGCAGGTTCTTTTTCTATAGTAAGCGTCCCATGAACCGGGGCTGCCACCTGGTCAGCGCAGAAAAGTTGAATGGTATCCAGAGGGGTCATATTGAACCCGGGGGGTAGGAGTCCCATCTCCGGGTTTTGGTTTTGGGCCGGGAAGAGGGGGACGTGTAAGGTTGGCCTGACCCGAGTGAATGGCGGCGGAAGAAGCGGTAACTGGCAACTGGCGTCGGATTTGTGGTGGCGTGGTCAGCGGCGTGGTGGCTTTGGAGGCGTACGGTGGGCGGCCTACGGGATTACGATTCCTGGCTCAACCATCTCACCAGGCCAAGCGTGATCACGCCATAGCAAGTGTGTCACGCTTTTTGGGAGGGTGTTTAGGCGATAGGAAGTGGCCCGGAAATATGAACAAGGATCGGCAATTCTGAAAGGGCATATCCCAGGCCAAACGATTTCTGGCGGACGTGCGTTTCTCTTGGTTGGTGGTTTCAGCCACGCTTCCTGAAACCACATCAAACATCAACTTTGCAGAAACGAAGGGTCGCCAATAACCCATGCACCAAACAGCGGGATGCTCGACCTCTTACCGAGGCGCTGAACCTTACCTTGAACCGCCTCGACCCCAAAGAGGCGAGTGAACGCCTGGTAGTCCAGCCATCCTACCAGCGCCTCACTGAAGGAATGGACAACGAGGATGGCAGCGGCGGCGCGATATTGCTCGCCGGTGATGATGGCTGACGCAGCACGATGCAGCAGTTGATAACGGATGGCGCCCTGTGGTTGCGATCTGAGGCCGAGCAAGCGCATCAGAAAACGGAGGCGTTCCTGTCTGCCTGGGGAGCTCTGGCTAATCCACCCATGGAGGGTCGGGCCGAAGGACTCGTTTACCTTACCCTCGACCATGATAGAAACTGGCCCGGCGGCCGACCGGGCCAGGACGAAGATGTCGTTTTGGGAGGCGCGCCCACCGCCGGGCAGTGGCACCTTGAACTCAGGCACTGCGAGAACGGGCCTGATGTCCGCAAGCAACGGACTATCGCTCTGGCTGAGCGCTTGAGCGACTTCCGGAGGGAAACCGTCAGCCGCCTCCCAGCAGTAAGCCAATGTTCGGGCGGAGTAACCGGACCGCCAGTGCTTCACGGGGTCGGATAGCAGAGCCTGCCAGTCGTCAGGTCCTGATGTGAACGCCAAAATCTTAGACACAGTCCTTCTCCTATGGGAAGCAGGATAGCACAAAATTCGCTGGGAAAGAAAACGCCTCATAGACAGAAACATAAGGGCGCTGGACAAGAGGCTGGAGGCCTTTCAGGGCGATAGCAAGCCACGATCAGGGGCGAGGGGCCAGAGGGGGTAAGCTAAGGCTTCTTTAAAGAAGTCCAGGGATCAACTTACCCGGGCCAAGCCACCCGGCCTGATTTTTTATTTGAATTTTTGGGGTCGGGTCCATTAACCGGACGCTGTCAGATTGTCAGCAACTTTTCAAGAGGTTTTGTCCGGGGAAGTAATATTTATATCGGGGGGGTAGGAGTCCCTTCTTGGGGTTTTGGTTTTGGGCCCGGAGGAGGGGGACGTGTTGAGGTGGCCTTGCCCTGGGCGGTGGGCGGCAGCAGGGGTGGAACTTGGTGGCCGCGTCGGTTCGGTGGTGGCGTGGTCGGCGGCGGGGTGGCAATGTTGTAAGGTGGGGGTGATTTCCGGAATGGGAGCCTCTGGCTTGACTAATTCCCCAGGTTGAAGTTTTTGGACCCCTCAGGAAGCATCCCACGCTTTTTTGGAGGGTATTTAGGGGGCAGGAAGGGGCGCTGACTTTGTCCCCCCCGGCCATGCGATTTAAAAGACTCAGGAAAGGTGGAGGTCGAGCTCTTGGGTGGCAACAGGGAGCGACTCAAGGGGATAGCCTTTTCGCGATGACTCTTGGGAAGCCGCCTTTCTGATCGAAAGGAAATTAGCAGAATTAGCAACTTTAGCGGGGGTGCCATCCTATTTCTATAAAGAATAGTGACGATCACCTGCTAATTTTTTCCTTGACAATATATCACCATTGGTAATATTATTAAAGGCATGATTGGAAATGAATTGAAACTATGGAGGAAAAGATGGGGCATCACCCAGGTGGAACTGGCCAAGATGCTGGGCACCTACCAAGTGACCATTGCCAGATGGGAGACGGGAGTCAGGAAAATACCCTTTCTCTTGCCTCTGGCCCTGGAAGCCTTGGAAAAACGGATGAAGGAGGAAAGAGATAATGGCCTGCATCAGTAAGCGGCGCGGGCGTTGGGTCATTGATTTTTACGATCAGCAGGGAGTTCGGCGTTGGAAGACCATGCCGGAAGGGACAACCAAAGGAAAGGCCAGGGAAGAATTGCGGGCCATTGAAGAAATGTTAAACAAGGGAGTTTATCTTCCTCGTGCCAAAACGCCTACATTTTCAGAAGTTGCCCGAAATTGGATCGAATACAAACGGCCCAAACTCCGTGAAAGCACCTGGGAGTGCTATAAGGGGCACGTCCGAAATCATCTTCACGATTTTGCCAACCTGAAGATTAACTGCATCACCATAGCCACTTTGGAGAAATTCATCAACGACCGACAGATGCAAGGGATGAATCTTCGGACTCTGAGAAAGGTTCTGGTTACCTTGGGGCAAATCCTGAGCTATGCCGTCCGGCACAAATATATCGACCACAATCCATTAAGGGAAGCGGAACGCCCCAGAGCTAAAGGGCAGTTATCATTGGATGAAAATGGGAATGGGAATGGAGAGAAAAAGATTTTATCTCCTGCCCAAATCACTGCTCTGGTTTCCCACGTGAAGGAACACAAGTATCGCACCCTCTTAATGCTGGCGGTATTCACCGGGGCTCGCCAAGGAGAGCTATTGGGCTTGAGGTGGGGGGATGTAGATTGGGAAACTGACCAAATTCACATACAACGCACTTTCAATAACGGGCGACTGTTCTCCCCAAAGACTTGCACCTCAAGGCGGAAAATCGACCTCGGTCCTACGGTTATAGCTGAATTAAAGAGGTGGAAGATGGCATGTCCACCGAATGATTTGAACCTGGTTTTTCCTAATAAGGCTGGGAAGCATATTGACAATAGTAGCATGTTGCGCCGCTGTTTCCGGCCCGCACTCAAGGCAGCGGGATTGCCCTGTATCCGGTTTCATGATCTCCGCCACACCTATGCCAGCCTGTTGATCGCCCAAGGGGAAAACATCAAATACATCCAGAACCAGCTTGGACACTCTAGCCCCACAATAACTCTAAACGTCTATGCCCACCTAATAAAGGACCGTAATCCTGAAGCTGCTCGGCGCCTTGAAAATTCGGTTTTTGGGGATAGTGGTAGCAATATGGTAGCAGAAAATGAAAGGGGCTACGGCTTATTGCCGTAACCCCCTGATTTTACTGGTGCCGAAGCGGGGACTCGAACCCCGACAGGCCAATGCCCACTAGACCCTGAACCTAGCGCGTCTACCAATTCCGCCACTTCGGCTTGGGCCCGGGAGGGAAAATGTGTTCCCCTCCTGGCTTTTTCCAATCAATAATCTTATAGTAACTGTATGCGGAATGTCAAGTTCATTCTCCCACGAGGCGGTGGGGGAAAATGATGGTTTATCACATCCTGCCCGCGGGTCCTGGGCCGTTTGCCCGCACCGTGGTTACCGTGGGGAATTTCGACGGCGTTCATCTGGGACACCGGGCCATCTTCGCCCGGGTCTGCCAGCGGGCCCGGGAACTGGATTGCCAGCCGGTGGCTCTGACCTTTGATCCGCACCCGGCCAAGGTTTTAAAGCCTGACAACGATTTGCGCCTGCTTACCACCCCGGCCCAAAAAATCGACTTGCTGAAGGAGGCGGGGCTGGCCGTGGTGATGCTGCCTTTCACCCGGGAGTTCGCGGCCATCCCGGCCCGGGCGTTTGTCCGGGATTATTTCGTGGAGCGCCTCAGGGCCCGGGAAGTGGTGGTGGGGCACGACTACTGCTTCGGCTACAAACGGGAGGGGAACATCGACCTCTTAAAGCAGATGGGCCAGGCCCTGGGTTTCACGGTCCAGGTGGTGTGGGCCGTGGAGGTGGATGACGCGGTGGTGAGCAGCTCCCTTATCCGGGCCATGTTGAAGCTGGGGAACGTCAAGGAGTCGAACCGCCTGCTGGGCCGGGCTTATGGGGTGAAGGGGCGGGTGGTGGCCGGGAAGGGCAGGGGGGCTGCGGTCCTGGGAGTGCCCACCGCCAACCTGACGCCGGAGAATGATCTTTTGCCGGCGTCGGGCATTTATGCGGTCTGGGTCAGAAAGGACGGCGAGAAGCTTCCCGGGGTGGCCAATATCGGCACCTGTCCCACCTTTGACAATCAGGAGTTGACCCTGGAGGTGCATCTCCTGGACTTCAAGGGTGACCTGTATGGGGAGGTCCTGCACGTGGAGTTTGTGGCCCGGCTGCGGGAGGAGCGGCGTTTTCCTTCCATCGGGGAGTTGGCGGCCCAGATCCGGACCGACATGAATGAAGCCCGCAGGGTGTTGAGCAGTGAGCAGTGAGCAGTGAGCGGTAATTTGGGCGGCAAATCACTTTTCCTGGTAACTTGGTGTAGGCAACCTGACAAAGCAAAGGAAGTCAAACACGCAAGGCTCTTGCCAGTACAGGTTGAAAACCTGTACCACCAATGAGGTGGTGGGCAGTGCCCACCCTACATCCGGTTACTGATTACTGGTCTGGCAAGGGGGCCGGGGCCGGAAAATAGCCTTGACAAGTCCTGGAAAATTGGGTAAAAATTGTATGGACGCGGGCATAGCTCAGTTGGTAGAGTACAAGCTTCCCAAGCTTGGTGTCGCGGGTTCGAATCCCGTTGCCCGCTCCAGATCCTGAGGCCGCAAGGCCTCCGGTGATCCCGCTTCCCCTGTTGAGGGGGCCGGCCCGTTGTTAAAGGGGCGCTTAGGCCGGCCTGCTTTGGCGGGTGGAGATAAGTAGGAACTCTGGGGACGCCCCGAGATTGGCGAAAAATCTTGGATTTTCCCGGAAGTGGGCTCTCGCCCGCTTTTTTTGTGGGTTGGCCCATGTGATCGGATTGGTGACATGGGATTACTATGAGGAATATGTCAAAAGAGTCATTAATTTTAAGAAGTTTATTTGCAACATAATATAAGGATGATCCCATGAAAGGCATCCAGTTTGTTATTGACGAAACGGGTAAGAAAAAAGCCGTCCTTATTGATGTAGAGGAATGGGGAGAACTTTGGGAAGATTTTTATGACATTCTGGTGGCCGAATCACGAAAGCATGAGGATAGTATCCCCTGGGAAGAAATAAAGGCAGAAATGGAGCAGCATAAAACCTGAAATCATGAAATATCAGGTAACCTTTGCAGCTTCTGCGTTAAAAGAATTCGGGGAACTATCGTGGGATATGGGGAACTATCGTGGGATATTAAGAATCGTTTGAGGGGATTGATAGATAGTCTAATGGGGAAGCCCCGGCCGCCGGGGGTAAGAAAAATCCAGGGAAGAGAAAAGCTTTATCGCCTCAAGGTTGGCACGTATCGATTAGTTTATGAAGGTGATGATCAAACAAGAACAATCCGTATCTTGCGGGTACGTCATCGGCGGGATGCATATCGTTAACCTGACAAGTGTTTAAATACCATGACCAAACCCACTGATTGGGAACCGAGCCAGATTGACGAGCCTTTTGTCCGGGATGTCATGGCCATTGAGCGCACTATCATGGCCAATGACCGGACGTTTCTGTCATTCTGGCGGACCGCGCTCACCATGTTCATCGCGGGGCTGACGTTTATTCAGTTTTTCGCGGGCACCATCATGCAGTTGATCGGCTGGATTTTTATTCCCACGGGGGTGGCGGTGTTTGTGCAGGGGGTCAGGATCTACCGGCGCATGAACAAGGTCATCCGGCGGGCGGAAGAGACCGTGGACCAGGAGACGAACAAGGGGCAAGCAGCCTGAGATTATGCAGAAGGAAGAGGTGAAAGCCAGGCTGGAGCAGCTCATCCAGCCTTATCTGGCGGCCCAGGGGGTGGAACTGGTGGAGGTGGAGTTCAACCAGCCCCGGCGGGGGCGGGCCACCCTGCGCCTGTTTGTGGACCGGGAGGGGGGCATTACTCTGGCGGAAATCACCCGGGTGAGCCGGGTGGTGGGGGAACTTTTGGATGTCCACGACCTCATCAGCTCCGCTTACACCCTGGAGGTGTCTTCCCCGGGTCTGACCCGCAAGCTCAAGGAGCCCCGGGACTACGAGCGCTATGCCGGCCGCCTGGTGCGCCTCACCACCAAAAGCCCCTGGCAGGGCAAACAGGTGTACCGGGGCATTTTGCAGGGATTGGCCAACGAGGAAGTCAGCCTGACCGAGGGCGAGACCCTGGTGCGCATCCCCCTGGGGGAAATTGCCAAGGCCAGGCTGGATTTTGAAAAATAAGCAGTCAGCAATCAGCAATCAGCAGTCAGAAAAAGCGGGTGACCGGATTCTTACTGACTGCTGACTGCTAACTGCTGCCTGCTCATAAAAGGAGGTTATGCCTCTCACATGAATCTGGAGCTCAGACGCCTTATAGACCAGGTCAGCCGCGACAAGGGTATCGACAAGGATTTGCTCATCGGCGCCATCAAGGATGCCATTCGCTCGGCGGCCCGGAAAAAGTATGGGCCCAAAATGGACCTCGAAGTGGAGTACAAGGACGATACCGGGGAGATTGAGGTCTTCCAGTATAAGGAAGTGGTCAACGAAGTGAAGGATTCCAGCCGGGAGGTCCTCTTCCAGGAGGCTCGGGAGATGGACCCGGAGTGCGAGTTGGGCGACCAGTTGGGCATTAAGATGGATGCCGCCCAATTCGGACGCATCGCGGCCCAGTCCGCCAAGCAGATCATCATGCAGCGCATGAAGGATGCCGAGCGGGATTTGGTGTTCGAGGACTTCAAGGACCGTAAAGGGGAGATCATCAACGGCATCGTGCAGCGCATGGACTCGGAGGGCATCATCGTCAACCTGGGACGCACCGAGGCTTTGCTGCCCCAGTCCGAGCAGGTGCCCCGGGAGATTTACCACAAGGGCGAGCGCATCCGGGCTTATGTGCTGGACGTCAGGCGCCAGACGCGGGGACCCCAGATTATCCTGTCCCGCACGCATCCCAACTTTTTGGCGGCCCTCTTTGAGGGGGAAGTGCCGGAGATTGCGGAGGGCATTGTCCAGGTCCTGGGGTGCGCCCGGGAGCCGGGCAGCCGCTCCAAGATTGCGGTGGCCTCAAGGGACTCGGACGTGGACCCGGTGGGGGCCTGCGTGGGTCTGAAGGGGTCCAGGGTGCAGAACATCGTCCAGGAACTCAGGGGTGAAAAAATCGACATCATCCCCTGGAATCCGGACATCGCCAAGTTCACCACCAATGCGTTGTCCCCGGCCGAGGTCAGCCGCATTATCCTTAATAAAGAGCAGCAGACCATGGAAGTCATCGTTCCGGATGACCAGTTGTCTTTAGCCATCGGCAAAAGGGGCCAGAATGTGCGGTTGGCCTCCAAGTTGGCGGGCTGGCGCATCGATGTAAAAACTGAGTCCAAGTATTCAAAATCATTGAAGGAAGGCTATCTCTCCCTCCTGCGCATTCCCGGAGTTGGGGAAATCACCGCCAACACCCTGCACGAAGCCGGCTTCACGTCGGCCAAGGAAGTGACGGAAACCAGCCTGGAGGACTTGATTCAAGCCACCGGTTTGACGGAAAAGAAGGCTAGCGCTCTCATGGCGGCAGCTCAGGAGATGATGGCGCCCAAGCCGGAGGAAGACGAGGAGGCGGCGGCGCCGCCGGCTCCTGCGGAGTAACACAAAGACCAAGTAAAGCACGGGTGAAATTCTTCGGGGGGTATATTCAGGTATATGGCCACAATTAGAGTGCAAAATTTAGCCAAAGAACTCAAGGTGGATGTTCTGCAGTTGATGCAGCACCTGAAAGACGAATTGGGGTTGCAGGTGACCTATCTCAGCACCCTGGATGAAGGAACCGCGTCTCAGGTCCGCCAGCAGATGAGCCAGGCGACGGCTCAGGTGGAAGAACTGCGGATTGGGGACAACGTTAAGCGGCGGCGTCGGGTGGCGCCGGTCCCGCCGCCCCAGGAGGCCCCGCCGGCAGAGGCTGCTCCGGCTCCCCCGCCGCCGGCCCCAGAGGAGCCTCCGAAAGTAAAGAAGCCCCGCGCTACGAGGGCCCGGGTCGTAGAATTGCCTCCCAAAGAAGAAGAGTCGCTTGCGCCCCCCGCAGCTTCAACGCCCCCGGTGGAGGCTGCGCCTTCGGTCGAGGCCCCGCCCACGGTGGAGGCCGCACCGCCGGTTCAGGAGGCGGCCCCTCCCACCCCCAAAGTCAAGGCCCCTCCGGAAAAGGCGGCCCCGGCCAAGACCCCCCCGGCGGCTCCACCGGCGGCCGAGGCCAAGGCCCCCCAGGCGGCGGTCAAGCGACCCAAGACCAGACTGAAGCGCAAAGATACGCCGGCAAGGATTATCAGCCTGCCCACTGAGCCTCCCCCAGTGGAAGCTCCCAAGCCGCCCTCCTCGCCCGCGGCCAAGAAGGAACCGGTAGCCCGGCCTGCGTGGGAAGCTGCGCCCGCAGCCACCACCCAGCCGGCGGCCCCGCCCAAGCCCGACCTGAAGGGCAAGAAAAAGGTCAAGAAGCTGGAGGTGGTGGAGATTCCCAAGAGCAAGCCCGCGAAAAAGCGGGAAGTGCGGGAGCGGGCCGATCTCTACACCGAAGGGGAAGTGCGGGCTCACGGCCGCAAAAAGGGGATGAAAAAGGCCGTCAAGAAGGTGGGCAAGGCCGAACTCACCGTGCCCAAGGCCATCAAACGGCGGGTCAAGGTGGGGGAATCCATTACCGTGGGCGAGTTGGCCAAGCGCATGGGCATCAAGTCCAGCGAAGTTATCAAGCAGCTTCTCTCCATGGGGGTGATGGCCAATATCAACTACCCCATTGACTATGACTCCGCGGTGATCGTGGCCAGCGAATTCGGCTTCGAGGTGGAGCGGGCCGAGGTCCAGGAAGAGGACCTGCTGGCGGTCACTGGGGACAAGGGGGAGGCTGTGCCCAGACCCCCGGTGGTCACCATCATGGGCCACGTGGACCACGGCAAGACCTCGCTGTTGGACGCCATCCGGGACACCCGCATCGTGGCCGGCGAAGCCGGCGGCATCACCCAGCATATCGGCGCCTATCACGTGGAGTTGCCCCAGGGTAACGTGGTCTTCCTGGACACGCCGGGCCATGAGGCCTTTACCGCCATGCGGGCCCGGGGCGCCCAGGTCACGGACCTGGTAGTATTGGTGGTGGCCGCGGACGACGGCGTCATGGAGCAGACCCAGGAGGCCATCAGCCACGCGAGGGCCGCCGGCGTCCCCCTGGTGGTGGCGGTGAATAAAATCGACAAACCCGGGTCCAATCCTGACCGGGTGAAGCGGGAGTTGGCCAACCTGGGGGTGGTGCCGGAAGATTGGGGCGGCGACATTCTGTTCTCCGAGGTTTCCGCCAAAAAACGCACCGGCATTGAAGATCTCCTGGAGAAGATTCTACTGCAGGCCGAGGTTCTCGACCTCAAGACGCCGGCGGAGACCCTGGCCCAGGGCCGCATCATCGAAGCCCGCCTGGACAAAGGCCGGGGGCCGGTGGGCACGGTGCTGGTGCAGAAGGGCACCCTGCGCCAGGGTGATTACTTTGTGTGCGGCCCGGAATACGGCCGGGTGCGGGCCCTGTTCGACGACATAGGGAACCGGGTGGAAATGGTGACCCCGGGGCTGCCGGTGGAGGTCCAGGGCTTCAGCGGCGTGCCCGAAGCCGGGGACGATTTCCAGGTCCTGGAAGACGAGCGCAAGGTGAAGCAGATCGCCATGATGCGCCAGCAGAAGCAGCGGGAGGCGACCCTGGCGCGGCTGTCCCGGGTGAGCCTCGAGAAGCTCTACCAGCAGATCAAAGACGGGGCGGTCAAGGAGCTCAAGGTCATCCTCAAGGCCGACGTCCAGGGGTCCATCGAGGCCCTCACCAAGGCTCTGTCGGAGTTGGGCAACCAGGACATCAAGGTGAATCTCATCCACACCGGCATCGGCCAGGTGACGGAAAGCGATATTATGCTGGCTTCCGCATCCGACGGCATCGTGGTGGGCTTCAATGTCAAGGCCAATCCCAAGGCCCAATCCCTGTCCGAGCAGGAACAGGTGGACGTGCATTTCTACGACATCATCTACAACCTCTTAAACGAGATCCAGGCGGCCATGGAAGGCATGCTGGAGCCGAGGATTGAGGAGAAGGTGGTGGGCCAGGCGGAGGTGCGGGTCGTGTTCAACATCTCCAAGTTGGGCACCATAGCCGGCTGCATGGTCCAGGACGGCAAAATAGAGCGCAACTCCCTGGCCCGGGTGAAGCGCAAGGGTGTGGTCCTGGTGGAAGGCGCCAAGGTTAATTCCTTGAAACGCTTCAAAGAGGATGCCAAGGAGGTGGCCGCGGGCTACGAATGCGGCATCGGCCTGGATAAGTTCACGGCGTTTGAGGCGGGCGATATTATCGAGGCTTATGTCCAGGAGAAAGTCAAGGTGGCCCTGGCAAGCCCGGGGGCCAGGGAAGCCAAAGAAGTGAAAGGGGAATAGTTGGCAACGGTGGGCTCTTGCCCTCCAAGATGGCGGGCGGGGACGCCCGCCCCACTTGTTTTTTTCATTAAAGGAAGGTCCCGCATGGTCGTGGCCATGGCCAGGCTGACGTTATTCATTCATGACAACGATTCCCTCAAAGGGAAGCGCAAAGTGGTGAAAAGCCTCGTGGAAAAGGTGCGGCACCGTTTTGAGGCCTCGGCTGCGGAAGTGGATGACCATGACCTTTGGCAAAAAGCCCAAATCGGGGTGGCCCTGGTGGGCAATGACGCCCGCCTCCTCACCACGCGCCTTGATCAGATTACGTCTTTTATTGAAAACCAGCACGTGGCGGAGATTGTGGACTCCCACGTGGAGCTTTGTTATCTGGAGAAATAAGCCATGCGTTCCAGCCCACGCCCTGTGAAGCGCTCCACCCGGGTGGGGGGGCTTATGCGGGAAATCCTGGCCTCTATCATGTTGGAGCGGGTGTCGGACCCGAGGCTCCATGAGCTTACCATTACGGAAGTGGACATGAGCCCGGATCTGAAATTAGCCAGGGTGTATTACGCGGCGCGCCAGGGAACGGACCCGGAGGAACTCATGGTGGCCCTGGAGAAGGCCATGGGCTTCATCAAGCAGGAGGTGGCCCGGGAGCACATCCTGCGCACCATGCCGGAGTTCCAGTTCCTGCCGGATGAGACCCTGGATCGGGCGGAGCGTTTGGAAGCGCTGTTTGAATCCATGGACAAAGGCAAGGGCGGGGAGTCTTAGCACTTAAAATGGAATTTCTTACATTATTGTAACGTCATGTTTTAGCCCCCCTCACTCCAGCCCTCTCCCCCCGCCGGGGGGGGAGGGAGTTTGGAATGGGCTCCTTCTTTATCTCCTCTCCCCCGATGGGGGAGAGGGTCAGGGTGAGGGGGAATCAAAATGCTGCAAGAGATGCGGAGAAACCGCTAATTTTCCGGAAGCTGGAAGAATTCAAGTAGTGTAGTAGTGTAGGGTGCGCACTGCGCACCATGGCGGCGGGCGGGACGCCCGCCCCACCGGTTCATGAGGCATGAGGGAAAGAGTGAGGAGGGGGATTCCAGAAATCATGGCCAAGGATGGCAAACCGCGCATCGGCGGTGGAAAGATAGTAGCTGGTTTTTTTGGTGCACTGCTGTTGTGGTGGGCATGTTCCTCGGTGGTTTGCGCGTCCGGAGGCAATCAACTGGCCTTTATCCGGGGCGACAATCTGTGGCTGGCCCACAGCGACGGCGCCAATGCCCGGCAGCTCACCACCAGCGGGGTGGCGGTGTCCCCGGCCCTGTCCCGGGACGGGCAGTGGGTGGCCTGGGTGGCATACGCCGACAGTGAGCAGAAAAAAGGCGCCATCCACCTGGCTCCCGCCGGCGGCGGCTCGGGGAAGACCCTGAAAATGGCCTCCATTTCCGAGGCCTGGAGCCCGGCTTTCACTCCGGACGGCCAGAAGCTGGCTTTGGTGACCCGGTTCAATGTCCGGACCCGCACCGTGGAAGGGGAAAAGCAGGAATATGCCACCCATGCCGTCAGCCTGGTGGATCTGCATACCGGCCAGGTGCGCCACGTGGTCAAGACCCCCAATCATTTCATGGACGCGGGGGAACTATATACCAACCTGGCCGTGTCTCCCGACGGCAAGTTCATCGCCTACCAAGAAAGCGGCACCGACGTTTCAGGGGGCTTTGTGGTCCTGAACCTTGAAGGCAAAAGGGTCATGCGGTATCCCAGGAATCCCGAAGAGAATTATCACCCCTATTGGCGGCCCAGCTTCTCGCCGGACGGCAGTCAAATGCTGTGCTTTTCCATGGCCACCACGGAAGGGGAGAAGACTTATATTTACCTGGTGGATTTGAAGACCCTGGAAGCCCGCCGGCTCGCTGAAGGCTATTATCCCACCTTTGTGGACGGGGGCCAGGCCATTGTCTTTGAGCGCTGGACCGAGACCGGCCTCACCGGCAGGGACGCCACCAAAATCGATCTTTGGCGGCTGGATTTGGCACCCGGCGGCGAACCCCGGCTTATCCTGGAGAATGCCGAAAAGCCAGCGGGGCAGGGGTGAGAACCATTCCTGAGTAAATTAACAATTATCGTATAGATATTATAAATAAATTCTTATTGACATAATGAATAATTTAGTTGCTTCATCATCTAATGCTGTTGTAATAATAAGTTGTGCTGACTTTAATTCAAAGGGGTCTGGTTTTTTTATCAATAATAATGGATACATAATAACAAATAATCATGTAGTTACAAAAGAATCAATTGAATCTGGTTTTTTGACATATTCATATTCTAAAGAAATTATAGTGTCATTTAATGGTAAACTCCATGAGGCGATTTTAATAAATGATGCTAATGATGATAAACCCATTGTCTATGATTATGCAATATTAAAAATTAATATTGGTAATACTCCTTTTTTAGAAATAGCTTCTCCCACAATTGCAGCTCATGGAGATGATATCCTATGTTTAGGTTTTCCATTAGATTTTAATGCCTGCATAGCTACAAATGGGATTATTTCTGCAATTATTCAAAGACCTAGCCATATAAATACACTACATCAGATATCCACAGTAGTAACAAATGCTATTATTCAATTCGGAAATTCTGGAGGGCCGATGATTCATGTAAAATCTGGAAAAGTTATCGCAATAAATACTTTTAAACATCCACTGCATGATGTACTTTCACAAAGATTGATATCCTGGGCAAGTCATCCTAGTGCTTCAGCGTTTCCCTTAATTAGAGATATAATAGATTATAGTTTAAAATATACATATATCGGGCTTAATCATGGAGTTTCAATTGAATACTCTATGAATGATCCATGTTTAACAGGATTGGGAAACAGTAATGAGCGTCGCCATTAAAAACAGTTATATTTTTGTAGAGCCTGGTCGCAAGGCTTTCAAAGTAGCGTCTAACTTTACAAATTATATTGAACTTGGAATAAAAGAAATAACAGAATACTATTTGGAGGCTAAGATAGAGAATGATTCTTTTGTAATAAACGCGATTTTACTTGATTCTCATGGTAAAAGTGCATGTAGAGTTGTAAATAATTTTCCAGACAGATCCAATTGCAGGAAAGAGATGACCCGTAATGGATATTTGATATTTAGTCCTTCTGGAGAACTTATTCTTGGAATTGAAGTTCAAGGGGCAGTTTGTTTCTTAAAAGGAACCATTTACGATTCCAAAGGGCGAATTGTGGCAACTGAAAAAGAAAATGATTTTTTAATTTTTCAAGGTCCAGCGGTTATTGGAAAAATTGGGAGTTCGCTAGGAATTGTTCTTTCATAATTATGGTTTTATTTGAAAAGATTTCGGGCATCCTTCTCATCGATAAACCCGCAGGGATCACTTCCTTTGAGGTGGTGCGCCGGGTGCGCCGGGCCCTGCAGGTAAAGAAAGTGGGGCACCTGGGGACCCTGGACCCCTTTGCCACGGGCCTGTTGCCCCTGGCTTTGGGGGAGGCCACCAAGCTCGCCCAGTTTCTGATGGAGGAGTCCAAGACCTACCTGGCCACCTGCAAGCTGGGGGTGGAGACGGACACCCAGGACCTGACCGGGCGAGTCATGAGAACATCTGAGAACCTGCCGGCCCCTGAGGATATCTCCCGAGTCGCGGCGGGCTTTCTGGGAGAAATCCAACAGACCCCGCCCCTTTATTCCGCGGTGCATTACCAGGGGGAGCGTCTTTACAAGCTGGCCCGGCGGGGGGAAACGGTGGAGGCCGCGCCCCGGCCGGTGACCATTCACCGCCTGGAAATCCAGGAGATGGCCTTGCCCCTGGTCACTTTTCTGGTGGAGTGCGGCAAGGGCACTTATATTCGTACCCTGGCCCATGACCTGGGCCGGGCTTTGGGCTGCGGGGCGCACCTTACCAGTCTCACCCGTCTGGCCGTGGGGGCTTTTCGGCTGGAGGAGGCTGTGCCCCTGGAACTGATCGAAAAAACCGACAATCTCCAGGAAATTCAGGATCGCCTGATTCCCCTGGCCCATTGTCTGCCCAGTTTTAAGGCGGTGCAGGTGGACCGGCATGAGGCCCGGCTCCTGTCCCAGGGCCGCCAGCTGCCCTGGCCGGACCAGGGACCCGTGGCCGGGGAGAAGGTGCGGGTGGTGGCCGAAGGGAGTCTGGTGGCGGTGGCCGCGGTGCGCTCTCAGGGTGTGAGCCAGGTTTTGGCGCCGGTGCGGGTGTTTCATACGGGTGAGGCATCCTGAAGGTAAGGAGTTCTGGCATTAGGCGTTGTTCGGGGAGGATAACAGTGGAATAAGGTGAAAGGCGGGATGCGCTTCGCTTCCCCGCCCACAACCTAAGGATTTTATTTCCCCCTCACCCTGACCCTCTCCACCCAACGGGGGGAGGGTAGGGGGGAAGGAAAAAAAGAACGGTGCCATATTTAAAATGGCCCACATCAAGGAAAGCAAGCCGGCAGCCGACAACTGACTGCTTAACGCTAACTACAAGGAGGAAGCAGTGACCCTAGACGCCACACAAAAGAGAGAGATCATCGACCGTTTTCGCCAACATGAATCGGATACCGGTTCCGCCGAAGTCCAGGTGGCTATCTTGAGCGAGCGCATCAGTTATCTCACCAATCATTTCAAGACCCACGCCAAAGACCATCACTCCCGCCGGGGCTTGATCAAGCTGGTGGGCCAAAGGCGGCGTCTCTTGAACTACCTCAAGAACAAGGACATCGACCGGTACCGGACTTTAATTGAGCAGCTCGGGCTGCGTAGGTAGGAGATAAGAAAATTACAATGACAAAAAAATATGAAGTAGAAGTGGGTGGGCGCACCCTCAGCTTTGAATTAGACCGCGTGGCCTTTCAGGCCAGCGGCGCGGTCCTGGTGAAGTACGGGGAAAGCACCGTGCTGGTCACCGCGACCATGTCCGAGCGGCCCCGGGAAGGGGTGGACTTTCTGCCCCTCACCTGTGACTATCTGGAAATGGCCTATGCCGCGGGCCGCATCCCCGGCGGCTTTTTCCGGCGGGAAATCGGCCGCCCCAGCGAAAAAGAAACCCTCACCTCCCGCCTCATCGACCGCCCCCTCCGGCCCCTGTTCCCCAAGGGCTGGAAGCGGGAGATACAGGTCATCGCCACGGTGCTGTCCAGCGACCTGGACACCGACTCGGACATGCCGGCTTTAAACGGCGCGGCCGCGGCCGTGGAGATCTCAGACATCCCCTTTCACGGGCCGGTGGCCGCAGTCCGGGTGGGCAAGGTGGACGGTAAGCTCATCGTCAACCCCACCAACACCCAGATCAAGGAAAGCACCCTCAATCTCATCGTAGCCGGCGCGCCGCAAGGGCTGGTGATGGTGGAGGGCGGAGCAAAAATGGCCTCCGAAGAGGAGATCCTTGAGGCCCTGTTTTTCGCGCATGAGCAGATGCAGCCCATCCATGCCCTCATCAGCCGGATGCGGGAAGAAGCGGGTAAGGCCAAGGCAGCGCCGCCCCTGCCCCCTGACTATGGCGATCTTCCCGAGCGGATTGCGGCCCTGGCCACAGAGCGTTTCCTGGCCGCCATCAGCCATCCCGTGAAAAAAGACCGCTACCGCGCCGTGGATCAGGTCAAGGAAGAAGTGTTGGCGGAACTGGGCGACGCGGCCCAGGGCCGGGAGAAAGAAGCCTTTAGCCTGCTAAGCGAGCTGCAGAAGAAAATCGTTCGGGAAAAGGTGCACCGGGAGGCGCGCCGGGTGGACGGCCGCAGTTTTTCAGAGGTGCGGCCCATCACCTGCGAAATCGATCTGCTCTCCCGCACCCACGGTTCGGCCATCTTCACCCGGGGCGAGACCCAGGCTCTGGCCGTGGCCACTCTGGGCACGCCTTCGGACGAGCAGCGCATTGAAGGCCTTTTCGGCGAAACCTTCAAGTCCTTCATGCTCCACTACAATTTTCCGCCTTACTCGGTGGGAGAAACCCGCTTTCTCCGGGGTCCGGGACGGCGGGAGATCGGTCACGGCGCCCTGGCCGAGCGGGCCATTTCCCAGGTCCTCCCCAGCGGTGAGGAGTTCCCTTATACGATCCGGATAGTCTCCGAGGTCCTGTCCAGCAACGGTTCCTCCTCCATGGCCACGATTTGCGGCGCCAGCCTGGCCCTGATGGACGCCGGCGTGCCCATCAAATCCGCGGTGGCCGGGGTGGCCATGGGTCTCATGAAGGAAGGGGACGATGTGGCCATCCTGTCGGACATCCTGGGGGATGAAGACGCCCTGGGGGATATGGACTTCAAGGTGGCCGGCACCTCCGAAGGCATCACCGCGCTGCAGATGGACATCAAGATGACCGGCCTCACCCGGGAGATCATGGGCAAGGCCCTGACCCAGGCCAAGGAAGCCCGCCTGCACATCCTGGGGAAAATGAATGAGGTCATCGCCGCCCCTTCCCCCGGCCTCAAAGATCATGCTCCCAAAATCGTGGTCATCAACATCAATCCCGACAAGATCCGGGACGTTATCGGACCGGGCGGCAAGATGATCAAGCAGATCGTGGCCCAAACCGGAGTGAAAATCGACATCGACGACGACGGCCGGGTGCATATTTCTTCTCCCACCCAGCCCCAGGCGGACGAAGCCATCAAGATCATCCAGGACCTCACCGCCGAGGCCGAGGTGGGCGCGGTCTACCATGGCAAGGTCAAGAAGATCATGGACTTCGGCGCGTTTGTGGAGATTATCCCCAACACCGACGGCCTGGTGCATATCTCGGAGTTGGCCCACCACCGGGTGAAGGCTGTCACGGACATCCTCAAAGAAGGGGACGAATTGATGGTCAAGGTCCTGGAGGTGGACCGGCAGGGTAAGATCAGACTGTCCCGCAAGGCCCTCCTGGAGCCCGAGGGGCCTGAGGAACTGGAATACTCTAAGTCCCAGCCTTCCGGGAAAAGGCCCGACCGTGTATCGAAAAAGCGTCCTTCCTAACGGCATCCGTCTCGTCACCGAGGAATTGCCTTACAGCCACGCCGTTTCTTTGGGGCTGTGGCTGGAGGTGGGTTCCCGGGACGAGGCCGTTACCGAGTGCGGCCTCACCCATTTCCTGGAACATATGGCCTTCAAGGGCACGGCCCAGCGCACGGCCTACGACATCGCCCGGGAGATCGACCAGTTGGGGGGCGCGGGCAATGCCTTCACCACCCGGGAAAACACCTGCTATCACATCAAGGTCCTGGAAGGGCAGGTGGCCCGGGCGGTGGACCTCATCGTCGATCTGGCCATTCATCCCCGGTATCAGCTTGAGGACGTGGAGCGGGAGCGCACCGTCATCCTGGAGGAAATCGCCGCGCAGGAGGATAGCCCCGAGGAACTGGTGCAGGTGCAGTTCGCCCGGCAGTTTTGGCGGGACTGCGCCCTGGGGCGGTCCATCCTGGGAGAGGCCGAGGATATTGCCCGCTTTTCCCGGGAGGACCTCTTGGCCTACCGCCGCGCCACCCACCGGCCGGATATCATTGTGGTGGCCGCGGCCGGCAATCTCGACCACCAGCGGCTGCTGGACCTGCTGGCTCCGGTTCTGGCGGGGTTTGAAAACGGCGCGCCAGGCCGGGAGCGGGACTCGGAACAGACGCACCCCGGCCGCTACCTGGTGAGCCGGGATCTGGAACAGGCCCACCTGTGTCTGGGGACCAGGGGGTTGCCCGCGGGGGATAAGCGGCGTTTCATTGCGTCCCTCCTCCATGTCATCCTGGGGGGCAATATGAGTTCCCGCCTCTTCCAGGTGATCCGGGAGGAGTTGGGCCTGGCCTACAGCATTTACTCCTATCTCAGCTTTTTCAAGGACACGGGGCTCCTGGAGATTTGCGCCGGGGTGAGCCCCAAGAATCTCCCGCCTCTCCTGGAGGCCGTGGATGGGGAGTTGCGCCGTTTGAAGGCTGCGCCGGTGAAAGAAGAGGAATTGGCCGCGGCCAAGGAATATGTGAAGAGCAGCGTCATCCTCAACGCCGAAGACAGCGAGCAGCGCATGCTGCGCCTGGCCAAAAACGAGATCAACTTCGGGCATTACATTCCCCTGGACGACATTATCGCCGGGGTGGAGAAGGTCACCCGTGAAGAAATTTTAGAACTGGCCCAAGAATTTTTCCAGCCGGAGGCCTGGGCCCTGGCGGCCCTGGGGCCGGTAAGCGGGGATGTGCCGTTCGGGAATTTTTGAGGATTATTCGGGAAAGTGGCGAGCCCCACGAAAACAAGCCGCATAAAGAATGCGGCTTTTCTTTTCGGTTAAGCATATTGCCGAACGCGGGATGCGCTGCGCTTTCCCGCCCTACGCGTGCTGTGCTTTACCGCCCTATGCTTGCTGCTTTTCGGCAATTTTTTAAGATAGTGTCCCCTGAGCCCGAAGTCGGCTTTTTTTTGATAATGGGAAGGTATATCCCAGGACCACCAGGCCTTAAAAAAGGCAGGGCCCCGGGGCCCTGCCTTTTCCCGTCTCTGTTCAGTCATTGGGTTAGCTGCGCCGGAACCTCCGAAGTCCCAGGAGACCCACGAGGCCGGACCCCAGCAGGAGCAGGCTCGGCGGCACCGGGGTGGCGTAGGTGGGGGGAGCATTTATAAATGTGGTTCTATGCTCACCCGAGCCGCCATAGCTTATAGGAACATATTCCCCGAGGAACCCCACTCCCGGTTTCCAGTATTCGGTTAATGTTTGATAAAGGTTTCCGTTATTATCTGATCAGCTATTTTTATCTCATAAACATCGGTGAAGTTGATGCCGCCCGGTGTCGAGAAGTTGTCAATTTTTGAAGAATTTGACGTTCCTCCCTCCTTCATCTGTACATCAGCAGCCCCTATTTAAAATGTGGCTTTAAGGAGTCATACTGTGGATTGTTGGGGTCAGTGACATACACAGCCTGATTTGTGGCGAACATAAGCATGGTTTGTGTTTTGCCATCCCCATCCCAATTATACTGTTGCATGGTTAACCACTGTTTTCCGCCAAATTCCTTCAGCGGATCGGCGGTGATCGTCATCGATGCATTATACTTACTTGGTGTGACACCCGCCCAATTGACCTCATACGACGTGGTGTAACCCTGCACCATGGGGATAATCTCAGCCTGGGCTGCACCGGCCATGGCCACCATCAAAATCGCCAGAAAACCCACCCTTACTTTGCTACGCATGTTTTTTCTCCTTTGATTGGCTTATGAGCCTTCCGGAAAAAATTTCTCCCGTCCCGCCCAATTTGCATGGGCGGTATGGTAGCACAAGTCTCGCCAAAAAAGTCACCTCGCAGGTGAGACTTTTTCTGCATGGTTTTATGCAATCCCTATGCCGAATCGAGGGCATGGGTAATATTATTTAAGAGTTTGATAATCTTAATAATTTTCGACTAAAAATATTCTTTTTGGGGAAGAAATTTCTGCCGTTTCAAAATTTTTACAAAAATTCAAGAAAAGTTAACAAATGGCAAGAGGTTGTGGGGTGGGAAAGAATTACCAGGAAGATATCTGTATTTTTCCGAACGTTATTACTGCTTGGGTCACCACAGGACGCAGGGCGGGAAAGCGCCGCGCCTCCCGCCTTTGGTTTTTGGGCGGTGGCTGGTGGGGCAACGATTACGATGATTGCGCCGGGGTGGCCCGCAGGCGCAGGCCCAGGGCCCGCACCACCTTGAGCACGGTGGCGAACTTGGGGTTGCCCTCCGGGGACAGGGCCTTGTAAAGACTCTCCCTTCCTAAGCCCGTTTCCCGGGCGATCTGGGCCATGCCCTTGGCTCGGGCGATGTCACCCAACGCGGCTGCCACCAGGGCCGGGTCCCCTTCTTCCAGGGCAGCTTCCAAATAAGCGGCCATGTCTTCATCAGTTTCGAGATGCTCCGCCGCGTCCCAGAGCTGAGTTGGAATTTTTGCCATAACCACCCCCTATATATTTTTAGCCAGTTCCCGAGCTGTGTTGATATCCTGTTCCTGGGTATGCTTGTCGCCGCCGGCAAGGAGGATGATTAATGTCTGCCCACGTTGCGTGAAATACAACCGGTATCCGGGACCGTAATCGATGCGCAGTTCCGAGACGCCCTCTCCCACCGGCTTCACATCCCCTGGGTTGCCCAGCGACAGGCGACGGATGCGCACATTAAGGCGCGCCCGGGCCTGCCAATCCCGCAAGCTCCTGATCCATTGATACCGAGTTGCATTCTAAGAGCAATTTTTGTAGCCGCAGGCTTCAGCCTGCGCCCGCACAGGCTGGAAAGCCTGTGCCACCGTTTGACTGCACCCTGGTATGAGAATATATTTCAGTCTGGCGGATTTCCACCATGACTTAACTGTATTCTATGGGATACAAATGGGCAAGAAAAATTTTCTGAGAAACGGCAGAAAGGAAAATTTGATTGCCGCTAGATATCGGCAATAAAGAAAAATTATGTGGGCTTCGCCCATTACCCCATAAAGCCCAAAAGCCGTAGGCCGGAAAAGCGCCGCGCCTCCTGCCTCTCGTAGCGGGGGGTATGCCGATTTCTATGGGTTCGGGGGCTCAAAATTTGCAAGAAAATGTGATAGGAATTAATTAATAAAATTGATACGGTGGTTGTGTGTGGCTCGCTACTTCAATGAGAAGAAAGGAGAATATCTATGAAAAAAGTTAGGCTATCAATTATTCTCTTATCATGTTTGGGATTTCTTTTGGTATTTACACCGGGCAGCTATGCCGGAAATGAGACGGTGACGGGTAAATTGATGTATGACAAATACGAGCATTATCCTTATTTTTTTGAAATTAAGGATGAAAAATATATAGCCATAGATGTGGATTTAGATAAAAATCTTCGCAATAAAGCAATGGATAAGTTTGTAGGTAAGATAGTGCAGGTGCAGGGTCAGGCGCGAGTCATAACTGCCAAGACTGAAATACAGGGATTAAAGATCATTGATGTGAGACCGGGGAAAGGGACCATTAAAGAAGTGAGATAATTTTTCACGCATTATTTTTGGCAGGAGGCAATCAAGCAAGTGTTTTTCGTGGGGGCGCAATTCATGGCGCCCTCTATCGGGCGTGATGAATCACGCCCCTACAATTTATTGCCCCGGATGGCGGCTATTTATGAGATTATCCTGATTGTTGAAGGCGGGATGGGCTTACGCTTTCCCGCCCTACATTTGCTACATCTGCTTGAGTATGTAGGAAAGAAAGTGGGGCGGGTTTAAAACCCGCCCCTACAGTTTTCGGGAATGCATGATGGTGATGCCGTGGAATCTTGTTTCTCTTACCGGAAACAAAACAGAAAACAGTAAACAGTAAACAGAAAACAGAAAACAAAACAAAAATTACCCCATTGCCTGGTGCCGCGATCTTCAGGGGGACTGAAAAGATCAGCGGAACCAGGGGGGAGAAAGGCCGGTTCAGGGTAGGGCGTGATCAAAAATTCCAGATTTTTTTCCGCATCCTGGCCAAGGAACAGTTTCAAAAGGGAAAAGCCCTTTTTCTCCGGGAGCACCGTCTCGATCTTGCCGGTGATGCCGCCCAGGCGGCCGGCCTTTTCCACCGCGTCGTTGTAGTTCCCCAGGGCATCCACCAGGCCCAGTTCCTTGGCTTCCTTGCCGGTGAAAATGCGGCCGTCCGCCAGGGTGCGCACCTTGTCCAGGGGGAGGTTGCGGTTTTGGGCCACGTCCGCGATGAACTGCTCGTGGATGTTGTTCAGGAGGCCCTGGAAGACCGCCTTTTCCTCAGGGGTCAGGGGCTTGAAGGGGGAGCCCATGTCTTTCAAGGCCCCGGCCTTCAGAGAAAAGACGTCCACCCCGATTTTTTTGGTGAGCTGCTCCAGGTTGGTGAGCTGCATGATGACGCCGATGCTGCCGGTGGCAGTGCCGGGGCTCGCCATAATGAGGTCGCAGGCCGAGGCCACGTAATAGCCTCCGGACGCGGCCACGCTCCCCAGGGAAGCTACCACCTTTTTGGCTTCCCGGGTCTTTTTGACTTCCTCCATGATCTCCTGGGACGGACCCACCGCGCCCCCCGGCGAACTCACCCGGAGGACCACGGCCCTGATGCTATTATCCTCCCGGAAGCGTTTCAGTTCTTCCAGGGTGGGAGTGGACTTGGAGATGAGGCCGGTGACTTCCACCACCCCCACTTTTTCGCCTAAGCCCATGATGCCCAGGGGGTCCCAGGCGGCCCGGCTGCCGGCGGGGGTGGCGCCCAGGAGCATAACCGCCGCAGCCGTCATCAGAAGTCCGGTCAGGAAATGTCGACGCATGGCGTCCGCCTTCAGTTGGAGTTGGGGTCGTCGCTTTTGTCCCGTTCCAGGGTTTCCCGCAGGATATCGCCCAGATTGGAAGTGGCCTCCGAGGAGGACTTCATGTAATCCCGGTAATTCTTCTGCTCCTCGTCGGTTTCCAGGCGGCGGATGCTCAGCCCGATGCGCCGCTCCTGGGGCGAAGAGTGGATGACCTTGGCCCGGATGAGGTCCCCCACCTTGAGGGCGGCCATCTTGGCCTTGTCCCGGCTGAGTTCCGAGATGTGCACCAGGCCTTCGATGCCTTCCTCCACTTCCACGAAGAAGCCGAAATCGGTGATATTGGTGATGGCGCCGGTGACCAGGCTGTTGACCGGGTAGCGCATCTCGATGCTCTGCCAGGGGTTGGGGTTGAGCTCCTTGATGGACAGGGAGAAGCGTTCGTTCTCCTTGTCGATATAGAGCACCTTGGCCTGCACCGTCTGGCCCTTCTTGTAGAGCTCGGAGGGGTGCTTGAAGCGTTTGGTCCAGGAAATGTCGGAGATGTGCACCAGGCCGTCAATGCCTTCATCAATGCCGATGAAGATGCCGAAGTCGGTGATATTTTTGATTTTCCCTTCAATCACCGAGCCCACCGGGTACTTTTCGCCGATGACTTCCCAGGGGTTGGGCTCCACCTGTTTGAGGCTCAGGGAGATGCGCTTGCGCTGGGGGTCAAGCTCCAGGACCACCACCTCCACCACGTCCCCCACGGTGAGGATCTGGTTGGGGTGGCGGATTTTGCGGGTCCAGGACATCTCGGAAATGTGAATGAGGCCCTCCACGCCGGACTCCAACTCCACAAACGACCCGTAGTCGGTAAGGCTCACCACTTTGCCGGTGACCCGGGCGCCGATGGGAAATTTTTCATTCACCGTGGTCCAGGGGTCCGCGGCCATTTGCTTCAAGCCCAGGGAAATGCGCTCTTTGTCCCGGTCGAAGCTCAGGACCTTCACGGCAATGGTGTCCCCCACTTTGAAGAGGTCGGCGGGATGGCGGATGCGGCCGTAGGACAGGTCGGTGATGTGGAGCAGACCGTCCAGGCCCCCCAAGTCTACGAAGACGCCGTAATCAGTGATATTTTTGATGACGCCGTCCACCACCTTGTCTTCCTCCAGGGTGGCTAAGAGCGTGGCCTTGGCGTCCCCCTTGGCCTTTTCCAGGAGGCTGCGGCGGGACAGCACCACATTGCGGCGTTTGCGGTTGAACTTGAGGACATTGAAGGTGGTGGTCTGGCTGATGAGGTGGTCGGTGTGGCGCACGGGCACCAGGTCGACCTGGGAGCCGGGCAGGAAGGCCAGGATGCCGCCCAGGTCCACGGAGAGGCCGCCCTTGACCTTGGCCACAATGGTGCCCTCCACCGTGCCCTCGTTATGGTAGGCGTAGCTGATCTCTTCCCAGACCTTGATGCGGGAGGCCTTGTTTTTGGAGAGCATGAGGGGGCCTTCCTCAGTTTCGCTGCCCTCCAGGAGCGCCTCTACCTGGTCTCCCACCTGGGCGGTCACCTCGCCCTCCGGGGTGGTGAATTCCGCGATGGGAATCTGCCCCTCGCTCTTGTAGCCGATGTCCACCATGACGAAATCTTTGGTGATGGAGACGATGCGGCCTTTGACCACTTCCCCTTCCTGGACCCGGCGCAGGCTCTCTTCGTAGAGCTCGCTCATCTGCTGGTCGTCCGATTCTTCCATGGGGATTTCCGGGGTGGCGGGGAAAGGCTCGGCCACGGGCATGGCGGTTTCGGCGGGCACTTCGGAAAGGGCTGCCGCCACGGGAAACCCATCCTCAACGGGCTCCTCAAGGCTCGTTTCCAGAACGGCGGCCAGGACCTCCTCGGGCTCTTCAGGCAGCCGGGCCTCAGCCGTTTGGGGTGATTCCACCATCAGCACATCCTGGGCCGGTACTTTCGCCTCGTGAAGATCCTCGGTTTGAGGCGAGAGGTTGTTGGGTGTTTCCTGTCTGTCCGTTAGATCCATGTTAACTTGTCCCCCTTACGCGGTTTTAAAAATATTATATGTCAGCCTTCCTGGCTGTCAGACTCTCCCTGATTCTGGCCAGGCAATGGGCCACCACCTCGTCAGGGTTGAGATTCGTCGTATCGACATAATGGGCCCCCTCAGGCATGGTGAGGGGCGCCAGGCTGCGGTTCTGATCCCGGTTGTCCCGAGCGGCGATGTCCTGCAAAGCAAGGGCTTGCCCCGGGGCGGCGCCCTGATCCTGCCATTCCTGCTGGCGGCGGGCGGCCCGGATGGCCAAGTCCGCTTCCAGGTAAAATTTCACGTCGGCCTCAGGAAAGACCGCGCTCCCCAGGTCCCTCCCTTCGGCCACCACGCCGCAGTCACGGGTGAGCCGATGCAGGACCTCCCCCACCCAGCGGCGCACCGAGGGTTGGGTCGCCACCTGTGAGGAAGCCTGGGTCACCTCCGGGGTGCGAAGTTCCCGGGTGATTTCCCGGCCGTTGACGGACACCTGAAAGCCCTGGGCCTCCGCCACGATATGGGGCTGGAAGTGCGCCAGCAGGCGGGTCAGGGCTTCCTGGTCCTGCGGGTCCAGGCCCGTGTCGCAAGCCTGCCAGGCCACGGCCCGGTACAGGGCGCCGCTGTCCACATAGCGGTAGCCCAGGGCCTGGGCCAAACGCCGCGCCAGTGTGCTTTTGCCGGCCCCTGCCGGCCCATCAATGGTGACGATAATTTTTTGCCCCACCCGTTATGACAACCCCAGCACCTTTTTCAGAGTCGTGAGAAAGCGCTCGTTTTCTGCGGGCAATCCCACGTTGACCCGGATGTGTTCGGGATAGCCGTACGCGTCCATGGCCCGGATAATGACTCCTTCTTTGAGCATGGCCTGATAGACTTCCCTGCCTGACCGGCCCAGGTAAATCAGGATAAAGTTGGCCTGACTGGGCACAAAGGTCAGCCCCAGGCGCCTGAGCCCCTCCTCCAGAAAAGCCCGGCCCGTGTGCACCAGGGTTTTGGTGCGGGCCAGGAACTCGGTGTCGGTGAGGGCCGCCCGGGCCCCCTCTTGGGCCAGGCGGCTGATGTTAAAGGGCAGGCGCAGGCGGTTCAGGTAGTCCATGAGCTCGCTGGGCCCAAAGCCGTAGCCCACCCGCAGGCCGGCCAGGCCATAGGCCTTGGAGAAGGTGCGCAGCCCCACCAGGGGGCGCGTTTCACTCACGTATTCAAGGCTGTGAGGTATGTCGGAGTCATCATCGACAAAGTCTATGTAAGCTTCATCCAGGACCACGGTAACCGAGGCGGGGAGGGCTTCCAGGAAGCTCTCCCAGGCATCCCGGGAAAAAACGGTGCCGGTGGGGTTGTTGGGGCTGTTCAAGAGGATGAGCCGGGTGTTGCCGGTGACGGCCCGGGCCACGGCCGGCAGGTCAATGGCCATGTTTTTCAGGGGCACCGACCGGAAGACCCCGCCCACGGCCTGGGTGAGCAGGCCGTACATCAGGAAGGTGTGGGTGGTGCTGACCACCTCACCGCCGGGGGGGACCAGGGCCCGCACCAAAAGATCCAGGACTTCGTCCGAGCCGTTGCCGAAAATCAACTGGCTGGGTTGTAAGCCCAAGTGCCGGCTTAAATCCTCTTTGAGAAAATAGGCGTGGCTGTCGGGATAGCGGTGTAGTGAGGCAAGACTTGCCTGAATGGCTGCAAGGGCCTTGGGTGAGGGCCCCAAAGGATTTTCGTTGGAGGCCAGTTTGATGGCGTCAGTGAGGCCTAACTCCCGGGCTAGTTCTTCCAGGGGTTTGCCGGCCTGGTAGGGGGTCAGTTGAGCGAGGTGTGGTTGTACAATAGAGGCGATGGAAACAGGTGGAACCATAAAAGGGGTTGACTGCCAAGGGCCTGATCAGACACACACAAATCCAATTAATGAGACAGGTGGGGTGTGTTGAAAAAATCCTGAAAATTTTCAGTGCAAGCCCGCTCTTGCACTGGACCGGGCCGGGCTGCCTCCTTGCAACTGGTTATTTTAATTGGACAACTGGTAACTTGTCGGCCAAGGTATGTATCGGGCTGTATTTTGTTTTGAATAACTTTTATTAGTACCGTAAGTTCCTTTGAAAAGCAAGTGTTTTTCGGCTGAAAGAAAAGGTTGGTGGGACCTGGGAATCTGGCTACAGGTGAGAATTGAATTTTCTCCTAATTCCTGGTAAGGTGCCTGGCAATTCTTCCCAGAGGCTTACCATGTTAAAGGCCAACCTGTACATCGACCGCATGGACCTGGCCCGCTACCTGACGCCGGAGGAGGTCAGCCGGAGCGGGAGTCAGGACGCCAAGGACCTGGCGGCCCGGCTTCAGGCTGGCTCCCTGGCCCTGGCGGACTGTCCTTTTTTCGGGCCTGTCAAAAGCTCTGCCCTGTCTCTGGCCCTGCGGGCCGCGGAGGTGTTGCCCGTGGTGCAATCCTTGGAATTGCCCCGGCCGACCCCGCCGGATCTTTTTGAGCTGAACGAGCCCGGCCCGGACGCGCCCGTCCTTCTTACCGGCAACAGCGAGTTCACCCTGACGGTGATGACCGGCATCCTGTCGTACACGGTGAGCCCCTTATGCCTGCTGGTGGTGGACTGCCGGGGGGATACGGTGGACATGGCCATGGTTTACCGCAGTTTCACGCCCCAGCGCCTGGACCAGGCTCTTGATGCCCACCGGCTGGCGGAACGCCTGGCGCACCGCCGCCTGGTGCTGCCGGGGGTTTTGGCGCCCTTGAAAGAGGAACTGGCCTCGTACACGGGCTGGGACATCCAGGTGGGGCCCATCTGCGCGGCGGAACTGCCCCTGTTTCTGGGGGAGGCCTGGCAGCCGCCGACGGGGTAAGCTGACTATAACATTGTTAAAACCTTATCGGTTATGTCCTTTGCTCCGCAAAAGACATAATCGAGGTTTAGCGGGGGAGGGGGCTAAGGGCTGCAAGCCCTTACCCCCTCCCCCGCACCCCCTCCCCCAATCCCTTAAGGGGAGAATTTTCCGAGAAAACCGGGGCCGTTGGCCCCGACTTTCTCGGACCCTCTGCGGGTTGGGAGGGGGGAGAGGGCGGGGACCTCAGGTTTTGGCTCTCCCCCCACTGAAGAAATTTTAAGCCCTTTACGGAGATAAGGGCATAATCGGAAAACCTTACAACCTGGTTTGACATAAGGGTCTCAGGCGCAGCCGCGAGGTTTGAGCCTCTCGCCGGCACAGGTTGAAAACTTGTGCTACCAAAGTTTTCCCGATATCTGATGTCCGCGGGCAAGGCCCGCCCCAGGTTGTCATCATCTCATTCTTCTGGCCTAGCCAATGGCCTATGGGGATCTGCAGTTCTATTCAAAAACAAGCCATACCCTCTAAACTTAGGGGAATTGTGCAACTTTTTTTATCCTGTAAATTTGATCCTGCTCAGGTTTCTTGCAAAAAAATCCGACACTTGCTCACAAGGTCTTTGCTCCCCTGGGAATAACGGCTATAGTAAATCAAGAATAAACCTGGGAGGCCGCTCATGAAAACCGTCCTGGTGGTGGATGATGATGACGCCATCCGCATGCTCATCGAAATGGAGTTGAAGGATGAGGGCTACAAGGTCCTGACCGCGTCCAATGCCAAGGACGCCCTGAAGATGGTGGAGACCGAAACCATGGACCTGGTGATCCTGGACATCCGCATGCCCGGCATGGACGGCCTGGAGGCCCTGCCCCGCATCCTGGGGCTCAAAGAAGGGCTGAAGGTCATTCTCAACACCGCCTACTCCCAGTATCAGGAGAGCTTCATGAGCTGGGCCGCGGACGCCTATATCATCAAATCCGCGGATCTCACCGAACTCAAGGCCAAGGTCAAGGAACTCCTGTCATGAGACTGGGAACGAACCATTTGCGGGACCTCACCACCATCGTCATGGCCGGCGGCAAAGGGGAGCGCCTGTTTCCCCTGACCCGGGACAAGGCTAAGCCCGCTATTGTGTTTGGGGGCATCTACCGCATCATTGATTTCACCCTGTCCAACTGCCTGAACTCCGGCATCCGCCGCATCTATGTGTTGAGCCAGTACGGCAGCCTGTCCCTGGACATCCACCTGCGCCTCACCTGGGACGTTTTCCGTCCGGACCTGGGAGAGTATATTTATTCGGTGCCCCCCCAGCAGATCACCGTGAACCGCTGGTATCGGGGCACGGCCGACTCCATCTACCAGAACCTGAAGCTTCTGGATGAAGAGCGGCCCCGGCATGTGCTCATCCTCTCCGGGGACCACGTGTACAAAATGGATTACCTGGCCATGCTGGACTTTCACCTGTCCAGGGGCGCGGACCTGACGGTGGCCGCGGTGCCGGCTCCCCGCCGGGAGGCCAGCGCCTTCGGCATTCTCCATGCCGACGACAACGGCCGGGTCATCAACTTTTTGGAAAAGCCCCCGGACCCGCCCAGCATGCCGGGAAACCCCGACATGTCTCTGGTGTCCATGGGGGTGTACATCTTTGCCGCCGAGACCCTGGTGCGGGAGCTGATCGCGGACGCCAAGCACAAGGAAAGCCAGCACGATTTCGGGCGCAACATCATTCCCCAAATGGTGGAGAAGAAAAAGGTCTTTGCCTATAACTTTATGGAAAAAGGCACCGACAAACCTGGCTACTGGCGGGACATCGGGCAGTTGGACGCCTATTTCCAGGCCCATCTGGACCTCATGGGGGAAAAGCCCATATTCGACCTGTACGCCGACGACTGGCCTATGCGCAGCCAACTGACCTCCACGCCGCCCACCAAATATTTGAGCCATGACAAACCGGTGGACATCACCGACTCCCTCATTGCCTCCGGGTGCGAACTCCATGAGGCCAAGGTGACCCGCTCGGTCCTGTCTCCCCGGGTGCGGGTGGGGAAGGGCGCGCATATCGAGGAAGCGATTATCTGGAATAACGTGCGGGTGGGTCTGGGGGCCAAGATCAGGCGGGCCATCATCGAGGACGGGGTCAATATCCCGCCCCGCCTAACCATCGGCTACGACCGGGAGGCCGATGCGGCCCGCTTTCCGGTGACCGAGGGGGGCATTGTGGTGGTGCCCAATAACGTCATCCTGGAAGGTCCCTGATGCGTCTTGCCGCCATCGGCCAGCAAAAGGCGCCGGCTGAGGCCACCCGCCTGTATCTGGTGCGCCACGGCCGGGTGGCCGACGGCCACACCCACCGCTATCACGGTAATAACGACATCGGCTTGAGCCCCGAAGGGGAGCGGCAACTGACGGAATTGGCCAGGCACCTGCAGGCCGTGCCCTTGGAGGCAGTGTATGCCTCCAACTTAGGGCGCTCCCAGGACGGGGCCGCCCGCCTCTGCCAGGGGCGGGGGCTGGAACCCCGGGTCATCCCGGAGTTTCGGGAAATTCATTTCGGGATTTTTGAAGGGCTGACCTTTGAGGAGATTTCCCAACGCTACCCGGAGGAACTGGCCGCCCGCTTCCAGGACCTGAAACATTTCCGCATCCCCGCAGGGGAAAGCCTGCTGGATGTGCATAACCGGGTCCTGCCTCGCCTGAAAACGCTGGTGGCCGATCACCCCGGCCAATCCCTGGCCCTGGTGGCCCATGCCGGCGTCAACCGGGTTATCCTCTGCGACGCCCTGGCCCTGCCCCTGGACAATATCTTCCGCCTGGACCAGAACTACGGCTGCCTCAACATCATCGATTACTTCCCCGACTTCACCGTGGTCCGGCTGCTGAATGGCGGCGTGAACGGGTTTTGAGGGAGGTTCTTGAGGGGAGGACCGGGGGACCGGTGGGTCCCCCGCCCTCCCCTCAAACTCCCCTCCCAACCCCCTTTGATTGGGAGAACAGGCATCTTGCCTGTGTTAACCCAGCCTGGAAGTCTGTGCTCCCGAGATAGGCAGGTAGCACGGGCATCCTGCCCGTCCTACCGTGTTTGTGTGAGGGATTGGGGGTGGGGGTGGGGGTGTGGGGGAGGGGGTAAGGGCCCACCGGCCCTTAGCCCCCTCCCCCACAACGAATCCCCATCAATCCACCCATCAGCAGGGCAGGGGGTGCTCTCCCAGGCGGGAGAGGAAATCCAGGAGCATGCGGGCCGTGGCCCCCCAGATGACCGTGTCCTGGTATTTCCAGCAATACACCTGCATGGTCTGGTTTTTATAGGTATAGGGTCCGGTGTGCCAACGCTCAGGCGCGCAAAAGGCCGCCACCGGAAAAACCAGGAGGCGGTGGACTTCGTGGTGGTTGAGGCGGAAGTCATAGGGGTAGGGGATCAGGGCCACGAAGGGGTTGATCCAATAGCCGGTGGCGGTGTCCACGGGGGCAAGGTCTCCTAGAACTTCCACTTTTTCGGGGGCCAGGCCTATTTCCTCGTGGGTTTCCCGCAAGGCCGTGGTCAAAAGATCCGGGTCTTCGGGGTCCCTGACGCCGCCGGGAAAGGAGATCTGCCCCTGGTGGTCTTTCAGGTGCATGGTGCGCTGGGTTAAAAGGACACTTAATTCACCGGCGGCCATAAAAACGGGGGCCAACACCCCGGCGGGCAGGAGTCCCTCGGGGGGGGCCGCGGCGCGTTTCCTCAGGGACAGGCAGGATCTGACGTAATCCAGGGTCAGGGGCACAAAATCTTTTTATCACGACCGGCCTCGCCTGACAACGGCAAGAAAAACTGGGGGATAGGATTTGACAAGGAATAAAGTGGGAATTACGGTTATAATGAAGATGGGAGCGGAGGGGGTGGGAGAATAGCTGGCCTTGGGATTTGGTAGAACTGGAGGGAGAGCACCTCATGGGAAAGATTTTAGAAAAGCTCAAGAGTTTATTCACCTGGAAGGGTGTTCGCAAAAAGCAGCCAAAGAAGCGGCGAAGCGAGGGAGGCAAGGGTTACAGCTCACCGGAGGCATTTCACCAACAATTTGAGGAGCGCTACGGCAAACCGGGGCGGATTCCTGAAGATGTTTAACAAAATGTTATAAAGGGCAATTATGGTGGCCGAGCCGGCCTAAACTCTTTTCAGCCACGCCCAAAGGAGAACCCGGACCATGAGCAAAGTGCAGGAATATCTGCTGAAAGCACTCAAGGATGCCTTACAGATGGAAGTGGATGGGCGCCAGTTTTACCTGGAAGCCGCCAAAAAAGTGAAAAACGACGGCGTCCGCCAGATTTTGGAGTATCTGGCCGAATCAGAAGTTTACCACATCAAGAAATTCAACCAGATTTACCAAAGCCTGGAGAAAGACCCCAATTGGTCGGAGCAGTTGGCCGAATTCAAGCCGCCCAAAAGCGAGCCTTATGCCTGCGTCATGGCCATGGGTCAGGTAGATCAGGGGACCGGGGGCAAAGATGATCTGGAGGCCCTGAAAACCGGACTCAAGATGGAGCAGTGTGCCATCGACTATTACACCAAGCTGGCCAAAGAGACCCCCGTGCCCCTGGCCCGGCGCTTTTTCATGAGCCTGGCCCACGAGGAACGGGGCCATTACCTCATGCTCATGGACATGCACAATTACCTCACCGACCCGGCCGACTGGTTCTACGTCACCGAGATGTCCATGGTGGATGGGGCGTAATTGGGCTGTAAGCTATAGGCTTTAAGCAATAAGCTATGAGCTGTGGGCTTTGAGCTTGATAATTTTAAGCGCCTGCCAGAGGTTCTTCCTTTTTATTCCCTCTCCACCCAGCGGGGGGAGAGGGTTAGGGTGAGGGGGGGAAGAAAAGCCTTAGGGCAACGAGTGAGATTTTGAATTTTTTTTATGGAATTAATTGTCCTGGGATCGGGCACGGGCGTGCCCTCGCAGCGGCGGGGGGCGCCGGCCTATGCGGTCAAGGCCGCGGGGCGTCTTCTGCTGCTGGACCTGGGGAGTGGCGCCTGCCGGGCCTTGTTGCGCCATGACCTGAATTTTTCCCAGGTCGATGTCATCGCCCTGTCCCACCTCCACCCTGACCATATAGGGGACCTGGTGCCTTTCCTGTTCGCCTCCCACTACGCCCTGGGCTACACCCGCAAGGAACCCTTCTGGCTCCTGGCGGCCCGGGGCTTCCGGAATTTCCATGAACGCCTCAAGGCCGCGTTCGGCCAGTGGGTGGAGGCCCCGCCGGGTTTGCTTCAGCTTCGGGAATTGGAGCCTGAAAAGTCGGACCGCTTTGTCTGGGAGGACCTCATTATTAAGAGCGCGCCGGTGAACCACATCCACGGCAGCCTGGCCTACCGGCTGGAAACCGGAGGCCGCTCCCTGGTTTATTCCGGGGACACAGATGTGAGCGACTCCCTGGTGGAGTTGGCCCGGGGCGCAGACCTTCTGGTCCTGGAATGCGCCAATCCCTTCAAAACGCCGGGACACCTGACCCCGGAGGAGGCCGGCGCCCTCGCGGCCCGGGCCGGGGTGGGGCGGCTGGCGCTCACCCATTTTTACCCCCCCTGCGACGAAGTGGACGTGGTGGCCCTGGCGGCGAAGGAGTTCGCCGGCGAGATCATCCGGGCCGAAGACGGCCTCAGGGTAGAGCTATAAGCTGTAGGCCATAAGCTGTAATACCAAGTTCGCTTTGACATGAAACAAATCACCCAGGTAACCTATATCATGCGTAGGGGCGGGTTTTAAACCCGCCCCTACCGGACTTATATAGGTTTAAGCTGAACCCAGGGCCTATGTATGAAGCGCTCTGATCTTTAAACCAAAAACCGAAAACTGAAAACTCGTTAGTGGGTGCGACGGAGGAGTTCTTCGGTGATGGCCCAGAAATAGCCCTTCTCCACGGAATCGGGGAAGAATTGCAGATTTTCCTGGGCCTTGAGGGTATAGTGGCGGGCCTGCTCCCGGGCGTAGTCCAGGGAGCCGGTTTTCTTAAGTAACGCCAGGATATCAGGGGCATACTCCGGTCTGACCTCCAGGGCCAGGTCCTTCAAGCGGCGGTGGTCCGCCTCGTCGGCGTGGGCCAAAGCGTGAATGACGGGCAGGGTGATGCGCCCTTCCTTCAGGTCGTTGATCACCGGCTTGCCGAGCTGGCGCTCATCCCCCGTAAAATCCAGAATATCATCCACCACCTGAAAGGTGATGCCCAGGTTCAGGCCGAATTGGGTCAGGGCCTCTTCCTGGGCTTCGGGAACCCCGGCCAGGATGGCGCCGATCTGGCAGGCCGCGCTCGATGAGGGCCGCGGTTTTTCGGATGGTGACCTCAAAATACTGCTCCTCGGTGAGTTCGAGGTTGCGGGCGTGGAGCAACTGCAGGATTTCCCCTTCGGCCATGAGGGTGGTGGTGTGGGCCAGCACCTTGAGGACTTTGAGCTTGTCGGTTTCCACCGCCAGGGCCAGGGATTTGGCCAGGAGAAAATCCCCCACCAAAATAACGGCCTGGTTTCCCCAAACGGTGTTGGCGGTGGTGATGCCCCGGCGCACGGTGGCCGCATCCACCACGTCGTCATGGAGCAGGGTGGCCGCGTGCAAGTACTCAAAGATGGTGGAGAAATCGGTGAGGTGATTGCCCTGACAGCCGCACAACCGGGCGGACAGAAGAAACAGCAGGGGGCGCACGCGCTTGCCGCCGCTCAGGAGAATATGCCGCCCCACTTCGGAGATAAACGGCACATGGGTCTGGAGATTGGCCACCAAAGCCTGGTTGATGGCGACGACATCGTCCTCCAGATCCTTTAAAATCTCTTTGTATTTCCGGGCCAGCATATGGTCAAGTGAATAAAATAACTTACTTGGTCCGGGATGTCAATTCTTTCGGGACAAAGGCTTAATGCTTATAGCTTCTCCCCTGCCGCAATCTCCCCCACCAGATCATAGGGCAGGGCCCGGGTGAGGCGCACCGGCTGAATTTCGCCAACCAGGCCCGTGCCCGCGGTGATATAGACCTGGCCGTCGATGTCCGGGGCCTGGGTCAGGAGGCGTCCGGAAGGAGATACTCGCTTTCCGGGCTCTGCCCCTCCACCAGCACCGGCTGCACCGTGCCCACCAGTCTTTTCAGCCTTTGTTTGACCAGACGGGCCTGGCAGGCCTTCAGGAGGCGGGCCCGGCCCTGGGCGGTGCGCCGGGGCACGGGGCGGTCATAGCGGGATGAGGGGGCCCCTTCTTCGGGGGAATAGAGAAAGACGCCCAGATGCTCGAAGCGCACTTGATCCAAACATGGGCCAGGGCCTCGAAATGCTCCGCGGTTTCGCCGGGAAAACCCACCATGACGCTGGTGCGCAGGGCCAGCCCCGGAACGGCCTCCCGCAGGCGGGCGCACAGGTCCAGGATATGGCCCTGGGTGTAGCCCCGGCCCATGCGCCGCAATATGTCGTCATGACCGTGCTGGATGGGGATGTCGAGATAGGGCGCCATCCGGGGCAGGGTGGCCAGGGCCTCGATCAAATCCGGGGTGACGTGGGCCGGGTGGGTATAGAGGAGGCGGATGAGGCTGAAGCCGGGGAGGGCGGCCAGTTCCCGGAGAAGGTCCACCAGGCCGGGCCGCCCGCCCCACTCCCGGCCATACGCGGTAGTGTCCTGGGCAATGAGGTTCAGTTCCTTGACACCACTGTCGGCCAGGCGCCGGGCCTCGGTGAGCAGCGTGGCCAAGGGCCGGCTGCGGTAGGGGCCCCGGATGGCCGGGATGGTGCAATAGGTGCAGCGATGGCTGCAGCCCTCGGCGAGCTTGAGGTAGGCGAGGTGCCGGGGGGTGGCGGGGTAGCGGGGCTGAGGGTCGTTATAATCAAACCGGGGAGCCTGATTGGCCAGGCGGGGACCACCGGTGTCGGCCAAGCCGTTAAGCAGGTCAGGGAGCCGGGGAAAGTCGTCAACCCCCAAGAAAAGGTCCACTTCGGGGAGGTCGGGCAGCAAGTCCTGGCCGTAGCGGGCCACCAGGCAGCCGGCCACCACCAGTTTTTTGCCGGGATCGCTCTCTTTATGGCGGGCCATCTCCAGGATGGTGTCCACCGCCTCCTGGGTGGCCGGTGCGATAAAGGCGCAGGTGTTCACCAGTAGCACCTGGGCCTCCCCGGGGGTCTCAACCACCTGCCAGCCCTGAGCGGTGGCGCGGCCCAGCATGATTTCCGTGTCCACCAGGTTTTTGGGACAGCCCAGGGAGACGGGGTAGAGGGTTTTCGGTTTTCGGTTTTCGGTTTTCGGTGTTTTGATTTCAAAAACTCCTTAAAAGTAAGGTGCGATTTTCGCACCAGAGCCATGAGTAAGATATTTATCGCCCAAGCGTACTCTATAAAATGTCAATTTTAATTATAGCCAAACTCTCGTGATTTAAGTACTTCCTTCCAATAGTTTTCTCTTTTCATGATCTGCTCTAATGTCGCTTGTTTGTCCGCTATTTCCAAAACCGCATATTGAAAATTATTAACATGTTCATTGCCTTTTTCTATCAAGAGCTTTTTCAAATCAATGTTTCCGCCATGTCCATTATTAATGTAACTACATAATCTTCCCCAGATTCCTTCTTCACCTAAGGCACTGCCCACATATTTTTTACCATTTGTAATATCAGTAATTAAGTAAACCCCGTTAACATTGGACAAGGCTGACTTCCAGGATGCTTCCTGCTTAGATACTATGAGGTTAAGTTTATTGTGTGAAATCAACATGTTATTATATCCTGGAAATTTCTCAATCGATAAGGGTGACTCTAAAATCTCGCCTACTTCTAAGTTTTTTATTAACGTGGGCCCCCAAACATAGGCAGCCCGGAATTCTCGTTTGTGTTTAATAACAATTCTACCTATGATATCGTCTTGTCCCGGTAATATCTCAGTTATATACTGGAATCTTTTATTCTTCCTTTTGTGAACATCCAATATTTTATAAACGCCACAAAAAAGCCAGCGATCACCCCCAAGATGCACCAAACCAACAACCATATCACAGGGAAAGTTCTTGTTTTTTTGATCTTCTTGCCATCCCTTGAATGTACCCTCGAGATAGGCTTCCAAGGGTGAAGGATTCTTACCAGTAGCCAAATGTATTTTGTATTTATAGTTGTTGAGATAGATTCCCTTCATCTCTAAAATGTTTATTAGCGGGATCATGGCACTAATACCTCCTAAGTAGTTTACGAAATCTAAAGTTTGCAATTACCTTAAAAAAATCACTTCATTATTGAATGATATCAATCTATTCATTTAAACGAGATAACCGTGCGCACATCCAGGGCAAAGAACATGACCAACCAGAAGGCCGCCTGGCCGAGATAGAAAAGAAGCAGGGCAGGGGACCCGCGAATTTTTTCTCCACAAACCTTAAAAATTCATACATGATGGCGCACTCCAGGGCAAAGGGCAGAAAGCCCAAAAATCCCAGGATGGGCATTTCGAAGATTTTGCCGAAATTGAGCACCGGCAGAGTATAGACCCATTTGGCGGAACTGGGATAGTTCCACATTTCCCACCAAAGGCCGCACCCAGGCCCGCCAGGAGAAGACAAAGATGCTCTTGGCGTTCCCCGGCCAAAAGCGGCGGGTGAGGGAGTCGCCGGTGAGGAGGTCCAGGAAGGGGTCCAGGAGAAAGATGAAGGCGAGCCAGATGAGGGGGAAGGCATAATGAGGCGCGAGAAACGGCAGAATCAGACAAGCCACACCGATGAGAAGGAAAAGGGGCTGCCAGTTGCCGAGGCTGTGGGACCTCCCCTTGAGGTTGGCCCCCACTCCCAGGGCCGCCAGCACCTGTGCGGACAGGAGCACCCCGGGAAGGACCGTGGCGAAAGACAGGGCATAGCCGGGCCAGCGCAGCCAGAGGCGGTGCTCCACCCCCACATAGCGCCAATTCAGAAGGTATAGATTAAAGACCTCAAAGGTCAGCCAGACAGTCACGGAGAAAAAGAGCATCCGGAGAAAGTCCCCGGGCCGCTCCCAGATGAAAGATCTGCCGGTGAGGCGCCCAAGCAGGCCATCCAGAAACAGCAGCAACGGCCACCAGGCAAAAAAATAGAGCCAGGAGACGAAAGGCTCGGCTCCCAGGACGCGGCCAAAGATGGCTAGAAGCCAGATAAGTGCGGCCAGGATCATTTGAGCCGCTGGCAGAGAGGTTATCATGGTCTGAAGCTATGTCCTCTTTTCGAGTCGTGTCCCGGGAATCCCCTGCAAAAGATAGACGCTGCTTTGTCAATGACCGAAAACCCGGGTCCGCCCCTACAGATACGATGCAGGTCATGATGAAATTGGCATAAGGAGCGAGGCAGGCGTCGCCCCGGCGGGGGCTGGCAGGTGAAGGCTGCCGCTTCATTTTATTAAGCCAATTTTCACTTATACTCGTTGCCATAAGTTTTTCCTTCCCCCCTCACCCTAACCCTCTCCCCCCGTTGGGGGGAGAGGGGACTAAAGGAAAGAACTTTTGGCAAACGCTATAAATATATCACAGGTTTTCAGGTAGCGCCGTGGCCGTCTTCTTATGTAGCTCACTGAAATTCCATGTTTTATGGATGTCTTGCCATTAGCGCCAGTCTCCTGCTGCACCAGGATAAGCTGCTGATTTCATTTTTTCCTTGATTTTATCAGGAATTATCTGCTACCGTGTAATCTCCAGACACGTCTCGTGGGGGAGGCGAGGTTCTGCAGGTCCTAGATTCACGCACTGCACAATCTGACAAATTCGACACAAGGAGCAGGTCGATGATCTCCTGGTGTACCGCTATTCTGTTGCTCTGCGTCCTGCTGACCGGCTGCGGCCGAGGGAAGATGGCCAGGAAACCCCCGCCCCCTCCGGCCCCCACCGCCGAACTCGCCCAAGAAGAGGTCAGAGAAGTTCATGAGGAGTCCCCAACCGAACAGTTGAGCGCCAAACGGCTGGAGGAACTCTACGCCAAAAGCGGCATGCGGGGGCAGGACCCCGCCCTGGAAGCAGAACTGAAAAAGTGGGACCAGGCCCTGAAAGCCGACGTGCCGGTGGCCACCAACAAGGAAGTCAAGGCCTACCTGATGTACTACACCACGGACCGCAAGACCACCATGCGGACCTACCTGTCCCGCTCCACCCGGTATCTGCCCCTCATCCGGGAGATCTTCCAGGAGCATGGCCTGCCGGAGGATCTGGCCTATCTGGCCATGATCGAAAGCGGCTTCAATCCCCATGCCTATTCCCACGCCCATGCCAGCGGCATGTGGCAGTTCATTGCGGGGACCGGCCGGCGCTACGGCCTGGAGATCAACAATTATGTGGACGAGCGCCGGGACCCGGTGAAAGCCACCCATGCTGCGGCCAAGTATCTCCTTGATTTATATAAACAATTCGGTTCCTGGTATCTGGCGGCCGCGAGTTACAACTGCGGGGAAGGCCGGGTGCAGCGGGAAATCAGCGGCAGCAATCACAAGAACTTCTGGGATCTGTCCGCCAACCAGTGCCTGCCCAGCGAGACCAAAAACTACGTGCCCCAGATGATTGCGGCCACCATCATCGCCAAAAATCCCGAGAGATACGGCTTTATAAAAGTTCCGTACCTGCCTCCCATTCAGTTTGACACGGTGAACGTCAATGAAGCCACTTCCCTCAGGGCCGTATCCATTGCCTGTAACGTGCCCCCTGAAGAAATCGCTATATTAAACCCGGAACTTCGCAAAGGCACAACGCCGCCGGGACCCTTTGCCTTAAAAATACCGAAGAATTCTAAGGAGTTATTCAACAGAAATATAATGGCGGCCAGGGTGGACGCCCCGGGCTATGCCAGCGCCCCCATCCAAACGGCCAGCACCTCGTATTGGACCGCTAACCCGAGAAAAGAGAGCTACACCCAGAGAGAAACCACGCCGGTGCGTGAGACTTACAGCCGCAGGGAGGATCCTCCCGCCCGCACCGTCACCAAAGCTGCTGCTCCCAAGACTGCTCCTGTTCCTCAGGGGAGCACTTACCAGGCGGCCCAGACCCAGCAGGCCCAGAAGGGCAAAGCCGACACCAGCAAAGGGGCGGCGCCTTCGGTGCACGTAGCCTCCATGTTCCCGGGCGGGAAAAGTTCGCCATCCCCCAAGGCGGCCCAGCCGGTATGCAAAGCCAAGCCCGCGGCCAAGCCGCAGACCGAGACCCCGGCAAAGAAAAACAACCAAAAACCTGCCAAGAAAAAGGGTTCTGACCAGAATTCATCTTTAGAGGGCAAATCCAGTTCCGCCTTGGCGAAAGTCCCCACCAAAGGGACGGGAGCGGCCAAGCCGGCCGACAGCCGCAAAAAGCCTCAGAGCCTGCAAACCGTGGCCAAGGGCCGGGGCGGCAGTACTTGAACACTGAGATAGGCCCGCCGGAAGGGTTCCGGCGCTAACTAAACATTGGGTCAGGCCTGAACCTGACCCAATTTTTTTTTGGATTATTTTTGCGGGGGAGGGGGCTAAGGGCTACAAGCCCTTACCCCCTCCCCCAATCCCTTACGGGGCGTATTTTACCGAGAAAGTCGGGGCGCCCATGGCCCCGCCTTTCTCGGACCCTCTGCGGGTTGGGAGGGGGGTGTGGGGGGAGGGCAGGGACCTCAGGTCCCTGGCCCTCCCCCCACTTGAAGACCCTTATTTTTTGCGAAGCAAAGGGAATAATCAGTTTTTTTTCAAAAAAAATCTAAAGTCCCCCTTGATTTTTAATCGAAAAATGACTACAAAACTATTAGCACTCACCTTGAACGAGTGCTAATCAAATCCGTTCATACCGTTTATATCCCGTAAGGAGGTTTTTTCATGAAAGTCAAACCGTTGAACGATCGCGTTCTGGTACAACGGCTGGAAGAAGTGCAGGTGACCAAGGGAGGCATCTTAATCCCGGACACCGCCAAGGAAAAGCCGGTGGAAGGCAAGGTCATCGCCGTCGGCCCCGGTAAAGTCAATGAGCAGGGCAACCGCGTTCCCCTAAACCTCAAGGAAGGCGACAAGATCCTCTTCGGCCGCTATGCCGGCAGCGAAATCAAGATCGAAGGCGAAGAGTACCTGATGATGCGGGAAGATGACATCCTGGCCATCGTGGAAGATTAATCACCCTGCCGGTAATTCAATTCCGACCAAAATCCAAGAAAATTTGTAACCCTGTTTAAGGAGGATTCGCAAGTTATGTCTGCAAAAGAAATCAAATACGACCATAAAGCCCGGGAGGCCATGCTCATGGGCGTCAACACTTTGGCCGATGTGGTCAAAGTAACCCTGGGCCCCAAAGGCAGAAACGTCATCCTGGATAAAGCCTTCGGCGCGCCGGCCATCACCAAGGACGGCGTCACCGTAGCCAAAGAGATCGAACTCGAGGACAAATTCGAGAACATGGGGGCCCAGATGGTCAGGGAAGTGGCCTCCAAGACCTCGGATGTGGCCGGCGACGGCACCACCACCGCCACCATCCTGGCCCAGGCCATCTACCGGGAAGGCGCCCGCCTGGTGGCCGCCGGCACCAACCCCATGGCCCTGAAGCGGGGCATCGACAAAGCCGTAACCCTGGTAGTGGATGAACTCAAAAAGATCAGCAAACCCACCAAGGACCAGAAAGAGATCGCCCAGGTGGGCACCATCTCCGCCAACAACGACCTCTCCATCGGCAATATCATCGCCGACGCCATGAGCAAGGTGGGCAAAGAGGGCGTCATCACGGTGGAAGAAGCCAAAAGCATGGAGACCACCCTGGAAGTGGTGGAAGGCATGCAGTTCGACCGGGGTTACAGCTCCCCCTATTTCGTCACCAATCCCGAGAAGATGGAAGTGAGTCTGGATGAGCCTTACATCCTGGTGAATGAGAAGAAGATCAGCGCCATGAAAGACCTCCTGCCCCTCCTCGAGCAGATCGCCAAGATGGGGAAACCCCTCCTGATCGTAGCCGAAGACGTGGAAGGGGAAGCCCTGGCCACCCTGGTGGTGAATAAGCTCAGAGGCACCCTGCAGGTGGCCTCCGTGAAGGCCCCGGGCTTCGGCGACCGCCGCAAGGCCATGCTGGAAGACGTCGCCATCCTCACCGGCGGCCAGGTCATCAGCGAAGACATGGGCTGGAAGCTGGAAAACGTCAGCCTCAAGGAGCTGGGCTCCTGCCGCAAGGTGGTCATCGACCGGGACAACACCACCATCATTGACGGCGCCGGCTCCCGGGATGCCATCGAAGGCCGGGTGAAGCAGATCCGGGCCCAGATCGAGGAAACCACCAGCGACTATGACCGGGAAAAGCTTCAGGAACGCCTGGCCAAACTGGTGGGCGGTGTGGCGGTTATCCGCGTGGGCGCGGCCACCGAGATCGAAATGAAAGAAAAGAAGGCGCGGGTGGAAGACGCCTTGAACGCCACCCGGGCCGCGGTGGAAGAGGGCATCGTCCCCGGCGGCGGCGTGGCCCTGCTGCGTTGCATCCCGGTCCTGGATGAGAACAAGTTCGAGCTCCACGACGAACAGTTGGGCAGCAATATCATCAAGCGGGCCGTGGAAGAGCCCATCCGGCAGATCGCCAATAACGCCGGCTTTGAAGGCTCCGTGGTGGCCGAACATGTTAAAAATCAGAAGGGCGCCAATGGCTTCAACGCTGAAAGCGGTGAGTATGAGGATCTGATGACCGCGGGCGTCATCGACCCCACCAAGGTGGTGCGCTTCGCCCTCCAGAACGCGGCCTCCGTGGCCAGCCTCCTCATCACCACCGAGGCCATGATAGCTGAGAAACCCAAGAAGGATGAACCCATGCCGGCCATGCCTCCGGGCGGCGGTATGGGCGGGATGTACTAAGAGACTCAAGGAAGGTGGTTCGTGGGGAAGGGGGCTAAGGGGCAGTGGCCCCTTACCCCCTTCCCCACACCCCTTCCCCCAATCCCATGAAGGGAAAAAATACCGGCGGGTTGGCCGAAGGTTCGGCTCAACCCGCCGTTTTGTTTGGGGCAATATTATTGGTTTCAATTTCCTCTTCGTTACAGAGTTAATGGTTCAGGAGGGGGAAATTTATTAACAATGAGACCAGATAGATCAAAAAGAATGGCGGGCGCGGAGGCCCGCCCCACCGCTCTGTTCAGTTTAAAAGGGGAGGTGAACTTACTTCAGATTTGTGGCATCGGCAAATGAGCTTTGTAAAGAACAGAACTCGTTCGAAAAGACCCAGGCGGCACCGGCGTCCTGCCTGTGCTGTAGGGGCGCGGCTTGCCGCGCCCTTTAACCTTGATCAAACCTGACAATCCGGCCGCCAGAGGCAATCCTCCACCCGGCAGTCGTAGATTTGCTGATAACAGGGGGAATTGCCTTCCGCCACCTGGACAGCCCGGATCAGGTCCCCCTTGTTCAGGCGTGCATAGTTTTTCAGCCCCAGATAACGCGCCATGTTGCGGATTTCAGTGACTTTCATTGGTTGCTTCTCCCAAATGAGGGCCTTGGTGCAGTTTGGTTCGAGTCAGGGCCATGTAAACACTAGGTTAAAACTGTTTACAGCAGATTTATTTCTTGAATTCCGCCTTGAGCCTCATTAATTATTACCAACTTTCCCTGATCAAGGCTAAATAATTGGGTCTTGGCATTTAACAACTCAATGCCATATACTGCGCCATCGGGAGAAATATCCACATTAAGTTCATCGCTTATTCGAATGGTTTCAACTTCAGCTCGTTTTTCCTGAAGCCTGATATAGGCAATATTTTGCTTGGGATCATAGGTTATTCTCATAGGTTTGATTCCTTAGATTTATACCAAGATGCCGTCAAACAAGTAATTTGGCCGTAGGGGCGACGCATGCGTCGCCCCTACCCGGGTAAAGATTTAAAGCTAAAGTTTATTACCTCTATAGACGGCAACTTGGTATTAAAAGTTATCCCGTCCAAATCACTCCACCGTAGCCCACAAAGGAGTCTCCGGGCATGACATCGTAGCTGGTGTAGTAGTCCACCAGCAGGGCCTTGGCGGCTCCCAGTTTTTGGGCCCCGGCTATGGCGGCCGCGGGCGCGCCGGCGCTGCAGGAACTCTGGTCCTGGTTGGCCGCGGCCACGGCAGCCCGGGCGTCAAGCTTCAAGACCGCGTCCATGAAGCGTTTGTCGTTCACTTCTTTGACCCATTTCACTGCCTCGGCCCCATAACCCTTGGGGGCCCAGCCGTAGTTGGGGCCGTAATGGGTGAGGTCGGCAGAGCCGAAAAAGAGCATGGTTTTTCCCAAATCTTTGGCCACTTCGGCCACCGCAGCCCCCAATTTCATGGCCGCATCGGATTGGGGCGAACGCACGGCCAGGACCTGACTCTTGGGGAAAAAGTGTTTGATGAAGGGCAGGTTCACTTCAATGGTGTTGTCCCCGGGAAGTTCCGGCTTCATGGGGATTTTGGCCAGGAGCGGTTTATAAAATTCGGTGGCCAGGGGCGCGTCCCCCAGGGGCGTCTGCCAGGCGTCATCAGTGACCAGCAGGGGAGGGGAGTCGCCCCCCAAATGCCCGCCGAAGATGCAGACAACCTGGGGTTGGGTCACCTGGGCGTTCAGATAGAATACCCGGGCGGCCAGCTTTCCGGAAAAATACCAGCCTGCGTGAGGCAACATGCCGCCATAGACTTTGACGCCGGCAGAAAGGGGCTTGACCCCGGCGATGAAAGACTCGATTTCGCTGACGCAGGCGTTGGGGCTGGCAGGATACCAGCCGGCGGGCAACATCCGTTGACGAAGGCCCATAACCGTCTCCTTCAGGCAGGATTGGGAGGAAGAAGATGATGGCGCCCTAAGACTGGGCCGTCCCGGAAATCCACGTATGGTTGCTGCCTTTTAGTTAACTGCACTTCCCGGGGTTTGTCAAGCCGGGCTCCGCTGGCATCATCCTTGCACTTTAACATTGAGCTTCTGTTTACCGGTCAAGGAGGTAAATATATGCGGCTGATCCTGGCGTTCCTGAGCCTGGTCCTGGCGGTGATGCTGTCGCTTCCCCCTGGCGTGGCGGCTAAGGTCCCGACATCCTGCAAGAAAACCAAACCTTCTTACAAAGTCTCCACAAAAAAGGTCAAGGGGTGACGGCCCGCGAGCAAGGCCTCTCGGTCGAGGGGGACCCAGAAAAAAAATGGCGGCATGAGGACAAGTTGGAGCAGGTAACGAAGTTCGTCAGCAAATTGTGGGAGATTTTTATTCTCTGACAAGAGAATGCTGCTGAAGATTATTTCTTTTCAATAAATCCGCTTCCAGTTCTTCTGGACCGATGAAGGTGGCGCGGCCTGGCCGCATCTCCGCAACAGCCGGGTTTGTTTTGGTTCAAAATTCTGGAAATGGCCCGGTGCCAAGGAATAAAATTTATTGATTTAAAGAAGTTTTCCTATTAAGATGGAAAAGTAAATGTGAAGTTGAGTCTCTGTGTTGAGAGATGAAACCATTACTTTGAAAAGGGAGGGAGAATATGCGGTCTAAGTGGATAGTGGTGCTGGTAGTGGCGGCCTGCGCGGTGATGTTTGTGGCCTCCGGGGCCATGGCCCAAAAACTGCTGTGCGTGTCAGCGCCGGGGATGAAGGGTGAGAAATCGGTGGCTGCCTGCAGCGCTGCTGGCGACAAGTTCGCCTACGTCGACAAAAACGGCCTGGTCCGCATCCTGTCCAAAGAAGAAATGGACATGACCATGGCCTTCACTCCCGACATCGGCAAAATGAAAGCCTTTGGTTTGACCTATGCCGGCGAGGCTGAAAAAATCAAACCCTTGATGCCGAGGGTGGAGCCTTAAGGAAGTATTCTTGTTTGGCCAAGCCTGGCCAGCCGGGTAATCAGAGGGCTTCCAGGAGAAGGCTGATTTAACCGGGTTCTGCTAGGGGATCGCCAGCCAGAAGGCTTGCGGTCCCTTTTTTACTTTTTCCCCGCCAGCGCTTTAACGTCCGCGCAGGAAAAGGCCTTGCCGCCCATTCCCCAGTCGCCGTTTTTCACTTCGTCGATGATCACCACGGTCACCGGACGCATGTGCTCGCCTTCAAGATCGGCCATGACATCGGTAATACGCCTGATCATCTCCTGCTTCTGGGACTGAGAATAGACGCCCTCAATCAGTTTAATGTTCACTAGAGGCATTAGGGTTCCTCCTGGCTTGAAATGATTTGCGGTAGGCAGGCTGACCAGCCCTCATGGAGTTTCCTTGAAGTTAAGTTCAAGCCGGGGGGCAAGTCAACCGAGAGATGCTGGCGGCCCGTGCCGGCCCTTGCCAGTTGCCCCCGCTCCCATAGACCGGATGGGAAAAAACGGCGTCAGGTGGGAAACGGCCACCCCGACTGTCCAAGCACAGGTTGAAAACCTGTGCCACCAAGTCTTTTTCAAGTTTTTCTGCGATTGTCACGAACCAAACCATAAGACCAACTGGCGGGTCTCATCCCAGCCCACATGGGAAGGGGTAGGGTAGGGGGCTAAGCCTGCTTTAGAGGCTGAGCCCGGCCGGGAGCTGGTCCGCCATATTCTGAGGAGGTTCATGACCGGATACATTCTGATGGGACTGGTGGGCCTCGCGGTCGGCAGGCTCCTCCAGGTTATTATCATCCGTTTATCCCAGGACGAACCGTTCTGGACCCGGCGCCTGCGCTGCGGCCATTGCCAGCAAAGCTTACCCCGGATGGGGTTCGTATTGCCTTTCAGTTCGGCTTGGGGAGGGGGGAGGTGCCCGAAGTGCGGCGAGCCCCTTTCCTGGCGCTACCCGGTGGTGGAGGCCGCGGCGGGGGCCCTGGCCCTGGCCCTGTGGTGGCGTTTTCCGGGCGAGGCGCTCCTGTGGGTGTACGGCCCTTTTGCGGCGGCCCTCCTGGTGCTAACCGTCCTTGACCTCCAGTATTTCTGGCTGCCGGACGTCATAACTCTTCCGGGACTTGCCCTGGGGCTGGCGGGCGCCCTGGTTTTTCCTGATCCCGGTTTAAGGAATGCCTTGTTGGGGGCCGCGCTGGGTTGGGCCTTTTTCCAGGGAGTGCGGTGGCTCTACGAGAAGGTGACTCGGGGGCGGAGCCAGGGGGTGGGGGCCGGGGACGCCAAACTGACGGCCTTCATCGGCGCGGTTCTGGGCGTCAAGGCCCTGCCGTGGGTCCTGATGAGCAGCGCCACGCTGGGAAGCTTGGCGGGTTTTGTCCTGATGCTCAACCAGGGCCGCGACCGCTTCTCCGCCATTCCCTACGGTCCCTTCCTGTCCCTGGGGGCGCTGTTGTTTCTGTTTTTGAAATAATGCTTATACGAAGTTGCGATCAAAAAAATAAAGTATATTAAACTGTTAAGCCTATCAAATCCCCCTAAATCCCCCTTTAAAAAAGGGGGACTTTGGCTTTCTGGTTTTTTAAACCCCCCTTTTTTAAAGGGGGGCAGGGGGGATTTGTCTTCTCCAAAGTTGACCAGGTCCACGATCTGTAAGTCTTTCTAGCAACTCCTCATAATTGCCTCTATGATGGCAACTCGGTATTAGCCATATCAGCCCCGGAGGGGAAACAGATTCCCGCCTATAGGGCTGATACCGCTTTCCTAATGACCCGCAACAAACCTGTAGGGGCGGACCTGGGTGTCCGCCCGTCAACTGGGGCCGACACATGGATCGGCCCCTACGGGTGTTTCATTTAAAAGAGAAAATTATATGATATGGCTTAAAAAAACATTAATCCAGGGGAATGCGGATCTTCTGGCCGGGGTAAATCAGGTCGGGGTTTTTGATCACTTCCCGGTTGGCCTCGAAAATGCGCGGGTAGAGGGAGCCGTTGCCGTAATACCTTTTGGCAATGCCCGACAGGGTGTCGCCTGATTGGATCACGTAATACTCCACTTTTTCCGTGACCGCCGGCGTGGTCAGGTTGTCCACCCGCACTTCGGTGACCCCCTGGATATTGCCGGCCAGGAGCACGGCTTTTTCCATGGCCGCGGCGCTTTCGGCCTTGCCGCCCAGGGTGACCACGCCGTCCTTATACGAGACGTCCAAGCCTTCGATGCCCGGGTTTTCCGAGGCGATGTAATCCCTGATATTTTCTGCCGCCTCGGCGTCGGCGCCGAAGATTTTTTTGCCGATATCGCTGACAAAATCAAACAGACCCATGTGGTGTTTCTCCTTTTCTTCCGTGAACTCAGGATGGAGAGGCGGGGGTCGGTCCCCCACCTCTCACTGACTGTCGAAGTGCAAACCCTTTTACTGCTGTAACAGTCCCATGGTGTTTTGCAAATTGGCTACGGCTTGCGGCGCCAAGCCCAGGCTGCTGGCAAAATTCTTCATGTACTCTTCTTCCGCCGGGGTGTCCATCTTAATGGCCAAAAGGGAGGCGGCATAAAGCTCCGCGGCCAATTGGGGATTGCCCTTGGCCACGGCCACGATGGCCTCAGTCTCCATGGGTTTGCTCATTTCCGTGAGGATGAAATCCCGGGCAGAGGCGCCAGCGCCGGCGGCTTCAAGCTTGCCCAGGATGCGCTGAACTTCCCCCTGGTCGATCTGGCCGTCGGCCTTGGCGGCATTGATCATGGCTCTTAAGACCAGTTGGGCCTGATTTTCCAATTTTTCCTTCTCTGCCGGGGTTTCCGGTTCTTTCAGGGTTATGGGCACTTCTTCCGATTCCTGGGAGGTGCCTTTGAGGGCCTGGTAGGCCAGGGCGCCGAGAACGGCCAGCAAGCCGCCGCCAACGGCGCCTTTCATGGATTTGGAGCCGCCGCCGAGGACGGCCCCCAACAGGGCCCCGAGGGCCGCCAGGGCCAATTTTTTATCGCTGCCGATGGCCTTCTGGGCTTCCTCCAGGGTGGTGGACAGGGTCTGACCGATGCCTGTGCCTTCGCCCCCCTGGCCGCCGCCGCCGAATAATCCGCCAAGTCCGCCCAGGATGTTCCCCAGGGAGCCGGTGTCAAGGCCGAGGTTCTTGAGGAGATTCCCCAGGTCGTCTGTTTTCAGGGAGCCTCCGCCCCCCAGCATGTCCTTGAGGCGGTCCATGGTTGAGGGTGCGGGGGTACCGGCACCGGAGGGTTTGGAGGTGGGCAGGGATAGCCCTTCCTGTAAGATGGTGCCCAACAAATCGGTGAAAGTTGACATTCCTTGATTCTCCTTCGAGTATTAGTTGACAGTTAATAGGTGACCACAGCTTCCATCTGCTTGGCAGCCTCGATCCAGGATTGCACCGCCTTGAGGCTGGGCAGGGCCCGCACCAGCGGTTGTCCGGTGGCGGCGTTGACTTCTTGCAGCTTGGCGTGCAGGTTTTCCGGCACCCGGTGTTTCAGTTCCTTAACCGTGTCCACGCCGGCCCTTTCCAACAACTCCGAGTACTCCGGCCCAATGCCTTTCACCCGGAAGAGATCGGCGAAATTAACCCACTTCAGGATGAGTTTTTCACTGATGCCGGTGTCTTCGGCCAGCTTTTTCCGGCCCTTGGGAGTTTTGCCCTGTTCCAGCAAGGCGCCTACGGTCTTGATGCCCAGCGCCTGAAATTTGGGAGCGTACTTCTCGCCAATACCCTCAATCTCTTTAATCGCATAATCGGCCATGATCTGACTCCTTTGGGCTAAAGGTTTAGAGCAACTCTTCGGGTTCGTTCTGTCAAGCACTAAAAGCGTTTGTCAGGTGGTCGTTTTCGGGCCAGTACCTCGTGAAAAAACTCAACCCTCCCGCAATATGTGAATAGGTAATAATGAATGAAATTGACGGGCCCACCAGGGGGCGGCTAAAAACCGCCGCCGGTCTGAAACTCGCCGCCGCCCATGCCGCCGAGATCCCCGCCCGCGTCTCCGCCGAAATCACCCAGGCCCCCGCCGCCGCCCTCATGGCCTCCGCCGTAGGGACGGCCCGCCTGATGGCGGCCGATTTCATGCCAGACCGTGTCGGAATTCATCATGCCCCCCAACATTTGCCCCAGGAGCACCTCCAGGGAAAAATCCTGGGGAAAGCGGGAACCGTAAGAGTCGTAGCCCTTCTGGCGATACCGCCGCCGCACCTCTTCCAGGTCGCCCAGATTTCTCAGCCGCTCCTGCAGGTAATTATTGAGGGCCTTGATTTCGGCCTCCACCTGGCCCTGCTGCTGTTTCAACCGGTCTATCTGAGTGACGATGACGTCGTCTTCCGGCCGGGGAGTAGCCTGGACCTTCCGATAGAGAGTGGGCAGGGGCTCCCTTTCCAGCGCCGCGGTTTCCAGGTCCATGATCTGCTTGGTCAAGGGGTCCTTGCCGGCCAGGAGGTCTGACTGTTCCTGCAGCAGTTTCTGATGCCGGGCTTCCTCGGCCTCGAGATCGGCGTCAATTTGCTTAATCTGCTTATCAGCCTCCTGAAACTTGGCCTGCAGGGCCAAGATGCCGTCTTCTGCCGCGGCCTTTCTCTCCAGGGACTGGAGGGCCTGGACCTCCAACTGCGCGGTCTGCTGGACCTTGGTGGCGTGCTCCCTGAGCCGCAGGGGCAATTCCATGAGCATGTAGTAATTGGCGCGGTTGCGCTGAAAGTCGATGGATCTCGCCACCCAGTTGTCCAGTTGGCGAACAAGAAAGCCGCCCCGGTAATCCGGCGTCAGGAACCGGCGGTTCCATAAATACATGAACAGGCGGTCAGCCTCGTAAGGCTTGCCTTTTTCGATGCGGTCTTTTTCCGCCCGGGAGGCCTTTTCCTCGGCAAATTTGACCATGGCCGCAGCTGCTTGCGCTCTCTGCTGCTGGGCGCGGTAGGCTTCCGAGTCCTGGAGGCGCTTGCTGGTCAGTTCCTGCTGGCGCTCCAGGGCCTGGCCCGCTTCGTCCCGCTGGCGCTCCAGCTCCCGCCTTTGCGCCTCCAACTGCCGCTGCCGGGAAACGCTAACCGTAATCTGCTCTTCCAGGATTTTCCGGGTCTGCCCGAGCTTCTCCAGCAGGCTGAGAATGAGTTGGTCGGTTTCGTCAAGGTGGGCAATAACCTCCCTGGCCTGCAAGTCATTCAGCCTTTGCCTGGCCAACTCCCGGTAGCGTTCGCTGATGGCCAGGCGCAAGGCGTCGAGCTGCTGATGCAGCTCCTGCAGGCGCTGTCCGGCCTGCCCCTGTTCGGCCTGAGCCTGATAAATATGTTGATTGAGTAATTCCAGGTTATCTCGTCCAGGAATCATGGTGTCGCTCTCTTACCACCGGGTAATGGCCCCGCCCGTGGTGGACATCAGGTATTGAGGAACCATATAGCCCCGTTGCTTGACCCCGAAGCGGTTGTTTTGAATGATGCCGTCATCGGCCTTGTCGCGGCGGATTTGCTCAAAGGTGTCCGCGTCCACCCTGAGGCCCCACTGCTGCACGTTTTTGGTGGTCCCGTCCTCTTCGCTGGTTATGGGCACAGTGAGACGCTCTCCTTTGGGGGTGACGGCCTCCACGATGACGTAATAGTTTCTGGTCCCCGGCCGGTTCGGGGGCTGCCGCCAGACGCCGCTTTGCGCCCCCGGCCGGGACACGATTCTCAGGTCGTATTCCTGGAGCACCAGGTCCTGCAATTGCTGCAGCGCCGCGGAGCTTTTCTGGGCGCCCTGGATGTCGCCGCGGTTTAAGGCCTCGGTGGCGTCTGCGTAAAGTTTTTCAGCCTGGGTGCGGGCTTTGTCGTCCCGGCTTTCGGCCAGAAGGGCATGGCGCTGGCTGGCGAGCTTTTGGGGCAAAACCGACAGTTCGGTGAGGCCGGTGAGGGCCGCCTCGGCCTTGTCCAGATGCCCGTCCATTTCCTTGACGAGGGCCGTCCGCTGCTCCAGGCGGCGTTTCACGGTGGGCCCCTGGGTGGGCAGGCTTTCCCCGTCCAGGTTGGGGGACAGGGGCAGCTTGCCGAAGGCCTGCAGTTTGGTTTCGGTGGCGGTGAGCTGCTGCTCGGCCTCGGCGGACAGGCGTTTTCCCGCCAGTTCAGCTTGAGGGCCGGCCTTGCCCCTGGCCTTGTTCAGGCTCTGGTGCAGCTGGGCCAGGCGTTGTTTGGCCACGCTGATCTGATCCTGCTGCTGGGTGATCTGGGTGTTGATCTCCTGGGCGGCCCGGGCCCGGCTGCGCACTTCCGGCCCCACAAACGCGACCCGGTAAATGAGGATACTGGCCAGGGCCGTGGCCACCAACGATAAGCCGATCTTGGCCCAAAACCCCCGGTTGACATAGAGGCGGGCCAGCCACAACGAGCCCCGGGGCGGAGCCGGCTGATAAGCAAAGCGGTTTTCCCTGAGCGCCCTCACGGCCTCGGCGATGATTTCATCCGTCACTTCCAGACCCTGGGAGGCGTACATGCGCTTTACTTTTTCCACCAGGGCCTGATCCAGTTCATCGGACGAGAGTTCCCGGTCCACCAGCTCCTGCTGGTGGCGCAGGGTGTCCACCACGTCCATGGCCAGCATTACCTGGTCAAGTTCAACCTTGGGCTTGGCGTCGGTTTCACTCATGAGTCAGTGCGGCTCCGGCTTTGGTCAACTCCACCAGGCGCTGTTTGCCGGCTTCCACGGCCAGCCGGATTTCCTGTTCGTTGCGGCTGCTGAGCTCCCGCAACTCGGCAATCAGGGCCCTGGACTTATCCTGGTAATTGATCACCGCATCCAACAGCTTCTTGACGCTTTCAGCCTTCAGGGTGGGACCGTAACCGGCCTTGAGGGCCTCTTCCTGGACCTTGCCCCCCACATCCGCCAGGGTTTCCAGGCTCTGGCTGGTGCCTTCTTTCATGGATTCCAGGGTGCGGGTGCTTTCGTGCAACCCTTGCAGGCTGGTAAAAGAGGCGTTCAGGGCCGTGAACACCGTCTCGTTGGTCCCGAAAAAACTCACCGCCTGGGAGTAAACCCGTTCCTTGACTGAGTTGGATTGCATCAGCCGGGCCATGATAACCTCGGTGGTGTTGTAGCTCACCGACAGGTTCTCGGCCAGGTCCTTGGCGATCTGGTAGCGTTTGTCCTCGTCCTGGAGCTCCCGCAGCCGCTGATCCCGGGCCAGTTCCAGTTTGGCGATGGCCTCCTGGTCGGTGCTGGTGTTGGTGGCCAGGGCCTTGGATGCGTCTTCCAGGCGGGCTTTGGCCACCTCCAGGGCGGACTCGGCCTTTTTCAAAATTTGCAAAGCCATGACCTGGGCTTCCTTCAACGCGGTGCGGAAGTCCCGGTAGGATTCCAGGATATTGATTTCCCTCACAATCTGGTCTTTGCTGTCCGTCATGACCTCATTGAAGGTTTCTTTGATCTTCTGAAAACGGCTGGGGATGTCCCCCCGGGTGACCTTCATCCAGAAATTTCCCAGGCGCTCCATGGTGTCGATTTTGCCGTCGTCCAGTTGGGTCACCATTTTTTGGGCGTCATTGCGGATGCTGGTGAAGGCTTCCACGATTTTTTCGTGGCGTTCCCCCACCCGCATGGCCGTGATCTGTTCCCGCACCACCTCATTGAACACGGTGGTGTGATTCAGGGTGCGGGCGATGGCCACCGCCTTTTCTTCATCCAGGTCGCTGATCTGCTTGATCAGGGTCACCACCGGGGTCTCGTCCGGCTTTTCGGGCATAAGGCCGAGATCGCGCAGCCGGCTCAGGGCCTTGTCGAGGTAGTTCAGAGGCATGGCCGCCAATGCTGAGGTGTTCATGGTTCGGTCCTTTCTCTTCGTTTTGTGATGTGGGGCTGGGTGAGAACGCGTTGCTGACCGGGGATGCCCACCGCGGGCCTTGAGGCGCAGGACGCCATTTTTTCGGTCATCCTTCGCTTCCCAAAGGAGACCTGGATTGGGCCACGCCGCCGTGGCTTTCTATCATAAGGAAATTGAGGAGCTTATGAAAATCAATTCTGCTAATGGCTATGTAAGTACTGGCCTTGATGAAATCAAGGGGGCCTGGAATTTTTTTGCCTTTTTTGCGGAAGTAGAGGGCCTCCGCCCGCCAAACTCAGACTTTGGCTATTCCGGACCGGCGGTGGCAATCAGAGAAGAGACCGGAAAGATTGCAGGGGGGCGTCTCCTGTCGTATAATGCTGAGGGAAAACGGGAAAGAAGTTAGCCAGTCAATGGTTGCAGAAGTCTTTGCTACGACCGACGAGCCTGGGTGGCGGAACGGGTAGACGCAAGGGACTTAAAATCCCTCGGGGGTTACCCCCGTGCCGGTTCGAGTCCGGCCCCAGGCACCACTTTTAAATCCAAAGAAATCTTAGGATGTCTAAAAGTCCACGTCTGATAACAGATTGTGGGCTTTTCTTTGTCTATTGTCATCCAGTAATTTTCATGGACAGCCAGGTCAAATGGGGGTATATTTGGGGGTATTATGGATATGGGGGTATAAATAATACCCCCAATTAATCCTGATTGCTCGTGTGGAGCGGGTTACAAGACGGATGGAATAGACACCAGAGTAATGTGATTCCCTCTTACGAGGAGGCACCCTATGCCGACCGATAAGCTGACTGATCCCAAGATCCGGCAGGCCAAGCCGACAGAAAAGCCCTACAAACTCTTTGATGGAGGCGGCTTGTTTCTGCTGGTTCAGCCCGGTGGTGCGAAGCTTTGGCGTTTGAAGTACCGCTTCGGCGGGAAGGAAAAGCTACTTGCCATCGGCAACTATGACAAAGGCTTCTCGCTAAAGAAGGCCCGGGAAGCGCGCGACAAGGCCAGGAATCAATTGATAGAGGTCATTGACCCAGGCGCCTTAAAGAAAAAGGAAAAATATGCTGAGCGGGAGCAGGCTGAGAACACTTTCCGAGCTATGGCGCTTAATTGGGCTGAGACATATGGCGCCCGTTGGACAGAATCACACCGTGCTCGGGTGTTAGCCTCCCTGGAAGCGGACGCCTTCCCTGCCCTGGGTAACCTCCCCATCCAGGAAATCACCCCGCCGATGGTCCTGAGCGTCATCCGGGCAGTGGAGTCCCGAGGTGCCCTCGATGTCGCGTCCCGGATTTTACAGCGGACCAGTGCCATTTTTCGCTATGCCATCCAGACCGGCCGGGCGATTTACAACCCTGCGGCAGATATGAAGGGGGTGCTGAAAACCCGTAAGGTAGCGCATCGTAAGACAATCTCCCGGGATGAACTGCCGGACTTTCTCAAAAAGCTCGAGGCTTATTCCGGCGACCTTATCACCAAGCTGGCCTTGAAGCTTATCGTTTTGACCTTTGTCCGGACTGGAGAATTGCGGGGTGCTCGCTGGGAGGAATTTAATTTCGAGCAGAGTGAGTGGCGCATCCCGGCAGAGCGCATGAAGATGGGGTCGCCGCACCTGGTCCCTTTATCGCCTCAAGCCATGGCTGTCCTCGAAGAGCTCCAGCCGCTCACCGGCCACCTTGATTTACTCTTTCCGGGTCAGCGAGACCAGGGAAAGCCCATCTCTGAAAATACCCTTCTTTACGCCCTCTACCGGCTCGGCTACCATAAGCGAGCCACCGTACACGGTTTCCGGGCGCTGGCGAGCACGATTCTAAATGAGAGCGGTTTCCGGCCGGATGTCATCGAGCGCCAGCTGGCCCACGCGGAGCGGAACAAGATCCGGGCGGCCTATCACAGGTCTGAATACCTGGAGGAGCGCCAAAAGATGATGGAATGGTGGGGAGCATGCCTTGAATCTATGGCACACGGGCAGAATGTTGTTCTCCTCCGGAGACAGCCGGCATAATCAGGTCAAAAGCATCTGAGGTGTCGGTCCCCTCTACCAAAACCTCATTTCATTATGCAAATCATATCTACAATTAATAGATCATTTGAATAAGTTATTGTTTTGGCAAGTAACTATGATGCAAAGGAGAGATCTGGTTGTCCTATCGATTGGTGGTATTCTGGGATTCCAGGCCAGTCTGACCACTCAAAAAGGAGGCCAAAGATGAGACACCCTAAGCATCAGGTTACAGGCGAAGAGGATTTATTTGTCGGGATCGACCTGCATAAAGACAGGTGGCACGTAACCATTCGGACGATGGACCTGGAGTTGTTCAGCGCCAGCATTCCAGGGACCTGGGAAGCATTGCAGCGAGTGTTGGCGCGTTATCACGGCCATCCCCTGCAGGCGGTCTATGAAGCCGGATATTTTGGGTTCCGGCTTCATGACCGCCTGGTGGAGCATGGCATCCCCTGTATAGTTACTCCTCCGAGTCTGGTCCCTCAAGAATATGGTAACCGCGTTAAGACCGACCGACGTGACAGCAGTAAGCTGGCGCATCTGTTGGCCAAAAAGATGCTGAAGCGCGTTTGGGTGCCCAGTGAGGAGGAACTTTTTCACCGGCAAGTCATCAGGCGCCGGCGGCAGTTAGTCAGGGATCGGGTCCGGACCCAGAGCCGCATCAAGGCGGAGCTGAGGTTTTACGGGATTCACCTGCAAGAGCCGCGAGGTAGATGGACCCAGATATACTTCGAGACTCTGCGGGATGTAAGGTTTGGGAACCGCTGGATGCAAGAGAGCTTCAATCGGCTACTGGAGCAATATGAATTTTTAAGTGCGCAGATCGACAAACAGACCCAACTGTTGCGGGAATTATCTGAGACTGCGCTGTACCGGGAGCGAGTGGAGATTCTGCAGAGCATCCCCGGTATCGGAATGATCTCCGCCATGGAACTCCTGCTGGAACTGCAGGACGTGTCCCGTTTCCGGAGGGCAGAGCAACTGGCGGCTTACGTGGGTTTAACCCCGTCCCAATACTCCAGTGCAGATAAGGTTCGCATGGGCCGCATCACCGGCATCGGCAAGAATACCCTACGGGCCATCTTAGTAGAAGCCTCATGGAAACTGATTACCAAGGATCAGGTGATGCGCGAAAAGTATGACAGAATCAAAATCCGTTCAGGAGGCAAGCGGGCCATTGTGGCCATTGCCCGCACCCTACTGCTACGCATGAGACGGATGTTGCTTGATAAACAAGCATATGCGCTACAGCTGGCAGCTTGAACACGAGAAACCGGTTTAGGGCATGGCGAACGTACAGCTGTGAGTGTCGGTCAGCCGGCAACCACGTTGGCAAGTATGTCAGCCCTGATTGAATACCCCGGATTACTTACTTGCGGTCCCACCTAAGTGGGGAACCACGAATAGGAGCTTGGTTTGGATTCTAAAGAACACCGGGGGCACCTTGCCTGCTTGACTTTGCATATAGGAGCTGTACGTAATAAAGCCTGTTTTTTCTATTGATTGTGGTTGGTTAGGTACTCCTTTTCTCTCGCATCATTTCCTTCCTGTCAAGCGGTTTTTGATTTAGCCCTCCTTTCCGGGATAGGGAGGCAGGGGGCGCCTGCGAGAATGGGCCCTAAATGCTCGTCGGAGCAGGCGCCCCCTGCCGGGTTCGATGCATAAAACCTTGTTCCATCATGTCATTACTGCTATCCAGTCCTCTGCAGAACCACCGCCATGGCCTGGTGATAGTCCCGCTGCACCTTGAGATTGGACACCCGGCAGTACCGCTGGGTGGTTTTGATGCGGGTATGCCCCAGGAGATCCTGGATGGTCACCAGGGCGGCGTCGGCATTGAGGAGTTGGGTGGCCATGGTGTGCCGGAGCTGGTGGCAGGACACCTTGAGCCTTGCCTGGCGGGCGTAATACTCCAGGCGTTTTTGGATGCCCCGCACCGAGATGGCCTTGCCCCGGCATCTGCCTTTATCCACCAGGAAGACCTCTTTGATCCGGCTGGCCGGCCGCACCCGGAGATACTGCACCAGGGCCTCATAGGCATCGTCACTCAGGTACACCACCCGATCCTTGGCGCCCTTGCCTTGGTGGACAAAGACCTGACTGCGCCGCAGGTCCAGGGCGGCCAGCTTCAGCCGGGACACCTCCTCCACCCGCAACCCGCAGCGGAGCATCAGCATGACCATGGCCCGATCCCGCTGGTGGTGGACGACCTTGAAGGAGTCTGCTCACCTCTTCATCCCGCAGATGGCGGGGCAACGGCCGGGACAGCCGCAAGGCATAACCGCGCTTCACCGGGTTGACCATGGCCACCTGCTCTTCCTCAATGAGGTAGTGGTAAAACCCCCGGAGGCTGTCCAGGTGACAGTTGATGGTCTTGGGCTGCAGCCCTCTATCCAGCAGGTGATCGAGGTAAGCCAGGAGCTTTTTATGGGTCACCGCCTCGATGGGGACATCCACCCAGATCACGAACTGCTTCAGCGTGTGCATATAGTTCTTAATGGTATGGCCCGAGTAGTTCCTTCTCTTCAAGAACCGGCGGTAATTCAGGATGGCGGCGGTAATGGCCATAGGGTTCTCCCTTTTCGATGATCGCCATGGCCCGGAAGTACTCTTCCCGGCGGGTGTTGTCCGTCAACCTGGCGTAGCGCCGGGTCATCTCGATACTGCTGTGCCCCAGGAGCTGCTGCAGACACTCCAGGCGCATGCCGGCGTTCAACAGCTCGGTGGCACAGGTGTGCCTGAGGCAATGCAGACTATAGCCCTTATGGGCCAGGCCGGCGGCCTCCAGATATTTGGCGAACCTCATCCGGACGGCGGTGTAACTCAAGCTTGGCCGCCCTTGACCGTAAAACAGACGTTCCTTTGCCGGGTCTCTCTGGTTCAACCACACCACTAAAGCCTTGCAGGCGTCCTCACTTAAGTAGGCCACCCGGCCCACCCGGGTCTTCTGGGCTTCCCTAATGATGATCTGCTTCTCCCTGAGGTTCACCTCACTCATCCTGGTTGCCAGCAGTTCCCCGATGCGCATCCCGGTGCGGAGCAACACCAGGATCATGGCCCGGTCACGGGGTTTCTCAATCACCGCCAGGAGCTGCTGGACATCCTCCGGGTCCATGGCCCGGGGCAGCGCCTCCGGCACCTTGACCCGCAGCTTCCTCTTCAGCAGATCGGGATGCACCACTTCCCGATCCACCAGATACCGGAGAAAGGCATAGACGAGCCTCAACCGGGTGGACACGGTGTTGGGCTGCATGCCCCGGTCCTGCTCGTATTCGATAAAGCTGCTCAGATCCTCTCGGGTAATGGTTTCCAGGGAGGTCCTGCCCCTCTCCTGCTTCAGGTAGGACAGAAAGACCACCAGCGTCGTAACAGTTAGCTGCGCATGGTGTTGGGCCGGCAATTGCGCCGCTTCTGGTCGTGCAAATAGTCCTGGACGTACGGTTCCCCCGAACAGTTCCTTGTCGGCCAACTGCTTTAGATCACTTTTCAATCAGGGTTATCCTGCGTCCGGTTTCTGGATCGAGGCGGACTCTCAGGTGGGCTTGAACAGCAGATGGTCGGGAAGATTCCTCTTGAGGAACCTGCGCAATGGCCATCGCTACCTCCTTTTCCTCAGAAAAAACAGGTAGATGATGACCTTGAAATCTATCTCCCGTCAATCATCTTTTTATTACGTACAGTGGCAAGTTATCACTGCCGATGACCGAGAAATTCCCCTTGCTTCTGAAAACCCGGCACACTTGGGGAAACTTGAGCTTTCCCGCAAGATTGTGCTATCCTGCCCACGATGAGAAGGTTCGGTTTGGCAAAGAGACTGCTTGGGGAGTCCTCTCCCTGGAAGGAGCAATCAGCATGAAAGTCACCGAGATTTGGAAAACCAAGGGAAAGCCGACCATTTCCTACGAATTCTTTCCGGCCCGCACTCCCGAAGCTGCGGAAAATCTGGATCGGGTCATCGATCAGTTGATCCTTCTGGAACCGGACTTTGTGGGCGTGACTTTCGGCGCCGGGGGGTCCACCCGGGAAGGCTCCCGCCAGTTAGTGGAACGGTTTAAAAATGACCTGGGCCTGGAGGTTATTGCCTATTTCGCCGGTTATGGCCTGGGACCTGAGGATATCACCAACGTCCTGGACTCTTATCTTAAGATTGGGGTGGACAACCTCCTGGTAGTTCGGGGTGATGCTCCTCATCTGGCCAAGGATTTTCAGCCTCATCCTCAGAGCCTGGCCCATGCTTCTGATCTTTTGGAATTTATCCGGCCCTGCTATCCCTTCTGTTTGGGAACGGCTGGCTATCCCGAAGGTCATATCGAGGCGGTCAGCAAGGAAAAGGACCTGGAATTTCTCAAACTCAAGGTTGATAAGGGGACGGAATTCATCATCACCAATTATTGTTATGACAACCGCTTCTTTTTTGATTTTGTGGAGCAATGCCGGGGCCTGGGCATCAACCTCCCCATCCTGCCGGGCATCATGCCGGTGTTCAACGTCAAGATGATGGAAAACCTCTCAAAACTGTGCGGCGCCGCCATCGTGGATAAATTAAAACAAGGCCTGGCCAGTTTGCCGGAGGGCGACAAACAGGCTCTCTTGAATTTCGGGATTGACTACGCCTTCGAACAATGCCGGGAATTACTCCAAGTCGGGGTGCCGGGCCTGCATTTCTACACCATGGACCGCAGTAAGTCCACCGCCGCGGTGGTCTCCCGCTTGCGCCGGGAGGGCCTGTTATAATTTTTTTTGCGGGGCGCACATGAAGCGAGTCGGTGTTGCGTTGGGCGGAGGCGGGGCTAAGGGACTCAGCCACATCGCCTTTCTCAAGGCTCTGGATGAACTGCAGGTGCGGCCGGCGATCATCGCCGGTACCAGCATCGGGGCCGTCATCGGCGGTTTTTATGCCGCCGGAGTTTCCGGGGCCGGGCTGGAGCAACTACTCGAGAATATGGGCTTCAAGGAACTCTACAAGATTGTCTTGGACTTCTCCATCTTGAGCAGTTCCGCCATCTTCACCGGCAAAAGGGTGGAGGAGTTTCTCGCCCGCCAGATCCCTTCCCTGACCTTCGAAGAAATAGAGATTCCCCTTAAAGTCGTCGCCACGGATTTTTGGAACCGCCGAGAGGTAATATTCGAAAGCGGTAGCCTCATCACTGCCATCCGGGCCTCCATGGCCATGCCGGCAGTTTTCGAACCAGTACTCCTCAACGACAAGGTCCTCATAGACGGCGGCGCCGTTAATCCATTGCCGTATGATCTCATCCGGAAAGAGTGCGATCTCACGATCGCCATCGACGTCTCCGGTGAAAAGACCTATGCTCCCGAGGACCCGGTCCCCAATATGTTGGAAAGCCTCCTGTCCACCTTCCAAATCATGCAAGCTTCCATTGTGGAGGCCAAGAAGAGATTTTCCCAGCCTGATATCTATGTAAAACCGGCCCTGACTAATATCCGGGTGCTAGACTTTTACCGATACAAGGAAATCCTGGCGGGGGTGCAGGATGAGGTGCAAGGGTTTAAGAGAACCCTGAAAAATCTCATGTAGGCAGGATTCAGCTTAAAAAAACTCGGGGAGGGATCGGGCCAATTGTTGATCACGTAGATGGCCCGTTTCGCTATGTAGATCAGATCGATAATTTCTGCTGGCCCAATGATAACTACAGGGGGTGGCAAGATAGTCGCTAAATGTATCCCAAGGCAGGTTTGCCAGCGTTTTTATTAGATCATCCCTTCTGACCTCTCTATAATAACAGTTAAAGATGCCCCGAATATTTATTTGCATGTCTCCCCTGACGCTTCTATTGGTCGCCGCAATAATCTTCACCGGCCTGACCGGCTGCGATCAGGCGCCATCGCCCAATGCCAAGAAACCCGGGGAGATGGTGACCCTCCCAAAGAGTGCACTAGAAATTTCCTTGGAGGTGGACGACCCGCGCTTCGCCCAAATCGAGGTCGCAGCCCAAGAAGAGATCAACGCTGGACATATCCCTGGCGCAGTTGTCCTGGTGGGCCACCGCGGTCGTATCATCTACCGGAAAGCCTTCGGCCAGCGTTGCCTCGAACCCCAGCCTCAGCCCATGACAGTGGATACCATCTTTGATATAGCCTCCCTCACCAAGGTGGTGGCCACCACCACAGCAATCATGCAGTTATGGGATAGCGGCCTTCTCAGGTTAGACGCCCCCGTGGCTAAATATTGGCCGGAGTTCGGCCAAAAGGGCAAGGCCCGCCTCACACTGCGGCAACTCCTGACACACACCTCCGGCTTACGGGTGGGAATGAACCCACGGATCTGCTGGTCGGATTATCAGGGGGCCCTGCAGGCCATTGCCATGGAGCGGCCCCCACATCCTCCGGGAACCGGGTTCCGTTACAGCGACCTTAATTTCATTGTGCTTGGTGAGGTGATCTGCAGGCTCTCGGGACAACAACTGGATGATTATTGCAGGGAAAAGATTTTTAAACCCCTCAAGATGCAGCAGACATCGTTCTGCCCGCCTGAAACTTGGCAAACCCTGACTGCCCCGTGCAATGTGGTTAACGGCCACCTGCAGTGGGGGGAAGTGCAGGACCCGGTTGCCTGTCGTTTCGGCGGAGTGGCTGGCCATGCCGGAGTTTTCTCCACCGCCGATGATCTGGCGGTGTTTGCCCAGATGATTTTGGACGCCGGTGAGTGTAAGGGTACGAGGATACTCAGTAACAAGTCGGTGACTGTTATGAAAAAGCCAAAGAATACTGCAGGAAGTGTCATCCAGCGTGGTCTTGGATGGGATATCAAGTCGCCCCTTAGTAAGGAGTTTAATGCCTCTTTCCCAGCCGGCTCTTTCGGGCACACCGGCTATACAGGCACATCCATCTGGATCGACCCCCGTTCTCAAACCTACCTGATTATCCTGACTAATCGGCTGCATCCTGCCGGCAAAGGACAGGTAAAAACACTGCGGGCCAAAATCGGCGCGGCTGTTGCTGCGGCCGTGCCCACCGGGTCGCCAGCGGGTGCCATAGACGAAGACGGCACCAGCCACAGGGCCGATCAAGGGCATAGCAACTAGCCCCGACTCTCCGCCATCCCGTCACTGCGGCGCTTAAGGCCTATCCCCAGAATCAACCCCACCGATTCTGATATCCAGCTCAGATCGATAATTTCTGCTGGCCCAATGATAACTGCAGGGGGTGGCAAGTATCAACCACCAACACCTGAGGCCATCGAGGCGATTTCCGCGGTTTTTGGCGGAGCTTTAGCGTAGCCATGATCTCTGGCTTGACTTGACCCCCATTCTAACTTAAAACTTGGTACAACTACTGGGAGCAGGTCATGTCGCCTTCCTGAAGAAGCGGGTGGACGAGGGGACCTTGCTCGCAGCCATCCAGAAGGCTTCGGAAAGGCGAAGGAAAGGCGGGACCAAACTTGACGGCGAGGTAACAGCTCGCCGGCCAAAATTCAAGGAGGGATGCTATGAACACCTTAGTAGTAGTTGAGTATGACTCTTTTTTTAAAGCGGAAGAGGTCAGGCTGCAGTTCCTGAAGATGCAAAAGGAGTATCTCGTTGACCTGGAGGATGCCGTGATTGCCACCAAGGACAAAAACGGCAAGATCAAACTGCATCAGATCCACAGCACGGTGAAGGCCGGGGCCATAACCGGCGGTTTTTGGGGAGCCCTGGTCGGTTTGATTTTTCTCAATCCACTTTTGGGGATGGCTGTAGGCGCGGCTGGCGGCGCCGCGGGCGGGGCTTTGAGTGATGTGGGCATCAACGATCAGTTCATGAAAGACTTGGCCCAAAATCTGACCCCTGATTCATCGGCGCTCTTTGTCTTGGTTCGGAAAGCAAGCCCTGAGAGAGTGCTGGAAGAGTTGCAGGGGACCGGGGGCAAGATTCTCAAAACTTCTTTGTCTCACGAGGACGAGGCCAAGCTCCAGGCGGCCCTGGATGCCGCCCAAAAGGAAGCCTAAGGACTAATGGCTGAAACAGCAGATGGGCCGTGCCCTTGGAGATGAATGTCCATGGACCTGCGGAAAGCCTGTTACCTGGGAGCCTCTTGCAAAATTCATCTAAAGGCTGAAGATTTTTCTTGGTTGATAAATTAACACCCGGTGGCACAGGCTTTCCAGCCTGTTTAAGCGCAGGCTGAAGCCTGCGGCTACATTTTGCAAGAGGCTCCTGGGAAACCAATAATCCTGGTGTTTACCCAGGCTGGAGCCCCCGGCCTAACTGACCCCCCAGAGGAGGGGTTCGAGGGGAACGCTGGACAACTTCCCATAGATCTTCTTCATTGGCTCATCTCCCTGGTGCCTATCGCAGTGCTGATGATTTTGCTGCTAGGGCGGAATTGGAAGGGGATCGAAGCCGGCCCCGCCGCCATGCTGGTGGCAGCAAGGAGATTGAAATGCTCACAAAAATCGATATCGATGAATTGGCGGCGGAATCAGCTGTTTCCACCGGCCACCTGCCGCCGGACACTGAAGTGGCGGTCCTGATTACCGAGGCCTACGAGCGCTATAAGGACCTGGATGAAGGCCAGGTGGCGAACTATATACCGGCCCTGGCCCGGACGCCCCGCCACCTTTTCGGCATTTGTGTGGTCAGTGTCGATGGACACACCTTTGCTGTGGGTGATGCGGCCACGGAGTTCTCGATCCAGAGCGTTTCCAAGCCTTTTGTCTTTGCGCTGGTGTCCCAGGCGATCGGCTGCGACGCCGCCCGCCAGAAGATCGGGGTGAACAGTACCGGGTTGCCGTTCAATTCGGTCATGGCCATTGAGCTGAACAGCGACCGGACCATGAATCCCATGGTGAATGCGGGGGCCATCGCCACCACCAGTCTGGCGCCGGGCGAAACGGCCGAGGCCAAATGGCGATTTATCCAGGAGGGACTGTCCCGTTTCGCCGGCCGCAACCTTGCCCTGGACCAGGAAGTCTACGAGTCTGAGGCCGCCACCAATCAGCGCAACCGGGGCATTGCCAAGCTCCTGGAGGGTTACGGGCGGCTTTATTTTGATGCGCTGGAGTCCACGGACGTTTATACCAAACAATGCTCCTTGAACGTCACGGTGAAAGACCTGGCCGTGATGGGCGCCACCCTGGCCGACGGCGGAGTCAATCCCCTCACCAGGGAGCGGGTGATTGACCCCCCGGTCGCCAAGCGCGTCCTTGCGGCCCTGGCCACCGCCGGCCTGTATGAGCGCTCCGGGGACTGGCTTTACGAGATCGGGCTGCCCGGGAAGAGCGGGGTGAGCGGCGGCCTCGTGACGATGTCGCCGGGCAAAGGCGGACTGGGCACCTTTTCGCCGCTGCTCGACGGGACCGGCAACAGCATCAAGGGTCAGCGCGTTACCAAGTACCTGTCGGAACGGCTGGGACTCAATCTCTTCGCCTCGAAGCCGGCCGTTTGATCCGCACGGCCGGAATCCTGCCCCCGGCGCCCGAGCCTGACGCCCGGGCAGGCTGTAACCAAAAACCTCTAACAGAGAAAGGATGCCATGAACCCACAAGCCGGCACATTCACCAGTGCTGAGACGGAAACACGGAAATCCTGGGTGCCGATGATCGCGATAGCCTTCGGCCAGTCGCTGATGTCCTTCAACGTGGCCTCGCTCCCGGTGGCGCTGAGCGGGATGGTGAACAGTTTCAACGTCCCGCCGACCACGGTCGCCACCGGGATCGTGATGTACTCCCTCGCCGTGGCGGGTTTCGTCATGCTCGGCGCCAAGTTGAACCAACGGTTCGGCGCAGTGATCATCTTCCGCTCCGTGGTGCTCCTGTTCGGGGGGGCGCAGGTGTTGATGACTTTCAGTCCAACCGCCAACCTAATGCTGACCGCTCAGCTCCTGGCCGGCTTGGCGGGCGCGGCCCTGGTCCCCTCGCTCGTGGCGCTGATCGCCAACGAGTACCACGGCGAGCAGCAGGCCGCCGCGCTCGGGGCCCTCGGTTCGGCGCGCGCCGGCGCCGGTGTGTTGGCCTTCCTGATCGGCGGCATTCTGGGCACCTACATCGGCTGGCGTCCTGCGTTTGGGATCCTGATCGTGGTTTCGGCGCTGGTCTTGCTCCTGAGTTTCAAGCTCAAGCCGGCCCAGGGCCGGCCCGAGGTGGAAATCGACCTTTTCGGCGTGCTGCTGACCGCGGCGGCGATCATCCTCATCAGCTTCGGCTTCAACAACCTGAACCGGTGGGGGCTCGGTCTGGCGCGGCCCGCGGCGCCGTTCGACCTGTTGGGCATGTCGCCCGCCCCGTTCATGATCGTGATCGGCATCGTGCTCCTCCAGGCCTTTATCGTCTGGACGCGACGGCGCACGGCGGCCGGAAAGACGCCGCTGCTCGCCCTGGAGGTGGTTGCCTCCGCCTCCGAGCGGGCCGCAGTCTACGCCATGTTCGCCGTCGTAGCGCTGGAGGGTGCGCTCAACTTCTCCGTGCCGCTCTACATCCAGATCATCCAGGGCCGCACGCCCTTCGAGACGGCCATCGCCATGATGCCGTTCAATCTCACCGTGTTCTTCACGGCGATGCTGGTCATCAAGCTCTACCAAAAACTGACGCCGCGAGAGATCGGACGCTATGGCTTCGTCCTGTGCACGGTGGCGCTGCTGTGGCTCGCGTGGGTGGTGCGCAACGATTGGGGCGCGCCGGTCGTCATGATCGGGCTGATCCTGTTTGGCCTCGGTCAGGGGGCGCTCGTGACGCTGTTGTTCAACGTGCTGGTCACCGCCTCGCCCAAGGAGCTGGCCGGTGACGTCGGCTCGCTGCGCGGGACGACCAACAACCTCGCCGCCGGCGTCGGCACGGCGGTCTCGGGCGCGCTGCTCGTCGGCCTATTAAGCGCCTTCATTCTCGGGTCGCTGGCCCAGCACCCGGAACTGAAAACGGAGCTCCGGTCCCAGATCGACCTGGACAACAACATCACCTTCGTAAGCAACGCTCGGCTGCAGACGGCCCTGGAGCGCACCAGCATCCCCCCCGCCAAGATCAAGGAGGCGGTGCGCATCAACGAGGAAGCACGGCTGCGGGCGCTCAAGATCGGCCTGTTGATCATGGCGGCGCTTTCCCTGCTGGCGATCTTCCCGGCCGGCCGGCTCCCCAACTACAAACCGGGGGAAATCCCGGCGAATCCGCCGCCGCCCAAACCGATGCGTAAAGAAGAGCTGGAAGGAGCGTGAGACCCATGAAAAAACCCCGTATTCTTGTCCTGTCCCTCGGCGGGACGATCACCATGGTGCCGACCGATTCGGGGGGCATCGCTCCCAAGCTGGGCGCCGCCGAGCTGGTGGCCTCGGTGCCAGAGCTCGCCGAAGTCGGCGACATCGAGGCGCGGTCGCCCTTCCGCCTGCCCAGCCCCTCGCTCACCCCGGCGAATCTGGTCGAGGTGGCCAGCACGATCATGGACGCGTTTGCTTCCGGGTTCGACGGCGCGGTGGTGATCCAGGGCACCGACACCATCGAGGAATCGGCTTTCCTGCTTGACCTCCTCGTCGATTCCGACAAGCCGGTGGTCATAACGGGCGCCATGCGCGGCGCCGACGCGCCGGGCGCGGACGGACCCGCCAACCTTTTGTCCGCGGCCATCGTCGCCGCCTGCCCGGAGTCCCACGGCCTCGGAACGCTCGCGGTCCTCAACTATGACATTCACGCGGCGCGTTTCGTCCAGAAGTCGCACACTGCCCTGCCCTCGGCGTTTCTCTCGCCGCTGGTCGGGCCCATCGGCACCCTCATCGAACGGCAGCCGCGCTTCTATGTGCGCCTGAAGCGCAATCCCGCCCTGCCGCTTGGAGACGGCCCGCCCGCACCGGTGGCGCTCATCCAGGCCACCATGGGCGACGACGGGCGCCTGTTCGGTTCGCTGCCCGGCCTGGGTTACGCCGGTGTGGTGATAGAGGGGATGGGCGCCGGCCACGTGCACGCGGACGTCGCTCCCATCGTCGGCGACCTAGCGGCGAAGATTCCGGTGGTGCTCGCCAGCCGTGCGATGACGGGCCATGTGTTCACGCGCACCTACGGCTATCCCGGGTCGGAGATCGATTTGATTCAGCGCGGTGTCGTGCCCGCGGGTTACCTCTCCGGCCTCAAGGCGCGGCTGCTGCTTGGACTCGTCATGCGCGGCGGCAAGGGCGCCGACGTTGCGGCGGCCTTCGCTCCCTATCACTAGACGGGCAGGCAACGCTGCCTTAAGGTTAAAAATAGCCAAGTCTTAAAGGCAGGAAGTCTTCCGGTAGGCCGGGCAGGGGACGAATTATGCGACTGATCCTCATAGCGTTCTTTTTATTTCTGCAGTTGCTGTCTTCTGCCCCGGCCCTGGCCGGTCCGACGTTGGACACAATACGGGCCAATGGGGTGATCCGCTGTGGGGTAGCTGAAAACCGGCCTGGTATTTCCGCGCAGGACGAGGCCGGCCACTGGCGAGGTTTTGATGTCGACTTCTGCCGGGCTTTAGCTGCCGCCGTATTGGGCCAGGCCGATAAGGTAGCCTTTGTGCCGGTGACTTCTGTGAATCGTTTTCCGGTATTGCTCTCCGGCAGTATCGACTTGCTCATGCGCATGACCACGTACACCTTCGAACGTGAGGCCGCCGTCGGAGTTCAGTTTGCCGGAATAATAAACTATGACAGGCAAGCCTTCCTGGTCACAAAAAAGAGCGGCCTTCGCCGCCTGGCCGATTTGAACGGCGCCACTATTGGTTTCGGGAAAAGAACCACGCATGAGAACAACCTGACGAGTTACTTCGGTCAACGGGGCTGGACCTTTAAGCCTCTGGCTTTCGGGTCCCTCTCAGAGGCAAAGGCCGCTCTCTTGGGCGGTGAAATCCAGGCCCTTACCTCGGATCGGACCGAATTGGCCGCCGTCCAGATGATAGCGCCGGGCGGACCAGAGGATTATATCCTGCTGCCAGAAGATATTTCCAAAGAACCCCTGGGGCCGGTGGTACGACGGGGAGACGATGAGTGGTTCACCCTGATCAAATGGGTGCTCTTTGCACTCATTGAAGCGGAGGAACGGGGGGTCACCCAGGCCAATGTACGCACCCTGCTGACCACCTCCACCGACCCCGTGCTCCAGCACTTCCTCGCCTCCGACGGCTTACCGGAGAAAACCCTGGGGATCAGTCCCGGCTGGGTGGTCCGGGTTATTGAAGCGGTGGGCAACTACGGCGAGATGTTTGAGAGCAACCTTGGCAGCCACAGCAAGCTCAAGCTCGACAGAGGGTTCAATCGACTCTGGACCCAAGGCGGCCTGATGTATTCACCCCCCTTTCGTTAACCAGATGCTACTCCGTGTTCCGGGAATGAGGATTCCGGAAAAAGTGTCAGAGCGATATCCCGAATGAGGCGTTTCCCATGCTTTCCCAGAGCCTGCAAAACATCATTATCATAGTTGTCTTCCTCGGTGTCATCGCTGCCATTGCCTTTGATGTCATCGACATGCTGGTCGCGGCTCTGTTAGGGGTGTGCGTGCTGATTATTGCCGGTATCTTCACGCAGCGGGAAATCCTCAATGTCACCCGGGTGGCTGGCGGCCCCCTGGCCCTGTTGTTCGGCGGCATGGTGGTGACCCGTGTCCTCCTACCCACCGGCCTTTTCGAGTACGTGGGCTCCCGTTACCTGCTGAAGACTCGGGGAAGCGGCAAACTGTTCCTCCTGAGTCTCTTCCTCCTGGTGGGGCCGGTGTGCGCCGTGCTGCCCAATGCCACCGTGGTGATCCTCCTGGCGCCCATCATCATCCAGGTGGCCCGGGCTTTGGAGGTGGACTTTGTGGGGCCCATGATTGTCACCGCCATTATCAGCAATTCCGCCGGCTTGCTCACTCTGGTGGGCGACCCGGCTACGTTCCTCGTGGGCAACGCGGTCGGGTTGACATTCAGTCAGTATCTCCAGAAGATGAGCCTGGGCGGTCTCCTCTCGGTTTTGACCCTGATGCCTTTGCTGCCCTGGTTGCTGAAAGATGTGTGGCGGGTCAGGCGGACGCTCCCCTCGGATCTTAAGGCCGCACCGTTGCAGCGCCCCTGTCTTTGCCTGTTTGCTCTCCTCATCCTGGCGCTTATGGTGCTCTTGTTTATTTTTGGGGAATACATTCCCACGAGGATCATGCCTCCGGGCGTGGCTATTATTGCTGCCTCTCTGGGCCTGCTCCTGGTCTACGCAGCGGAGGTCGAACCGGTAACCAAAGTGCTGCAGGACGTGGATTGGCGAACCATCCTGTTTCTCATTGCACTCTTTTCCCTGGTGGAGGCTTTTGCCAAGACCGGGATTCTCCAGGGGATGTCACAGTATCTCTATAATTGGTTCGGCACCAACCTTATTTTGATCAGCCTCGTCATACTCATCGGGGTGGCTTTTTCCTCGAGCCTGCTGGCCAATATTCCGGTACTGGCGGTCATGCTGCTCATGGTCAAGGGATATTTTGTCACCGCCGGATTTGTCCCTGAGACTGCCCTGGCCGCAACTTTTGTGAGTTGGCCTGCGCATCTGCTGCCCGTGTTTGCAGCCATGATGTTCGGCGGGACTATGGGAGGGAACGCCACCCTCATCGGCGCCGCGGCTAATGTTGTAGCCGCCGGCATCTGCGCCACTCAGGGTAAGCCCGTATCCTTTGCGACTTTCCTGCGGTATGGGGTTCCCCTGACTATTTGCCAGTTAATAGTCTCCGCTCTCTATGTCTTGGGTTTGTTCTACCTCCTTTCCTGATCCTGAGGCCCACTCCCACCGCGTCATTCGGTGGGGTTGCCTGCCTAATCTTTAAAAGGCCCAAGAAATCGAGGCACGAGTCAAAGGGGTTGAGGAACATGCTTCACTTCCCCCCTTTGGTGTCATTAGCTGCTCTTCTTAGAAACTTATCAACTCTCTGAAAATTCAACCTATTTAGATCATATCTTTTCCTTTCAGTCTGAAGATTCACTGGCACTCTTGCTTTCTTCTCTCCCAGCATTTAACTCGAGTACGTCCGCCGACCTTTGAACATCCCATATTGGACCGCAAAGCCGAAGCCTCCCAGCACCACCATGGCCATGACGGCCAAGATATTGGACCGCCCGCCGCCAAAGACCAGTGCCGGGAAGATGAAGCCCAGGCCATAGACCAACTCCACTGCGCCGTTAAAGGCGGTGGCCAACATCACAAAGAGGTCCCTACTGCGAGAGAACAGAAACCCCACTACTGCCGCACCCAGGACCCCCAGCAAGATCAAGACCCCTTGTGAGGCATTAAGGGCAATACCCAGGGAGCTGAGTATCATGAAGCCCAAAGCCGCTCCGATCACGATGACACCAATGCTCCATAAGGGATAGGCGAGCATCGCTAAGATAACCGCCACTCCGAGACCGATAACCAGGGCTACCCATGGATGGCTGGCCGGGACTAAAGACTGGCCGAGTAGGTAGCCATAGATCAAGCCGGCCAAGATCAAGAAGATACGGAATAGTGGATAGCCATAGAAACAGCCAGCCAAACCCACAAAGATGGCTGCAACCCCCACCCATGTTTCCATAAGCTTGTTTCCTTTCCAAATGTTTCTACCCGAACATTATGCAACAGCTTAGTTTAGTTTTTTGATATTCAGAGCATAGCACAATTTTCTCTGGAAATCCGATAAGTTTCTGGTCTGGCAAGATATGCCCGCATAGGCGATAGACTTCAAAAAAGGCAGGGCCGTGGCAGACCAGGAAGGAATCTCCGTGGAATTATAAAGAGGATGAGAGGATAGGCCCGGCCAGTCACACCAGGTCCGCAAAAAAGCGAGATGCATGGCATCTTTTCCAATTGAACTTCCTTCAATCTTCCCCTAAATTCGTCCGTAGACAATTCCACCCGTTTACTTGTCGCCAATGGCATCAGGCGGACCGACCCCGGGTTACCGTGCTTGACCGGGACCAGCCCTACCTTCACTCAGCCGCGACAATATGCTGCCCCAAAGCGCAACTGGGTGGTCATCTCAAGGAAAAACGACTGAAAAGAATTCTTGCCCGGAATTGTGAATTCTGCCTAAGTTTTTTTCTCGTGAATTAGCTCAGGCAGGCCTTCACCCCGGGAACCAACACCGCTTGGTAAGGAGGATATATGGGGGGATTGAAGGCTGCGATCACCATTGTCATGTTGCTCATTTTTTGCGTGCCTGCTTACTCCCTGGAGGGAGCAGTTCCCGCCCAGGATAAGACCGCGGCCGCCCAGGAGGACAACCTCCTCCCCATCTATAAACAGGGCTGGCAGTTCTTTGTGGCCCCCTCCGTATGGGTCCCGGGGGCTAACAAGGAACGTTTATTGGGCGAAAAAAAGTATACTACAATCTGCTCCATATCCTTAAGAGGTATGCAGCCGCAGCATCGGCTAAAATTCCATCTCGCACCAGAGGGTATATCCCAAAGGGCGCCCTCCGGGATCGACAGGTTAGCAATTTAAGACAGAAGGAGAGGCAATGTCGGTGAACGCCTGGGTGATGCTGGGAATTCTGATCCTAATGTTCGCGTTTCTGGTCTGGGATCGATTCCCGGCTTGGCTAGTTTTCATGGGAACCTTGACGGCGGCCATGACCTTGAAATTAGCCTCCGCCGAGGCACTCCTGGCAGGATTCAGCAATACCGGCGTGATGACGGTGGCCGCGCTGTTCCCCGTGGCTGCCGGCATGTATGCCACGGGCGCCATATCTCTCCTGTCCCAGCGACTTATCGGCCGGCCGGGTTCCGTAACCTCTGCACAGCTTAAAATCTTCCCACCGGTAGCCCTGGGGAGCGCAGTACTGAACAACACGCCAATGGTGGCGATGATGATTCCGGTAGTACGGGACCTGGCGCGCACCACCGGGTTGGCAGGTTCCAAGATATTCCTGGGGCTTAGTTTCATGGCAATTTTAGGCGGCAGCATGACCCTGATTGGAACCTCAACAAATCTGATCATTTCCGGTCTCGTCTCCAATGCCATTGAAAGAGGGGAACTGGCCGGGATGGCCCCACTTAAGATATTCGATCCCATTTGGATCGGCCTCCCTGCAACTCTGGCCGGCTTCGCCTTTATGATCCTGGCGGGCACACGTCTCTTGCCGGACAAGACCAGACAGGATGGGGCAGGTGTTCAGAAACGAATGTATCGGAGCGAACTGGCGGTGGAGAAAAATGCGTTCCTGGCGGGTAAAACGCTCATCGAGGCTGGTTTTGCGCAACCCATGGGCTACACTTTGGAAGCGATCACGCGCCAGGGGACTCCGGTCGACAGAGCGCCGCACATCAGGCTGGAAGCTGGAGATGTGCTCACCTTCACCGCCCAGGCAGACGTGCTGCCCGGATTGTGGACTACCCTTGGCCTGGTGCCCGTCTTTGCTACCACTCAGAGAACCGAGCGGCACCAGCATCACCTCGTCGAAGTCGTCATATCCACTCAGACGCCGGCGATCGGTCACCGCATAGCCGACCTGGCGCGGCCCGAAAGCCCTTATGAAATTATGTTGGTGGGAATTTCGCGCCACGGACAGGCGCCGCCGCAGCCTTTGGCGGAGCTCCGGCTGGAACCGGGAGACGCCGCGATTTTAGAAGTCAGTGACGCCTTCTTCTACGAGAACCGCCGGGAAACAGACTTCACCTTGACTCGGCGATTGGCAGGATACCGGGTACAGCGGGTGGACAGGGCCCTGATCGCCGCGGTGATCACAGCAGCAATGGTGGCGGTGGCGGCCTTCGGCCTGATGAGCATGCTCAATGCGGCGCTGCTGGCCACCGCGGCCATGCTCTTGACCGGTTGCCTGACCAGCAACAGGGTGTGGCGGAGCCTGGACTGGCAAACCATCGTGGTTTTGGGCGCCGCGGTGGGCTTGGAAGCCGCGGTCACTGGCAGTGGCCTGTCCGCAGCTCTCGCAGACCTTATTGGCGGCATCGGCGGCAGCAGTCCAATGATAGCACTCAGCGCTATCTATGTGGGCACGATCCTCATGACCAACATCATTACGAACGCCGCCGCAGCCGCATTCATGTTCCCGGTGGCCTTGTCCCTGGCTAACAGCCTGGGGGTGAGTTTCATGCCGTTTGCCATGGTATTGATGAGCGCCGCCTCCTGTGCCTTCATCAACCCTGCAGCCTTTCAAACAAACCTGATGGTCCAGGAACCCGGTGGATACACCTTCGGGGATTTTGCGCGAGTGGGGGTGCCGCTCACTATTCTAGTCGGCATAGTGGTGCTGTCGCTGGCGCCGTTTGTGTATGGACTTTAGTAACAAGAAGAATACAATTCTATGGTCCTGGGATCCTGCCAAGGTTTCAGAAAAGGATTTTTGAAAAAATGACCAACCACCCCAAAAAAGATCTTTCCAACGAACTCGCCAAAGAGCGCAGCCGGCAGGCCTCGGACCGGACCCTGATGGCCTGGGTGCGCACTTCCTTGTCGCTCATCGGCTTCGGTTTTGCCATCGCCAGTTTTCGAGACATTCTCCTCGAAGGCGGATTGGTCGGCGCCCCATGGGAAATTTAACGTCGCCCTAGTCTTTGGCTTAAGTTTTATCTCCTTAGGAGTCCTGGGGCTGTTGGCCGCGACGCTCCAGCACTGGAACATTCTCCAGCATCTCAAACAGGATGACTTTGACCTATACCGGGTTCCGGCCCCTGGCGTTCATCATGGCTATTTTGCTGATGCTGATTGGGTTGTTTGCCTTTATTGCGGTGCTGGTGCATTAGGATTGTTCATCCAGAAACCGCCAGCCTTCCTGGGGTACTCCATAGAACAGACGAAGGCTGTATTCAAATTTTCATCCCCATCAATCCGCAGGAGAAAGGAGATCTGAAATATGTGTAATCATACGTCATGCAAGGGTCAGGCGCATTTTCACCCGAAGGGCAAACTCCCATCTTCATACACCATCGAGGCGCAGAAGCACCAGAGACAGATTTTGCCCCTGGCCGACAAGCGGGATTTTGAAGAATCCAGGCACGGCTTCATCGCCGTCCCCGATTACAAGGTGATCAAGAATGATAAGGGTGGCATTGCCTGGGACCTCCCTCGCGGGCTACACGGCCCCGGACGCGGACCTGACCATCACCATTGACCGGTCGGAATTGGAGGACGTGATGATCGGCGCCGCCAAGCTGGTGGATAAGGTCAAAGCCGGTAAGGCCAAACTCGATGGCAATACCCAGGTTCTGGAGCAGCTGAAAGCAACCCTGTTGGCCTTTGATCCCTTCTTTGAGGTTCTGCCGGGCACCAAGCCCACTACCCCCCCGGCCGGCAAACCCTCGAAAGACGAGGTCTTCGAAGACGATGCGCCGGTTGTTAAGGAGCCCTAGTCGGTCACCCTCCCGGCTAACAAGCTGGCTAATCAGCCATCCTGTTCAAGACAAGGAGATACCCTTGAAAACGACCATCGTTACCCCTGGGGAAGCCCGCTCCATCGCCAGAGAGGCCTACATCTACGGTTTCCCCCTGGTTGAAACCTATAAGACGCTTTATAAACAGGCGATTGACCAGACCAGCCCGGAGTACAAGGCGCCGCTGAACCAACTTGGCCACGCTCGCACTGTCGCCACCCCGGATGACAAGTTCGTGGTCACACCGAATTCGGACACGCCGTATTCCTTTGCCTGGCTGGACCTGCGCGTTGAGCCCATGGTCATCACCATGCCGAAGATTGCGCCGGACCGTTACTACTCGGTGCAACTGATTGATCTCTACACGCACAACTTCGGCTACCTTGGCACCCGCGCCTTCGGCAACGAGGGCGGTGATTTCCTGATTGCGGGGCCAGGTTGGCGGGGTGAAAAGCCCGGGAAGGTCAGGGCAGTGATTCCTTGCGAAACCCAGATAATGTATGCCCTCTTCCGTACCCAGCTATTCACCCCTGACGACCTTAAGAACGTGCACCAGATTCAGGACGCCTACCAGGTGCGATCGCTGAGCATTTATCTTGGCAATTCTGCCCCGGACATCGCACCGGCGGTGGACTGGCCGCCCCTGGCCGATGGCATGAGCGAGTCGGCCCAGGTGTTTAGCTACCTTAATTTTCTCCTGCAGTTTTGCCCCACGCACCCTTCGGAAAAGGAAATGATGGCGCGCTTCGCCAAGTTGGGCATCGGTCCCGGCAAACCGTTCTCTGACCAGGAGCTTGCCCCCGAAATCAAAAAAGCCATCGAAGCAGGTATTGCCGACGCCTGGCAGGATGACTTTGGCGGCTTGATGAAGCGGGTCAACGCAGGTGAGGGGACCAGTGGCGATCTTTTTGGGACTCGAGAGTTCCTGAAAATTAATTATCTCTACCGGTTTGCCGGCGCGAAACTTGGACTCTACGGCAACTCCCGCGAGGAGGCACTTTATCCCCCTTATTTGTAGACGCGCAGGGCGAGAAACTGGACGGTGCGAAACATTCCTACCTATTGCGTTTTGAGAAGGGACAGCTGCCGCCCGCCGGGTCGTTTTGGTCGTTTACTATGTATGACGGACCGACGCAGTACCTCGTGGCCAATCCTCTCAATCGCTACCTGTTGAACTCAACCATGCTGGATTCCTTCCAGTATGGCGCCGACGGCTCGCTGACCTTCTACGTGCAAAAGGATTCGCCGGGAGCCGATAAGGAAGCAAACTGGCTGCCGGCACCGGCTGGGCCCTTTATTGCATCATGCGCATCTACATACCCAAGCCCGCCGTGATCAACGGCCAATGGCAACAGCCCCCCTTGCAGCGGGTAGCGCCGGTGCAGGCGACGGCTCAGGAAACTCCTGCCGTGCAGGTGACGCCTGAAGCCTACATACGGGCTGAAAGTGATCGACAGTTTGGCGAGGTCGTCAAAATGGCCGGCGGCGTGAACAGGTTCTATCATTTCCACCGTCCCACCCCTCTGGATAAACAGAATGTCGTGCGGATGAACAGGGACACGCTCTACTCGATGGGCATTGTGGATACTTCGCAGGGCGCCACGATCACCGTCCCAGAACTCCCGGGCGATCGGTATGCGTCCGTCTATCTCGTGGACAACGATCATTATTGTCCATTCGTCATCTACGGCGCCGGCACGCACGAGCTGCCCAGGGACACCAAATACCTGGGCGTCGGGGTGCGCATCCAGGTTTTCAACCCGAAAGACGAGAACGAGGTCGCCTTGATCAACAAACTGCAGGATCAGTTCATCATCAAGGCCAACAGCGCCGATCCACTGCCGGAGTTCAAGTGGGACCTCCAGTCTTTGAAAGCCCTCACGGACCAGTATGAAAAAGATTCGACCCAATACAGCAGTTGGCAGGGAATGATGGGGCCGCGGAGCAAGGTGGACGAAAAGACCCGTCATATTGCCGCGGCCGCGGCGTGGGGGCTTTTCCCGGAATGGGACGCCACGTATCTGAATTACAGCGGCGGCCATGATTACGGGGTCTGCCACCAGGCGACCTATCAGGTTCCGGAAAACGGAGCTTTCTGGTCCATCACCGTCTACGGCAACGATGGCTTTATGAAGAGCGACAACAACATCGTCAATTCCTCCAATGTGAAGCTGAACGCGGACGGCACCTTCACCGTGCATTTCGGATCGGCGGAGACCTGCGGCGAGGTGCCCAACAGGTTGGATACCACGGAAGGATGGAATTTCCTGATGCGCATCTACCGCCCGGGCAAATCGGTGTTGGAGGGGGCTTATAAACTTCCGGCGGCCAAACCCGTGAAGTGAACCGTTTCGTGGTCGAGGCGGGATCTTCGGAACCGGGCTCACGATGGGACGTCTCAGCAAAAAAATGCTCCAAAGGTTGAAGCAGCAAGCTCATTCTTTTGAAACCCAGAATAATTATTAAATATGGACCACCCCATCCTCCTTTATTTCGTCAGCCTGACAATTTTTACCCTCATGTTCGCCCTGGGGGTCAACCATTCTTTTGAGCAACTCACCTCTCTGTGGCGTCGGCCCGGATTACTGCTCCGCTCCCTTCTGGCGGTGGTCTTCCTGGTCCCCCTGGTGGTGGTCCTCTTGTTATGGGTGTTTGACCTGCCCCCGCTGCGGCCACCGGCCTCGCTTTGTTAGCCGCGGCGCCGGGCGCACCCCTCACGTACAAACGGTCCCAAATGGCCGGGGGAGATCCCGCCTACACTGCCAGCCTGCAGTTGACGCTGGCTTTGCTGGCTGTGGGGATTACCCCGGTCATCCTGGCTATGTTTTCCTCTCTGTTTGGGATCGTAATCGAGGGAGTCACGTTTTTCCAGGTGGCCCGGCAGGTTGCCCAGGTGACTTTCTTGCCGGTGATCATCGGCCTGTCGCTTAAGCAGTTCGCCCCCAGACTCGCTGAGGTTCTGCGCCAGCCGGCGTCCGTGCTGGCAAATATCCTGTTCATCTTGTTGCTTCTCATGCTGGTCCTGCTTCTTGCCCTGGTGCCCGAGTTGCGGGCGCTGCTTAATTTGGGGGGGCTACCACGGTGGCGATCCTGCTGATGGTGATGGTCTCCCTGGCCATCGGCCACCTGCTGGGCGGCCCCCGCCGGGACCAGCGCTCTGCCCTGGCCACCGCCTGCATTGCCCGCAACATCGGGCTCGCTCTGTTTATCGCCGAATTAAGTTATTACGGGCAGCATCTTGTCCCCACGATTTTGACTTATATGATTTTGGGGGGACTCTTGGCTATTCCCTATGCAGTTTGGAGTAAGCGCCAACTAACTTTGAAGCAGGTGAGGGGATAGAGCAAAGTGACCTGAACCTGAGATGCATGCTTTAAAAGAGAGCTCTCGCTAACCATTTAGATTACTTAAAATAGGGAAAGCGACAATGGAAGAAAAAACAACAGGAGCGGGCGGGGCGCCAGGATGAGGCCCAGGAGCCTATGCCGCCTACCTCAAGGTGGCCCCGCTTGAGGCCAAGGCCACGATCGAGCAGGCCAGGAGCAGGGTGAGGTAATATTGCAGATCACTGCTCTCTATCTGACTCACATATCCCAATATCCAGCTTTCAATAAGTAATAGGCGATTGTGAGAATTGCGGAGCGCATTCTCATAATCGTCATCATGAACTAAGCCTGGGTTTTGGAGGAATCAGTCCGGTTTTGGGCTATGGGGATTCAATAAAAGGTGTTTGGGGTTGTGTGCCGGCGTTGAAGCCTTGAGGCCTGAATGAGGCGTGGCGTGAGGGATATTTTGAGCCCAGGAGATGAGTCCGAGGGCAAGGGGCAGGCACGGATAGGACTGGGCCGGCATTGGGGACGAACGTGTCCCTATCGTGCTCCGCCAGGCACTCTGAGATGAAGGAGCGAGGCTTAGCTGCAGCAAGCAGTAGCTCATGAGGAATCCCATATTGGTGGTGCAAGGACAGTTTCACTGGCCGGTCAACCTGGCGCGGATCATCCTTCCCTGGCCGCAGTTCGGACAGAGTGGTAAGATCCAATGGTGAGCGCCCGCAGCATTTCCTGCCAGGTGTTGGTCTCGCTCGGGGTATCATGCTCTCGGTTTGGGGGTTCAGCAATGGCTCCCGGGGCACTTGGAGGCTGAGGAGGGCCCGGGCTTTCTCCAGTTTGGTTTTGGCATTGGCAGGGGGCCATGAGGCCGTAGTGACGGATTTTGACAAACCGGGGCGGGAGAACGT
>CAVPIX010000014.1:0-502983 GCA_963705115.1 uncultured delta proteobacterium | reverse complement strand
AATTCCCCCCTTTTCTAAAGGGGGGTGGGGGGAATTAAGACTAAGCCCTTAATAATCACCCTAATACCCCTCCGAGAAAGGGGGACTTCAGGTATCCTGGGCATGAAACGTTTCGGTTTTAAGGGTGCGCTAACTTACGCAGCTATGTACTAGAGGTGAAACAGGCGTCGTTCCGGCATACAACCCGAGGGGAGGCCAGGGTTCGAATCTTCACTGCCACTTCCCCGCAACCTTTACCCATCCCCTATGATGGTAGCACGGGCATCCTGCCCGTGCCTGGACGGGCTGGAAGCCCGTCCTACCATGCTTGGGTAAGGGATTGGGGGTGGGGGGAAGGGATTAGATGTAGATGTAGGGTGCGCACCGCGCACCAACAATGGCGGGCAAGGGGTCCCGCTCCACCAAAATTTTAAGAGATTTATGGGTGAGCCAAGGGATCATAAATCAGAGCTCAAAGCTGATGAAATCGAAAAAGTCTATTTTCCCCCTCACCCCAGCCCTCTCCCCCGAGGGGGGAGAGGGGGTAATGAGGCAATATCAATAAGATAGACAGCATCAAATTAAGGGTGTCTTATTGAGAGGATAAGGGTTTTCTGACTTTTTACGGCTCCATCAAAACTCAAAGCTCAATGCTCCGAGCCCAAAGCTTACTGCTCACTGAAAACTGAATCATGACTTTAGAACGCTTACATAAATTTCTCTCCCGGGCTGGCGTGTCTTCCCGGCGGCAAGCGGAGGTGTTGATCCTTGAAGGCAAGGTCAAGGTCAACGGCCGGCTGGTGACCGAACTGGGGGTGAAAATCGACCCGGACAAGACCGGGTGCAGGTGGAGGGGACCAAGGTGCAGCCCCCTTTGCCCCCCATAACCGTCATGCTGCACAAGCCTTACGGTTGCGTGTCCACCACCCGGGACCCTGAGGGCCGCCGCACGGTCATGGACCTGGCCCCCAGGGATTACGGCCGCCTCTATCCGGTGGGACGGCTGGACTATGACGCCACCGGGCTCATGCTCCTCACCAATGACGGGGCCTTGGCGGAACGCCTGACCCATCCCCGCTACCAGGTGCCCCGCACCTACCGGGTGACCACGGATGGGGAGATGAGCGAGAAGGCGATGGAGCGACTGGCGGGCGGGATTGCCTTGGACGGCCGGCCCGTGTCCACTGAGGTCAAGCTGCTGAAAAAAGGCAACGGCAAGACCATCATAGAAATTACGGTATGGGAGGGGCGCTATCATCTCATCAAGCGGCTGCTGGAAGATGTGGGTTACCCGGTGCTGAAGCTCAAGCGCATGGCCTTTGGGCCTTTGCATTTGGGACGGCTGGCCCGGGGGACCTGGCGTCATCTTAGCAGCCAGGAGCAGGCCAATCTCCAACTTACGGTGGGGCATAAATATTTGAAACCCGGTCCCACGGCCAAAGCCCCGCCTCCTTTCCCTCAAACCAGCAAAGAGCCGGGGCCGTCGGAGACGCGCCCCAGGGTCCGGCGGGTGAAGATCAGACCCCGGCAGGATAAAAATGGCAGCTAACACGGAAGATTACCAGGGCCATCAGCATTCCGAAGAGCAGCTTAAGGTTGAAGAACCTCCCGAGGCCTGGCCGCCGGGGTGCGAACCGCCAACGGCCTGGGCGCCGCCCCGGCCTCAACGGCTTTGGCTCCATGCCGCCCTTTTTCTCATCACCGCACTCACTACCATGACGGCCGGGGCCTTTATGTCCGGGGTGAACTTGTTTGCGCACCCCTGGCAGATTTACCGGGGCCTGCCTTTTGCGGCCAGCATCATGGCCATCCTGGCGGTTCACGAAACCAGCCATTACCTCATGTCCCGAAGGCATGGCCTGGATGTCAGCCTGCCTTTTTTCCTGCCGGGCATACCTTTTCCGCCGCCCCTGCCGGGCACCTTCGGGGCCCTGATCCGCATCCGCTCCCCCATCCTGGACAAGCGGTCCCTGCTGGATGTGGGCTGTTCCGGGCCGCTGATGGGCATTTTGGTGGCCATCCCGGTTCTGGCCCTGGGCCTGTCCCTTTCCCCGGTAAAAACCTTCCCCGGCGGTGTCGGCGACGGCATCCAACTGGGGGAGCCCCTGCTCTTCAAGGTGGTGTGCTGGCTCACTCTGGGGCCTCTGGGTCCGGATGACCATGTCATCATGCATCCGGTGGCCTTTGCCGGCTGGCTGGGTCTGCTCATCACCGCGCTGAATCTGTTGCCCGTGGGCCAGTTGGACGGCGGCCATGTCATGTACGCCCTGTTTCCCACCTGGCACCGCCGCATTTCCCTGGCCTGCGTGGGCCTGCTCATCGTTTTCGGCATCCTCTCCTGGCACGGCTGGCTCCTGTGGGCCGCCATCCTGGCCGTGATCGGGGTCCGCCATCCGCCGCCCTACTGCGATTGGATCCCCCTGGACCGACGGCGCAAGGTCTTGGGGGTGATCACCATTGCGGTCTTTCTCTTGACCTTTACCCCCATGCCCTTTAATCTGGGCTGATCAGCAGGATGGCCGAAAAGGAGGGCCACGGATGAGAAAAGTTCTGGCGAGCATGCTGTGTCTTGGCATTCTTCTATTGGCCCTCCCTGCCGCGGCCGCCCCGGTGGGCGCCGATGAGGTGCAGGTGAAGGCGGTGGCCGAACCCATTCTGGACAACCTCCTGGCCGGCTTCAACCAGGGGGACTATGCCCAATACTCCAAGGACTTTGACGACACCCTGCGGGAGGCCATTCCTGAGAAGAAATTCCAGCAGGTGCGGCAAGAGCTCCTCAAGAAACTGGGGCACCTTCAACAGCAAAACTTACCTGGGTTTTTTGAATCAGCAGGTCCACACCGTCGTCTTGTGGAAAGGCAAGTTCGCCGACACCCAGGACGACATCCTCATCAAGCTGGTCCTTTCCAAGCGACAGGACAAGGTGGTGGTGGTGGGTTTGTGGTTTCAGTGAGGTGAGGCTTTGAGTTGGCCCGGACCGGAAAGTTACAGATTTTGCCCCCTGTGCGGCGGGGATCTTACGAACCGGCTCCTCCGGGTGGGGGAGCCCCTGCGCCTGGTGTGCTCCCGATGCGCCTTCGTTTTTTATATCGATCCGAAGTTGGCGGTCATAGCCCTGGTCCCCTACCGGGGCGGGCTGGTCATGGTGCGGCGGTCCATTGAGCCGGGCTACGGCCTCTGGGTGGTGCCGGGGGGTTTCGTGGACGTGGGGGAGAAGGTGGAGGACGCGGTGGTCCGGGAAACCTGGGAGGAGGCCAGCCTCACCGTCCGGGTGGTGAGGCTCCTCAATGTCCATTCCTACCGCCATTCCAGGACGGTGGTGCTGTCTTTCATCACCGAGTATGTCTCGGGGGAACTGGCCGCCGGGGATGAGGAGATGGAGGCCCAGGTCTTCACCCGGGAGAACATCCCCTGGGAAAGCATTGCGTTCAGCTCCACCCGGGACGCGGTGCAGGAATACCTGGAACTGCATGGGGAGCCCATAACCGCGGTGAACTTTGAGGGCTGAGCTATGATTATGGGTGACAAATTCAAGGCTCAAAATAATGTAGGGTGGGCATAGCCCACCATAATTCGGCGGGCAGTGCCCGCCCTGCATTTACCCGGTTCAGCCGGATAAAATGAAAAACAGGCGGTAGGGCGGGCGTCCCGCCCGCCTTTTGCAGGAGGGATGCGCTTCGCTTTCCCGCCCTACGCTTGCTTTGAGCTTTGGGCTATGAGCTTTGTGTAGGGGGGTGCCGCCCACTAGAATTCGGCGGGCAGTGCCCGCCCTGCATTTACTGACCGCTGTCTGCTGACTTTACTCACGGGGGATTGCCATGGAGCAGAAAAAAGCCCGGCTCCTGCACCTTCTCAAAGAACACTCCTTTCGCTACAGCCCGGACGCACCCTTTACCCTGGCTTCGGGCCGCATAAGCCCCTATTACGTGGACTGCCGGCCCGTGACCCACAGCGCCGAGGGCCTGGCCCTCATGGGGGAGATTTTGTTCGACCTCGTCAAGGACCTGGACGTGCAGGCCGTGGGAGGGCTCACCATGGGCGCCGACCCCCTGGCCCATGCCGCAGCCCTCATCAGCCACCAGCGGGGCAAACCCATCAACGCCTTTTCCGTGCGGAAGTTCCAAAAAAGCCACGGCGCCGGGGGACGCCTGGTGGGGCCGGTGAAACCCGGGGAGCGGGTGGTGGTGCTGGAGGATGTGGTCACCACCGGGGGCTCGGCTCTGGAGGCCATCAAGGCCATCCGGGAGTTCGGCCTGGAGGTGGAGCAGGTCATCGTTCTGGTGGACCGGGAAGAAGGAGGCCGGGAAGCCGTGGAAAAAGAAGCCCCCCAGGTCCAGGCGGTATTTACGTTGTCTCAGTTAAAAGGCGGCGGCTAAGGCGGAAAGCGGTGACCAAGCGGCAAGATTCAAGATGTTCATGATATAAACATCTTGCGGGGCGCCCCATCTCTTGGTTTGACACTTAGGAAAATGGATGGGTTGATCCGGGTCTAAGCTTGACCGATTAACTCATCCATCAGTTCGTCCACCGACAAAATCCTGTCAACCAAATAGCCGCGTTGACCTATGGTATAAATAGGTTCTTCTTTGTCAGTGAAGCCGTGGGCGCTTAAGAGAACGTTGCAGATGCAGAAGTCATCTTGGGTATCTTTGGCAGTGCATACGGTAAATTTGCCATCATCGTCTTTTCTTGCCACAAATCCCCGATTGCACTTAGGGGGCCTGGTTTTGTTTAAGGCGGTCTGATAACCGGATGACGTGCTAATTATCCTGAAGGGCAGGCCGCATGGCGACCCCGGTTTTTCGGCGATAATAATGTCCTTCTCCTTACAGTCAACAATCGCTTGCTTAAAAGCATCAGACGCGCCGCTTTCTATTGTGGCTGCAAATCTGGTCCCCATTTGGACCCCGTCAGCTCCAAATTCATTAACCCACCTAAGAATGTCTTCATGGTAATAGATACCTCCGGCGACAATTACCGGAAAATCGCCATGAGTCCGGGCAAATTCCTTAACCGGCCCAAAAATATTCTCCAACCGAAACTCGTCTTTACTGACATCAGGGAAAGCGAATCCCAAATGGCCCCCGGCCAGCGGCCCCTCTAAGATTACAGCATCCGGGGATCTTTTATATCTGTCCGTCCATCTTTTATAAATTATTCTAAGGGCTTTTACTGACGAAACAATAGGAATCAACGCCACGCCTGCTTCGCTTACGGTTTCCGGCAAGGTCGTAGGAAGGCCAGCGCCTAAAATAATCGCATCCACACCTCCCTCAATTGCTCCCAGGATGGAATCATTAAGAGCTCTCTGAACAGCGACCATAATATTTATAGCAATAAAGCCATCTTCATTTTTAGCCTCAGCTACTTCAATAGCAACAGCTTGGCGGGAATTAACCTTATTATTAATGCGCTTGCTGACCAATAAATCCAGACCCGCGCTTGATATTGTGCCTATCCCGCCCCTTTTGGCCACTGCTTTGGCTAATCTTGCCAGTGAGATGCCAATCCCCATGCCTCCTTGGATAAATATTACTTCGCGGGAAGCCCCTTCGACTTTAATTGTAGGCAGCTTTTTCATGGTTTCCTATGGTGATGAGTTATAAAAAGAAATGGCTGCCCCATCAAAAGTCTTAAAGGATCAGCAGAGGCTGGATTAAGATATTTTCCGAGCTTATGCCGCTGCCTTAGATATTGAAGTCAAATGGTTTTGTGCAGCCCGCTCCCCGAGTCTAACCTTGAGAAACTTCCTCCGTTGTGGCTGAATGGTCTCTCAGGCAGCATGGTTGCATAAATTCTCATTGATTTATCAAACAACCAGCTGGAGAGTGTTAAGTTTTTCAGAAACCTTGTCAAACCTCCCACTCAGCCCCGGATACTCAAGGCGATGGAGCTTAAGGATCCAAGGCAAGCAGTGATCGGAAGTGGTGAGCCAGGGGAAAGGCAAGGGCTCCGGGCATACACCACTTCTTGTAAGAGATCTCGTCGGTGGGAGAGCTAAAGCAAGAATAGCGGATATCTTAGCATTATGCAAGCATTGCATTCTTTACCGATAGGGGTTGGATAGTTAAAATCTGATTTCTCGTGAAAATTAACTTCGGAATATCTCAGGCCCTGAGCTTTTTCACCACCAGGACCGCGCAGGGGGCCTGGGCGATGACCCGTTCGGTGACGCTCCCCATGAGGAGGGACTCCAGGCCGGTTTTGCCCATGGCGCCCAGGACCAGCAGATCCAGGCGGTTTTTCTGGGCCACCTGGATGATGGCCTCGTCCGGGCGGCCCTGCAGGACCAGGGTGGCAACCCCCACCCCGGCGGCCGCCGCCCGGGCTTGCAGTTTGTCCACAATGGCCCGGGCCGCGTCCAGTTCGCCGTCATTTCTGGCCACCGACAGCGCGGTCAAGTCACTCCCCACCCGGCGGGCAATGAACAAGGCTTCTTCCCAGGCCGCGTCGCTGTGGGGGGAGCCGTCGCTGGCGCTGAGAATTTTCTTAAAGGCCAGGGGCGCGCCCTTGGGCACTACCAGGATATGGAAAGGCGCGTGGCCGATGACCCGGGCCGTGACATTGCCCATCATGAGGCGAAAGAGGCGGGAGCGGCCGCGGCGGCCCATGATGATCATGTCAGGCTTGATTTTCAGGGCCTCTTCCACAATGCCCTCATGAGCCGATTCGCCGCGGCGGACCCGAATCTCCAGAGGAACTCCCCGTTGATCGGTTAAGGCCTTCACCGATTCCATGTAGGCGTGAATCTTATCCTCACGCCGGGCCACAAATTCCGGGGCCTGGGCCTCAAATTCCGGATTGAATTCCAAGACCTGCAAAAGATAGATTTTGCTGCCGCAAGCCTGGGCCAGGGCCAGGGCCCCATCCATGGCTCCCTGGCTGTCGGGGGAGCTGTCGGTGCAGACCAGCAGAATTTCCAGCCTGGCAGGGCAAAGAGGGGTCCGCTCCATATTAATGTCCTCCCACCTGTAAGATGCCGGAGGCAACTATGAGTAAGACAATAATCTCCAGGACCGCGATCCACCCCATGATATGATCCCGCCGCCTAAGGAATTTGACCGCCAGGCACAGATAACTGAAAATGGCGATCCCGGCCAGGCCGACAATGGGGAGGAAGGTGAGCATGTCCCCGTACCGCAGGTAGGAGAGCCAACTCCATCCCGGCGCCAGGTTCGTCAGGTGCAAATACTGGCTGAGGGGCTGGCCCCAATACTGGGGCAGGCGGTCCAGGGGCACATATGGGCTGAGAATTCCCGAGACATAGAGGAAAAAGGTAAAAATGACCAGGACGAACAGATTTTTGGCGGCCCGGTCCAGCACCCTGGCGTAAAAGAGCTGAATTTCCTGACCCGGATGGGAAGGTGGGTTTGATTTCATATTATCCCCAGAGACCCAGCGCTTTAAATAAAGAGCGGATCCCGGCAAACAACAGCAGGCCTAAAACGATATAGCGCAGTCTCACGGGGCGGATGCGGGCCAACACCCCCACCCCCGCCCAACTGCCCAGCATCATGCCGATGATGGAAGGAATGACCAGAATAGGCAGAATCGCGCCGCTGTGCAGATAAATCCAGGCGGCGCTGGTGTCGGTGATGCAGACGATGAGCTTGCTGGTGCCCACCGCCACTTTGAGGGGCGCGCCCATGACCAGATTGAGAACCACCACGTTGGCCCACCCCGCGCCGATGCCGAACAGGCCGGCAATGTTGCCGATGAGGAAAAACAGGGCCAGGGCCAGGGGAGTGCGGTGCACCTGCCAGGCGATTTCCTCACCGGTGGCCCGGTCCCGGTAGAGGCCCCCCAGGCTCAGCCGGCGCGCCAAGGGATCGGCTTCTTTTACCTTTGGATATTCAGACCTTTTGGTGAAGGTCATGATGGCCACAATGGCCAGGATAAGGAGGGCCAGGGCAATTTGCACAATATGGGTGGGGAGTTTGAGACCCGCCACCGCGCCGGCGATGGCACCCGTGGAGGTCATGAGGGCCGCGGGGATGGACAGGCGCAGGTCCCCCATGCCGAACCGCAAAAGGCCGGGGCCGGCGGAGATGGCGCCGGACAAAGCCACCATGAGGCTGGCGCATCTGACGAAATCCAGGTGGAAGGGGAGGAAGCCGCCGATGAGGGAAACAAAGAGGGTGCCGCCGCCCATGCCCCCCAGGAGGGAGACGATGCCGAGACAGAAACTCACCCCCAGCAGGACTAAGGACCAGAACCACCAGGGCCTGGAGGAGAGGTCGCCGGCCTCCGGCGCGGCCCAGGCGGCCTCGCCTCCCCAGGCCCAGGCGAGGGCAGCCGCAAGACATAAGCCGAGCAAGGCGAAATTCGGGCGCGGCAGTGGAGAATTATCCTGGCGGTTCATGCGGGCGGCCTTGGAGTGGGATCAGACGCCATCCTAAGGTACGGATAATCCAAAACCCGGTATTTGTAAAGGAGAAAGGCAGGGTTAGGGGATAGTTTGGCTTTGGGGAGAATGGCGGTGTGGAACCTAACCAGGTTAACCGAACTCGTTCCCAAGTTAAACTTGGGGACGAGCAGGATTAAACTGAGGGGGACTGAGCCCAAATAGGCTATCCAAACCTGCACAGGTTGGCGCCCTCGGTGGTGAGCCCGAGGTGTCGTTATGGACTGGATAAGTTAATTTTTTTAGTCGGTTGATAAGTTTCTACTGAGAGCAGTGATAGCAATAGTGCACTTTGCCTAAGTCCGGTTATTTTACCGCATCGGGAGTGCCTTCCTTGTCTATTATCTATTCTGCCATTGCATTCTTTCTCGATCAAAAGACCCAGCCCTGGTGAGCGGGATATCCTTCAGCCGTACAAAAACTTTATGATCATTTCAGCAGTGGTTGAAAAAGCTTTTTGGATTCCATCCCCCATAGAGTCAGGCTATTAACCACATCAACGAAGCGCACATGCTAACGCTCCACATTGGTGTGCGGGAGGAGGTAAACCTAACCCAGGGTAGCGGTGGGCGAGGTGGGCACGAAGACGGTGAATTTCCCATCGGCATGCTCTTCCACAATGAGGCCCACCACCCTGGTCTCGGAACCATACAAATCCACCAGGGCAGGGGCGAACTCGATGCCTTCCTGTCCGGCTAATTGGCGAGTCAGGTTCTTGAACACGACATAGCCGGGCAACCGCTGCAGCAATAAGTTTTCCACGCGCTTCTGGGCCAGTTGCCCCATCCGCATCCTGATCAAGAGTCCCGCCAGAAAACAGAAGGCCAGGAGGAAGAATACCGCCAGAAGCGTTGCCAGGGCAAGACCCCCAAAGGTTTTGATGGGCAATTTCCCGGCAATGGGGGTGACTATTCTGATGAGGGTGGCCAGGGATATCCCGATGACAGCCAGAACAGCCACAACAGGTAATAATACCAGGAAACCCCTGAGAATCGTGGTTTTGATGAACTCTGTAATGGCTCATGGGTAAACTACTTGGTTAGGTACATATGGGGGTTACACATCAAGATCACTAGAAGACGACCTATGATTCTCAGATAACATCAACATTTAACAGGGGGCAAGGCCTTTCTCGACCTCGCCCCGATCTCCAATCATGAGCCTCATGAGATGGTAACCTACTGTTCTTGATTCCCCCACAGCCAGCGGTAGGTAAGCCCAGCCAAAATGGCTCCGATGACGGGGGCCACCCAGAAGAGCCAAAGCTGCTGCAAAGCCCAACCGCCCACGAAAAGAGCCGGACCGGTGCTCCGGGCCGGATTTACCGAAGCGTTGGTAATCGGGATATCGACCAGGTGAATCAGGGTAAGGACCAAGCCGATGGCTAGGCCAGCAAAGCCTGCCGGGGCCCTGGCATCGGTGGAGCCGAGAATGACCAGCAGGAATATATAGGTCAGGACCACTTCCGCCACCAAAGCGGCAAAGAGGGAATAGCCCCCCGGGGAATGGTCGCCGTAGCCGTTGGCGGCAAAGCCGCTGACCACCAGGTCGAAACCCGGTTTTCCACTGGCAATAAGATAGAGCACGAAGGAAGCCACAATCGCCCCTGCAACCTGGGCGACAATGTAGGGAACCAACTCCGTGGCGGAAAAGCGATTGCCGGCCCACAATCCGAAAGAAACGGCCGGGTTGATATGGCAGCCTGAAATGGGACCGATGGTGTAGACCATGGTCAACAGGGTCAACCCAAAGGCCAGGGCGACCCCCAGAAAACCGATCCCCAGGTGGATACTATTGGGGGGGGCGGACATGAACCCGGCCGCCAGCACGGCGCTGCCGCAGCCGCCAAAAACCAGCCAGAAGGTGCCGATAAATTCCGCTACAAATTTTTTCGTCAATCCCAAAGTTTTTTCTCCCTTGTTCAAACGATTTGTTCACTGATCAAGATGGAGGACCATTCCTTAATTGGCGCCGCCGCACCCATGTCCGGCGGCGCCAGTATATTAAGACGTTATTTCCCCTGGTTGGCTTCGGTCAGGCTTTGCATCACCTGGTCCAGGTTAAAGGAGGCCGGCTTCTGCCGGGGTGGAAATTCCTTGAAGGAAACAATCATCCGGCCCACGTAATCCTGGGCAGCCACGCCGATGATCTGGGCCATGCGCTCCATCCACTCATAATAGGAGTTGGAGTCGGTGGAGGCCCGTTCAAAGGGGTCCATACGCAGGTCAAAGATCAGGGGCACCCGCAGATTGACGAAGGGGTCCATCCAGACCCGGAACTGCTGGGACTGCTGTTCCTTAAACACCAGCTTTCCAGCGATTATAGCGGGCCGCCACCAGTTGGCCGTCATCGTTCCAGTAGAAAAATTCCTGCCGGGGCCAGTCGCCGCCCTGGCCGGTGAGCATGGGCAGCAGGTTATAGCCGTCCAGGTGGACCTTGTAGGTCATATTGCCGGCTTTGTAGCCGTTGAGGAGTTTCTCCTTGACGTCGGGCACGCCCGCCGCGGCCATGAGGGTGGGCACCCAATCGGTATGCGACATTATCTCGTTGATGGTCTCCCCGCCCTTGATCTTGCCCGGCCAGCGCACGAAGCAGGGCACCCGGTAGCCCCCTTCCCAGTTGGTGTTCTTCTCACCCCTGAAGGGGGTGATGCCGCCATCCGGCCACATGTTGTAGTGCGGACCGTTGTCCGTGGTATAAATCACGATGGTGTTGTTTGCGATGCCCAAGTCGTCCAGCTTCTTGAGCAACTGGCCCACGTCGCTGTCATGCTGGAGCATGCCGTCGGCATAGAAGTTCAGGCCCGACTTGCCGGCCCACTGGGGTGAGACGTGGGTGTGATAGTGCATCCGGGTGGAATTGAACCAGCAGAGAAAGGGTTTGCCGGCTTTTTGCTGGCGGTCCATGAAGTCCAGGGCCGCACCCAGAAATTCCTTGTCCACCGTTTCCATGCGCTTTGTGGTCAGGGGCCCGGTGTCCTCGATCTTGCCTCCGGCCGTCGCTTTGAGCACGCCCCGGGGGCCGTACCTTCTTCTTAAATGCCGGATCCTTGGGGTACACCGGGTTTTCCGGGGCCTCTTCGGCGTTGAGGTGATAGAGGTTGCCGAAGAATTCGTCAAAGCCGTGGGCCGTGGGCAGGAACTCGTCCTTGTCGCCCAGGTGGTTCTTGCCGAACTGGCCGGTGGCGTAGCCCAGGGGCTTGAGGAGCTCGGCCAGGGTGGGGTCCTCCTTGCGGATGCCCAGGTCGGCCCCCGGCAGCCCCACCTTGGTGAGGCCGGTGCGCACCGGCATCTGCCCGGTGATGAACGCGGCCCGCCCCGCGGTGCAGGACTGCTCGCCGTAATAATCGGTGAAACGCACCCCCTCCGCCGCGATGCGGTCGATGTTGGGGGTCTTGTAACCCATCATGGCGCCGCTGTTGTAGCTGAGGTTCCAGTAGCCGATGTCATCGCCCATGATGACCAGAATGTTGGGCTTGTCCTGCGCCCAGGCCCCGGCCGCGGCTAACACCACCAGCGCCAGCCCCAGGAAGCAGCCACAAGGCTGCTTTTCCTCATCTTTGACCTCCTTTAAACTGAAATAGATTATTGATCTGATAATTTTCCCGGGAATTCCCGGCTTGGCCCATTTATAAAAAAGAAAACGGGCATGCAGGGGAAACAGCCGGATACAACCGTGGGAGGCAGCATATCCAGGAACTATGCCCTCATGAATGTAATAATCCCCGCCAATATTCAGGGCGAGATCCATATGGGAATCATATTTTTTGGAGTAATGTACTTCATTCATATGATTTATTACGAAATTTCTTAAGGGCGTCGATTTCGAGCTTCCAGAAGAAATTGGAAAAACGTGTTTTAAATTGCCCCGTTCATATAGGCCGAGATATTGCAGGCGGCGGTTTATAAGAATGAACTTCTCATGCTTGGCCGCATCAGGCAAATATTGCGGTAGAATTTGCGGCTCGATGGAATAGTCGAGGGGGACGAATATTTTGGTTCTGTCAGTGCTGATGTGGCCCATCTCCATTCATGACCAATAAATAGTGAGTTTTATTAATTAGCCCAATCCTATCCTGAACCTATATGTGATATTTTCTTTAATGAAGGTATGGAATGGACAAACGACATCATGGTTTCACCTTTATTTAGCACAACTTCTACGCAGGGCACGCCATAAACAGTAATTATTTGTCCTGTCAGCATCTTCCTCTGTTCAGCCAGTTCCTTATAAATAGGATTATTTTGCTCCATGCTTTGAGCTTGAACTGATGGAATCCAAAGTAACATTAAAATTACTGTACCACTCAACAAAATTATTGTTTTCATAAGTTACCGTTTATTTTGTAGTGTTGCTAACTCTCTATTTCAGCTCAAAGGTCACCTGCTCCATTTTCCCCGTAAAAGGGAAGGCCCCCTCATAGGTGTTTGCTCCGGGGGTGCCGGTATCCAGGCCCACATCCAGGGTTTCGTCCGCCGTTAAGGCGAAAGGCACGGTGGCTTCTATCCTGCCTGCGGCGGCCAGCTTGTCATTACCGAAGATCTTGGCCGCGCCGCCTTTGCCAAGTCCGCCGCCGTCGTAGGCAAACTCGTACCCCAGGGTGGCCTTGCCGGGGGCCAGCTTTTCCTTGGCCGCCAGGTGGGTGTATTTGGACCGAAATAATTGTAGGTATCCTTTTTGACCGGGCAGTTATTTCAATCCTTATAGGCCGCTCCGGGTCGAATCTGATCTTGGTTTGATGTTTGTTATATCAAGACTGTTATTACACATTTATTAATCGAGCTTCACCTTCACCTCACCAATCTTGCCGGTGAAGGGAAACGGCGCCCGGTCGAAGTAGTCCAGGGACACCGGGGAGCCCAGGTCCACGCCCACGTCAAAGGTTTCGCTGGCCGTGAAGGCCGCTGGCACGGTGCGCTTCACCGTGGTGCGGGCCACCTCCTTGCCGTCCACTCTGAGTACCACGTCGGCGGGGGAGAGGGGCCGCTTCTCGGTGAGCGTCGTGTCACCTCGATTTTATGCTTGCCGGGGGCCAGCTTCTCTTTGGTCCGGGCCTGGTAGCGTTCGATGATCATCATGTTGTATTCGTAGACCAGGTGGCCCTTGTCCATGAAGAGGGTGAGGCCGCCGGAAGCCCCGCCCAGGGCGTAGAGCACCCCCGAGGCGTTTTGGCCCATTTCCGCGTCGATGGTGACCTGGTTACTCTCGCGGCCCAGACCCGGCGCCGTGAACTCCGGCATGCGGGTGGTGGTGGCGTCGAAGACCCAACTGGTGTAAGGGCTCTTGATCCGGTCTTCGGGATGGAGACGGAGCCAGATGCCGGCGCCGATGGGGAAGGCCTTGTTCTTCTTGGCTTCCTCCAGGAACAGTTCTTTCATTTTGGCCAGGCGCTCTGGCTCCTTGGCGGCCAGGTCCTCGGCCTGGGAGTAATCGGTCTGAAGATTGTAGAGCTCCCAGACATCCTTATTGGCGTCCCAGTCGGCCAGTCCGGGGTTGCTGGTCAGCCACGGAGTCAGGGGCCCGAAGGCGCAGGCATACCAGCCGTCGTGATAGATGCCCCGGCTGCCGTTGTTTTCGAAATACTGGGTCTTTTTATGGCCGGGGGCCTTGGCGTCGGCAAAGGTATAGGCCATACTGACGCCGTCGATGGGGTCTTGCTTGAAGCCGTCCACCTCCTGGGGCGGTTTGATGCCGATGATCTCGTAAAGGGTGGGGGCAAGATCATTAACATGGTGGAACTGCGGCCTTGGTGTCTTGTCCGGCTTGATGCCCTTGGGCCAGGAGATGACCATGGGGTTGCGGGTGCCCCCGAAGTGCGAGGCAATGAGCTTGGTGTATTTGAAGGGGGTGTTGCCCGCCCAGGCCCAGCCGGCATGGTACATGTTGTCGGTTTTGGAGGTGCCCAGGGCGTCAAGGCCTCCCAGTGATTTCAGGGCTTCCAACTGTTGCTGGATGGTGTTGGGTATCTGGTTCTGGGCCAGCAGTTCGCTGATGCTGCCCATTTGGCCCTCGGCACTGGCGCCGTTGTCGCCCCAGATATAGAAGATAATGGTGTTTTCTCGCAGGCCGAGGCGGTCAAGTTCATCAACCAGCTTGCCCACCTGGGTGTCAACGTGCTCAGTAAAACCGGCATAAACTTCCATCAGGCGGCGCTGGAAGGGCTTCTCAGTCTCGGGAATGCTGTCCCAGGCAGCCATTGAGTCTGGCCGGGGCGTAAGCTTGGCGTTGCCGGTAATCCAGCCCATTTCCTGCTGGCGCTTAAAGACCCGGGCCGCATGGCGTCCCAGCCGTCGTCGAATTTGCCTTTGTACTTGTCGGCCCATTCCTTGAAGATGTGGTGTGGGCCGTGGGATGCGCCCGGAGCCCAATACATCAGGAACGGTTTGTCCGGGGAGAAGGCCCGGTGGCGGCGCAGCCAGGTGACGGCTTTCTCAGCCAGGTCTTCGCTCAAGTGATAGCGCTGGCCGTGGGGCGGCTCCACCGGGTTGGTATTTTCGTAGAGCCGGGGTTCGTACTGGGAGGTTTCGCCGGCGATGAAGCCGTAAAAATAGTCAAAACCGTGGCCGGTGGGCCAGCGGTCGAAGGGCCCCATGGCGGTGGTCTGGTCCGCCGGAGTGTTATGCCACTTGCCGAAGGCCGCAGTCTTGTAACCGTAGTGGCGCAGGACCTCGGCGATGGTGGCGGAGGTCTTGGGAATTATGCCGGTATAGCCGTCCCAGTCCAGAGCGCGTTCGGCGATGGTGCCGGAGCCTACCCGCTGGTGGTTTCTCCCGGTGAGGAGCGCCGCCCGGGTGGGCGAGCAGATTGCCGTGGTGTGGAAGGCGTTGTAACTGATGCCCTCGTCCCGCAGCCGGGAAAGGGTCGGCGTTTTGATTTCACCGCCAAAAGCCCCGGGCTGGCCAAAGCCCACGTCATCCAGGAGCACGATGAGAATATTGGGGGCATCTGCAGGCAGGCGTTGGGGTTCCTGCCGCCGTACGTGCTTGGATTCCTGGAGGGTAGGTCCAGCGATGCTGGCCGATGGCACCGGTGGGAAGGGCAGGACGGAGCCGTCGGCCGGGAGCGGAGGGCGAATCGGTTGCCAGGGCCGGCCCCAGGGCGCAGGCGATGAGGCAGAAGGCCAAGGCAAGAATCAGGAAACGAAAGTGGACATGGGTTTCTCCTGGGTGACGTGGGATGGCACCTTGCCGCACAGCAGGTCCTCTTCGTGGGGTTGAGTCTGAGGACCACCCCTACATTGAATTCTCAGGACACGCTATTCCTTCGGCAGCGCCGGCTTCTCGTGGGGCAGGCCACCGTCGTCCACGTCAAAGTCCGGGTCCAGGACGGTCTTGCCCTGGGCCCCCAGGAACTGCACCTGGGCCTGGAGCCACAGACTCAGCTTCTGCTCCTTGGCGTATTTGAGCAGGCGGGCTTCCAGATCCCTGACGATCTCGGGATGCTTATCGGCGACGTTTTCCTTTTCTCCAGGGTCCTTGGAGAGATCGTAGAGTTCGGTCTTGCCCGGCAGGGTGGCCATCTTGAAAAGCTTCCAGTTGCCCTTGCGGACGGCCCCCCGGAAGGCCTCGACGTTGATCAAGATGTCCTCGTGAGGCGACGGTTTCTCCCCGGTCAGGACCGGCCAAATGTCTTTGCCGTCAAAAGGATGGCTGTCGCTGCCTTTGCCCCCGGCCAAGGCCAGGAAGGTCGGCATGACGTCCACCATGTGCAGGGGTTCGTTGACCACCCCCGGTTTCAGTTTGCCGGGCAAGTTGGCAAAGGCCACAACCCGCACGCCCCCTTCATAGAGGGTGCCCTTGCCGGCCCGGAAAGGGGCGTTGGAGGCCGGGGGTTTGGCGTGGAGGTCCACCCCGCCGCTGGCCGCCCGTTCCTCGGGAGAGCGGGCCCCGGTGGCAAACAGGGCGCTGGTGGAGCCGCCGTTATCGGTGGCGAAGAAGATCAGGGTGTTGTCCAGCATCTTTTTCTTTTCCAGGGCCGCGAGAATCCGGCCGATCTGGATATCCATGGCCGTGATCATGGCGGCGTAGGTCCGCCGCTTCTCATCTTTGATGCTTCCTTGTAGAGATCGGTGTACTTGGCCGGGGCCTGGTAAGGAGAATGGGGCGCCAGGCTGGCGAGATAGAGGAACAGCGGCTTTTTGCCGTCATGGTTTTCAATCAGCTTGACAGCGTCATCGCCGATCAGGTCGGTGTAATAGCCATCCTCTTTCAGAAATTTGCCGTTGCGCTGCCAGTCGATGACGCCGCCCCGCTCCTTGGTGAAGTAGTCCACTTCGCCCACCAGGTTGCCGTAGAAGTAGTCGAAGCCCCGGTTCTGGGGCCAGTATTTCTGGTCGGCGTGGCCCAGGTGCCATTTGCCGATGATGGCGGTGGAGTAGCCGGCCTCCTTGAGGGCCTGGGGCAGGGTGCGCTCGTCCGTGGCCAGGCCGTAGGTGTGGCTGGGGAAGATGACCAGGGTCTGGAGGCCGTAGCGCATGGGATACCGGCCGGTCATCAGGGCCGCCCGGGAGGGGGTGCAGACCATCATGCCGTAGAACGACTCGAGACGCACGCCGCCCGTGGCCAGATTGTCGATGTCGGGAGTTTTGATGTCGCTGCCCCGGTACCCCAAGTCGGCGTTGCCCAGGTCGTCAAACATGATGAAGACGATGTTGGGCTTGGCGGGAGCAGCCCCGGCAGCCGGTTTATCCTGGGCATAAACTGCCGGAGGCGCACACCAGGGTAATTATCAAAACAAGTAATCTAAGCATAAGCATCATCGGGAGTTCCCCCCTCGTTAGTTCTTCAGGGCGATAATGTCCTGCCCACGGAGCATTTGTTTGGTATCTCTTTTGACCACTACTTCGGCGTCCATCTCGAAACAGGAGTTCCTGCCGGCAGATATCGGCCACCATAACCACGGCCGGGATATCCTGAAGACCCCGGGCTGCCGCACATTCCCAATATATCTGGGCGTGCTGCGGGTGCTTGACAAAGACCGAGGCCGCGGCCACATCACGCAAGGCGGCCCCAACCTGGCCGAGGAGCACCTCGATCTTGTCAAAGGTGCAGTCGATCTGGGCCCGGATATCGTTGGCATAGAGGCTCCGCCCGTGCTCGTCGATGGCCGCGGTGCCCGACACCTGGACCAGGGAAGCCTCGGGTTCCGCAATCAGGGTGCCCCGGGAAAAGGCGGACCCGTAGCTCAAGGCCTCCGGCTGGCCGGGGCTGTTCAGTTGGCGGACGTGCGCGGCGAGTTTTCGGCCGGGATGACCGCCAGGAGGTCCAGAGCCCCGGCGGCGCCGGTGGGGGTATGGCCCCCTATTCCGGTGCTGGCCGGAAGCTTGCGGCCAAGATCGCCGTCCGGGGACAGGAGCCCCAATTCCGGTACACCGCGGAGCGGGCCTGGTTGAAATCCGGGTACCAGGAAAGAATGTCCGCCAGGTAAAACCAGGTGCGCACCACGTCCCGGTAGGTGGCGCCCTGCTCCCTGAGGATGCGGTTTGCCGTGGTTAACAGCCGCCGGGCCTGGAGGGGAGGAAGGTTCCAGCCGTTGTTCCCGGAACTCAGTCCCTGGAGGTTTTGCAGGATGAGGGTAGTATGGCCCTGCCGCAGCCAACCCCGGCCCACCGGCCAGCCTTGATGGCGGATGGTCCAGATCCGGTCGGTGGACTCGCATTTTTGGACGGCTCGAATGATAACCCCGGAGAGGCCCTTGCCCCAGGGGGGATGCCCCTGGATATAAGTAAGGGGTCCGTCCGCTTCCAAACCCTGGGACTGGAAAATGCGTCTCCGCAGGGCCCTGACTGTGGGCCACACCGCCAGACTTCCGAAGACTCGTTCATGAAGGATCTGGAGATCACGTTTCCTCAGTTCCTGGGCAATCTGTTCGTAGGCTGCCGCAGCGCTCTGGGGGGCTTTGTGCCCCCAGGCCCCGGCGGCCACCAGATACGCCTGACCCCGGCCCGCCTCGGTGACGCAGACCGTGGCGGCCGCCTGGCTGATGCCGCGCAGGCTCGAAACGGGCTTCTGGCCGCCTTTAAAAATCACTAATGGCAGGGATGGCGCCTTTTCCCCTGAATGAATGACGGGTTCCGGGTCCATGGGGAAACCTCCCGACAAACTTGATCAACTTGCTGAATGACCTAAACTTTTCTTTTTTCCTTACCCAATCTCATTCCCAGATCTTACCGCCTTTAATGGGCCATCTTGGTCAAACCGAACGTCAGGGTTGCAAAGAAAGACTGTCCCTTGAGGCGGTTGGTGGTGGACAATTCATCGTAATACCGCAGGTTCAGGCCGATGGGACGTTTACCGATCATGCCGTTAAAAGTGAGGCAGGGCCCGATGGCCAGGGCCTGCCCCTGAAAGGCCCCGAGCCTGGCCCCGGGGCCGCTGTCCCCGGTCACCTGCTGGTAGAAAAAGCCGGCCAGCCCCACCGCAAACCACTTGGTGAAATGCTGACCCGCAAACCATTCTATATGCAGCTCCTGGCCGGACAGGTACTTGGTGGCATAGTTGCGCAGGTTAATGGTGTACCCCATGGCCATGGACAATTCCGTGCCGATTTTGGGGTGCAGCCAGGTGACCGCCACCATGGGCTCCACGGCCCAGCGGTTCAGGCCGGTGTTGAGGATCCGGTTGGAATTGTAATCCCCCACGGGCACATAGATATTGCCGAAGGCCATGATGTGCAAGTTGCCCTTGTGCCAGCCCAGGATGATGGGGGTTATGGTCAGGTCGCTCACACTTGTACGGTCGCCCTCCCGGGACTTGCTGATGATATTGGCAAACTCCACCTTCCCCTTGATAAAGGTATTGGCCACGGCCCCCCAGATGACGGCCAGGCCGTAGTTGGCCCCGAAAATTTTGTTGGGGGAGACATAGGTGAAGTTAATCAGGTCCATGAGATAGCGGCCGCGGATATCGGCCTCAATGCGCTTGGCCAGGGGTATTTGAGGGGCCGTCCCCTGATAGGCGTAAAAATCATTGCGCAGGTAAAAACCGGGAGGCGGCATAAATCCCGCCATGGAGCTGTTGTAGCCCAGGGGATAGACGCCCATACCGTTCTCCGCGGCCTGGGCGGACGGCGCCGGCAGCAATACCGCCAATGCCACCATGACCAGCAGGACTTTTGTAAAAAACAGTGAATCCAAAGCTTGCCATTCATACTATTCTCCTTTCTCATGGTTGCCCCCGACTGACTCATTGGCTTTTCTCTTGAGAGATGACCTGCTTCAACCCCGGGGGAAATTTTAACCAGGGATAACCCTTGCTCCCCAGGTCATAGCCGCGATTGAACAGTTGATTCATATAGTTGCGGTCAAACTCCTCTGCTGCCCTGGTTGCCAGCCGCCCGGGGTCTGACCTTGCTTCGCTTGGCTGAGAACTCCATGGCCAAGGTCTGCCCCCTATCAAGCCCCGGGCTTTTGGCGGTTGCTCCCTTATGCCTATTTCAAGACGACCGACTGGTGAATCTCTACCCGCCGGGCTTCGGCATCCGATGCTGTAGCGCTGGTGCCGTTAATTTCGTGGAACAACGGCGGCTTCAAGATGATGATCTCCTCCGCCAGGCCTGCTGATATGAGAGCATCATGGACTGCCTGGGCCCGTTCCCTGGCAAGTTCAAGATTTCTCGCCCTGCTTCCGGTCTTGCCCACCCTGGGGAAATAACTGGTTCCCAAGGCATGGTTGGGAACCAGTTAATCAAGAGAGAAAACACACAGGCAAAATGCCCAGGGGTATAACTGTTTGATCCTATGGTTTGCTGGTTTTATCCACTTCCTGGGTCAACTGCTTCAAGGAGTCATCCAGGCTGGCCTTCAGGTCGTCCCAGGCTTTGCCGCTGGCTTCTTTGGAACCTGCCAGGAGTTTTGTAATTGCCGCCTGTTTCTCCAGCAAGAGGTTAAGGGCCGCCTGGAGTTTTGCTTTGGTCTCAGGCTTCGCCGCCGCCATCAGGGCTTTGAGGTCATCGATCTTCTTATTGAGGCCCTGCAAGCGATCGGTATAATTCTGGAGGAACATGTCCTTTTGCTGCTGCCAGAAAAGTAAGCTGACATTCAGCACTCCGGCTTTATTAATTTCCACCCGCCGGGCTTCGGCGTCCGTGCCCGTGCCGGTGGTGCCGACGACGGTGTGGAGCAGAGGCGCTGTCAAGTTGATGGTCTCTACGGTCACGCCTTCCGCCACCAGAGCATCCTGGACAGCTTTGGCCCGATTCTTGGCAAGCTCTAAGTTTTTGTCAAAGTCGCCGGTCTTGTCAGTGTAGCCGGTGATGTCGACTTTCAGCCCTTTCTCTTTGATGCAGGCCGCGGCTTCCTTGATAACCTTGAGACCGTCCGGACCGATGACCGCCGCGCCCACCTCAAAGTAAACCTTGGACGGTAAGCCGCAATCGACAACCACAGCCTTAACCGGCGCCGGCGCCTGGGCCACGGGTTTGGGTGGTGCGGTGGGCTGACTCAGGAACTGCCACAGGAAAAGACCGCCGAGCAGACCGAGGCCTCCCAGCAACCACGGCAGCCAACTCGCTTTTTTCGCGGGTGCCGCATAGGCAGCCGCCGGCCTGGCCGCGGCGGCCGGTATCCGGCAATGGAGGTAGTCTGTCGGGCTGGAAAAACCCAGAGAGCTGGCGAGGCGGTTGTCGATACAGCAGGCCAGATTTTTTTCATGACCGGTAAGCAGCGAGACCAGGGAATCTGCCTGGACTCCCTTTTCCCCGATGTACTTCTTGAGGAAGGCAAAGACAAACGGGGCCACCAAGGCGAGCAGCTTGGTTGCCGAAGCCGACTTGATGCCCCCCAAGGAGGCCAGCGCCGTAGCAAGGGCATTGGTTTTGTTGCCGAACAACCAGTTCAGCAGATTTTCGCCGGCTCGCACTACCGCATTGGCCTTGGCCCCGTCACCAGCGAAAAGTCCGGGGATATTGTCCAGGATGCCGGGGTCGATGTTGGCCCCGGTGATCTGGGACATAAGGGGCGCCGCGCCGCCGGCGGCACAGCCCTTCTGGTAAACACCCCCCAGCAGCACGGGCAGCAGGTTGTCGATGGATGTTTGCGTGGGCTTCTCCGGCTCCCCGAGGTACTTGCCGGCCAAACTGGCAAAATCAGGTCCCAGGGCTCGATAAAGCAGGTCTAAAAAGTTCACGTCCATACTCTCTCTCCTCTTTCTTTAATTTTGTGGTGCCATTTCTCAAAACTTTTTCCGGCAGGGGCAGTCGCCCTTGTGAAGCTCAGGCCAGGACCGATTTAACCTGGTCGACAAAGGCCTGCTCGCCGGCGCTCACCCGCTCGCCGCCGAAACCCAGGAAGCCGCCTTCCTTGGAGGCCTTGGCAGTCTCTTCGGCCACCGTGGCAATCATCTGTTTGTAGGCCGCCACCTCTTCCGGCGAGGCTTTGGTCCCCAGAAGGGCCAGGGTCTCACGCACCTTCCCCAGGACTGCGGTTTTGAGGTTTTCAAATTGTTGCTCTTTGCTGCCTTCGCCCAGCAAGGCCCCCCGGTCCGGCATGGCGGGCCGGCTTTTGTCGGCCAGGAGCGCGCCGATCAACTCGAGTTGGGTGCCGTGTTTATACGACTCCATCATGCTGCTCATGCCGTAGAAGGCCTCTTTGACCGTCCCGATGAGACCGCTGGGATCAGAGACAGAAACGCCGCTGGCCACGAGCACGGGTGCCAGCCGGAGGAGATTCCACTCCTCGTCGTTGAAATTAGTTCTACCTGCCATGTTGTTCCCTCCTTTTGGTATCAGCCCCGGATGGGGCCAGATAAGTGCCTTATTTATTCTCCTACCCAGTTTTCTGGCCGGCCAGAAATTGCTTGCTCCCGGTCAAGGGCTCAACCCTGGCTTTGGCGGTGCAGCACTAAGCGCCGCTCCGGGGTAAGCGCGGCATCCCCATCGTCTTCCCCGAGCCTGGCCTGTGAATGAGGTTCGTTCCAGATGCTCACGGAAATCTGCTGCAAAAAGGAGATAATTGCGTCGTTTTGATTCCTGATGATGAAAAGTTGCCTTAATCCCCAGACGAGCAAGATGAAACCGAAGAACACCAAAGCGATGAACACGGCCAGGGCACCGATGAGGAAATATAAAGTATCCACGTCAAGCCTCCTGGTGAAACGTTAACTCAATGTTATATTTGGTGAAATCAAGGTAATGGCTTCGTCCTCTCCATGGCCTCGGCTTTTCTGATGGCCTCGAACAACACCTCCTCATCCACCGGCTTCATAAGAAAGGCGACTGCGCCGTGCTTGAGCGCCTCACTACGGGCCCGGGGATCTTCAAAGGCCGTGAGAAAGATGATGGGCCAAGCCTTGCCGCCAGCTGTCAATCGTTTTTGCAATTCCAGACCGTTGATCCCCGGCATGCGCACGTCCAGGATGAGCATCACTTCTGATTCAACCGGGCCGGAATCCAGTAATTCCTGGGCCGAAGTAAAGAGCCTCACTCGAAAGCCGGCTGACTTGAGCAGCCGCCCTAAGGCCTTGCGGGACGAAGTGTCATCGTCCACCACATAGACCCTGGAAGCGGCTTTGGTCATAAGCTCAGCAGTCTCAAGCGCGGGCGTCTGAGGAAGCAGAAGTTGCGAGAGCCTTCCAGGCGCACACCTGCAAGAAAGGTTTAGATAAAATCAGGACTAATTACTGGTTAGGAAAAATATAAGGGGGAGAGAACGAATTACTATTGGACTTTGGTCCAATGCCTATTGGACTTTGGTCTAACGGATGCCGGCTTTTTCGGCCAGCCGCACTAATTGGGCCAAAGACTCGCAGTTCATTTTTTCCAGGATGCGGGCCCGGTGGACTTTGATGGTTTTCTCGGTGGTTCCCAACTCATAGGCGACCTGCTTATTGAGCCGGCCGGTAATGATCAGGGTGAGGACCTCATATTCCCGGGGGGTCAGGGAGGTCAGGCGGTTCTGAATGGCCTTCACTTCTGCGTGTTTGAGCCTGTTTTCCCGGTCCCGCTCCAGGGCCTGGGAAACCGCGTCCAGGAGCACCTGGTCATCCACCGGCTTCTCCAGGAAATCCAGGGCGCCGTGTTTCATGGCCCTGACGCTGGCCGGCACTGTGGCGTAGGCCGTGAGAAAAATGATTGGCAGGTCCGGGTGGCGGGATTTTAATTGCCCTTGCAACTCCAGGCCGCTCATGGCGGGCATGCGCAAATCCACGATCAAGCATCCCGGTTCCTCCTGGGCGGCCTGGTCCAGAAACTCCGTGGCCGAGGCGAAGGTCTTGACCGTCAAGCCCACTGATTTGAGCAACCTCGCCAGGCCGGTGCGTACCGACGGGTCGTCGTCAATTACGTGAACCGTTGCTTGTTTGGGGTTCATCGCCATCCCCCTGATAGAGCGGCAAGGTGAAAAGAAAAGTGACGCCCCGGTCCGCATTGGGCCGGGCCCACATTTTGCCGTTATGGGCCGAGATGATGGAGTGGCTTATGGTTAGACCGAAACCCAGGCCTTCAGCTTTGCTGGTCCAGAAGGGCTCAAAAATCTTTTCCAATTCCTCAGATGACAACCCTTTGCCATTGTCCTTGAGGCTTACCGTTATCTGATCCGGGCTTTCCTGCCCGGTTTTCAGATGAATCTCCGGGGCAGTCTTTGCTGCCGGCTTCATGGCCTCCATGGCGTTTAAGAGCAGATTCAGGACCACCTGCTGCAGCTGGATACGGTCCCCCCGGACCGGGGGCAGGTCAGGAGCCAGGTCGAAGCGGGCTGTGATGCGCCGGGACAGCAACTCGTTTTGAATCAGGGCCACGGCTTCGTGGATGACGCCGTTGATGTCCACCGCCTCCGGATGGACCAGCCCCGGTTTCAAAAAGCTTCGCAGCCGCTGGATAACCGCGCTGGCCCTTTTGCCGTCCCGGGCAATGTCCTTAAGCGCCGCTTCCACCTCGGCCAGATCCGGCTGTTCCCGATTCAGAAAGCGCAGTGCGGCCTGGGCGTTGTTCAACACGGCATTCAGGGGTTGGTTGAATTCGTGGGCCAAAGATGCGGTCAACTCGCCCAGGGTGGCCACCCGCATGACGTGGGCCAGTTCATCCCGGTGCTGCTGCTCCTGCCATTCGCTTTGCTTGCGCACGGTAATATCACGGTTGCTGGCCCGAAACCCCAGGAACTCCCCCCGGCTGCCGTATACCGGCTGGCAGTCATGCTCGATCCAGCGGATGCCGCCATCCGGCCTTTGCAGGCGAAACTGAATTTCATGATGGCTTGGCGCCTGGCGGATCCCCTCTTGATGGTCATCCCAGAGTTGTCTATCTTCGGGTATGATTATCTCCCGCACAAGCTGCGGGCGGCTCAGGAACTCCTCAGCCGGATAACCGGAAATGCGCTCGCAGGCAGGGGAGACATAACGCAGACTGCCATCCGGATTCTCCCAGTATTCCCAGTCGTACGTGAAGTCAGCCACTATGCGGTAACTCTGCTCGTGCTCCTGTAAGCTTGCCGCCGTCCTCTGTCGCATCAGGGAGTTGGCGAAGATCTCGGCCACCAGACTAAACCGCGGCACCGGATAATAGGACCAGTCCACGTGTTCCCTAACGGTGCTGAAATTTATGACCCCCAAAACATTGTCTGCCACCTGCAGAGGCAAGGAGATGATGGACTTGAGCCCTTCTCGCCGGCAATATTCTTTTTCCTGGATGGCTTCCGACGGCAGATCGTCTGGGAGACGGGAATACATCAGGGTCTTTCCCTCGGCAATGTTCCGGGAAAACCAAGGGACCACCTCGGTGGAGATGTAAAGGGAAATACCGGGGATGCCGGGCGCGGTGCTGAAGTGTCTGGTCTTGAGCTGGTCCTCGTCGTCCGAAAATTCCATAACGGAAATCCGGTCAATCTTAAGGGAAGTCAAGACCCGGTTCAGGCAAGTGTCGATCTCCTGGTCCGCCCGATCAGCGGAAAAGTTAATAAACGCCGCAGACAGCTCCGAGAGCACCTCTTCGAAGCGTAAACGCTCCGCCAGCCCCTGTTCGGCCCGGCTTCGCTTGGCCCGGTTGATCAGAAGGGCGCCGATGAGCCCGCTTTGCAGGCCTAAAAAAACCAGAAAGCCGATGATCCAACCGCGGTACAATTCCCAGAGGGTTTGTTCCCGGTAGCGCACCATGCTGCCCGGCGGCAGCTTATCTTCGGAAATCCCCCAGCGCTTGACCTGCCGCCAGTCGAAGAGGAGAGGGTTTCGCGGCCAGCACCGGCGGCAGGTTCTCAGGTTTTTCCCCATTCAGGATGCGGACCGCCAGTTCCCCGGCCAGCCGGCCTTGCTCCTGAAAACTTATTAAGAGCCGCCCACAATGCCCTCGCCCAGCAGCGTGTCGTAAAAACCGAAGATCGGGGCATTGGCGGCCTTGGCCACCAGTTTTAAGGCTCCCGGTGAGTGAAATTCCTGTCCGGTGGGGTCTCGGTCGAAGGTTATAAAAAAGATAATGCTGTGGGGAGGCAGGTGGGCCAACCGTTCCTGGATTTCTTCCAGGGAAAGGTCCGTCAAATAAGTAAATTCGATTTGTCTGCTATAAGGCGCAAAGGCCTCCCGGACCCATGACAGATAGATGCGGTCCAGTCCCTGAGCATCCCCCCACCACTATGACCTGGCGGGTCTGGGGCGCCAATGTGAGGGCCAGTTTGAGATTGGCGACAATCTCAGGCTCGGCATAAGCCCCGGTCATGTGGGCTTCAAAGTGAAATCCTGCAGAAATTGCTTGATTTCGGCGGCAAAAACCACCGGTACGCCGGGAAAAATTACCTCCCCATACTTCAGCAAAAATTTTACGGCCGGGTGAAATACGGGGATGATGACATCTATCCGGCGGTGGGCGTATTTGCGGCGGAGCACACTTAAAAGTTCATCCAGATACGCGGGCTCCTCAAAGCGGCCCAGATCCAGGAACTCGATATTGATGTCTACCGGATAGCGGCTGGTTGTTTGCAGCGCGGCCAGCAGACCTCGATCAATCTCCTCTTGTATCGGCAGATGGTGCGCAAGGAGTAAAGCACCAGGACGTGCTTGGTCTCCTGAGGTTCCCCGGCCGCGGCCGCCGGGTGGGTGAGCATTACACCCAGAAGACAGGCAAAAAGCCCTCTCAGGAGGGAAAAAGCAAACCAGCGATTTATCCTGGCCATCAGGGGTTCTCCATGTCCCAGGATAGAAAACTTGAGGCAAGCCAAGAATTATTTATTCTACCAGAATCAACAACATATATATAGGAAGAACCTGAATCTTAACCAAAAATAGATAGACCTCGGGGGGAAAAAAGCAGGAAACAACTTCAACCTCAAAAGGTATCTTCTCACTTATCAGCCTCCCGTATTCCCCCATAGAATCTGGTGCCAATAGGGGCAGGCGAAATAACTGTTCACTTGCCATTATGCAACCATTTCATATTCTGTCGATATTGGTCGGATAGCTAAAATCAAGATTTTTTTGAGAAGAAATTTTCTTGGCATAAAAGAAATTTTCTTCTGGAGAAAGAATTTTTCACTAGACGGCAAGAGTTAAGTCGGATTGTGGTTTTCGGGGGAAGGGCGGCGGGAGGAAGAGGAGGCATAAAGGAAATAGATAGCCAGACCCGCCAGGAGCCACAGGGCCAGGCGCCACCAGGAGGAGGCCGGCATGGAGAGCATGAGGCACGGGGAAACCAGGGTGCAGGCCAGCCCGGCCAGGAGAAAGGACAGGATGATGCCGGGGCCGGCGATTTTGACGCCGACCCCGGAAATCACGAAAATGCCGGCCCCGATGATCTGGGCTACGCCGATGACCAGGAGGTCCAGGCGGGTAAGGCTGCGGCTTAAGCCCTGAGAAGGCTCCTGCCCGTCAAGGTCCTGGGCCACGGTGCGCCGGCAGGTCAACCGCGACCACAGGGATGGATTTGGGTGGACGGGCGGCTCCCGAATTATCAGAATTCCACCGAGTCGGCCATGATGATGAGGCGGACCTGTCCCTTAGCCTGGCCCGGCGCGGCGCTCAGAAGGCCGCTCACGGTGACCGGCGTTTCGATGGCCTGGGAGGTGAGGCGCTCCACCTGCCTTTTGTCCTGGAGGTTGCCATACAGGACCTCCACCATGCTCCCCGCGGGTCCTTCCAGAAAGAGAGTCTTTTTGTGCATCATCACCGGTCCCGGCACGGCTTTAATGGTGACCCGGGTGCCCAGGAGCTGGTCCTTGTTTTTAAACAGATCACTCAAAGACAGGGGGCCGCCGGGGGCCTGGCCCGCCTGGGTCTGGAACCCGGGCAGTTCCCCGCCGGTCCCCGGCATGGTGGTGGGAGGCATGGTCATTTTGGCCTTGATCATTTCCATGAAGATTTTTTGATTGGCCTCCAACTGGCCGACCTTTTCTTTGAGGGCTGTCACCTCGGCCTTGAGGGCTTCCACCTCTTTGATAAGTTTTTCACTCCCCGGAGGGGGTGGGCAGCCGGGGGTCAGCCACAGGACCGCCAGTATGAGGACCGCCAACCAACCTGCCCGGCCGGCCCTGCCGCCCAGGCGCTGCCATGCTTTGTCCAAAGGAAAAATCGCCACGATAATCCCTCCCGGATTTTAAGGTAAATCTGAACTCACTATCAACCAAACCTGAGGCTGGTGTCAATCAACAATTTATCTTGATTCCCAACCCGGTTAGAATATCATGAAGCAACTTCGCCGATTCGCAAGGGAGATTGTCACATGGCCAGGATTCTGGTTACCGGGGGGGCGGGTTTCATCGGCTCACACCTGGTGGAGCGCCTGCTGGCACAGGGACACGAAGTCATCAGCCTGGATAACTACTTCACCGGCACCAAGGAAAACCTCCGGCCTTTGCTTACCCATCCGGGACTGGAGCTCATCCGCCACGATGTGGTCAACCCCATCATGCTGGAAGTGGACCAGGTCTATCACCTGGCCTGTCCGGCCTCACCGGTGCACTACCAGTACAATCCGGTAAAGACCATCAAAACCAACGTCATGGGCACTCTGAACATGCTGGGGTTGGCCAAACGGGTGCGGGCCAGGATTCTTCTCGCGTCCACTTCGGAGATTTACGGCGACCCCCAGATGCACCCCCAGCGGGAGGACTACTGGGGCAACGTCAACTGCCTGGGACCACGGAGCTGCTACGATGAAGGCAAGCGGGTGGCCGAAACCCTGATGATGGACTATCACCGGCAAAACCGGGTGGACATCCGCATCGCCCGCATTTTCAATACTTACGGCCCCCGGATGGCCATCAACGACGGGCGGGTGGTAAGCAATTTTTGCGTCCAAGCCCTGACCGGCCAGGACATCACCATATACGGGGACGGGAGCCAGACCCGCTCTTTTTGCTACGGGTCGGATCTGGTGGAAGGCCTGGTGCGCCTCATGAACCGGGAGGATTGTCATGAGCCGGTGAATTTGGGCAACCCCGAGGAATTCACCATTCTGGAGTTGGCCGAAAAAATCCTGAACATGACCAACAGTCCGGCCAAGCTGGTCTTCCGGCCCCTGCCCCCGGACGACCCGGTGAAGCGCCGGCCGGATATCACCCGGGCCCGGGAGCTTCTCGGGTGGCAGCCCACCGTGCCCCTTGCCCATGGTTTGAAGGAGACCATTCCCTATTTTCACGCCAAGCTCATACAGAACAACTATGATGTGGTGGCCGGCAGCGGCAGCTAGCCTGGCCGTGCTTTTCTGCTTCAGCCTGACCTGCTGGGGTGGCGCGGCCAAAGAGCCTCCCCAGGGACAGACCCTGGTCACCGAAGCCGTGGTGGCCCAGGTGGGGGACGGGGACACGGTTATCCTGGATAACGGCCAGAAAGTGCGGCTGTTGGGCATCGATGCCCCGGAATTGGAGAAGGAAGGGAAGCCGGCGGATTTTTTGGCCCACAAGGCCAAACAGGTCCTCACCGACCTGGTACAGGGGAAAAGGGTGCGCCTGGAATACGACAAGCTGCGCTACGACCGCTTCGGGCGGACCCTGGCCTACTTATTCCTTCCAGACGGCGTCAACCTGAGCCGGGAGATGGTGCGCCAGGGGTTGGCCCATGTGTATATGGTGCCCCCCAACCTGCGCTTCCGGGAAGAATTGCTGGAGGCCCAACGGGAGGCCATCAAGGCTCATCGGGGTGTTTGGCTCAAGGCCCTGAACCAGAATGAGCCCTTCTATATCGGCAACCGGAGAAGCCTCCTTTTCCACCGCCCCACCTGCCACCAGGGGAAAAGCACCGCGGCCGGCAACCGGGTGCCGTTCCAAGCGCTCACAGACGCCTACCTGACGGGCTACAGCCCCTGCCGCACGTGTAAGCCTTAGGGGGAAGTATGCGGGTGGGGGAGGGGGCTAAGAGGCGGTGGCCCCTTACCCCCTCCCCCACACCCCCTCCCCCAATCCCATTAGTGTGCACGATAGGACGGGCTTCCAGCCCGTCCAGGCACGGGTAGGATGCCCGTGCTCCGGCAGAAATGATCACACAGGCAGATGCCGTGCTCCTGAAGATAAGAGGGCGGGAGGGGTATATTAAGGAAAGGGCATGCAGGGGCGGGTTTTAAACCCGCTCTCATTCTTTGGACTCACCTTTGGTGTTGGCTTTCATGCTCCAGCAGCCAGCTTTTGCGGTCCAGGCCGGCGCTGAAGCCGCCGAGAGAGCCATCGGCCGCGATGACCCGGTGGCAGGGGACAATAAGGGGGATGGGGTTTCTGCCGCAGGCCTGGCCCACGGCCCGGGCGCGCTTGGGGTTTTCCCAGGCGCCGGGCCAGATCCTGGTAGGAGACGGTTTCTCCAAAAGGAATTTTACACAGTTCCTGCCAGACCCGGAGTTGGAAGGGGGTGCCCCGGAGGTCCAGGGGCACATCGTCAAGGGCAAGGGGGAGACCCTGGAAAAAATCTCTCCAAATTCCCTATGGCGTCGTTGATCCAGTCGATGACCCTGGACGGAGCTTCTTCTTCGCCATCGCTGTGAGTCAGCCCCGGGATGATAAAGGACATATCGTCTTCAGCGGCCGTGATTTCCAGAGCTGTCAAGCCCTGGGCGCTGAAAAACAGGTCCAGGTGACCCAGCGGCGTTTCATCCATGCGAACCATCCAGATCTGTTCAGCCCTAGCCATGGAATCCGCTCCCTCCTGAATGTTGCAGTTTAAAGTCAACGGTCCCGATGGCGCGCCAGGACCGCGTACCAGAGGTTTTCGTCCAAGACTGTTATGGCCTTAAGGGGGGTAGCCTTGAGGGCGGCCTGGAAGCGCTCAATTTGGGTCCCCAGGATGCCGGAGAAGATGTACCATTTTTTGTCGAAAAATTCCGGACCCTTGAGGAGGTCCAGGAGCACGTCCAGGTGGATGTTGGCCAGGGCCAGGTCCCCCGGCACATAGGCGAAGGCGCGGGCATCCCCGTGGATCAGGAAGATGTCCTGTTCTCTGGCATTGTGCCGCACGTTTCGGGCTGCGGTGTGCACCGCCAGGTCGTTATATTCTACCGCAATGACCCGTTCGGCCCCCAGAGCCAGGGCCGCCAGGGACAAAACCCCGGTGCCGGTGCCCAGGTCCAGGACCTGTTTGGGGGTGTCCGCCTGGAAAACCTGGCGTAAAAGCGTCAGGCACAGGCGCGTGGTGGGGTGATAGCCCGAACCGAAGGCCAGACCCGGCTCCAGGCGCAGAGTAATATCCCCAGGCTCAGGCCGAGGTTCCTCCCAGATGGGGCACAGGTAAAATCCCGCCACCCGGGTGGGTTTGAGGGCCTGGCCCGCCTCCCAGTCGGAGTAATTCAGGTCGGTTGCCGAGAGAAAACGGCCCGGCGCGGGGTCGGCCGCCAGCCAGGCCTTGACCTCCTGCTCCCGGGGTGAAGAGAAGAACAAATAAGAGCAGGCGCCCTCACGCCAGCAGCCGAGAAAGTCCTGGGCCGTGAGTTCGGCGGGGGGATGCACCCGGCCTTCGATTTCATAGACGTAGAGTTTTTCCGGGGGCGGCATAGTGAGGTTTTCGGTTTTGGGTTTCCTGTTTTCGGTTTTGGCTAAAAGGTAGCCGCGAGGCTAAGCCGGCCTCAGCACAGGTGAGGACACCTGTGCCACCGCCGCTTTTCTATATTGGCATACCATATTTGAACATAAACATCTTTTTCTGTCAGGAGATTTATGGCCGGCAGGGACGCCCGCCCCACCACCCTTGTTATCATTTACCGTTGCCTCGCAGATTCATGGGGAACTGGCAGGCAAGATAATCCCCTGGGGAATTTATAGAGGGTCCCTTAATAAAAATGAACCTGTCTCACCCCTTGAATTTTTCTTTTCTTTTCTGATAACATAGTCTGATTACGCTTAAGGGAAAGCATTCATGGAACTTACCGGCAAGGTACACAAGTTTGGGGACGATATCAACACCGATGAAATCATCCCGGCCCGCTATCTCAACACCTCAGACCCGGCGGAGTTGGCCCGGCACGTCATGGAGGACGCAGACCCGGAGTTTGTCCAGAAAATGAAGTCCGGAGACTTCATCGTGGGCGGGAAAAACTTCGGCTGCGGCTCCTCCCGGGAGCATGCCCCCATTGCCATCAAGGCCGCCAAAGCGGCCGCGGTCATCGCGGACTCCTTCGCCCGCATTTTCTACCGCAATGCCTTCAATATGGGGCTCCCCATCCTGGAGTCCCCCGAGGCTGCGGCAGAACTGGCGGACGGCCAGAGCATCAAGGTTAATCTGGACACCGGCGACATCGTGGCGCTGGATACCGGGAAAATTTATAAGAGCACACCCATCCCCCCGTTCATGCAGGAGCTCCTGGGGGACGGGGGGCTGATGGCCCACTTGAAAAAGAAACTGGAGACAAAACCTGCCTGACAGGTGGCTCACGCAAAAACGCAGAGACGCCAAGGCCATATTGAAGAAGAAATTGGAGGGAACCTCAGCATGACTTACCGAATCGCAGTTATTCCCGGCGACGGCACCGGGCCGGAAGTGGTGGCCGAGGGCCTTAAGGTCCTGAACGCCATCGCCGGGCCCGCCAACCTGAAATTTGACTTTGTCCACTATGACATCGGCGGCGAACGCTATCTCAAAACCGGGGAAGTGTTGCCTGCCGGCATCGTCGACGAGCTTCGCCAGTTCAAGGCCATTTACCTGGGGGCCATCGGCCATCCCGACGTCAAGCCCGGCATCCTGGAAAAGGGCATTCTGCTCAGGGTCCGCTTCGAATTGGACCAATATATCAACCTGAGACCCGTGGTGCTCTATCCCGGGGTGGACACCCCCCTCAAGGATAAAGGCCCTGAGGATATCGATTTTGTGGTGGTGCGGGAAAACACCGAAGGCCTGTACGCCGGGGCCGGAGGCAATCTGAAATTCGGCACCCCGGATGAAGTGGCGGTGCAAGAGTCCATCAACACCCGCAAGGGCGTGGACCGCTGCCTCAAATTCGCCTTTGAGCTGGCCCGCAAAAGGAACAAGGCGAAAAAGCTCACCCTGGTGGCCAAAACCAATGTGCTGACCTTTGCCTCGGACCTGTGGGAACGAGCTTTTCTGGCCATGGCCAAGGATTATCCGGATATCACCACGGACTACGCCCATGTGGACGCCACCTGCATGTGGATGGTGAAAAACCCGGAATGGTTCGACGTCATCGTCACGGACAACATGTTCGGCGACATCATTACTGATTTGGGCGCTATGGTCCAGGGGGGCATGGGGGTGGCCGCGGGGGGCAACATCAACCCCGAGGGCGTCTCCATGTTCGAGCCCATCGGCGGTTCGGCCCCCAAATACACCGGCTTGAAAAAAGTGAACCCCATCGCGGCCATTGCCGCGGCCCAGATGATGCTGGACTACCTGGGAGAAACCAAGGCCGCCCAGGCCATTGAAGACGGCATCAAAAAGACCGCCACCATGATGGACAGCATGAATGCTGGCCGCATGGGCTACACCACCACCGAGGTGGGGGACCTGGTGGCCAAACACGCGGTGGAAGCGCTGAAGTAATAATCAGCAGTCAGCAGTTAGCAGTCAGCAGCTGAATTTATTGTCATTAAAAAAACTGAATGCTGGTTGCTGACTGCTGCTGGCTGCTCGAAAAGGAGTAGAAAAGCCATGAGCCGTCAATACAAAGTCGCGGTGGCCGGGGCCACAGGGGCAGTGGGCCAGCAGATGATAACCTGTTTGGCAGAGCGCAATTTTCCCGTGGGGGAGCTGAAGCCCCTGGCCTCAGAGCGCTCCATCGGTAAAAGCGTGACTTACAAGGGCAAAGAAATTCCGGTGGAGGTTCTCACCAAAGACTCTTTTACAGGGATCGACATTGCGCTGTTTTCTGCGGGGGGCTCCATCAGCAAAGAGTTCGGCCCCATCGCGGCCCAGGCCGGGGCGGTGGCGGTGGACAACTCCAGCGCCTGGCGCATGGACCCGGAAGTGCCCCTGGTGGTGCCAGAGGTCAATCCCCAGGACATCGCCCTCTATAAAAAGACCGGGATCATTGCCAACCCCAACTGCTCCACCATCCAGATGGTGGTGGTCTTAAAGCCCCTGCATGATGCGGCCCGCATCAAACGGGTGGTGGTGTCCACCTACCAGGCCGTATCCGGCACCGGCCAGAAGGCGGTGGATGAGTTGGCCGCGCAGGTGCAGGCCCTGTTAAGCAGTAAAGAGTTGCCCAGAAAGGTTTATCCCCACCGCATCGCGTTCAACTGCTTTCCCCACATTGACGTCTTTTTGGAGAACGGCTACACCAAGGAAGAAATGAAGATGGTGCACGAAACCAAGAAAATCATGGGGGACGACACCATCGAAGTCACGGCCACCACGGTGCGGATCCCGGTGTTCTATGGGCATTCCGAGTCGGTGAATATCGAAACGGAGCGGAAACTCACCCCGGCCGAGGCCCGGGATGTCCTGGCCAAGTTTCCCGGCGTCAAGGTGGTGGACAACCCGAGCAAAAACGAATACCCCATGCCCCTGGACGCGGCCGGGCAGGACCTGACACTGGTGGGCCGCATCCGGGAAGATTTCACCATTAAAAACGGCTTAAACCTGTGGATCGTGGCCGATAACATCCGCAAGGGCGCGGCCACCAACGCGGTGCAGATTGCGGAGATCTTGATCAGGGATTATTTGAGGTAGGGTTAAAGCTATATGCTTTAAGCCATAAGCTATATGCTTAAAGATATGATGAGCACTGGAAACTATCGGATTTCAAATCATAGTCGACGCTTGCAGGTTAATTCCTGAGGTTACAATATCTGTGCAGTAACTTCGGTAGCGCGCCGTAAAGCTTACAGCTTAAAGCATATAGCCTATAGCTCATCCCATGCGCATCATCGCCGGTGAATTCAAGGGACGGCGGCTGGCTTCGGTGAAAGGAGCCATCCGGCCTACCAGCGACAAAGTGCGGGAGGCCGTCTTCAGCATCCTGGGACCGGCGGTGTTGAAAGCCCGGGTGCTGGACCTTTTTGCCGGCACCGGCGCCCTGTCCCTGGAGGCCCTGAGCCGGGGCGCATCGGACGCGATCCTGGTGGAAGAGCAGGGCGCGGCCCTGGCTGTGTTGCATAAAAATATCGAGACCCTGGGCCTTAAAGACCGGGCCCGGGTGCTGCCGGTCCCGGTGGCGGCCGCCCTCAAAAAGCTCATGGCCCAGGGAACACAGTTCAGCCTGATCTTTTTGGATCCCCCCTACGGGCGGGGACTGGCCCTCAAGACCCTGGCAGCATTACAAAAGACGGCCCTTCTGTTCCCCGCGGCCAGGATAGTGGCGGAGCACAGCCACCGGGAGGCCTTGCCGGAGCAGGTGGGGCAGGCTGAGGCTCAGCCTAAACCGGCGCTACGGCGACACCCAGGTGTCTTTTTATGAGATCGGGGAAAATTCACCACCACAGGAGTTAAGCGGCTGATGCCCAATCTGGCGATTTACCCGGGAACCTTCGATCCCATCACCAACGGCCATTTGGACCTCATCGAACGGGGTCTGCGCATTTTTGACCACATTATCGTGGCGGTGGCGGAAGGCTCCTATAAAAAGACCCTATTTACCGTGGCCGAACGCTTGGAGATGATGCGGGACGCTCTGGCTGACAGGCCCAACGTCACCATCGACAGTTTTCAGGGGCTTCTCGTGGATTATGTAAAGAGCAGAAAGGCCACGGTGGTTCTCCGGGGGTTGCGGGCCGTCACCGACTTTGAGTACGAATTTCAGATGGCCATGATGAACCGCCGTCTGGAGCCGGAAATCGAAACGGTTTTTCTCATGACCGGGCTGCGCTGGGTGTTTTTGAGCTCCAGCATCCTCAAGGAAGCGGCCATGCACGGCGGCAATATCGAGGGCATGGTCACCGAGTTGGTCTATAAAAAACTCCGGGAAAAGTACGGGCTGGAGTGAGATGAAGGTGCGCATTTGCGTCATTGACGGGCAGGGCGGGGGCATCGGCGCCGCCATCATCAAGCGCCTCAAGGAAGTGTATCAGGAGGAGCATGAAATCATCGCGCTGGGCACCAACGCGGTGGCCACGGCCCAGATGATGAAGGCCCGGGCCAACCGGGGGGCCAGCGGCGAAAACGCCATCGTGCGCACCGTGGCCACGGCGGATGTGATCCTGGGACCCCTGTCCATCGTGCTGGCCAACGCCATGATGGGGGAGTTGACCCCCCGCATGGCCGAGGCCATTGCTTCTTCTCCGGCCCCCAAGCTGCTTTTGCCCCTGACCCAGGAGCGGGTGGAGATTGCGGGGCTCTCCCCCGAGCCTTTGCCCCACCTGGTGGAAAAGATTGTCAGCGAACGACTAAAGGAGTATTTGCGTCATGTGTGAAGCCGCTGCATATTGGTTGAAAAACGGCCAGGAAGAGCTGATTATGTCGGAAGTGGACCGCATCGAACCCGACGGCGATGAACTGCGACTGGTGAGCATCTTCGGGGAACAGAAAGTGGTCAAGGCCGCCATCCACAGCCTCAATCTGATCAACCACAAGGTGTTGCTGGTGGAGAAGTAGTAAATTTTGAGGATGGCGGAGTCTTACGGGTAGGCAAATTCTCAGAATTGTAACTCTGGGAAGTCCCAAAGACGTAGGGGCGGGTTTGAAACCCGCCCCTACATGAGTTTCTCCCAGCCTCACTTCACCTTCATATACTTGCCGTCTTTGATCTCAAACAGATAAACGCCGGCCTCGCCCTGACGCACCACGTCATTGGTGTTGTTGAAGGAGAGCTTGCCGGTGACGCCGTCGAAATCCTTCGCTTCATTGAGGAATTTCTTGATGCCCTCGCTGGTGGGGCCGTTTTTCTTCATGCCCTCGAGGGCCAGGCTGGTGGCGTCATACAGCAGGGCGGCGAACATGATGTTCACCGGTTCGTTGCCTTCCTTGGCCTGCTTGTAATAATTTTCCCGGAATTTTTTGTTCTTGGGGGTGTCATAGTTTTCGTCATATTCCCCGGCGATGAGGTGGCCTTCCGCGGCGGCGCCGGCCAGTTTGGCGTACTCAGGATCCATATCGCCATAGACGCCCACAATGCGCTGGGTCATGCCCAACTGGCGGGCCTGGCTTGCTGCGGGCGCGGTTTCCGGGGTGTAGCCGGGGATAAACAGGATGTCAGGGTTGGCGGCCTTGATCTTGGTGAGCTGGGCCTTAAAATCCCGGTCGCCCCGGTTGAAGGACTCTCTGGCCACCTCTTTGATGCCCAGGCGTTCAAAGTCTTTGCCGAAGACCTCGGCGCAGCCCTTGCCGTAGGGCTCGTTGGAGAATAGATATGGCCACGGTCTTGGGCTTATAGACTTCGGCGATGTAGTCGGTCAGAGTCTTGGACTGGGTGTCGATGCGGGAACAACCCCGGAACAGATAGGGGCTGGCGCCGCTGACTTTGGGGGAGGTGGCGGTGGGAGTGATGAACACCACCTTGGCCTCGTCTGCGGTTTTAAAGGCCGCCAGGGTGGAGCCCGAGGTCATGGGGCCGATGAGGGCCAGGACCTTGTCCACATTGATGAGTTTTTGCACCGCGTTCACCGCGTCTTTGGGGGAGTCCTTTTCGTCCTCGAAGACCACCTCCACCTTCTGGCCGTTCAGCCCGCCGGTTGCGTTGAATTCATCCACGGCCATCTGCACCCCGCGTTTGGCCGGGATGCCGTGCTCGGAGCCGATGGAGAGACGGAGCACCGAACCGATCTTGGGGGCCTTTTTCTCCTGTTGACAGCCTAAATTAACGAACAACAAAGCCAGTGCGCTGAAAAAAACTAAAATACCCTGCAGTTTCTTCATAAAAATCCCTCCAAAAATTTGATTAGCCAGGTGTGGTTGAAAAAGTCAGGCCTCCGTTACCTGTTCACTCATAGCACAGGCAAGGGGCCGTTGCCACTGATTAATCCGGATTTTTGTCTTTATCTCCAGAGATTTTTTTGCTGGCTGGGCTCATGGGGGTCTAAAGAGAAGCTGTGGTCAGGCGCCCATTTCTTTCAGGGTAAGGCGGGCGGGCACCCCCAGATGGTCCTGAAAATGGCGGCGCACCCGGCGGCCCAGGCCCTCCAGGGCCTTGATTTCATCAGAAAAGAAGTCTTCTTCCACGGTTAGTTCCAGGTCCAGGAATTCCAGGCCTTCCTCGGTGGCTACCTGCCAGCGGAATTTCGGGGGATGGCCGCCCAGGAGGTCTTGTAAGAGACGCCCCGCCTGCTCCGGATGGACCTTGATGCCCCCCACGGAAAAGAGATCGTCCACCCGGCCCCGGATTTCTCCCAGGCGCACCAGGTTGCGGCCGCAGGAGCAGGGGGAGGAGACGAGCCTCGTCCTGTCGCCACTGCGGAAGCGCACCAGGGGAAAGGCCACGGTGGACAGGGTGGTGATGACCAGTTCGCCCTCTTCACCGGGGGGCAGGACCAGGCCGGTCTGGGGGTCGATGATTTCGGGATAGAAATGGTCGGCGGAGAAATGAAAGCCCTGATCCGCGGCGCAGCTATAGGCGAGGCCCGGGCCCATGACCTCGGTGATGCCGTAGGCCGTGGCGATATCCACCTGGAGGCTGGCTTCGATCTGCTGGCGCATCGCAGAGGGCAGAGGTGCGGCCACCAAGAGGGCCTTTCTGAGGCTCAGCTCGGCGGGCGCGAGACCCATGCGCTCCATGACGCTGATGAGGTGGCGGGCCAGGGGCGGGGTGGTGACCAGGACCGAGGTTTTATAGTCCCGCATGACCATGAGTTCTTTGGCGAAATTCAGGGTGGCCGCGGGAATGACGGACGCGCCCAGATATTCCGCGCCGGCCATGAGGTCCCGGCGCCAGTTCGCCAAACCGGGAGGAATCACCAGTTGGACGATATCCTCCCGGGTTACCCCGGCTGCGGCGTAGAGGCGGGCCAGGAGCTCCAGCCAGAGCTTGACGTCCTGATTGGAGTAGCCTACCACCAGGGGCCGGTCGGTGGTGCCCGGCGAGGAAATGATGCGCACGATGTCCTTTAAGGGCACCGCGAACAGACCGTAGGGATAGTTTTCCGAGAGGTCAGCCCTGGTGGTGCAGGGGAGCCTGGCCAAGTCGGCGAGAGACTGGATGGACTCCGGCGTCAACCCCGCCTCCTCGAAGCGCCGGCGGTAAAATTTCACCTGGCGGTAAGCCCGGGTGAGGGTGCTCTGGAGTCTCTCCAGCTGCAGAAGTTCCAGCTCCTCTGGGGAAATGGCCTCGAACTCGGGTTGGCGCATCCTTATCTCCCTTCGGTGAATTCCTTGTAATCCCGGCCGAGATAGGCCCGGGTGACCTGGCGGTCGGCCAGGAGGTCCTGGGCGCTGCCGCTCAGGATGATGCGCCCGGTCTCCAGCACATAGGCCCTGGCCGCGACCTTGAGGGCAGCCCGGGCGTTCTGCTCTACCAGCAGGATGGTCATGCCCTCGCTGGTGAGCAGGCTGATGGTGGCCAAAATATTTTCCACCACCAAGGGAGCCAGGCCCAGGGAAGGCTCATCTAAAAGCAACAACTTGGGGCGGGCCATGAGGGCCCGGGCAATGGCCAGCATCTGCTGCTCACCGCCGCTCATGGTGCCGGCTATCTGGGTCTGCCTTTCTTTGAGCACCGGGAAGAGGCGGAAGGCCCGTTCCAGGTCGTCGGCGATGTCGGCCTTGGCATGCCGGCCGTAGCGCAGATACGCGCCCAGTTCCAGGTTTTCGGCCACGGTCATGGGCGCGAAAAGCTGGCGGCCTTCCGGAACCTGGGAGATGCCCAGAGCCACCAGCCGCTCTGCGGGCAATTTCCCCACCTCCCGGCCCTGAAAGGAGACCTCCCCCTTTTTGCGCACCAGGCCGCAGATGGCGTTGAGGAGAGTGGTCTTGCCCGCGCCGTTGGCGCCGATGAGGGCCACGATTTCGCCCTCCTTAATATGGCAGGTCACGCCGCTGAGAGCGGTGACTGAGCCGTAATAGGCGTAAAGGTTACGGATCCGCAGCATAATTAGCAGTTAGCAGTTAGCAGTCAGTTAGGTCTTAGAATTTTTTAACATCATTTTTTCGGATAATAACCGAGTATATTAATCCATTCAAGACTCGGCCTACTTCCGCTACTGCGGTGAGAGGTTCTTGAAATCTGGGTCATCCAAGTGGTTAAGATTTCCGGCAATAATAATCTGGGTTTCCATTTCAAATAGCGACCCTCTGCGTTTCCCAAAAATTGGCGGAATTCTTTTTCTGTTAATCTGCCCTGCCCTTCGGCGATGTTGCTCGGCACCGAAACTGCGGCCCGGAGAAGCTGAGATACAAGGCCGAAAATTTCTTCTTTCAAGAATTTCTGGGTCACCCGATAGATTTTGGTAACTAAATCCATAGCCTTTTGCCAAACAACCAAATCCCGAAAGGTTCTAACCATCCTAAATTTCTACTTTCTTTTGGGGCATGGTCTTGATTGCAGACTTAGGTCTGCGGATACTGATAAAAACCATTTGTGCCTTGTTGGTTATCTAAATATTTACTGACTGCTGACTGCTTCACCCTTCACCCCTGCCAATCAGTCCCCAAATACGCGGCGATGACCTCCGGGTGCTTCTGGATGACCCGGGGGGGGCCTTCGGCCAGGAGTTGCCCGTAATTTAACACCACGATTTCTTCGGCCACTTCCATGGTGAGGCTCATGTCGTGCTCCACCAGCAAGATGGTGAGGCCCTGGTCTTTGAGGGCCAGGATCATCTCCCCCAGGCGCTCGCTTTCGATGCGGTCCAGGCCGCTGGCGGGCTCGTCCAGGAGCAAAAGGCGCGGCTCGCTGGCCAGGGCCCGGGCGATTTCCAGGAGGCGCTTCAGTCCCAGGGGCAAAAAGCCGGAGGGCTGGCTGGCCCGGTCGGCCAGGCCCACAAACTCCAGGGCCTCCCAGGCCTTAGCGCGAATTTCCGCCTCTTCCCGGCGCATGGCGGGCAGACGGAAAATGCCGCCGGCCAGGCCGGAGCGGGTGAGGCGGTGGCGCCCCACCATGACGTTTTCGAGAACGGTCATGTGGTCGAAGAGCTGCACCAGCTGGAAGGTGCGGGCAATGCCTCTGGAAGCCACGCTGTGGGCCGGTTTTCCCTGGATGGCCTGACCCCGATAAATAATCTGGCCCCGGTCCGGCGTCAGAAAGCCGGTGATGATGTTGAACAGGGTGGTCTTGCCCGCGCCGTTGGGGCCGATCACCGCCTTGATGCCCCCCTGGGGGACCCCGAAGCTCACGTCATGCAAGGCCACCAGTCCCCCAAAGGAAATGGTGACGTCGCTTAGGGCCAGGAGCAATTCAGGAGACAGAGAAGGTTCCCCCCTCTTTTTTATAGCGGCGGAACTCCCAAAGATCGAGGATGCCCCGCACCAGTCCCCGGGGCAGAAAAATGATCACCACCATGAGGATGGCGCCGAAGATGATCATTTCATAGTCGTGGAAGACGGTGAGCAGCTCCGGCAGCACCGTGAGGACGGCAGCCCCCAGGAGGGAGCCCCAGATGCTGGCCATGCCTCCCACCACCACCATGGTGACCAGCTTGATGGAGAACATGAAGCCAAAGGAAGAAGGGGCGATGAAATTCAGGGTGTGGGCGTAGAGGCTGCCCGCCAGGGAGGCGTAGAGAGCGCTCCAGATGAAAATCAGGAGTTTGGCCCGGGAGGTGTTGACGCCTAAGGATTGGGCCGCGGCCTCGCTGTCATGGAGAGCCCGGAGGGCCCGGCCAAAACGGGAATCCACCAGGTTGGCGCTCATAAGCAAAATCACCCCCAAGACCGGCCAGATGAGGAGAAAGAGGCGTTCGGGGGTGTTCAGGGCAAAGCCGGCCAGGGACAGGGAGGGGATGCCGGAGAGACCCGAAGGCCCGCCGGTCAACTCCTGGGTCTGATTGAAGATAATATAAACAATGATGCCAAAGCCCAGGGTGGCCATGGCCAGGTAATAGCCGCGGAGTTTTAAGGCCGGCACTCCCACCAGGAAGGCGGCGGCGCCGGAAACCACCAAGCCCGCGGGCATGGCCAGCCAGGGGTTGGCGCCATGGGTGGCGGTGAGGATGCCCGAGGTGTAGGCTCCCAGGCCGAAAAAGGCGGCATGGCCCAGGGATATCTGCCCGGCGTAGCCCAACAGGAGGTTTAAGCCCACTACCAGGAGGGAGTGGATGCCGATGATGTTAAGGAGAGTGAAGTAATAATCGTTGGCCACCGTGAGGCGCACCAGGGCCACTCCCAGGGCGAAGAGGACCCAGGGGTTAAGGAGGCGGCGGAGGCTCACCGGCGGCCTCCCATGAGGCCCTGAGGGCGGATAAAGAGGACCACCAGGAGAATAAGAAAGGCCACCGCGTCCCGGTAGCCGGAGGAGATGAGGCCGCTGGCCAGGGCTTCGGCCACGCCGATGATGAGGCCTCCCAGGACGCCGCCCACAATGCTGCCCAGGCCCCCCAAAATGGCGGCTGAAAAGCCCTTGAGCCCCAGCATGGCCCCCATGTCGTAGATGCCCAGGGTGAGAGGGGCCACCAGAATGCCGCCCGCGGCCCCCAGAGCCGCGGCCAGGCCGAAGGACAGCTGCACCATGCGGCTCACCGGAATGCCCACCAGGCGGGCGGCCTGGCGGTTGTAGGCGCAGGCCCGCATGGCCTTGCCCACCAGGGTGAAGCGGAAGAAGGCCTCCAGCAGGAGGACCAGAAGGCCCCCCAGGCCGATGACCCAAAGATTCTGGGGCAGCAAGGTGGCGGAAAAGATATGGAGAGGGGCGCTGCCGGTAAAAGGCGGCATGGAGTAGGCTTCCTTGCCCCAGATCAGCATGGCCAGGCCCTCGAAAAAGACGGCCGCGCCCACGGTAATGATGATGAGCACCAGGGGGGACTGGTCCCGCACGGGGCGCAGGGCCAGGCGCTCGAAAATGAGGCCCACCAGGGTCACCGCCGCCACCCCCCCCAGGAAGGCCAAAGGCAGGGAAGGAACGACGTGGTAAAGGCTGATGGCGCACAAGGCCCCCAACATGACCATTTCTCCCTGGGCGAAATTGATGATGGTGGTGGCGTTATAGATAATGCTGAAACCCAGGGCGATGAGGGCGTAAATGGCGCCGTTGGTGAGGCCGGAGATGAGATACTGGATGAGGGGGGCCAGGGTTTCCAAAGGGTTTTGGTTATTGGTTAGAGGGTTGAAGTAATCAGTGAGCAGTGAGCAGTGAGCAGTTATTCATGAGCCTTGGGCTCACCCTTAAACCATGAAAAGTCGTGGGGCGGGCGTCCCCGCCCGCCGTCTCGGTGCGCAGTGCGCACCCTACATCTTTAAACCCCTTACTTATAAGCACGGTAGGACGGGCTTCCAGCCCGTCCAGGCACAGGCAAGATGCCCGTGCTACCGCATAAGATAACGGCAGCACGGGCTTTGAACCTGTGAAGGACAGGCAAGACGCCTGTTCTCTTGGAGCAGGGGATGAAGCGCTATTAATCCAACAGTTTGAAATCCCCGCCGGCGATCTTCACCATCACGAAGGCCTCGGGGGTCAAGCCGTTGTGGTCTTCCGGTGTCATATTAAAGATGCCGCTGACGCCCACATAATCTTTGGTGCCTTCCAGGGCGTCCCGGATCTGGGCCTTGTCCGTCCCCACCTTTTCTATGGCCATTTTCAGCATCTGCATGGCGTCATAGGCGTAGCCGCCGAAGCTGGAGGCCGGGGCGTTGAATTTCTTCTGATACATTTCGTCGTAGGTTCTGGCAAACCTTTTTCTGGGGGTCGGTGTCGGGCAGCTGCTTATAGACCGCGAGCTTGCCCGCGGGCATGATGATGCCGTCCGCGGCGTCCCCGGCCAACTCAATGAATTTTTTGGACGCGGCGCCGTGGCTCTGAATCAGGGGGATGGTCAAGCCGAGCTGTTTCATGTTCTTGGCCACCAGGGCCGGCGCCGGGCCGGTGCCCCAGCAGATGACGGCCTGGGCCGGAGTGCCCCTGATCTTGGTGAGTTGGGGCACCATGTCGGTGTCCTTTTCCCCGAAGACTTCGCTGGCCACGATTTGGATGCCGAACTTGGGAGCCTGGGCTTCCAACTGTTCCTTGCCGGAAATGCCGAAGCCGGTGGAGACCGTCAGGATGCCCACCTTGGTCAGGCCGATTTTTTGCAAATACTGGAATATCCGGGTCACGGCCATCTGGTCCGTCTGCGCGGTTTTAAACACCCATTGCCGTTCGTTGGCGGGAGCGGTAATGCCCACCCCGGCGGCGCAGGAAATGAGGGGCACCTTGGCTTTCTGGCTGACCTCCAGGGCCGTCATGGAGGTGTGGGTCAGGCTGGGGCCGATGATGGCCAGGGCCTTGTCGCTGGAAATGAGCTTTTCCGTATGCAGGCGGGCCTTGGTAACGTTGGCCTCGTCGTCATAGATGACCACCTTCACCGGCTGGCCTTTGATGCCGCCCTTGGCGTTGAGGTCATCCACCAGCATCTGGAGAGTATTGCGTTCGGGCTCCCCCAGATACGAGGCGGGTCCGGTAATGGAGAAGATGCCGCCCACCACCTGGGCCGGTTTTTCGGCGGCGCAGCCGCCCAACAGCACCACCAGTCCCAGACCTACCGTCAACAACAGTCCTGCGATCGTCCTGGCTTTCATTCTTTCCCTCCAGTTCTTCAGCCTTACAGCCGGTAAACTTCTTCGCCCTTGTAAATGTGGATCCCTTCCTTTTGCAGGATATTGATGGCCTCATCCAGATTGTCGAAACGGAAAATGATGACCGCGTTTTTGCCGCTGTGCTGCACAAAGGCGTACATGTATTCCACGTTGATGCCGGCCTGGGCCAGGATGGCCAGGACCGAGGCCAGCCCGCCGGGATGGTCCGGCACTTCGATGGCCACCACCTCGGTTTTGCCCACGGTGAAGCCCTTTGATTTGAGCATCTCCCGGGCGACGTCGTATTTGTCCACGATGAGGCGCAGGATGCCGAAATCGGTGGTGTCGGCCAAAGACAGGGCCCGGATGTTGATGCCGGCCTCCCCCAAACAACGGGTGACTTCGGCCAGGCGGCCCGCCTTGTTCTCCAGGAATACTGAAATCTGTTCCACTTTCATGGGCTGCCTCCTTACTTCTGCCGCCGGTCGACGACCCGCTGGGCCTTGCCTTCGCTCCGGGGGATGGTCCGGGGCTCCACCAGCCGGACCTTGACGGAGACGGTGAGATAATCTTTGATGCGGCCTTCAATGGTTTTGGCCAGTTTCTGGAGCTGCTTGACTTCGTCGGAGAAGACGGTGTCGTCCACCTCCACCGCCACTTCCAGGGTGTCCAGGTGTCCTTCCCGGTCCACGAAAAGTTGATAGTGGGGGGCCACTCCCGGGACATCCACCAGCACGGACTCGATTTGGGACGGGAAGACGTTGACGCCGCGGATGATGAGCATGTCGTCGCTGCGGCCCTTGATACGGCCCATGCGGGCGATGGTGCGCCCGCAACGGCAGGGAGTGTAATCAATACTGGTAACGTCCCTGGTGCGGTAGCGGATGAGGGGAAAGGCCTCTTTGGTCAGGGTGGTGATGACCAGCTCCCCGGTTTCTCCGGGAGGCAGGCGCTCCAGGGTGACGGGATCGATGATTTCCGGCAGGAAATGGTCTTCAAAGAGGTGAAGGCCGTTTTTGGCTTCCAGACATTCCACGCCCACGCCGGGACCGATGATTTCGGAGAGGCCGTAGATGTCCAGGGCGTCGATATGCAGGCGGGCTTCAATCTCCTGGCGCATGGCTTCGCTCCAGGGTTCAGCCCCGAAAATGCCCACCCGCAGGCTGGTGTCTTTAAAATTGACTCCCATTCCCTGGGCCACTTCGGCCAGATAAAGGGCAAAGGACGGGGTGCAGCACAAGACCGTGGGGGCAAAGTCCTGGATAAGCTGGATTTGGCGGCGGGTCTGGCCGCCGGACACGGGGATCACCGCCGCGCCCAGGCGCTCCACGCCGTAGTGGAAGCCCAAGCCGCCGGTGAACAAACCGTAGCCATAGGCCACATGGACGATGTCGCCCCGGTGGACGCCCGCGGCCGCCAGCACCCGGGCCATGAGTTCGCCCCAGGTTTCCAGGTCCCGGGCGGTATAGCCCACCGGCGTGGATTTGCCGGTGGTGCCGGAGGACGCGTGGATGCGCACCACCTGCTCCATGGGGGCGGCGAACAGGCCGAAGGGGTAATTGTCCCTGATGTCCTGCTTGGTGGTAAACGGGAGGTGCTCAAAATCTGCCAGGGTGCGGAGGTACTCGGGCTTGCAGCCGGCCTTTTCCAGGCGCTCGCGGTAGAAGGGAACCAAGTGGTAGACCCGCTCCACTACGGCCTGAAGCCGGCGCAACTGCAAGGCTTCCAGCTCTTCCCGGGGCAGGGTTTCGAAATACTGGTCTCGGATCATGGGAAAAGCGACTTCCTTTAAAAAATATAATTCGTGAATATTATCACGGATGGACAGCCGGGGTCAACGACATTGTTGGTTGGCGGCTAAGCCAGGGGAGGGCAGGGCTGTGGGGGCGATCGAGGCCAATGCCCATGGTTCAGGTTAAGGTGCGTTCAAATAGATGCTGGGGCGCGCGGTGAAACTTCAGCCAGTTCCCGCCTGCAAAAGGAAGGCGCCCCCGGAGGCGCGCCTAAAGGCAGAGGGGGGGGCTGCTAACCGCAGGATTGGGGGAGTTTTTAGCAGGGGATGGCCATGCAGCCTTGAGAAAACGGGGCGCCGCTTGATAGCGCACCGCACTGGATTGTCCCTGGTTGTGCACCAAAATACCTGCCTGCAGAAGTTTTTGCACGTACTCCCAGGCGGTCTTGCGGTCCATGTGGAAGTGCTCTTCAAAATCCCGGAGACGAAACCACTGGCCGCCGGTGGTTTCCAGAAAATGTTGCAGTTTTTCCCGGTCGAACTTCCGGTGGCGGCGCCGGGGGAGGAGGCCAGGGGTTTTTTCCAGGCACTCGCTCAAAAGATCCTCCCGAATTAAACAGGTTTCCACGGCAGTCGGCGGGCGGGCTGGAGAGGGGTGAAGGCCGGCCAAACCGGCGTGGCTCAGCAGGGGGTACATGACCTCAAACCAATGATCCAGGCCCTGGGCCAGGCTCTGGAAGGAGGCCAGGGGCATGCGCCCCGCCAGATGGGAGGCCAGGGTGGTCCGGAGGCAGGCTTTGAGGCGCTGCCCCTTGGCTCCAGGCTCTTCGGCCAGGCGGGGATTTTCCAGCATGGCTTCCAGCATCAATCCGGCCACCAAGGCCCGGTTCAGGGTCTCCAGTTCAGGTTCAGGGGGAAAGCGCCAACGGGTGAGCCAATGCCAGGACACGCCTGGCTGAGGTTGGCCGCTCGAGGGATCGGCGGAAGCGTTTTGAGAACCGGGTGTCATCAGGTTATCTCCTAAGAAATTGCCTACCATTGCAGTCAGGATTATCCTGATAGAGCTCGATTATTACCAGTTCAGTTAGTGTGTTTGTCATAACTTCCTGGGGCCGATCTGGGCAGTGATGTAAATTTATGATTTTATTTCAACTACTTGCAAACTGCCTGCCAATAGGGGCAAAAACTATAAACAATTGATATAATTACATAATATAAAAGGACGATCATCCTAAGCCCCTGACCCTGTCCCGTGACAGGTCATGGGACAGGGGTGGGGGGTCAAGGGAGGTGGAAGGCAGTAGAACCCAAAAAAATCGCCTACTTCGCCAGCGCCCCGATAATGGCCCGGAGAAAAGCCGGCAGGTCATCCGGCTTGCGTGACGTGATGAGATTTTTGTCCACGGCCACCTCCATGTCCACGAATTTGGCGCCGGCGTGCTCCAGATCATCCTTGATGGCGAAAAAGGAGGTGACGGTCCTTCCTTGCAGGATTTTGGCAGAGGCCAGCATCCAGCCGCCATGGCAGATGGAGGCCACCACCTTGCCGGCCATAACCGCGTCCCGCACCAGTTTCACCATGTCAGGATAGCGCCGCATGATGTCCGGGGCATACCCGCCGGGAATGATGACCCCGTCAAAGTCCGCCGCGGACACTTCCGAAGCCGACTTGTCCGCGTCGATGGGGTAGCCGAATTTGCTGGTGTAGGCTTTGGCGCTGCCGGTGCCCACCACCACCACCTCGGCGCCCTCTTCTTTAAGGCGAAAATAGGGATACCAGACCTCCTGGTCCTGATAGAGGTTTTCCACCAGCAGGGCGATGCGTTTGCCTTTGAGTCTCATGGGATCCTCCTTGTTGAAAATTTCTCTATTCGATTATGTCCTTTGCTCAGCAAAAGACATAATCGTATTTTATCAGGGGGGGGCTAAGGGCCGAAGGCCCTTACCCTCCCACACCCCTCCCCCCACTTGAAAAACCTCAACCACCTGCCAGTTAGGCCACCATGATGGTGGGGTCCGCCACCTCGCCTGTCTTACGGATGGAGGACTTGCCGCTGGGCCAACGCCAATAGGGGCGCTGCCGGGCAAAGGGCATGGTGATAAGGTGGAGGACGGAGTTGTCCTGAGGCAGAAGATAGCCCGGCACCCCGATAACCACCTCTTTTTGCAACACATTCAGACGCAGGGTTTTGTGCAGGAAGTCCCACCAGCGAAAGACCACGGAATAATTGGAGTTGGTTTCGGGTCCCACCGCGGAGTGGTGAAGGCTGTGCATCCGGGGGGTGACCATGATTTTGTTGAGCCAGCGCTCCAGGGTAAAGGGGAGGCGCAAGTTGCTGTGGTGGAACATGGTGCAAATGTTGAAAATAAGCTCATAGAGCAGATAAGTGAAGGGGACAATCCCCGCCACCCCCACCTGCAGGACCCGGAAGGCCGTGGAGTAGAAAGTCTCAGCGAAGTGGAAGCGGAAGGCCGTGGACACGTCCATGTCCGGATCTATGTGATGGACATTGTGAAAGCGCCATAAAAGCGGATAGACGTGGTTGATGCGGTGCCACCAGTAGAAGGTGAAATCCATCCACAAAAACCCCAGGGCGAACTGGACCCAGAAGGGCAGGCCGGACCAGGGCAGGAGGCCTAGATGGTGGGTTTCCGCATATGCCGCCACTCCGAAGAGAGCCAGGGGGCGCATGACCATGGTGCCCACGCCGAAGGAAAGTCCGGTGATGAGGAGGTTCACCAGAAACCGGGGACTCTTGGCCCGCTTGGAGCGGCGCAGAGGCCTCAGGGTTTCCAGGAGAAGAAGGGCCAGAAAAACGGAGACGATGGCCACGGTTTCAGGTTTCACGGGAAAAGACCAGGTCATGTGGGATACCTATGCAGGGTTGTCAAGGTTCAAATATCTAGATTCAGGGCTGAGACCTCTGGGAAAAAATGTGTGGGATGTGTTCTATCCACCATGAAAAGTCGATGTCCAAAACAGGTAAATGCACAGGTGAGGACACCTGTGCCACCGGGTTTATTCACCGTCCGGAACCCTGGGCCTCCTTCTTTGCCGGGGCAGACACCTTGTCCCAGAACGCCCAGGCCCTCAGATCTCGCCCCAGATGGTGGCGCAGGAAACGGCGCAACAGGCCCAGCCCCTGACCCTGCTGGCCGGGGGGAAAGCGCAGGCGGCCCAGTTTTTCCGGAGGGAGTTCCTGGGCCAGGCGCAGCAGCTTCCAGACGCCGGGATTGAGGGAAATCTGGGGCCCCGGCGCGCCCCTGGCGCAGGCCCCGCAGAACACCCCTCCCTGGGGGAGGCTCACCAGGAGGGGCGGCTGGGGCTCCTGACCGCAAGTCCGGCAGAGGTGGAGGCTGAGGCCATAGCCCCCCAGCTTGAGCAGGCGCAACAAAAAGACCGGCAAAATGGAATCCGGCGGCGCCCCCTCATCCAGGAGGGTGAGCGCGGTTTCCAGGGTGGTGAACACCCCGGCGGTGGCCTCCGGAGGGCTGGCCAGGTCGCCCGCGAGTTCCGCCAGCAGGGCTCCGGCCCCCAGTCGGGGCAGGTCCCGGCGCAAAGCCAGAAAAGAACGCACCGCCTCGCCCTTTTCCAGAAATTCCAGGTCGCCTTTGGCCCTATCCGACAAAAACAGGCTGACCCGGCTCAGGGGCTCCAGACAATGGGCAAAGCGTTTCTTGCTTTTGCGGGCGTGCTTGGCCACCCCGGTAAGCCGGCCCCGGGCCGGGGTGAGGAAGGTCACCAGGCGGTCGGCTTCGCCGTAGTCCTTGACCGTCAGGATGATGGCCGGGGTCTCTTGAGAAGGCATGGTTTTACTCTGAGAGGTCAATTTGAGGGAGGAGGCCAGGGGTCGGTGGACCCCTGGCCCCACCCCAAAAAACTTTCCGCCTAAATCAGCCGGTACTTCTCCCGCAGGCGGTGGGACATTTCCCGGAGCCAGGCATAGGCCAGGGTCACGGTCTTATAGCGGTCCGGGTTCACCAGGCAGCAGCGGGCCGGGGTGAGGAGGCTCTGGGCAAAAAGCAGGTCCCGGTCCACGCCCTCCTGGATGAGAACATCCCAGAGACCCTCCTGGTACTCGGTCAGTTGTTCGATGTTGGCATCCCCCACGGCTTCGTACCAGGTGGGGACAATGCCCCAGCCGATGACCCCGCCACGTTCGAGAAAGCGCTTGAAATGCTTGCCGTAGGCCTTGAGGATTTCCCCGTTGGTGAAGGTGTCCATGGAGAGAATGTCAATGTCCCGGTTCAGGAGAAACTCCCAGTCGGGGTTGCCGCAGAGGTGGACTCCCCTTGGGCGGTCGATCTGGGAGAAAAAGCGGTCCATGTCCTCCTTGGCGGTGATGTCGGTGTACCCCGACATTGAACTGAAGACGAACTGGAGGCCGGGCTCGTCCACGAACATGAAGGCCTTGGGGTGTTTTTCCTTAAGGCGGGTAAGCTGGGCCTGGACCCGCCGGGCCAAAAAATCCATAAGCAGGGGACGCACTTCGTCGTTAAAGACAATGGGCTTGTCGTTTTCGTCCAGGACCTTGAGGCCGAAACTAACCGGACCCTCCATCTGGCCCCGGATGGCCACAAAATGGCTCAGGTCAAGCTCAAGAAAGCGGTGGTACACCGCGGAATAAGAGGGGGAAATGTCGAAATAATCAAGTTCGGCCCAGCGGTCCAGGAGCTCGGGCAGCTCTTCGACAAACTTATTGGTGTCGAAGCGCAGGCTGTTTTTTTCCGGAAGCAGGACAATGCCGGGAAAATGCTCCGCGGCCTGGACGTACATGTCCTCGTAATAGTTGAGGTGGGGGAGCTGGGGCCAGAAAGGGATGTCCACGGAGAGGGCCAGCTTCAGGGCCGGCTCCACCTGGTCGTGGGGCAAAATCCCCATGGCGGTGGTGTACAGGTTGCCGGGAATCAGAGCAGTCATAAGTTATTTCCTGCGGCGTTATTATAAGCCCATGATATTTCGGCGAGGTCCGGAAGAAAAGACCAAAGTTAGCCGAGGGCAAGTTTATCCATGCTTGTTTAAGATAAGAAAGCTCTCCTGCTTGTCAAATTAGATTTTGGAAAAGAAGGGCTCATGGATGCACCCACTGGTGAACTTCTACCCCGACGCTCATACCCCAACGTAGGGGCGCAATTTATTGCGCCCTCGAAGGGCTCGATAAATCGAGCCCCTACAGATCAATCAATCCATGTGAGCGCGGAGGTGATTTTGAAGGAGGAAATCACCGGCGGTCCTCCCATATTTACAGCGGCAGTGGTTCGCAGGCACTCCCTCAAAAGAGACTATTGGCAGAACCTCAAATAAGGCCACTGCCCAGGCCCAGGGCCACCAGGAGTAGAAGAGCGCCTAAGGTAATCTGGATAAGGCGCATGGTTACTTTGGTGAGCAGGCGTCGCCCCAGGAAGGAGCCCAAAAGGGCGGCAGGTCAGGGGAGAGGCGTTAACATAAGGAGCCTGTCATTCTGAGCGCAGCGAAGAATCTCCTGATTTTATGCGCAGAATCGAGATTCTTCACTATGCGGCGCTTTGTCCAGAATGACAAAATTGTTTAGATTAGCGCTTATGCCCAATGGGGGAGAGGGTTCGGGTGAGGAGGAATACCCTTATTGCCTCCAAGCCATTATCAATACCTGACCGTATTTGTGAATTTGACCACTAAGAAAATTACTTAGAGGTGATCTTTATGTCGGTGTTCCCCAAAAGATCAAGGAGCCCGGAAAGGGAGCCCTCCTGCAAGTTTTTCAGGCGCACCGGTTTCTTGCAGGTAATGGCCAATTGAATTTCCCGGGGGTTCAGAAGGAACCGGTTTACCGCGTAGACCTGCTCTTTAAGCGCGGCCGGCAGCGGCATGAGAAACAGGTAGCCGTTGATGGAGCTCACCAGGTTTTGGGCAAAATCCTCGGGGCTCTGTCCCTGGGCCCGGGCCTCCGCCTTGATGATGCGGGGCGCCAGGCCGGAATCCTGGTACAGAGCGGTGAAACCCTGGAGACTGGCTTTCCGGGCCGGGGTTTGCAGTTGCTCCAGAAAATTCAGGAGGTTGGCCAGGCTGCCGTCCACCGGCAGAGGGGGGCTCGTATAATCAGTCAGATGTACATCAAATTGCAGACGCCCCATGTCCGCGGCGGCGCCGTTCCACATAAGGTTCAGGTTTTTCGTATCAGGCTGGTAATGGTAATCCAGATCAAGATTGAGATTCAGCCGGTCATAGCCCAGCGCAGCCAGTTGTTGGAGGAAGAGATTCGTTTTGGCCAGACCAGGGGGAAATTGAAAAGAAAAATCCTTAAGTTTCTTGGTAACCCGAGTCAGCACGTTATCGCGGGTGAGAGAGGCGGCCAGTTGGAAATCGCCAGAGTTGAATTGCAAATCATCTTTCTGAAATTTAACGTTATCGAGGTTCAGATTAAGATTTCTTTGCTCACTTTTATCAACGGAAAAGTCAGTCTTGATATTGCCGATAGTTATTTTACCTTCATTATTACCAAGATTAATGTTGTTTAATTTGATCTCTCCGGATAAAAGATTATCCAGAATTATCTTCCAGTCTTTTTCGATCTCTTCTTCGCTAGGTGTTCTTTTAAGAGTGAAGGAGGTGGCAAGACGCTGAATGCCGATCTTAGCATCTTCATTGGCTAAGGCGATATCGTCTAATATAATCTTGGTGGGTATCCAGTTGACCCCGATGGTGGTAAAATCCCTGACCCTGACTTTGTCAATGGTGATCAGGCCTGGAAAGGGGGGTTTCGATAATTTAACCTTCTTCATATTGACGGTGAAGGACAGCCAGTTCACCCCGATGCTGTCGTATTCCACCCGGACATGCTCACGGATATCCTGGATGTGATTGTCGATTTCTTTTTTGAGGGCGGTGGTGACATAGTATTCCAGGCCGAAAAACGCGGATCCAGCCAGAATAAGCAAAAAAATCAATATGCTGGGGATGATTACCAGAAGCTTTCGTTTGGGGGGCATGTAACTATCTCTCCTGTGGGTGAGACTGGCGCTGCTTGCTGTTTTTGGAAAACCGATACAGAGCGGGCTTCACCCGCCATGTATGCGGCGGGCAGTGCCCGCCCTACATCAGGCTGCAAAAAGTGGGCTCACCATTTATCTATTTGACAGGCAGGGCCCACACAATATTAACCTTTCGGGTTGGATACCGAAAAAGTTCAAGGTTAAATAATGAGGCTGGCTGCGCTTCGTCCACCAAGACGGCGGGCGGGGATGCCCGCCCTATATTTTCTGAAGCCTCGCGGCTACATTTTATAGTAATTGCCAAAAGTTTTTTCCGATTAATCTGTGGGCGACGCATGCGCCGCACCTACAAAAAGAACTTATGTTTGGCAATTTCTATAAGAAGGTTCAGGGGTTCCTTTTACAGTTTGTTTCCTGAGCAAGGGCCTTGAGGCACCTTCATTAAAGGGTCAGAATCAACGGCAGGATCATGGGACGGCGCTCCAGGGCCTTGAAGAAGAGCTTGCGCAGGGCCTTGCCTACCTGAGCCTGAATCTCCAGCCAATCCTGGGTGGGTTCGGTGAGGCTCCGGGTAACGATCTCCGCGAAGATCCGCCGGGCCTGGGCCAGAAGGTGTTCGTGCTCTTCTTCCAGGACAAAGCCCCGGGTCACCAGATCCGGTTCGGTGACCATTTTCCGGGCCATGGGGTCCACGGCCACGGTGGCGATGACCAGGCCGTCGCTGGCCAGGTGGCGGCGGTCCCGGAGCACGATGCGGGAAACATCCCCCACCCCTTTGCCGTCCACGAAGACCCGCCCCACCTCCACCCGATCCGCGAGGCGGCCGCCTTCTACATCGAAGCGCACCTGGTCGCCGTCCGCGGCCAGAATAACCTCGGTGTCGGGCAAGCCCAGGGAGCGGGCCAGCTTGGCGTGGCCGATAAGGTGGCGCATCTCCCCGTGAATGGGAATGAAATACCGGGGCCGGGTGAGATTGAGGAGGAGCTTCAGTTCCTCCTGGCAGGCGTGGCCCGACACGTGGATGGCGGCCACCTGCTCGTAGACCACCTCCGCGCCCAAACGGCAGAGATTGTTGATCACCGTGGATATGGCCCGCTCGTTGCCGGGAATGAACTTGGAGGACAGGATCACCAGGTCCCCCTTGCGGATGCGCACGTGCTTATGGGCCTCGAGCGCTATGCGGGCCAGGGCGCTCAAGGGCTCCCCCTGGCTGCCGGTGGTGACGATAATGGTCTGATGGGGCGGCAGGCGCTCCAGGTCCCCCACGGTGATTTCCAAATCCGGCTCCACGGTGAGGTACCCCAGTTCCTTGGCGATGCGGGAGTTTACCACCATGGACTTGCCGTTGAACAGCACCCGGCGGCCGTATTTGGCGGCCAGGCTGACGATCTGCTGCAGGCGGCTGATGTGGGAGGCAAAAACCGCGACAATGACCCGGCCCGGAGCATTCTGGATAAGGTCTTCCAGGGTGTGGCTGATCTGGCGCTCGCTCAGGGTGAAGCCCGGGCGCTCGGCGTTGGTGGAATCGGAGAGCAGGGCCAGGACCCCGACCTCTCCCCAGGCGGCGAAGCGGTTCAGATCGGTGGCCGGACCGATTACCGGCGTCTGGTCCACCTTGAAGTCCCCGGAGTGGACCAGAACGCCTTGAGGGGTTTTGACGGCAAAACCCACGCCATCCACAATGGAATGGGAAACGCTGATGAACTCAAAGGTCAGGGAGCCCAGGGTCACGGTCTGGCGGGGCTTGATTTCCCGCAAGTCCGCCTGGTCCAGGAGATTGTGCTCCCGTAATTTTTCCTTGAGCAGGGCCAGGGTGAAGGCGGTGCCCAACACCGGCAGGGGCATTTCCCTGAGGAGAAAGGGGACGGCGCCGATGTGGTCCTCGTGGCCGTGGGTGAGAATAAGGGCTGCGGCTTTGTCCCGGCGCTCCAGCAGATAGGAAAAATCCGGGATGACAATGTCGATCCCCAGCATGTGGTCTTCGGGGAACATGAGGCCCGCGTCCACCAGCACCAGAGTGTCCGCGGTTTCCAGGACCAGGGAGTTGAGGCCGATTTCGCCCACGCCCCCCAGAAAGGTGACATCGACCCAATCAGCCGGGGTGGTTGCAGGGTCCATAGGGATAGTCGGGATCAAAATGGTCGGCGATGGCCTGATAAACCGCGTCCATAAGCTTTTCTTGGGGGCGTCTCTGGAAATCCTGGGGGTAGACGGGGGGGCAGAAGATCACCTGTATGGGCCCAGGCCGCACAGAAATGGTGCCCCGGGGCTGAATGGCCAGGGTGCCGTTGATGGCGATGGGCACGATGGGCTGCCCGGCCTTGCTGGCCATGATAAACACCCCTTTTTTAAAGGGGAGCAGCTCCCGGGAGGTGGCCCGGGTGCCCTCGGGAAAGATGATCAGAGAGAGGCCTCCCTGGACCAGGGCCGCCGCCTGATTGAGGCTTTTGATGGCTTCCTTCAGGTTTTCCCGGTCAATGGAAATGTTGCCCAGAATGGCCAAGGCATGGCCGAAAATGGGAATTTGGAAGAGGGACTTTTTCGCCACCCAGCCGAACTCACCGGGGATAATGGCCTTGAGCACGAAAATGTCGAATTGGCTCCGATGGTTGGCGGCATAGACGTAGGCTTGCCCTGGCGCCAGGTGCTCGAGACCCTCCACGAGGACCGGAACGTGAGCGATTTTAAGGAGGATTTTAGCCCACAGGACCCCGAGTCTGTTGCCGAGGGTGCCCCGGCGTTCAAACAGGGTAAACAGGATGACCATGACCCCGGTAAGAAGGGTGAGAATGATCAGCCAGAAGTGAAACCACAGGCCATGGGCCAGCCACAGGCCGTGCCGGTTGTCGTCCATCTATTATGCATAACCGGAATTGCCGGGCTCGTCAACCGGGACAGAGTTGAAAGTTCAAGGTTTAAAGTTCAAAGTGTAGGGTGGGCACTGCCCACTATCAAAATAAGTCCGAAAGGATAAGGAAGCACAGGTGAGGACACCTGTGCCACCAAAGTTTTTTCGTAATAAAGGCGATTGTTTTGAAATTGGATTAGTGCAAGGCATTATGGAGCGCCGGCATCCTCGCCGGTACGAGTGCACCGCCGAGGACCGACGGCACTCCATGTTCATGCGTTTGGCCATTGGCTTGGACAACGAAGGGCTCGGTTAGACGCGGCTTTAACTTGCGTTGCTATGAGCCTGGGGCTACAGTTTGTAAAAACCTCTGGGGCGATTCGCCGCCTGGGCCGACTCGCCATAACGATCAGCAGAACCATGGCCATTCCCAAAATCATCAGCGCCGAGATGACAATCAGCGTCCATCACCAGGGGCAACTGCCGCCGGCAGATCTTCCGGAAGTGGCCTTTTTGGGGCGCTCCAATGTGGGCAAGTCAAGCCTGATCAATACGCTTTTGGCCCGGAAAAAGCTGGTGCGCACCAGTTCCCGGCCCGGCTGCACCCAGGCTTTGAATTTTTTTCTGATAAACGACAAGTGGTATTTCGTGGACCTGCCGGGATACGGCTATGCCCAGGTGTCCCGGGAGGCTAAGGCCCGCTGGGGCGAGCTCATCATGGCTTATCTGGAGAAGCGTCCGACGCTGCGGGCCCTGGTTTTTCTCCAGGACCCCCGGCGCACTCCCGCCGCGGAGGAGCTTTTTTTATGGGAGAAACTCACGTCCTGGGGCCGCCCGGTGATTCCGGTGCTCACCAAGGCGGATAAGGTGAAGAAGGGGGAGCGGGGGGCGCGCCTGAAAGAGATCGTCAAGGTTCTGGCGCCCTTCCAGGTGACGGCGGACCAGTTTTTGTGGTTTTCCGCCGCCAACAACGAGGGTCGGGAGCTACTGTGGCAGCGCTTGCTGGTGTATTTGGGCTAGGGGCGGGGTACTGAGAGGTGGCGTGAACTAATTATGCAGGGACCGGCAGCCTATTCCTACCTCTTGGGAATAGGGGGTTAAAGAACCGAAAATACCACGCTACGGGGAGTTAGAAATCTTCAGGTTGAAAAGTCCAATTATATGATCTAGATAGATTTAACTTAAATCGGATTTTCAAAAATTTTGTTTTAGAGCAGGTATTACCTAATTCTGATGCTGCACGGGAGGTATCAAGTTAGCAAGGTCAATCCTTACAACATCAACTTCATGACTTGCTTGATATTGTCCGTTCAACAATATCTCAAACCTTAGCAAACCTGGCTCATTTATTGGAACTCCATGAATTCTATGAATCACACGATGTCTGCGAGATTGAAATGTGAAGTTGCTTGGGAAGTCGCGATGCTCACTACCTGGGGCAATGATTCGCAGAGTACATTGAAAGTCGAGTTGGTCATCACCTTGTTCCGCCACCCAAAGGCTGACGGCTGCACCAGACAACAGCATCAAAGGAAAATCAGCGGCCGTTATTTGTTCAATAACATTGAACAGGCTCAACCGATTGGTTTGCTGATCGACACTCACCTCTTCGGAAACGATGAAAAATTCCATATGTGCCATAGTTAAGCCGCATCCTGAAGAGTATCTTGGTAGGTAATTCCTGTTTGAAGCCTCGGACGCTTATCCAGGTCAGTTGAACCTGATAGAACCCATGAGGGCCGCCTTTGCAAAGACACATCGCCATTTGATATTGGCCTAACATTGAATTGCGATATTGTGTTGGATATCAAGAGCTTCTGACGACGTTCTAAACATAGCGCAGCCACTCGAGGACTCATAGGCATCTCAGCAATCTTAAGAGCTGCGAGCTCTGATAAAAAATTCTCACTTGCAGGCATGGGCAGAGTTTCGAGAGCAACCGCTAAAGCACAGAATGCCGGCTCGTGTTGGAAATGAGTCTTCGGATTGAGATCGATTAGTCGCTCGCGGACATACTCCTCAATGAATTGTCGTGCGTCATCTGCATTATCAAAGAGATATCGTCGAACAACTTCAACATCTTTGTGAGTCCGTAGGATGTTGCAAAGTGCATTTGGCGTAGCGATGGAGAAGACAAGATGGGCAATGTCTTCTGAGTCAAGTTTAGTCAAGACCATAGATTAATCTCCTTCCGTTTTATCAGTCCAGAGTTCGACTAGATATTCTCCAAAATAGGATGGGATATCTCTAATTTTATGAATGTCTTCGCCATATTGGTCACTCCACTTACTGAGGACCCAATGTATTTTGATTTCACCTATTTCATCCGAAATCAGAACTATTCCAACATGGAGAGTGTTACGTAAGTTGTCTATAGTTGGGCGAAGGTAAATGACAATATCACCGGGCTGTAATTGCTCTTCAGTCGCTATCGGACGATAACCATCATCTTTTATAATTTTAGAATATGCATTTTCGTCATAGATTGACGTACGACGGTTAGCCCATGCCAATCCAGCACAATTGTAGATTCCGCAAGCAGCCTTTCGGGGTTTCCAAAAAGGATGCTGTTTCCGAAAGAGATCATAAAGAGTCTTAGTTTTTTCATCAGGCTCACAGGATTGGCTGTTCGGTACAGAGTGACCTACACGAGTTTGGAGGATGATCTCTCTTCGAGGTGTCCCAACTAGTCTTGCCAGCTCGAACATCTAAGGTTCCCAGCCAGTGCTGTAAGTTTCCAATAAAACCAATTTTAATAGTATTCCATGAAAGTAAAAAAATCCATAGCAAATGGGAGAAAATACATTTCATTAAAGTGAACCTGCCGATTTCTCAAATTCTTTCACCCTCCCCATTTCCTATAACTTGCCATGACAGAAACTTATCGAATTTCCTGAGAAAATTGTGATATCCTCTGTCTATCAGCATCAAGCTGAATCACCATTCTCAGGAGGTGGACCATGAAGGTAGCCAAGGGCATTGGTCTTTATCTGGATTACCATCTCCTCTCAATGGTCTTTTTTTAAAAGGAGGAAGAACTATGGGCCCCTTTGGGCAGTGTGAATATTGTCAATATTGGGAGGCACCTCTGCCGGGGAAGGGCGAATATGGCGGTTGTCACCGCCATGCCCCCCGGGCAGAGAGCACAGACCTGCCCCGGGAAAAGACAAACTGGCCTTATACAAAAGCCTCAGATTGGTGCGGCGAATACGTGCTCGCCACGAAATAAACCACAAAAGGGCGATCTGGGAGCCCAGCTGCCTGCCCTCCTCTCTGCTCCCCCTCGACTCTGTCCTTTTGGTATTGGATGGATAGAGGAGGTTTAGGCAGAGGCAGACAACCTTCCCCCTAGCCCTGCCTTTTTCATTCGACCGATGGCGACTAGCCTGCCAGATGAGCAAGTTATCGCTGAGATGGGAAAATATTGAGGTTCGGTTTGGATATCAGAACCGAGGCTAGTTGACATAGGGTGAGGGTCCCCGAACCCTTACAGGCTGGCGCCCTCGATGAGGGGTTTAATGTGTCGCTCATAAATGAATATGTAGAATTTACAGTGGCTTGATAAGTTTATAGGAAGAGTTAGCATTTATTTCACAGTCAGAAGGTCCAAAAAAAAGAAGCCCCGCCGGCAGGCAGCAAATACCCCCTGAACCCATCCACGCAACCGCCACTGCCCAAAAATCAGCAGGTGAAGGGAACCGAGGTTTTTTAACAAACTCCCCAGCAAGTTTGGGATGATATATCCAAAGGCCCCTGGTTTTTTCCCATGCCCTCCCTTTGGCATAATAATCCAGGGGAGGGTTGCGCGAAAGATAAGAATGATTAACGTACTGGAGAGATTGCGATTTAACGGTGGAACATAACGGGATGATTCATTGGGAAGAAATTGGCAGACCTTATCGTTGACCGCTTTCATCCTGGCTCTGGCCATTGTCCTGGCAGGGAACCTGCCCCTCCTGGCGCGGCAAAGGTCCTGACAGTCTCCATCAAGGAGGGTCTACGCCTCCACCCTCACCGAAAGATCAACAGGTACAGGGAACGAAGGCTTTTTAAGATTTCCACCATATCACTACTGGTTAAATGAGGAGATTCGCTTGACAAAGAATCGCTTGGTTATTGGGCTGGTGACCGCCGCCTGGATTGCCTTGCTGGCGCTGAACCTTCATGCCGCCGAAGGTATCCGCAAAGTGCCGGTGCATTTCAAGAAAGGCGCCTCCCAGGCCACTATCCATGGCCGTATTAAGGGTAGGGAGACCATCGACTATGTCCTGCGCGCCCGGGCGGGGCAGACCATGACCGTGAATCTCAAGACAAGCAACCCCATGGCTTATTTCAACGTCCTGCCGCCGGGCAGCGACGAAGCCATCTTCATCGGGCAGGTGGGGGGAGCGCACTTCGAGGGCAAGCTGCCGGAGAGCGGCGATTACCGGATCCGCGTTTACTTAATCCCCGCCGCCGCCAGGCGCAACGAGTCGGCGAAATACACCCTCACCGTCAAAGTGACCGATGGCACGGCTGCGGGGCCGGGGCAGGAACCTCATGCCAAAGAGCAAGATAAGGGGGAAATCGCCAAGGGAGGGCAAAAGAACCACATCTACGATGAACCCAACATGCCCATCAGGACCGAGTACCCCGGCACCATGCAGGTGCAGGGGACCGGCAGCGGCGAAGGCAGCGGCTTTATTTTCACCTTCAAGCCACGGGGGAATGCCCTGGACAAGGCCAAGGTTCACATTTTTCTTCCCAGGGGAGCAGCGACGGCGGCAGACCAAGAACTTTTTGTCACCGGTCCCAAAGGGCTTCTAGAAAACAATGGCTGGAAAAAGGAAGGCGAAACCGCAGACATCGGTAAGTTCCCCTCTGCCTGGGTCAGAAAAGTCATCAGCTTTTCCGACCTCAACAACAAGGAGATGGTAGGGAAAATCTTGTTAGGTGAGGCGAGCGGCCAAGCCGTGCAGGTCATCCTGAATTATCCGGCTGGCATGGACAAAGAGTTCCTCGCCAACGCCGACCTCATCCTGGGGAAACTCTCTTTCAAGAGCGACAAACTGCCCATCGGCAAGCCCCGGTAAGCAGCTTCGGGGAAGCTTCAGGGCCTGACGGACAGCTCCCGGAACTCAGCGGGCCGGAGTAAGAGTCTGATGATGTATTATACCGCAACCCGTCTCCTGGCCACAGTGGCGGCCTTAAGCACCCTGGCCCTAATGGTCCATGCGGCCAGGCCCTGGGGAGATAATTATGCCTATCAGGACTTCTGGGGATATGCCCGTCTGCTTCTGCTGGCTGTATGGGTCACCCTCCCTTACCTGCTGCTTGTCATCATGGCCAAAAGTGCGGTTCGTTTCGCAACCAAAGAAATTTTTGTCTTTATCGGCGCCTTGATTATTTCTCTGGGCGGGATGGCGGCCTATGTGGACGCTATTTGGCTGCGCCCCGATCCCCAAGGCGGGTTGGCCTTTCTGGCAGTTCCCTTATATCAAATGATTATTGTGGCCTTGCTGGCGGGTTTGCAGTTGCTGGTGAAAAAAGTCCAGTTCCTTGAGTGCACCAGACGGTCGTCAAGTAGATGATCTTCACTTATCCCAGGTGATGGCGACGAGTATCCGAAGAACAATGTCGCTCTCTTACAAAACTATTAAAAAAAGGAGGTGAGGTTATGGGATTGATTATGGCCATCATTATTGGTGGGATCATCGGCTGGGTGGCCGGCCTGATCATGAAGGTGGACTCACAAATGGGCATTTTGGGCAACATCATTGTCGGCATCGTGGGCTCGGGTCTGGGTCATTTTTTAGCCGGGGCCATCGGCCTGGAGGCCTACGGCGCCCCAGCCCGGCTGGCTGTGGGAGTGGCTGGCGCAGTGCTGTTAATTATAATCCTGCGGGCTCTCGGCATTATGTAGGGTAAGGAGTGCGAGACTGAAAAAAGCGGTCTTGTACTTTACCTATCACAATATCACAAAAAAAGGAGAAGCATAACATGGGACTGACTGAGTTTGTCAAAGACATCGGGGAGAAGATTTTTGGCCATGTAGACGAGGCGTCCGCCAAGATCAAAGACTACCTGGCGGCACAAAACCCTGGCATCAAGGACCTGGGGGTCAATTTCCGGGACGGTGTGGTAACCCTGAGCGGCGTCGCCGAAAGCGTCGAGGCCATGCAGAAAGCCGTGGTTATGGCCGGTAATATCATAGGAGTCAGCGGGGTGAAGGTCGACAACCTGACCACGCCGGCGGGCGCAGAAACGGATGACCGGCCCATCCTCGGTCTGTCCTCAAGCGGCGAGTTAGTGAAGAAGGTGCAGGCCAAGGTCGGAGCTGGTGCAGACGGCATCTTTGGACCAAAAACCGAGGCCGCGGTGCGCGCCTTCCAAAGCGCTCATGGCCTTGACCCTGACGGGATTGTCGGACCAAAAACCTGGAGGGCGCTGGATAGCGCGCCATAACCGATTTCTAAACCTTGAGAGGCCGATGGGCCAGGACATGGGGCCCCAACTTTCAGGCGGCGCCAATGCCCTGGCCTCCACCTTCCTGCTGTCGGGCTCCGGCCCTTTGAGCCTGGCAGGATGTAGCCGCGAGGCTAAGCCTTCGGGGCACGGCAAGCCGTGCCCCGAAGGTTAATTGTCTTTTGACTGCAAAATGGTATCAGAACCAGGAAAGGCCGGTGGCACAGGTGTCTTCACCTGTGATAGCAGAACCTGAAGGCGGGAGTCGCTTCGCTTTCCCGCCCTGGCTCATTCTCCAAACTAAAAACCAACAACTCGAAACTCGAACCTTTTGGTCTTTGGTAGCACGGGCATCCTGCCCGTGCCTGGACGGGCTGGAAGCCCGTCCTACCGCGCCAACCATTTCCTCTTTCAAATGAAACCAACCGTGATGGGGCGGGCCTCCGTGCCCGCCAATTTTTGCCCAGAGCTTACTCATCCATTTCTTATTCTCAATTTTCTCTTGACAAAGTTAAGAATAATTCATATCTTATTCTTAAACTTTATAAGGAGGGAAAAAGGATGAAAATTGAGATTGATGAGGAGGTCTATGCGGCTCTCAAAGACAAAGCAATTCCTTTTGAAGACAAAACCCCAAACGACGTAATTCGCCGGCTTTTAGGGTTTGACGACGTGCCAACACCCTTCTAATTAAATCCCCGCCACAAAGGGTGCCCCGGAAAGTTGCAGACCGAAGAAAACCCAAGGCAGATTTAAATGAACTGGTAAATGCTGGAGTGCTTAAGGAGGGCCAAATCCTCCATTTGCGAAATTATCAACGAGTTAAATTCCCCGATTCCGAGGCAACAATTCATCAGGGGGCCTTGCTCAGGGATGAGATAACCAATTCGATGAGTAATTTGGCTTTAAAGTTGTTTGAAGAAAAGGGAGGATATAAACCAAATTCAGTTAGCGGCCCTGTTTATTGGTACACAGAAGATAATATTAGCATCAAGAATCTTTGGGACGAATATCTCGAGAAGAATGGTTGGAATTATAATTCTTAATCTTATCCTTTTCAGGCCAAGATATCCTCTATACGCCGTTTGGGCACATGGTGCACGCCCCTATCGTCCCGCCAGTACTTGATGTCGCCGTCGGGGGCCACCTCGGTCAGCACTATTTCTTCCTTGGGGGCGCCCAGGGCGATGGCCAGGAGGATGTCATAGCGTTCGGGGAGGGCCAAGACCCGGCGCAACTGGTCCCGGTTAATGGAGCCCAGCATGCAGCCCCCCAGGCCTTGTTCCCGGGCGCCCAGGAGGATGCTCTGGGCGGCGATGCCGTGGTCGCAGCCGAAATTAGGGGTGATGTCCTTGTCCCCTAAAATTACGATATAAGCCCCGGGGCGCTCCCCCTCCATGGGGCCCGGCCACTCCTTGAGGTAACCGGCCCAGGCCAGGCAGGCGAAGATGGCGGCGTTTTTTTCCGGCTCCCAGGAAAGGGCATATTTCAGCGGCTGCAAATTGGCCGCGGAGGCGGAGAGACGGGCCAGGTTGACCAGACCCACAAGGGTTTCCCGGGCAACGGCCCGGTCCTGGTAAAAGCGGCGGCAACTGCGGTTCTGGCGGATCAGGTCGGCAATCATGTGTCGCACCTCGGCGTCAGGCGAAAGACGCCCTCAGGGGTGAGAGTGGCCCTAAACCCCATGTCCTTCAGAAAGCGGGTGACGGGCCGGCCCAGGATGAGCTCTATGACCGGCGGCGTCAAGTTCCAGTCTTCCTGCAGCAATTTCCTCAGATAGTGGTCAAAGTGCAGGGCTTCGAAGATGGCCTCGGAGGACCCTTCTCCGCCTGCGGCCACCTCCATCAGACTTTCTCTTAGCTGCTGGAGATTGCACCGCTCCTGGTGGGTTTTGATGAGTTCCCACAGTTCCGGCACCTGGGTGAACAGGTGCTCCCGGGTGAGAAAACCCTCCGGGGCCGGTGGGGGCGGCGGTTCCTCCCAACACTTTTGCCGCCGGCATTGCTCCGGCCGATGGTCATAAATCCGGCAGGCCAGGGCGGCCGCCTGGAAAAAGAGGCACTGCTGGCTGCCCGGCACCTCCCGGATTTTGAGGCGCTCCTCCTGGAGAGGAGCAGGGCTGCCTTCCCGGGAAATCACCAGATCACCCGGCCGCATGGTGTAGAGGTCGTTCCAGGTGAGAACCTCTTTTTGCAGGAGCTCGAGGTCTGAAAGGAGCAGGGTGGGGCCGGAGCGCTGGCAGCATTCGCCGCAGCGCAGGCACACTTCCTGGGTGGCCTCGAGGCGGTAGCGGGCCGCCGTCACCAGGCGGCGCCAGGCCTCGGCCCGCTCCTCCGGGGATAGGTCATTCCAGTCCCGGTAGGCGTCGGCATAGCCCCCGGCTTTTTCTATGTCCTTCCGCAAGAGGCTGTGGCGGGCGTTTTTCAGACTGCCGCCCAAAAGATCAGCCAGATATTCCTGCCAGATGGAGGCCATGACCTCCCGGGGCCCTCGGGCCAAGGCTTCCCAGGGGTCCGTCCGTATTTTGCCGGTAAAGCGTTTTTTGGACATTAGGATACCGTTTTCTGTTTTATATTTTCGGTCTTCGGTGGACCAGTTCTCACACCAAGTTGCAAAGACACCGGGGTTCTCACGCCAAGCCGCAAAGTCGCCAAGATAGTTGTTGGCGCAGGCAAGATGCCTGGCTCCCGTTACGGCGGCATAACAGGGAAGGGAGAAGGAACCGCCTAACCTGGGCCCTCACCCCCATACCTTAATATTACTATTTCCCGGCTTGATTGACAAAATGGGTCAGGCCCACGGTGAGTTCCACCATGGCGTCCAGGTTCAGGGTGTCCATGGTGTCCCTGGGGGTGTGGTAGTTGGGATTGCGCAGGAAGGCCGTGTCCGTGAGCATCACCGCCGGAAAGCCCTCGTCCCAGAAATTGGCGTGGTCGCTCAGGCGGGTCTCCGGGATGAGGGAGCCGGCCAGGGGCACCGCCAGGGTGGAGACGGGCAAAGAACTGGCCGCAACCAGGGCCCGCTCCAGGTTTTGCATCAGGGGGCGGGAACCCCAGTTAGCCACCAACCCCAAATAATTGCCGGTGGTGGAATACCCCAAAAACTTGAGGGTCAAGGGGATCTGCTGGGAATCCGGCTCCTGCACGAAATACCCGACGCTTTCCAGGCACAGCATGCCCAAAAGATTCTCCCGGTTTTTACGGGCAGTTTTGGCATACACACTGCTGCCCATGTAGGGGGTATAAAAGGCCGGGGGTTCCTCGGTGGTGAAGCCCACGAAGGCCCAGGGCTTGGGGGTGGGGGCCTCCCGGGTCAGGCGGGCCACCTCCAGGAGCACCGCCACCCCGCTGGCGTTGTCATCCGCGCCGGGGGTGTCGGCCACCGTGTCGAAGTGGGCCCCCAGGAGGTAATAGCCCCGGGGATCGGGATCGCCGGCGATGACGTTGGCCACCTCCACCCGCTGGCAGATGAAAGGCTGGCGCCGCACAGCATAGCCCAGGGACTCAAACTCGCGGAGCCACATAGTTTTCCGCGGCCTTGAGATTTTGCGGGCGATAGATGCAGCGCTCGCCCAACTCCACGCTGAGGTAGGTCAGGTGCTGCTGGAGGCGCTGGCGGATTTCGGCTTTATCCATGGTTTTCCCGTAAAGCGGCGCCGGGTTTGAGGACAAAAAGCTTAAAATAAAAAGGACCAGAACCATCCAGCTAACATTGGCCTGAAATAGGCCCATGAGAACTTTGGGAAATATCATTGGGGGGCCGGAGATGCAGGGGCGGGTTTAAAACCCGCCCCTACCTGTATTGTCCCAAGGCCTCGCCTGAAAAGACTTCAACAGGGAGAACAGCCATCTTGCCTGTTCTTGCACAGGCTGGAAGCCTATGCTCCCGATTGCTCTGGCCTATTCCTGCACCGGCAGGCCCAGTTCCTCCATAAAGCGGGCCAGTCCCACCTCGTCGATGACCCGGCCCAGACGCTTGGGCTTGCCCATGTCCCGGTACCAGTCCACGATTTTGTCCACCAGGGTAAGGGCCTCTTCGTCATTCAAACCCGCGGCCACCACGTCCGCCAGGCGGGGCTTCAGGCCGGAGACATAGCCGCCCGCCAGCACCCGCCACCCTTTGGCCATGCCCGTGAGACCGATGTCCTTGATGGACGATTCGGAGCAGTTATTGGGGCAGCCGGACACCCCCATCTTAAACTTGTAGGGCAATTCCACGCCGTGATATTTGCCGTCCAGTTTCAGGCCCACGCCCACCGCGTCCTGCATGCCGATGCGGCAAAAATCGGTGCCGGGACAGATCTTGACGGAGCGCACGCACAGACCGATGGCCGCGCCGGGGATCATGCCCAGTTCTGCCCAGATCTGATCCAGTTCTTCCTGTTTGAGGCCCACCAGGGCGATCCGTTGGGCAGAAGTAAGCTTTATGGCCTTAACCTTATACTTTTCGGCGACGTCGGCCAGTTTGCGCAGAAGATTGAAATCCGTGATGATACCGCCGGGGATATGAGGAGCAATGGCGAAAAGTTGTTTATCGCGCTGCAGAATAGCTCCCTTGTCGAGCAAATCGTCAGCCATGAATTTCCTCCACAGAATGGTGTAATTGTCGGAAAAAAGTAATTCCTGCTTATGGTTTTGGCAAGGTATTACCCAAGAAAAAATCAGTTAGCCGGGGCGAGGAGATTGCCCTGCTGATTCGGGTGACGGCAGGATGCCGCCGCCGATCCGCCAGGCCGCCAGGCGGCCGCTCTGGTCCACCTGGGCCTGCAAAACAAAGGGGATTTGGCGCCCCGGCACGCTGAAGCGCAAATCCAGCCAGGTCAGGTTTTTGCCGCCGGGATGCCGGTCATTGGCCACCAGGAGGGGAAAGCGGCTGAACTCCAGGTAGGTGTCGAGGAGGCCTTTGATTTCTGGAGGAAGTTCTGAAAGGGGCGACGGCGCGGCCTGCCAGAGGTAAACCTCCAGGGCATCGGGGGGCTGATATGGGGCGGCGGGAACCCGGAATTGAGTCCGGGCCGCCTGCCTGACCGGGATCTCCGGGGGCGGCGTCATTTCTGCTACCAGGGGCCAACGGGGCAATTCCACAAAGGCCTGGCGCACCTCACCGGGGACGGCGGCCACTAAAAGCCAACGCCGGGGGGAGAAAGGCTGGGGCAGGGCCGCGAGCTTGGCCTTCTCCTGGGTCTGGGGCTGGAAAATCTGGTGAGCCAGGTTCAGGGCCTGGCGGTGATAGAAGCCGCATAAGAGAATATAAGCCCCGGCCAGAATCAGGCAGGCGGCCCCCAGGGTGCGGCCCCAGCCGGAGGCCCAGAAAACCGCTAGGGCCGCAGCCAGGAGCAGGCCGGTCAGGTAGGGGTCGATAATAAAGACCCAATCCAGGCTGAGCTTGGCCCGGGAAAAGGGCAACAGCAACTGGGTGCCGTAGGAGGTGGTCCAATCAAGGAACAGGTGGCTTCCCAGGACCAGGAAGCCGATAATGACCAGGGGGCGAAACCAGCGGGGGCCTCCCAGGAGCCTCCCCAGGCCGGCAAACAGAAAAACAAAAAGAACCATGGCCACCAGGGAGTGGGTGAAGCCCCGGTGATGCTTGAGGTAAGCCATGCGGCTGCTGAGGATTACCACATAGTCCAGGTCAGGCAGGATGGCAAAACAGATCCCCGCCAGCGCGGCCCAGCCCCGGGAGGGCGCAGGCACCAATTGGGAGAGGGCGACGCCGGCGACCGCGTGAGTGAGGGGATCCATGGCTCAGTCCGTCTTGTCCCCGTAGCGGGGGAAGTGCCGTAAGAGGTCGGCCTTCAGGTCCAGGGCGCTGGCATAGCGCTTATCCACATCTTTTTCCAGGCACTTGAGGATGACGGCTTCCAACTCGGCCGAGATTTCCGGGTTCAGCTCCCGGGGCGGTGTGGGTTCTTTTTCCAGGATCTGATCGATCAACAGTTTTTCAACATCATTGTAAAAGGGCAGTTCCTCCACATAGAGCATGTACATAATGACGCCGATGGCCCAGATGTCGCTGCGGATCTCGCTTTTGCCCATGATCTGCTCCGGGGCCATGAACGGCCGGGAGCCCACCATGGTGGCGCTGATGTCTTTCTCCTTGAGGATTTTGGCGGCGCCGAAATCCAGAAGCTTCAGGGTCCCGTCGGGCAGGACCATGATGTTGCCGGGCTTGATGTCCCGGTGCATGATCCGGTAATGGTGGGCATGGGCCACCACGTCGATGAGCTGCAGGATGAGGCGCTCCGCCAGCGGCCGGGGCAACTCCTCGGAGAGCATGTCCTCCATGGTTTGGCCCTGCAGATACTCCTGGATGAGGACCACCTTATCCTTGTCATCGATAGTATCCATCTGCTTAACCACCCCGGGGTGGGGGGATAGGCGGCGGCAGATTTCGGCCTCCTGGCGGAACTTGGCATTGGCGGTCCGGATGAGGGGGATTTTGGCGACGTATTGCCGGGGCCCCTCAATTTCCTCGGTATCCCTGACCAGCCAGACCTCGCCGAAGGAGCCCTGTCCCAATTTTTTGAGCTTTTCGTAGCGGCCCCCCAGAAGCGGAGTCATTTCCAGGAGATTGAGGTAGTCCCGGGCGGTGGGGAGTAAATTATCCACCAAACTGTGGAGGGCCTTTTTCAAAGGAGATGTTGAGCCCACCCGTTGGATTTCAAAACCCAGGCGGTCGGAGGAACGGTCCTGGTGAGCCAGGTCGTTGAGGAGCACGGTGACGGGCTGGCCCTTGCGGCTTTTTAGGCGCACCTTGATGCGGCGGGCGGTGGCGGGACGCCGCACCACCTGGCGGAATCGGTCCCGATCCTCCTGGTCAAACAGCAAGTCATTAATGTCCTCCGGCGGTTCTTCCCCCTTTTCGGAGTTATAATCCAGAAGCCGCTCCAGGGTCGGGTTGAGGCGGCAGTGGCGCCCTTTGCGGTCGCAGTAGAACAGGGGATGGGGATTTTCAGAGAACACCCGGGCGAATTCCGTCTGGGAGGCCACCAGGAGGCGGCGCTGCTGATGCAGGCGTAGGACCACCATCACCCTGCCCAGGACCTCCTGGGGCTGGAAGGGCGCGGTGAGGAATTCATCGGCCCCCAGTCCCAGGGTCTGGGCCGCCACCGCGTCGCTGAAGCGGGTGAGGGCCACGACGATGGGGAGGTCCCGCCAGGCGGGCTGGGCCCGCAAGCGGGTCATGAGCCGGGTGAGGCCGGGAGGTTCCTCGGCCAGGATGAGCAAATCCGGCGCCGCGGCCGCGGGTGTGGCGGTAAGTTCGTCCGGCCCTTTGACGTGCACCTCATAGCCGCCGCCGGTGAGGATTTTTTCCAGGACCGAGGTGGCGGCCGCCACGCCGGAGAGCCAGATGCGCTGGGGACCCTTCATGTGCCTTCCTGTTTTCCTTCTGCTATTGTCTTAGGAATCCGGAAGTTTGGCAAGGATGATTTTTTATTGACAACTGTGAAGTGAAGGGATAAACAGAAAAGGTTGAGGCGGGGTAGCTCAGTCGGTAGAGCAGGGGACTGAAAATCCCCGTGTCGGCGGTTCGATTCCGTCCCCCGCCACCAGATACTCCCAGGGGTTGGCTGCAGAAGCCAATCCCTGTTTTTTTGACGAAACGAAGTCCTGGGAAAGTGATTATTATTGTTATTCTGAGAGTGAGGGCCTTCCCTTTCCCTAACTCATGAGTATTGTAGCGACTGTATTCCATGTCAAGCTGCCTGGGTTTGGAATTGGTTCCAGGGTTGCTGGTTTTTCACTCGTTCCCAAGTTGCACTTGGGAGCGAAAATGATTATCAAGCCAAGCTTGACGCTGAATCAGGCGCGTTTTCAAGCACAGCTTGGCAATGAACCTTGAAAGTTGAGATGAGCGTTCTCTTTTTCTCTCTGCTGGCCTTCTCGGCAATCCTGGCGGCGCCGGCCTGGTGTTTTGCCCGGCGGGACCGCCGCTGGTTTCTCTCTGATTATGCCACGGTTTTTGCCCCCATCGTCCTCTGGTTTGTCCTGGTCATTCTGGGTATCGGCCCCCAGAGCCTGAGCAACATCGTCGAGGTTATGGGGATGGCGCTGTTTAATCCCCTCATCCTGACAGTGCGGGTTTTTATCCTGGACCGGCTGGGGCCCGACCCGGCTTCTGGTCGGGCCTGTGCCTGGGGGCGGCTTTGGCCCTGCCCCTTATCCTGCGGCTAAGCATGCCGATTCTGCCGGAGTAGTCTCTACAAACGTAAGTAAAGTTCTTGATTTAGGGAAGAGGAGGCTTGAGTGACAGACCACACTCGAAGCAGGGCTGAATTAAAGCAAAAGGTCCGCCTTGAGATCAAAGAGTTTTTGATAATTTTCCTTTATCTGGTTCTGATGCTCGGAGCTTTCAGCACCTACAGAATGCTGCTCATGGCCGAATACCACATCGGCCACTTTATTTTTGGCTACACCCTGATCGAGGCGCTGATTTTGGCCAAGATCGTGGTGCTGGGGGAAAGCCTGGGGATTGGCGAAAGATTTGGCGACCGGCCCCTGATTATCCCCACCCTGTACCAGACCATGCTGTTCGCCCTGTGCGTGCTGGCCTTCACGATCCCGGAGCACCTCATCAAGGGATGCCTGCACGGCCAAGGCCTGGGGGAAATCTTTCAAGAGCTTATCGGCAACCGGTATGAGACCCTGGCCCGGGTTTTGACCATGTTCGTGGCTTTCATCCCCTTTTTCGCTTTCGCGCGAAACCGGGCGGGCCCTTGGAGAAACCAGGATCTTTGACCTGTTTTTCCGCCGCCGGGGGACAGGTCGAGATGTGTGAACACTCGCTCCTAATTCAGGCCCGGTCGAAGGATGTCATATCAGGCTGGGAAAATCGGGGTATCCACGTATTGTGAAGCTGCCCCCGGGCTCCAGACGCGCCTTGCGCCCTTTGAAGTTTAGCTTGCCATCCACCCGATACCTGATATGATGATACGGAGCGTGGGTCGGGAAATCATGGCCCCGGAGGGCTGCCGGCCGCCAGACGCTTTTTGACCGGAAAAGGCCGCGGTCCAACCAAAGGATTATTGTAGGGGGTTTTACCTGTCAGTTGGCGTCCGGCCATCAAGCAGGTCTCGCCCCTGCGGGACACCCCACGTTTATCTCGTCACATCCAGTTCTCGTGTATCACCCAACCCGCTATCCTGCCCGGCCGGCGACGGCCGAGGCAAATTCTCAAGGAAAAAGGAGGTAACTGAATGCAGAAAAAACTTTTGGCAGTAGCTCTGGTCCTGGCACTTGTTCTGACGGCAGGGGCGGCTTTGGCCGCCGACAAGCCCAGCGGCACCATCAGCATCGAACTGAATTCCGCCAGCGCCCTGGTGGGCGCCAGTTGGGGCCAAGCGGTGCTGACCTTCGAAGGCAAGACCCATCTGTTCAGGGTCAGGGGCTTGAAGGTTATGGCAGTAGGTATAAGCAAACTGTCGGTGGGCGGTGACGTGTACAACTTGAAGAACCTGGCTGACATGACCGGCACCTTCCAGAAAGCCGACCCGGCCGGCATCACCTTTATCGTGGGTGAAAGGGGCCTGGTGGTCCAGAACCAAAAAGGGGTCACCGTCAATTTCAAGGGTCTCAGGAAAGGTGTGCAAGTGGATCTGGTCAGGGAAGGCCTGAACGTCGAACCGGCAGCCAAGTAGTGGGTTCTTTCTTGTTCATGATGTCTTGAGGGACCAGAGAAGTTAACACCAACTTGTTTGGGCGCGGCAGTGGGTAGACAGACCCTCTGCCGCGCTTTTTTCGGCAAAGGGGCGGGCAGGACGCAGCCCCAAACGTAGATAAGGTCAGGCCGGCGCATGAAACCATGGATTGAGGTGGACCAGGACCTGAAGGCCAGGGTCAAGCAGATGGCGGAGCAGGCCCTGACAGCAGTCAAATCTTTGGAAATGGCCATAGAGGTCAGTCATCAGGCCATGCGTTGGGCCGACCAGCTCATCGAGGGCCTGGAGTCGGCCGATCATCTGCCGCGGCCCGTTGCCTGTCAGCCGGGGTGCACCTACTGCTGCCACAACCAGGTGGAGGTGACGCCTCCCGAAGTGTTCGGCGTGGCCCAGGTGATCAGGATTTATTTTCCCCCGGCCAAGCAGGAGAGCATCAAGGAAAAGACCCTGCGGCTGGCGGCCCTCAAGGTGGGCAAGAGCAAGGCCGAGGTGGCGGCCCTGAGGCAAGCCCACCCGTGCCCCCTGCTGGAAGAGGACAAGTGCGCGGTCTACCCTTGGCGCCCCTTTATGTGCCGGGCCATGCATTCCCTGGACCGGGAGCACTGCCGCACTTCCTTTGCCGCGGGGGACCTGTCCACGGATGCATATTATTTGCACCGCTACGTTTTTCCCATGTCAGTGAGCGCCGGCCTCAGGGAAGGGTTCGCGGCGGCGGGCTGCCGGATGCCGGTTCTGGAATTGACCCAGGCCCTGGGCCAGGCCCTCCTGGAACCCGGACTGACGGAACGGTGGCTGGCGGGGGAAAAGGTATTTGACGGCTCTTAAAATTAAGAATTTTATCAAATAAATATATAAGTTAATTCAGATAGATAAAGCATATATTTAAGAACATTGCTGCTGTTGCGGTCACAGCGAAGTGGGACAGCGAGGTTGGTTCTCTGGTATTTGAACCAGCAGGTTGCTCAAGAGCCCCGGATAAAGCGGGGCTTTTTTATTGCCGCGCCCTTTTTCAGGCGGTAGGCGCCCCAACAGGCTGGAAAGCATGTACCACCGTTCGACTGCAACTCGGTATTAAAAGACGGCGGTAGGGTAGGGCGTGCCTCCGTGCCCGCCATCTCGGTGCGCAGTGCGCACCCTACACAATCTTTTCGTAACAGTTCCTCATGGACCCACGGCTCACCCGCAAATTATGAAAAGTTTTATAGGGCGGCCCGTGGCCGCCATGATTTCGGCGTGCACGGCACGCCCTATATTTTGCCCCAGGAACTTTTCAAGTCAGAAACCAAAAACTCAAAACTCGAAACTCGTAACTTTTCCTAACAGGAGATCACCCCAGCTGAACAATTTTCTGGGAGCGTTAGAGTAACTTGGAATAAACTTTGCAGCCTATTTTAACCAAGCTAAAGGCCTTATTTCATCGAGGTGAAACCATGCCGCCTGAAACGGGGAGTCCCACGCGGGGACGTTTCCGGCCCAGGTGGAGGTGAACCGCAAAATTTTATTTCCTGGGGGGGAGAACGTATGAACTTGGCCCAACGTCTTATCAAGGAAAATATTCTTACTCCGGAACAGTTGCTCGCAGCCCAGACCAGCCAGAAAAGAAGACGGGGAAGTTTGTCCAGGCACCTGGTGGAATTGGAACTGGTGTCCCCGGAGGTCCTGTCCCAATTTTCCCCGCAATTCCCGGCCGCGCCTCGCTCGTTGGAGGGGACGGGCATCCCGGACACGGTGCTCCTGCAATTGGCCCTCAAGCAATGCTATTCCCGGGAGTCCTTCACTACCAGAGAGATGTCCGACGCCTTGAAGCTGCCGGATACCATCGTGGAAAAACTGGTGGAGATTCTCAATCACCACAAGTTGTTGGATCTCAAGCCCCGGGACCTGCACGGGCGCAAGGCCATGCACATGCTCCTGGAGCTGCGCTACGGCTTGAGCGACGAGGGCCGTCGCCGGGCGGAGCAGGCCCTGGAATACAACAGTTATATAGGGCCGGCCCCGGTGCCCCTGGATGACTACTGGGAATGGGTGGAAAACCAATCCATCCAGGGGTCGGAAGTGGGAGAGGAAAGCCTGAGGCAGGTGTTATCCGGACTGGTGGTGCCGGATGATCTCTTGTATCGGCTCGGTCCGGCTATCATGAGCGGCCGCTCTATCTTTCTGTTCGGCCCCACCGGCAGCGGCAAGACCATCATTGCCAAGGCCATTGCCGACGCCTTCCCGGAACCGGTGTTCCTCCCCTACGCGCTTTATGTGTTCGGGCAAATCATCAGCATCTTCGATGAAGTGAATCATCAACCGGTGCCCCCCAGTCACGACCTGGTGCTCCAGGACCGCCGCTGGGTCTTGTGCAATCGGCCCTTGGTCATTGCCGGCGGCGAAATGACCGAGGAATCCCTGGAACTGAAATACAACCCGAATCTGCGGTACTATGAAGCCCCCCATCAGCTGCGGGCCAACAACGGCATCTTTGTCATTGACGATTTCGGGCGCCAGAAGGTCTCCCCCCGAGTTCTCCTCAACCGTTGGATGTACCCCCTGGAAACCCGGCAGGACTTTCTCTGCCTGAACACCGGTCAGCAGTTCGCCGTGCCGTTCGATCAACTGGTGATCTTCGCCACCAACCTGGACCCCTACGGCTTGGCGGACGCCGCCTTCCTCCGGCGCATCCGGCATAAGATATTTATCGGCCACGTCAACGTGGAGCAATATCTGGAGATTTTCAGAAGGGTTTGCGAAAACCAGAAGATCGAGTTTGATGAAGAGATTGTGCGCAGCATGATGGCCCGGCATTATTTCGCGGCCTCCCGTCCCATGAGCGCCTGTCATCCCCGGGATATTATCGAGAACCTGTTGGACCGGGCCCGTTTTTTGAAGATCAACCCCAGTCTCTCCCCTCAGCTCCTGGATTTTGCCTGCCAGAGCTATTTTGTGAAACCCAAAGAGGTGATCGATTACGACACCGTCCTGGGAGAGGAGCCCCGATCGTTGTCGTAAGGAGGAATCTGGGGAAGGGGGCTTAAGGGGCAGTGGCCCCTTACCCCCTCCCCCAATCCCTTGTGGGGTAAAGCATCCAGCTTCTGCCGGTGCCGACGGCACCGGCAGAAGTTGCACTCAACTTTATTGGGCCAGGCGGAGGGTAAACTTCTCTTCCAGGTGATGGGGGTGATAAGAAAGCTTGGCCTTTCTTAAGCCCGGCTCCCCCAGGTCCTGTTCCCGGTTCACCCAGGCGGTGTCCTGCCAGGCGGTCTCTAAAAAGGCCTGGTTGATGGCGGCATAGAGGCCCCGGATTTCCGGGTTGGCCTTCTCCAGGTGAATCACCACGGTGTCGCCGTTCAGCTTCTCCCCCACGGTGAAGGACTCCAGCCTGCCATCGACATAGATGGCGCCGCCTGTCAATCGCAACTCTTGAAAGTGGGCCAGGGTTTCTTTGACGGCCTCCCATTCCTGCATGAGGCTTAGGTCATCCTCGCAGCGCCTGATTTCACACCATTTTTGGGCTAATTCCAGGCAGGCCGCCAGGCGCTCGGGCGTTAAAGGCTCATAGGCGTGCCGGTGGGAGCGCTGGAAGCTGTTCAGATGGTTGCGTTTGGCCACGTAATGGCCCCCGCCCAGACGGGTCAGCTCTGCGGTGGCATAAACGTAATCAAAGTGATCCCGGACGGGTTCCCCAATAAGGTCGCCGGTCCCGGCCACCTCATCCCAAAAACGGCGGTCGGCCCGCTCCAGGCGGGGGTCCGGGGAGTGGCGTTCTTCCTTGAGCCAGGCCAACAGGCGGCGGCAGAGGTCGCGCCGGGGGCCGGGGCCGATGGGGGGAAAGAACCAGGGGTCAGAGGGGGAGTCGTTCAGAAGCAGCAGGCAGTCGTCCGCCAGGCACCAGGAAAGATTATAGCGCCGCCGCCAGATAAACAGGTTGGTGAAGGTGAACTCCGAGGTGGTGGGCTGGTAGGCCCAGAGACGGGGCTGCAAAAACTCCCGGTCGCGGATTTCCAGGGGCTTGAAACGCAGGGAACAGGGGCGGGTAGCGTCATGTTCCGGCGAGTTAGACGAGATCCTTACGGTAGATGCGGTAGCGCTTGTGGGGTCTTAGGCCCGCCTCTTCGTACAGCAGGTTGATGGCCTGGTTGTCTTCCAGGTTCCAGCCCAGTTCCACGTAATAGTACTGGGGCTTGTCCTTGGCGGCCTCAGCAGGTAATGCAGGGCCACCAGGGGCGCGCCCACCTGGCGGTATTCTTCCTTGACCCCCAGGATAAAGCCCCGGCAGCCGTTGATTTCCGACCAGTAGAGATGCTTTTTGATGAGCGCGCTTAAGCCCAGCTTGCCGTTGAAGCGCTTGAGCAGAGGGGTGACATCGGGGAGCACGATGCAGACCCCCACCGGCTCATCCTGCACATACAGAAAAAAGGCCAGGTCCGGATCAAGGATGGGGTAGATGCTCTGCACCATGTCCCGCACTTCGGAAGCGGTGGGGGGCACAAAACCCCAGTTGTGGCCCCAGCATTCCACATAAATCCGAGTCAGGAGGCGGACCTCGTCGTCGAAATGCTTGGGGTCCATTTTACGGATTTTCACGTCCTGCTTTTGGGCCAGGCGTTCCCCCAGATTCAAGGCCCATTCCGGGGGTTTGATGTCCCGGTTGGAAAGGTAGGTGAGCAGGTCCTTCTCCTTGCGGAACCCGGAAAGCTTCACCAACTCAACGTAGTAAGGGGGATTGTAGGTCATGAGAAAGGTGGGGCGGGATTCAAACCCCTGGACCAAAAGACCCGCCTCGTAGTTCAGGGAAGGGTTCAGAGGGCCGCGGATAAATTCCATGCCCTGCTGCCGCACCCACTGGGTGGCGGCGGCGAAGAGTGCGGCCGCGGCCTCCGGTTCCCGCTGGCACTCAAAAAAACCCCAGACCCCCATCTTTTCCTTGTGGTAATCGTTGTAATGGTCGTCCACGATGGCGGCTATGCGGCCCACCACCTCGGTCCCCCGCAGGGCCAGGAAAAGCTCCCGCCGGGAAAAAGCCCAGAAGGGGTGGCGGCCGGGAGTCAGAAGTTTGATCAACTGGCTCTTTATCGGGGGAATCCAGTTCGGGTCATCCCGGTAAAGTTCCCAGGGAAAATCCACGAAGGTTTTCATTTCCCGTTTACTTTGCACCGGAATGACGGATACGCCGGCCATGGCAAGACTCCTAAGAAGGGCAGAGTGGGGGGTTTATTTTGCACGCTAAGGCGCAAAGGCGCCAAGGACCCGCCTTATTCCACAAACCAGCGCAGTTGCAGGCCGGTGACCTGCATGACCGGGGCGCCTGTTTCGTCTATGGCCCGGGCCACCCAGATATTGCTTTCGGGATTCTCGTTTTGGAGCCGGGCCTCCAGGGTCAGGCGCTCCCCTTCCCGGCAGCGCCGGCTGAAGAGCAGTTCGCCGATGCCGGCGGGAATCATGCGCCGCTCCTCGTGTTCGTCCCGCATGACCACATAAAAGTTGGCCAGGTGGAGGAAAGCCTCCAATAGATAGGGAGAAAACTGGTAGCGGTTGGGGCCCTCACCGGGGAAGTCCCGCTGCTCCCGGTAGATCATAGCCCCGCGGATGCAGCCGGGGCCGGTGCCCTCCAGGGACTCCATGACCCGGTAGCGCCCCTGCATGCTGGTGCGGTTGGCGTAATAATCGGCCACCTCTTCGGCAAGCATGGGCCTGGTTTCCATTTCCTCGGGCTTCACCGGGAAGCCGGCGGAGCTGGCCAAGGGACGGACCTGGCCTCCCAGGATCACCTGGCCGGCGAAGTTGGTGGACCAGCGGTCCAACTCCCGGCCGCTGGGAGAGATGAGGGGGCTGGAGATGGTGACCTGGCAGAGAAGCTCGCCGGGGTCTGAACTCAGGCAGCGGCAGTGGATGCGGGCCAGCCGGGGTTGATCCGGAGGACAATCCAGGAGGTCGCGATAGGCCACCTGGCGGGCTCCCAGGATGCGCAGGTGCGGATGCAGGAAGCGGGCGGCCTCGAAGAAGGTCTCCACCGCCATGATGCCGGAGACCGGCGGGTATTTCAGGAACTTGAAGGGCCGGTGGTCATCCAGCCAGAGGTCCTTGGCGAAGGAGAAGACCCGCTCCCCGTCCAGTTCCCCGGCCTTGAGATCCAGGCGCTGAATCGTCTCGATCATGGGGAGGTCGCCGGGTGCGGCGGCCACCCCGGCTAGGGAAAGGGCGCCGGGCGCCTGGGGTTCGGTGGGGTCAAGGAGCGTGGTCTTCACCTGGGGCAAAAGACGCATGGGCATGACCCAGACATCCTGGGGATCGCCCAGGACAAGCTCCCGCACGAAAAGCTGGGCAAACTCCGCGGCATGGACATAGGCCTTTTCCAGACCCTTGAGCTTAAGGATTTCCTTGACTTCAGGGTCGTCGGCCATGCCCACCCCTTCAATGGGCGGCAGCATGAAGGCCTTGGCATGCAGAGTGCCGGCGGGCGGGGCCTGGGTGGAGAGCAGCGCCGACATGGCCCGGTTGGCGGCGCAATAGTTGGCCTGGCCGGGGTTCCCCTGGATACAGGCCGCGGAGGACAGGGCCGCGAAACTGCGGACCCCATGGGGCTTGGCCGCGGCCAGGAGGTTGGCCGCGCCGGTGAGCTTCACCGCCACCACCCGGCTGAAGTCCTCGGGGGTCATGAAGGCCATGAAGGAGTCCTGGATGACGCCCGCTCCGTGAATGACCACGTCGATGCGGCCCCATTCCGAGGCCACCTGGTCCAGGACCTGGCGCACCGCCTCCGCCTGGGCCACATCACAGGGATAATAGCGGGCCTCCACCCCTAAAAGGGAAAGTTCCTTCAGGGCTTGGGTGATCTCCAGGCCGCCTCGCAGGCGGGCCAGTTCTTTTTCCAGGGCGGAGGCGGCAATATCAGCCTGCTGCTTTTTTACATAGCGCCGCAGAGCAGGCTCATCGCCGCCGGCGCGCAGCAACGCCTCATAATCAACCGCAGAGTCGAGTTTGGTGCGGCCCAACAAGGCCACCCGGGGCGAGAAGGGCGCCAGGGCCCGGGCCAGGTAGGGGGTCACTCCCCGGGCGCCGCCGGAGATGACCACCACATCGTCCGGGTTCAAGGTCAGGGCGGGCTCGGCCCGGAAAGGCGCGGCCTCGGCCACGGCCTGGCGGGCAAAGGCCTGGGACCCCTGGTAGACAATCTGCACCAGGCTTTGATTGGCATCAAGGGCCTGGGTCAAGGCAGCCTTGGAGTCGGTGTCCTGGTCCAGAGAGACGGTGCGGAACAGGAATTCGGGATATTCCTGGGCCGCGGCCAGGAACATGCCAAGAAGGCCCTCGGCCAGCACCGGTCCGGGGCCGGCCGGGTTTATGCCCCTGGTTAAAAGGAGACAGAATTCCTTGACCGGGGAACTCATGAGGGCTTGCAGGGCTTGAAAGAGGCCGGTGAGCAAACCGGGAACCTCTGTTATGGCCAGGCTCTTGTCGCCGTCGCCGTCCAGGATGAGGATGAGCCCCGCCAGTTCCGGGGTGCCGGCCAGGAAGCGGGCCACCGCATCGGCTCCGGCGGCGGTCCTCAGATCAAAGCTCTCAGAAGACGCGCCCGACCCGGTCAGGTCAAGCTGGATGACCCGGGACTGCCAGGAGGTTTTGCAAAAACGCGCCGCGTCCTGGGAGAGGACGCCGTCTGGTCCCAGGTGCAGGACCGCCACGGTTTTGCCGGCCCGCAGTTGGAGGAGCCGGGCCGCGGTCTCCGGCCAGGGCGCCGGGCGAAACACCAGGCGTTTGCAAGGCTCCAGGTCCGCGGGGGCCTCAACTTGGGCAGCTTCCCCGCTGCCGGGCTCCACCGGCGGCGCGATGGGGCCCCGGGCTGCTTCCGAGGGCTCCACCGGGGCCGTGCCGTCCCGGGCCACCACTTCGGCCAGGCGGTCGGCCAGGTCCTTGACGGTGCGCACGCCCAGAAAATCGTCGATGCGGATGGAGATACGGAATTCCCGCTCGGCCGCGTCCATGATCACCGGCAAGCGGCTGGAGCGGATGGCCAGATCCTGGCGCAGGTCCATATCCGGCTCGATTTCTTCCCGCTCGTAGCCGGTGGCGTCCATGATGATCTGAATAATGCGCTCCAGGTATCCTTCAGGAGACAGGGGTCCAGCGGGCGTCCCCGCAGCCGCACCCGGGGCCGCCGGAGCGGGCGCAGGCGCAAACTTAGCCGGGGCCTGAGAGGGCAGGGCCGGAGTTGGGGCTGCCGTTAGGGGAGGAGCCATGACCGGGGCCGGAGTGACCCCAAAGCCGTTCCCCAGGATCTGGTCGAGCTCGGCTTCGGTGAAGGCCGGATTCACTTCCCGGCGTAAAGCCTCGAGAATAGCGGGCTTCAGGTACTTGCCGAAGCTGCCCAGGACAAAGGCGTTGATTTCCCGCTGCACGATGGCGGCCACGGTGTTGGCCGGAGCAGGCGCCGCCGCCGGTCTGGGTGCGGGTGCCGGCGCGGGGGACAGGTCCAACGTCGCGGTGGGCTTGACCTCCGAAAAATATCCCATGGCAAACAAGCGGGCCGCGGCATTCCGGAATGTCTGGGACTCGCCTTCCGGGTCGCAGGTGGGCATGGTGATGGCGTCGGGGATGGTCTCGGTGACCAGATTGCACAAGGTATCCTTGGGGCCCACCTCCACAAACACCCGGACCCCGAGGTCGTTCCACAGGGCCTGGACATTTTGCAGCCAGTGCACCGGGGACTCCAGATGAGCCATGACGGTGCGCTTAATTTCGTCAGTATCGTCCGTAAAAGGCTTCTGGGTGGTGTTGGAGATCACCGGGATTTTGGGCGGATGGAAGGTGATGGTGTCCACAAAGGCCTGCATCTCATCCCGAATGACCCGCATGATGGGGGAGTGAAAGGCCATGGATACTTTCAGGAGATAGGTCCAGTAGCCTTCCTCGGAAAGTTCGTCTTTTAGGGCCAGGACTTCCTTGGTGCCGCCGCCCAGCACGATCTGGCGGGGAGAGTTGTAGTTGGTGAAATAGACGTTGTCGTGGGCTGCGACTTTTTTCTCCAGGATATCCAGGGGCACGTTCACGGCGATCATGGTGCCGGGGTCGCCCTTGATGTCCCCAGCCTTGTCCATGCACTGGGCCCGCTTGTGGACGATGCGGAAGCCGTCGTCATAAGAAAAGACGCCGGCCACGCTCAGGGCCACCAGTTCCCCCAGGCTGTGCCCGGCCATGGCTGCGGGTTTTAGGCCCATATCCAAAAGATAGCGCACCACGGAATAATTCAGAGTGAAGAGGGCCGGCTGCTGCCAGAGGGTGCGCTGCAAGTTTTCGTCACGAGAATGGAACAGCATGTGCAGCAGGTCAAAGTCCGCGACCTCGGCCAGGCGGTCCATCCATTGGCGGATGGTGGGGAAGGTGTCGTAGAGTTCCTTCCCCATACCGGCGTAATAGGTGCCTTGACCCGCGAAGACCAGGGCCAGGGGATACTCCGGCGGGGCTTCGGGGCCGAGAAAGGCGCCCAGGCGCTCGAACTTGCGGCGGTCTTTGTCGGTGAAGGGCGTGGCCACCTCGAGGGGCTTCAAGCCGAGGGCTTTTTCCCGGGCTACAAGGTCGCTGTCGGCCTGAACGGCGAGACGGTAAGTCCGGTCGAGGCTTTTGGCCCTGAAAAAAGAGATGCCGTTCACCTGGGGTTCGGCCAGGGTTTCTGCCGCGGCGGGTTCGTCCGCCGGCGCAGAGGTCTCCGGGAGACTCACCAAAACCTTAGCCGCGCCGTTGAGATTTTCTTCCAACTGCACTACATAGTTGGCGCCGCCAAAGCCGAAGGCGTTGACCATAAGACGCCGGGGCTGATGCTCGGGCCGGGGCCAATCCTCGGGGGTGCGGGCCACCCGGAAGCCCCAGCCTTCCAAATCGATGTTGGGATCGGGAGTGTCGTAGTTCAAAGAAGGTGGAATCACCCCGGACTGCATGGCCATAACGCCCCGGATGAGGCTGTTCAGGCCGGAGGCGCCCAGGGTGTGGCCGATCTGGGATTTAAACGAAGTGAGATGGGTCATGCGGCCCTGGGGGAAGAAGGTCTTGAGCGCGTGCACTTCCTCGCCGTCCCCCTGCATGGTGGCGGTGGCGTGGCATTCCACCAGACCCACGGTTTCCGGACCATAATCCGCATCGGCAAAAGCAGCCTTGACCGCGATCTCCTGGGTTTCGGCCAGGGACTCCACCATGCCCTTGTCGCTGTTGGAGGCCCCCATGCCGGTGATATAGGCGTGGACCTGGGCGCCTCGGCGGCGGGCCACCGACTCCCGCTCGATGACGATGATGGGGCCCCCTTCGCCCAGGACCATGCCGTCCCGGTCGCGGTCGAAGGGACGGCTCATCTGGTGGGGCAGCCGGGAATTGCCCGTGAGGCCGGCTAACGCGCCCAGCGCGGAAAATTCCAGAAAATGGGCCGGGGTCAGGGTTTCTTCACCGCCCCCCACCACCGCGGCGTCGATGACGCCGTTTTTGATCATAAGCATGGCGGCATAGAGGGCCACGAGGCTGGTGGCGCAGGCCGCGGACACGGAAAAAGACGGCCCCCTAAACCCGTACTTGTTGCAGATAAAGCCCCCCGCGGTGCAGTTGAGGCGGCCCAGAAGGGTGGTGTCGTCCACCCGGATGAGGGTGGATTTGATGTAGTCCTCAGCGGCGTGGGCCTGGAGGGGGGACAGGGTGACGATATTACCCACGGATTGGATCATGTGGGGCGCGGCCAGACCAACCACCAGGTCCCGCAGGGTGCTGGCCACTTCGCCGGAGTTCTGGGAAATGAGCACCGCGATGCGCTCCCGGGGAATGTCGGCGTCCAGGAGGCCGGAGTCGGCCAGGGCTTGATGGGCCAGCCACAGGGTCAGGCGGGTGGAGTTGGACATGGTCCGGAAATCCTGGGGCGGAATGGCCAACTCTTTGCGGTTGATGTCGATATTCTGGAAAGCGCCCACCTTACAATAGGTTTTCTCCGAGGCGCGGGGGTCGGGGTCATAGTAATAACTGTGGTCCCACTTGGTGGGAGGCACTTCGATGATGCCGCACTGCATGCCCACCGAGGCGTCCCAGATTTCCCTGGGGCTGTTGCCCAGGGCGTTCACCAGGGCCATGCCGGTGATGGCCACCCGTTCTTTGCCGTTGCCGGACAGGGCGGGCCGCAGCACGGCGGGGGCCTCCGCGGGTTTCAGGTGCGGATGGGCCAGGGTGAGGGGGCCGGCGGCCAGGTCCTGGTGGAGTTCCGCCAGGGTGAGGACTTGAGAAATGGAGCCCGCCACCGCGCCGCTCATGAACTGGCCTTCCTGAAGGCAGGCCGCTTCATCCAGGGGCTTGCCGCCCGGTTCCTGGACGCCCCGGGCCGCGATGAGCAGGGTCCGGGCCCCCATGGCTTCCAGGCGGTGGCGGAAAGAGTCTTCGTCCTCCCGGCCCGCGGCGAAATCCCGTTCCAGGGCCTGGATGGCTTCCATTTTCGGGGTTTTAATGGAGCGCACCCCCAGGCCCACGGTTTCGCCGGAGACCGTGGTGTCGCCGGGCCGGGCCGTGAGGACCATGCGCTGGTAGATGGGGCTCAAAGCGCCGGTGTCCACGATTTCCTTGGTGGCCAGGTACACGGTCCCCATTTGCAGGGCGTCGGCCCCCAGCATGGCGGCCCGGAACGCGGTGGCCCGGTTGTAGATGCCCCCGGCCACCACCACATGGGCATTCTTGAAAAGGTCGGGCTCCCGGCGTTTGAGTTCCAGGACCATTTGGGTCAGGGTGAGGGTGGAATGCGCGCCCACGTGCCCGCCGGCTTCGTGGCCCTCGATGACCACCCAGTCGGCCCCGGCTTGCAGGGCCAGGCGCAGGAGGCCTTCGTTGGGGGCGATGTAAACGGTGGGAATGCCCTGCTGGTGCAGCTTTTGGGCATAGGCCGGGTCGCCCGCGGCAATGACCGCCAGGGGCGGCTTGGTGGCCATGACCCAGGCGAGTTGATCGTCTAAACAAGGGTTTTCCGGCAAGGCGATGAGGTTGACTGCGTACGGATGTCCGCCCATGGCTTCCGGCAGGCGGCCCAGGTCCTGTTCCAGGAGGGCGCGGTTCCGCAAGCCCAGGGCGATGGTGGGGAGCCCGCCGGCTTCGGCCACGGCCCGGGCGAACGCAGGGCTGTCGCTGATCCAGGTCATGGCCCCCTGGAAAAAGGGGTACGCAGTTCCCAATTCCCGGGCCGCGGGGCTGTCCTTAAAGCAATCCTTGACGGTGTCGGCTGCAGCGGCCAGGCGGTCAACCTCAGCCGCAAAACCCGCCAGGGCTTTCTGGGTGGATGGCCCGAAACGCTTGGCAAAGGTTTGGGCAAAGGCCGCCTCCGGCCCCAGGGGGATCAATTCCTGACGGCTGAGGCTGCTCGAAAGGACCGGGACGGCTTTTTCCAGGACCTGCGCAGTGAAGGTCCGGCGGGCCGCAGCCTGGTCATCCTCACCCAGGAGACGGTTGACCTGGGCCTTGAGGTCCCGGACGGCCTGGGAATTGCCCTTGTCGAACACCCGGCAGGGAACTCCCAGGGAGCCGCCCACCAGGGTGGTGTGCTCCAGGGTCAGCTTGCCCAGCCGGGTTTTGAGATCAGGGGAAGCCGTGACCATATCGGTGAGCCAGTGAAGGCTTTCCATGACCACGCCCAGCGCGCCGCTGGCCAAAAACGCGGCCGCGCCTTCAGGCGTGCCCACGCCGCCCCAGACGACGAGGCGGGGAGGGTGGGGCAGCCCCTGGGCTTCCTGCTCCAGCGCGGCATAGAGAATGCCCAGGGTTTCAGGACTCACCGAACCGGAAGCCTCGGAGCCTTTGAGGGCCAGAACTGCGGGCGGCTTGTCGGCCTGCACCACTTGCCGGAGAAAACCAAGATCCCCGGAGATGGGCACCACCCGGCAGAGATCTGCCAAATCTTGCGCACGATTCAGAAAGGCGGTAGCGTCGCCGGGGAAAACTGCGGGGTGAAATTCCACCCAAAGCGTGTCGATACCAGATTCCGCAATAACATTCGTAAGACCTGAGTCTAAAAAGGCTGCCGGAGAGATTTTTACCTGATGGGCACCGGCTGATTTCAGCGCAGCGGCAAATTCTTGAGGATGGTGGCGGCTCAGATCAAAGATGGCGGTGGTGGCAGTGCTCCGGGACATGTCCGTCACTTTGCGGTTGAGGTCCTGAGGCTGCCACACGAAAGCAAGAAAAGGGTGTAAAGCGCCATCCGTCATGAATTCCTCCAAAAAACTTGCCCGGGGCAGAAAAGACCCCGGATTGCAATAATATTATCCCAATATGTTTACATAAGCTGACCTGCATTGTCAATGACGAGGTGAGTGGCAAGGCCGCGGTTGGGGCTATGGCGGATTCGCCTTGAAGTGACCGGGGGTTTTCTGATAAAAACCAATGTTAGAAATTGTCTTAAGGCGACCGATGTGCTCGCTGAATAACCCTTGAACTTATGGCCATCCGGAAATAATGAACATGCTGGTGGGGCGGCCGTCCCTGGCCGCCAACGCAACTCTAAACTAAAAGCTTTGCGGGACAATCACATGAGCCTTTGGCTCTTATGAAAACTTGGGTGGCACAGTTGACCTTACGTGTGAGCGGCATATCCAAGGCGGGATGCGCTTTGCTTTCCCGCCCTATAGTCCCATACCCGCATCTCTTTTAACAAGAAAGGAGCCATCGTGGAAGAGCAGGCGCAGAAGCTGGTGAAGGCCACCCAGGCCCTGGTGGCATATATTCAGGATAACCACGTGTACGACAAACTGGCCGATGGCGGCTGCGGCCTCTATGACACCTACCGCTCTGACCCCTTTGATGAGGCCATCAGCAACGCCAAGGCCGCGGCCGAGGAGATGGCCAAGGCGTTGGCGAAGGCGGGTTGAGTCCGGTTTTCTGATAAAGGGGGGGATCAGGATGGGGAAGGGCGGGTTTGAAACCGGCCCCTACAAGCCCTCACTTCAACCCCTGTAGGGGGCGCAATTAATTGCGCCCGTTTAGGGCTCGATGAATCGAGCCCCTACAGCCCCCATGCCCCTGCAAGCATTTCAGAGAGAAATGCAGGGTGGGCACTGCCCGCCGAAACTGTGGGCGAATTCCACCCTACGTTCCAGCTTAGGCCATCTCATAGCCCGCGGATTTGATCACCCGGGACAACTCCTCCTGGGGAATGGGGTTGGCGCATGCGAAGGTGACCCGGCCGCTGGTGAGGTCAATTAGGACCTGGGACACGCCGGGTATGGCCTCCAGGGCCTTGGTCACCGCGTTGGCGCAATGGCCGCAGGTCATGCCTTTGACGGTAATTTCCATGTTGTTCCCTCTGTTGGATATAAGGTAGGTGGAAGGTTTAGCCTCACACCGCACCGGTTGAAAACCTGTGCCACCAACTCTTTCCTTAACAAAGACTATATGGTCACAAGTTACTTTTTCCCCCAAATCTTCTGGCGGGCAGCGCCCGCCCTACACCTAGCCGCATGGGTTGGCAACCTGTGCCCCATCTCATTCCTTATAGATATATATATTATATAGGCTATCTGGATATCCCCTAAATTTGTGCTGGGCGGTGCCCACCCTGATCCTGCCTTAGCTCAAAGCTCAACACTCGCAGCTTAGAGCTTACGGCTTTTCCCGAGTCGCATTCAACCGGCAATAATAATGTAGCCGCGAGGCTAAGCCTGCGCTCGGGCGCGGCAAGCCGTGCCCCAACGATTAAATGTCGGTTGGCTGTACAAAGGTATAAGAGCAACTATCTAATTTTGCGGGTGAAAAAAATCGGCCAGGAGTTCCAGGCCGTCTACCAGGCGGGGGCCGGGGCGGTCCACCAGGTCAGGCTCCACCCAGAGTAAGCGGCCGGCCTTGATGGCGGGCAGCATGTACCAGCCCCGCCAGAAATTCATGCGGCGAGGCAGGGAAGAAGCGTCGGCCATGCCGGTGAAGAGAATGACTTCGGGCTGGGCCTTGAGGACTTCCTCCAGGTTGAACACTGGGTAGCGCTGGTCAATGTCGTTGGCAATGTTGGCCCCACCGGCCCGCTGGATGAGGTCGCCCTGAATGGAGGTGCGGCCCACGGTGATGAGGGGTTCCTGGTCGATTTCCAGGAGGACCCGGGGGCGGGGCAGGCCCTGGATGCGAGCCTGGATCTGGGCAGCCCGGGCTTTGAGAGGGGGCAGTTTGCGCCGGGCCGCGTCTTCGGCGCCGGTGAGGCGGGCGATGTCCTCAATGAGGCGAAAAAGTTCAGGGAGGGTGTCGGCCCGGCCTAAATAATAAGGAATTTTCCAATGGCGCAGGGGTTCCAGGGCACCGTCCCCCTCTCCCTGGTGGGCCATGGCCAGAACCAGGTCGGGCTTCAGGTTCAGGATGGCCTCCAGGTTGTACTCCCAGTAGGTGCCCACCCGGGGTTTATCTTTCACGTCAGGGGGATAGGTGCAGAAGGAGGTGACTCCCACCACCCGATCCCCCAACTCCAGAAAATAGAGGATCTCGGTGATACTGGGGGCCAGAGAAACCAGGCGAGCCGGCGGGGCGAGGGGAAAAACCTGCCGGCCCTGGCCCTCTGCTCCGGCTAAAACTTTGGGATTCAGCCAGGTCAGAAGGACCAGGACCGTCAGGACGCCTGGGATAAGGAGTCGGAAAAAGCGTTTAATACCGTTTTCGGTTTTCGGTTTTCGGTTTTCGGTAAAAAAATACTTACTGTCGATATAGTTCATTTGAAAAGGAAACCGGGATATTCCGATCTTGACTAAACGACAATCATCTGCCCCTAAAACAAAAAATCCTCAACTCATAATGAGTTGAGGATTGCACCCTGTTTTCTTGATCCTCAAGGGTGGCGCCGGGCGGGACCTCGCCGCCCGAACGCCGGTCCATACAGGCAGGTCTTCTGGCTTTTGGATCATCCTACCGCCGGCGCCTTCCCGGAATAATTGCTTTTCCCAGTGGCTTTGTGCCGGTTTCGTCCCCAATCACAGCGGCGGGACCGCGACGGTTTCGCACCGTCTTCCCTCTTTCCCCCCGAAGGGGACCTGCATGGTGAATGTAATTTATATCATCGAACTGTCTTTGTCAAGGGAAATCTCTTGAGCGCGGGCAAAAACGAAGCTTCCCCGGGGAAGCCCCAGGGCCTGGGCCACAGGGCGGCACTTGGCCTGGAGGAGGAAAAAAAGGCGGGGATCGGCCAGATGGCCCATGGTTTCAAAGTGCCCCATACCCTTGGCCAGGATGAGGCGGGCCCGGCGAAAGGCGTCCTGAAACGCGGGGCTGGTCTGGGACAGGACCAGGCCCACGGTCTGAGAGCCCGTTTCCAGGACCGGCTCCAGAACGCGGTGGAGCCCCGAGGCCAAAAGATCAGCCCGGGTGAGGTCGTTCTGGATGGGGCCGCCCTTGACCACATAGAGCACCTGCCAGCCCAGGCCCCGCAGGTGCTGCACCAGGGGCGCGTCGAAATGCTGCTCCCCGGCGTTGTCCGCCAGGTACAGGAGCAGTCCGGGTTCTGCTTCCAGGACCTCCTGAAAGGCCTTATGGTGGGAGACCGCGAAGGTCACCTCCTGAGTGAATTCATGGGCTACTTCCTGCTTGGAGCGGAAAAAATCCACGGCGTTCCCCAGGACCGCAAGCTTGAGGAGAGAATCCAGAGTTTCGGGAAAAGCCCCGGCCACGCCCTGGAAATGGCGGCCCAGAAAAGCGGTCTCCGCCTTTTTATGGGGCAAAAAAGGGTCAGGATTGCCGGCGATTCCCTGGATTTCCCGGTGAAAGCGGTTGGCTATGAGGGCAGGGATGGCGCCGGGGGCAAATTCCTGGTCGATGATGGCCAGGGCTGCGGCCCGGGCTGCCAGCCGCACATCGGCGTCCTGGGTGGCCAGTTCCACGGTGAGATCCACCAGCCGGATGAGACAGTCCCGGCATTCATCACGGATGCGCATGGGGTTCATAAGAAGCTATAAGCTCTAAGCCTTAAGCCATAAGCTTTAAGCCAAAAAATGTCGGGCGCGTCTCACGCGCCATTAAGTGAACCGCCGAAGGCGAAGGTTCTGCATATTCAGGTTAATCAATTTCATGATAAGAATAAAGGGCTAAGACTTATATCTGAAAGGGGATAGCAATGGCGGGCAGTGCCCGCCCATTCTTCTGAGGTTCAAAGCCCAAAGCTGATGGCTTCGTAAAAAGTCAAAAATTCACTATCTTCTTAGGCTGACTATCATCACCAAATTATAACTTTTTGATATACCTCTTTTAATCCCCTCTCCCCCTTGGGGGAGAGGGTCAGGGTGAGGGGGAAAGATGACTTTTGACGATTTCATCAAAGCTTACGGCTTACGGCATACGGCTTCAAGTTAAAGCCTACAGCTTAAAGCTTGTCACCTTTGCTGGGCCGGGGTATCATGGCCTTATGGGGGCCGTCTGGCGGTGGCAGAAAGAACAAGCCGAGGAACTGGAGCAGGCGGTCCGGGCGCATCTGGCCGCAGGGCGACTGGTGGCCCTGCCTACCGAAACCTTTTACGCCCTGGCCGCGGACCCCTTTTCCGAGGCGGCCCTGGCGCGGCTGTACGCCATCAAGGGGCGGACCCCGGACAAGCCGGTGCTCCTCCTGGTATCGGGCCCTGAGATGATTTCCTCTGTGGCGCCGAATATCCCGCCAGCGGCCCGGGACCTCATGGCCCGGTTCTGGCCGGGTCCCTTGACCCTGATTTTTCCGGCCCGGCCCAATCTTCCCAGGGGATTAACCGGCGGCGCCGGTGGAGGCGTGGGTTTGCGCCAGCCCCGCCAGGAAGTGACCTGCCGCCTCATTGCCGCGCTGGGATTTCCGGTTACCGGCACCAGCGCCAACCGGACCGGTGAACCTGCTTTTATTAGGGCTGACGAGGTGGCCCGGGAGTTCGGCGATGAGGTGGCCTTGATCCTGGATGTCGGCCCCTGTCCCGGAGGACTGCCCTCCACCATCGTGGATGTAACCTCGCAACCTCCCCGTCTGGTCCGGGCCGGGGCGGTGGCGGTTTCTGAAATTCGCACCATTATCCCGGACCTTGTGGCGGGAAGGTGAGGCATGGCGAAAAAACCGGTGGTTTTGGCCCTTGATCTGGGCGGCACCAATGTGCGCTGGGCCCTGGTGGACTGGCAGGGAGACATCCTGGGGAAGTGGGAAAAGGCCACGGCCTCCATGCCGGACCAGGAAGCCCTCATCAACGGCCTGGCTGAAATGATGCTGACCTCGGCCGAGGAAGCCCGGAAGGGCGGGGCGGAGGTCCAGGCTGCGGGCTTCGGGGTGCCCGGCCGGATTTTGCCCCAGGAGGGGCTGGTGGCCTTTTCTCCCAATGTGCCGGGGCTGAACGCCTGTCCCCTGGTGCCCCGTCTCACTCCCCTGGTGCCCTGGCCCGTAACCCTGGATAATGACGCCAACCTGTTCGCCCTGGGAGAACACTGGAAAGGCGCGGGCCAAGGCCACGACCAGATGCTGGGGATCACCCTGGGAACCGGCGTGGGGGGCGGGCTTATCCTGAACGGCGCCCTGTGGCAGGGCACCGCGGGGACCGCCGGCGAGGTGGGCCATTTCACCATCGAACCGGAGGGGGAAAAATGCAATTGCGGCAACCGGGGCTGCCTGGAGACCTTTGCGTCCGCCACCTGGACCAAGGTGTGGGTCAAAAAGGAATTGACCAAGGGGGCCTCTTCCTGGCTCAGAGAACTGTGGGAGACGGATCCGGACGCCATTGTGGGGGAGACCCTGGTGGTGGCCGCCAAGATGCTGGACCCTCTGGCCCTCAAGGCCTTTGAGCGGGTGGGCAGGAGCCTGGCCATCGCCATTGCCGACGTGGTGCATCTTCTGGGCCTGTCCCGGGTGGTGATCGGGGGGCGTTTCGCCCGGGCCTGGGAGCATTTTTACCGGCCCCTGGAGGAAGAATTGTACCGGCGCCTCACCCTGTTCCCCCCGGAAGGGGTGTCGGTGGCGCGGGCCATGCTGGACGATGACGCGGGCCTGCTGGGCGCGGCCCGCCTGGCCTGGGTTCTGCTGGAAAGGCAGAAGTAAGTGTGGAGAAGGTCAGGGTAAGGGGGAATAAGTTACTTTGATACATTGCTGTTACAAAAAGTTTCGAGTCTCGAGTTTTGAGTTTCGAGAATGGGACTGTGGCGGGAAAGCGCAGCGCCTCCCGCTTTGGCCCTGCACAGGTGAGGACACCTGTGCCACTTGACTTTTCATGTTTTAAGAGAGCCAGCGGCTCATGAGCGACTGTTCTAAGATTGGGGACGACCACTCTTATGAGCCAAGCTAAGCTTGGCGCCATATCTCGTTCCCAAGTTCAACTTGGGAACGAGGGCAAAGTAATTATTGGTGGGCAGAGCCACCCTACATTTTAAGGAGCATATTTTGGGACAAGTAACCGTGAAAGTCAGCATCCCGTTGGCGGCGGAAAAGGTGTGGCAGACCCTGCGGGACTTCGGCGGCGTTAACCGCTGGGTTGCCGGGATTGCCGGCCTCTCCCTGAGCGGCGCCGGCGTGGGCGCGGTGCGCACCCTCACTTACAAGGACGGCTCCCAGGCCACCGAACGCCTGGAAAGCTTGAATGATGAATCCCGAATTCTCAGCTACACCATTCTGAAGTCCACCCTGCCGGTGGAGGGGTATGTGGCCTCTTTAACGGTGAAGGACCTGGGCCCGGCCGGCTGCGAAGTGGAGTGGTTCAGCACCTTTGGCCCCAAGGGCGCCACGGAGCAGGAGGTGACCCGGCTGCTGGAGGTAAGTTACCGGAAGGCGTTGTCCGGTTTGCAGAAAGCCTTGAAGGGCTAAGCCTGGTCCTTTGCGACGTTCGCAGAAGTCTCGACTTGCTAGTAACAAAGGAGGCCTGGTAATGAATCTCTTTCTGGCTGCGCTTCTAATTCTCATGGCCGCGACCGTGGGACACAGCAAAATTGTGACCCAAAACGTGCCTTACCAGCACAACGGCACCGAGTTCGAGGGGTACCTGGCCTATGACGATGCGGTCACCGGCAAGCGCCCCGGGGTGCTGGTGGTGCACGAATTTTGGGGCCTCAACGATTTCGCCAAGGACCGGACGGTCAAGGTGGCGGAGTTGGGCTACGTGGCCCTGGCCGTGGATATGTACGGCAAAGGCAAGGTGACTCAGGACCCGGATGAGGCCCGCCATTTGGCCAGCCATGTGAGGAGCACGCCCCTTATGCGGGAGCGGGCCCAAGCCGGCCTGAAGATTCTGGCGCAGCAGAAACAGGTGGATTCCGGGCGTCTGGCGGCCATGGGCTTTTGCTTCGGGGGCACCACCGTCCTGGAACTGGCGTACAGCGGCGCGGATCTCCGGGGGGTGGCCAGTTTTCACGGCGGCCTGACCGCGCCCAAGCCAGAAGAGGGGAAACAGATCAAGGCCAGTATTCTGGTGCTTCACGGCGCGGATGACCCCATGATCAAGGCAGAGGAAATCGCGGCGTTTCAGGGAGCCATGCGGGAGGCCAAGGCGGACTGGCAGATGGTCCTGTTCGGGGGCGCGGTGCACAGCTTCACCAACCCCGGGGCCAGCGACTTGAGCCGGGGGGTGGCCTATCATGCCCGCACTGCGGCCCGCAGCTTCAAATATTTGGAAATATTCCTGAAAGAAATCTTTTCCCGCTAGGCAAATCCCAGAGACTGCAGGGTGCCCATTGCTCACCAACTAGAAGGGCAGGGAGGCCCGCCCTACCACCCGTTTAATCCTCGATGGCAAGCTGAGCCTGGCCCGTATTTGCGTTCACAAGTGCAAATGGGGAGCGAGATAACGGCGGGAGGCGCGGCGCTTTCCCGCTACGCTTGCTAATATCTTGACTTTTCACCGAAAATTGTGGTATGATAATAATGGAAAATGTTGGAGGTGAACAGGCAAAGAAGTTACATAAGCGTCAATATTGTCCAGGGAAGGAAAGCGCTGTTAGATCACCACCTATGGAGGGAAATATGCGGACAAAAACACTCGTCACCTTGATAACCCTGTTTTCTTTTCTGGCGTTAATCGGGATGGCTTACTCCCAGTGCACCCCCGATGAAGCCAAAGCCTGGGTCCAAAAGGGCAAAGAATTTTACAAAGCCCAGGGCAAAGACAAGGCCTTGGCCGCGTTTAAGGATGGCAAAGGGGAATTTGTCAAAGGCGATTTGTACATTTATGTGTTGGACCTGAACGGCATGATGCTGGCCCACCCCAAGGCCGACCTGGTGGGCAAAGACTTCACGAAGGTCCCAGACAAAGACGGCAAGCTCTTTGCGGTGGACATGGTCAAGATCGCCAAAGAGAAAGGCAGCGGCTGGGTGGACTACAAGTGGGAAAATCCCGCCACCAAAGCGGTGGATCCCAAAACCGTGTACTTTGAAAAAGTGGACGATGTGATCATTGCCGCCGGCGCTTATAAGAAATAAGGTTTTTTCACCAGGGCGCCAGTCAGGCCCTGGTCGTTGCTCTGGCTAATTTAAAGAAAACCTGAATCCATGGGGGCTTTGACGAGCCCCCATGGTTATTGATAACTCTCAAGACCCCCGGGCGGGTTTCAACCCCGCCCCCCACCCTTGACACTCCCCTCAGGAATCGGCCCTTTTCCTCAAACCCTCCTCAATTGCTACTTCTTTGTTAAAAAATCCAAATTTTTCCGGTTGAAAATTGTAAAAAATGACATATATGTAATAGCAAAGATATTAATATATACAAAAATGTATATTATATTATAAAAGATTGGCATAACTTATTGATATATTTATTAAATTAAAATGGCACATGGATTGCTTTTAGATAGGGGCAAAACTCTGTGGATGGAGGAATACCAATCATGAACGCAGCCAACACCGCCTTTGTCCTTATCTCCGCCGCCCTGGTGCTGTTTATGACACCGGGATTGGCTCTGTTTTATGGCGGCATGGTGCGGGGGAAGAACATACTCGGCACCCTTATGCAAAACTTTATACTCATTGCTTTAATCGGCGTGCAATGGGCGTTATTCGGTTACACCCTGGCCTTCGGACCTTCTCTCGGCGGCATTATCGGCTCCCTGGACTGGGTTGGGTTGGCCGGTGTAGGCGCGGAGCCTTTTAAGGCTTATTCCGAGACTATTCCTCATGGCGCTTTTATGGTCTTCCAGATGATGTTCGCCATCATCACCCCGGCTTTAATCACCGGCGCCTGGGCCGAACGCATGAAGTTCAGCTCTTTTCTTGTCTTTATTGTGCTTTGGGCCACCCTGGTTTATGATCCCGTGGCCCATTGGGTCTGGGGCGACGGCGGCTGGCTGAAGGGTCTGGGGGCCCTGGACTTTGCCGGCGGCACGGTGGTGCACATCAACGCCGGCGTGGCGGCCCTGGCGGCAGTGCTGGTCATGGGGAAAAGAGAAGGCTACGGCAAAGAGGCTTTCATCCCTCATAATCTGCCCATGACCGTACTGGGGGCGGGCATACTGTGGTTCGGCTGGTTCGGCTTCAACGCCGGCAGCGCCCTGGCAGCGGACGGCCTGGGCACCAGCGCCTTTATCGCCACCCAACTGGGGGCCTCTGCGGCAACACTCTCCTGGGTGGTCACGGAATGGATCTTCCGGGGCAAGCCCACCACCTTGGGTGCAGCTTCGGGCGCGGTGGCGGGGCTGGTGGCCATCACCCCGGCGGCAGGTTTTGTGGGCCCCATGAGCGCCATTCTCATCGGGTTGGGGGCCGGGTTCCTGTGCTACCTGGCGGTCCTGGCCAAGCCCAAGTTGGGTTATGATGACTCCCTGGACGTGGTGGGGGTGCACGGGGTCGGCGGTATCTGGGGTGCCTTGGCCACGGGTCTGTTTGCCTGCAAGGCCATGAATGAAGCCGGGGCTGACGGCCTGTTCTTCGGCAACCCCTCGCAGTTCGGCATCCAAGTTATCGCGGTCTTGGTCACCATGGTCTATTCCTTCGTCCTGAGCTGGGTTCTCCTCAAGGTCGTGGATGCCACCATGGGTCTCAGGGTTGCCAAGGATGATGAAATAGCCGGTCTGGACCAGACCGAACATCAAGAAGCAGGGTACAGCCTGTAAAGGAAAAGGAGAATTACCATGAAGAAGATCGAAGCGATTATCCAGCCCTTCAAACTGGAGCCGGTGAAGGAAGCCCTGCACAGCATCAGCGTCGAGGGCATGACGGTCACCGAGGTGAAGGGTTTTGGCCGGCAGAAAGGCCTCCGGGAGGTTTACCGGGGCATGGAGTACCAGGTGGATTTTCTTCCCAAGGTGAAAATTGAGGTCATTGCCACGGATGAGAAGGCGCCAATCATCGTGGAGACCATAATGAACGCGGCGCGCACCGGCCGCATCGGGGACGGCAAAATCTTTGTGTACCCGGTGGCGGATGTGGTCCGCATCCGCACCGGGGAAACCGGCGACGCCGCGGTATAACAACCAACGGGGATAACCTTACCTAAATGTGTAAGAGTAAAGGAGAGAGATCATGGCAAGGATAAGAAATCATCACTGGCGGCCCTGGCTGACCGTATTCATCATGGCCTTTTTTCTGATGAGCGGCGCCCTGGGGCAGGCTGCCGCCCAGACGCCGGGGGAACCGGGGACCGAAACCAAGCTGGCGGAAGATGCCGCCAAGAAACCCGACAGACCAGAGGTCAGCGCTTCGGTGGACATGTTGAGCCAATATGTCTTCCGTGGGGTGGCCTTGAGCAGACAAGGTGTGGTGTTCCAACCATCCATGACCATCAGCTACAAAGGCTTCTCGGTAAATATGTGGGGTAACTTTGACACGTATGAAAACAATCCTTTCGGGTTCACCAATCCCAACCGGGGCGCGGCCAAGTGGAACGAAACCGACTTTACTTTTTCGTACAGTAAAGAGGTGATAAAGAATCTGACCCTGACGGGCGGGTTGATTTATTACGCCTTGGACAGAAACAATTCCCTGTATGATTCCTTTGAGATTTTCGGCGGGGCGGCCTACAAGTTCCCCTGGTTTGATGTGGGCTTCCAGGTTTTCCGGGAAGTGGGAAATTTGCCCGGCTGGTATCTAAGCTGGACGGTGAGCAAGTCCATTGAGCTGCCGGTGGATATCAAGGTGCTGGCGGGCAAGCCCACCTTGGACCTCATGGCGGGCTGGTCAGCGGAGTTGTCCAACAGCAGGCTGGCTTATCCCACGTCAGACGGCAGTTTATACCGCAGCATGCATGCCGGGGTGGTCAGCGCCGGGCTGAATATCCCGATTCACAAAAATGTCAATATAACTCCAAAAGTTATGTACTGGTATGGTCTGGGGGGCCAGTCCACCTACACCCTGAGGACATTGTCCTGGGATGGCGGACATAATCATGTCCTGGGCGGGGTGAGCGTTTCCACCAAATTTTAACGCCGGCTTATAAACCTCTTAAGACAACCGGCCCGGCTGCCGATAAACAAGGTGGCCGGGCTTTTTTTATTTTTAAGCGGGCCACGGCGAGTTGACTTTGTTGCTCCGAGAAAGGGCCTTGAAGCGGCGGCTGAATCGTATTAAGATGACTGTGAGATTAAAGCGGCGAAGCCGCGTTAGTTAACTCTGTCCTGAAAAGTTCATAGTTCAAGGTTCAAAGAAGATGTAGGGTGCGCACTGCGCACCGAGATGGCGGGCGGGGACGCCCGCCCCACGACTTTTTATGGTTTAAGGGTGAGTCAACGGCTCATGAGCAACTGCTGGTGAAGGTTCAAGCGGTTCTATTTTACCGCCAACTAGGCCTGAAACCGGCAGGACGGGCTTCCAGCCCGTCCAAACGCGGGCAGGATGCCAGTGCTGCCATTGACCGGATCGGATATATTCGCAATCAGGTGGGGAACAGTGATGCAGGGAGGGCTCTGCCCGTCACAATGGCGAGGGGGACGGCCGCTAAAGCCTTTTCCCATCCTGAGGGTGGCCGCAGACTTATGAGCGGCTTTTAAACAAATCTTCATACCTCATGCCAATATGCTTCACCAAGGCAGTTGGCAATGGTGGGCAGAGCCCACCTTACAGTTTTGTCGAAAAATTTTATGGGCAAAGCCTTTTTCCTTGAAGCGGCTCAACTGCAGCGTCTCATCGAGGTTCTTCACCGCCGGGGATATGCGGTCAGAGGGCTAACCCTGCGCCAGGGCGACCTGGTTTTGGGTGAGATCCGTCAGGCGGCCGACCTGCCGGTGGGCTGGCGCGAAGAACAGGAGGCCGGCTCTTTTCGCCTTGTCCGGCAAGAGAATCAGGCTTTTTTCGGGGTCCTTTTGGGGCAGCAGTCCTGGAAGCGTTTTCTCTTCCCGCCGGAGGCGCTCCTCTGGCAGGCCAGGCGGGAAGGGGGCGGTTGGCGGCTGGAGGCGCCCGTGGTTGAAGAGTCCCCGTATGCTTTTCTCGGGGTGCGGGCCTGCGACCTGGCCGCGCTCCAGGTGCATGACCGGGTATTCCTGAAGGGCCGCTACCATGATCCCCTTTATCGGAGAAGGCGGGAGGGGGCCTTTCTGGTCGCGGTCAACTGCACCAGGAGCGGAGCCACCTGTTTTTGCGCCTCCTTGGGCACCGGCCCCCGAGCTGCGTCCGGGTTCGATCTGGCCCTGACCGAGATTCTGGACCAAGACCGCCATGTCTTTCTGGCGGAGGTGGGCAGCGAGCGGGGGGCGGAGGTGTTGAAGGCCTTGACGCTCCGCCCGGCCACGGCATCAGAGGTAGCCGTGGCTGAGAGCCTGGTCACTGCTGCCGCTAAAACCCAAAGCCGCTCATTAACAACAACAGGTCTCAAAGAATTCCTGTATGACAATTTTGAAAACCCTCACTGGGACGAGGTGGCGGCGCGCTGCCTGACCTGCGGCAACTGCGCCCTGACCTGCCCCACCTGCTTCTGCCATAATTACCAGGACTCCCTGGAGGTCACCGGCCAGGTGGCGGAGCGCCGGCGTTACTGGGAGACGTGCTTTTCCGTGGAGCACTCCTATATCCACGGCGGCGCCATCCGGCCCAGCCCCCGGTCCCGCTACCGCCAATGGCTGACCCACAAGCTGGCCACCTGGGTGGACCAGTTCGGCTGCCTGGGTTGCACCGGCTGCGGCCGCTGCCTCACCTGGTGTCCGGTGGGCATCGACCTCACCCAGGAGGTTCGCTCATTACAGGCAGCGGCATTAAAGTAAAAAGGCAAAAGTATAAAGGCAAAAGCGATAACGCGGGTTAAAACTCATCGAATAGAATCCGGATGATTTGAAAATTATGAAGATTGTGTTTTTTGACTTTTTTGTGTTTTTCCTTTTTCCTTTTTACTTATCTCTTGAGTTGGCCCAGGAGAAAAACCATGGAAACCATTGAGGCCGTGCTAGGGGCTCACCCGTTTTTTCAGGGAATGGCCCCGCAACACCTTACCGCCCTGGCCGCCTGTGGCCGGTCGATGCAGTTCAAGGCCGGCGATTTTCTCTGCCGGGAAAATGAGGAAGCCCGGGATTTTTATGTGGTCCTCAGCGGCTCGGTGGCTGTGGAGATCTTTTCCGCCCGGCGGGGGCCTCTCACCACCACCACGGTGGAGGAGGGGGAGGTGCTGGGCTGGCTGTGGTTCCACAAGCCCTATCACTGGCACCTGGACGCCAGGGCCCGCCGGGTCACCCGGGCCGTGGCTCTGAGCGTCACGGCTCTGATGCAAAAGTGTGACGCGGATCACGATCTGGGTTATGAGCTCATGAAGCGCTATGCCCATCACCTGGCGGTGCAGTTCCGGGTGACCAAACTTCAGTTGGTGGATATGTATGGCGCCTGAACTTGACGGACGGACCATCCCGGCCCCGGAGCCCGACGGTCTCATGTTGCCCCATTTCTTCCGGGTGGAGGGGCGGCGGCGGGAATCTGCGGACATCTTCACCCTGGCCCTGACACCTGCGGGCGTCGAGATGGAATGGCCTTTTGCGCCGGGCCAGTTCAATATGCTCACCGCCATGGGGATCGGAGAAGTGCCCATTTCCATCAGCGGCGACCCTGCTGAACCCCAGCGCCTCGTCCACACCATCAGGGCCGTGGGCGCGGCCACCCGAGCTTTGTGCCGCCTAAGCCGGGGGGAGATGCTGGGGGTGCGAGGTCCTTTCGGTGCCGCCTGGCCGGTTCAGGAGGCCGAAGGCCAGGATCTGGTCATCGTGGCCGGGGGCTTGGGTTTGGCGCCCCTGAGGCCGGCCATTTATCACGCCTTGGCTCACCGGGCCGCTTACGGCAACCTCGAGTTGATTTACGGGGCCCGCTCTCCCCAGGACATTTTGTATTACCGGGAGCTGGAAACCTGGCGGGGCCGGTTTGATGTGCGGGTGCATGTCACCGTGGATGCCGCCCCCCCGGACTGGCGGGGCCGGGTGGGGGTGGTTACCAAGATTTTGGGTCAGGTCCGGTTTGATCCGTCCCACACCACCGCGCTGGTGTGCGGCCCCGGGGTGATGATGCGCTTCACCGTGCAGGAGCTTTTGTCCCGTGGAGTGAGTCCGGACCATATCTTCGTATCAATCGAGCGCAACATGCAATGCGGGCTGGGTTTGTGCGGCCACTGCCAGTTGGGGCCGGTGTTCATCTGCAAGGACGGGCCGGTGTTTCCTTACAGCCGGATCAAGGGCTGGTTCGACCTGAGGGAGGTCTGACATGGCCCGGGGCAAACCCAAGCTGGCGGTGTGGAAATTCACCTCCTGCGACGGCTGTCAGCTTTCCCTGCTGGATTTGGAAGACGAGCTTCTGGCCATCGCGGACCGGCTCACCATCGCCTACTTCCGGGAAGCCACCAAGGCCGCGCTGAAAGGCCCCTATGACCTTTCCCTGGTGGAGGGTTCAGTGAGCACTCCGGAGCAGTTGACCCAGATCAAGCAGGTGCGCCGGATGTCCAAGGTTCTGGTGACCATCGGCGCCTGCGCCACTGCCGGGGGCATCCAGGCCCTGCGCAACTTTGCAGACGTCAACGACTATCTGCGCCAGGTTTATCCGGCGCCCCAGCATTTGGCAACCCTGGCCGAATCCACCCCCATCAGCGATCACGTGCCCGTGGATTTGCAGTTGCAGGGCTGTCCCATCAGCAAGCACCAGCTTTTGGGGGTGGTGAGCGCCTATCTGCACGGCGGTCGGTTTCAGTTGCCGGGGCACAGCGTCTGCCAGGAATGCAAGCGCCGGGGCAATATCTGTGTCCTGGTGGCCCGGGGGCTGCCGTGCCTGGGGCCGGTGACCCGGGCGGGCTGCGGGGGCCTGTGCCCCTCCTATCACCGGGCCTGTTACGGCTGCTTCGGTCCCAAAGAAACCCCCAACGCGCCGTCCCTGGCCGCCTGGTTTAAAGTGCCCCTGAACCTGTCGGAACCGGACCTGGTGAGGCTTTTCCGCCAATTTTACGCCAATGCCGAGGCCTTTCGGGTAGTGAGCACTGAGCCGTGAGGCGTGAACAATTGAGGCTCTTGCAAAATTGTAACCGCAGGCTTTAGCCTGCGCCGGCACAGGCTGGAAAGCCTATGCCACCAAGGCTTAACTTAGCAACCAAATAAAATCTTCCGCCTGTAAATGTATTTTGAAAGAGGCTCAATTGGTTATGAGTTTCACGCTCCCTCAAAATTATGAAAAGGCCTCCCGGCCCGCATTGAGAGGTATCGTCAAATCGGGAGGGCAAAAGGTAGCCGCGGGCTTTACCGTGAAAATCCCCGTAGGGGCGACGCATGCGTCGCCCCTACAACAGATTTTCATCTTCGGGGGTGGCCCACATCGAGCCCTGATAGTTTAGCCTGCGCCGGCACAGGTTGAAAACCTGCGCCACCATTCACTCTAAAATTTTCCTGACAGCTTTTGGTTTTTCACTGCTCACTGCTTACTTGGCTGATACGTCATGAACATAAAAACCAGAACCATTAAAGTGGACTATTTGGCACGGGTGGAAGGGGAGGGGAGCCTCTTTCTGAAAATCAAGGGAGACCGGGTGGAGCGGGCCGAGGTGCGCATTTTCGAGCCACCCCGGTTCTTCGAGGCCTTTCTCCGGGGGCGGCGTTACTCTGAGGCCCCGGATTTTACGGCCCGCATCTGCGGCATCTGCCCGGTGGCCTACCAGATGAGCGCGGTGCAGGCCATGGAGGCGGCCTTCGGGGTGGAAATCCCCGCGTCTCTGGGCAAGCTGCGGCGGCTCCTTTATCTGGGGGAATGGTTGTCCTCCCACGCGCTGCACGTTTTTTTTCTCCATGCCCCCGATTTCCTGGGCTATCAGGACGCCCTGGAGATGGCCCGGGACCACGGCGACATGGTCAAACTGGGCCTGGACCTGAAAAAAGCCGGCAACGCCCTGTTCGCCTGCCTGGGGGGGCGGGAAGTCCACCCCGTCAACGTGCGGGTGGGGGGGTTTTACCGGGCCCCCAGCGGGCCGGAGGTTGCCGCCTTGCTGCCCCAGCTCAAAAAAGCCCGGGAGGCTGCAGCCCGGACCCTGCGCTGGACCGCCAAGCTCCCTTTTCCCGACTTTGAGCCGGATTACGAATTTGTGGCCTTAAGCCACCCTGAGGAATACGCCATCTTGAGGGGGCGCCTGAAGTCCAACCGGGGGCTTAACATCCCGGTGTCCGCCTATGAAGAGCATTTTACCGAGGAGCAGGCCCCCTATTCCCACGCCCTGCAGTCGGTGCGCCAGGGCGGGGGCGCCTATTTCGTGGGTCCTATGGCCCGCTTCAACCTGAATTTTGATCAACTGACCCCCCTGGCCCAGGCGGAAGCCCGGAAAGTGGGTCTCACTCCCGTATGCCGCAACCCCTTTAAAAGCATTATGGTGCGGGCGGTGGAAATGCTCCACGCCGCGGACGAAGCGGTGGCCCTGATCGAAGCCTATGAGGAGCCGCCGGAGCCGGCCGTGCCGGTGCCAGTCAAGGCGGGGGTGGGGCAGGGGTGTACCGAGGCCCCCCGGGGCATCCTCTATCACCGCTACCGTCTGGACGGCGGGGGGCTCATCCAGGAAGCCCAGATCGTGCCGCCCACCTCCCAGAACCAGAAAAGCATGGAGGCGGACCTGGCCCAGTTTGCCGGGCGCTTTCTGAGCCTCCCGGACCAGGAGCTCACCTGGCGCCTGGAGCAGGCCCTGCGCAACTACGACCCGTGCATCTCCTGCGCCACCCATTATTTGCAGGTGCGGGTGGAGCGCTCATAGGAGAGTTTCGAGTTTTCAGTTTTCGGGTGAGAGGTGGTGAATTACTCACGGGGTAAGGATCAGCCTGGTTGTTGGTCAACCTGAACGGATAAATAAGGAAATCCCCTTCATCCCCCGTAGTATACGGTAAGTTTTTTCATATGGCGTCACATCGGGAAAGATGTAGCCGCGAGGCTCAAGCCTCGCGGCGGCACAGGTTGAAAACCTGTGCCGCCATTTGACTGTTAGTTGGTATAACCTGGTATAGCAGAATCCTACCCCATTCCCCCCTTGAAAAAGCCTCCTGAGAGTCTTAAGAATTAATCCAGAGAATTCATTAATGGTTAGGGAAGAGCCTGGCGATGGGGTTAAGGTCGGCCAGCCCAATGGTTCTTTCCAAAAGAGTCTCTCATGAGCCCTGGGCTCACCCATAATACCAAGTTGCAATCAAATGGGTATTTTTGTAGTGGCGCAATTTATTGCGCCTCTTTAAGGGCGTGATGAATCACGCCCCTACAATAGTTGGATTTATTGTCCTTCGATTGAGACTTGGTATAAATTAGGAAAAGGCCGAGGCAGAGGGCGCCCCAGCAGGCAATTGAAGGCGGGAGACGCTGCGCTTTCCGGCCCTACAGCTGGATATGGTGGGCAGAGCCCACCCTACATTAAAGACTTTTCGGAACAGTTCCTCATGGGCCTGTGGCCCACCCACAAATTTTGAAAAGTTTTATAGGGCGGCCCGTGGCCGCCATGATTTCGGCGTGCATGGCAAGCCCTATATTCTGTCCCAGGAACTTTTCAAGTCAGAAACCAACAACTCAAAACTCTAAACTTTTCAACACAGGAGGGGGACATGATTGAATTGCGAAAATTATTTACGCCGGTGGAGGCGCTGGATGCCGACGCAGCCAGGCAATATATGGGCGAGCATAAAGAGGGGAGCTACACTCTCCTGGATGTGCGCCAGCCCTGGGAATATGAAGAGGATCACATTTCGGGGGCCAAGCTCGTTCCCCTGGGGGACCTGCAGGAAGGCACCCAGAACCTCAACCAGGAAAAACCTGTCCTGGTGTACTGCGCGGTGGGGGGCCGGAGCCGGGTGGCGGCCCAGTTGCTCAGCGGCCGGGGCTTTCAAGAGGTGTACAACCTCTCCGGCGGCATCAAGGCCTTCCGGGGCGCCAAGGCCACAGGCCCCCAGGAGCTTAGCCTGGACCTGGTGCGGGGCGATGAATCCCCCACGGAAATGCTGAAGCTGGCCTTCGGGCTGGAGCGGGCCCTGGGGATTTTTTACGACAAGTGCCGGGACGCGGCCCAGGACAAGGATTTAGTCGATCTTTTCACCAAACTGGGGCGCATCGAGGTGGTGCACAAGCAGAAGGTTTACGAGCGCTATGCGGCGTTGACCCCGGGCGCGCCGGACCTGGCCGCGTTCGAGGCGGACATGACCCCGGACATTATGGAAGGGGGCTTTCGGGTCAACGAGTTTTTAAGGGCCAATGAGCCCTGGCTGAAGACCATCAGGCAGGTGCTGGAATTGGGCATGATGCTGGAGACCCAGGCCCTGGACCTCTATCTGCGTTTTGCGGACAAAAGCCGGGAGGAGGGGACCAAACAGGTGCTTTACACCCTGGCCGATGAGGAGAAGGTGCACATCAAGGCCCTGGGCAAGCTCATGGATGAGAAGCGGTGAAGCGTCGGGGCGGAGGCGCACGCCAAGGCGCTACACATGGTTCCTGAGCTGCAGTTCCATGGGATGGGGATTGAGATACCATTGCTCCTCAAGATAAGCCTGGTCGTATTTGCGCACGTAGTGGTTGATGAGGGTGACGGGCACGATGAGGGGCACCAGGTTGCGGTGATAAAGGTCGATGATTTCCCGTAGTTCCTGTTTTTCATCAGCGCTGAGGTCGTCCTTGAAATAGCCCATGAGGTGGTAAAGCACGTCAGTGTTTTTCTTGTAGGTGGTTTTGCGCCCCAGGGCTTCCAGAAGAATTTTCTGATACCTATCGCATAGTTCCGGGAAGGGCAGGGCGGCGGCCTGGGCCACCAGTTTCCCCAGTTGTCGCAAGTGCTCGAGACTGTGAGCCCGCAGCAACAGCTTATGGCGAGTGTGGAAGTCCACCACCGCGCCCCGGCTACCGTCCCGGGCCAGCATTTCCCGCCAACGCTTCAGGGTGAAAATGGCCTCGATGAAATTCTCCCGGAGCTTGGGGTCATGGAGGCGGCCTTCCTCTTCCACGGGGAGGAGGGGGAACTGCTCCATAAAGGCCCGGGCGAACAGGCCCACGCCGGTCTTGGTAGGGGAGCCCGAGGGGCCGTAAACCTTGACCCGCTCCATGCCGCTGGAAGGGGAATCGCTTTTGAAAATAAACCCGCAGAGGTCTTCTTTGGCCAATTCCGCCACTCTCTTTTGGGCCCAGGTCAGCATCCGCTCGGTGTGGTCCACACCGGAGCGCACCGTGACCAGGCGGGGTGATTGGGGGTCGCCGGCAAGATGCATGGCTTCCCGGGGAATGCCCAGACCGCACTCCACCTCCGGGCACACCGGCACAATGTCCACATATTTCCCCAAGGTGTCGGTAATAAACCGGTCCCATTTGTGGCCGCCGTCAAAGCGCACCTGCTGCCCCAAAAGACAGGCGCTGATTCCCAATCTGATCTTGTCGGTCATGGCCATAAATCCTCCGCAATCATTATATCCGAAATATCCGAAAACCCTAAGATCCATGCTTTATATGGAAATGTTGGCCCCGATTTGAAAGTGCTTCCAGGAATTCGGACAGAAATTTCCGAAAAATTTAACAACATGTCTAAGCAATGGAACATTTTTTTTGGAAGAATTCATGGTACAAAGAGTTATAATGTGTGATATCAATAGGATAACTGAATGGCATGTTCTTTGCTGAATACTACCCCGGAAAACGATTTTTATTTACCCGGGTTGGCGGCTGGGTGCCAAGGCAAGACAAGCACTTGCAAGGCGGCCAAACTGGTGATACAAACAAATGTTAGACTTTGTAAATGCCCTGCATGGATGACCGTGATAACCAAACGGCTCCCTGTCCATTACCTGTGGCAAGAAATTGCGGGCCAGTGGCTCGCCTTTACCACCACCGAGTCCAGGAATTTTGCCAGCAGATGAATATTGCCCTCTTGCGCTTCCTGGCCCGCACTGTCAAAGAAATTGTTCCGCCTGAACCCCTGGAGGAGGCCCAGACAGGTGAGCCGTCCTTTTCTACGGTTTAACCGCGTCCTTCTGTCAGGGGTTTGAGGGTGAACCCAAACCATTAAGAGGAAAGAAATGGGTAAAAGAAATTTTGTGAAGCCTGGCGCCGTTCCCAGCCGAGAATCTTCAACCAGACATGCCGGTCCCGCCACGAAAACCGCCAAGGGGCGACAGGCTAGCCGTTTCTTTTTCCTTTTTATCTGCTTGACTTTTATGGGCGGCATCCTCGGGTGCGTGCCTTTGACCTATAAGTCGGTTGAACAGCCGCGGCCGGTGGTTTCTCAGGAATATCGCCAACAACAAATGATGCTCCAATCCGCCCAGAGTTCGGTGAGCAATTATCGGGATTACCGGGTTGGGGCGGAAGATCTTTTATTGGTCGAGGTGTATGGCCAGGATGCCCTGAAGCGGGAAGTGCGGGTCAGTGGGCAGGGGCAAATCAGTATGCCGCTGGTGGGTGTGGTCAACGTGTCTGGTTTGACTACCAAGGAGGTGGAAGCCCGTCTCCGGGAACTGTATGGCTCCCAGTATTTGAGGAATCCCCAGGTTGCCGTGGAGGTCAAGGAATTCCACCACCAGCGGGTGGCGGTCACCGGGGCAGTGATAAAGCCGGGATTCTATGAGATCATCGGTCCTCGAACTCTCTTGGAAGTGCTATCCTTGGCGGGGGGCTTTTCCAACAAACCAACCGGTCCGGAATCTGGAGATGTCATTCATGTGATCCGCCGACAGAGCGCGGCCGATGTGGCTAAGACTGCCAAGAACGGAACCCTCCGGTCATTTGCCCCCCAAACCCAGACCACGGTGATTGACATCAAGCGCCTGGTCAGCGGCGAAGCCCCGGAGTTAAACGTATTGGTGGAAAACGGCGACGTGGTCCATATACCGTATGCCGGCACGGCTTATGTATTGGGAGGGGTCAAAAAACCCGGAAATGTTACGGTTAAAGAGAACCTGACTGTATCCCAGGCCGTGTCGGTGGCCGGCGGTGTCGACCCCCTCCTGGGGACATCCAAGATCATCGTTATGCGCTTTGATAAACAGGGCCGGCCCATGAGAATTGAGACTGATCTCAATAAAATTCATGCCGGTAAAGAATCCGATATCCTGGTCGTAGATAATGACGCCATAGTGGTTGTCGAGGGTGAACTAAAAAAGAAGCTCTGGGTCCTGCGGCAAATTGTGCCTATTCCCAGCGGCGGCTACGCCATACCCACGCGCTAATTCGCCACAGGTCGCAGCACCGAGAAAAATGGAGATTTAACGATGGCCAACCAAATACAGAATTCTCTCCCCGTTTCTTCAGGTCTACCTCCCAGTCCGGCCCTCCCCGGTCCGCCGCCGTCGGATTTTTATTGCGAGGTAGAGAAGGGGCATACCATACGGGAATACTTTGATATTCTCTTAAGGCGCAAGTGGTGGATTATCGGCACTTTTTTGGGGATAGTGCTGCTGACCGCGCTCTATACGTTCACCAGGACGCCGATTTTCCGGGCCAGTGCGACCCTGGAGTTGACCGCGGACAACCCGGGTTCCCAGGTAAGTGCAGACAGCAGGGCCATGGGATTCAACTGGTTTTACGCCCAGAAATTTCAGGAAACGCAATTCAAAATTTTAAAAAGCCGCTCCCTGGCCCTCCGGGTCATAAAAGCCCTGGAATTGGAAAACCATCCACAATTTGCGTACATAAAAAAGCTTACCCAGGGCAAAACTGAAGGTGAGATCGACGATTTAATGGCAATGAGGTTTTTAGCCGGCTTGACCATTGATCCGGTCAGAAATACTCATTTAGTCGACATTTCCTATGAGTCTCCTGACAAAGAACTTACCAAAAAAGTCCTTGATGCCATACCGAATGAGTACATCTATCTCCTCATAGACAGGCGGAATGAATCATTCTCTCTGGTAAGAAATTGGCTGAATAAGCAATTAAATGAAATGGCAGACAAGGTACAGGAGACTCAACAGAAACTGTATAAGTATGGTCAACAAACGGATATTTATACAGTGGAAGATAAAGACAATGTCATTGTGCAAAAGTTTATTGATCTGAGCGCGCTGCTGACCAAGGCCCAAAGTGAAGTGATGGGCAAAAAGGCGCAATATCAGCAAATCAGGGAACAGGGCCCCAACGCGCCTCTCATTGTCAATAATCCGTTAATTGCCTCCCTCCGCCAGGAAGAGGTGGTGCTGCAATCAAAAGTCTCGTCTCTGGGGAAAATTTATCTGCCCGGCCATCCTGAAATGCAGGCCGAGCAGGCCAGGTTAGCGGAATTGAGAAATCGCCTGAACGCGGAAATCAAGCGCCTGCAGGAAAGCGTCAAAGCGGATTATGAAGCAGCCGACCGCACCGAGAACCTCTTGAAAGATAGTTTGGGGGTTCAGAAGCAGCAGATGGCCAATCTCCATGAAAATCTGAGCAACTATCAGATTCTCAAACGGGATGCCAAGACCAACGAACAACTGTATCAAGCGTTGCTCTCCAGGGTGAAAGAAGCCAATATCTCCAGCACCATGGTGCCCTCCACCGTCTCGGTTATCGACCCTTCGGTGGTGCCGAGCCTGAAGTATAAGCCTAAAAATTTGCGGAATCTGGCCCTGGCGTCTTTGTTGGGACTCATTTTAGGTGCTGCCCTGGCCCTGCTGGTGGATACCCTGGATGACACCATTAAGTCCACGGAGGATCTGGAAAAGCACTGCAACCTGCCGTTGCTGGGAACCTTGCCCTCCCTCAGGAGCTACCGGCGGCTGGCTCAGGGAATTGAGGAGAAGAGCAGGTTCGGCTGGCTGTCCTTGCCCTGGGGCAAGAAAAACGAGTTGGATCAAACCGAGGACATCGACCTGGACCTGGTGGTGTATAAGCATCCTCAAGATCCCATCACTGAAGCTTTGCGTCACATGCAGACTTCCATCATGCTGTCGGTTTCAGGCCGGCCGCCTGCCGCCATTATGGTTACCAGCCCCAATCCCTCGGAAGGGAAGACCATGGTGGCTTCCAATCTGGCCATCTCCCTGGCCTTAAACAACCGCCCCACGGTAATCATAGACTGCGATTTGCGCAAGCCCAGAGTCCATAGGATTTTCGGCCTCGAGGCCCAACCGGGCCTGACCAATTACCTGACCGGCAGCAGCAGCAAGGAGGAGATTCTCCGCCAATCCATGGTGCCTAATTTAACGGTCATTCCTGCGGGCCCCCAGTCCCCCAGCCCCAGCAACCTGTTAAACTCGGAGATTTTTAAAGACCTGCTTAAAGAACTCAGACAGCAATACAGACACATTATCATTGACACCCCTCCTGTTCTCGGTTTCTCCGATGCCCGCATCGTTTCGGTGCTGGTGGATGGCGCCCTGCTGGTGACCAGGTTCAATGCCACCCATAAGACCGCGGCGCGTCTGGCCACCATGTTGCTCAGTCAGGTTAATGCGCCCTTGATGGGAGGCGTCCTGAACGGGGTCGAACCCGGCAGCAGCAAATACAGCGGTTATCATTACTACAATTACAAACTCTATTCCAAGTACTACCGCGTGGACACCTGAGCGTCTGGCATCAACTCGCGGGAACGAAAGATGTGATTTTTTGGAGAGATGAGATCTCCGAAAATCTGGAGAACTAGTTTGGCCGACCTTGGGGACACCAGATCAAAAACACCGGAGAAGGTGGCAGACAAGCTGGGGACCGTTTTCACCTCAGCGGTCGCCACGATCCAGCAGTGGCTCGGCCTGGTTCGCTTCAAGGAGTTTGACACCTCCACCCCTGAGGGCCGCTCCCAGGAGCGCTACCGCCGTTTGGCTTTAACTGCCGTTTCCTCGACGGGCGCCAAGCTGGTTACCGTGGCCACCATGCTGATCTCCATCCCCTTGACCCTGAATTATTTGGGCTCCGAGCGTTATGGCCTGTGGATGACCATCAGCTCCATTATCGCCATGATGGGGTTTGCGGATTTGGGTATGGGGTTGGGTTTGATGAATGCGGTTTCCGAGGCTCATGGGCAGGAAGACCCCCTGGCTGCTGAACGGTACGTTTCCAGCGGCTTTTTCATGCTTGCCGCGGTGGCCTTGGTCCTTTTGGCGGGCTTTGCCTTGGCTTACCCCGCTATTTCTTGGCCCCGGGTATTCAATGTTCATTCGCAGCAGGCCATCCGGGAAGCCGGTCCGGCCATTGCGGTATTCATTGGCTGCTTTGCGGCCAACCTTCCCTTGGGGGTGGTGCGCAACGTCCAGCACGGCTATCAGGAGGGCTTTATCAACAACCTGTGGGAAAGCGCCGGCAAACTGCTGGGGCTTTTGGGGCTGCTGCTGGTGATCTATCTGCAGGCCGGCCTGGTCTGGCTGGTGCTGGCGCTGACCGGAGCGCCGGCCGTGGCCCTGCTTCTCAATAACTTGGAATTATTTGGCTATCGGCGGCCCTGGCTGCGCCCCCGGCTTGGAAGATCGATGGCGCCAGCGCCAGAAAACTTTTTCACACCGGTCTTTTTTTTTCCCTGATACAGGTGAGCCTGACCATGATTTATGCTGCCGATAATGTGATAATCGCTCAGTTCATAGGGCCCGAAGCGGTCACCCAATATGCCATACCGTATCAACTTTTCAGCTTTTCTCTCATTATTTTCAATATTATTATCGCACCTTTGTGGCCGGCTTACAGTGAAGCCCTGGCGCGAGGCGACCTTGCCTGGGTCAGAACAACCTTGAACCGCTCCCTGATTTTTATTTTGCTGACAAGCGTATGTATATCACTGTTTTTAATTATTTTTGCTCAAACACTACTGAATTTCTGGGTCGGGCTTAAGATCGTGCCTTCATGGTCACTGAATCTGCCCTTGGGCATCTGGATGGTGGTCTTGACGTGCGGGAGTGCGATTTCAATAGTTCTTCATGCGGCCAATATTTTTAAATTTCAAATTATTTTTGTTTTCTTAACAATATTGTCATGTTTATTGTTTAAATGTACATTTATTTATTATTATGGCCTGCCTGGGATAGTTTGGGGTACTATTTTAGCATATTCTCTCTTTTTTTTATTACCATATAGTATATTTCTTTATAAGTTAGTTAATGAGAAAATAATTATTTATAGGAATTAATATATTCTACAATTAAATATTTTGAATCATGATCTAAGAGCTATTTAATTTAAAATTAAGCGAGATGATTGCCATGAAATCCTTCCGCCATTGTACTTTAAGATATGCCTTAGATAGAATCTCTGAAATTATTTATCAGAAAAGATATCCTGATTGCCCATGGCTAACTAAAATGGCAAATATAATGCTTGATTCAATGTTAAAAGAAACAGATATTGGTTTGGAATTTGGTTCTGGAAGAAGCACAATATGGTTTGCACGAAGAATAGCATTTTTAACAAGCATCGAGCATAATATCTCATGGTATAATAAAATTAATGAAATAATAAAGAAGAATAATATTAAGAATGTTGAATTGATTTATTTTTCAGAACAGTTAAATAACATCGATGATAAATATAATAACTATATAAAAGCTATAGATTGTTTTTCCAATAATAGTTTAGATTTCGCATTAATTGATGGTATTTTTAGATCAGCTTGTTCCCTTGCTGCTATCAGTAAGATCAGGCCGGGTGGCTTTCTTATAATTGATAATATAAATTGGTATTTACCATCCAACTCTCGTTCACCAAACTCGCGAACACTGACTGATGGACCAGGTTCCAAAGAGTGGACTGCGGTTTGCAATGCAGTCAAAAAATGGCGTTGCATATGGACAAGTTCTGGTGTTACTGATACAGCTTTTTTTATCAAACCATGTTATTGAAAAAGGAGAGATAATCCTTAATGAAGAAGGGATTTGAGTCGGGGTATAAAGATATAATCTTTATTTTTATCATGGCGGATAGATTCGAAATTTTTTCAGCTATTTAATCGTGATGTATATTCCGCAAAAAATACTCCTTGCCTTTTATGGAAGAAAAAAGACGAAAGTCCATATAAAAGCCTAAGTTATGGAACCTCTACACATAGGTTATCCTATCGAACTTTTTTATATAGTTGCAATCATCGGCATGGCGTTGATATTTTACCGTCCTCGCTGGGCTTTCTTTTTCATTATTATGGGTTTGGCCATGCGTCATCATGACATGGCTGTCCACACCAGGACCTACGTTACTCGGGGAGTTTTTAAATCTCAACGATCTTCTCCTCTGGATCGGCGTCCTGGCCACGCTGAAAGTTGCCTGGTCATCCCGGTTCTGGTTCCCGAATATCTTACTGGCCATTTTTGCGATCCTGATTGCAGGTGACTTCCAGGTTCTCTTTCAATATGGCTTCGAATACCTGACGATAAGAACCATTTGGGCTACCTGGATTTTCGCCATCATGTTTGCCGTGTCAGCCAACATGATGGTGAATGACAGAGACGCACGGCCCTTTGTCTGGGCCTTGTTTCTGGGGTCAGTAGGTGGGGCGGTCCACCATCTCCTGTTTATTCAAAGCGAAGTTGCCGTCGCTTTAAATTTGTTAGGGGAAAGTGAATTCAGGACGGTCCACTTCATGTACAGCGGGGGCTTATTCCTGCTTATCGGCTGCTTGTTTCTTAATATGCCAAGAATCCTGCAAAGGAAATTTCTTTTTATCGTCTGGGTCGTGGGCCTTTCCCTGGTGGGGATCAGCTACATCCTCAGTTTTACCAGAACGGTTTGGGTGGGTGCGGTCTTGGCCGGGTTTTCTTTATTTCTGCTCCTTTACCGGGTACAGAAAGAAGTCCTGTCCAGGCTGCTCTATGCCACCCCTTTCATCATTCTCATGGTAGTCATGTTTCAACTGACCAGTCGCGTGGTCATGCCTGGGGTGGATGTGGCGCGCCTGCTCGATCAAACGGGCTGACTTTATGCGTTATGAGGATCAGTTTCAGCAAGCCTATGACACCAGGCAAAGCGGCGTCGACACCGAGTTGAAGTTATGGCAGGAGGGCTCCATAATCTGGGGGGTGGGGTCCGCCTACGATCCGGATATCGAAGAGGGAGGCATTGCTAATGTTGAATCCTATGGCGCCCTCAATCACGTGGCCTATTCTTCCTATCTGGCCCACTTCGGCCTGATCGGCCTCATAACCTATGGCCTGCTGTTGCCTGTTCTCACTATCAGGGTGGGGAGGCGTTACTTTATGCGCCACATGAATGACTATGGCGGGATTGTTGCAGCGACTGCTATGGCCCTGGCATTTTTTAATCTGTTCACCCTGGCCTCCGGCTTTCACTACCTGGTGCCGAGCGTACAAGTACAAGGGTTAATCTATGGGGCGATTTGGGGATTATCCCGCAACAGGAAAGGCAACCCAGGTTACGACCTGAACAAGAAATGGAGCAAAACTGATTATGTGAAGAAGCATCATATTAATGCTTCATCAAACTAATTTCGTATGAATAATAAAAAGTTACTTATCGTTTTTACTAAATTTGGACCGCGACACCGAGCTAAGGCAGCTGTGTTACAAAGCTATGACCCAGGGGCAGTTTTCTTAGAAATAGCAGGTTTATATAGTGTTTATCCTTGGGAGAATAGCTCCAGAGATCTGCCCTTTAACCTTATCAGGTTGTTTCCATCAAGTAAATTGGAAGAATTGCGAGAAAGAGTTATAGCTTTAAAATTATTTAAGACACTAAATGAAATTAACCCCGATGTAATAATGTATCACGGACTAGTTGAGCCTGGACTTAAGTCAATTGCTATTTGGTCTAAATTAAATAATGCTCATGGTATTTTACATATAGACACTTGGTATAATAATAAAAAAAGAGTTTATTGGAAGCAATTTATGAAGGGTAAAATTTATAATTTTTTTTATAAATATGCTTTTGTATCAGGAAAGTATAGTAAAGAATATTTAATCTCAATGGGATTTCCTAAAAACAACATATATATGGGTTGTGATGTAGTTGATAACAAATTTTTTCAAGAAAAATCTATAATTTTTAAAAAAGATGATAGATGGAGAAAAAAAGAAAAATTACCTGAAAAATTTTTTTTAGTGGTAGCTCGTTATTCACCAGAAAAAGATCATATTACATTACTAAAGGCATACAGAAAATATGTGGATTTGGGGTTTGATTGGAAATTGGTACTGGTTGGAGATGGTCCATTCAATAAATCCATTGGCAACCTGATAAAAGAAATTCGCTTGAAAGACGACGTGATAAAAAAAGGGTGGGTAAGTTATGCTACCATGCCGATTTATTATGCATTCTCCAAATGTTTAATTCTTCCAAGCTTATCTGAACCGTGGGGACTGGTTGCTAACGAAGCAGCGGCCTGCGGACTTCCCCTGATCCTGAGCGATGAATGTGGTTGCGTGCCTGAACTATGTAGCCACGGCGAAAACGGCTTTGTTTTTAGGGCCGGAGACCCTGAGGACCTTTTGGATTGTATGGTGAGGGTCTCCAACGGTAGTGTTGACCTTGAGGCTTTTGGGGAAAAATCAAGGGAGTTAGTGTCTTCCTTTACTTTTGAGAGTTGGGCTTTGAAGGTTCTTGAAATAAAAAAATTATTAATAAGAGATAGATAGATATGTCACCTGGAGGGAATGACCCGCCAATCTCGTGCTCCTTACCTGGCAACCTTCGATGAGGCTCTGTAAACTCCGTTGGGCCAGTGGGCGCAGGTCATTAAGTAAAGCAGCCCATGAATATTCTGTTCGTACTCCCGGCCTACGAACCGGCCTGGGCCTTTGGCGGCGTAGTGCGCTCCACCAGCAGCCTGTGCAGGGGTTTGGCCAGTTTGGGGCATGGGGTGAGCGTTTATACTATCAACGCCGATGGCCGGGGACATCTTCTCAACGTCCCCTCTCATAAGCCGGTCAATCAAGGCGGGGTTGAAACCTATTTCTTTCCCTCGACTATAGGGCCCAAGAGTGTCTGGGACTCCCGGGCCCTGGTGCGGAGACTGCGGCAGACGGTGGGCGATTTCGATCTCATCTATGCCTCTGCCATTTGGCAATGGCTTGGAGTCGCGGTTGCCTCCCTGTGCGCTAAAAATCAGGCGCCTCTTGTGGTTAGCACCCGGGGAAGTCTTGACAAATTCCCCCGGAACAGACATTGGCTGAGAAAGAGGATTTACTGGCACCTGTTCCTGAAAAGGGCCATGAGGCGAGCGGCGGCCATTCATTTTACCACTGAGTTTGAGCGGCGGGAGGCTGCCGATTTTGCGCCGCCTGTCCCGAGTTTCATCGTTCCCAACAGTTTCGTGGCGGACCATTTTCGTCCTCTGAAGCATGGGCGGGAAGAATTCCGGCAAAGGCAGGGGATCCCGTTGGACGCTCCTGTGCTCATTACCGTATCTCGGGCTGATCCCCTCAAACGGGTGGATCTGCTTATCAAGGCCCTGGCATTGGTGCCGGAAATAAATCTGCTGGTGGTGGGACCCGAGGCCGGCTTGACTGAGCAATGGAAAAACCTGGCCCAAGACCTGGGAGTGGCCGGGCGGGTTTTCTGGACCGGTTATCTGGAAGGCGAGAACCTGGTTAAAGCCTACTGTGCGGCAGATGTGTTTTCGCTGATTAGCGAACATGAGAATTTTGGCATGGTGGTAGTAGAAGCCATGGCCTGTGGGTTGCCGATTCTGACGAATCCGGAAGTGGCCTTATGGGAAGAGGTGGAGAAGGAGAATGTCGGCGTGGCGGTAGAGAAAAACCCGGAGGCCATCGCCCAGGGAATGAGAGATGTTCTCCGCCGCCGGTCTCTGTGGTCTCAGTGGGGGGAAAACAGCAGGCGCGTGGCCGGCGAGCTTTTTGCCAACGATAAGGTGGCGGCTTTAATGGCTCGCGCCTTTACAGATGTACTGACCGGAGAGCGCACGCCTGCCTGCCGCTGGCTCCTCCCCGGATCTTGAAGGCCATAGAGTGGCCCAAAAGGAAGATTCGATCTCGGAGCAGTAATCGTTCATGTGCGGCATTGCAGCAATATTTTCCTATGGAGAGGCTCCTCAGGTCTCCGCCGACGAGTTGATGGCGATCAGAGATGCCATGACGGCTCGGGGACCGGATGGGTGCGGTCTCTGGATCAGTGATGACAGGCGTTTGGCACTGGCCCATCGGCGGTTGGCCATCATCGATCTGAGCGAAGCCGGGGCCCAGCCCATGACCACTCCCGATGGCCGGCTCAGCGTGGTGTTTAATGGGGAAATTTATAACTATAAGGAACTGCGCGCCTCACTGGAACAGAAGGGGAACCTTTTTCATTCCCATAGTGATACCGAGGTCCTCTTACATTTATATGCCGATCTGGGCCCGGAAATGGTTCACAGGTTGCGGGGCATGTTTGCTTTTGTGATCTGGGATTCCCAGAAACAAGGGATATTTCTGGCCCGGGATCCGTTCGGCATCAAGCCGGTTTATTATGCTGACGACGGCAGCACCATCAGAATAGCTTCTCAGGTTAAAGCTCTGCTGGCCGGCAAGAGCATTGACACTACTCCTGATCCGGCTGGACACGTGGGGTTCTTTTTATGGGGCAGCGTCCCTGAACCTCACACCCTCTATAAAAACATCAGGGCGCTGCCGGCGGGTTCAACACTTTGGGTAGATAATACAGGCAAAAAAGCGCTAAACAATTATTGTTCGATATCAACAGAATTGAAGAATGCTGTGGCTTCTGATTTTGAGCTGGATGGTGAAGCAACCCGGGAATACCTGGGTAAGATATTGCTGGACAGCGTTCGGCATCACTTTGTTGCCGACGTTCCCGTGGGCATTTTTTTGTCGTCAGGCTTAGATTCAGTTACGTTGACGGCATTAGCCTCTGAAATGGAAACTAAGGACATCAATACGATTACCTTAGCCTTTAAAGAGTATCGGGGCACCGAACGAGACGAATCTATTTCAGCAGAATCTTTAGCTAAATATTACGGCACGAAACACCAGACCTGTTTGATCTCTCTCAAAGATTTTCAGGATGACTTATCCCATTTATTGGAAGTAATGGATCAACCCAGCATTAATGGGGTGAATTGCTATTTCATCAGTAAAATAGCCGCCCAGACCGGTTTAAAAGTGGCGATATCCGGTTTGGGGGGCGACGAATTATTCGGCGGATATCCGAGCTTCAAAAAGATTCCCGATTTGGTGAAATTCCTTGGTCCAACGCGGCACGTTCCTTTTCTGGGCAGATCATTCCGCCGCCTCACGCAAGACATCGCCGGCCGCTTTTTCTCCCCGAAGTATGCCGGCTTATTGGAATACGGCGGTTCTTATGGAGGAGCATATTTATTGCTCCGCTGTCTGTTTGCGCCGTGGGAGTTGCCAGCCGTGCTCGGTGAGGACCTGTTTCAAGAAGGTTGGCGGCAGTTACAGCCTCTCTTACGCCTCGAAGAGACAGTGGAGGGAATTAGGCCGAATAATCTCAAGGTGTCAGCCCTGGAGATGTCATGGTATATGCGCAACCAATTATTGAGGGATGCGGATTGGGCCGGCATGGCTCACTCTTTGGAAATTCGCGTGCCTTTGATTGATGTGGTCTTGCTGCGCCGTCTCGCTCCTTTGTTAGCTGCTAACCGGCCTCCTGCCAAGAAGGATATGGCTCTGGCGCCGAGCAAGGCAATTCCTGCCGAGATATTACACAGGAAAAAGACCGGTTTTTCGATACCGGTCCAGGAATGGCTGGTGCAAGAAAAGAATGGCAATCAACAGAAATGGAGTTTAAGAAGCTGGGCGAGAACGGTGTATCAAGCAGCTTTTAAAATCTAATAATACGCTGATGGCCTTAGCTCCGAAAAATATATTGACCACAGGGAAGAGAGCTTAACTCCTTGCTCGATAAGAAAGCGGCGCCATGAATCTCTATACCAAGCTGACCTATGACATTTGGCGGCGGCTTTTACCGAGATACGGAAACTGCCGGCAAGGGTCTGTGTGGCTGGAGTGCGGCACCGGTCCCGGCTACCTCCATGCCCTTTTGGGAAAGTGGTTTCCGCAGGTAAAGCTCTATGGGCTGGATTTAGATCCGCAAGAAATTCAAAGGGCCCGGCAAGCCAGCGCTAATGCTCGTCTCCTGGTGGCGTCGGCTGAATCCTTGCCTTTTCCGGACCAGGCTTTTGACGCGGCTCTTTCTCTGCACATGGTGGAACACTTGCCGGAGCCGGAGATCTTTTTCCGGGAAGCTGCCCGGGTTTTGCGGCCCCAGGGTCTGTTGGTGTTTGCCACTCCCAATCCCGACAGCCTGGGGGCGCGGGTCATGAAAGAGCGCTGGCCGGGTTGGGTCCCCGACCATATTTCCCTGCACCCGCCCGCAACGTGGCAGGAGATGCTGAGAAAGCATGGTTTTACGATTTTGCGCCACGGCACCACCGGCTGCACGGATATCCCCATCTTCCGGAAGCTGCCCCTGGCGCTCCTGAATTGGGGACCTTTGTTTGTCTTCGGTTTTTTCCCCTGGCGTCACGGAGGGGCGTATATCTGCCTGGCCCGCCGCCAGGGTCTGCCGGGGTAATATGACAGTTATGCCCACATTGCCGGCGCCCAAGAGCTTTTATCTGGTTTGCCTGAAATATGCCCCGGGCATGTGGCAGCATATGGACTCCTTTGCCCGGAATCTGCAGCAGCGCGGCTTTCCGGTGTGTTTGCTGCTTGCTCGGGGTTACCAGTGGATGAACAAGGAATACCGGGACGCCACCCATTACAGCCTGTCCCCCGGTTGTAATAACCGCCTGCTTTCTTATGTGTGGCTCCCCTGGCTTGCCTGGCGCAAAGTTTTCCTCAATAACCCGCCGTCAGGGTTGCTGTTGGTTTCGTGGCACCCCCTGAATTTCCTGCTGCTGCGCTTGGTCAAGTATCTTTATCCCCAGGCGCCCACCATGGTGTGGCTGCACGAACCCTTTAAAGATGAAAAGAACATCTATGGCGCCAAAGCGATCATCATTCATTTGGTGGAATTGTTCCAGACCCTTTCTTTGCCGTACGTTGATGAAGTCATACTTCACTCCCGCCGGGCCCGGAGATTGTTTCAGGTCAAGTATCCAAACTTCCGGGGGAGGACCCGGCTGATTCCCCTGCCTTTTGCCGATGATGGCCCCGGGGCTGAAGATGGCCGTCGTTTTATTTCTTTTTTAGGCCGGGCCGACCGCGCCAAGGGCATTGATTTATTTTTTCAATTAGTTGAAGGGGTTCACCGGCAGGGTAGGGGGGATGAGTTTCAAATAGTCACGGCCTCCAATATTGATAAACACTTGCAGGACCTTTCCCCGGGGGCCCGGGAGAAGTTGCGGGTAATCAACCGATCCCAGATTGCCGATGAGGACCTGCGGCAGGCCGCAACCGGGAGCCTGGCGGTGCTGGCGCTTTATAAAGAAACCATGCAAAGCGGCGTCATTCCCGTGGCCTGGATGAAAGGCGCGCCGGTTATCGGCACCGACATCGAGGGCATCACCGAATGGGTGCGGGACCGGGAGACCGGGGTCATCGTCTCCGCCCAGCCCTCGCTGGAGGAAATAAGCCAGGCCATTGATTATATTGCCGGTCATTTTGGCGAAATGTCGAAACGGTGCCGCGCCGCCTACCTTTCCACCTTCGATGACGGCAATTGGGAGCGGCAATATGCCTGGCTCAAGCCGCTATTAAGCGGAGACGCAGAGGTATCACCCCAGGAAAGTGGGCTGGGCCAGAGGATTTAATACCAAGTTGCCATCATCGAGGTAATTATGAGGGGTTGATAGAGGGACATTAGATCGTGGACCTGGTCAAACCTTGGGAGAAGACAAATCCCCCCTGCCCCCCTTTAAAAAAGGGGGGTTCAAAAAACCAGCAAGCCAAGTCCCCCTTTTCTAAAGGGGGATGTAGGGGGATTTGATAGGCATAACAGTTTGGTATAACTTTACTTCTTTGATAGCAACTTGGAATAAGCAGTTTCTTGCGGGCAACCAAGACAATCTCAAAGAAAACTAAACCCAATATGGTTAGGTTAATTCAAGGATGAAACAAGTCGTACAAAGTTATAAAAACGGCAGCATTGACCTGCGGGAAGTGCCGGAGCCGCTGTGCAAGGCAGGGGGGCTGGTGGTGCGCAACATGGCCTCCATGATCAGCCCGGGCACCGAAAAAATGATGATTGAGATGGGCAAAAAAAGCCTGCTGGGAAAGGCCCGGGCCCGGCCGGACCTGGTGCGCCAGGCCTGGGCCAAGGCGCAGAAGGAAGGCTTTCTGAGCGTGTTCAAAGAGGCCATGAACCGCCTGGATGAACCGGTGCCCCTGGGGTACAGCGCCGCGGGCCTGGTGGTGGAGGTGGGCCAGGGAGTGCAGGGATATAAGCCTGGCGACCGGGTGGCCGCGGCCGGGGCCGGTTTTGCCTCTCATGCGGAAATGATCTGGGTGCCGGAAAATCTGTGCGTGCCCATACCCGAGGGTGTGGATTTCGAGGACGCGGCCCTGGTGATGCTGGGGGGCATTGCCCTGCACGGCGTCCGGGAAGCCGCCCTGACCCTGGGGGAGCGGGCGGTGGTCATCGGGCTCGGGCTTTTGGGGCTGCTCTCGGTGCAGTTTCTCAAATCCCAGGGCTGCCGGGTGGCCGGCGTGGACCTGGACCCGCAAAAAGGCCGCTTGGCCAAGGAGCTGGGGGCCGACCTGGTGCTCCTGGCCGGCCAGGACAATATCGAGGAGGCCATCGCCAACTTCACCGGGGGCCTGGGCGCGGATGCCGTGGTGATCACCGCGGCCAGCAAGGATAACCGTCCCATTCAGCTGGCGGAGGCCATCGCCCGGGAGCGGGCCCGCCTGGTGATGGTGGGGGTGGCGGAGTTAAGCCTCACCCGCAAGGCCTTCTGGGATAAGGAGCTGGTCTTTACCGTCTCCAAGGCTGCGGGACCGGGCAGCCTGGCCCCCTTATACGAAGCCAAGGGGTTTGATTATCCCATCGCCCAGGTGAGATGGACGGAGCGCCGCAACCTGGAGGTCTTTCTTGACCTGATAGCCCAGGGGCGGGTGCAGGTCAAGCAGCTCATCACCCACCGGTTCCCCATTGACAAAGCCTTGCAGGCCTATGATCTCCTCCTGAAAAATCTCGAGCCCTATATCGGGGTGGTGCTCACCTATCCAGAGGCAGGTCCGGAAGGGGCGACAGCGCGCAGCCCCAGGCGCAAAGTGGCCTTGGCCCCGGCCGTGGCGGGTGGGGCGGCGCCGTCCCTGGGCGTGGGCTTGATCGGCGGGGGCATGTTCACCAAGAATATCCTGCTGCCGGCCCTCAAGAAAGAGGTGCAGGCGCCCCTTCTGGGGGTGGCCACCACCACGGGGATCACGGCCCAGGGCCTGGCGCAGAAATTCGGCTTTAAGTATGCCGCCACCGACTACCGGGAAATCCTGAAAGACCCTGATATCGGCGTGGTCCTGATCACCACCCGGCACAACCTGCATGCCGGTTTGGTCCAGGAAGCCCTGGCCGCAGGCAAGCATGTGTTTGTGGAAAAACCCCTGTGTCTGAGCGAACCTGAACTGGAGAAGATTGTCGAAGCCTACGACGGCTCCCGGCAGTTGATGGTGGGGTTCAACCGCCGGTTTGCGCCCCTGACCCGGGACATCAAGGACGCCCTGGCCAAGCGCACCACCCCCGTGATGATGACCTACCGCGTGAATGCGGGTTTTATCCCCGGGGACCATTGGGTCCACGACCCCGAGTCCGGGGGCGGGCGGCTGCTGGGGGAGGTCTGCCATTTTGTGGATTTCCTCTGCTATATGTGCGATGCCGCCGCAGTCCAGGCGCAGGCGGTGGGCATCGGCGGCCAAACCGGCAAATACCGGGGGGATGACAATCTGGCCATCACCCTCACCTTTCAGGACGGTTCCGTGGGGCAGATCCTCTACAGCGCGCAGGGCTCCAAGTCCTTTTCCCGGGAGCGCTTTGAGGTTTTTTGCGAGGAGTCCGTGGGGGTTATTGAGGACTTTCGCAAAGGCGCCATTATCACAGGGGGCAAGATTAAAAATATCAAAAAGTTTTCCATGGACATGGGGTATCAGGGGGAGTTGGCCGCGTTTTTCCAAGGCCTAAAGCATCCCCAGCACTTTGCGGCCCACTTTCAGAGCTATGTGCGCTCCACCCAGGCGACCCTGAAAGCCGCAGAATCCCTGCGGACAGGGGAACCGGCCAGTATAGTTGACCTATGAACCTGTTACTGGTGTGCGCCTTTTTCCCGCCGGAAGTGGGCTCCGCGGCCCATCTCTTTTTCGAGTTGGGCCAGGCCCTCAAGGCCAGGGGCCACCGGGTCACCGTGCTCACCGGCCTGCCCCGCTACCATGTCATCGGCGACCACAAGCAGTACCGGCGCAAGCCCGTGGTGGTGGAGACTTACCAGGGTTTGCAGGTGTACCGGGTCATCAATCTCAACATCCCCTGGAATGTGCCCTTGCTCCGGGGGCTGGATCAATTCTTCAGCGCCTTCTCCTTCGGGGTGACGGGGCTCTTCCTGCCCCCCTTTGATCTCGCCATGGTGTATTCGCCACCCCTGCCTTTGGCCCTGAGCACTTATTTTCTAAGCCGCCTGCGGGGGAAGCCCTGTGTGCTCAATGTCCAGGACCTCTTTCCCCAGAGCGCCATCGATTTGGGGGTTCTGCGCCATCCCGGCCTGATCAAAGTGTTTCGAGGGATGGAGAGTTTTCTTTACCGGCATTTCAGCCGGATGGTGGTTCACTCCGAGGGGAACCGCGGGTATGTCATCAGCCGGGGGGCCGCACCGGACAGGGTCACCGCCATCCACAACTGGGTGGACACGGACGCCCTCAAGCCGGGAGACAAAGCCAACCATATCCGGGCCTCTCTGGGGTTGCAGGACCGTTACGTGGTGTCCTTTGCGGGGATCATGGGATATTCCCAGGACCTGGAACCCGTTATCCGGGCCGCCGCGCTCCTGGCGGATCATCCCAAAATTGCCCTGCTGCTGGTGGGCGACGGGGTGGAAAAGCCGGGTCTGGAGAAGATGGCCGCTGATCTGAAACTGACCAATGTCACGTTCCTGCCCATGCAGCCCAAGGAGGAATATCTCAACGTCCTGCACGCCTCGGACCTGTGCCTGGTCACCCTCCGGAAGGAAGTCAAGACGCCGGTGGTGCCCTCCAAAATACTGAGCATCATGGCCGCAGGCCGGCCGGTGTTGGCCAGCCTGCCTTTGGATGGGGACGCGCCCCGCCTGATCAGCGAGGCCCAGGCCGGGGTGTGCCTGCCCCCTGGAGAACCGGAGTTATTGGCCCAAGCCATTTTGGAATTCTCCCAGGATGAGGCCCGGGGGGATCAGATGGGCGCCAGCGGGCGCCAATATGCCGTGGAGCATCTTTCTTTGCAAAGTTGCGTGGGCCGCCTGGAGGAATTATTCCGGCAGGCCACGGCCCAAAATTACTGATTTGAGATGAGGATACCATGAGTTTAGCAGAGTACCAGGAGCATTACCGGGGGAAGATCATTCTGGTGACCGGGGGCGCCGGCGCCATCGGCAGCAATTTGACCAGGGCCCTGGGGGAGTTGGGTGCCAGGATGGTCATCGTGCTCGACGACCTGTCCTCCGCGTCCCGCTGGAATGTGCCCGGCCTTCCCAACGTCATGTTCGTGGAGGGCAGCATCCTTGACGAAGTGGAACTAAAACGGGTCTTTTTTGAGGGTCCTGATCTGGTTTTTCACCTGGCGGCCCTGTTTGCTAACCAGAACTCCATTGACCACCCGGAGACCGACCTCCTGGTGAACGGCCTGGGCACCCTGAAACTGTTGCAATACTCCCACCTGACGGGCGTCAAACGCTTCCTGTACGCCTCTTCGGGGTGCTCCATTTACGGCAGCAACGCGCCCTTGCCCCTCACCGAGGAGTTCATGTCGCTGCATCTCAGCACTCCCTATCAAATCACCAAGATGCTGGGGGAACTGTACGGCAATTTCTTTATGCATCACTATGAGCTGCCGGTGGTGAAGGCCCGTTTTTTCAACTCCTACGGCCCCGGGGAGCTTCCCGGCCAGTACCGCAATGTTATCCCCAACTTCATTTACTGGGCCATGAAAGGGGAACCCCTGCCCATCACCGGCACCGGGGAGGAGACCCGAGATTTTACCTATGTGGGGGACATCGTGGATGGGCTGCTGCGGGCGGGTTTTATGGATGCCGCGGTGGGCCAGGAGTTCAACCTGGCCTCCGGCGCGGAGACCCGCATTGTTGATCTGGCCCGCCTGATTAATGACCAGGTGGGGAATAAGGCCGGGATCAAATTCGCCGAGCGCCGCAAGTGGGACACCAAAAGCCGCCTGTTGGCCTCGGTGGACCGGGCCCGCCAGCTTATCGGCTACGAGCCCCGCACCCCGTTTGTGGAAGGCTTGGGGCATACCGTCGCCTGGTTTAAAAACAACTGGGACTTTATTGAATCGGCGGCGCGCTTCGGCCCCGGGGTGTCCTCTGCGGTGCGCGAGGCGGTGGCCAAGGGATAGTTCCTGGTGCGCAAAGTTCTCATCATATTCGGGACCCGCCCCGAAGCCATCAAAATGGCCCCCGTGGTCCTGCGCCTTAAGGAGGCCGGGAATTTTCAGGTCAAGGTGGCGGTCACGGCCCAGCACCGCCAAATGCTGGACCAGGTGCTGAACATTTTCAGCATCGCGCCGGATTATGATTTGGACCTCATGACCCCGAACCAGGACCTCTTTGACATCACGATGCGGGTGCTGGGGGGCCTCAAAGAGGTGCTGCAGGCTGAAAGACCGGACCTGGTGCTGGTGCACGGGGATACCACCACCACCTTCGCCGCGGCCTTGGCCGCGTATTACCTGAAAATCCCGGTGGGGCACGTGGAGGCCGGCCTGCGCACCCGGGACAAGCACCGGCCTTACCCGGAGGAGATGAACCGACAGTTGACGGGCGCGCTGACTGATTACCATTTCGCGCCCACGGACTGGGCCCGGGATAATCTCTTGGCGGAGCAGGTGCCCCCGGAGAAAATCTGGGTCACGGGCAATACGGTCATTGACGCCTTGCAGATTATCTCGTCCAAGGTGAGGCAGGAAAGCAACGGCTGGCGGAACTATTTTCAGGGAACCTTCGGCCTGGAACTGGAAAACAAACGTCTGATTCTGGTGACCGGCCATCGCCGGGAGAACTTCGGCGAGGGCTTTGAAAATATCTGCGGAGCACTGCGCGAATTGGCGGAGCAATGCCCGAATATTCACATTGTTTACCCGGTCCACCTGAATCCCCGGGTGCAGGGCCCGGTTTACGACATCCTCACTCCTGCGGCAACGCCCGGCGCCCAGGGAGTATGTCAAACAGACACCGCGGCGGGGAGCCGCATCACCCTGTTGCCACCCCTGGATTACCTGCCCTTCGTCTATCTCATGACCCAGAGCTACCTGGTCCTGACGGATTCCGGCGGCATCCAGGAAGAGGCCCCGTCTTTGGGGAAGCCGGTGCTGGTTATGCGGGAGGTGACCGAACGGCCGGAGGGCGTCTGGGCCGGCACCGTGAAACTGGTAGGCACGGATAAGATGCGGATTATGACCGAGGTGCGCAATCTCCTGGACGACCGGCAGAGTTATGCCGAAATGGCCCAGGCCCAGAATCCCTATGGGGACGGCCGGGCCGGGAATCGCATCGCGGAGATTCTGTCGCAGGTGTTATAGCTGCACCTTCTTAGTTCTTTAGGGGTTGGCGTCGTGAAGATGTTTGGTCACAAAGTGTCCATCTGGAACATAATCCTGCTGAGCGGAGATGTTTGCCTCCTGGCTCTCTCCGTGATGCTGGCCCTGGTTCTAAGCCCTAAGGTAGAGGATCCCTGGCACCTTTTTGTTGTTCATAAGTTAAGTTTTTTCCTCATGAGTTTCGTGTATCTGGCGGTAAATTACATCGCCGATCTCTATGATTATCAGAAAGATTATCGCCGTTGGTGGAATATCGCCCAGGTCTTTGCCGCGGCTTCCATCGGCGCGCTCGCCAATATCGTTATCTTTTATTTCCCCCTGGGAGTGTTCGTCGGCCGTTTAGTTCTCCTTATCCAGGCTTCCAGTTTTGTGGTTTTCCTCACTCTCTGGCGGGCGCTGTTCTCTTCCCTGGCCTTGCCGACCCGGTTGCAGAAAAAATTATTGATCGTGGGCGCGGGGAGCTGCGGGATCCGGATCTTACAAGCCTTGCGCAACCGGCCGTTCTGCGGCTATAAGGCGCTGGGCTTTGTAGATGACGATCCGCAAAAAATAGGCACCGTGGTGGGTGGATTGCCGGTACTGGGGGACAGTGGCCGGTTGGCGGAGCTGGTGGACCGGCATCCCCTGGACTCGGTGGTGGTGGCCATTACCCACGAAAAATCGCCGCAACTCATCAATATCCTGACCCGGATTTCCTGGAGCGGCACCGAAGTTGTTGATATGCCGAGCATGTTTGAACACCTGGCCGGCAGGTTGCCCATTGACCATCTTTCTGATGTCTGGCTCCTCTTCAATGGGTTGAATAAAAACAAAATGTATTGCCGGCATCTCAAAGGGGTGATTGATCTCATCGTGGCTGGGGTTCTCCTGGTGACCCACAGTTTTTTACTGGTCCTGATCGCCATATTAATAAGATGGGACAGCCGGGGCCCGATTTTTTACCGCCAGGAGCGGCAGGGCTACGAAGGGCGGCCGTTTAAGCTCATTAAGTTCAGGACCATGATCAATGACGCGGAATTCAACGGCCCTCAGTTTGCGACGGAAAACGACCCCCGCATCACCCGGGTGGGGCGGATCTTGAGGAAATTCCGCCTGGATGAGCTGCCCCAGTTGTTTAATGTCCTTAGGGGGGAGATGAGCATTGTGGGCCCCCGGCCCGAACGGGAGATGTTCAGCCGGGAGTTCCAGGAGATGGTGGCCATGAGCCGTTTGGGGCGGCGGGCCACCGACCCCCCGGGAAAAATGATTGCCTGCGGCATTAAGGAGAAAATCCCGTACTACAGCCACCGCCTCCTGGTGAAGCCCGGCATTACCGGCTGGGCCCAGGTAATGTACCCCTACGCGGCTTCTCTGGAGCAGACCAAGGAAAAGCTGGAGTACGACCTTTTTTATGTAAAAAATATTGGTTTTTTTCTCGACATGGCTATTCTTCTCAAGACCGTGCGCATCGTCTTGTTTGGGCGGGGCACCTAAATGCCAGAAACCAGATTCCTGGCCAACCGGGATTTTTTCCCAAAAGCGCCTCCCTTCAATATTAAGATCGGCGCTGAGCATACGGGGTAGACATGGATACGAAAAAAGTTAAAGTATTGCTCTCGAAAATCCTGCCATGTAGCCAAATATTGCAGTTTTTAGTTTTTCTCCCCAAGCTTCAGGAATGGAATAAACGTCATCGGGAAGTCTATCCCACTTTTGATAATCGATATAACCTGTTCGATTATATAAATAAAAATGTTTTGAAGAACGCAGCGATCGATTATTTGGAATTTGGGGTTTACAAGGGGAGTTCAATAAAGTACTGGCTGACTATTAATAATAGCCAACAATCAAGATTTTGGGGCTTCGATACCTTTACAGGCTTGCCAGAACCCTGGGTTATGTTCACCAGGAGGGCAGATGAAGGGACCTTTGATAATAAAGGCTTTGCTCCAGAAATAGACGATTCACGCGTTACTTTTGTTAAAGGATTATTCCAGGAAACTTTACCTGTCTTTCTCCGGGATTATACGAACAAATTGCCATTGGTGATCCATATTGATTCGGATCTCTATTCCTCATGTTTGTATGTGCTTACGCAATGCGACCCTATCCTGATACCAGGATCCGTCGTTATATTTGACGAATTTAACTCGATATTGAATGAGTTCAGGGCCTTGGAAGATTATTGCTCGTCTTATCGGAGAACTTACGAAGTTATATCTGCCACCAATTATTATGAGCAGATTGCCATTCAGATAATATAATGTGGCAACACTATGGTCAAGTCATTCACAGCCTAACCAACTCAGCGCTCTCCCCCCACAACCAGTCGAAGTCTTATCTACCATAGGCTGACCTCAAGTAATAATTAACCCCCCTCACCCCAACCCTCTCCCCCATGGGGGAGAGGGAGTTAAGGTTATTGCGGCCCATTATCTCTCCCTTAAGGGAGAAGGTCAGGGTTGGGAAAACAGCACTGAATCATGCGATCCCTGTTTCCGGAAAGAACACCTCCAGGTTTGACGAGCGACCGGTATTAAAAGTGATAAGCCACCCCGGCCTGGACGCTGAAGATATTGAATTGCGGGGTGTACCGCAATTGATGGGTAATGCCGTAAACATCCAGGTCATAGGAGGTGGCGAAGGTCGTATACCGATACTTGACCGAGGTGTCCACGGATAAAAATTTCGTCACCATAAACCTCAGGCCCAGTTCCGTGGCCAGGCCCAGGCTAACGACGGTTTTCCGGGAGGGGTCAACTTCCACGAACTGAATGTTGCCGTCAAAGTTTTGGGGGTTATACGACCCATCCGTGGCCACCGGGAAATACTCATAAGAGGAATTGGGAGTTATCTTCATCCTGGGCTTCAGGCTGGTGATCATGATAGCCGGGCCCACCGCCACGTAAGGCTGCCATTTGCCGAAAGGAACTTTTTCCGTGGGGTTAAAACCATACCGGAAGCAAACATAAAACCTATGGTAGTGATATTGCCGTCCCCCAGAAACTTGTAATGTTGAAAATGCAGGGGCGGGGGGCTGGGATCAATATACATGCGCCGCGACCCTGACATTTTCCCATAATTCAGGCCGTGATAGTTAACATCCAGATAAAAGCCCAAGTATTTCATCCACTCCGGGAAGTCGTAACGGGGAAAGCCCTGCCTGGAGAACCAGATGCCCAGCTTGCCGCCGCCCAAAAGGTAATGCGACACCACCCGGGGATACTCAAGGGAGAGATTCGTCGGACCTTTAAAAGCAGGATTAGCGTTAAGTTCCAATGGGTTAGGTGAAGTGACCGTAAAATTGTAACCCATATACCCTTCAACATACATTTCCGCGGCAGCCGTCCCGGCTATGAGGAAAAAAAGCCCCAGGACCGCCGCCACCAAAGTTCTTTTCTTCAACTGAGTCCCCCTGTCAGCGAATAATCAGGCAATTTACCCCACGGGTATCATAGCACACCTTGCGGGTGAAAAACAATTTCCCGCGTTGGCAGCGCATCGGCCTCTTCCTGCGCACCCTTCCCAACCCGCAGAGACTCCGAGAAAGTCAGGGCCAACGGTCCAGACTTTCCCGAAAATTCTCACCATAAGGGATTGGGGAAGGGGGTGCGGGGGGGGGGGGGAGGGAGGGCCCAACGGCCCTTAGCCCCCTCCCCCGTTAAGCGATGGTTAAGGCCCGGTTTTCCGGCTGAGTAAATCCTTGGCCACCAGGGCACCGACGCGGCGGCCTTCCCGAACCGCGTAATTGGTGCCCCGGTCCTCCGGATAGATTTGCGCCATGGTGGCGATATAAAAGCCCGCCAGCGGGGTGCGGGCGTCGGGAATATGGCGAGGGTAGCGGCAGTCCACCACGGGCTGTGCGAACCGGGCCCGCCACACATGATAAGCCTTTATCCAGGCGGGCTTAAAGGCCGGAAACAGCCGCTGCAGGTGCGGCAGGGAAAATTCATAAAGCTCCCGGTCCCCCAGATTAAACAAAGTGGAGGTTTCTGGGAGATACTTGGACAGATAGACAATATGGCGGCCCCCATAGGTCTTAGGGGACTCGAAATTGGTGTGTTCGATAAGGCCCACAAAGGGAAATTCCGGGTCAGTAACATTGAGCCAGTAATACTCCGAGAGAGGCTGGTCAAGCTCCAGGACCAGGCACACGTTGGCCAGATATCTGATTTTTCTAAAGTCTTCGCGTATGCCTGGGGGAGCTGAGACCCAGCCAAGGTTTCAATAATCGGCAACGCAGGGGTGGCAATCACGGCATCAGCAGAGAAGATTCCCTGGGCGGTGGCCACTCCGGCCAGGCGGCCGTTTATTGACCACCATCTCTTTGGCGTCAACGCCGGTGTGAATTTTCCCGCCCGCCGCAGTCAGGTGCTGACCGATAAGTTCCGCCAGCGCGGCAAACCCTCCGTGAAAATAAAGCAATTCTTCTTTGCCGCCCTGGTTGCGGCTGCCTCCCCGGAGGACGAGTTTCTTCCAGAACCAGGCCGCGGAAATTTCCGGAGCATACTCCCCGAACTTGCCCCGGAGGAGTGGCTCCCAGACCGTGTGGTACACCTGCGGGCCGCAGAGCTTCAGCAGCCATTCCCGGGCGGTGAGGGCTTCCAGACGCCGCCAGTCCCGAAGGCGGCGGGCTTTGAGCACGAGGAGGCCGAGACGCCAGCGGTTTAGCCAACTGAGGGGGGTGAAACGCAGGAGGTCAAGGGGAGCCGATAACGGATAGATGTGCTGCTTGACCAGAATGCCGGTTTTGGTGAGGCGGGGCCGCAGGCGCGCTTCCGCCTGAATTTCCCGCACCAACGACAGCACTTCCCGGTCGTTGTTGAACCAGTGGTGGTAAAACTTCTCCAGGGGCGCGCCGTTGACCAGGAAGCTGCTGGCCAGGCCGCCGAGGTGAGCTTCCTTTTCCAGAATGGTTGCGTCAATCCCCTGTCGGGATAGTTCGTAAGCAGCCGCGAGGCCGGTGAAGCCGCCGCCGATTACGATAACGCGGGGGCGGGGGCCATGGTCAATCATTGGTGGGGACCTGGTTTTTGGCGGTGAGCCGCTCTTTGAGGAGACGCCAGGCGGGCCTGCCCCTTAAGACCAGGTAGGAAGCCAAACCCACCAGGGTGACCGGCAGCCAGAGCACGGCATGAATCAAGAGGGCAAAGGCCAGGGCTTCCTGATAAGGGGCGCCATAGGCCACCAGACCCTGCAGCGCGAAATAGTCAAAGGTTCCGAGATAACCGGGGGTGCTGGGGAGCAAGGTGGCCAGGGTGCCGGTGGCCAGCGCAAACCACGGCCCGTAGGGGCTCCCCTGGGCCTTGACTGCCAAGGACACCAGGGCAAAAACCCCGCCCTCCAGGGCCCAGGCAGTCACCGAAAACGCCAGCAACTGACAGAACACCAGGGGAGAACGGCATAAGGATAAGGCTTCAGCAAACTGCTGCGACCAGGCTGCCACTTTCTCCAGCCAGCCATGCTGCTGAAAGAAAGCTAAGTTGGACAGGCTGGCAAGAAATGAGGTTATAAAACCCGGTGCCAACATTGCCAGAAATACTGCCAAAAAAACCATGCAGGTCAGGAATAGCGCCATGCCCAGAAAAGACTCAGGCAGGGCGCCGGAGGTCAGGCCGGCCAGGCCGATGAACAAAAAGCCCAGCAGGACCAGGAGGTCCAGCAAGCGCTCAATGAAAACCGTGCCCAAAATCTGACTGCCGGAAGCCTGCAATTCCCGGCGAAAGCCCAGGACCCGCATGAGGTCGCCGGCGCGCATGGGCAGCAGGTTATTGAGGGCGTAACTGAAGAGAAACGGGGTGACGCAGTTGCGATAGGGCAGGGTAGGGTCCAAAGAGCGCAGCATCCACCACCAGCGCGCCACCCGCACCGCATAGCCGAGACCCAGGAGGATTAAACTGAAGAAAATGAGAGTGAGGTTGGCGGCAACAAGAGTGCGCCGGCAAATCTGCCAATCCAGGTGCCTGAAGATAAGATAAAAGAATAAGGCGGCGAGGACTATCCCCAGAGAAAGTCTCAGGAAGCCTTTCATATTACCGGTCTGAACGGGACATATTGTCTTTAAAACCCAGGACCTCTTCCAGCACGTAAAGAGGCCGCTGTTTGTTTTCATAATAGATTCGTCCCACATATTCCCCGATAACGCCCAGACAAATCAACTGAACCCCGCCCATGAACAACACGGCAATGAAAAGGAGCGTCCAGCCGCTCACCCAGATATTGGTAAAGATCCTGAGCATAACCGCATAGATGATGCCGACGATGGACAGGGTGGAGGTGAGAAATCCCAGGCTGGTGGCTAATCTCAGGGGCATCTGGGAAAAAGACAGGATGCCGTCGGTGGCCAGCTTAATCATTTTCCAGAGGGTGTAGCGGGTGTTGCCGGCAAACCTGGCGGCCCGGCGATACGGCAAAGGTTTTTGCCGGAACCCCACCCAACTGATCATGCCCCGGACAAAGCGGTCACGTTCGGGCATGTTATTAAGGACCTGGACCACCTTGCGATCCATGAGACGGAAATCGCCGCTGTCCAAAGGGATATAGACTTCGGATAACTTATTAATCAGCCTGTAAAACAAGTTGGCCGCCCAGAGTTTAAAGGCCTTCTCTCCGTCACGTTCAATGCGTTGCCCATATACTACCTCAAAACCCTGCTGCCAATAATGCACCATGTCCTTGATAAGTTCAGGAGGGTCCTGCAAATCAGCATCAATTACAACGATGGCATCCCCAGAGGAAAAATTGACGCCGGCAGTAACAGCAATTTGATGACCAAAATTTCTGGAAAATCTTAAAACCTTTACATGGTCGTCGGAGGTGTGCAACTCTTTGAGAATTTCCCCAGTCCTATCTTTACTACCATCATCCACATAAATGAGTTCATAATCATCTCCTATTTCTTGCAAAATACGAGACAGTTCGCTGTAATTTTCCCGAATTACCAACTCTTCGTTGAAACAGGGTATAATGATAGAAAGCATGCCTTTACTCGGTTGAGAATTTTATTGCCTAGGGAGAGAGATAAGAAATATGAGGTTAGCGTCAATATTATTTTTAATAAAAGATTACAGAATTTGCAATCAGTTTCGTCATCTCCCGGATTATCGGATTAAATTTGATGGAAGTTTGGCTGACTTTCAGCTATAAGTAATGTATAAAAAACGGTTTTTTTGAATATTTTCCGGGGGGTTGGCGGCAGGAGAGGCTCGTTTTTAGCAGTTTGGGGCATGATTTTCGCAGTCTTTTTTTAAAGATTCAGCAGGGGCAGGCCTCTTCCGGCTCTATGAGAGGCAAACTTTGGGATGAAACCAGAACTTTGAGAAGGGAATGCTGATGTCATCGACAAAACGTGCGTTAATTACCGGGATTACCGGGCAGGATGGCAGTTACCTGGCGGAATTGCTCCTGGCCAAAGGGTATGAAGTGCATGGGCTGATTCGCCGGGCCAGCACTTTTAACACCTCCCGCATTGAACATTTGTATGTGGACCCCCATGACCCGGCCGCCCGCCTGTTTCTGCACTATGGCGACCTGAGCGACTCCGGCCAACTCACCAATCTGATCTATAATATTCAGCCTCCGGAAATTTATCATCTGGCAGCCCAAAGCCATGTGCGGGTTAGTTTTGATGTGCCGGAATATACGGGCGATATCAGCGGCTTGGGTCTGACCCGCATATTGGAAGCCATCCGCCGCAGCGGTATTACCACCCGGTTTTATCAGGCTTCCTCAAGCGAACTTTTCGGAGATGCGCCTCCGCCGCAAAATGAAAAAACGCCCCTCCAGCCCCGCAGCCCTTATGCGGTGGCCAAGCTGTACGCCTACTGGATGGTGCGGAATTACCGGGAGGCCTACGGCATGTTTGCGGTTAACGGGATTCTTTTCAATCACGAATCACCCTCGCCGGGGCGAGACCTTTGTCACTCGAAAAATCACCCGGGCTGCGGCCCGCATCAAGCTGGGGCTGCAAAAAAAGCTCTACCTAGGCAACCTGGAGGCCCGGCGGGACTGGGGCTATGCTCCCGAGTACGTGGAAGCCATGTGGCTCATGCTTCAGCAGGAGAAGCCCGAGGATTTCGTCATTGCCACCGGGGAGTCCCATTCCGTGCGGGAATTTCTGGAGGCAGTCTTTATATACCTGGATTTGGATTGGCGGGAATATGTGGAGATAGACCCCAAGTATTTTCGGCCCACAGAGGTGGCATACCTTCTGGGGGACGCCAGCCAGGCCAAGGAACGGCTGGGCTGGCAGCCGAAGGTAACCTTCAAGGAGCTGGCCCGCCTGATGGTGGAGGCGGACCTGCAGGCGCTCCTGGAGATGCGCCAATGCCAGGACCTTATCCGGCGGATGGCCAGGGAGAATCTGACAGGAAATTCTACGAAAGAAAAAATAGGGTAACAGTTCCTCATGGGCCTACGACTCACCCACAAATTAGGAGAACTTTTGGTGGGGCGGGCCTCTGCGTTCGCCTCGACAATCAGCACAGGCTGAAAAGCCTGTGCCACCCTTGAGGGACTTTTCAAGACAGTTGCTCATGAGCCGTTGGCTCACCCATAAACCATGAAAAGTCGTGGGGCGGGCGTCCTCGCCCGCCAACTCGTTGCGCAGTGCGCACCCTACATCTTCTACAGCTTAACTTTGAACTTTGAACCTTGAACTTTTCGGAGCAGAGGGATAATGGTTTTTCACTGGCTGACAGACCTGAGCGCTTTTACACCAGGCTGCCCCCCGCAACTGCTTCCCGGATGATTTGGATAATGTGATCCTGGTCGCTTCTATCCAGATAAGGGTGCATGGGCAGGCTGAAGATGCGTTGGGCGGCCGCGGTGCTCACCGGAAAATCACCAGGCTTATAGTCTAAGCCCCGAAAAACCTCTTGCAAGTGCAAGGGCTTGGGATAGTAAATGGCCGTGGGCACGCCCGCTTCTGCCAACCGGGCCTGGATAGCGGCCCTGGCCTCACTTTCCACGGAATACTGGGCCCAAACCGAGGTGCAGCCCGGGGCCACCTCGGGCACGGCCAGAATGTCTCCCAGGCCGTCGTTATAGCGCCGGGCGATTTCCTGGCGGGCCGCGACCTCCTGGTCAAAGATCTCCAGCTTGACCAATAAAATTGCGGCTTGCAGGGTGTCCAGGCGGCCGTTGATGCCCAGGCGCACATTATCATAGCGGTCGCGGCCCTGACCGTGATTGCGGATGGATATCAGGATGGCCGCCAGATCATGGTCAGCCGTGAACACCGCGCCGCCGTCCCCGTAACAGCCCAGGGGCTTGGCGGGGAAAAAAGAGGTGGCCGCGGTCTCCGCCAGGGCCCCGGTCCGCCGGCCCCGGTAAGTGGCCCCAAAGGACTGGGCCGCGTCCTCCACCACAAAAAGCCCCCAATCCCGGGCCAGGGCATTTATGCGGTCATAGTCCGCAGGCTGGCCGAAGAGGTCCACCGCCATGATGCCCCGGGGAGTCAGACCGGCAACTGGGAGATTTTTCCCCGAAATTAACGAGGGTTTCCTCCAGGGCGGCGGTATCCAGGTTATAGGTCTTGGGGTCGATGTCCACGAACACCGGGGTGGCGCCCAAAAGCTGGATCACCTCGGCCGTGGCGATGAAGGTGAAAGGGGTGGTGAGGATGGCGTCCCCCGGCCCCACGCCCTTGGCCAGCAGGATCATGAGCAGGGCGTCGGTGCCCGAGGAGCAGGTGACGGCATGTCTCACGCCCACATACGCGGCCAGCCGCTCCTCCAGTTCGGTTATTTCCGGACCCAGGATATACTGCCCATGGGCCAGGACGGTTTGGATTTTTTCCAGGAGCCGGTCATGAATCCGTTGCTGCTGGGTCTTTAAATCAATAAAGGGCAGGGGCTTAGTGGCTGTCATGTAAATTCACACCTCAGAATAACCCTGGATAATCTCTGCAATTTCTTTAGGGATGCCGCTGGTGCCAAGAAATTATGCCAAGTTGCGGCTTTAGTCAAGACATCCTCAGCGCGATGGGAGTTTTGCCGGCAGGGAACCAGGAAAAAAGATTGTTCTTATCCGGAGCGGGAGTACAATCAACCATGGCGTCAGCAAGGGCCGGCTAACCTTGTGCAGGTGAAGCCGGCGGCCACAGAAGCGAGTAAGGAAATCACGATTTATCATGAATATAATTAAGAGATAAACAAGGCAGTTACATGGCAAGCAGTCTCAAGTTCGTGTCCGTCATCATGCCCTGCCGGGAGGAAAAAGAATACATCGCCCGGGCCCTCACCTCCATCCTGGCCAACGACTACCCCCAGGACCACCTGGAAGTGCTGATCGTCGACGGCATGAGTACGGACGGCACCCGGGATATTGTTGCTGAATTTGCCAAGGATTATCCCTTCATCAAACTTCTGGACAACCCCAAGCGCATCACCCCGGCCGCCTTGAACATCGGCATCTCCCAGGCTCGGGGGGACATCATTGTCAGGGTGGATGCGCACAGCAGCTATCCCCAGGATTATTTCTCCAACCTGGTGGCCTGGCAGGAGAAAACCGGCGCCGACAATGTGGGTGGAATATGGCGCATCGTGCCCGGCAGCGACACGCCCATGGCCAGGGCCATTGCCCTGGGTTTCGCCCATCCTTTCGGGGTGGGCAATGCCCACTACCGCATCGGCGCTTCCGAGCCCCGCTGGGTGGATACCGTGCCCTTTGGCTGTTACCGCCGGGAGGTGTTTGCCCGCCACGGCCTTTTTGACGAAGACCACGTGCGCACCGAGGATGACGAGTTCAATCTGCGCCTCAGGAAAAACGGCGGCCGCTCCCTGCTGGTCCCGGATATTGTCATCGATTACTATGCCCGGGAGAGCCTCCCCAAGGTATGGCGCATGTATTATTATTACGGCTATTTCAAGGCCCTGGTGGCGAAAAAATTGGGCCTGGTCCTGAGCCTGCGCCACCTCATCCCCTCCCTCCTGGTATTGATCCTGGCCGGTTCCCTGCTGTTAGGCTGGTGGTGGCCCGCGCTGGGGGTGCTGGGGTCCCTGGTGCTCTTGGCTTATCTAGCGGCGGACCTGACCTTTGCCTGGCTGGCGGGACGGCAGGAGGGTATGGCGGTGACCGCGTGCTTGCTGCTGGTTTTTCCCACTCTCCATTTCAGCTATGGCACCGGGTTTTTGAAGGGCTTTATCGATTTTATTATTCTGGGGAAAAAAGGGGTGACGGGCAGCAGGGATGTGCCCCTGGCCCGGTGAGGAAGCAATCCTGGCCTCCATACCCTTTGCGGCAGCAGTCCCGTAAAAGACCTGGAAATGCCTGTGCCGGACCACCGAACAAATAACCACGTCCTGGCGGCTGAGACCGAGCGCATCAGGGCCGCGTATAATCGGCGGCACTGCGGCGACCTCTATTCCTGGTTTAACCCCGGCCAGCTTTTCATGATGCAGGAGAGGGAGCGCCGGGTCCTCGAACTTCTCCGGGGTCTGGGGTTGAGCCGTCTGGATAATTTTCGCATCCTCGAAGTGGGCTGCTACACCGGTTACTGGCTGGGGGAGTTTATCAAATGGGGGGCTAAGCCAGAGAACCTGGCGGGCATCGAACTTTTCGCCGAGTACCTGGTTGAAGCCCGGAATATCCAGGCCCCCGGGACCGCCCTGATCCAGGCCAATGCTGCGTTTCTGCCCTTTGGCGCCGCCAGCTTCGACCTGGTGCTCCAATCCATGCTGTTCACCTCCATCCTGGAGGGGGCCATGAAACAGGCAGTGGCCGGGGAGATGCTCCGGGTCCTGAAACCCCGGGGCCTTATCCTCTGGTATGACTTCCACGTCAACAACCCCTGGAACCCGGATGTGCAGGGGGTCAAAAAGGGGGAAATCCAGACCTTGTTTCCCCACTGCCGGATAAAACTCCACCGCATCACCCTCGCCCCACCCTTGAGCCGCGTGCTGGCGCCCTATTCCTTCCTGCTGTGCTTCCTCCTGGAAAAACTGCGTATCCTCAATACATATTATTTAGGAACTATCCAGAAGACTGCCTAAGAAGCTGAATTGAACGGGGAGCAGCCGCAAGACGCGCCGGATCCAGCCTCCAGAAGTCAGATTTTTGCCGGACCAGAGCTGTTTTGGGGGAATAAGGTGTCAGGGGTTCTAACCATTCTGGGAAAAACCTGCGGTTTCCGCTAAAAAACGACCCAGTAAGCTGGTTTAAGGGATGGCGGAGTTGATCTATTCAAGGAGGTTGGTATGAAACGTCGGCTTAGGCGGATAACCGGGGTTGGCTGCATCCTGTTGATGGCGGCGGCAGTCACGGCGGGAACCTGGAGCACCAATAATTTTATTTATGAGCCCGCGCTTGGCGCTCGGGGCACCGCCGAGAAGGATATTTTTGACACGGGTCTGCGGCGGGTGGACGCCCATTTGGGGCGGTATAAGACCCTGGGGGATCCCAATTACAGCACCCTGGCGGAAGCCCTGACCACCATCGGCAGCAGCGAGGTCACCCTGACCATTCCCGCCGGCACCTTTACCGTTGCCGCGAATACCACCATGGGCAGCAATATTGCCCTGAAGGTTCTTAAGGGCGGCAAATTGTCGGTGAACAGCGGCGTCACCCTCACCATCAACGGGACCATTGAGGCGGGGCCTTACCAAATATTTGCCGGCGCAGGCCCCGTAACCCTGGGCGGAGTCAGCACCATCTATGACAAGTGGTATGCCACCCCGCCCGCAACTCCGGAAGGCCAAGTCGCCGCGGCGGTGGGTTCACGTTTTATCAAGACCGCGGGCAGCGCACCCCTGGTTTTTGTCAAGGAAAGCGGCACCGGCAATACCGGCTGGGTGGCGGCCGGCAGCGGCGGCGGCGCCAGTAATTTTACTGGGTTAAGCGACACGCCCAGCTCATATACCGGTCAGGCAGGCAAATCTTTGCGGGTAAATTCTGGTGCGAATGCCCTGGAGTTCTATACCCCTTCATCCACCGGAGGGGTCAAGCCTTTTATCACCCTCGGGGAGAGCGGCTACGCCACCTTGGCGGAGGCGCTCACCACCATCGGCGGCACCGCCACCACCCTGGTGATTCCGGCTGAGGCCGGCTCCCTATCGGTGGCCAGCAACACCACCATTCCCGCCAATGTGGATTTGCGGGTCCTGAAAGGCGCCAAATTCGCGGTGGCCGATGGGGTCACCCTCACCATCAGCGGCCCCATTGAGGCCGGACCGTACCAGATTTTTTCCTGGACCGGCGCCGGGGCCATTGACACTTCCCGGTCGCCCACCTATAGCCAAAGTTTGGTGTGGTGGGGGGCGCAAACCGGCACCGGCCATGATATTGCCGTTCCCCTCCTCAAGGCGGCCAACTCGGTGGGATATACCAATGAAATTTTTATCCCGCAAGGATTGTGGCGATTGGCAACGCCGACCATTCTAAACATTGGCTATTCCGGTCCCAGGATCAGGGGCGCCAGTTGGCTGAACACTCTTATTTATGTGGATGTGGGCAGTGCCAACGATGCCTTGACCATCGGGCGAGCGGGCAGTGACAGGGGGACGAATAATTATTTAAAAGAAGTGAGCCTCATAGGGCAGGCAAACTGTTGCAAGAATGGCCTGGTGCTCAAAGAGGCCCATCTTTTTGACCTGGAAAATGTCAATTTCTGGTTGGGAGCCACTGAGTATGCCCTGAGGGTGACTGGGACGTTGTTCGTTAACGCTCGACTGAAATTAGGTCAGTGGTTTCAAGATTACTGGATGTACGGACAAGTATACCCTACAAATGGCGTTAGGATTGAAGCCTCATCAGGACCTCCCCTGTATCAATCAAATGTCATTAAACTGTATATGCAGGCCCAGCTTGGCAGTTGCAATACGGCCATTGATATTGACGGATCTATCTTTAACAGCGACATGATAGATATTTCCGGAAATATTGAGGGAAACATAACTAATCCCATAAAAGTTAATACTTGGGAGAACGTGCGGATTCATGATTTCACTTCTTATGACAATATCATAGACAATATCATCTTCAATAATGTAAAGTACTTCCAGTTGCATAACATTATACTTTCCAAAGGTATTGAATTCAAGAACTGCCGCGGCGGGTCACTTGACGGCTTTCGCATGGAAACGCTTGATATCGATGCCATGTGCCGAGGCATTACCATAGGATCTGGTCAGATCGGCCAACGCCTGAAAGATGAGGCCACTGACACGAACTATACCAGCGACCTCGGGTATCCTTATAACAAAAATCACGACGGTTGGTACACCGCGGGCACCGACACCCAGAACCTCATCTTTAACCATGGATTCAGCCGCTGGAAGACGGATGGTCCGGATGGCTGGACCAAGGACAATTTGACCTTCACCAAAAGCGGCGAGGGGCAGACTGACACCACCAACAGGGGCACCGCGTTATGCGCCAGGGCGGTTACCAATGCCGGAGTGGACGGCACCATCACTTATTCCCTGCCGACCCCGGCGCTCAGGGCCGTGTCCGGCAAGACCGTCAGTTGGAATGTGTGGGCCAAACTGGCCGGCGGGCAGACCTTTGCCAATTGGCCTGGCTTCTGGCTTAACACGGGTTTGCCCGCCTGGACTGCCGCCACTTCGTTTGCCGTCAATGACGGGGTCAAGAAAACGACCGCAAATGGGAAGATCTACCTTTGTGTTCAGGCCGGCGTCACCGGCGGCGCCGAACCTGCCTGGCCCACCACGGACGGGGACACGGTGGTGGACGGCACGGTCAAATGGATGTGCCTGACCGACGGCACGGTGAATCATTCCACCTCCCCGTGGTCGGCGGGGGATGTGGGGCGGTGGAAAAGGATCTCCATGCGGGCCACGGTGCCCAACAACGCCACTTCCGTGACCCTGACCACCTATTTGTACCGCCAGACCGGGGGCGGGCAGGCCACCATGTACCTGAGCGAGCCCACCCTGTTGGCGGGAACCAAGGGTCCCCGGGGGGTCATTCAGGGCCGCGACGAACACAGCGACTTTGTCATGGTGGGGGCCAACAAGCTGGATTGGGGCACGGCCCCGCCTGCTGACGGCAGGTGGTGCGAACAGGGAGACGTGCGGTTCAACAGCAATGCCGCCGCGGGGGGCGTGCCGGGGTGGCAGTGCACCACCAGGGGCGCGGCGGGCAGCACCGCGATCTGGAAGGCCATGGGCAACCTGGCTAATTAAAGCGGGGAAAAGCCTGGGATAGAGCGGGGGGAGGCTGAAAAGCCTCCCCTTTTGTTTAACCGGGAAAAGAAGGCAAGTCGTCATCGTCGTCAGGGTCAATACCCAGGTTCCGGAAGGCCAGGAGGAGGAGATGCCGGTACCAGGTGACCCAGACCACGGCCAGGGCCAGGATGCCCACAAGCGAGATCCAGCCCTGGCTCAGGGCGATGACATACATGAGCAGGGCCATGACCAGGAGGCCCAGGGCCAGGAGCAGGAAATCGGGCAGGTACTTTTTCACAAGGATATAGTACCAGGAATTGCGAAAGAAGGTAAGACAGGCGGGGGGCTTTGGCCCCTGTTTTATTTTTAGCGGAAATGGCAGGCCACCCAGTGGCCGGGGGAGGTCTCCCGGAACTGGGGTGCGGTGTCCCGGCACAGGGGCAGTTGGGCTTCCGGGCAGCGGGGATGGAAAGGGCAGCCGGGGGGTATCTGAAGAGGGGAGGGGGGGTCGCCCTTGAGGCGAGGGGGAGTAAAGGGCCGGGCCGGGTCGGGGAGAGGCACGGCGTTCAAGAGAGCCTCGGTGTAGGGGTGCAGGCGGGCGGTGTCGAAAATCTCCCGGGGGGCCAGATCCACCAGGCGGCCCAGGTACATTACGGCAATGCGGTTGGAGATCTGGGAGATGACGCTCAGGTCGTGGGAGATGAAAAGATAGGTGAGGCCGTAGCGTTCCTGGAGCTGGTTCAGGAGGTTCAGGATTTGGGCCTGGATGGACACATCCAGCGCCGAGACGGGCTCGTCCGCCACGATGAGGCGGGGTTTTAAGGCCAGGGCCCGGGCGATCCCCAGGCGCTGGCGTTGGCCCCCGGAAAATTCATGGGGATAGCGCTCCAGGTGTTCGTCTTTGAGACCTACTTCTTCCAAGAGCTCCGCGGCCCAGGCACGGCGCTGGGCTTTGGTCCCCTGGCGGTGGATGAGGTAAGGCTCTTCCAGGGTCTGGCGCACCGTCATGCGGGGGTTGAGGGACGAGTAGGGGTCCTGGAAGATGATCTGCATCTGCCGCCGCGTTTCCTTGAGGCGCTGGGGCGGGAGGGTGAAGAGGTCTTCCCCCTGAAAGAAGACGCGGCCCCGGGTGGGGGTCAGCAGGGCCAGGAGCACCCGGCCCAGGGTGGATTTGCCGCAGCCGGACTCTCCCACCAGGCCCAGGGTTTCCCCCTCCTGAAGGGCAAGGCTGACCCCGTCCACGGCTTTCAGGGTGGGGCCTTTCCCCCAGGGCCCGGCCAGGCGGAAATAGCGGCACAGGTCTTGGGTGGCGATGAGTGGTTCCGGGTTTTCGGTTTTCGGTTTCAGGTTTTCGGTTACAAGCATCAGGGAAATCAGTTCAATAGAGATTCGTCGCTGCCAAACGTTTTCTCTTAATCCCCCCTCACCCTAACCCTCTCCCCCCGCTGGGTGGAGAGGGGAATGAAAGGAAAGAACTATTGCCAGGCGCTAGATCATCTGGTTTTTTCCTTTTATTCGGCAAGGCTGCTAAAGGCTTCCTTGGCGGCCCGGCAGATGGCCAAAGGAGCGCTGGCCCCGCGACCCTCAAAGCGGACGCAGCGGCTGGGGCTGTAAAAGGAGGCCACCCAGTGCTCCCCGGTGACCCCGAGAAACATGTCCAGCTTCAATTCCACGTAATATTTCTGAATCATGAGCTTCACCAGGCGCCAGGCCTCCGTCATGGAGGAGGTAAAGGGGCGGACCCCCTGGTCGCCCATGATGGCTTGCGAAATGAATAGGTCAAGGTCGCGGTCGACGTAGTCCATCATAGAGATTTGCCCTCATTTCCTGAAAAGTTCAAAATGGGCGGGCGGGGACGCCCGTCCTGCCGAACCAGGCGACCGGCCGCGGCCGTCGCGATGCAGGCGAGAAGACCCGGCCCCAGTTGTTTCGTTCCCCCGAAATAATATTACCGATTATACCTTTTACGCTCCTTTCAATCATACAACCAGCAGCGGGCCCGGTGGTCCTGGCCCACGGTGAGCCAGGGGGGTGGGGCGCCGCAGCGGTCGTGGGCCTTGGGGCAGCGGTCCTGAAACAGGCAGCCCGGCAGGGCTTCCTGGGCGCCCGGCACCTGTCCGGGGATGGTGGGCAGGTGCTGGCCCAGGGGATGATGAAAGTCCAGCTTGGGCACCGAAGCTAAAAGTCCCCAGGTGTAGGGGTGGCAGGGGTTTTTGAAAAGCTCGGCTGTGAGGGCTTCCTCCACCACCAACCCTGCGTACATCACCGCCACCCGGTCGGCGGTCTGGGCCACCACCCCCAGATTATGGGTGATGAACAGCACCGCCAGGTTGAGATTCTCCTGGAGTTGGGTCAGGAGGGCCAGAATCTGGGCCTGAATGGTGACATCCAGGGCCGTGGTGGGCTCGTCCGCAATGAGGAGTTCGGGGTTGCAGGCCAGGGCCATGGCAATGAGGACCCGCTGGCGCAGCCCCCCGGAAAGCTCGTGGGGATACTGGTCAAAGCGGCGGGCGGCATCGGGGAGGCCCACCCGGGCAAGGACCTGGATGGCCTCAGCTCTGGCCTCCCGGTGCGACAGGCCCCGGTGCTGGTGCAGGACTTCGGCCACCTGCTCCCCCACGGTGTACACCGGGTTCAAGGAGGTCATGGGTTCCTGAAAGACCATGCCGATGCGGCTGCCCCGGATGACCCGCATGTCCTCCGGCGAAAGGGCCAGGAGGTTTTCCCCGGCAAAGCGCACCTCGCCGGCAATTTCCGTGGTTTGTGGGGGGAGGAGGCGCATGACCGACAGCGCAGTGACGGTCTTGCCGCAGCCGGACTCGCCCACCAGCCCCAAAGTTTCTCCGGCCTTGAGCGTTAAGATCCACCCCCGCCACGGCCCGCAGGCGGCCCATGGGGGTATGGAAATGGACGTAAAGGTCCTGGACCTGGAGAAGGGGAGCGTCTGCGGCAGGCATTATCCTGGGGAGGCCCCCTCCAGGGGAATCTGTATGGTAAAAGTGGAGCCCTGCCCGGGGGCGCTGTCCGCGATGATGCAGCCGCCGTGCTCCTCGACGATGTTCTGGCAGATGGCCAGGCCCAGGCCGGTGCCCTTCTCTTTGGTGGTGAAGTAGGGCTGGAAGATGCTGGCCTTCACTTCGGGGGTCATGCCCTGGCCGGTGTCGCTGATGCTCACCTCCAGGTTGTCGCCCTTGACCCGATTGGCCAGGGTAAGTTCGCCGCCATGGGGCATGGCCTCCAGGGCGTTTTGGAACAGGTTGAGGAGCACCTGGTGCATCTGCTGGCGGTCGAAACTGACTTGGGGCGCTGCCGGGGCCTTTTCCCGCTTCAGGGTGATGTGTTGCTCCCGAAAGGTCTCCTCGAACAAATCCACCATCTCATCCAGGAGCATTTCGATGTCCCCAGGCTCTTTTTTGGCGGACGGCCGCCTGACGAAGTCCCGCATTGCCGCAATCATGCCTTCCAGACGGCTGACCTCTTCCATGATGATGCCCAGTTTGTGCCGGCCTTTGTCGTCCAGGCCGGGGCTCTTTTGCAGCTGCCGGGCAAAGCCCCCGATGATGGCCAGGGGATTTTTGATTTCATGGGCGATATGGCTGACGGTGTTGCCCACCGCGGCCAGGCGTTCGCTCTGCACCAACCGTTCTTCCATGCGTTTGTATTCGCTGATGTCCCGGATGATGCCGGTGAAATACAGATCACCCTGCACTTCGGCCACGGAAAAGGAGATGCTGATGGGAAATTCGCTGCCGTCCCGGCGCTGGGCGGTGAGTTGCACATGTTTGCCGATGACGTGGGGACTGCGGGTGGCGATATACCGGCGCACGTAATCCCGGTGCTTCTCTTTGTGGGGCGGAGGAATGATGATGCTCAGGTCCTTCCCCAGGGCCTCCTGCCGGGGGTAGCCGAAGATCTTTTCGGCGCCCAGGTTGTAGCCCACAATCTGGTGCTGCTCGTTGATGGTGACAATGCCGTCAGTGCCGCTTAAGAGGACGCCGGAGTTGATTTCGTGCTTCTGGCGGAGTTCCTGGAATTGACAGAGGATTTTCTCCAACAGCGGGGTGCCGGGACCGGTGACCAGATTGTACAGACCTTCCCCAGGCAAATCCGGCAGGTCCTGGACCAGTTGCTGCCAATCCAGGATCAGGTCAAAGATCTGGGGCTTGAGTTCGGAATAAGGCCGAACGCACTGCTTGCCTTCCTCCTGGCTAACGAGCCCAAGGCTCACCGCCTCGGGCTGGACCCCGGACAGGGATTTGGGAGGGGTTGGCGCCGGGGCAGCAGGGTGGCCCTGGAAAAATTCTATCTCCACTAGGGGGTAGCCCACCGCGGAGAAAGGCAGGAGCAGGGGGAGACAACTGGCGTTTTCCCGGTTGACGATGATGGCGATGCGGATGAGGTTGGGAGTATCGGCCATCTTTACTGCCCAGCAACCTCGTCACCCGGAAGGCAGCCGGTCATGGACCAGGCGGCCCTCACCCGGGTTGCCTTGCCGAGTCTTGGTAAAAGGAAAGCAAGCCCCGGGATTAGACGTCCGGGCGCTTGAAGACCAGAGTGGCGTTGGTCCCCCCGAACCCGAAGGAGTTGGACAGGGCGTACCTAATGTCCATCTTGCGGGCCTGACCGGGAACATAGTCCAATCCCACGCAGTCCGGGTCCACCTCGGTCAGGTTGATGGTGGGGGGGACAATGCCCTCCTTGAGGGATAAGACCGTAAAGATACCCTCCACCGCGCCGGCCGCGCCCAGGAGATGGCCGGTCATGGACTTGGTGCCGCTGACCACGGGCTGGTGACCTTCGTTTTTGAAAATGGAAAGCAGTGCACGGACTTCGTTTCGGTCACCCACCGGGGTGGCGGTGGCGTGGGGATTGATGTAATCAATGGTTTCCGGGGTGATGCCCGCATCTTTCAGGGCCAGGATGATGCAGCGGGTGGCCCCTTCCATGTGGGGGTCGGTGATATGGTAGGCGTCGCCGGTCATGCCGAAGCCCACCACCTCGGCGTAAATGTCGGCCCCCCGGGCCAGGGCGTGTTCCATTTCCTCCAGGACCATGATGCCCGCGCCTTCACTCATGACGAAACCGTTTCTTTTGATATCAAAGGGCCGGCTGGCGATTTGCGGGTTGTCATTGTAGCCCGTGGCCAAAGCGCCCATGCGATAGAACGCGGTGATGGTAAGCATGGTGACCGCAGCTTCGCTGCCCCCGGCGGCCATGAGGTCGGCCTCGCCCAACTGGATGGAGCGGTAGGCCATGCCGATGGCGTGGGAGCCCGCGGCGCAGGCCGTGGACAAGGCGATATTGGGCCCCTTGGCCTTGAAGCTGATGGAGACGTTGCCCGCGGCCAGATTGGGAATCATCTTGGGGACCAGAAACGGAGACACCCGGCGCACCCCTTCATTCAAAAGGCGGATCATGGACTCCTCCCAGGAGCCCACGCCGCCCATGCCGCTGGCTATGATGACGCCGCAGCGTTCCGGCTCTTCCACCTCGAGATTGAGGCCACTGTCCTGGATGGCCTCGAGGCTGGCGGCCAAAGCAAATTGGGTGAAACGGTCGGTGTATTTAACCTGCTTCAGGTCTTCTTTGGAAAGATCGCGTTTGCGGGCCTGGAGAATCTCTTTCAGGTTAAAGCCAACGATCTCTCCGGCAATAAGAGGAAAGTCGGACGGAGCCCGGTACTTGGTAACAAATCCCTTGTCGAAGTTTTCCAGATGCCGGATTCCAGACCGGCCGGCCAAAAGCCCCTGCCAGACGGTGGGCACGTCAAGTCCCATGGATGTAACCATGCCCATACCCGTCACTACCACCCGTCTCAAGCTTTTGGTTTTGTTGACGGACATTAGCTTACCCCCCCATTTTCCACCCGTGTAAAGTCTGGGTCCCCGCTAAGCCTCCACCCCCTGGAGCGGGTAACCTCCGGTGAGGTTGCCCAAGGGACCAGAATTGCCACAGCGTAATCCGACATGCTAAAATAACCTGGAAAGTTGCTACTTGTCAACTTTTTCTGCCATTTGGCCCTAAGAACGGCCAGGAGTCTATGCTTTGTCGGACCAGGTGGAAACCTATGCCGGCCACCGTTTGCATGAAAGGCCCCTGCGGTTTCAGATGAAGGGGACCTGGCACAGGGTGGTCCAGGTCTTGTCCCGTTGGCAGGAGCCGGGGCATCTTTACTTTACGGTGTCAGCCGATGATGGTCGACACTATCTCCTAAAGTATAGCCAAGAGACCGGCGTCTGGAAAGTGTCTATTTCCTTGGGCCGCAAGCCTGACCCCTCATCACTTTAAAAAAATCCATTTACTTTCTTTTAACATTTAAGATAAAATAGCGCAATTTTGTCGGATAATTCCCTTAATCCAAAATTTTGTCAGGACGCCCGCCTCGGGCTGTGAGGAAGCACCATGCAATGCCATATCTCGCCTACATATATGGAAAAACTGTATTCTTTCTACTCACCCTTTTATGATTATTTTTTCGGCGCGCTCCTGGGTCCGGGGCGCCGCCAGGCTTTTAACTATCTGAAGCACCAGCCCCATCAGCGGATCCTGGAAATCGGCGTGGGGCCCGGCTCCACCCTGGAGTTTTATCCCCCGCCCACTGAGTTGGTGGGGATAGATATTTCCGCGCCCATGATCAAGCGGGCCCAGGAGAAGGCCTCCAAGCTCAACGGCGGCAACCGCCACGAGTTCCATGTCATGGACGCCTGCCATCTGGATTTCCCCGACAATTCCTTCGATGTGGTCATGGCGGCCTACGTCATCACCACGGTTTGCGATCCCAATAAGGTCTGCCGGGAGATGCTCCGGGTGCTCAAGCCCGGGGGGCAGATCATTGCCATCAACCACAGCCGCTGCCAAAACGGCAGCCGCCTGGGGAGGCTCGAGGACATCCTGGCCCCCGTGTTCGTGCGCATCGGCTTTACCACCAACCTGGACGTCATCAAGGTCATGAATGAGACGGGCATGGAGGTGCAGCAGGCGGTGCGCTGCAATCTCATGAACACCGGCCGCATCATTATCGCCACCAAGCCCTTGGCGCCGGTGGCAGCCAGCAGCCAGCCCGGCAGCCTCTCATAAGCAGGGGACGGCTGCGGTTTTCCCGAAAATCGGGGTAAGCCGCGGCGCTTCCCCGCCCCCCCATCATAGAACCATCAGCCCCGGATGCAGTCATGGCGGGTCCGGGGCTTTTTCATTCCAGGGGGACCAAATCCCAGGACCCTCTATCTGGTGGTCAACGCCGTAAGATTTCTTTATAATAAAAAAATTATTTTAATACCAAGTTGCAGTCATAAAGGTAATAAAATGTAGCCGCGAGGCTAAGCCTGCGGCCGGGGGCGATATTTTGTCCCCCTACAAAAAATTACTTGCCTGACGGCTCCTTGGCATAACTGGAGATAATATGAAGGTTGCCGCTAATTCTTTTGTGACCATTGATTATGTTATCAGCTCCGGCGACGATGAAATGTATCCCAAATCCGGAGAAGCTGAGGAACTGTCCTTCCCTCTGAGCTTCGGGCTGATGCCCGCCTCTTTGGAAGAGGCCATGGTGGGCATGAGCTTAAATGAGCAGAAAACCGTGCGCCTCACCCCCCAGCAGGCCTTTGGGGAAGTGGATCAGGACCTGATCCAGGAGGTGCCCCGGGGGGAGTTTGATCCGAGCACCAACCCGGAAGCGGGGGACGTTTTCGAAACCCAGGATGAGGAAGGGCACCCCGTTTATTTCGTCGTGAAATCAGCAGGGCCTGAAACCGTGGTCATCGACTTTAACCATCCCCTGGCGGGCAAGGACGTGGAGTTCGCCATCACCCTGAAAGAGGTCCGGGAGGCCACTCCTGACGACTTCAAGGGTTGCTCCTGCGGCGAATGCGGGGGCTCCCATCCCCATGAACATTGATGGGGGAGAACCGCTCTTCGTGAGTTACCCCTGGGCTCGACATTACGATCCCGGCGTTCCCCTGGAGGTGGACATCCCCCGGACCACCATAACCGGGCTGCTCCAAGACGGGGCCAGGCGGGCGCCGGGGGCGGCGGCCCTGGTTTTTTTCGGCAAAAAGACCACCTACGCCGCGTACCTGGACCAGGTGCGGCGCTGCGCCCGGTCCCTGCAGGACCTGGGTTTGGGGCCGGGGGAGCGCCTGGGCATATTGTTGCCCAACTGCCCCCAACTGGCGGTCACCTACCATGCCATCCTGGCCCTGGGGGGCGTGGCGGTCCTCTTGAACCCCCTGAACAGCCCCAAAGAAATAGCCCATCAGCTCAATGATTCCGGCTGTCGCGGCCTGGTGGTCCTGGATCACCTCCTCCCCAAGGTGGAGGAAGCAGGAGAGAACATCAGCCTTGACCGGATTATGGTCACGGGCCTGGCGGAGGCCCTCCCCTGGCCCCTGTCCTGGCTCTATCCTTTCAAGGCCCGGCGCCAGGGCCTGGCGTGCGGCTTTACTCCCGGCCCCGGCCGGCTGCGCTGGCGGGACCTGCTGACGGCCCAGCCCCTCACCGCTTTCCCGGACACCAAGCCGGAAGACACCGCAGTTTTACAGTATACCGGGGGCACCACCGGCACCCCCAAGGCCGCAATCCTGAGCCACAAAAATCTGTTGGCCAATGTGGTGCAGATCAACACCTGGCTCCCCCGCCTGCAATACGGCGCCGAGCGGGTGGTGGGCCTGATCCCCTTTTTCCATTCTTTCGGGCTCACAGCCTGCATGAACTGGCCTCTGTCCCAGGGGGCCGCCACCATTATCCTGCCCAAATTCGATATAAAAACCTTTCTCAGCATGCTGCGGAAGCACCGGCCTACGGTGCTCCCGGGGGTCCCCACCTTGTTTGTGGCCCTGGTCAATCACCCGGAATTGCCCAGCATTGATTTTTCCCAGATGTGGGCCTGCATCAGCGGCTCGGCGCCCTTGCCCCAGGAGGTGCGGGACCGCTTTGAAGCGCTCACCGGCTGCCGCATCATGGAGGGCTACGGCTTGACCGAAGCCGGCCCCGTGACCCACCTGAACCCCTATCAGCAGGAGCGCCCCCCGGGGAGCATCGGCCTGCCTTTTCCCAGCACCCGGGCCCGGGTGGTGGACCAGGATACGGGCGCGAGGGACCTGCCGCCGGGGGAAGTGGGGGAACTGGTGATCCAGGGTCCCCAGGTCATGGGAGGCTACTGGCAGAAGCCCGAGGAGACCGCCCTGGTGCTGCGGGACGGCTGGCTGTTCACCGGCGACCTGGCCAAAATGGACGACAACGGCTATTTCTACATCATCGACCGCATAAAGGACCTCATCATCGACGGCGGCTTCAAGATATACCCCCGTGAGGTGGAAGAGGTCCTCTATCAGCATCCCGGGGTGCTGGAGGCTGTGGCCTATGGCGTGCCGGACCCCTATCGGGGGGAGCGCCTGAAAGTGGTCATCGTGCCCCGGCCGGGCTCACATCTTGCAACCGAAGACATCATGGAATTTTGCCGACCCCGGTTAGCCGCGTATAAGCTGCCGAAGATGGTGGAATTTCGCACGGAACTGCCGAAAAGCATGGTGGGGAAGGTTCTGCGGCGCCTCCTGCGGGAAGAGGAGGCCCGGCCCTCTCAGAACACATGAATCTGCACCGCACCCTCAAGTACCATTGGTTGAAATTCCGGCGACTGCAGGGTGACCCTCGCAAACTGGCCTGGGGGGCGGCTCTGGGAATTTTCATCGGGGTCACCCCTACCATTCCTTTTCATACCGTCATGGTCCTGGCCTTGGCGCCCCTCTTGCGGGTGTCTGTAATCACTGCGTATATGGGCATTTGGGTCAGCAACCCCCTGACCTGGGTGCCCCAATACTACCTGTCCTACGAAATCGGCCGGCATTTGCTCTTTCGGGGGGAATCCCTCTACATTCCCCGGCATGCGGACCTGGCCGCGTTCCTGGATCTCCTCTGGCGGGGGGGCCTGGCCCTGCAGGTGGGGGGCATTATCATTGCTCTCCCCCCGGCCGTGGCCGCGTATTTTTTCACCTTGTGGGCGGTGAAACGCTATCGTCAACGCCGGACCCATCTATTGCAAAGTGTCCATCTCATCTCCGAAGACCGTCCTGCGGCGTCTCGGCCTGAGGCCTGAAAAGGCCCGGGGCCAGAATTTTCTCCTTCATCCGCATCAAGCCCGGCGGATCGTGGCGCTTCTTCAGCTTGGCCCTGACGACCTGGTAGTGGAAGTGGGGCCGGGGTTGGGCGCGCTCACCCTGTTTCTGGCCCAGGAAGCTGGCCGGGTGGTGGCCCTGGAGGTGGATCAGGCCCTGGCCGCCTACCTGCGTGACGAGCTTTTTGCTGCTGAACCTCGGGTGGAGATTATCTGTCAGGACGTGCTGCGCTTTGATTTTAAGCAGTTGGCCCGGGAGGCCGGCAGGCCGCTGGCGGTGGCGGGCAATCTGCCTTACCAGATCACCAGCCCCCTGCTTTTTAAGCTCGTTGAGGAGAAGGGGGCCCTGTCCCGGGCCGTTCTCATGATGCAGCAGGAGGTGGGGGCTCGCCTCACTGCCGGGCCGGGCACCAAGGATTATGGGATTTTGAGTGTCCTCCTGCAGTACCATTTTGCCATGAGCCGGCTGTTCACCCTCGGTCCGGCCAACTTTTACCCGCCGCCCCAGGTGACCTCCGTGCTGATGCGCCTTGAGCCCCGCCAGCCTGACCCCCAAGCCCGGGACGAAGGCTTTTTCGCCCGGCTGGTGAAGGCCGCGTTTGCCACCCGGCGCAAGACCCTGAGAAACACCCTGGCTGGGCGGGGCTTGGTTTTGGGACTTCCTGAGCCCGAGGTTCTGGCGGCCCTTGGCGTCCTGGAAATCGATCCGGGCCGCCGCGGCGAAACCCTCAGCCTGGCCCAGTTCGTGGCCTTAAGCAACGAGCTCTGGACCCGGCGGGAAAAAGGGGGAGGGTAGGGGAGGGCATGGAAGGATTCCTCTGGCTGCCCCTGGCTTTGGGTTCGGCCCTGGCTGTAGCCCTGGCGGATTTGTCCCTGAAGCGCTTTTTCGGCGACTGCTCTCCTTATACCATGGCCCTGGTGCGCTGGCTCTTTCCCCTGCCTTTTCTGGCCGCGCTGGGGATCTCTCTCGCCTGGCCGGCCGTGGACGCCACCTTTTGGCTGGCCGTGGCCGCGGCCCTACCCCTGGAACTGCTGGCGGCCTTGGCCTACATGAAAGCCCTGAAGATTTGCCATCTGTCTCTGTGCCTGCCCCTTTTGGCCTTTACGCCGGTCTTCCTCATCCTCACCGGCTGGCTAGTGTTGGGGGAGACCCTGAACGTAAGCGGCCTGGCGGGCATTGCTCTTGTGGCCGGCGGCAGCTATTCTTTGGGCCTGGGGACGGAGCGGGCGGCCTGGTGGGAGCCACTGGCGGCCCTGGCCCGGGAGCCGGGGGCCCGCCTGATGCTCCTGGTGGCGGCCATCTATTCCCTCACTGCCGCGCTGGGGAAACTTGCCATTCTCCACTCGGAGCCGGCCTTTTTCGGGGTGTTTTATCCCGCAGTGGTAGGGGGCTGCCTGCTGGCGGGGTATCCCTTCAGCCGAACCCCGCAGGTCAGCGCCCTCACAGCTCGCTGGACATTTGGTCTCCTGGTGGGGCTGGCCGTGGCCGCGGAAATCATCTGCCATGTCTTCGGCATGAGCCTGGCCCCTGCGGCCTATCTCATCGCGGTGAAGCGCCTGAGCATTCTCTTCAGCGTCATCCTGGGGGCCTGGGTTTTAGGGGAGCGCCCCTTCCTGCCGCGCCTTCTGGCTGCTGCGCTCATGGTGACCGGCGTCGCCTTGATAGTCTGGCAGGGGTCCTGAAAGCCCGATCACAGGGAGAACAGCAGCCATGACCGTTTGGAACCATGACCTGCGCCACAAGATAAAGACAATCTCCCAGATTTCCACTCTGATTAATTCCTCCTTGGAGATCAGAGAAGTGCTCGATAATTCCCTGGCCGCGGTGGAGCAATTCATGGAGGTGGAGACCAGCTCCATTTTCGAGTTGGACAAGAAGGCGGGGGAATTGTTTTTTTGCTGCGCCCGGGGAACGTCGGCAAAAAAAATTCAAAACCTCAGGCTCAAAGTAGGGGAGGGCATTGCCGGGCATGTGGCCCAGACGGAAAAGGCCCTCCTGGTGAACAATGCCCGCCAGGACCCCAGATTTTTCGCCTCTTTTGATGCGGTCAGCGGCTTTACCACCAGTTCCATCCTGTGCGCGCCCTTAAAAGCGAAAGACCGTCTCATCGGGGTCCTGGAGCTGCTCAATAAGAAGGATGGCACCGATTTCACCGAGGAAGACCTGGATATTGTCAGCATTGTGGCCAATCAAATCGGCATTGCTCTGGAGAACGCCCGGCTTTACCAAAAATTGCAGGAAAAGCTTCAGGTAACGGCGGCGGATTTGAAGTTCGCCCAGGGGAAGCTTCTCCAGAGCGAACGCCTGGCCGCTCTCGGCAAGCTGGCCCAGGGGGTGGCTCACGAAGTGCGCAATCCCATGGCCATCATCGCGGGCATGGCCCATCTGCTGCGGAAGAAAATCCCAGCCGCAGACCCGGACCAGGAACTCTTGCAGCAGATCACCACAGCCGCGCAACGCCTGGACACCATAGTCAAAGAAATAGAAGTCTTCGCCGGCCTGCCCGAAGTTTGCCTGGCGCCTGCGGATCTTCTGGCGGTGATTGAGGAGGCCCTGGCCGATTTGGCATCCCGCCTGGCCTCTTCAGGAATCACGGTGTCGTTCCAGGCGCCTGCGGAACTTCCCCCAATCCCGCTTGATGTCCGCCTTATGGGGCAGGTTTTCCGCATCATCTTGGAAAATGCCCTGGAAGCCATGTCTCTCGGGGGCGCCTTGACCATAACGGTGGCCCTGGAGCCTCTGTCGGTGAGAATCACGGTCCAGGATACGGGACCCGGCATACCCACCGAAAGCCTGCCCCTGGTGTTTGACCCGTTTTTTTCCACCAAGCCCCAGGGCACCGGCATGGGCTTGACCATGGCGCACCGCATCATCTCGGAACACCAAGGGGAAATTCGCCTGTGCTCCGCCCCCGGCGCCGGGGTCACCGTGGACCTCTGGCTTCCCCGCTGGCCGTCTGAATGAGGCGGCTTTGATCCCCCCGCTCGGTACGCAATTTGCATTAAGCACCTCAAGAACACTTAATACCACTTTGCAGTCAAACGACAATTAATCGTAGGGGCACGGCTTGCCGTGACCAGGCGCAGGCTAAGCCTCGCAGCTACATGTTTATTGTTAATTGACTGCGGCTTGGCATAAAGGGTGAGGTGCTTATGAGCCAGGGTAGGGCGACTGTTTTTGGCGACGGGGTGGCGATTAGTTCCGTAAGCTCAAGTTTTGCCGTTACCATACTGACGAGCATGGTGTTTTTAGGAGCGTTTCTGCTCTTCAGCATGGAGCCCCTGGTGGGGCGCCTGCTGGTGCCGTTCTTCGGGGGAGCGGTCCATGTTTGGCTCATTTGTTTGATGTTTTTCCAGGCCATGCTGCTGGCGGGCTATTTATACGCCCATCTTTTTGCCCAAAGGCTGGGCGCCTGGCATCTGCTCCTGCTCCTGGTGCCTCTCATCAACCTACCTTTGGGAGTGGTGGCCGAACCTTCTCCTGAGACTCCCTTCCTTACCCTCCTGGGCGTATTGCTCGCCCATTTTGCCGTGCCTTTTGCCGTGCTGGCCACCACCGCGGTGGTGGCGCAATCATGGCTGGCAAACTCCAGTCTCGGGCAAAGCCACGAGCCCTATCCCCTGTATGCCGCGTCCAATGCCGGGTCACTGGTGGCCCTGCTGGGATATCCGTTTCTCTTTGAGCCTTTGAGCGGGGTCAGGTTTCAGAGTCTGGCCTGGAGCGGCGGTTATCTGCTCTACTGTATGCTGGCGGTGTTTGCCTGGTTCATGATGCACCCCGGTAACAAGGCATTGCCCTTGGCGCCGGAGCAGGATGAGGACATCACCGAGGCCGCGCCCACCACAACCCTTTATGTCCAGTGGTTATTGCTGAGTGCGCTGCCTTCCGCCTTCCTCCTGACGGTCACCAATTTCATTGCCCTGGAGGTGGGCTCCTTTCCCATGATCTGGGTCATGCCCCTGGCCCTCTACCTGGCCAGCTTTATCGTGACTTTCCGCAATAACGGGGGCATCCCGAAATCTCTGGTCGGCCTCTGGCCCTACCTCTTGTTGGCCAGCCTGGTGAATTACCTGATACCCTTGAGTCTGGGGGGGTGGGGGATATTCGTCCTGGTGCCGGCCATCTTCTTTGGCATTTGCCTGATTGCCCATGGGGCCCTCTATGAACGCCGTCCGCCGGTGCGCCATCTGACGATTTTCTACCTCGTTATTGCCGCCGGCGGGTTAATCGGCGGGGTGGCCATAAGCATCATGGCGCCGATGCTGTTGTCGGGCTTGTATGAATATCCTATTACCTTAGGCGCTTTTGCCCTGGTCTTCGCCTGGATTTTGTCCCCTGCGGCTCTCCTGTTCTGGCGGAAAACGTCCTCCACCGTGATGCATGGGGGAAAACTGCTGCTGATCATCCTCTTCCTCGGGGTGTTCATCAAGTGCGGGGTCTATTATTTCTCCGACAACACCTTGTGCAAATTTCGCCACCGCAATTTTTATGGCACCTACTCGGTCAAGGATGTACCCCCCTCGGAGAACAACCCGGATGGAATCAGGCAACTGGTGCACGGCATGACCCTCCACGGAGCTCAACTTTTAACCAAGGAGAAAGAGAGCACCCCCATTTCTTATTACTATCGGGGCGGCCCTTTTGCGGATGTCTATGAGGCGGTGCCGTCGCCTCGCCGTCTGGCCGTGGTGGGTCTCGGGGCCGGGGTTGTCTCCGCCTTCACTCAACCGGGCGACAGCCTCACCTACTACGAGATCGACCCGGACAACGAAGGCATCGCCCGGACCTGGTTTTCATTCCTGGGCACAGCCCAGACGCCGGTGTCCGTGATTGTGGGGGATGCCCGTTTGTCCCTGCAAAATGAAACAAAGGACCACAAGCCCTTCGACATCATCACCATAGATGCGTTTACCGGCGATGGTATTCCCACCCATTTGCTCACCCTGGAAGCCCTGGAGGTTTACCTCAGCCGCCTGGCCCCTGACGGCTTGCTCCTGTTTCATATTTCCAACCGCTACTACGATCTCCGGCCCCTCATGAAAGCCGTGGGGGAACAGGTCAAACTCCATGGCGTGCTGAATAAGCCTGCCAGTGCGGACATGCTGGGGAAAAATGACAAGGCGGCTCAATGTGTGGCTTTCTCGCGGAAGGCCGAGAACTTGCAACCTCTTAGGCAACGGGGTTGGGTCTCATTGGCCGAAGCCGAGGGCTTGGAAAAAACCGCAGCCTGGACTGATGATTACATCAATATCCTCAGTCCGTTATTCTCCCGGTTAAAGGTCCGCTAAGGGGGACAGGTAGGAACCTGGGGAGGAGAGCATGTGCGGCTGGTTATTTTACGGATTTCTCGGGGGTATGTTTTAGGGACAGAGGGCGGGGCAACCCCGTCCTTACCTGCCCTCGCCACATCCCTATCAGCTCAGTGTAGGGGCTTGATTTATCAAGCCCTAAAGGGCGCAATGAATTGCGCCCCTGCAGGTCTGACGAGAGTTGTAGGCCAGGTGGTTAGGCCCAGCGTTCCGGAATGGGGCTTCCAGCCCGGGGGCCGACTCCCCCGCCAAATGCTATGGCCATAATCGAATTTCTCACCTCGTCCCCAAGCTCCTGCTTGGGGACGCTCTTGGAAGCCAGGCTCTGACTGGCCTCTGCAACTTCACGTATCGGAGTTGCACCTTGGGTGCAAAGCAGAGCTTTGCGACCATAGGGGTTCCCAAGCGGGAGCTTGGGAACCAGAAACAGGCCGTTGCTTTTTCCACCCTCTTATGGGTAATGATAAGGCGGGTTGGGAGGGGGGGCTGCGGGGGAGTAGTAGGGGCGGGGTTACCCCGCCCCTACGTCCCTGGCCCTCCCTCCACTGAAAAATTTCAGACTTTTTCCGGAGCAAAGGACTCAGCCCCCCTTCACCAGGGAGCACAGCAACTCTTTGATTTTTTGGATCTGGCCGTTGCCGATCTTGCCGGTGGCCGAGTACCTGATAATGCCGTGCCGGTCAATGATGAGGAAATTGCTGTCGTTGCCCTGCAGGTGATAATCCAGGAGCATGCGCCGGTCCCAATCCCCATAAATGGTAAATCCCTGGATCCGGGAATTTTCCGAGAGCTTGGTTTTCCATAAGGGGATGGCGGGCAGGCACGCCTCGGAGCAGTCAATGACCAGGAGGCGAAAGATCTCCTGTTTGATATGTTCCGGCTGGGCTCGATACAGGCCTTGCAATTCGTCCTTCAATTCTCCATTTTTATCAACCACCTGGCGGTTCTCGTAAAACAGCACCACCACCTTCCCCCGAACCATGTCCCGGGTCAGTTTCTGGCTGTCTCCCGACTCCACCACAAACGGGGGGGCCGGTTGTCCCGGCAGGGAGGACGCCGCCCAGGAGTGATACGCCAGGACGCTAAGCCCCAAGACCAAGACGAAGTTAACAATAATGTTCCTATACATGGCTTCTCCCTCCATGCAGTCTTGGTTAGATCTAAGTAAGATAATCCTGAGCCCTCTTTCGTTAAACCTCTCTCATGCCATTTTGCCGAAGTGTCCGGCGGAGAGGGCCGGGCCTCAATTTTAGAATTGCAAAAAATATTCCTGCCCTCTATGAATGAAAAGGTTCAGGAACCTTTTCTGTCTTGAAAAGTTCCTCAAGGGTGGCACAGGCTTTCCAGCCTGTGCTGATTGTCGAGGCGGGCGCGGAGGCCCGCCCCACCAAAACTTTTCCTAATTTGCGGGTGGACCGTAGGACCATGAGGAACTGTTACGAAAAGTTAAAGGTTCAAGCAAAGGTTAAAATAAAGCGTAGCGGGAAAGCGCCGCGCATCCCGCCATCAAATGCTCGGCGGTACCGGATGGCGGGCACGGAGGCCCGCCCTACCAATCTTTTCATGATATTGAGAGAGCTTAAGGCTCATGGGCGACTGTTTGGATAAAATTGATTTTCGCGGGCCTGGGAAAAAGGAGGCAAAACATGGCAGTCCAAAGCTTTTTGGCTCTGGTGGTCAGCGAAACCGAAGACCAGAAGTTCATCCGGGAAATCAAGGCAAGGACTCTGCAGGACCTGCCCGAAGGCGAGGTGCTCATCCGGGTCAAGTATTCCTCCCTCAATTACAAGGATGTGCTGTCGGCCATAGGCAACAAGGGGGTGACCAAACGCTACCCCCATACGCCGGGGATCGACGCTGCCGGGGTGGTGGAGGAAAGCCGGAGTCCGGAGGTCAAGTTCGGGGACGAGGTCATTGTCACCAGCTATGATTTGGGGATGAACACCCCCGGGGGTTTTGGGCAATACATCCGGGTGCCCGGGGCCTGGGTGGTGAAGCTGCCCCAGGGCTTATCCCTGCGGGAGAGCATGATTTACGGCACTGCGGGCTTCACGGGCGCACTGTCGGTTTACCGCCTCATGACTTACGGCGTCACCCCCGACCAGGGGAAGATTCTGGTGTCAGGGGCCACCGGCGGGGTTGGGAGCATCGCGGTGTCCATTCTGGCCAAGGAGGGCTATCAGGTGGTTGCGGTGAGCGGCCGGCCGGAAACCCGGGATTATCTCCTGGAGCTGGGCGCCAAAGAGGTGATCGCCGCCGAGGCGGCCACGGACACCAGCGGTCGCCCCCTGCTCGGCGCGCAATGGGCCGGCGCCGTTGACACGGTGGGCGGGCCGCTTTTGGCCACCACCATCAAATCCGTGCAATACGGCGGCGCGGTGACCTGCTGCGGCAACGTGGCCGCCCCCGACCTTCCCCTGACGGTATACCCCTTTATCCTGCGGGCCGTCACCCTCATGGGCATAGATTCCCAGAATTGTCCCCGGCCCACCCGGATTCAGGTCTGGCAAAATCTGGCCGGAAAATGGAAATTGCCGCACCTGGAACGCCTCACCACCGAAACCACCCTGGAAGGGCTGGATGAGCAGATTGAACTGATCCTAAAACGGCGGCATCAGGGCAGGACCATCGTGAGGCTGCCTGAATAGAGGGATGTAAGTGTTTTGGGGGAAGGGCCAGGGGTTCGCGCCCCCTGGCCCCCGACCCCTTATGCCAAGTTGCGATAAAAAAGTAGATTTATAACAAATTGTTTTATTTAGCAAATCCCCCTAAATCCCCCTTTAGAAAAGGGGGACTTGGGCTTACTGTTTTTTACCCCGCCTTTTGTAAAGATGAGGAATATTAACCTCTCCCCCGCATAGTTGAATTTGGTAGAACGGGCTTCCAGCCCGTTCAGGCACGGGCAGGAGGCCCGTGCTACCAAATATCTGCAGGTTGGGAGGGGGGCCTGGGGGGAGGGAAGGGACCTCAGGTCCCTGGCCCTCCCCCAAAAATCCAAAAATTCCCAGTCCACTTTCCTCACAGCGGCACCAGTTCGATTTCGCCCCAGGCGCCCAAATGTTCCCCCACGATCACCACCCCGCCTTTTAGGCCCGGGATGGCGGCCAGCCATTCCAGGGCTTCATTTACGGCTGAAGCGGCAGGCACCCGGTTTCCCAGCGCAGTGGCGCAGGCATCGGCCAAGGCGGTGTCTGCGGCGATGACGCAGGCCGCGTCGGCCCGGCCGAAACTCAGCGAATGTCCCACCGTCCCTGAGGAGGTGCACACCCCCCAGCTTTTCTGGTCCCGGTCAGGGTAAATTTTGAGGCCCACCTTGTGGCTCAGGGGGGAGCAGCCGGCGTACAGGGACACCGTGGCCGGCTGTTGAAGGTGCATGAAGATGTCGCCGCCATTTTCGATGATGATCTCATCAGTATAAGTCAAGAGGGCCTGGCCGACCCGGGCGGCAATGGCCCCGGCCACCGCGGCCATGGGTCCCACGCCCGCGGCAGTCCCCGCCTGAATCATGTCCCGGACCAGGGGCGGGGCATAGGGATCAGAGGGCCAAGGCGCCAAAGTGGTGAGGAATTCCGGATATTGGTGAATATAGGTCTCCAACTGTTGCCGTTCCTGGATCACCAGGCCGCGGACTTCCAGGGAGAGGTCCTGTTGGGCCAAGAGCATGAGATCCGTCTCCTGGACCTGCACCCGGAATCCCACCAAACCGGAACGCTGCATGCGGGTGCGGTAGGTGCGGGGCTGGGATGGGGGACTGGAAGTAGTAAGCATGGGTCAATTTTTTCCTAAAACACTTTGACTATACCATTGATTTTCAGGCTTAGAAAACAATTCAATAAATTCTTGTATTGCAAGAAATAATTCTTGACAAAGGATAAAAAATCCTCTTACATGTTCTTTTATAAAAATAATTCTTTTCGAGTGAGAATCGATATTTGATGATCGCAAGCATAACTTATTGTAATTTAAATATAATATAGCATTTCAATCAACCATGGCACCTAACTTGCAAAATGTTAGTGCGACAAAAAAAATTATGCGGAAATTTGTGTCTAATTTCGAGGGCTATGACAAGCTGCTCTTTGGTCTTTATAAAGGGGAGGAACGGTTCCTGATTGCGTTATCAACGCTGGGGCCGGTGAGGCCATGAAATTAATTCCCAACACCTATAATTGGGAAGGATGGGCCCAAAGAGCTCTGGCCTTGATCAGAGGATGCCAAGTTGCTCTGGCCCAGGCCAAAGAAGAGGAGCCTTTTCTTCAAGAGGTTTGCCGCCTGCTGGTGGAGATTGGCGGCTACCCCCTGGCCTGGGTAGGGATCGCGGAAGACAACAAGACCAAGAAAATCAATCGAGTAGCCCACTCCGGTTTAGCTCTGGGACTGTTGGGTCTCCTGCCCGCCACCTGGAAGGAAGAGGAACCGGGCCGCGATCCCACCGGCGCCGCCATCCGCACCGGCCAACCGGTCTTTTGCCCTGATATCCATTCTGAACCGGCCTGCGCCAATTACCAGGAGGTGGCCGAGACCTTGGGCCTGACTTCCTGTTTTGCCCTGCCTTTGAGTCACCAGGGTAAAGTATTCGGGGCCCTGACTCTGTACGCCGCCGGGCCCGGGGCCTTTTCCACCGATGAACGGGAATTTCTCCGGACCCTCATTGCGTTTTTCTGCCAGGGTCTTGCGGCCTTGCGTCTCAATGGGGAGTTGAGCCGGGCGGAGGAGCGGCTGTCCTTTAAAAATAAGATGCTGGATTCCTCCCCCAACTCCATTTTTGTCCTCGACCTCGAGGGCAACATCACCTGCGTCAATAAGGCCGCGTGCAAGTCCCGGGGCTTCACCCGGGATGAGTTGATCGGACGGCGCTGGCAGGATCTGGAGGCCGCCGAACACCAGGCCTGGCTGGAGGCTCAGCGCCAGAAACTGCTTGCCGAAGGAGAGACTGTTTTTGAGTCTGTCCACGTGCGCAAAGACAGCAGTTTGTTTCCGGTGGAGATCCATGCCCGCATCATCGACCTGCAGGGCGAAAAAAACATCCTGAGCATCACCCTTGACCTTAGTGAGCGCAAACGGCTGGAAGAGATCCTGCGGGACACTGAAGAGAAGTATCGCAATATTTTCAATAATATGCAGGTGGGCATTTTCCGGTGGCGCCTGAGCAACGGCCGGATGCTGGAATGCAATGACCGCTTTGCCCAGATGATGGGGTATGGGGCCAAGGAGGACCTGCTGCCGGAGTTTGTGGCCCAGAATTTTTTTGTGGAGCCCGACACCCAAGAGCGCATGCTTGAGCAGGTGAGTAACAGCCACCTCCAGAATTTTGAAACCAGGTTTTTCCGCCGGGACGGTGCTGTCCTCTGGCTGCTGTGTTCCGCCCGGGTCTATTTGGAGCGGGATTATCTGGAAGGAGTGGCCTCTGACATCACGGAACTCCGGCAAACCAGGGACACGTTGGAACAAACGGAAGCCCAACACCGGACCTTGGTGGAGCAACTATTGGGGCGCACCATGCTATTTGCCGTGGAGCAACAACAATTGAACAAGGAAATTCACCGGGAAAAGGAGTTGTCCGAAAAAATCCTGGGACATTGCGGGGATGGGGTGGCGGGTTTCGACCGGGACTTTCAGGTCACCTTATGGAACTCCCCCATGGAACACCTGACCGGGGTTTCCAAAAGCAAGGTTCTGGGGAAAAACCTTTTCGTGGCGCTCCCTTTCCTCCAGGAAATCAATGAGAAAAACCCTATCCTGGGAGCCGGCGGGCACCGGGGGTTCCTGGACCGCAATCAGCCCATGAAGCTCACCGCCGCCGGGCCGGAGGGCTTTTATGCGGGGCACGTGGCGCCCCTCCTCAATGAAGCGGGAGAGGTACACGGCGGGGTGCTTATCATCCATGACGTCACCTCCATGAAGCGGGTGGAAAAAGTGCTCCGGGAGCAGCAAGGCCTGCTGGACGGCATCATCGCCTCAACCGAGGAAGGCATCGCGGTGCTGGACCGGAACCTGGCCCTGGTCCGGGTCAACCCCACCATAGAAAAATGGTTCGCCCACGATCAGCCCCTGTTGGGGAAAACCTGTTTCGCGGTCATCCACGGCGCGCTCGATCCTTGTGAAAACTGTCCTGCCCTAAGAACCCTGGTCAGCGGGGAACCGGGCCATGAAGTGGTGCCCAAATGGGGCCCCCGGGAGGACCTGGCCGGCCAGGTGGAGCTGTTTTCCTATCCCGTGAAAGACCCGAACACCGGCGATACGGTGGGGGTCATCATGCGGATATTGGACATTACCGACAAGCTGAAAACTGAAGAAATCTTACAAGAAAGCAGCGACCGTTTGAAGTTGGTAGTGGACAGTCTCCCCATGGTGCTGGGACGTCTTTCCCAGGACGGCGCCGTCAACTACTTAGAAGAAAAAATTAAAGAGATTACCGGCTATGCCCCCAATAAATTTGGGCCGGGAGGCAGACCCTGGACCGAGATCATCGTCGAGGAAGATTTAGAGCCATATCGCAAGGCCTTTCTCCATGCCCTGGGAGCCGACCACGCCTATGTGCGGCAATACCGCATTAAGACCAAGGACGGCCGGATCATCTGGCTGCAGGAAACTGGCCGCATCGCCTGCGACGATCAGGGGCGGGCCCTGCACACGGACATCGTGCTCCTGGATATTACTGAACGCAAGGCGGCCGAGCAGATGCGGCCCCAGTTTGAAGCCCAGCTGCGCCAGGCCCAGCGCATGGACGCCATCGGCAGCCTGGCCGGCGGCATTGCCCACGATTTTAATAATATTCTCGGGGTCATGTTGGGCTACACCGAAATGGCCCTTTTGGGCCTTAAGGAAGATGACGGCTTGAAGCGCCGCCTGCAGCAGGTGCTCAAGGCCGGGAAACGGGGCAAGGACCTGGTCAGCCAGATTCTCTCCTTCAGCCGGCCCACTCCCCAGGAGCGTCGGCCGGTGAAGATGAGCGGCATCATCAAAGAAGCCTTGAATATGCTCCGGGCCACCCTGCCCACCACCATAGAGCTCAAGATGAGGCTGGAGGAGGACCAGGAAGTTATCCTGGCCGACCCCACCCAGATGCACCAGGTAATTATCAACCTGTGCGCCAATGCCGCGCATGCCATGCGGGAAAAAGGCGGACTGCTGGATATCTCGGTCAAGCCGGTCAATCTGGACGCCAAGTCCGCGGCCCAGTTCCACGGCCTGTCGCCGGGACCGCACATCCGGCTGAGCGTCAAAGACACCGGCCACGGCATGGACCGGGAAGTCATGGAGAAAATCTTCGACCCGTTTTTCACCACCAAGAAGATGGAAGAGGGCACCGGCATGGGCCTGGCCGTGATCCACGGCATTATCAAGGCCCATAAGGGGGCCATTACCGTGCAAAGCAAGGTGGGAAAAGGCTCCGAATTTCAAATCTACCTTCCCCGGGTGGAGGCCACCGAGTTGCCCAGAGGCCCGGAGGCGCCGGAGGTGGAAAAAGGGAAGGAGAGATTGCTCTTTGTGGATGATGAAGAGTGGCTGGTGGATATGTGGAAGGAGATCCTGGAGAGTCTGGGCTACCAGATGAGCGTCACTACCAGGCCCCTTGAGGCCCTGGAACGGTTTAAAGAAAACCCCCAGAATTTTGACCTGGTCATCGCGGACCAAACCATGCCCCAGATGACCGGCCTGGAATTAGCCCAAGAGCTGTTGGCTTTGCGGCCCGAGTTGCCCGTCATCCTGGTCACCGGTTTCAGCCAGGTGGTCACGCCGGAGAAGGCCAAGGCCGCGGGCATCCGGGAATATATTATGAAACCGCTGTCCATTAGCGAACTGACCAATGCCATCAGCCAGGCCCTGGGGCGGGAGCCCCAGGGTAAAGCAGAGGAGTTAAGAATCCCTTAACTACGCGGATTCTCGAGGGTAGCCATGGAAACCAAAGTTAGCGAACAAGCAAGCGGGGAGATTCCCATGGGCAATGTGCTGATCATCGACGATGACGAGCTGTTTTGTGAGATGTTGTCCGAAATGGTCACCGAAATGGGCCACGGGGTGAAATTCACTCACAGCCTGAACGACGGTGTCGTGGAGGCCCTGAACGGTTCCTATGATGTGGTCTTTCTGGATGTGCGCATGCCGGACGGCAGCGGTCTCAGGGCCTTGCCCAAAATCCGGGAATTGAGCGATCCTCCGGAGGTGATCATCATCACCGGGGCAGGCGACCCCGACGGGGCGGAACTGGCCATCGTCAACGGGGCCTGGGACTACATCGAAAAGCAGTCCTCCATCAAGCGCATGACCCTCCCTTTGGTGCGGGCCCTCCAATACCGCGAGGAAAAGAAGGTGAGGCGGCCGGCGGTGGCCTTGAAGCTGGACGGCATTGTGGGCGATGGCTTCAAGATGCAGTCCTGCTATGACATTGTGGCCCAGGCTGCGGACAGTGACGCCAATGTCCTGATTTTCGGCGAAACCGGCACCGGCAAGGAGCTGTTCGCCCGGGCCATTCACTTTAACAGCCATCGGAGCAAAAAGTCCTTCGTGGTGGTGGACTGCGCCGCCCTGCCCGAATCCCTGGTGGAGAGCGCCCTGTTCGGCTATGAGAAGGGCGCCTTTACCGGCGCGGACAAGCCCCAGGTGGGCCTTATCAAGCAGGCGGACATGGGCACCCTGTTCCTGGACGAAGTGGGGGAGTTGCCCCTCATCATGCAGAAGGCCTTTTTACGGGTCCTCCAGGAACGCCGCTTCCGGCCCCTGGGCGCCCGCCAGGAGGTGGAGAGCAATTTCCGGCTGCTGGCCGCTACCAACCGGGACCTGGATCAAGCGGTGGCCGACGGCAATTTCCGGAAGGATCTCCTCTTCCGGCTGCGCTCCTTGAGCCTCATCCTGCCGCCCTTGAGGGATCATCTGGAAGACATCAAAGACCTGGTGCTCTATCAGACCGACAAATTGTGCGAATCCTACAGCATTCCCCAGAAGGGCTTTGCCCCCGAGTTTTTCGAATGCCTCCTGGCTTACAGTTGGCCCGGCAATGTCCGGGAACTGATCAACACCCTGGACCGGGCCCTGGCGGAAGCCCGCCATGAGCCGACCTTATACCCCAACCACCTGCCGAGCTATATCCGCATCCAGGCGGTGCGGAACACCGTCAGCAAGGAAACCCATGAGATGTCGCCGGCGACCGCGGCCGCAGCCGGGGTGAAGCTGCCCAAGCTGCGGGATTATCGGGAGGCTGCGGTGGCCCAGGCCGAAAGGGAATATCTGCAGGAGCTCATGGCGCTGGCCCAAAATGATCTCCAGGAGGCTTGCCGGATGTCGGATCTGTCCCAGCCCCGGCTCTATGCCCTGTTGAAAAAACACCGGGTCAATCGTGCCAAAATTGCTCTTGATAAAAAGTAAATTTATTGAAAAAGAAGAAAATTGTATCACATTAAAATAAATTTTCAGTAAACCACCCGCTTGGCTGGATGGCAAGCGGGCCGGCAAGAGGACTGCGGCCAATCCCGCTTCCTGCAGCTCTTCCTAAATTTTCTGCTCGAGAGTTTTTCCGCCTCCTCCCCTGAAAGCCTGCCATGGGAGTAATCCTTCCGGCCGGGCTAAACCTCTCAAATTATCTTAGAAATTACAATAAGTTAAGCAATGAACGCCAGCGGCCAGGCACAGCGTGGAGCCACGGGGGCATTTCACGCAGCCATGTCGGCGCGTCAGAGGGGCCCCACCCCAGGGGCCCCCGTGGAACTGGCCCTTTACCGGGGTTTTAACGCCATTAGGGGCCGGTTTTATATTTTTCTGTTTCTATGGTTCGGCCCATGAGGTGATGTGTATAAAAAAAGTATAATATCAATAAGTTAGATTAAGTTGAAGAAAATTCAAGGGGATTTCGGCAGGGCCTAAAGATTGCAGATACAGGAAATTAAAGTTCTTTTTAGCAAGATTAAGAGATATGGCACGAATATTGTATTCAAATTAAGAAACATTGACAAAACTCCTAAATTAGGGAGGGGAGAGAAGGGGAGAAGCAGCAGGGAGGAAAAAGGCGTGGAAGCCAGGCCAGGCATAAAAACCTGGCCCTGAAAAAACCACCAACAAACTAACCAACTGGAATTCTGCAACAATAAAGATAAAACAAAAAAACGACATGGAGGAAGTGCAAATGGAACGGATTCGGAATTTCTTCAAGGATGAGTCTGGTGCGACAATGGTGGAGTATGGCTTGATGGTGGCTCTCATCGCGGTGGTTTGTATCGGCATCGTCACCACCCTGGGCACCAACCTGAAGACCTCGACCTTCACCCCGGCTTCCAACGCGGTTGCCAGCTAATCAGACTCTGGCACAGGGAGAAAAAACACATGGAACGGATTCGGAATTTCTTCAAGGATGATTCTGGCGCAACGATGGTGGAATACGGTCTGATGGTGGCCCTGATCGCCGTGGTTTGTATCGGCATCGTCACCACCCTGGGCACCAACCTGAAGACCTCGACCTTCACCCCGGCTTCCAACGCGGTTGCCAGCTAATCAGACTCTGGCACAGGGAGAAAAAACACATGGAACGGATTCGGAATTTCTTCAAGGATGATTCTGGCGCAACGATGGTGGAATACGGCCTGATGGTGGCCCTGATCGCCGTGGTTTGTATCGGCATCGTCACCACCCTGGGCACCAACCTGAAGACCTCGACCTTTACCCCGGCTTCCAACGCGGTCGCCAGCTAACCAGAGTCAGACGCTGGCTTGAGCTAAAGGCCGGCTGCTGGCCCTCTCGGGGTCGAGAATGGAGAGAATGATAATGGAGATGATCCAACAATTATATAAGGATACCTCGGGGGCCACGATGGTTGAATACGCACTGATGATCGCCTTCATCACCCTGGTGTGCTTCACAACGATAGGCACCCTGGGAACTAATCTAAGTCAAACCTTTACCAATGCATCAGGAGGGTTCGGAAGCTAGGGAAGTTGTCAGGCAGTCAGTGAACCCCCTGGCATACCTCGTAAGCATGTCCGCCAAGGTGATGACCCGGCTACAGCCCCAGCCGGGTCATTACCCACTTTAAAAGGGGCGCCGCCGCCAAAAAAGGTAAAAGGAGGTCGCCATGGTAAAAGGAGGAGTAACCTACTTATTCTCCAAGGCCTTGATCCTGGCCCTGTCCATGTCCCTGGCGGTTTTAGCCTGGTCCCGGTTTTCTTGGTGGACCTGAAGAGGGGTTTTAAGTCCCCCTTTTGTAAAGGGGGATTTAGGGGGATTTGTGAGGGCTTAGCCAAATCCCCCCTGGCCCCCCTTATAGAAAAGGGGGGAATCATCATTCAACAAAGGGCGGGGAAGGCCCGCTGCACGGGGTCCTTAATCGGAACGGGGAACCGAGGGACCGTCAGGCTTTAGGAGGGGAGGCCGTGGTCAACCAGCTTGACACTATCATTTCCTGGGGGTCGTCCCAGGCGCATCTGTTGCTGCCTCTGGCAATCGCCCTGTGGATTGCCTGGGGCGACCTCAGAACATACCGCATTCCCAATTATCTCACTTTCAGCACCGCCCTGGCCGGCTTGGTGTTCCAGATTGCCTTTTATGGCCTGAGCGGTCTGGGCAATGGTCTTTTGGGCCTGGTCCTGGGATTTTTCCTGTTGTTTCCTGTGTATCTGTTGGGAGGCATGGGGGCCGGTGACGTGAAGGCCCTGGCAGCGCTGGGGACCTGGCTGGGGCCGGGGCTCACCCTGATGCTGTTCCTTTACATGGCCATGGCCGGCGGTGTCCTGGCCCTGGGGGTTCTCATTTATAAGGGAATCCTGTGGGCCAAGCTCCGTCAGTATTGGTCCTACCTGGTCAGCTTCATCCTTTTTCGACCCACGGGCATGAGTCCGGGGCCGGGTCCCAAGGCGGAAATTCCGGGCATCCCTTATGGGGTGGCCATCGCCCTGGGCATGGTGGCCCTGTTTTGGCGGGGAGGCTAAGTGATGAGGTCCGGGGTGGGAAAAGGATTCGCAGCTCACAGAAAATCTGATCGCCATGGCGCAGTTCGCCCTACTCGCCATGGCAGCGCTACTGCCTCTCCCTGGATGGGGGAGGGCTGGGGTGGGGGTGGAATGTCTGGGAAATGCCCTCGTCCCTCCTCATCGATTTTATCGCGGGAGCACAGGCATCTTGCCTGTGCGGCACAGGCTGGAAGCCTGTGCTCCCGAAAAATACGGGGTTGGGAAACCAACCGTGAACATGGAGTGAGTGAGCCATGAAATTACCAAAAGGCATTCTGTATGTCGTGTTGGCTGTGGTGGCGGGACTGGTGGCCACCGTGGGTATCCATCAATATGTCTCCATAAAGACCAGGGTGGTGCAAAAGCCGACGACCCCCGTGGTCGTGGCGGCCCAGGAGATCACTCCGGGCACGGCCTTGTCTTCATCCCTGGTGAAAACCGTAGCCTGGCCCCAGGAGCTGGTGCCCCAGGGAGTGCCGGCTAACTATGGCGCCATCAAGGAGCGGGTGGTCGTCGTCTCTCTCAATAAAGGCGAGCCCATCCTCATGAACAAGCTGGCCCCGGAAGGCACGTTGGCCGGTTTAGGCGGCCTTCTGGGTGACGGTAAGCGGGCCATTTCCGTGCGGGTGGACGATGTCACCGGGAACGCCGGGTTCATTAAGCCCGGAGACCACGTGGACGTGGTGATGAGCCTGAAGGTGCCTCATGCGGAGGATGAACACTATTCCAGGACCATTTTGCAAAACATTGTGGTCCTCTCCAGCGGTCAGATCTGGGAGCAGCAGCAGCAGGACCAAAAGCCCGTGATCGTCAAAACCGTTACCCTGGAGGTGAACCCGGAGCAAAGCGAGATTCTTGATCTGGCCAGCAACCAGGGAAAAATCCGCCTGGTCCTGAGGAGCCGCAATAACCTGGAGGTGGCCCAAACCAAGGGAGTGGTGACCTCCCAGCTGATCAGCAACGTTCATACTCCCAAACCCCAGGCGGTGACGGTGACCACTACCGCCAAGCGGGAAGCCACCGTCGAGGTGATCAAGGGCATGGATCGCAGCAAGGCCAGCATGTAACTGGAGATCCGGGTGAATTTAAGAATGCGAGGTTCTCCATAAAGCAAGAACGGCCCGGGTGGTGCGCAAGTTGAGGGGCTTGCGCCGCCCGCCGCCCAGAACAAAAGTGCCAAGGGGGAGATCATGACGCAGGTGACTATCAGCAGCGGCCAGAAGGCCGGCTTTCCGGCGGGGGGGAAGTACCAGTTTGCTCTCCCGTTGCCCCTGCAGTTTCGGATCATCCCCCTAAACGGCGACTACAGGAACATCACTAAGAGCGCCAAGCCCCCAGCGCTGGAGCCGGTCCTCAGACCGGCCGGCCAGGGGCATTGGGAAAGAAACTGGAGGGTATGCCGACCATGCTGCCAGATATGCTGAACGTCTCAATTTTGTATGGCGCCGGAGAACCAGATCCGGACTTCCTGCCTTTGTTAGAAAACCTGCCCCAGGTTCACATGATGGGTCAGACCCAGGATCCTGGGGAAATCTTGGGACAGAAGCACGGCCCGGCGGCAGACCTGGTCATGGTGTGTATTAACGGGGACGACTCGTTGCCGGAATGGCTGGAGACCCTGACCACCAACCTTCCCCAAACCGCGGTGCTGCTGTGTTCCGAGAAAATGGAACCGGATTTTCTCCTCAAGGCCATGCGCCTGGGGATCAGGGAAGTTGTGCCTCTGCCCTTGAATCAGGAGGAGCTGGAAGTCACTTTTGACCGGGTCCGCGCCTCCAGGAGGCGATTGTCGGAGGCGAGCGGCGTTGTGGGCCGCATCCTGACCGTAACCGGCAACAAGGGCGGGGTAGGGGCCACCACCATTGCCGTCAACCTGGCCGTGACCCTGGCCAGGTCGCAGTCCGGCAAGGTGGTCCTGGTGGACTTGGGCCGCCCCTATCCTGATGTGGGCCACTTTCTGGACCGGGACTCCATGTACACGGTTTTCGATTTGATCCAGAACCAGGCCAATCTGGACCACTCCTTCATGGAGAAGACCATCCAGGTTTACGAAAAAAACCTGGCCATGATTCACGGCGTTTCTGATTTCAACGACCAGGATGCCATCAACCTGGAAGGGCTGCAAAAGGTGTTCACCATCTTGAGAGCCCACTATCGCTGGATCGTGGTGGACCTGAGTCATTGGCTGGATGAACTGTTTCTGCGTGTGGTTCAGGATTCCGACCTGGTGCTCATGCTGGTGGAGCTCACGGTGCCGGACCTGCGCAATCTCGGCCATTTGTGGCCCCTGCTCAGAAACTGGATGCAGGTCCAGGAAAAGGTCAAGCTGGTGGTCAACCGCTACGATCGGGGCGGGGGCTTGAGCCTGGGAAACCTGGAGCAGGTGTTGAAACAGAAAGCCTACTGCACCTTGCCCAGCGATTATGAAAACGTCAGTGAGGCCATCAACCGGGGTGTGCCCCTGGCCAACGTGGCCCCCAAATCCAAGCTCTATTCCAGCCTTGAGGGATTGGCCAGTCAGCTTCTCGGGCAATTGAAAATCGGAGACGAAGGCGGGGATAGCAAGTCCCGCCGCCGGTTCTGGGTTATATAAGGGAGGCCTGAACCATGGCTTTTCGGCGCTACAAACAGAAAACGATGACTGAAGTAAAGGCCCAGGAGCCGGAAGCGGCTAATGTGGTGTTTACTTCCTTCCGTGGAGATGAAACCAGGGAAGCCAAGCTTTATGAAGTAAAAAGCCGGATACATCATCTCCTCCTGGAACGTCTGGATCTGAGCCAGATGGAAAACCTCGAGGACCTCGAGGTGGCCAGGGAGATTCGCCAGGCCTTGGAGCAGCTCTTCCAGGAAGAGTCGGAGCCCATTAATCTCCAGGAGAAAAACCGCCTCATTCAAGAGCTGGAATTCGAGATCCTGGGCCTGGGCCCCCTGGAACCTCTCCTCACCGACCCCAGCATCTCCGATATCCTGGCCAACCGTTACGACCAGGTCTACATCGAGCGGCGGGGGCAACTGGAGAAGACCGAGATCCGCTTCCAGGATAACAATCATCTCCTCAAGATCATTAACAAGATTGTGGCCAACGTAGGCCGGCGCATCGACGAAGCCAATCCCATGGTGGACGCCCGGCTGCCGGACGGCTCCCGGGTGAACGCCATCATCCCGCCCCTGGCCCTGGACGGGCCCATGCTGTCCATCCGGCGTTTTGCGGTGCAGCGGCCCACTCTGGAGGAGTTGGTGGAGAAAGGCTCCCTGACCTCTGACATCGGGGTGGTGCTAAAGGCCATGGTAAAGGCCAAGCTCAACGTCCTGATTTCCGGGGGCACCGGGGCCGGCAAGACTACCTTGCTCAATATTCTTTCAGGGTTCATTCCTGAAAAAGAACGGGTTATCACCATTGAGGACTCTGCAGAACTGCAGTTGCAGCAGGATCACGTAGCCCGCCTGGAAACCCGGCCGCCCAACGTGGAGGGCAAAGGGGAAATAACCCAGCGGGATCTGGTGAGGAACAGTCTGCGTATGCGCCCGGACCGCATCGTGGTGGGCGAGGTGCGGGGCGCCGAGGTTATTGACATGTTCCAGGCCATGAACACCGGTCACGAAGGCTCCATGACCACCGTCCACGCCAATACCGCCCGGGATGCCCTGCTGCGTCTGGAAACCATGATGCAGCTTTCCGGCTTCAAGATCACGGAAAAGGCCATGCGGCAGATGATCAGTTCGTCCCTGGACGTCATCATCCAGTTGGCCCGCCACTCCGATGGGGTGCGCCGCATGATCTCCATGTCGGAAATCACCGGGATGGAAAGCGGCGTCATCAGCATGCAGGACATCTTCGTTTTCGAACGGCATGCCATAGATGACCAGGAGCGCGTCATGGGCCGCTTCATCGCCACAGGGGTGCGTCCCCGGTTCGCAGACCGCTGCAAGGTTTATGGGATTCCCGTTAGCGACAGCATCTTCACCCTACCGGAATCCTACGACCGTTACAGAGGTTAGCGGACGGCGCCGATGGCGCACGGAGTAAGCAGATGGATTACCTGAATATGAAAGCTGATCCTGTATACGCCTTGGGTTTGATCGGCGTATTTCTGACAGTGTCTCTCCTGGTTACCGGGATTTATCAGCTCATCGTCAAACCCATAGTGCAGCGCCAGCAATTGCACCGGCGTATGAGCAAAGGCCGGAATCAACGCTTTGCCCAGGTCCAGATCATGAAAAACGTCCAGGAGCTGGAAGGCAGCCTGTTTCAGGCCATTGCCAAAAGCCTGGGCGCGGTGGGAAAAATCGAGAATCTGCAGCGCAATCTCATGCAAGCCGACATTAACTGGCGGCCGGGGACGTTCCTGAGCGTGGCGGGTTTTTGCGCCATGGCGGCATATCTGGTCTTTCTCTTTAATTTGGGCTCATACCCTGCCTTAGGTGCAGCAGTGGTTTTCGGCTATCTCCCTTTTATGCTGGTGCGTTTTAAGAAAAACCGCAAAACCCGGATCATTGAAGGGCAGATGCCGGAAGCCATGGAACTCCTGGCCCGTTCCCTGCGGGCCGGCCATGCCCTGCCTTCCTCCATTGAATTGGCCGGTAAAGAGACCCCTGATCCGCTGGGTACGGAGATGAAAACCGTCTACGAGGAGCAGCGCCTGGGACTGAGTGTGCCGGCCGCGCTCAAGCGCATGGGTGAACGGGTCGCCAGCCAGGACCTGCAATATTTTGTCACCGCGGTCATGCTGCAAACGGAAACCGGCGGCAATCTGGCGGAGGTCATGGAGAATATCGGCCATCTCATCAGGGAGCGACTGAAGCTGAAAGGCAAGGTTCTGGCCCTGACCGCGGAAGGTAAATTTTCCGCGCTCGATCTTGACCCTGCTGCCTTTTGTGGTCTTTTTTGCCCTGACTTTTGTAAACCGCAATTACATTGACACCCTGTTCACTGATCCAGCCGGCATCTACCTCATAGTGATCGGTCTTATGAACATTATCTTGGGTGTTATTTGGATGCGGCGAGTTATCAGGCTGGATGTTTAGGGGGAGGAGAGCATGGATACCTCATTTCTCTTGATGTTACTTGCGGTTTTCAGCGCCGTGGGTCTTCTGACCTTTGGCCTGCTGTCGTACCAGGGCAACCGCCGGGAAATGGCGGAGCGTTTCGCCAAATCGAAAACCGGCGCGAGCCCCATAGTCCGCCGGGACTCGCAAGCCTCCAATCTGAAAGAACGCATCCTGGAGGTGATCAGTTCCTTCGGCAAGATGACCCTGGGCAAGGACAAGGACAAGGAAAAGGCCAAGGTCTCCGACCTGCGCCTCACCATGATCCAGGCCGGTTTTCGCTATACCAACGCGGTGGCCGTTTTTTATGGCCTTAAAGTCATTTCCACCATTTTGCTCCCCCTGGGCTGCATGGTTTATATGGTGTGGAGCAGTAAATTCACCACGGTGAACCTGGCCATTACCATGGGGGCCGCCTCTTTGGGCTTCTTTCTCCCCAATTACCTCCTGAAACGGACCTTAAATGGCCGGCAGAATCGCATTGACAAGGCTTTGCCGGATGTTCTCGACCTGATGATTGTCTCCATGGAAGCGGGGTTGTCCCTGCAGTCCACCCTAAACCATGTGGCTGACGAGGTTCTTCGCATTTCCAAAGACTTTCACCGGGAATTGCGCATCACCAACGCGGAGCTCAGGACCGGCATTCCCCGGGACAACGCCTTGAAAAACCTGGGGGAGCGCACCGGCGTCCAAAGCGTCAAATCCCTCATTGCCCTGATGATTCAATCCGAGAAAATGGGCGCTTCCATTGCCCAGTCTTTGCGCACCCACGCAGATTTCGTCAGGGTGCAGCGGTCCCAGCGGGCCGAGGAAATGGCAGCCAAGATGCCCATTAAAATCATTTTTCCTACACTGTTTTGCATTTTCCCGGCGATCTTTATCATTATTTTGGGACCCGCAGCCATACAAATTTACCGCACCCTGATAAAGCATTAAGAAAGCTCCAGAGTGCAACTATGACGACAAAGGTAAGGAGATCTGGATCTATGGCCGCCGGCCTCAGGGGAGAATCCGGCGGCAGACGTGACGGCTCATGCCCATGGCCTGGGCCGGCCAGGCCTCTTCATCCCCAGGGTAGAAGTGTGCAGGGGAAGCTTGTCAGCCCGGCTGTGAACCATGGCCGGCATTAACAGGCAGCCACCGGCGGCCCCGGCTGCAACCGAGGTCGCTTTGATAAATCAGGCCCGTTGGGCTCCCCACCCATCGGCCGATACGACGCCAGGCACCGAACCCTCCCCCCGGAGCCGGCGACGGTAACCATGCCACCCAGGCAGTAGTTGGTTGACGAGGCAACTTAGGTAAGGGCGCGATAGCGCCTGCAGCCGATCCCTCCTCGCTGCCGGTGGCTGAATCTTGGTGCAGGAGGGCCGCTGACTCCCGTGAACTTGCCTGGTTACAGGCCTGGTGCGGGGGAAAAGGGGAACCGGGCGAGGGCCTGAGGACCTGAGCCCGGACGAGCGGTCCCTCCTTCAGGGGGAGTTCACCTTTCAGACAGACGCCGGGACTGGCAAGGAAAACCCGGCTTTTGGCAAGACCTGTTGCAAAGAGCGGAGGGCTTCGCTAAACTGGCTGACTGAGGAGGTGTTTGTTATGCAATCAGCCGGTCGTTTGGGGTTATGTGTGCTGCTCATGGCCCTGGTGGTGTTTGGCAGCCAATGTGGTCGCAGACGGGAAGCCATGAAAGTCAGGCCTGTGAAGATGAGAGAAGCCGCGAAAGTGCAGGACGCCTATGATCACGTGTCGGGGAAACCTTACCCGGGAGCGCCGGAAGAATTGAGTCCGGAGCGCCGGGAAGCCCTGGGTGATTTATTGTTAGAAAAGCGGCAATACGATGGTTCACTGGTTCATTATTTGCAATTGCTGAAAGAAAATCCAGACCGACATGACATCAGATACAAGGTGGGGGTGATCCTCTTGCTGGCCGGACAAACCTCGGCTGCCCGTCAGGAACTGAACACGGTGCTGGCCGCCAAGCCGCAAATGTTGGAGGCCAGGGAAGCCCTGGGACTGACCTATCTCGAGGAAAAGCAGTACCCCCAGGCTATTCGGGCTTTTCAGGAGGTGCTGAGTCAGGATAGCACCCGGGTCAGGACCCGCCAACTCATGGGCATGGCTTATCTGGCCCAGGATAATCCCCGGGAGGCCATCCGGGTGATGGAACGGGCGGCGTCGCAAAGCGACAAGAATGTGAGCCTGTTAGCCTCGCTGGGCCAGGCATACCTGAAGCTCAAGGATTATGACCGGGCCCTCGTCTATCTGAAGAAGGGTCAGAGCCTTGATCCCAAGGATAAGAAGATCAATCAAAATATGGGGATGGCCCTGGCTGGCTTGAAGCGTTACCCGGAGGCCTTTGAAGCCTTCCGCCAGGCCGGCGATGAGGCCCAGGCCTATAACAACATCGGGGTTCATTATTATCTGGAAGCTCGCTATGAAGATGCGGCCAAGTGCTTCCAGAAGGCTTTGGATTTGAGACCAACCTTCTACGAAGAGGCCAAAACCAATTTGCAGCGGGCCCTCGAGAAGATGCAGCACTAAACCGGCACGACGATCTTTAGGTGAAAGCGGCTAGACGGCCCAGGTCTGAGAAAATTGGTTCAGGAACCAAGGACTGGCAAACATAAAGGAGAGCCCATGAGCGGCGCCCCCCGCAAAAAACCAAAAGCCCCTGCAGAGTTTCAGGTCCGGATTGGCGATGATGAGCTGGGGCGGATTTTCCATTTGCGGGACAGCATCGACCAGATCGACACCCTGGTGCAGTACGCTGAGCACTACCGGGGGCTGAACTGGGTCCTGGAAGCCCGGGGGGAGGGAGTCTCGGCCCTGGACTTCAGCCAGTCCTCGGAGGTCTGGGCGGAGCGTCTCATGACCTTGGCCCTGGGCGGGGTGAAGGTGGACCTGCTGATCAAAACCGGCCTGCCTTCCCGTCTCCTGGTAATCGAAACGCCTCGGGGCGAAACCCTTTTGGACACCTACGGCGAGTGGCGCTCAGCCTGCCGGGCCACGGCCGGCGAAGATCGGGAGCAGCATTATTTTACCCTGCCCTCTGCTTCCCGGGTGCCGGCTTCCGGCAAGTTGGACGAGTTTCACCTCCAGATTTACGGCCAGGGCGGCCTGGTCCTGGTTCCGCCTTCCAGGCGCTCGGAGGATGGCCTTGGCTGGTCCTGGCTGGCCCCTCCATGGGAACTTCCCCCCGATCCACCAAGGCCGCCGCTCTGGGAATTTTTGGAGGATTTCGGGCTCCTGGCCGAAGCGGAAGATGATCCGGTGGGGGAGATATTGCCCTGGGATCAGGTCTATGCCCTCATTGCCCCCCACGAGGGGCTGATTCGCACCTTGCTGAACCCGGCGGTTTCCATGCCGGCTTATTACCGTGAACTGGCCCATCAGGCCTGGCAGGCGGGAATCAATGACAAAGAGGTGCTTTTCGCCCTGCTCTGGCATGCGCCCCAGGGAGACGCCCGCAATTCCTCGGAGAGACTGGCTCTCATCCGGGAATTGGCCGTGGCCCCGCCTCGGGATGAAGCTGGCCGAGAGGTGGCGTCCAAACCGGCTTCACCTGGGCCGGCTTTGCCCCAGGCGCAGGCTCGGCGGGCGCCAGAAGCAGGCGTCGAGTTCCAGCCGCCGGCCAATGATTTGGTGGAATTCATGGAGAACCGGGTGGTCTTGGACCGCAGCCGTTATGAGGCCATGATTTACGAGCTGGCGGAACTCACCGCCAAGGCCGAAGCTTTGCAGCGCCGTCTGGAGGAATTTGAGCGGCAAACCACCCTCAGAGAGAAGCAGGTTGCTGAAGACATCAATGCGGTGGAGATGTTCCAGACGCCGCCGCCTCACAACCAGGAATTCCCCTTTAATCCCATGGTGGGGCTACCCCCGCCCGGGCAACGCAAGCCCCTGTCCAGCCTTAAGGCGGTGGTCCAGGAATTCCTGAAAAACAACACCGATCTGGCCGCAAATCCCGATTCGGTACGAATGTTGCAATTTTGTTTGAGAAACTATATTGACCTTAATCCTGAACTCAATGCCCTGCCCTTGGGAGAAAAGCTGGAAATGGCCGGCAAAATGGCCAGGGAATTCATGACCCAGGTTTCCCAAGGGGGGTCCTGAAGCAAGGTCAAGGAGAACAGCCGATGAACTTTCACAAGATGGTTTCCAAACAGGAAAAGGATTTAAACGAAAAAGCCCAACCACATCAAAAGGATGTTAAAAGTCTCTGGGACCGCTGGGACAAGTCCCAACAGGAGGAGACCCCCTCGGATCTGGTAAAGGGCTACAATCTGGTGGGCATAGGGCTGATTATGGCGGGTTCTTTACTGCAGCTCTTCAGTTCATCAGGGTTGGTAAAATATCGCCTCGCCCCCATTGTCATTCTCATCGGCGCCGCGATTATCACCGTGAAAAGGGTCAGAGCTCTTTGGCTGCAAAGGTCGTCGGACAGATAACCTAAACTGGGGCATTGGGGGGAGGAACCTATGCTTGACCAGTCAAGCGTTAAACTTTGGAGTGTAGGTGGCGGCAAAGGCGGGGTCGGCAAAAGCATTGTGACTCTGGGCCTGGCCGTCTGCCTGGCTGAAATGGGGAAAAAGGTCATCCTGATTGACGGGGATTTGGGGGGCGCCAACCTCCATACCCTTCTCGGGTTGCGGTTTCCGGAAGTGTCTTTGGAAGACTTCCTGCTGCGCCGGGTTTCCCGCCTGGAGGATACGGTAATCCCCACTCAGGTGGAAAATATCAGCCTCATTTCCGGGGCGGACGACATTCTCGGGGCAGCCAACCCCACCTATTCCCAGAAGCTCAGGTTGGTGCAGCAGATTGAGGAACTGGCCGCCGACTTTGTTCTGCTGGATTTGGGGGCGGGCACCTCTTTCAATACCTTGGATCTCTTCAACCATTCCCCCGGCAAGATTGCCGTGCTCACCGGCATGGTCACTTCTTTGCAGAATGTCTACGGTTTCATTAAAAGCGCCCTGTTCCGCAAGCTTTCCCGGGAATTCGCCGGCGACCAGGAAACCGCCAGCCTCATTTATCAAATGGGCAGCAAAGAAGGGGGCGGCACCTTCCAGTCCATCCAGGATCTGGCCAATCATCTGGAAAGCGCGGCTCCGGACAAGTTTGCCCGGCTGAACCGGGTCCTCAAGGAATTCCAACTCTATCTTGTGGTTAATATGGTGAAAACCGACCAGGACTTGAAATCCGTCCAGATCATTAAGTCCGTTTGTGGGGACTTCTTAAGCCTATACCCGCAGATGTTGGGACACATGCCCTTTGATCCAGCCGTGGAAATTGCCATCAACCAGATGTCCCCCCAGGCTCTGTTTAAGAAGAAGAGCCAGGCTGGATCGGCTCTAAAACAGATGTCCCGGGCCTTCCTGTTTTCCTCCAGGCTGACCCGCAACGTCACTCCCCAAATGAATCCCGTCCCTGCGTATTAGACAAGATCCGGTCCAGGGAAGGATCAGAAGGGCCAAGGCCCCAACTTTTCATTGGCTATCTTATTTAATTTTGAGGATAATCAAAGAATTATTGCAAAAAGATAAATTATTATTAATTATCGCTAAACAATAATTTAGAAAAAAGATATATTTATTTTTTATCGATAATCAAGAATCTGCCTTCCCCCGAAAGCAAGCTAACTCTGGCTTCTTGGAAATTCTCCCTTCAGCAGACCTTTTAAGATCTTCAGGGTAAATCAGGTGTACCGGATGGAATTAAGGCGTGGATAATTTTTGAAAGAGGGCGGGGGCAGGTGCTGCCATAAGAACTCCCAGAGGCCCTGAGGCAGGTTGGGCGGGGGCGATGCCCAGGGAGGCTTGACCCAGCGCCAGGACTGCCGGGCCTGGATATCCACTGACGGCGGCAGGGGCGCCAGGCCGTCCTCGCCAAACACCATAACCTGAGAGGCCGGCAAGAACCTGGTGGGCAGCGCCACCGTGCCGGCGGGCACGGCCTAATAGTGTTGTTCCCGGCCGTTCAGCCCGGCCACACAAGATGAGCGCCAGCTGCCGTGGCGCTCCAGAGCCGCTTTCCCCTCGCCTTCGCCCACCTCCAGGATCACAAGCCCTGAGACAGACCCCGTGTAAACCCCCAGATTGACTCGGCTGTAAAGCTGTCCGTTCCCGCTGCACTGTCGCAACCAGAGCTCCAGGGGCTCATCGAAGTTTGCCTCCAGGTCCAGCAATTCCCGGGCGTCCACGGCAGCCAGGCGCCATCCTAAATGTCGGCAGCGAATGGCCGAGGCCGCGAAGCTGCTCTCATAGTTCGCATTTGGTAAGGCATCGCTTTTCCTGGGAAGTTCCCCTTGACTTCCGGAGACCGGAAAACTCTCAGGGGGGCTAACTTCTTTCACATCCATGGGATTTCCCTTGGCGCCCTAGTCAAATACCTGACCCTCCCCCGGATAGGGGAGAACCTGCCTGACTGTTTTGCAAAGGCCAGACCAACCGGACCAGTCTGAACTATGTTGCAACACAGCTGACAAGCCTTGCTTCAGGCGACTCGTTTATGGGAAAGATTCTGTTCGGATTATCAATCTGGTGAAAGACCAGGATTATTTCGACAGGACCATGGGGTGCTTGGCAAGGGATTTCGTGCCTGCCAGATTTTCCCAGGGGCGATGGCCATGCAATCTTCCGAAAATAGCTGAAAGAAGTTTTTGGTTGAGATGCACCCTGCCGCTCCAGGTTGGTTGAGCCGATTGCACCAGGGGCGGCCACTCTGAGGGCTCTCCCAGGGCGAATTCAACCACCGGATCAAACGGCTCCCGTTCCACCAGACCGAGGAGAGATCCAGAATCCATGGTGGAAATAGGTAAATCCTGCTGGCGCACCGGTAAATTAAAGGTAGCGAACATGACATTATGAAACCGTTCTTCCTGGAAGTTGTCAGGCGAGATGCCGGCCCTATCGCCGTGATCCGACAGCAGGACCATCTTCCCGCCCCTCTCCAGAAATCTCGATCTCTCTATCGTTTCAGTGAGCACTGTTTGAACATGCTGCAACTTCCACTGATGCAGCGGTATCGCATCATCTAAGTGATCCTTGTCCTGCCAGAAAAAACTCCGGTCATTCAACTGGAATGCAGGTGAGCGCAGCACCCGTTTGCATTCTTCCCAGGATAAATCCAAATAGAGGGGGTAGGCCGGTACATGCAGGTAAGTTGAATGACCAACCACCAGGGTTGGCTGTCCTGGAGAGGATTGGCAGAAGATTTCGTTAAATTCACGCTCTATACTGTATGTGAAAGAACCTTCATGGTTAGGCGGCACCGAGGAAAAAGGGAGCCTCGGCAAAAGGGGCTTGACCAGGGGAAGCAGGATGCTGGCGTTTTCCACCAGGTTGGTGGCCAGCTGTCTCCAGCCTACCGGTCCGCTGCGATTTTCATCAAAGGCAAAATCACTGCCCACCCAGCAGGTCAGCTGATTCGGAAAGACAGAAACGGTGTAATATCCCTGCCTTCTCGCCTCCTTTATGAGAGGACTTCCGGAGCCATCAGGACGAGACTGGAAGGTATGGAATACCCCATGCTCCCTGACCGGCTTCAGAAGCAGGATGCTGGACCACACCGCGTTGGTCAACAATCCGGGAGAAACAGCTTTGCTGTACCAGGTCCCGCCTTTTGTCTTCGTCCACCTCTCGAGATGGGATAGGTTATCGCTTAGAGAGACGGAGTCGATGCCAAGGAGAACCGCTTGAGGCGCAGAAGCAATTTCTCCTGTCATCTTATTTCTAAGAATGCTGGGAATCGGGGACAGAAGGGCAAACACAAGAACAATGGCCATCATGGAAAATTGGCGGCCTGGCAAAGCCAAAATGGCGCCATAGGTGGCCACGGTTACTGCGAGAATTAACGTAAGCACCCAAACCGGAAAAATCCGCAAACTTGAGAAAACCGGTTGGGACAGCACCGAAGGATAATATAAAGACGTCCCCAGGAGAACGGCGACAAAAAGGATAACAGGTTCATTGAGCCGACTGAAACGATGATTGGTGTTATCCATGAGTCCATAAGAGGCTAAGAGGGAAAAGAGCGTCAGACTTACCAATAGGGCGATAAGACCCACAACCAGCATGTCCGGCGCCATGACGGCCAGGCCACCTAAAGCAATCAAGACTGCCTGCCCCACGGACAAAGGATGATAAGGAATTTGCAAGGCTGCAAGGATCGCCAGCAAAAAGGAAATGGCAGGCCACAAGCAAAAAATAGTGAACGCGTAAACAGGTAGCCTGCGCCGACATTCAGCTAGGAACACTTTGGCAATTGCTTGCATAGTGGGCTTCTCTCAGATGGAGCAGGATATGTATTCAAGTATTTCTGCAAAAAAAATACCAACAACCTATAATATAAATATAAATGATATCAATAAGATGTGAGATTTTATCTGAAAAATAGTATTCTTTTGTGAGAAATTTCTTGTGAAATAATAAAATAATTTAGCAGGAGAATTTGATTCTGAGAATTTGATTCCTCAAGTAATGGGTGTGTGGGAAGGCAGTTAGAAAGGTAAGGCCTAAAAAGCTTTTGTCCTGAGCGCAGCCACAGTCACATGAATTGATAATCATTCGAAAGAAATCATCCTATCTCCATGTAATCACATTGAATCTCTTTTGTTTTCCAAATCCGGTCGGTGATAAAGGATTCTGAGTCCAGACTCAGAACTGCCAGCGCATACCGCCACTCAGGTAATGGGCCGTATAATTGCCCCGACCCACCTCAGCGCTATAGTCCAGGTGCACCTGCAGGTTTCCCTGGGTCAAAATATTTAGGTTTGCACCCAGCAAGGCAAAATTCCGGCGCGGAGAATCGGTCTGGAAGGTGAAGGTATTGCCGGCCTGGCTGAGACGGGCGTCCAATCCCCGGCTGTTATCCAGGTATTCGTGCTGGCAGGTGGCGTAGACCTGGGGCACCACCACCATAGAACCACGTTTTAGAGGCAGGGCGAGCTTGCCCCCCACCCCGGTTTGCAGGGACGCGGCTTGCTGGGGGGAAAATCTCAGGTTCAGAGCGCTGGCGCCGTTTTCGTTGAAGCCGTTCACCCAGAGGCTGGAGTAGGCCAGGGACACCACCGGGGTCGCCACCAGGCCTCTCCATCTCAGGTCGTAGCCGGTCTCGGCATATAGATTGAACTGGTGGCCGCGGGGGGAACTTTTGGCGGAGCGGTTCAAACCTCCGAAGGAAATTTGGCGCTCCAGGTCGAAGAGGTTCAGGGCATAGCCCAGGCAACCGTACGCATAGAAGGACTGGGGCAAATACGCCACGTAGGCGGTCAGGGGCCAGGTGTTGCTCTGGACGCCGCCACCGGAATCCCGAAAGCCGGCGCCGGTGTGGCTGTAGCCGGTGGCCAGGCCCACCAGCAGGTCATCTATCAGCCGGTAGTCGGCCCCGGCGTTGAAGCCGGCAATGGTGAAGTCGAAGCCGGTTTGATTGGTTGATGACTGTCGGGAGCCCAGAACCACAGCCGGGTCGAGATAGACGCTCCAGCGTCCTGCGGGGGGGCTAAAGCCGGCTTTTTTCTCGCTGGTGAGCATCCCAGCCAGGCCGGGGGCGCTATAGGCCAGAGCCAGGCCCGCGGCCCTTGAATAATTGAGATTGAGGGAACCGGGGAGCCCCCCCAGGGTTCCAGATTCCCGGCTGCCGAAGCGGAGGTTGGTGATCCGGCGGGACAGGACCCCCTTTTGCAGGTTGGCTTCGGCAAAGGCCAGGGCGGAGAGGGCCGCGGCTTTTTCCGGGGATATCTGCTTAAAGGCCTCCCGCACCCCGGCGCTGTGGGGCAGATAGTCGAGGGCGTTCAGGACCGTATCCAGATCACCGGCAGTAACCCCGGCTACGCGGTTCAGCATGGCCCCCACCGCGAATTGGTTGGAGTTCAGGTTCAGTCCGGAATCGGTGTAGCAGCGCTCTACCCAGAGATCAACACTGGCGGGGTGGTAACGCGTCTGCCAGAATAAGGTGGGACTAATCCGGGGGTTGAGGATGTTGCTGAAGCTGCCGCTTACCCCGCCGCCGGCGTTAACGACGCCAGGAAAAATCTGATTTCCCCGGGGACGGTAGCCGCCCAGCAAGGTGGGAGCGATGAGGCCATCGAGCTGCGCGGTGCCGGGGATGCCGGTGACGTTTAGTTTATCGTAGCTTCCCGCAGATGCGACTTCTGTCCTTAGCTGGCCGTTGGCCGTTTGCACATAACTGCCCACGACATTCAGGGCGCCGGGGGAGTTGCCGGGGTTGACCGCGCCGCTATTGGTGAGGCTGCCGACCACAGGGCCGGAGCCGGTGAGGACGCCCCCGCCATCAACCACCACCGTGCAGGGAAGGGGGTTTCCGCCCAGGGTGTTGGACAGGTTCAAAACGCCGCCCTGCAAGGTTAGGGTGCCTGAAAACCCGGAACCGTCACCCTGGAGCCTGGTCAGGCCCGGGCCCACATGGATCAGATTGCCGCCGCCGGTGAGCGCGCCGGTGTGGGTAAAGTCGCAGCCGCCGTTGTTCAAGGTTGAGGTGGTGCCGGGCGAGATGCTGAAGGCATTCCCCCACAGGGTTTGCGGGTCCACAATCAGAAGGGCGCCCCCATTAAAATCCAGGGCGCCGTAGGGCGAATCCGTGCCCAGAAACAAGGTGGAGCCCGGATCAATCGCGGGCAGGTGTCCCAAAGGCCACTTGGCGGTTAAATTTTCGGTATAGAGGCCCCAATAAGGGCCGACGCCCCCCGGTTCGACTTTCCAGTTTTCATTGATAGCTGAAAAGAGATAGGTAAAGAGATGCTTGGAACCCGCCCAGGCTGCGTATTGTTCGATGTAGGTCTGCTCGTTGGGGTAGGCGGCCGTCTGGCTGGGGACGCCGGTCCAGTGGCCGTCGATTTTCACCTGGGAGCCGCCGCTGGGCCAACCGGTCTCGCCGATACGGATCTTGGCAGCCCCGTATTGCGCGACTAATTGATTATAGGCTGTCAAAAACCGAGTTTTCCAATTTTTCAGGGTTGCAGCCCCGGCTTTGGTTTGATTCCCGCCGTTATACCCCGGCCCGTCCCAGTAGGGATAAATATTGGCCAGCACATAGCTTGAGCAGGCATTTACCAGGTCGGGATGGCCATAAAGCACTCCCCAGGTCTGGCAGGTGGTCACCGCAATCCCTGTGCCCTGGAGTTGGGCCTTGGCGTAGTTGAGGTAATTAATCAAATCAGTTTCGCTGATGTTACCCAGGTTTTCATTGCCCACCACCACGGCGTTGACGGCGCTGGGGTTAGCCTTGGCATTGGCGATGGCCTGAGCCAATTCGTTTTGTGAGGCCGAGGGATTCCCGGGAGTCAGGGCCACACCGATGGCGACCTTCATGGGAGTAGCGGGATGGGCCTGGTTGAAGGCCGCCACCAGGGGAACCACCTGGTTTTCCGGGCTGTCAGGGCCAAAGAGGCTGTTATAGGTGCGGACATAGCCAAAGTGCGGGGCCAACACCTCCAAATCCTGGTTGATCTGGTCGGTAGATTGGGGAAAACCCAGATAATTGACGCCGATATAAGTACGGTTGTAAGCCGCCAGGGCAAGGTCGGCATATAAAAAGAGCCCTATGAGGAGGAGGATAGACGTTTTCTTCATAATTTTTTAGAGAAGTACCTTAATTTAGATATCGTGATGGGACTCCTGGGGCCGGGTTTTTCCAATTTTCCTCTACATCGGCATAAGAATCATCGAACTAAAATGAAAAACGGAAGGAGATCCAAAAATCTCCTTCCGCATTCTTTGAGGCCAATGCCGCGGCCGGCTACTGGCTGTGTCACCACAAGCCCTGGTAAAACGTAGATTTTTCTCCCCCTATCCCTTAAGGCGAATTTTTCGAGAAAGTCGAGGCCGTTGGCCCCGACTTTCTCGGAACCCATGCGGGTTGGGAGGGGGGTGTGGGGGGAGGGCCAGGGACCTGAGGTCCCTGCCCTCCCCCCACTGAAGAATTTTTATGCTCTTTACGGAGCAAAGTGCATAATCGGTTTTCTCATAGGTCATTCTGAGGGAAGGGAAGAATCTCAAATTTTCCAGGGGTTGAGATCCTTCGCTTGGCTCAGGACGACAAATTTGCTATTCGCAGAGGCCTCATTTTGCGATAGGCTCGACTGCTACGCGTCGTCATGTAATGGTTAGGGTAGGGCAGGGGAGGGGTGTAACCCCCGGCAATTTGCCAACAGGGTCACCTCCGGTCTCCCTTTTTTGATGAAAAGACCGACTCCGGAAAAAAATCAGCCCGGCCCCCCCACCGGGCCGGCTTCCAATTTGCTCACCCTGCTTTTCAGGGCCTCCAGATCAGCGGCCTGGGCCAGGCCCGCCCCGGCGATAACCCTCTCCATCATGGCCGTAAGTTTAGTCATCAAGGCTTCCTGCTGGGACTGGGCCATTTCCAGGAGTGAGGACACGGCCTGCGGGGCGTCATGCTGGGCAATTTCCCCCCGCTTGACCATTTCCTGGACCAGCGCCTCCACCTCTTCTCTGGTGAAATCCAGGAACCCCAGGCAGCAATACCTGGCTTTGAGCCACAGATCTTTCATAATGCTCCCCTTTTCAGGCGATTTTACTCCGGGTTGCCTTCCCGGTGCAGACAGCACGGCTTGGCGTATTCTGCCGCCAGTAAGTTATCTTACCGGTAAAACTCTTGGCAAAACCATGAAAAAAGGGGATAAGAAGCTCTGGCAGGGCCATGGACAAGCTCAGAAAGTGAACTTATTTTATGAAGTTAGAGCGGATTAATATTTCAGGTGAATTATTTCTTGGCAAGGCGTAATTAATACCGAGTTGCAGTCGAACGGTGGCACAGGCTTTCCAGCCTGTGCAGCGCAGGCTTAGCCTCGCGGCTACAAAAAATTGCTGATTGGGTGCAGTTTGGTATAAGAAGTTCTATTTATGCATATCGTATCCGGCTCAAACCAAATATCCCTTTTCGGAGTCACATTATGAGCGCTGACGCCGCGACCCTGGCCCAGGAACCGGAGGGCTCCCATCTCGAAGATCGCCTGGGCGGCACCAAGGAAATCTATTCTGAGCTGTGGCGCTTGTCCGCTGGCAAGCGGGGGGTGATTTTTGTGGCCCTGGCCCTGTTGTTGGCCGGCCAGATCGTCAAGCTTTTCGTACCGTATCTCGCAGCCCAAGCCATCAACCTGATCCAGGTGGCGGGGCCGAATTATCTCAGGGACGCGGGTTTTTATCTTGTGGCCGTGTTCGGCGCCTTCACCCTGAGTTGGGCGCTCCACGGTCCGGGGCGCGTTCTCGAGCGCAAACTCGCCATCCACATCAGGCAGAATCTGGCGGACGAGCTCACCGCCAAACTCATGCAGCTCCCCCTGGCCTGGCACGAGGACAACCATTCCGGGGAGATCACCCACCGCGTGGAAAAGAGCACCCGGGCTTTGTATGACTTCGCCCAGACCCAGTTTATTTATGTGCAAAACATTGTGAACCTCATCGGCCCCATTATTGCCTTGTTCATACTCTCCAAGGTGACTGGTCTGGCGGCCCTCATGGGGTACGGGTTCATCGCCCTGGTCATCATCCACATCGACCGGGGCATGATGCGCCTGGCGGTGGTGGAAAACGCTGCAGAAAGGCGCTACCAGGCAGCGCTGGTGGACACCCTGGGGAACATCGTTTCCGTCTTTGCCCTGCGCCTGGAGGAGGCCACCCGGCGACTGCTGAATTCCCGGCTGGCCCAGGTGTTTGTGCCGTTCAAGCGCGCCATCGTGCTCCAGGAGGTCAAGTGGTGCGCGGTGGACCTTCTCAACGCCGCGCTGTGGTGCTTTCTCGTGGCTCTTTACGCCTGGGTGGCCCGCCGCGGCGACGGCGGCGGGGCCGCGCCCAGCCTGATGGTCGGCAGTGTTTTCATGGTCTACCAGTACACCCAGCAGGCCGGGGGAGTCATCAGCGCCATTGCCGCGTTTTACCAGATGTTCACCCGGCACCAGGCCGACTTTGCCAGCGCCGCGCCCATTCTCGAAGCCCCCGTGGACACCTCCCGCCTGCAGCCCACCCTTCCGGAAGTGCAGGAGCGGCTTAAGGACTGGAGCAAGGTGGAGGTGGACGATTTGACCTTTACCCATCTGCACAACCGCTCCGAAGGGCCGGTGTTGGACGATGTTTATTTGAGGCTGGAGCGGGGCAAACGCGTCGCCCTGGTGGGAGAAAGCGGCTCCGGCAAAAGCACCCTCATGCGCACCCTGGCAGGCCTTTACCAGGCCCAGGAGATCAATGTCGCCATCGACGGCCAGCCTGCTCCAGAGCTTCACGACCTTAAGGACATCGCCACCCTCATACCCCAGGAAGCCGATATTTTTGAAGAAACCCTCCGGCAAAACCTGACCATGGGGCTGGACTGCTCCCCCGAGGCCCTGGACGCGGCCATCGAGGCGGCCTCGCTGCGGCCTATCATCACCGAGCTGCCCAAGGGCCTGGAAACCACCATCGTGGAACGGGGGGCCAACTTCTCCGGCGGCCAGAAGCAGCGCATCGCCCTGGCCCGGGGGCTGATTGCGGCCCGGGATTCATCCGTGCTCTTTCTGGATGAGCCCACCTCCAATCTCGACGCCATCACCGAGGCCGCGGTCTACGAAAGAATCTTCCGGTTGTTTGCCAAGGCCTGCGTGGTGTCGTCCGTGCACCGGCCCCATTTGCTGCCCCGCTTCGACGAGGTGGTGTTTATGGAGAACGGCCGCATCGTGGACGTGGGCACCGCCCGCGACCTGGAGAAACGCCAGCCCGCGTTCCGGGTTTCCCTGGAGAAGGCCGCGGCCATCCAGGAGAGCGCCAAGACGGAAGTGACTTGACCGGAGAAGGGTAGGGGGTGATAACGAGGTGAGATCAACAAAGTAAAGCTATAATTATTTGTTATGCCAATCAAATCCCCCTAATCCCATAAGTTTCACTTAAGCAATTTTTGGGATTGGTGGGCAGAGCCCACCTTACATTCTATTCAACCCTGCCCGATTACGCGGTCTCGCGGCTTATTTTGCTCCGGCTCGTGCGGCCAGGGCGCTTAACTGAGCCACCGCCTGCATATAAGCCGCGAAGCCCCGGGACAGAATGTCATTGTGCCCGGCGCCGGCCACCTTCAGCAGGGTTTTTTCCGGAGAGGGACAGGCCTCGTAAAGCTCCAGACCCTCGGCGAAAGGAATGATCTGGTCATGTTCGGCATGGATGACCAGCAGGGGCTTGGTCCAGTGCTTGATCTTGTCCACGTTGCGATAGCCGCTCTCTTCTTTGAACCCCAAAGCCTGAAGGTCCACACCTAAAAGCTCAAGGAGGGGGCTGGCATAGGCATAGCCGCTCTCGATAATCAGGCCGTCGACCTGATCTGGCTGGGTTGCGGCCAATTCCAGGGCGGAGGCGCTTCCCAGGGAGCGGCCCATGACCACCAGGGGGCCGGCAAAAGCCCGCTGGCGCAGCCAATCCTGGACAAAGGCCAGGATAGCATGGCAGTCGCTCATCATGGCGGTTACCGTGGGGGCGCCTGTGGAGCGTCCATAGCCCCGATAGTCCACGGGCAGGAAGTTGAGGCCCCGCTGGGTGTAGATGGGCCCCAGTTCTTCATAATCCGCGACAATCTCGCCGTTGCCATGGAAAAACAGCAGGGTGGGGTGCGCCGCGCCCGCGGCGTAAAATCTGCCGCCAATTTCTACCCCGGGAGCCACCGGCATGAGCATCTCCTCGGCCGAGGTGGAGGCATAAAAGGCCTCTGACTCCGGCCGGGGGTGAAAAAGGCGCATGAGCACGTCGGGCACATCCAGGGCCCGGTAAGGTTCAAAGGGTTTGTCAGTCATGGCTGGTAGTTCCTTGGCAGGGTATTTCGGGCAATCTATCAAGGAAACAGGAAAAATTCCAGAACAGGTTTGGATGACAAGACAAAGGCAACGCTCTTTTAGCTTTATATCGAGGCTCTTGCAAAATTGTAGCCGCAGACTTTAGCCTGCGTCGGCACAGGCTGGAAAGCCTGTGCCACCAAGGCTTAACTTAGCAACCAGATGAATCTTCCGCCTTTAAATGTATTTTGCAAGAGGCTTTATCGATTAGATCTTTTTCTCTGCGAAAGACCTACCCGACGTCTAGTGAGAAGGGGGGCTAAGGGCCAGCGGGCCCATTCCATCTCCCCCACACCTGGGCCGGTAGCACAGGCATCCTGCCCGTGCCTGGACGGGCTGGAAGCCCGTCCTACCGCTTCTTTCTGGACGGCAACGTACTAGGCAGAGGTAAATTGAGGCATTTTTCTTCCAGGATCGGGAGCATTCGGGTTACATTCAGAAAAAATTTGATGGAACTTAACCTTGAGAATGGCCCTGCCGATTAGAGTATTAGTGTGCCTGGTTGCCTGGTTAACGCTTTATCTCACAGTACCTCCGGTCCAAGCCTGCACCCTTTTTGCCGCGGCGGGGAGAAGCGTCCAGGGGGGCGGCGTCCTCATCGCCAAAAACCGGGACCGCAGCCCCCTCATCAACGGCCTCAAGGTCTTTGCGCCCCCTAAGGGCTACCGGCATCTGGGGCTGGTGACCCTGGACTCCCCCAGCGCCCCGGCGGTAGCCGGCATCAACGAAAAAGGCCTGGTGGTGGTGGACGCCAGCCCCAGCAGCCTCCCCCTGACGGAGGAAGAGCACAGCGCGGTGCCCCTGACCCAGGCCCTCCTGAGCCGCTGCGCCTCGGTGCAGGAAGTTTTGGCGCAAAAGGAGCTTTTGCAGGCCAGCTACCCGGTCTTTGAAATGGCGGCCGACCGGCAGCAGGTGGCCCTGATCCAAGTGGCGCCCGGGGGGCAGGTGGACATACAGGTGATAAAGCAGGGGACCCTGTGCCACACCAATCACTATCAGTCAGCCCCGCTGCTCTGGGCCAACCGGTTGCCTCACCCCAGCAGCCAGGTGCGCCTGGCCCGCATCACCGAATTGCTGGAGCGTCAAGGGCGGCCCTTGACGTTTGCGGATTTCCTGGTTTTCAGCCAGGACCGCCATACCGGCCCGGATAACAGCATCAACCGCCTGGGCAGCACCCCCGCCAAAACCCGCACCGTGGCCACTTTTGTGGCACAATTGTCCGACGACTCGCCCCAAATTTTCGTCAGGATGTCCAACCCCGGCGAACCGGATAAGATGGTCAATTTTCGGCTGGATCCAGGCCTCTGGGATAAAGGCTTGCGGGAGAAAATCGACAAAATGACCTTGACCGGGGGGCCGGGGCCGTGTCCCCTGGATTAGGCGGCATCTTGAACTCCCCGGCGGCCCCGCCGTCCCCAGGCCTTGCGCAGTTCCTCGGCCAGCAGCATGACGGGCGGGAAAATCAGCAGAAACAGCAGGTCCCTGGCAGTGAGGGGCGCGGTGCCGAAAATGTTTTGCAGCAAGGGCACGTAGCTCAGGGCCAGGAGGATGAGGACCTCGCTGACAATCCCCCAGAGAAGCAGGCGGTTGCTAAACAGGCCTACACTAAAGACTGATTCCCGTTCGGTGCGCACGGCCAGGGCAATGCCGATCTGAGAGGCCACAATGCCGGCCAGGCACATGGTGGTGGCCCGGTCATAGAGGGGGCCGCTGGCCGCCATCTCCAATCCCGGGCGCCAACCGTCTGAGAGATACACAAAGAAATAGGCCGACAGGGACGCGGCGGCGTTCAATATGCCCAAAAAAGTGAAACGCCGGGCCAGGGGCCAGTCTATGAGGCGGGCCCGGCGGGAACGGGGCGGGCGCTTCATGATGCCCGGCTCCGGGGGCTCAGCCCCCAGGGCCAGACCCGGCAAAAGGTCGGTCCCCAGGTCCACGGCCAGGATCTGCATGATGTTCAAGGGGAGGGGAATGCCAAGCAGCATAAAGAGGACAAATGGCACGGCCTCGGGCAGATTGCTGTTAAAAATATAGGTGATGAACTTCTTGATATTGGCATAGACGGCCCTACCTTCCTCGATGCCGGCCACGATGGAGGCGAAGTTGTCGTCCGTCAGCACCATACTGGCCGCCTCCTTGGCCACCTCGGTGCCCCGCAGGCCCATGGCCACCCCGATGTCCGCGGCCTTCAAAATTGGGCCGTCATTCACGCCGTCGCCGGTGACCGCCACGACCTCCCCCAGGTTGAGGAGGGCCGAAACGATGCGCAGCTTCTCCTGGGGAGAGGACCGGGCAAAGACGTTATCACCGCCTCGCTTGAGCAGCCGCCGGAGCTGCACCTCTGACAGGCGGGAGACCGCCTCGCCGCTGAGAATGGGAACCTTCTCCAGGCGTAGGCCGATGTCTTCCGCCACGGCCCGGGCAGTACCGCCATAATCTCCGGTTATCATGATGATGCGGATGCCGGCCCGGTGGCATTTGGTAATGGCCTCCGGGACCTCCGGCCGCGGCGGGTCTTCCATGCCGGTTATGCCGAGAAAGGAAAGGTTGGCCTCGGCTTCCGTCAGGCTCAAGTCGGGGGACTCCGCCTTTTTACAGGCCAGGGCCAAAAGCCTCAGGCCCTTCAGGGCCATGCCGCTTAAGACCTGATGCAGTGTGGCCTGTTCCGCGGGGGTCAGGGGCCGGGCCTCGCCGTTCCAAGCGGTTATGGTGGTGCACAAGGGGATCAAGGATTCGGGCGCCCCCTTGACCCAGCAGTGCGTCCCGCCCGCCGGCGAGCTGTTCATGGTGCTCATGCGCTTGCGCACGGACTCGAAGGGAAAGACTTTAACGCGGGGATGAGCCCGGCGGATGCCTTCCACGTCTTTGCCCATCTTGGCCGCCAGGACCAGGAGGGCCGCCTCGGTGGGGTCCCCGGTCACACCTAAACCTGCGTCGGTGAGCGCGGCATTGTTGCACAACACGGCACATTGACCGATGAGGCTCAGGAGGGGAGCTTCGCGCTTCTCGGGGGGAGGGGGCCTGCCGTCCAGTTCCAGGCCGCCCGTGCGTTGAAAACCGCTGCCGCTGACGGTCAACAGGTCGCCTGCCAGCCAGAGGCGGGCCACCATGACTTCATTGGTGGTGAGGGTTCCGGTTTTGTCGGTGCAGATAACCGTGGCCGCTCCCAGGGTTTCCACTGCGGAGAGCTTTTTGACCAGGGCGTTCTTGCGGGCCAGTCGCTGCACCGCGATGGCCAGGGACAGGCTGAGGGTGGGCAAAAGCCCTTCGGGCACAAAGGCCACAATCATACCGATGGCAAAAATGAGGCTGTTAAGGAAGGTTAGTCTGCCGGTGAGGACCGCGATCAGGAAAAAGCTGAAGCCGATGGAGAAGGCGATGGCGGCCACGATGTTCGCCACCGTGCGCATCTCCCTTTGGAGGGGGCTGAGTTTTTCCCCCACTTGCTGAGTCAGGGAGGCGATATTCCCCAACTGGGTGTCCATGCCGGTGGCCAACACCACCCCCCGGGCCGCGCCGGAGAGGGCCGCGGTGCCGGCGAACACCAGGTTGGGCATCTCGGTCCAGATAAATTCCTGGCCGTCCGCCACCGGCTCGGCGATCTTATAGGCCGGCAGGGACTCGCCGGTCAGGGCGCTGTTATCCACCCGAAAATCCTGGGCTTCGATGAGGCGGGCGTCCGCGGGAATCTGATCCCCGGCTTCCAGGATCATGAGGTCCCCCGCCACGATCTCGGCCGCTTCCACTTCCTGGATATGTCCGCCCCGGCACACGCGGCTTTTGGCGGGGAGGAGCTTCTCCAGGGCCTCGATGGCCTTCTCCGCCCGGTATTCCTGCCAGAAGCTGAACACCGCGTTGATGACTATCACTACGGGGATGGCCACGGCCAGCTCTTGCATGCCCGCCAGATAAGCAAAGCCCGACGCGGCCCAGAGCAGCAGGGCGAAGAAATTGACGAAATTGGCGCCGAACCGCAGGAGCAATGACTGACGGCGGACGCGCTCAATGCGGTTGGGACCGACTTCCGCCAGGCGGCGCCGGGCTTCCGGCGCGGAAAGGCCCTGGAGGGTGGTTTTGAGTTCTTCCAGAATTTCTTCCCGGGAGAGCACCCAATAATTTTCGTGGCCGGACTCCTCCTCCCGCTTGAGGGCCCGCACTATCTCCGGGGCGCTCTCTTTGGCCAGCAATTCTTCCCGCAGGCGGCGGTTGCGCAGCAGGGCCGTCAGCTTGGCCAGCAGTTGAAAGTGGGAGCCGCTTTCCTTCAGGGGCGAAATCAGGACCACCAGCAAATGGCAGGCCTGACCATTCAGGCTCACTCCCTCCGGGGAACGCACCAGCAGCAGCAGGGGCTGGGCCACGGACTCGGAGAGGTTATGGAGAATGGCCAGACCTTCATCCAGATAGCCGTGGAGGAGATGCATCTCCTCTTCGGCGAAATTTTCGGGATCCACGGCCAGTTGGACCCGGGAGCGCACCAAGGCGATCAGGGCTTTGAGGGCCTCATTTGGTGGGGCCGCGAAATGGAGTTCGATATTTTCCGGGGTGAGAAGATTATGAACCAGCATGTCGGCATGCTATCTCGGTTTTCAGCCTGCGGGTCCGGACCTTGGGCCCCTCCTTCCTTGGACCCGGCGCGGGTTGAAGGGGGGTGTGGGAGGAGGGCGGGGACCTCAGGACCCTGGCTCTCCCCTCACCACCTTGGTTCTTAAGTAAGTTTTAGCATCATATAATAAATGTGCCGGGGACGGAGACAATACTTGCACTTTTCCAGGGAGAATTTCATAATCTGGGAACAATGCCTGCTGTTGTGAAAAGTTCAAGGTTCAAGTAACTCGAGAGAAGCATGGGCGGCGAAAGTATATCCAAAGTTGTCAGCCTGGAAAGGCCCGACCTCACCCCGGAAGAGCTTCTCGAAGGGAAGGGGAAAAAGAAGGAGCGTCTGGGCGCCTGGTTAGCCACCGCCATCTGCGGCAACGACATCACTTCCTCCTGCCTGTATGTTTCCGGTCTGGTCATCGCCCAGGCCAAGGGCCTGGCCCCTCTCTCCCTATTGATCGCCGCAGGGGTTCTTTATCTTTACCGCAAAATCTACACCGAGGTGGTGGAAGCCCTGCCTCTGGACGGCGGCGCCTACAACTGCCTGCTCAACTGCACCCGCAAATTCGACGCGTCTTTTGCCGCCTGCCTCACCTTGCTGTCGTATCTGGCCACTGCGGTCATCTCCGCCAAGACCGCGGTGGTCTGCATCAAATCCCTGCTGCCCTGGCTGCCGCCCCTGGAAACCACGGCCCTGGTCCTCATCATCTTTGCCGGCCTCACCATCCTGGGCATCACCGAGTCGGCCCGGGTGGCACTGGTCATCTTCCTGGCGCACCTGGCCACCCTCACTCTTTTTATTCTCTGGGTCCTGGCCACCAGCAATCTCGTGCCCATGTGGTCCGTCAATTTTTCCGGGCTGGGCCAGGAATCCTGGACCAAGGCTCTTTTTTTGGGGTTCTCCGCGGCCATGCTGGGGGTGAGCGGCTTTGAGAGCTCCGCCAATTACGTGGAGGACCAGCGTCCCGGCGTTTTCCGCAAAACCCTGCGCAATATGTGGCTGGCGGTGACCATCTTCAATCCCCTCATCGCCTTGCTGGCTCTGGGGCTCATGCCGGTGGCGGACATAGTCCAGCCCGACATCAAGGATGATCTGGTGGGGCACCTGGGGCTTTTGGTGGGGGGCGCTCCCCTTGGCACCATCATCGCGGTGGACGCGTTTTTCGTACTTTCCGGCGCAGTGCTCACGAGCTACGTGGGCGTAAGCGGTCTGGTGCACCGCATGACCCTGGACCAGTGCTTTCCCCAGTTCTTCCTGAAAAAAACCAGGTTCGGCAGCTACCCCCTCATCGTGGTGGGATTTATGGCCATGTGCATCTCCATTCTCTATCTGACTCACGGAGAGCTGGAGTCCCTGGCCGGGGTCTACACCATCGCCTTTCTCGGGGTCATGACCCTTTTCGGCATCGGCAATCTGCTCCTCAAGGTTAACCGCCCGGAATTAAAAAGAACCTACCACGCCGGCTGGGTGACGGTGATTGTCGGGGTCATTGCCACTTCCTTGGGGATCTTAGGGAATCTGGCCATCAACTTTTTCAATCTGGCCTACTTCGCCGTGTACTTTGTCCCTGCGGTCATCGGCGGCATCGTCATGTACATGCGCATCCCCATCCTGAAATACTTTCTCAACCTTATCGACCGGGTGCTCATAAAATTTTCCCACCTGCGGGAAGGAGTGGAGGAGAAAATCCAGGAGATCACCAACATCCGGGCCGTGGTCTTTGTGGGTCTCGGGACCCTGGACCGCATGATCAAGGCCTTTAATTACCTGAGTGTCAATGAAGATTGTCAGAATGTCCTGATTTATCGCCTTTATACCGAAGACGATCCCCAGGTGGAACTAAATATTCACCGCAACGTCAACATTATCCGGGAGTTGCACCCGAACCTGAAGATTGAATATCTGGCCCGGAAAGGGCATTTCAACCCCAATACCGTGGACGCCATATCCAGGGAACTGGATATTCCAAAAAATATGATGTTCATGGGCTCGCTCACCCATACCCAATCCTACTCCATCCAGGATCTGGGCGGTGTCAGGATTATCTGGTAAGTTCGGGCGGCCAACTCCAGGGCGTTCCGGGGCGCCGGGCTGCCGTTTTGGGGAAGGAAAATCCGATTAATGGGAGGCTCTTGCCAAAATCGTTTTTCTGTCATCCGGAACGAAGTGAAGGATCTCATGCCAAGTTGCGATCAAAAAAATAATGTTATATTATACTGTTATGCCTATAAAAGCCCCCTGAATCCCAGTAGTGTCCGGTAGAAATATTCCCCTTTTCCTGGAAAACTTGACCGTTTGGGCCTTGGCGATATCAGTTGGTCTATTGGGACCCGATTGTCCCAAGGTAATTCCCCCTCTCCACCCGCTGGCGGGGGGAGAGGGCTTGGGGTGAGGGGGGCAATCTCTTTCACCCCTCACCCTATCCCTCTTCCCTAAAAGGGGAGAGGGGATTTGATTGTCTTTCTAATGTGTTCACTTAATAAGTCAGCTCAGGCCCGGGATTCTTTAAGCATTGTCCGATCTGGGTTGGGGGTATCTCACCTTCTCTCCGCCAAGTTAGCAAAAACCTTACCGGACACGCCTGGGGCAGGGGGGATTTGTGTTCTCCCGGTTTGACCAGGTCAACAATCTGCATGCCCCTCCAAACAACTCCTCATAATTACCTCAATAATGGCAACTTGGTATCAACCCCCTGAAATACAAGATTCTTCGCTTCGCCCAGAATGACAAGTGGGGGTATTGAGGTATTTTTGCAAGAGCCTCGCCATGTTCGGGAAATCCATTCATTAACCAAAAAGCCTTGGCCACAGTCTATGTATAGTGTGGGGCAGCGAGGGCCCGGCCAGGAATCCCTGGCGTTTCCATGAAAATCATTGTAAAAATAACCGCCAAGTTCCTCTGGAAGGTTCCTCAAATGGTCAAGCATCGCCTCCGCTGGGGCGTCCTGGGTATGTTGATGGTCCTTTTGCTGGGGGCCGGCGCCGTGCATCCGGGGGCTGGGACGTCTGCGGAGATCATCTGGGGCGGACAGCCGCACCGCCGGGCCGTGGCCCTGACCTTCGACGACGGCCCCGCCTCGCCCTACACCGGGGATATTTTGGCCTTGCTCAAGGAGTACGGGGCCAAGGCGACGTTTTTCGTCTTGGGTGCCAGGGTGGAGCAATACCCCCACCTGGTGAAGGCCATGATAGAAGGCGGCCATGAGGTGGGCAACCACACCTTTAGCCATCCCCGTCTCCTTAACGTTGCCAGGCCGGTGTGGATTGAGGAACTGGAGCGCACCCAACTGGCCCTGGATCTCCTGGGCTGCCCCTCAGGGAGCCGCCTGGTGCGGCCGCCCTACAGCGCCTATGATGAGCGGCTGGTCTCCTACCTCAGGCACACCGGCCGGACCCTGGTGCTATGGGGCCTGGATTCCGGCGACTGGCAGGGGCTTGAGGCGGGGACCATCGCCCATAATGTCCTGTCCCGGGTGAAAAACGGCTCCATAATTATCTTTCACGACGGCGACGAAGAGGGTAGGGCATCCCGCCGGGCCACGGTGGAGGCCCTGGAGATCATCCTGCCGGCCCTCAAAAAGGCCGGCTACGCCATGGTGACCATCTCCGAATTGTGCGGCCGCCGCCGGCATTGAACTCAGTGCTGACCCAAAAGCCTTTGCCCTCCGAACCCTGTTCATTTATCATGACAGAAAATCTCATCCGGAAAGGAGACCCGATGAAGCAAAGAAGGTTCTCGTTGGTTCTGGCAACTATTCTTGGGATCTTGATGCTGTGCCGCCCCGCCCTGGTGGCCGCCGAGGCCGAACCCAAGGTGGGGCTCAATATCGGCAATGTGTGCTTCTCAGCCCCCATCACCGCTGAAGACGCCGCTTACCTCGGCCTGCCTGGCCAGGCGGATTTCACCCTGAACGATATTAAGGCCCCCTACGTCATCATCGAATCCTTGAAAAGCACTTGACCGCACTGTCTGGCACAGGCTCCTGTGCTAAACACGCTGTACAGCAAGGTGGCAAGCGACCCCAACTTAAAGGACAAGATCAAAATCGTGGCTGCAGCCCAGGGGCAGGATAAATCTGTGGCCGCCATGTGGAAGAAGGTTCACAAAGTTCCCTTTGCCGTGGTCCCGGATGTGGACTGGAAGCTGAGCAAGGCCATGAACTACCGCCATTACCCGGTAACCATGCTGGTGGACAAGAGCGGCAAGGTGCTGTGGGTGCACATCGCCGAGTTTGACAGCGCCAATGAGGGCTTGGCAAAAATCAAGAAGGCCATGAAGTAATATCGCCAAAGGTCATGGCTTCCCTCGGGTCTCAAGTCTTTTTTCCTTGGGTCAGCAGCCGCTGCAACCGGGTCTGGAGCCGGGGCGAGACCGAGGTGAAGTGAATAACATAGCGGTTTTCCGTATCATCATGGGGGTGCGTCACTTTGGCGTACCCCTCCTGTGACTCCCCCTCCCCAACCTCCGCCGGCAAACGCAGCATAATGTTGGTGTGCGGCGGCAGCGTCTCCGTGACCTCGATGACCGCCCGCTGCCGGGACAATGAGACCAGGACGCCGGGCTGCATCTGGTCCTTAAGATGCTTGCCGCTCAATCTGGCATAGGCGAAAGGCACCGGTTCGGCCAGGGTGATAAAGCTCAAGTCTTCCTTGGTCAGGGAGAGGTCCGGGTGGTCCTCGTGGCCCAATAGGTCCCGGCATAACAGGGGTTCCTGCATGCCCTTGGCCCGGACTTCGACCTCGTCGCCGAGGATGAGCCCCTGACCGGCGGCTCGGATCAGGGCAGGGGAGACCAGCACCTGACCGCCCACCGTGAAGCTCTCGATGCGGGCGGTCAGGTTGACCGCCTGTCCCACGACTCCGTATTTCGAGCGCTTGGTGGAGCCGATGTTCCCCACCACCACCTCCCCGGTATGCAGCGCCATGCCCATCTCGATTTCAGGCCAGCCTTGCTGACGGTTGTATTCATTCACCCCGGCCATGGCCTGTTGCATCTCCAGAGCGCAACGCACCGCGCGCCGGGGCGAGTCAGCCATGGCCAGGGGAGCCCCAAACAGCACGAAAATCGCGTCCCCGATAATCTCGTCAATGGTGCCGCTGTTGCCGTGGATGATCTCCACCATGGCCGAGAGGTAATGATTCAGCAGGGCCACCACCACCGTGGGCTCAAGCCGTTCCACCAGGGCCGTGAAGCCGCGCAGATCGGACATGAGCAAGGTAATCTCCCGTTTTTCCCCGCCCAGTTTCAGCCCTTCCGGCACATCCAGGAGCACGCCCACGATGTCGTCGCTGGTGTAGCGGCCGAAGGTCTCCCGGATGAACCGGTTGCGGCGCTCGAGTTCCTTGTTCAGATCCACCAGTTGCTCTCGGGACTCCTTGAGCTGCCGGGTCATGCTGTTGAAAGCCGCAGAGAAATCCCCCATGAAATCAACCTGCTGCTCCAGATCCCCGCCTGCGACCTGCTGGGTCTTCCAGGTGAGGTGCCGCAAGTTTGATTGGAGGGCCTTAAAACTATGAACTACAGCCATGCCGCCGATCACCGGGCGGGTTTTCAGCTCGCCTTGGGCGATCTGGGCCGTGGCCTCGGTGAGGGTGGCGAACTCAACCAGGAAACGGTTCACATAGGTGATGAGCTGCCGCACCTCGTTATCCGGCTGGTCTTCCGGTATGGGGATGGGCGGCGGGACTTTCCCGGTGCGGAGGTAATGAAAGGCTGCGGTGATTCGGTCTATGAGTTCTTCTTCAACGGAGAGCATCCGGCGGCCTCATTTGGGGGCTACGGTGAAACGACAGACCCGTCCTCCCGAACCCCAGCAGTCCACTTCCTTGACGGCAAAGTCCTTGCCGGTGTAAGCGAGCAGCAGGCCGGCGATGAAGCCCTCGTCATACGTGCAGACCTCCTCGGCGCACACGGGAATGCCTGAACAATCAAGGTCCTCGGCTACCGTCACCACGAAAGCGCCCTGCTCATAATCGGCCGATTCCACCCGGAAAATACCGATGCCCAGGTCCTTCATGGTGCGCTGGATATCGGCTAAAAAGCTGGTCAAATCGCTTTTCTCGGTGAGCACGTTGTGGCAGTACTCTTCACCGGCCTTTTTCCCGGCCTCAAAAAAGATGCGGTCGGTGTTTTCGACCCCGAAGTCCCGGACGAGAATATCGCGCAGGGTGAACTGCATCAGGCGGTACACGGCCACGTTCACCATGGGGCCGAGATTCGGCCGGCCTTCGGTGATATCGCCCAGCATGCTCCAGGCGAATAAGCTCTCGGTTCGTTCTTCCTTGAACATCTCTTACGACTTCCTTTCCTCTAGGGGGATTATTGGGGCAATTTTACCAGGGTTAAAGACATTCAGAAAGAAAATACAAATTCTTTTCTGATTTCCATATCAGAGACCTCTGGGAAAGTTCGAAAAACCATCATGCTGAGGGCGCGACGGGATGGAAAAATCTCAGAAGTCCTCGAAATGGAGAGGAATATCCGGGACACGCTAAGAGGGAGAGGGGACCATTAACCTCTTATCCGCTCCGAGTAATAAGGATTGGCTTTGGGGCCGGGGGTATAGGCGACCTACGGGACGGTTGCGCCGGGGGGCCGGATTTTTGGAGTTCCTTAAGGTAGGTTTGAAGGGGAGGCGTCAAGTCTCAGCAGGGATTTATGCCGGCGCCCATCATTTTGCCTCCGCCTCCAGGAGCAACGCTCTCACCTCCGGATGTTTCAGGAGGGTGGCAAAAATCAGCGCGGTTTTACCGTTCTTGTCCCGGGAGTTGACCCGAGCGCCCCTGGCGAGAAGCAGGCCCACGACCTCCGGATCACCCTTGATGGCGGCATACATCAAAGCAGTTTGGCCGTCGGTGGTGGGTTTATCGATCTCGGCGCCCCTGGCCAGGAGCACCTTGACGACCTCCCGGTTCCCCCTCAGGGAGGCGGCCATCAAGGGGGTCATGTGGTTTTTGTCCTTGGCATTGACCTCGGCGCCCGCGGCGAGAAGCCGTTTGACCTCAGACAGATCGCCATAATATGCCGCCTCCAGCAAATCCTCATTTAACCCGGCGAGGACCACAGTCGCCGAGAGAGCCAGAATAGCCAGCGCCCCGGCCATCATCCTGGTCATCCTGACTGGCGTCCTCCCTAAATCCACCTTCCAGTCCCTCCTGAGAAGTTGCGCGGCTTGCGCGGACGATGGAGTGCAGGCGATTCGCATCAGGGCATTATGCCACGGCTGCCGCGATTTGGTGAAAGTTTTTGAGAAAATGGGGGGCGGCCTCTTTTCCACTCTTCCTGGGCGGGCATCTCAGCCCTGTGCCTTTCCTCAAGACAATAAATCCACACCCTGGCCACCATGGTTTTCTCGCGGCCGGGGGCCGAGCAGGCCGGAAATGAAAAAGCCTGCTAATGTCTTAGCAGGCTCGTCTTAGCTTAGGTGTGAGGGCACGTCTGGTTGTCAGGAAGGAGATTTTACCACCTTGACGAAATGCTCCTGCAGGGCCAGCCCGCCGCCGGCCCGATCCCATTTCTCCAGGCCGCCGGGCATCAGGGCGTTGTCCGCTACTCCCCGTCCCTTGGCCCGGCTTTCCACCGGCAGGGTATGGCCGAAGCCGTGGACCATGAAAACGGCCTCGGGGTGAATCAGGGAGGTCACCTTGGCCTTGAGGCGGCCCGCATGGCCGTTGCTGCTCACCTCCACAGAATCGCCTTCCTTGATGCCCAGTTTGGCTGCCTCCTGGTCGTTGATCCACAAAACGTTTTCTGGCATGAGTTCATTCAGGAGGGTATTGTTGACCGTGTGCCCCTGGGTGTGCACCGGACAGCGGCCGAAGGTGAGGCGGAAAGTTCCGGGTTCGGGCCGGGCCGGGGATTCATAATTCTTTAGTGAAGAAATCCCCTGATTTTCCCAACTGTTGGAGAGCATTTCAATCTTGCCGGTGGGGGTTTTAAACTTCAGGGTCTCCCGGGGCTGGTAAACAGCTTGATCAGCAAGGGAAACTATGCCGGTGGCCTCGAAGTCTTTTATGGTCACGCCGGTGCCTTCCAACTGGTAGTTCCAAATGTCCTCAATGGAGTTGAAGGCCAGGGGCTCGATGCCCAGCCGCTTGGCCAGCCCGCAGAGGATTTCCCAATCAGCCCGGGTGTCATACCGGGGCGGCACTACCCGCTGGCGGATGAAAAAGAAAGGCTTGAGGCCGTTTTTGGCGGCCAGGATGCTTTCCCTTTCGAGATAGGGGGAAAGGGGCAGGATGACGTCGGAAAACCAGGCGGTGTCCGACCAGCTGAAGGTCACCGACACCAGGAGATCCACTCTGGATAATATCTGTTTCAGACGTTCCGGCTCCGGGTAGCCCATAAGGGGGTCGTGGCGGTAGGCGATGTAAGCCTTCAGCGGGTAAGGGTCTTCGGTCTCCATGGCTTTAAAGGCCAGGTGCAAAAGGCCAGGGCCGGCATCAAAATGGGCGTAGCGCCAGCCCACCCCGTCTGCCCGGGGCTCTTTGGGTTTGGGCGCCAGGTCCGCCAGTTTTTTGAGACCCTTGCGGCCCACGTCCCCGGGTTTGTTGGCCAGGGGCAGGCCGCCCTTGGCGCCGATGGCCCCCAGGAGGGCATTGATGATATAGATGGAGCGGGACACGTAGAAGGAATCCTGATACCGGGCGGTCATCCAGCCGGGGTGCCAGATGACTGCGGGTTTGGCTGCGGCCAGGTCTTTGACGAAGTCCACAAGGGCTTCGGCTTCGACCCCGGTTTCGGCTGCGGCCCATTCCGGCGTGCAGGGTTCCACCAAGGCCTGCAAGGCTTTCAGGTCCTTGACATACATGTGGGTGAATTCCATGTCGTGCAGCTTTTTGTCCAACAGCTCCCGGATCACCGCCAGGTTGAAGGCGTAATCCGTGCCGGGGCGCACCATCAAAAAGCGGTCGGCCTTCATGGCGGAAAGATTGGCCCGGATATCGATGACCGTGAGTTTGCAGCCATTGGACATGGCCGTCATCAGGTCGTTGGCTTCCTTCACATTGATGGACTCAAAGATATTGCGGGTCTGCAGGACCACGTGGCGGGCGTTTTTCAAATCATAGACCAGGTCCTTGCGGCCGAAGCCGAACACGGACTGGGCCGCGTGCATGACGTTTCTGGCGCAGGAGCTGTCATGATTGGAGTAGTTGGGAGACCCCAGACCCCGGACAAAGGCCTGGTGCAGGTCCCGGAAGGGGCCGCCCCGGTCCGAAAAGAGGACGGCTCGGGGGCCGTATTGGGCCATGATGTCCTTCAGGCGCGCCGCCGTATAATCCAGGGCTTCGTCCCAGCTCACCCGGCGCCATTTGCCTTCGCCCCGCTCCCCGGTCCGGATCATGGGGTACTGGGGCCGTTCATCATCGTTGATGAGGGCCAGGCCGGCGCTGCCCCGGGCGCAGAGCCCCCCTTCGAGCCCGGCAATGTTGGGGTTGCCCTGTAAAAAATCAATCTTGTCGCCGGTCACCTCGGCCTGGATGGGACAACGCACGGTGCACATGCCGCACACGCTGAAGATTTTTCTCCCGGCCATAATTGTCCGCCCTCGTAGATTTCAGGGTCCAAGCCCCGTTATCCTATCGTCATTTCAGGAAAAATCAATGCAAATCTCCGGCAGCCATGACCTTGAAAACCTCCAGTTCATCGCCGACTCCGGCTGCCAGCTCTTCCATGGCCGCTTCGCTGACCAGCACGATGATTATGCCAAGGTTGCCGACAGCCACCTTGACCCTGGACATCCCCATGCCTTTTTCAATCTCCACCACCCTGCCTTTCAAAACCATGCCGCTGCCTGTCTGCATGGCTTGTCTCCTTTCGGGGGGCCCTGCCGTGCTCAAGCCCATTGTCATCATCCTCAAGTAATGAAGTGGTTTCCTCTTACTTGCCGAACGGGCATTTCTGGGGAAAGGTGCAGACCTTGCATTCCAGGCAGAAAGCGCCGTTGGCCAGGCGGGCCAGGTCCCGCCGGGTGATGGTCAGACCGGCCAGCAGCCGGGGCAAGAGAAGATCGAAGCTCGTGGTCTTGAAATAGAGGGCGCAGGCCGGCACCCCCATGACCTGGACCGGTCCGATGCGGGCCAGAAGGGTCATGGCCCCGGGCAAAATGGGGGCGCCATAGAGCAAATCGCCGGCCCCGGCGTCCACCAACCCCTGGCGGGTGACGTCATCGGGGTCCACCGACAACCCCGCCGTGGTCACCAAAAGGTCAATGCCGGCATCCAGGAGCTCCCGCACCCCGTCGCTGATGGCCCGGCAGTCATCCGGCACGATGAGGGACTTCAGCACCTGCCCGCCGTAGTGCTCTACTTTAGTGGTGATAATGGGAACAAACTTGTCCTCCACCACCCCCATGAACACCTCGGTGCCGGTGACCAGGATGCCCACCCGGGGCTGGCGCAAGGGCAAAACGCTGAACACGGGGCCGTCGCTCAGAATAGACAGGGCTTTTTGAAAATCGGTGCGAGGCAAAAACAAAGGGATGGCCCGGGTGCCCCCCAGGAGGCGGCCCTGGGGCAGCACGGAAAAACTTTGCCGGCAGGCGCACATGACCCCGGGCACCAGGTTAAAGGCCTCCAGGCGCTCCTGGTCCACCAGCAGGAGGCCATCCCGGGCGGCCACCAGGTTAACCTTGCCCTCCCTGGGCGGTTCCGCCAAGGTGACCCCGTCTCCGGCCAGGGCTTTGGCAAAGGCCAGCGCAGCCTCGTCTTCATGGACCCACTCAGGGCCCACCTGATCGTCCTGGGCCACATAAAGGCGCTGGCGGCCCATCTGCTGCAAGCGGCACAAATCGCCCACGGTGATGACCTGGTCCTTCTGAAAGGCCGGGCCCTTGCTCACCCCGGGGATGATCTGGGTCATGTCGTGGAGCACCCGGCGGCCGAGGGCCTGGTCCAGGGACACGGGCTCAAGGGCGGGGCCGTCGGGCCGCGTCTTATCAGGGCCTTCTTCCGGGTCGCAGAAGGGCGCTTCTCCCTGGCAGCCCCGGCAGATGCCGCCGTCCTGGGCCGGATAACCCTCCCGGCACAGGGGGCAGAGGGCCATGCGCCCCCGGCTCTTTTTCCCCAGAAATTGTGGGCGTACCTGGACCTGCTCCCAAGTGAGGATTTGGGAACCAGCCTCCCGGATTTGGGCTAGGAGCAGGTCCTTGTCCTGTTGGCGTTTGGGTTTGAGCTTGAGATACCAGGCGGCGATTTCAGGATATTTTTCCAGCCGGGCCGGATCGAGAGCCACTCTGACGCCGGCGCCCGTGTATTTGTCATAGAGGCTCAGGGCGAAGCGGCCCAGGTTGACGACCTTGAGCCAGCCGTTGCCCATGGTGCAAGGGGTGAGGAGCTGCACCGCGTCCGGCAGGCAGGCCCGGGTTTCCGCCAGGGCATCGTAAAGGATGCCCTCCGGCAGGCGGCTTTTCGCCAAATCCACCATGATACCGCCCAGGACCACCCCCGGAGCGGCGCTGCCGTGAAAAGATTCCACCAGGGAGAGAAATTCGTCAAAGGTATAGGGGCCGATCTGCATAGGTTTTTCAAAGAAAAGTAGTCACTACACCACGGCGTGCCTAGCCGTAATCCGGAGGGAGCTGGAGATGCTGGGGATAGTGTCGCCCCTGCCGAAAAGGGGCAGGCTTTCCAGCCTACCCCTTTTTATTGTAAGCCAATCCTCAGGCCTTTTCCAGCCGCACCGCACAGGCCTTGTATTCCGCGGTCAGGGAAACGGGGTCAAACACCGGGTTGGTGAGCCAGTTGGCATTGCCCTCCCGGAAATGGAAGGCCATCCACACCACGCCTTTGGGCACCCGGTGGGTCACCTTGGCCTTCACCACCACCTGGCCCCGGCGGGAAGACACCTTCACCGGTTGACCGTCTGCAATCCCCAGGGCCGTTGCGTCTTCCAGCGAGATGTCCGCGGTTTCTTCGCCCAGGCGGTCGTTCAGACCCTCCGAGCGGCCGGTCTGGGTGCGGGTGTGGTATTGGTAGAGGCGGCGGCCGGTGCTCAACACCATGGGATAGTCCGCGTCCGGCACTTCCGCGGGCGGCGTCCACTCCACCGGGGTGAAGCGCCCCTGGCCGCAGGTGAAGCAGCCGTCCTTGTGCAGGGTGCAGGTGCCCGGATGATCGCAGTCAGGCACCGGCCACTGCAGACCGTCGTTTTCAAGTCGGGCATATTTCACACCCACCAACTGGGGCGCCAGGTGAGACACTTCATTGTCCCAGATATCCTGGGCGCTTTGGGAGGTCCATTCCTGTCCCAGGCGTTTGGCCAGCTCCCGGAAAATCCACCAGTTGGGGCGGGCCTGGCCGGGGGCCTGGACCACCTTGCGCACCCGATTCACCCGCCGTTCGCTGTTGCTGAAGGTGCCGTCGTCTTCGCACCAGGCCGCGGCCGGGAAAATGACGTCCGCGAAACGGGTGGTCTCGGTGGGAAAGATGTCGTGGCAAACCATGAATTCGGTCGCCTCCAGACAGCGCTCCACGTGGGCGATATCCGGCTCGGTGTTGGCCAGGTTCTCCCCGAAGACATAAAACAGCTTGATTTTGCCGTCCTTGACGCCGTCCATCATCTGGGGGATCATGAGGCCCATGTTTTCCGGGAGCTTCACCCCCCAGGCCGTTTCGAACTTGGTCCGGGCCGCGGGGTCGTTCACCCGCTGGTAACCGGGGAAGACATTGGGGAGGGCCCCCATGTCACAGGCCCCCTGGACGTTGTTTTGCCCCCGCAGGGGGTTGACGCCGCCGCACTCGAAACCCACGTTCCCCAGGAGCATCTGCAGGTTGGCGCAGGAGAGCACGTTGTTGACCCCGCAGGTATGTTCCGTGATGCCCAGGGTGTAGATCAGCATCAGGGGATTGACGGCGGCCAGTTCCCGGGCCACCCGCTTGATGAGGTTGGCGTCCAGTCCGGCGATGGGCGCCACCCGCTCAGGGGGATATTCCAGAACCTTGGCTTTGAAATCCTCAAAGCCGGTGCAGCAGGATTCCACGTACTTCTGGTCATAGAGCCCTTCGGTGATGATGACGTGCATGAGGCCGTTCAGGAAGGCCACATCGGAGCCCACCTTGATGGGCACGTGCAGGTCCGCAAAATCCGCCAAGCCGGTGCGCCGGGGGTCGGCGACAATGAGCTTGGCCCCCTTCCGCACGGCATTCTTCACAAAGGTGGCGGCCACAGGGTGGGCCTCCGTCATGTTGGAGCCGATGACGAAGAACATCTTGGCCTTGGCAAAGTCCGCAAAAGAATTGGTCATAGCCCCGGAACCGAATGCAGTCGCCAGCCCGGCGACGGTGGGGGCGTGTCAGGTTCGGGCGCAGTGATCGATGTTGTTGGTGCCGATCACCGCGCGGAAAAGTTTCTGCATGTTGTAGGAGTCTTCGTTGATGCTGCGGGCGCAGCTCACCCCGGCCAGGGCGTCCGGCCCGTACTTCTCCTTGACCTCTTTAATCTTGCCGGCTACCAGGTCCAGGGCCTCATCCCAGGAGGCTTCCCGAAAGGCCCCGTTTTCCTTGATGAGAGGCATGGTGAGGCGCTCCGGCGAATGGATGAAATCGTAGCCGAAGCGGCCCTTGACGCACAGCCGCCCCTGATTGGGCTGCGCGCCTTTCACCCCGGTAACCTTGACGATCCTGCTGCCCTTGACGTGGACCCACAACTGGCAGCCCACCCCGCAATAGGGGCAGGTGGTGCGCACCTTGCGGGTCTCCCAGGAGCGCGCCAGGCCCCGGGCCTTGGTTTCGGTGAGGGCCCCCACCGGGCAGGACTGCACACATTCACCGCAGAAGACGCAGTCCGAGTCTTTCAAAGCACGGTCGGCCACGGCCACAATCTTATTGTGGGAGCCCCGGTAGCCGATGCTGATGGCCTGGTTCACCTGCACTTCATTGCAGGCCCTAACGCAGCGGCCGCACATGACGCACTTGGAAAAATCCCGGGTGATGAGCTTGTTGTCGTCTTCATAGTAATAGCTGGCAGGGAGGGGCTCCACAAAGGCCGGCGTGGGCACCTTGTAGCGATAGGCCAGGGCCTGGAGTTCACAAACGCCGTTGGCCTCGCAAATCAGGCAGTTGTGGTTGCCGGACGCCAACAGCAACTCGATGACCGTCTGGCGAGCGCCGTCGATACGCGGCGACTCGGTCTTGACGACCATGCCGTTCGCGGCCTGGGTGGCGCAGGCCGGCAACAGGGTGCGGGCGCCTTCCACCTCCACCATGCACAGGCGGCAGGAGCCCGTGAGGGTGGTGTCTTTGAGCCAGCACAGGGTAGGGATGGTGTAGATGCCGGCTTGGCGGGCCACTTCCAGGATAGTCATGCCGGCCTCGAATTCCGGGGTTTGTCCATCAATGGTCAGTTTGGGTAGGGACATGCAGGTTTCTCTCCTCTATCCTCAGGGCTTTTGTGCACCAGCAACCTGGCTATTCTTTGTAAAGTATAACGACTAACGCGCCACTTATCCTTTTGCCGCTTGCATCGGAACGCGGCATTTTCATGGATGCGGGATATTCTATTAAAAATATAGCAAATAGTAAATACTATTATTCATAAGCAAGCAACCGGTTGCCGGGATAGGGCCAGGCGACGGCGCTACGGCAGCCGGACGCCGACAGGGCGGGAGACCTTAGATAGAAGCTCCCCTTATTGTTCCCAGAGGATGGCGCCGCAGTCCTTCAGATCATAGCCGCCCAGGGCCGCGGCAGCCTCCTTGAATGCCGCTGAGCGGATGACTTCGAGGAGGGTTTGGAAGCGCAGGTCCTCGAAGGTCGTTGCCGGCACCACCAGGTCATAGCGCTCCGGGGTCAGGGGAATGAAATCCAGCCCCAGGGCCTTGGCCGCGGCCAAAATACCCAGCCCCACATCCGCGGTGCCGGACAGGACATTCACCGCCACCGCCATATGGGTGTATTCTTCCCGGTCGTAGCCCTGCACCATGGCGGCTTCCAGGCCGTGTTCCTTGAGGAGGTAATCCAGCAGGAGCCGGGTGCCCGCGCCCCGCTGCCGGTTGATAAAGCGCACTTCCGGACGCACCAGGTCTTTGATGGTGCGGATATTTTTGGGATTGCCCCGGGCCACCATGAGGCCTTGCTCCCGCCAGGCCAGGTTAATGAGCTTGAGGGGGACTCCAGGCAGAAGCCGCTTGATATAGGGGACGTTGTAAGTATTGGTTTCCGGGTCGAAAAGGTGGCTGCCCCCCAGATGCGCCCGCCCCTGGCGAAGAGCCATGAGGCCCCCCTGGCTGCCCACATGGCCGGAGGACAGACGTAAGCGAGGGTCCTGCCGCTTCAGGAGGGTGGCCAACAGATCAATGGTGTTGTCATGGCTCCCCAAAACCACCAGGGTGCCGTCAATATCCTCCGGGCGGACCAGGAGTTCGGCCGTTACCGGCCGGTTCTCTTCCAGGCCCTCGCTCAAGGCCGGCACCACCAAAAGCCCATCGGCCTTGACCAGTGACGTGATGGTGCCCGCGCCCCGGGGCAAAGGGGTGGCAATGACCTTCTCGCCCACCCGCCCCAGGGTCACCCGGATGAATTCGGTGAGGCCGGGCTTACTGGGCAGGTTTTGGGCCGGATAGACCGTCAGGGCGGGGCGGGGCGGGATGCGCTTCCCCACCATGCCGGCCAGCAAAGGTGCGACAAACTGCTCAAAGGACAGAACCGCAGACACGGGATACCCCGGATTGCCGATGACCGGCTTGCCGTGGACCACCCCCAGGAGGGTGGGTTTGCCGGGCATCATGGAGACGCCGTGCACCAGGACCTCGCCCAGGTTGGACACCGCCTGGTAGGTGTAATCCTCGGTGCCCGCCGAGGAGCCGGCGTTAATAATCACCACATCGGCTGCGGCCAAGGCCTCTTTCAGGGCCGCGCTCAAGGAGGTTGCGTCATCGGGAACGATGGCGTTTACCTGGGGCAGCCCTCCCGCCTCGGCCACCAGTCCCGCCAGAATAACGGAGTTGAATTCGGGAAGGCGATCCGCGGGCAGGTCCCGGTCCAGATCGGCCGCGGGGACCAGCTCGGAACCGGTGGGAATAATGGTCACTTGGGGAAGACGCCGCACAGCCAGGCGGGTGACCCCTGCGGCCAAAAGCGCCCCCTGGTCCCAGGGAGAAATCTCCACCCCCTCCGGCAGGACCATTTCCCCGGCCACCAGATCCTCGCCGATGCGGCGGACGTTGTGCCAGGGGAACACCGGGGCCTCTATGGTGATGGGGTCAGCTTCCGGGTTGGGGACATTTTCCACCATAATGACGGCATCCGTCTCCGGGGGCATGGTGTGGCCTGTATTGATGGGGTAGGCTTCCTTCCCTATTTTCAGGTGCTTGGGCTGATCGGCGGTGACCCCAAAAGTGGCGGCGGCCAACACCGCGAAGCCGTCCATGGCGGCTTGGTGAGTAGCCGGGGAGGACCGTCTGGCCCACACCGGCGCCGCGGTCACCCGCCCCCTGGCCGCCACGGTGGCTATCTCCTCCGGCGGCAGCATTGCTTTAAGATCAAAACGGGACAGAAAAATGTCCCTGGCCTCGGTCACCGATTTCATCCGCAAATAGATGTGGCGCTTCATGTTTCCTGCCTTGTCTGGAATGACGTGAGATTACCCACAGGACTGCACTGCGAAAAGGGGCTTCGCTATTTCTTCAAGAGAATAGCACATCATCTCTATGATTCAAGCAAAAGGTGGGGCTGGGCAGAGGTGTCCGTCAAGATTTCGGCGCCGCCGCAAGACTACGCCCCTTTATTCATGAAGATTTCAAAATATGCGTTAACTACCCGAAATATTTTATTATTGGCAATCGGCCGAAAAAACCGAGTGTTTTTTAGCACAGGCTGGAAAGCCTGTGCCACCAAGTTCTTTGCAACTTGGTGAATCATCCGGGCTAAGCCTGGGCGAACCCAGGCGGGACGGGCAGCAGCAGGAACAAGGTCTTCCCATGGCCGCAACAGGCCCAATAATGCTCCGCCCTTTGGGACCCCAGAAAAAAAGGGGGCCAGCCTCATCAGCTAACCCCTTGATTTCCCTGGAGCCGGCACGGGGATTCGAACCCCGGGCCTGCTGATTACGAATCAGCTGCTCTACCACTGAGCTATGCCGGCCGAATAGGTTATTTTAGCGACTTCCCCCTGGTTTGGCAAGGGCGCGGAGTCCTCTTGTCTTGTCTCATACCGAGTTGCATTCGAAAAGCAATTTTTTGTAGCCATAGGATTCAGCCTGTGCCTGCGCAGGCTGGAAAGCCTGTGTCACCGTTAGACTGCACATCGTCATCAGTCTTTTCCGGGAAATCTGCCTCGTTTCTTGCTAAGGCCCCAAGACCCCGACGCGCTATATTGATTGCTTAGAGTTTTCTCTATCCCCCTCACCCTCACCCTCTCCCCCCATTGGGTGGAGAGGGGATAAAAGGAAAGAACTTTGAGCAGACGGGTTAGCTGTCGCGGGGCGGGTGTCCAGGCCTGCTTTTGAAATCCCCCCAAAAACAACACAGGGTCAAAGGGGTCAGGCTGCTGCGGCCAGAATCTCCCTGGTGAGAAGCTGCAAGAGGGCCAGCACCGCGTCCAGGTGCCAGACCCGTTCCAGAGACACGGGCGCCCGGAAGGACACCTGGGCCGGAAATTCCTCATCCGCCAGCCAGAGAAGCACCTCTGCGGCCAGCCCCGGAAAAACCTGGAAGGACAGGGCGGCGTCCGCCGCGGCCCTGGGTTCGCCCCCCAACAGCTCTCCCGCCCGGAGAAACCCCTCCCGGTCATGGCCGAAGCGCTCCACCAGGGGTTGGTGGGGCAGGGCATGGGGGCCCCGCTCCATGAAGAAGGTGGCGCCGCCGGTGAGTTCCTGGGGGCTCACCAAAGGCCCCAGCGCGGCAGGGTCCACCCGGCCAAGATAGAGCAGGGTGGTGAGGCATAACCGGAAATCCGGCTCCCGGGCCCCGGCCCCCTCGGATTTTATGGTCCTCTTACCTAAATCAACGTGGATGATGCGGTTCAGGAAGGGCAGGCGGTAGGCCCTCTGGCCGAAAGCCGCGCCGGTGCGCCGGGCCACTTCTGCAGGGGAAAGTTGCGCAAGTTCCTGCCAGAACTCCTGGTTTACTTCCTCACAACGTTCATAGAGCATGGTTCACCTCGGGATGGCGCTTCCTCTGCCAGACCGGCTGCCCGATTCTAAACGCATATCCGCCAACCAGGGCTGGAAAATCAATCTGTTATACTACTATACTCATAAGCCTATCCTGAGAAAAGATAACCTGTGATTCCAAGTTGGGCTTATAGAGGTTATATAATGTGGCCGGGAGGCTTTACCGTGAAAATCCCCCGTAGGGGCGACGCATGCGTCGCCCCTACAACAGATTTTCATCATCGGGGGTGGCCCAATCGGGCCATAAAGGTTTAGCCTGCGTTTGGGCACGGCAAGCCGTGCCCCTACAGAAATATTACTTGTTTGATGGCACCTTAATATGATTCACTTCTTTTCCTTTCCCTCGGGGCGGCTGTGGGATATGGTATGCAGAGAATTGCACGGGCGCCCGCCCACCCTGGGCCAATCCTTGAGGTGCAGAATTGCCGGGGCGCGGTCAGACGAAAGGCGGGATTGGTTCCCCTGACCCGCCCCCCGATTTTTTCCCGTTGGAAGGGCCAACCATTGCCGGGTCTGACTTAACCCATTGGCGCAGGCTAAGCCTTGCAGTCATATTTTTTTACCAGCTCATTCATATACGGAAAACGCGATGCAGAAATTCTATTATCCCCAAAAGGTGGCGGTGGTGGGCGTCTCGGAAAATCCCACCAACCTGGGCCGGGGCATTATCCTGAATATGAGGGAGTCCGGCTATAAGGGCATAATCTATCCGGTGGGGCCCAGAGGCGGCTCGGTCTACGGCCTCCCCATTTACAAACATCTCCGGGAAGTGCCCGAAAAGGTGGACCTGGCCGCAGTCCTCACCCCGGCCCGGTTTGTGCCCCAGGTGGTGGCGGATTGCGGCGAGTTGGGCATCACCCGGGTGGTGGTGGAGTCCGGGGGGTTTTCGGAATTGGGGGAGCAGGGCCGGGCCCTGGAAGAGGAGATCGTCCGCCTCATCAAGCACTATAACCTCAGGCTCATCGGCCCCAACGGTCTGGGCCTCATCAACATGGAAATCGGCCTGTCTTTGCCTTTTTCCCAGATCAATCCCACGCCCCGGCGGGGCAATATTTCGGTCATCGCCCAAAGCGGCGGAGTAGGCATGCACGTCATTGCCTGGATGACCAAAGAGGGCCTGGGTCTGAACAAATTCCTCAGCCTGGGCAACAAGCTGAACGTCAAAGAAAATGAGGCCCTGGCCTATTTCCTGGAGGATCCGGGGACCGAGATGATTTATCTGTATCTCGAGGGCCTGGAGGACGGGCGGGAATTGCTGGAGGTGGCGAAAAAAGCCGCCAAGCCCATTTTTCTCCAGATGCCTAATGTGGTTTCCGAAACCTCGAGCATCGCCATGTCCCACACTGCGTCTTTGGCCACGGACGAAAAAGTGGTGGACGCGGCCTGCCGTCAGGGGAACATGTTCCGGGTGCTGCGCCAAAGCGATTTTCTTAATGCCGCCAAGCTGGCGGGCCAACCCAAGGTCAAGGGCAACCGCCTGGTGATTCTTTCCCGGAGCGGCGGCGAGGCGGTGGTGGCGGCTTACGCCAGCAAGCGCAACGGCTTCATGCTCCCGCCCCTGGCCCCGGACCTGGCCGACTTCATCCTGACCAGTTCCCGGGCCCAAATTATCAAGCCCGGCAATCCCATTGACCTGGGGGATATTTTTGACTTCCAGGTGTATTCCCGGGTGATGGACGACGTCTGCAAAAATCCCGATGTGGATGCGGTTCTGCTGAACTACGGGCCGGTGTATGACCCGGAGCGGGAGCAAGCCCGGGAAATGCTCAAGCATTTCATTGAGGTGTCCCGGTCCAGCGGTAAACCCCTGGCCATCAGCGTTTGCGCCAGTTTGGAGGAGGAGGACTTCATCCGGGATGATTTGGGGGCGCCGGTGTTCCACTTCCCCGGGGACGGGGTGCGGGCCCTGGGCTACAGCCGGGACTTCGCGTTGAGGCCCGCCCCGGACGACCCCACGGTTGACAGACCTCAGTTCGACTCCGAGAAGGTTGCCGGACTGCTTACCTTTGCGGCTGGCGGGGGTTTTCTCCCCATGCCCCAGGCTTTGTCGTTGATGGCGGCCGCGGGTATTCCGGTGGCTCCCTGGAAAATGGCTGCCACTGCGGATGAGGCCCTCAAGGCTGCGTCCACCGTGGGCTTTCCCGTGGTATTGAAGCTGTCCGCCCCGTCCATGGTGCATAAAACCGAGGTGGGCGGGGTGCTCCTCAATCTGCAGGATCATCCCGGTGTGGCGGCTGGCTTCCGCCAACTGGCCGACCTGGCCGTCGGGCAGCTTCCCGGCGGCGAGGTCTGGGAAGTGCTGGTCATGAAGCAGGTGGCCGGCGGCGAGGAAATCCTCCTGGGCGGCCGCCGGGATGAGGCCTTCGGGCCGCTGGTGGTCTGCGGCGCCGGCGGCATCTGGACCGAGATTCTGGAGGACGTGGCCCTGAGAGTGGCGCCCATCAGCCCCCGGGAGGCCCGGCGGCAGATCCTGGAGACGAAATTCGGGCGGATACTGGCAGGGGTGCGGGGCCGCCCGCCTGCGGACCTGGACGCCCTCAGCCGGGCTCTGTCGGTGTTGTCCCACCTCATGGAACGGTTCCCCCAAATTCAGGAAGTGGATTTGAACCCGGTGCGGGTTTTTCCGGGGGAGACGGGCCTCGTGGCCCTGGACGCCCGGGTGAGGGTAGGGGGGATAGGGCTGTAAGCCATAAGCTATAAGCTATAAGCTATAAGCTTTGAGCAAAGCCTTTATGGCCAACTTTGGACGCCTCCGAACATGGAAATCTCTTGTAGGGGCGGACCCGCGTGTCCGCCCCTGAGGGCGCACACATGGGTGCGCCCCTACAATGGACCTCCACGCTAAAGAGAACAGGTAAGGCGCGTTTCACGCGCCATGCTATATAAGTAAGACAAACCCAATTAAATAGGATGCGTTGGATAGCCAAACCCTAGGTTTGAAAATTTTTTTTAAGTCTAAAGCCTACAGCTTACAGCTTACAGCCCAATACCTATGAGCTTTTTAATCGGTTTGATTTCCGGCGCTTTTGGAGGCCTGGTGGGGCTGGGGGGAGGCGTGGTGATGATCCCCCTCATGGTGCGGTTTTTCGGGTTTAATCAACACCAGGCCCATGGCACCAGCCTGGCGGCCCTGGTGTTTACCGGGATCACCGGCGCGGTCACCTATGCCCTCAAGGGCAACGTCGACCCCATGGCCGCGGCTCTGTTGGCGGCCACCGCCATGCTCACCGCCAGATTCGGGGCCCTGTACGCCAACTCCCTGCCGGAATGGAAGCTGAAGATGTCCTTCGGCTTCTTTGTCATCTTTGTCTCGCTCCTGCTCCTGATGAAACCCTTATACGCCCAGTTGACCCTGCCCGCTGAAGGTTGGCTCCGCATAGTCATTCTCTTGGCGAGCGGCGTGGTCTCCGGCTTTTTCGCGGGTCTCATGGGGGTGGGCGGCGGGTCCATCATGGTGCCGGCCATGGTGTTGTTTCTGGGTTTCACTCAGCATATGGCCCAGGGCAGCTCTCTTCTGGCCATGGTGCCGGCGGGGGGCGTGGGGGCCTACACCCACTGGCGCCTGGGCAATGTGGTCACGGCCGTGGTCCCGGGCCTTATTCTAGGCATCATCCTGGGGACCTTCGGCGGCGGCACCCTGGCCCAATTGCTGTCTGAGGCGGCCTTGCGGGTGATTTTCGCGGCAGTGCTGATTTGGCAGGGAATCAGGGACATCAGGAAGAGTTTGACTCTGCGGGCGAAAACTTAGGGAGCGCCATGAGTGCCGGGGTTGCTGGGCATTAGTACTTGGTTGCAGAAATTGACGCTACACCAACCGGGACTTATAATTCCCCCCTTTTCTAAAGGGGGGTAGGGGGGATTTTGAATAACCCCTTAATAATCCCCCTAAATCCAATGCTGTTCACTTAAGCAGTTTTAGGAACTGGTGGGCAGAGCCCACCCTACATGTTATTCGCTTTTTGTCATGCTGAGCGCAGCGAAGCATCTCGCTTTTAGAGATTCTTCGGTCGCCTGCGGCTTCCTCAGAATGACAGAAAAATTAACGTTGCCTTATCTGTCTTGGCTTAAGTGAACCGCATTGCCCCTAAATCCCCCTTTAAGAAAAAGGGACTTAAGGTATCTTGGCATGAAACGTTTCGGCTTTTAAGGTGCGTTAACTTACGCAGCTAAGTATTAGCCTCGGGCTGTACACCTAAACCAGGGAAAATCTGGCAGGGCAAGCGTCCCCGCGCCAATATTGGTGGGCCGATCGCCCGAAGGCGGGATGTGCGGTGCGTCCCCGCCCTATGCCTTATTTTAACTTTGAACCTTGAAGTTCTCGGAGCAGGTAATCGCTTAAGGGTTCTTTCATCATGAAAGAAATCAACCCCAAGGACCTGGCTGCCCTTATCAAAAAAAGCCGGAAAGCCCTGGCCATCACCGGCGCCGGCATCTCGGTGGAGTCAGGCATTCCTGATTTCAGGAGCAAAGGCGGCCTGTGGGAGCGCTTCGACCCCATGGAGTATGCCACCATTGCGGCTTTCGAGAGAAACCCGGCCAAGGTCTGGGTCATGCTCAAGGAAATGGACCGGATCCTGGTCCGGGCCCGGCCCAACCCGGCCCATTACGCTTTGGCGGCACTGGAAGAGCAGGGCCTGGTCCTGGGGATCATCACCCAGAACGTGGACAATCTGCACCAGGCCGCGGGCAGCAAAAAGGTTATTGAATACCACGGCAACGCCTACCGGTTCGTGTGTATGAAATGCAAGGGCCAGTGGCCCAGGGCCTCCCTGGACTTCGACCAGACTCCCCTGTATTGCTACTGCGGCCGGCTGATCAAGCCGGATGTGATTTTTTTCGGCGAGGCCATCCCTGAACAGGCCATGCGTCAAGCCAACGCCTGGGCCGTGTCTTGCGATCTTTTGCTGATTATCGGCTCCTCCATGGAGGTGGCCCCGGCCAATGCCCTTCCCCAGACGGCCAAGCACAGCGGCGCCATCATCGTGGAGAGCAACACCGCACCCACCCACCTGACCCCCTATCTTACCGACTATTTTCTGCCTGGTCCGGCGGGGGAGGTGTGGCCGGCGGTGATGAAGGAACTGTAAGGATTCGGGAGAATTGGATGGATAAGGTTGAAGCCAGAAGGCTGTTGGAAGATTTTTTGGATGACCTGAAAACCCGCTCCCGGGAGGAGCTGCGGGAGTTTCTCGCCAATCCAGTGTGTATTGAGAAAACTGGGAAAAGCGGCACGGTGTACCAGATTGAATATCAAGCGCTGTGGGACAAAGGACCCGGGGGCGACTTGCGAATCATCGCCTCCATCGACGACAGCGGGCTCCTGAGCTCCTTGCTGCCGATGACCTCCGGGTTTCTGGTGACACCACTTGGTGAAACCATTGATTAATAGCATTTTCGGTTTTCAATTGAAGGCGCAGGCCTTAACTCTATGACATACCTTAAACAATCCATAACTATTGTAAATTCTTATGCACTTTATATTTTATTATTGGCTTTTTGCGGGATTGGAATTCGAGTAAGTTGGTCAGTGGTTGATAACTTAACTCAAACGAATGTGGTTTTTATCCAGTTTATTTTATACTCGATCATTTCCTTCTTTTTTTATTTAATTATATATGGGCACTTGGTAGAAATGATAGCGAAATACCCTAAAAAGTCTTGGAAAAATCTTCTCAAGACTTATGGGGTAAAATATCTTGTCTTATTAATAATATTGATGATAATATATATTCTTAATTTTTGTCAGTTTTAAATCGCTCTTTGCTTATTCTAAATTAAACTTATGGACTATATCATTAACAATTATTATATGTTATCATTTTGTTAAATATTTACTAATTTATACGTTGCCATTTATTTTTCTAAAGAAGAGTCTTCCACTCTCAATTTCGATGGGAATCAGAACTCTCTATCGGTTCTTATTGAAAAGTATTCCACTAATATTATTGACATTTCTTGAGCCATTTGTGACAATATTGATTAATTATATTCATCGTCCGCTAACTATTCCAGGAATGATAGGCATAGGGTTTTTTCGAAGTATTGTTATTATTTATTTAGATCTATTTATTTTTGCAGCAGCTACTATAATTTTATTAAGTCAGAAAAAAGAAATAATTGCGGAAGAAGGCAGCCCTCAAGTCCTCCCCTAAAAATGTAGGGGCGGGTTTGAAACCCGCCCCTACGTTTTGTCCCCCTAAGTTGTGACTATTGCGTTGTTAAGGTTACCCTTCTTTTCTCTCAAACCTCAAGCCGTCGGTATCCCCGTCCACCAGGATGCTGTCCCCTTCCTTGAAGTCGCCGGACAGGAGTTTGGGGGCCAGTTGATCCTGGACGTAGCGCTGGATGGCCCGGCGCAGGGGTCTGGCCCCATAGACCGGGTCATAGCCCGTTTCCGCCAGGAAATCCTTGGCCTTGTCAGTGAGCTCAAGGTTTATGTGGCGCTCTTCCAGGAGCCTTTTGAGCCTGGCCATCTGCAGGTCCACGATCTGGCGGAGCTGCGCCAGCGTCAGGCGCTGGAAAATGAGAATGTCATCCACCCGGTTCAGGAACTCGGGCCGGAAATGAAGCCGCAGGGCCTCCATGACCCGCTCTTTCAGCTGGGCCTCGTTCACCGCCTCCGCAATGTATTGGCTGCCGATGTTGCTGGTCATAATCACGATGGTGTTCTTGAAATCCACGGTGCGGCCCTGGCCGTCGGTGAGGCGGCCGTCGTCCAAGATCTGGAGCAGAGCATTGAAGACCTCCGGGTGGGCCTTCTCGATTTCGTCAAAAAGCACCACACTGTAAGGCCGGCGGCGCACTGCTTCGGTGAGCTGGCCCCCCTCCTCATAGCCCACGTAGCCCGGCGGCGCGCCGATGAGGCGGGAGACCGTATGCTTCTCCATGTATTCGCTCATGTCCAGGCGTACCATGGCATGTTCGTCGTCGAAGAGGAACTCGGCCAGGGCCCGGGCCAACTCGGTTTTGCCCACCCCGGTGGGGCCCAGGAAGATGAAGGAGCCCAGGGGCCGGTTGGGGTCCTGGAGGCCGGAGCGGGCCCGGCGCACCGCGTTGGAGACCGCCTGCACCGCCTCTTCCTGGCCCACCACCCTGTGGCCCAGACGCTCTTCCATGTGCAGGAGTTTTTGCTTTTCCCCCTCCAGGAGCCGGGTGACCGGGATGCCCGTCCATTTGCCCACCACTTCGGCCACGTCCTCCGCGTCCACCTCCTCTTTGAGCATGGCGCCTTCTTGCTGGATTTCGGCCAGCTTCTGGGTTTCCACCTCCAACTCTTTTTGTAGATTGATCAGGGTGCCATATTTCAATTCCGCAGCCCGGGCCAAATCGCCCAGGCGCTCGGCCTTCCCGGTTTCGGTCTGGGTGGCGTCGATCTGCTTTTTAATGGCCGCGATATGGCTAATGACGTCCTTTTCTTTTTGCCAGCGGGCCTTGAGGACGGCGCTTTTCTCTTTTAGGTCAGCGAGACTCTTCTCAATCTTGGCCAGGCGCTCCTGGGAGGCGGCATCCTGCTCCTTGCGCAGAGCCTCCCGCTCGATCTCCTCCTGGGTGATCCGGCGCTCCACTTCGTCGAGGTCCGCGGGACGGCTATCGATTTCCATGCGCAGCTTGCTGGCCGCCTCGTCGATGAGGTCCACCGCCTTGTCGGGCAGCTGCCGGTCGGTGATGTAGCGGTGCGACAGGGTGGCCGCGGCCACGATGGCGCTGTCTTTGATGCGCACCTTGTGGTGCACTTCGTATTTATCCTTCAAGCCCCGGAGGATGGCAATGGTGTCCTCCACCGAGGGTTCGGCCACAAAAATGGGCTGAAAACGGCGCTCCAAGGCCGCGTCCTTTTCGATGTGCTTGCGGTATTCATTCAGGGTGGTGGCGCCCACACAGCGGAGTTCCCCCCGGGCCAGGGTGGGTTTCAGCATGTTGCTGGCGTCCATGGCCCCTTCGGCCGCGCCCGCGCCCACCAGGGTGTGAAGCTCATCGATGAACATGATGATCTGGCCCTCGGAGTCGGTGATCTCTTTGAGCACCGCCTTGAGCCTTTCCTCAAATTCCCCCCGGTATTTGGCGCCGGCGATGAGGGAGCCCATGTCCAGGGCCACCAGGCGCTTGTCTTTCAGGGTTTCGGGCACATCGCCATTGACGATGCGCTGGGCCAGCCCCTCGACGATGGCGGTTTTGCCCACCCCGGCCTCGCCAATGAGCACCGGGTTGTTCTTGGTGCGCCGGGAGAGCACCTGGATGATGCGCCGGATTTCGCTGTCCCGGCCGATGACCGGGTCAAGCTTGTCGCTCCGGGCCATGGCTGTCAGGTCCCGGGTGTACTTCTCCAGGGCCTGGTACTTGTCCTCCGGGGCCTGATCGGTGATGCGGGTGGAGCCCCGAAGCTCCATGAGGGCCTTGAGGATGACCTCAGGGGTGAGGCCCACATCCGCTAGCAACCTGCCGCTGTCGCTGGTTTTGTCCGAGGCCAGGCCGTAAAAGATATGCTCGGTGGAAATATACTCGTCCCGCATCTGGCCGGCCTGCTTGAAGGCCTCGTCCAGGACTTTATTGAGGGCAGGGGATAGATAAACCTGGGCGTCGCCGCTCACCCGGGGGAGCCGGGTAAGCTGGTCTTCCACTCCCTGGATAATTCTTTGGGGATCAACTTCCAGTTTTTTCAGGAGAGGCCGGACGAGGCCCTCTTCCTGGGCCAGGAGTTCGCGCAGCATGTGGGCTGGCTCAATCTGGGGATTGCCCAGACGCCGGGCCAAATCCTGAGACGCCTGCAGGGCCTCCTGGGCTTTAAGGGTTAATTTGTCAAAACGCATTTTCTCCTTGCCTCCGTTGGGTCTTAGCTCATAACCAAGAGAAATAACTTAAAAAAAGATAAACACGGATTTGCCCATGTCAAGGAGATTCGGTTGGCAATATGTGCCAGCCGGATTATAATGGCGTAAGTTCATTATGCGCCCTGTCGTCATTATTCCAGCCCGTTATGGCTCCAGCCGCTTTCCCGGAAAGCCCTTGGCAGAAATATTGGGGAAGCCCCTGATCCAATGGGTGTACGAGCAGGCCCGCCAGGTTTCCGGACTGGCCGGCATTTACGTGGCCACCGACGATACCCGCATTAAGGATTGTGTGAAAGGATTTGGCGGTCAGGCTGTCATGACCGCCAGCGATCATCCGTCGGGGAGCGACCGGCTGGCGGAGGCCGCAGAGATCCTGGGGCTGGACCGGCACGATCTGGTGATCAATATTCAGGGGGACCAACCGGTTTTTCCGCCCCTGGTGATCAGTCACATGGCCAATCTCGTGGAGCGGGACTGCTCCGCAAGTCATGGTCACCCCGGCCCGGCGCCTCACCGACATGGAATTGGCCCGTAACCCCAACCTGGTTAAGGTGGTGTTCAACCAGCGGGGCCGGGCCCTGTATTTTTCCCGCAGCCCACTCCCATATTGGCGGGACGGGGACCGGCCCTATTTTTACAAACATATCGGCATCTACGCTTACAGAGTGGAGTTTTTGAAGGACTTTGTGACGCTGCCCCCCGGGCGCTGGGAGGAAGCGGAAAAGCTGGAGCAGCTGCGGGCCCTGGAATACGGCTATCCCATCCACGTGGTGGAAACGGACGGGGACACCGTGGAGGTGGACACGCCGGAGGATTTGATAAAGGCGGAGGACTATTTGAAGAAGAGGGTAGGGGACTGAGAGTCAAGCCACCTGCCTTCCAGTCATAATCAAGATAGTTGATAACATCATGGAGCCTAAAGATCGTCTCATTTTCCCGCTGGATCTTCCTGACCGCAAGCAAGCCTGGCACTATGTGGAGTTGTTGCGGAATGAAGTGGGCCTCTTCAAAGTGGGCTGGGAGCTCTTCATGGCGGAGGGACCCCAATTATTGTTAGATTTGGCCAATAACTTAAGTCCAGCACAGTTTTTTTTGGATTTAAAACTTTATGATATTCCTAATACCCTCCGGGGAGCCATCAGCAGCGTTGTCCACGGGGTGGCTCTCATTACCATTCACTGTGATTTGGGACCAGGAGCCTTAAGGGCAATAGTCAGCGATATTGGTAGTGCCTTTAAAGTCCTGGCCGTCACCCTTCTCACCAGCCTGTCGGGGGAGGACCTTCGGGCCCTGGGGTACGCCGCCGAATACGCGGATGACCCTTCCCGGCTGGTGCTCCTTCGGGCCAAACTGGCCCAGGCCGCCGGCTGCCACGGGGTCATTTGCTCCGGACAGGAGGCCCGGGCGGTGAGGGAGGCTTGTGGCAAAGATTTCCTGGTGGTCTGTCCGGGGATCCGGCCGGCCTGGTCGGTGGTGCCGGGCGACGATCAGAAGCGCGTGGTTACACCTTTTGAGGCCATTAAAAACGGCGGCGACTATATCGTGGTGGGCCGGCCCATCCGCACGGCCAAAGACCCGGTGGCCGCAGCCCGGCGGGTGGCGGCTGAAATTGCCGAAGGCTTGGCCGCGCGGGATCAGTAAGCAGTGAGCAGGTTGCTCATAAGGTGTTCCTCAACCGTAAAAATGAACAGGGCGAGCGTCTCTGCCAACCAGTTTAGGCGCCGAGGCCATCCAAACACGGTAGAACGGGCTTCCAGCCCGTTCAGGCACGGGCAGGATGCCCGTGCTACCGATCTAAATTTTGGAGCACAGTCATCTTGCCTGTGAAAAAACAGGATGGAAGCCGGTTCTCCCAAACCTCATGGGGGTTGGCAAGACGGAACCTAAGCCTCGATTTGCCGGCCATCTTTGTTTCCCTTAAGGGGTTGGGGGAGGGAGCTTGAGGGAGGGGGCAGGGGTCCGCGACCCCTGGCCCCCTCCCTCAAGTAAACTTCTTTTCACAAGAGCCATGATTACCATCGGCAAAAGGCGTATTTCCACCATTGTGCTCTCCACCGCGCTGGGGCCGGACGGACGGGGGATTTTTCCCTATACCCTGTGGCCGCCTTACCGCCGTCTCTTGCAGGCTGTAAGGAAAAGCGCCGCCACGGTGTTCACCAAGTCCGCCACCCGCTTCCCCCGGCGGGGGAATTTCGTCTTCGCCAATCCCTTCACCTGGAAATACATTCAGCGGCTGCCCCGGGGCGGCATGCTCAATGCCTACGGCCTCACCAATGACGGGGTGGCCGCGCTGGCCCCGAAGATCGGCGCGGCCTCTCGGGCCGGTTTCCAGGTTATCCCCAATTTCTGGCCGGAGTTCAGCAAGGGTGCGGAAATGGTGGTGCAGGAGACCCTGGAGGCCATTGACCTTTACCGCCAGCATCTGGGCGCAGCGTTTTGGGCGTTGGAGCTTAATTTTTCCTGCCCCAACGTGCCGGAGGACCTGGCCTGCAACCTGGCCGACGGCCTGGCCCTGGTCCGGGCAGTAAAGGCCGCGCATCCCGAACTTTTTCTTATCGCCAAAATCAGCATCCGCCACCCCTACGAGTTCGCCCAGGAGTTGGAAAGGGCAGGGGTGGGGGCCCTGCACGCCATCAACACCATTCCCTATGAGCTGGTTTTTCCGCGGGACCGCTTTCCTCCGTCACCCCTGAAGGCTGTGGGCGGCGGCGGCGTCTCCGGCGGCCCGGCCTTTGCCCAGGCCTATCATTACAACCAAGGCCTGCGGCCCCTGGTGCGCCTGCCCCTCATCATGGGCTGCGGCGTCACCTGCCTGGACGATGTGCAGCGCTACCTGGATCTGGGCGCGGACACGGTGAGTATGTGTACGTTGGCTTTGCGGAATCCCGGGGAAGCAGCGAGGATCGTTACCCATTACCACGGCTAACCCAACAGAAAAGGGGCACATGAGATTTTAAAAATATATAGCTGCAGACTTCAGACTGTGCCTGTACAGGCTGGAAAAATAGATTTTCTGGTGGGCAGTGCCCATCCTACATCGAAAACACCATGAAGCTGCCTAGAAAAGGCGAAATCGTCCCCCTCCAGAAGATCAAAGAAGTCTGTGAGCATTACGGGCTCCATGACTTATGGGCCAGAATTGAGAAGGACCCGCCGCCCCGGCCCTTCAAGAGCGACGGCTGTTCCCTGTGGTTCGACTCCTGGCAGGGAGTGAACCTCTATCCCGCTTGTTTTATCCATGATTTGAAATACTGGGCCGGGTATCCCGGAGATGAAGTGGAGAGGTTGGTGGCCGACGCGGAGTTGATGATCGACGTGGCCCGCCTCATGGGTTCAACCTATATGGCCGAGACCATGTTCCACGGCGTCCGGGTGGGGGGCCACGAAATCTTTAAGCAGTCTTTTTCCTGGGGTTTTGGGCGGACCCAAGAGAAAAGTACAACCGTTTGACAAAAGCACAGGTGAGGACACCCGTGCCACCAAGGGCCAGAACGCAGGCTGTGAAGCCTGGGGGCACCATTATTGTTCCCTAGATAACCCCAAACCTGGCATCAAGCCACAGATTACCCGGCGGTCCCCCGCTGGATAGACTCAAAAGCAATCCCACAGAGGGTCTCCAGTTGTTCTGTGGTGATGCACAGGGGGGGCATGAGGATAATCACATCCCCGAGGGGCCGCAGAATGGCGCCTAAGTTGCGGGCCTCCAGGATCACCCGGTGGCCGGTGCGCCGGGCTAAGGGAAAAGGCTCCCTCGTTTTTTTATCCGCCACCAGTTCAATTCCCACCATGAAGCCCCGCTGGCGCACGTCCCCCACGTGGGGATGAGCCGCCATCTCTCCCAGGCGCTCCTCCAACAAACTTATCTTGGGAGCCAGATTTTCCAGGACCCGGTCTTGCTCAAAGACTTCCAGGTTGGCCACCGCCACGGCCGCGGCCAGGGGGTTGCCGGTGAAGGTGTGCCCGTGGAAAAACGTTTTGAATTCGTGGAATTCCCCTAAAAAAGCCTGATACATTTCGTCGGTGGCCAGGGTGGCGGCCAGGGGCAGATACCCCCCGGTTATGCCCTTGGCCAGGCAGAGCACATCAGGCGTCACCCCTTCGTGTCCGCAGGCGAACATTTGGCCCGTGCGGCCAAAGCCCGTGGCCACTTCGTCGCAGATAAGGAGCACGTCGTACTGCCGGGTGACCTCCCGCACCTTGGCCAGATACCCCGGCGGTTGGGGGATCATGCCCGCGGCCCCCTGCATGACCGGCTCCAGGATCAGCGCGGCCAACTCCTCATGGTGCCCGGCCACCATGCTCACCAACTCGGCCAGGCACTGCTCCCGGCAATCCTCCCGGTGCGGGCAGCGGTAGCAATAAGGGGCCGGGGCAGTGAGGGTGTCAAACAGCAGGGCCCGGTAGGTTTCGTGGAAGAGGCCGATGCCCCCCACGGACACCGCGCCCAGGGTGTCGCCGTGATAGGCCTCCTTGAGCTTGAGGAACCGCTTTTTTTCCGTTCTGCCCTTGAGCTGCCAATACTGATAGGCCATTTTCAGGGCAGCTTCCACCGCGGTGGAACCGTCATCGGAAAAAAACACCTTGGTGAGCCCCTGGGGGGCGATCTCCGCCAGCCGCCGGGCCAGGATGATGGCCGGGGGGTGGGCCAGCCCCAGGAGGGTGCTGTGGGCCAGTTTTTCCGCCTGGGCCGCCAGGGCCCGGTCCAACTCCGCCTGGCGGTGGCCGTGGACATTGCACCACAGGGAGGAGACCCCGTCCAGGTAGCGCCGGCCCTGCAGGTCATAAAGGTAAGGGCCGTCCCCCCGGTCAATGATGAGCAGCTCCTCTTTGACAAAGCCCTGCATCTGGGTGAAGGGGTGCCAGAGGTGGTCCCGGTCCCAGCGCGCCAGGGTGTCGTGGTCGTAAGGCATGGGATTCTCCTGGGAAGATAGCTTTGAGCCTTGAGCTGTGAACTTTAAGCGGGATTTTATCACGAGCGGTGCTTGAGGGACAGGGGCATCGCGCCATATCGGGGCGAGGCAGGCCGCGTCACCTATTGATATCACAAGCAGGGGCGGGTTTTAAACCCGCCCCTGCAAATCGAAACTGGTATAAGACGCACCCTACACTCGAAACTTAAAACTTCTCGAACCCAAAAGCCTATTACGTGGCGAGGGTTGAGGAAGAAGGCTTGACGGAACTTTTGCGCGGCGGCGCGGCGCGGCGGGATTCGAACAGGTCAAAGCGGCGCATCTTGTTAAAGAGCGTGGTGCGGCTGATGTTCAGCGCCTGGGCGCACATTTTCCGGTTCCATTTGAAACGTTCCAGGGTTTCAATAAGGATGTGCTTTTCCGCATAAGCCAAGGCTTCATCCAGGGTCAGGTCCTTGGCCGCGGGAGCCAGGGTTTTGGCCTCATGGAGATAAGAGGGCAGGGCATCCGGCACCAGGTAATCGCCGCCGCAGAGAATCACCGACTGCTCCATGACGTTTTCCAGTTCCCGGACATTTCCCGGCCAGGTGTGTCTGAGTAACGTTTGCAGCGCGGTTTTTGAAATACCCCGGATTTTCCTTTTGTGTATTTGATTGAAGGTCTTGATGAAATGCTCTGCCAGAGGGCCGATATCGGACAAGCGCTCCCTTAAAGGGGGGATATTCAACGACACCACATTGATCCGGTAGTAGAGGTCCTCACGGAACTGCTGCTTGGCCACCTCATCCTTGAGAAGGGTGTTGGTGGCGGTAATGATGCGGACATCAGTGTGGATGGCATTGTTGCCCCCCACCCGCTCAATGTTTTTCTCCTGGAGCACCCGCAGCAATTTGACCTGGAGGTTGGGAGAGGCGGAGTTGACGTCATCCAGAAAGACCGTACCCCCGTGGGCCTCTTCAAATTTCCCCTTTTTGTCCCGGATGGCCCCGGTGAAAGCGCCCCGGACGTGGCCAAAAAGCTCGCTTTCCAGAAGAGTTTCCGAGAGGGTGCCGCAGCTGATCTTAATAAAAGGTTTCCGGTTCCTGGAGGATTGCCGGTGAATATAGTGGGCCAAAAGACTCTTGCCGGTGCCGGATTCGCCGGTGATGAGCACCGTGGCCTGGGTGTCGGCGATGGTATGGACGAGCTCCATGAGCTGTTCCATCTTGCGGTCCCGGAAAAGCAGGCTTTCCTGCAGGTCCCAGGGTTTCAGGCGCTTTTTCAGGTCCTCATAAGAGGACATGAGTTTTTTCTGCTCAAGGGCGCGCTGGATGGTCACCCGGAGGCGCAAGTCATCAATGGGTTTGGTGATATAGTCATAGGCGCCGAGCTGGATGGCCTCAATGGCGCCGTCGATGTGGCCGTGACCCGTGATAAAGACCACCAGGGCGTCGGAATTGAGGCCTTTGATCTCTTTCAGGAGTTCAATGCCGTTCATGCCGGGCATCTGGATATCTGAGAGGATCAGGTTGAACCCGTCCTCCTTGACCTTGGTGAGGGCCGCAGGCGCGCTTAAGGCCGTGTCCACGGCATAGCCGTCGAAAGTCAGCATTTCCCTCAAGGAATCACACACCAGGGAGTCGTCGTCCACAATGAGAATGTCTTTAGGATTCAAGGTGTTCTCCCGGGCCGCCCGTTTTGGGCAAAAGGATGGTAACCCTGGTTCCCTGGTCGGGTTGGCTCTCCACAATGAGCTGGCCAGCATACCGTTCTAAAATCTTGCGGCAGATGGGCAACCCCAAACCCAAGCCCTGGGTGCCGTCCTTGGTGGAATAAAAAGGCTGGAAAATCTGGCCCAGTTCCTCGGGAGTAAGGCCAGCGCCGTTATCCTGAAAATGAATGGCGTAATCCTGGGCCCCTACCAGACCGTCAACCTTGAGTTTGCCGCCGTGTGGCATGGCTTGTAAGGCATTTTTGATGATGTTGACGAAGACGTGGTAAAGATCGCCATCCACCGGCACCTGTTGAAATTCCACCGGCGCGTGGAAACTGACCAGAACTCTCTGGTCGCTGGCCTGGAACATCATAATTTTCACAGCGTCCTGGAGGAGGTTCAATAAATTATCCGGGGTGGGAGGGGCCTTCAGGGGATTGGCCGAGGACAGCAGGGACCGGATGGTCATGGACATTTTTTGCAGGCCCTTCTGGGCTTCCCCCAAATAGCGCTCCACTTCCTCGGGATCATCCTTTTTCCGCAGGGCCAGGGAGAGGTAGCGGAAGACCCCGTCCAACGGGTTGTTGAGTTCGTGGGCCACGCACAGGCTTAATTTACCCATGATGGCCAGATGCTCATAGAGATGGAGGCGCTGCTTGAGCTTTTCCAATTCGCTCACGTCTTCCAGCACCACTATGCCCTGACCGGAATTCTGGGGTTGGAGGGAGGGGATGAGCCTTAAGCCGAGGAAATGGCTCTTGCCTTCCTCAAGGGTACATTTCAGGGTGGGCAGCTCCCGGGCTTCCTGGTGGGCCACCACCCAGACCAGGACATTTTTCAGAGAATCTCCATCCCCAGAGGAGAGCCCGAGGAGAGAGGAGAGCTTCTGGCCTTCCAGCTTGCCCTTGGCGTGCAGCATCCGGCGCAGGGCGGTGTTGGCCTGGATGACCCGCAGGTCCTGATCCACCAGGGCCACCCCCTGGGAAAAATGCTCCTGCAGGAGGGGGCCGAAGGCCGCGCTGGGCCCCCCCTTCCGGTCAACCTCAATGGACTCCAGAGCATCCGCCAGCAGACGGCCGGACAGCCAACTGAGGAACAGATCCCTGGGAGTAAAGGGGACGTTGTCCCTGCGGTCGGTGAGATTGAGCACCCCCCAAAATCTGGAGCCGATGAGGGGGATGATCATGAAACTCTTGGTTTGATAAGGGAACCGTCGAATCCACAGGGCCACGCGCTGATCCAGGTCCAGATCCACCACCAAGAGGGGGCGCCTCTGGCCAGCCACAAAACCCATAAGGCTGTTGCTGGATGGCACGGTGGCAGCCAGGCGGGCCTCCGCCTCCGGCCCTTGGGCCAGAAGACCGGTGAAACTGTCCTGGTCGGCATCGTAGAGAAAAATGGAGGTGCGCTCGGCGCCCAGCAGTTTCTCCATGCCGTCCAGGAAGCGTTGGGCTACCTCTTTGAGGGTGCCCGCGCCTTCGCAGGATTCCCGCAAGGAGCTGAGGAGGGTGGCTTCTTCGGTGCCGGAAATTAAATCAAGGGCCTGCCAACCCAGGGCCTCGGCTCCGTGGAAAATGACCTCGAGGTCCTTTTGCTGGCTGGACAGCAGGCGGAATTTTAAGGCCCGGGCAATGGCGTGCTGCAGGATTTCAATCTGGATGGGCTTGGTGAGGTAGTCGAAGGCCCCCAACTTGACGGCGTTGACCGCGTCCTGAAAGTTGGCGTAGCCGGTAAAGACAATGACCGGGATGTCGGCATGGTGGACGCGCAAATACTTCAGCAGCTCCATGCCCCCCACTTCGGGCATGATCATGTCGGTGAGGACCAGGTCGCATCCTTGGATGCGCAGTTGTTCCTCGGCCTCTTTGACGCTGCTGGCTGTATTGACCCGGTAGGAAGGAGTCAGGATATCCTGAACGAGTTCACGGATTCCTGGGTCATCATCCACCACCAGGATGAGCGGAGTCTCTCTCATGTTACCCCTTAACCAAAGTGCCCACTCGGGCCTTCTTCAGTAAGCCCCCTTAGACTAATGTTCGGCAAGGGCGCATGATAACTTTACGCCTTTCTAAACTTTCGAGAGACCCCATTCCTCCAAAATGGCATCAAGGTTTTTTCAGGATGAGGGCCTCCCCCGTCCATGAACGAGCCCCCAATCTGAACCAAAACTTATATGTTTAATTATATAGACATTCAGGCCCTAATGTCCATGAACTTTTCCAAAAAATTAGAAAAAATGGTTATTTTTCGCTATGCAGGCCAGAAAATCGGACAAAGGCAGAACCTGCTTTTCGAGACGCGGCAAGAATTATTGATTAGAATCCAATACGTTAATATCAGGCGGGAATATCCGGGCCGGTATTGGCGTTACTTGATCAGAAACTTCATGGTGGCCTGCACCAGGGGATTCAGGTAGGGACTGAGGATGCCCTTGCCGGTCAGTCTTTCCGCCAGGAAAATGGCCAGAATGAGGCCCGAACCGGCATAGTAAATCAGCCTGGCCGCCAAGGGGGACAGGTTGGGAATCCCCGCGGTGAGGAGGGAGCCCGCGGCCAGGGGCGGAATGGGAATCAGATGGTAGATGGCGGTGGTGACGTTCACCCCCACCAGCATGGCAAAAACCACGGGGTCCAGATCCAGGAGATTCATGAACACAAACATGCTGGCGGCAATGTTGGCCAACAGGAAATTGGCCAGGGGGCCGGTAACCCTGGTCAGCACGGTGAACAGCCAAGGATGGCTAAATTTGGCGGGGTTGATCTCAATGGGTTTGGGCCAGCCGAAGCCCGCCACCACATAACAGAGACTGCCAAGAACGCTCATATGGAGGAAGGGAATAAAATGGAAGCGGTCCTTGGCATCCACCTGGAGGTCCCCCAGTAAAGTGGCCATCCAGGCCTGGGCTTCGGCATTGATCATGATGGCCAACAACACCCCCACCACAAAGGTGACCATGGCGTCGAAAGGGAGATTATTGAGATCAGGAATATAGGGAAAAGCCTCAAGGGCGCTGGGTGTCATGAGCATTCACCTGGTGTTGGGCAAAAATAGAGAGAAGGCAGGGTAGGTTCCCTGCCTTCTCGGAAAACCCCCGGACCGGCAACTTTTCAGCCGTCAAGCTCGGGGTAAGGGTTCAGGCCTACTCAGTCACGTGCATGGGCCGCTTGGCCATCCGAGACACAATCACGCCCAGGATCAAGACGATAGCAGAAAGATAGAAGGCCCAGGTGAGACTGCCGGTGAGGTCCTCGATGGTGCCGCCCAAGCGGGCCATGAAGAAGCCGAGACCCCAGCCGATGAACACCAGACCGTAGTTCATGCCCAGGTTCTTGGGGCCGAAGAAGTCGGCGGTGTAAGAAGGCATCAGGGAAAGCCCGCCGCCGTACTGCCAGTAAGCGATGCCCACGGCCAGTAACAGGAGGAAGAGGCTGCCGGAGGCAAGGATCTGGGGCATCACGAACAAACAGGCCGCCGCGGCCAGGCAGTTCACGGTGTAGGCGTTGTCGCGGCCGATAGCGTCAGAATACTTGCCAGTGCCGATGCGGCCCGCGGCATTCACCAGACCGCCGAAAGAAGCCAGGATCCAGGCGTTGGCGCTCCCCAGGGCCTTAATACCCATGGGCGCGGCATTGGCGATGATGAGCAACCCGGACTGGGTGGTGGCGATGAACAGCCAGACCAGGGCATAGAACTGCCAGGTTTTTATCGCTTCACCGGGGGCCCAGTCAATGGTGGTGGCAGCTTTGGCGGCCGCACCACCCAACCGCCGGGGGCGCCGGGGGCACATAGCCGGGTTCGGGCCAGCCCAGCATTAACCCGGCGACAATGGTCACCGCGGCGAAAAAGATGCCCAGGATGACAAAGCTGCCGGTCAGGCCGTAGTTTCTGATGAGGTACTCAGCCAAGGGGGAGATATATAGAGCGGCGCCGCCATAGCCGGAGACCACCAAGCCGGCAATCAGGCCCCGCTGGTGCGGGCCGAACCATTTCAAGGCTGCGGGGGTGGGCGCGGCATAACCGATGCCCATGCCGATGCCGCCCAGAATCCCGAAGCCCACAACCAGGCCAGTATAGGACCTGGTCAAGCCGGCAATAATGCAGCCAAGCGCCAGGAAGAGACCGCCCGAAATGGCGCCCACTTTGGGACCCAATTTATCCTGCACACGCCCGCCTATAATCATGAATACGGCAAAAATAAGGACGCAAAGAGAAAAAGGCGTGGCGGTCTCAGCGGCGGTTAGATAGTTCCAGCCGCCTTGATTGGGGATGGGCGTTCCGGCCAACTCGAGCATGAGTTTGCCTTCTTTGGTCGGCACTTTCAGATACTTAGCCCAAACACTCCAAGCATACAGGATACCCAGACACAGGTTAATGGCAGTGCCGGCGAATACTACTTGCCAAGCTCTGCCCGGAGCCTTACCAGATGCCATAAAAATCCCTCCTTAATGTTGTTTCCAGTTACCAAACGCCTTTGTCAAAGATAAAGATGAAGTTAATAAAGGGCATTCTCCCTTGGCCGCAAACCGGCTTTTTCCACCTCCTTTCCAGGGCTGAGTGTGCGAAGGAAGAATAAAGAATTGTAAGTGAATTCATGATAAAGCCGTAGAACCAAGGTTGGCAAGGGAAAAATTGCACTAAGGGCATGTTTCTACGTCCAAAATACGACCCTTTTGTACAGAATACATCCCATAAATTTCTCAAGGCTCTCAGCTAACTGCCTGGATTATCGCAGTGTTTGTCTTATCTAGGTAAATCCCTGATATTACCTGAGAATATCCCTGAGCAGCCCATCCCTTGGCAATTTTATCCTGAAAAATCAATGAGATGATGACAGAGACTGGCGGGCTGCTGCTATGGTCTGATCCAGGTCGGCGTCGCTATGGGCCGCGGACACGAACCAGGCTTCGAACTGGGAGGGTGGCAGAGAAACGCCCTGGCGGATCATGCCTTGGAAAAACCGGGCGAAGGCTGCGGTATCGGCTTTCATGGCATCCCCCAGGCTGGCCACCGGGTCCGAAGTGAAAAACACCGTGAGCATGGAGGCCACCCGGTTGATCGTCACCGGCACCCCCGCCCGACTGGCTGTTTCCAAGAGTTCCCGGGCCAGCCAGGCCGACTTTTTCTCCAGATCGGGGTAGGGGTCGCGGTCCCGAATTTCGGACAGGGCCGCCAAGCCGGCGGCCACGGCCACGGGGTTGCCGGACAGGGTGCCGGCCTGATACACCGGCCCCACCGGGGCCATCTGCTCCATGAGTTCCCGGCGGCCGCCGTAGGCCCCGATGGGGAGCCCCCCGCCGATGATCTTCCCCAGGCAGGTGAGGTCGGGAGGGACCCCGTAACGGGCCTGAGCGCCCCCCCAGGCCACCCGGAAGCCAGTGATGACTTCGTCAAAAACCAGGAGCGCGCCGTGTTGGTGGCAGAGTTGGCGCAGGCCGGGCAGGAAATCCGCCTGAGGCTCCGCCACCCCCATGTTGCCCGCCACCGGCTCCACGAAGACCGCAGCGATGTCGCGGCCCCTCTCCTGGAACACCTGGGCCGCCCGGGCCAGATCGTTATAGGGCAGCGACAAGGTGAGGCCGGCGATTTCCGTGGGCACGCCGGGGCTCCCCGGAATTGCCTGGGTCAAAACCCCGCTGCCCGCAGCCACCAGGAAGGAGTCGGCATGGCCGTGATAGCAGCCGTCGAATTTGACGACCAGGGGACGGCCGGTGGCGCCCCGGGCCAGGCGCAGGGCGCTCATGCAGGCCTCGGTGCCGGAGGTCGTCAGGCGCACCATGTCGAGAGAGGGCACGGCCTGGCAGAGGAGTTCCGCCAGTTCCACTTCTCCCTGGGTGGGCGCGCCGAAGCTCGTGCCCCGGGCCGCGGCTTCCTGGACCGCGGCCACCACCCGGGGGTGGGCGTGTCCCAGAATCAGGGGGCCCCAGGACGCGATATAGTCGAGAAAGGAGTTGCCGTCCAGGTCATAGATGCGGGAGCCCTCCCCCCGGGCCACCAGAAAGGGGTGGCCGCCCACGGCCTGCCAGGCCCGGACCGGGCTGTTCACCCCCCCGGGCATGAGGGTCCGGGCCTGGGCGTATACTTTTTCAGAGGTGGAGAAATTCAGCATGGCGTTGCTCCTGATCCTTACAAGTCGTGGTCTTCCCGGAAATAACGCATCGTGGTTTTTTTGAGTTCCGTATCGGAAAAAAGGATTTCATAGTCCGGGACGCCAGCCTCCTGGGACAAGCGGGCCGCCAGCGCCTCAATCTCTTCGGGGTTTTTCCCATGGAGCATGGAATAGAGGTTGTAAGGCCAGCCCGGGGCCGGCTCCCGGTGATAGCAGTGGGTGACGGCCTGGTGTCCGGCGAGGAGTTGGCCCACCCTCTTCAGGTCGCCGGCCGGCACGACCCAGGTCACCAGGGCGTTGGCTCCGTAGCCGGAGAGCTGATGGCGCAGGGTGGCCCCAAAGCGGCGGATGTAGCCTTTGGCCACCAGACCCTGGATTGCGGCCAGGAAATCCTCTTCCGAGACTTCCAGTTGTTCGGCCAGTTCCAGAAAAGGCCTGGAGGTTATGTCCAGATCCCGCTGCAGGGCCAGGATTACCCGTTTTTCGAAGTCGCTCAGGTTTTGGGTCATATTTCAGTCAGCAGTGAGGGGTGAGCAGTAAACCTCAGTCAGCCTTTTCCGTTAAATGATTACTGGTTACTGGTTACCGGTCTCCGGCGTCAGGTCACTGTCCTTTCTGGATAGTCTGGGCCGCCAGGTATTCCACCGGATTGAAACTGTCCGTGAGAACATGGCCATTCCGGGTAGTGTACTGTGGGGGCGAAATCCGGGTAAGGAGCAATTTCCTCAGATGGTTTTTATCCGGGGGAATCTCAGACAGGACCGAGTCCAGCTGGAGGTCCGAGTTGGCCGCCACAATAATGATGCTTTGCAACTGGGCTAATTTTTGCGGCACAGTGGCAAAAACCTGGGTTTCCGGAAACACCTGGGAAATGGTTTTCATAACCGACATGAAAAGGGCAGAGTCACGTCCCTTGATCGCGCTGATGATGTTTATCATGAAGATGCCCCCCTCAGCCAGGCGGTTTCGCACGGACTGGAAAAATTCCCTGGTGAGTAGATGCGCGGGCACCGAACGCAAGCCGTTGTAAGCATCCCCGAAAATCAGATGGTATTTTGTCTGGGTCCGGCTCAAATAACGCCGGGCATCATCCACCACAATGTGCAACTGGGGATACTGGTCAAGCTGAAAGAAGCGCCGGCCTACCTCCACCACCGCGGGATCGATTTCCACCACCTCCACCCGGGCCTGGGGATAGGTGTTGAAAAAGCTCTGGGGCATGGTGAAGGCGCCCCCTCCCAAAAAAAGGGCGGCCTCCGGCTTCATGGGCAGCAGCCGCACCAGTTCCCAGTATTGCTGATAGGGAATAAGGTTTTGGGGAGAGCCCTCGATCTGCGCCCCTTCCCGGGTGGTGTCCAGAAATAATTCCGTGGCTTTAGCCCCTGAGGGAAGAGTTTTTTGCAGGACCCGGATGCGGTGGTAAAAGCTCGCCTGGTCAAAGAGCACCCGGCCGTCCGGAGGCGGCTTGGTAAAGGTTGCGGCCGCCATAAGGGCCGGGATGGCGCAGATAAGCGCGAGGCTCTGCGCCGCCAGGCGGCCCCGGTCCCGAAAAGACAAAGCATATCCCACCCCGGACAGTAAAGCGATGGCCAGGCCGGTGAACCAAAAGACCTGTTCCAGATCGAGGCTGGGAATGAGCCAGAACCCGGAGGCGAAGGTGCCCAGGACGCTGCCGATGGTGGACACCATGTACACCGTGCCCGCGGAGAGGCCGATGTGCTTGTCGGCGGACAACAGACTGATGAGCCGGATAATATAAGGGGGCACCATGCCCAGGCAAAAACCCGGCAGCGCGAACATGAAAAGGCTGGCCAGCACCGGGCCCAGCATAACATTGTATTTGGCCAGCGGCGTTCCCAGCAGATGGGACAGCAAGGGTATGGCCAGGATAAAAACGGCCGCCAGCGCCAGGATGTGGGCCAAAAGCAGATACGAGGTTTTTTTGTCGGCCAGCCAGCCCCCGGCGTAATAGCCGGCGCTCATGGCAGTCAGGATGACGCCGATCAAGCCGGTCCAGGTGTAGAGGCTGTTACCGAACCAGGGGGCCAGGACCCGGATGGCGGCCAACTCAATAATCATGACCGCAGCCCCGGCGGTGAAGGCTATGAGCACCAGCAGGCCACGATGGACCAAGGCTTTCTTGGTGAGATTCCGGGGCGCAGCTTCGGACATAATTTTGCGGGATCCGTCTTTATCGGCTGTTTCCTGGGAAACTACCACAGAATCGCCCACCTGGGAAGTGCAAGGAGGCTTTTGACCGCGGCCTTGGATTTTGGCATAATTCATCTTTAATCTTAAGCAGAAGCTCACGGTTCAAGGTTCAAAGCAGTCGCTCACGAGCCTTGGGCTCTTTAAAAACCATGAAAAGATCGGTGGCTGGCGTCCCCGCCCGCCATCTCTTAAGGCGGGATGCGCTTCGCTTTCCCGCCCTACAGCTTAACTTAGAACTTTGAACCTTGAACTTTTCAGGACAGGGAGGAATGACCCTTTGAGATCAACCGGCATTTTCAGGATATCCTTTTCCGCGGATGGCGGCTTTCTGGTGATGATGCTTTTTCTGGGGGCGTGTCTGGCGCACCTTATGGGCTGCTCCGGTGGGAAACCGGACACCGGGGCCGACGACCAGGCCCTTGCCAAACTCATTTCGCATTATTTCTCATCATGGTCAAAGCCCGATATGCCAGCTTTCCAAGGGTGTTTCCATGACAAGGCTTCTGTCTATTTCATTGACTCCTCAGGCAACCCTCGCCATTATCTGCTAGGCGAGTTTATCGCCAGCCAGGAGCAGGCCCACCGCGAGGCGCGGGCACCCATGTCTGAAAGGCCGACAAAATCAACAATTACGGTTCACGGGAGAACGGCCCAGGCCGTGGTCCGGTGGGAATTGACCAAGGGCGACGCCAGGGTCACGGGCACCGATTACTTTACGTTTCTCAAGACTGGCAAGGAATGGAAAATTCTGAGCCTGGTGTTTGAGCAGGATAAACAAATGTAGGCGCCTGCCTGCCGAATAATTGGCAGGCGGAGTCCACCCAGCAGTTTCTTCGAACTTTGAACCTTGAACTTTGAACCCTAAGGCGTCTTAGAGCCAGATTCAGGCGACTTTATGGCCACCGGGTCCCCCACCTTGATGCCGTGGCGCCGGGCAAACCCGGCCGGGACTTCCAGGACCAGGGGCACCGGCACCGGCGAGACAAAGGTGTCCCGATCCTGGGGAGAAAGCCTGGGGTCAATGCCCGCCACCTTCCCGTCCGCGATCCAGAGAATATCTATGGCAAAGAGCATATCCCGCATGCAGAAGGCCTGGAGCTCCGTCCTGCCCATGACAAAGAGCATGCCGTGGCCCTCGGCCAGGCTTGGGCGGTGGCTCAACCCCAGGTAGTGCTTTTCCGGGGTGCTCACCACTTCCGCAATGACGGGGACGTTCTTGACGGTCAGGCGGGTCAGGGGGTTGCCCTGAGGGGAATATTCCTGAGCCCCAAGCGGTGCAGCCAGGAGAAGGGCAGCAAAAAATATGAAGAGAAGCACTGGCCTAGAGGCCATAGTTTCACCCCATCGGCTAAACATTTCGTTACCGGTTCCCCAGGCAGGACCTGGGGAACGCATAATATATGGCTCGGCCCTTAAAAAGGGGAGAGATTTTCCTCCGGCTGGTGCTCGGGGCGGAGCAGGTCAAACACGGTTTTCACCGGGTTAAAGGTGATGATGGGCACTTCCACAAAAACCGTGAGCCAGCGGGCCATGGCCCCGTTCCACAGACCGGGGAGTTCCAGGGCCTTGAGCTCCCGCCCGTCCAGGGATTTGCGGGAAATAAACACGGCCTCCCGGTCCACGAAGCGGGAAAGGTCAAAGGGCACGCCCTGGTCATCCCGGATGGCGCAGACCAGGTCCACCGGGTTAAAGTGGGTGGCGGTCTCCCAGATGCTCTCCTGCTCCGGGTCCCCCAGGTCAACCTGGGCCTTTTCCACGATCTGGAGGGACAGGGAGCCATCCGCTCCCTGGATCCAGAAGGGCGCACCCCCCGGCTCCCCCTGGTTGGGCACCACCCCGCAGACCCTTAAGGGGCGGTTCAGGGCCCTGGCCACATAGTCCCGGGCCAGGTCAGCCGGCCATTCCCGGATTTGGGGCGGCAAGGGCAGAGCCAGACGCTCATGGGCGAAATCCAGGGCATGGCCCAGGGCCCGGCGGCCATGGGTGTTTTGCCCCAAAATGTGCAGGTGCTGATGAATCTCCTCCTGTAAAGCCGCCAACACCCCGCCCAGGACTTTCTTCCACAGGATGGTGGACTCCTTTAAGCGGTCCGGCACCACGTTGTCGATGTTTTTGATGTACACCAGGTCGCCCTGAAGTTCCTGGAGATTTTCCAAGAGAGCGCCATGGCCACCGGGACGGAACACCAGATGGCCCCGGCTGTCCCGGAAAGGGCGGTTGGCCGCGTCCGCAGCCACGGTGTCGGTGCGGGGATGCTGAAAAGAAAACTCCACCGCGAAACGGCAACCGAAGCGCTCCTCCAAGGCGGGCTGGATGCGGGCCAGGCGCCGCTCAAAGGCTGGCCGGTGGCGGGGCAGGATCGTCAAGTGCAGGCGGCACCAGCCCTCCTGATCCCGGACGTAGGCTGCGGCCTCCACCAGATGCTCCTCCAGGGGGGTGCGGCTGTGGTCGCCGTAGGCGTGGAATTTGATGAGGGCCTTGGGCAGGTCCTGATAAAGGAGGCCCGCTTCCGTGAGGAACGGATAGAGGATTTCCCGGTAGCGCCGGGCCGCGGCCAACTCCTCCAGGTTATGGCCGCCGGCCGCCAGGATGTCCTGCAAGTCCCGGAAGAAGGCGAAGCGGGGGAGGCAATCGTAAAAGGTGACAAACTCCCGAGCCCGGTGCTGTCCCTCCTGCAATTCCGCCTGCACTGCGGCCGCCAGGTCGCCTTCCACGTGATAAAAATAGTGGAGCAAAAGCTCGAACATCCGGGTGGCGCTGCCGGAGGCCGGCACAAACTTGCTGAAGCGGCCCCGGCGGGCGGCGGCCGCGTGCTTCTGGAGGTAGCCCCCCAGGGCGTCCGGAGGGATGCGGACGATGCCGTCCGGCGCGGTGGCGGCCCGGGCCAGGCGGGCGAAACCGGGCGGCTGCGCAAAAAAGCGGAGCTGCTCTTGCACCTGCTCCAGGGTGAGCCCGTGGGCCTGAATCTGCCGGATATCCTGTTCACTTAAAGAATATGCGTCAGTCATGGCTTAAAAGCTCTAAGCCTTAAGCTTCAGGCTTTAGGCTTTCGGCTGTAAGTTGTAAGGATTAATAATTTTAGCGATGAGCTTATGGCTTATAGCTTTATAACGCCACCACATTGCTGGCCTGGGGCCCCTTAGCGCCCTGGACGACTTCGAACTCCACTTCCTGATCCTCTTTGAGGGTCTTGAAGCCTTCCATTTCAATGGCGGAATGATGAACAAAAACGTCCGGACCGTCCTCCCGGGAGATAAAACCGTACCCCTTGGACTCATTGAACCATTTGACCTTGCCTTTTACCCGCATGCCGAAACCCTCCAGAAATTATGGGGTCTGCCGCTTCAGGACCGGTACCCGGATGGCCCCAAAAAAAATCGAAACGGCGTCTGCGCCCCGCTTCGATCATTATCAGAGTTTCAGCCCTGCTGTGACATTCCCCATTTCATGAGTAGCTACTCCTTACCAATACCTAACCTTCCTGTCAAGGGTTAAGGTGGGCAAAGGTCTTCCGCCTTGGGCAGCCATTGACGCCTGTGGGCGGAGATGATTAGCCTCCGTCGCTCTCGGACTTTCTGCGGGTTGGGAGGGGGGGGTGGGGGGAGCAGAGGCGGGGTTACCCCGCCCCTGCGTCCCTGGCTCTCCCCGCACTGAGGAAATTTTATGCTCTTTACGGAGAAACGGGTATTATCCGAAAAGGAATCAGCTTGCAACGTGTATCGATAATCGATATAACATTTAGGGCATGATCAAAACTTTTTCCCAACCCTGGTTGGAAGAGTTCTGGCACTCTGGGAAACATAAGCGGGTACCTACGGAGCTTGAAGGCAGGCTGCTGCGAAAGATGGACATGCTAAACCGGGCGGTGGCCCCCAAAGATTTGCAAGCCCCACCCTCCAATCATCTGCATGCCCTGCACGGAGACCGGGAGGGGCAATGGGCAATCTCGGTCAGCGGTTCCTGGCGGTTATGCTTTCGGTTTACAGGAACCCATGTTTACGATCTGGAATTGGTGCAATACCATTGAAAGGAAGATGCCATGTTACCAAGACACCGGCGACCTACGCCGCCGGGGGAAATTCTGCGCTATGAATTCCTGGAGCCTTTGGGCCTGAGCCAGAAGGAACTGGCTGAGGCTTTGGGCATCACGCGGGTGCGACTGAGCGAAATCCTCCGGAGCAAACGGGGGATCACCCCGGATACGGCCTTCCGTCTGGCGCGGTTTTTCGACACCACTCCCGAATTTTGGCTCGGCCTGCAAACAGATGTAAATCTGTGGGACACCCTTCAGGCCCACGGGGAAGATTATAAGAAGATTAAGCCGGTAAGGGCGGGTGGTTAGTTACAGATAAGTAGCCTAAATCAATAAGTTCCCATTGACGGGCCAGGTATTCCCCTTCCCGATAACAACGCCCCCGGCTGCGTCTTCCAGGCCGTGGCGCCTGCTTGTCACTTCATTTCTTTCTGCTTCTCTTACCTCAGTAAGTCAGACCGACTGCGCTCGGGCACGGCAGCCGTGCCTTTAGGATTAATTTTCGGTTGGCTGCACAAATGGTATCAGCCCCCCTGAGCTAAAAGTGATACGCCAGGCCCACCATGACGGAATAGATGTTGAAGGTTTCGTGCATGGTGAAGCTGGCGCGCTGCGCGCTCAGGGGGTCCCGGTAACGATAGGTGAAGGCCGGGGTGGCGCGGCGGAAGCGAAACGCGACATCGAGACTCAGATGCTGGTTGAACATCCAGCGCACCCCGGCATCCGCCACCAGGCAGAGATTGACCGAGGTTTGGGACGGAGGGGAAATGTTGAAAAAGGGGCTGAACATCTTGCTTTCCGCCAAATAGCTCTTGGTCTGGACCGTCACTTCCTGATCCATGATGAAAATGCCGGGACCAATCCCGATATAGGGCTGCAAGCGTCCGAAAGGCACCTGGCCGGTGGGGAGAAAGCCATAGCGGGCTGCGGCCATCAACGCAATGGTGAACACCCGGGCTTCGCTCAGGAACCGGTTGGTGTGCTTATGGTGGGGCACCTCCTTCATGCCGAACACGGGCCCCACGTTGTCCACCGACACGGTGTCCAGTTTTTGGGGGCGGTAGTCCAGGCGGTGGTAGCTGAAATCCAGGTAACAGCCGAAATAGCGCAGCCATTTCGGGTAATTGAAGCCCGGCCAGCCTTCCTTCACGAACCAGGTGCCGAAGCGGCAGCCCACGGTGCCCGACTGATTGATGGCCAGATGAATCCGGCCCGGAACCGACAAGATTTCGGAACTCACGCCCCCGGGATAGCGGTGCTGCAGGCTGAAAGGGATGTGCTCGTTTTCGGTGTGCACGCCGCCGATATACAGCTCGACGTAGCTTTCCCCCCGGGAGGGCCCGGCCCCTGTGAGCCCCACAGCCAGAATGAAGGCCAGGCATAACCCGAACCGCTTAGGCGTCATGCGCATCACTCCTTGGGCCCTCCCTGGCCGATTGTTGAGATATTACCTGAAGTTCACCAGGTGTTTGTTGTTGATCATGCAGGTTGGTAATTCACTTATGGCTTCTAAAATTTACCTTTTGTTTAATATAATTAAAAAAAACTTTAACAATGTTCGTATTACTTCATCATTGAAAACGAGAACAGGTAAATGATATTCCGTTAATAATCAAAGAATATGCCAAGTCTTACGAACAATTAACTTACTTAAATAATTTAATAATTGGAAAGCGACATTTTAAAACCGTTAATATTGTTTCAGAAAGTCAACACAAAGCGGTTTTGTTGAACAACAATTTGAAACACAAGGAATAAAGAATGACCGTTACTTGAGGGGACAAATTCAGGGCAAAAGCTAAATGGGCAGGATCGCGGGTTATTCTTTTAAGAATCTCATACCACGATCACCAGGACCTGCAGCGAAGCCGCAGAGGCGGACCCGGGTGTGCCCGTCATTTCGGGGCGGCACCTGAGCCGGTATCAGGAATGTTTCATCTTAAAGAAAAAGGCAAGGGAATTCAGGAAAAGCAGGATGTGCTTTAAGGGCGAGCAAACGTCTGGTGAGGGGGCAACTGCACACAGCCTGCTAAGGGGGCCTTATCGAGAAGGCTGGGAAGTCAGGCGCCAGATGAGGTAGACGGCCAGCACACACAAGTACGGGACATACGGGTTGGCAAAAGAATTGGAGACAGGGCCACCCAACAATCCTCTCAGGCCGGCGATAATTTCTGCGACCATGACTTTAGTCCCCCCATGCTAAAGCCTGAACCTCCGGCTTTACGCTAAATCATCTGAAAATTAGTAAGCCTTGCAGCAATTTATAAGCAATAAACGTGCCAGAAAAAGGCTTGAAAGGAGAGCGATAGACCTCAGAGATCAAGGGGAAACTGGAAAGCCCCTTGCCAATCAGGGGGCGGGGGCGCCGCCGCATAGGAGCGGCACCGCTCCAGAAAAACCTGCGCCGGGTGGTCTCCGGGTTTCCGGAGCAAGACCTCACCAAAGGCCTGGGAGGCCCTATCCCATTGACGGTGGCGGTACGCCTTGAGGCCCGCCGCGAAGGACTCCAGCCATGGGGGCAAGCCCTCCCGGGGGTAGGGGCCCACCAGTTCATAAACAGTGAAGGCCTGATCCCGGCCTTTGACCTGCACCAGGTCCAATTCCCGCACCAGAAGGTGGTCCTTGACCCGCTGGCAGGTCTCCTCGCTCAAGAGAATGCGGGTGCCGTACACCTTGTTCACTTCCTCCAGCAGGGAAGCCACGGCCACGGTTTCACCCAAAACCGTGTAGTTGAAGCGCTCCCGGGACCCCACGTTCCCCGCCACCACCAGGCCGGTATGCAAACCGAGTCTTTCCACCAGGGGCGGCAGACCCTGGGCCTGCCATCTCATCTGCAACTCGGTCATGGTTTTTTCCATCTCGATGGCCGCCCAACAAGCCCGCAGGGCGTGATCGGTCTGGGGCACGGGCGCGCCCCACAGGGCCATCAAGGCATCGCCGATGTACTTATCCAGGGTGCCCCGGTAGGACATGATGATCTGGGTCATGGGGGTGAAATATTCATTTAGCAACTTGATGAGGGCCTGGGGCGGCATGACCTCGGAGAGCCGGGTGAAGCCCTCCAGGTCGGCAAAAAGCACCGTGGTCTCCAGTTCTTCTCCCCCCAGTTCCAGAAGGTCCGGGTGAGTAGTGATAACTTCCACCACCGAGGGGGCCACATAGCGGCCGAAGGCTTGCCGCAGCCAGCGCTTTTCCCGGGCCTCCATAAAATAGTGCCCCAAAATATTGCCGGCATAGACCAGCACCACGCCGCTGGAGATGAGGAAAGGCGGGAACCACCAGCGCATAAAGAAAAATAGACTGAAAGAAGCGGCCGCCAGGAAAAGAAGACTTGCAGCCGTGAAGATCAGGCCGCTCAGGGGCCGTTGGCGCACCAACACCTGACTGGCCAGAAGGATCAGCGCCACCAGCAGGGCCAGATTTCCCTGGCGGGTCAGTTCCCGTCCCCAGGAGCCTTCTAAAAGGGTGTTCAAGATGTTGCCCTGAATCTCCACCCCCGACATAAGCTGGCCATTTTTAGCGAAAAACGGCGTATAAAAGGCGTCGGCCTGGGTCTGGGGGGTGGCCGAGGCCTGCAAGGTGTGTCCCACCAGAACGATCCGGCCCCGGAGACGGGAGGCCGGCAAGGGCCGCTCCGGATCAATGACCTGATAATAGGAGACGGTGTCAATGCTGCGGGCCGGTCCGGCATAGTCAATGAGGCCGGTAATATTGGGGGTTAGACCGGCATGTGGTTTGAGCAAGCGGAAAGCCGACCAGGAAAGGGTTTCGAGTTCGCCTGAACGCAGGCGAAAGCGGCGCACCACGCCGTCAGGGTCCGGCGTCACCAGGGAGAGGCCATGTTGCTTAGCCGCCTTCTGAAAAGCCGGATGGGGGGCTATGGGAATGCGCCGGATGAAACGAGGGTCCCTGGCCATCTCGAAGGTCGAACCCAGGACCACATTGTCGGCCTCCCGGATGGCGTCGGCCAGGAGGCTGTCATCCCGGGGGTTGGTGGCCCCGGCGAAAATGACATCAAAAATAATGAGGCGTGCTCCCCCGGCGGTCAGGCGCCGCACCAGCTCGGCGTGCAGGCGGCGGGGCCACGGCCAGACGTAGGGCAGTTCCTGAAAGGAGGGTTCATCGATGGCGACGATGAGGAGGTCTGTGGGCTGCGGCGCCATGGGCCGCAGGCGGTAAAAAACGTCCAGGGTCTGGTTTTCCAGGGCCCGGCCAAAGGGTAGGAAACTCAGGACAGTCATGGACCCGGCTACCAGGAGCCCCAAACCCAGGCTCCGGCCTTGGGCGCCGAAAAAGAAGTCCTTGACCTTCTGAAGGATTGATGTCGCCATCGGCAATCCTTCAAGCGTTGGAGAGAAGGGATGATGCCTTACTAACTTTTAAAATAAGGATAGCATAACCGGAAAGCAAGGAAAATCCGGCAACCCCAAAATAGCACCGGGAGGAAGGGTCTTCGAGAATTGGGAAACGTTCACCATTACCTGCCTTTGGAGCGGTGAAATAAAGGAGTGAAAATTAATCGCGTCGCCAGCCTTTTGAAAAAATCATGGTTTGCTGCATGACCAGGCTTACGCGTTGATTTGGGAAAGCAATCTCAAGGAAAATCTGATGCGACCTGATATAATCCAAGGTATGTTTGCTGGCGCCAGAACCCTGTTATAAACTTCTATGACTTGTTTGCTCTGGTCGGAATTGGACAGAGGTTTTTTTCAAAGAATTTATTTTAAGGAGAATTTTAAAAAAATCCCCAAAAAACTTCTTTTTTTTAAAAATATCGGTTTTTGGCATTGCCATGTATGAATAAGAGAATTACAATTCAAAAATAAAAAATGAGAGAGGTTGGTATATATGAGCAAACAGTTTGTCAGATTAGCGGCTGATATCGTTATTGCCAATTCCACGGGAAAGGGATTTACCACCGAGCAACTCACTCACATGTTAAAATCAGTGGCCGATACCCTGGAAGAACTGGCCATAGAGCCCGGAGGAATGGCGGCGGCTGAGCGTCCGTCTTCTGAAACCGAACTCCCCAAAGACTGGAAAGCCTCCATCGGCAAAAATACCATCACCTGTATGATCTGCGGCTATAGCGGTAAGCTGCTTACTCCGCACCTGAAAAGCAAACATAAAACAACCCCCAAAGAATACCGCAAGCAGTTTGAGATTCCAGCCCGGACCCCCTTGGTCTCCAAGGCTTATCGGGCCAAGCGCAGCAAGATCGCCAAAGAAACCGGCATCGGCGAAAAGCTGAAACAGGCCCGCAAGGCCAAAAAGACTTCTGCTTAAGGGCAGAGGCTGACATACATCTCTTGAACCGGGTCAGGAATTGCTGCCCGCCAGGGAGATGACTGTAAACCTAAGCCTTACGGAAAAGCCCCTGTGGCAATGAGTTCGGGGCTGCGGGGCTATAGGCGGTGCTCCGCATGAAAAGGGACTGGCAAGTCTTGCCAGCCCCTTTTTTATTGCGGCTGCTACTCCGAGGGGCTCGGGGTCGTGTCGGCGCTGATGGTTCGTTCCTGTTCCGTGTCAAGGTCTTCATTGAATTCGAGAGGCCGGTCTTTGCCACTTTTATAAACCCCGGCTTTGGTTTCGCAGCGAACAATCCCCAATTTTTTCAAGATTTCCATTAGGTTCATAGATTCCTCCCTTTTTTGACTGCCTTACAAGAATTATGCCCGTAGCCATGGCAAATCTTAGCTTGTTGGTATTATCGGATTTGGCGTCTCCGGAGTTTAACCTTATAGCCCGCTTTATTCACTATAGGTGTTAAAAAGACAATAACTATTTGAATTATAACAATAAAGCAGATAGCCTGAAAAAGCCGGGTGTTTGTTTCACAGGCTGGAAAGCCTGGGCCCCTTTGAGCCTGGCAACTTGCAAATTATCCGGGATAGGGCACTGGATGGCAAGACGCCCCGGCCCTGCTTTTAATTATTCGATTATCAGATTTTAAGAAATTGTTTTGCTTTTCAAGAGAATAGCGCCTTGGCTGCGAAGCAATTCCATAGTTTAGTTCATATTACATTTCTGCGGTATTTTATTAGTTTCACTTGACAGCCTAACCCTGCCTGCTATATTTCCCCAAGTCAATTTCCAGCATATTCTGAACCCCCCCTCGCCTTCCAGGAGGTTATCCATGGCAAAGCACGCGAACATCAACAAGGTGATGATTATCGGTTCGGGCCCGATTATCATCGGCCAGGCCTGCGAATTCGACTACTCCGGCACCCAGGCCTGTAAAGCTCTTAGGCAGTTGGGGTATGAAATCGTCCTGGTGAACTCCAATCCGGCCACCATCATGACCGACCCGGGCATGGCGGACATCACCTATATCGAGCCCCTGAACCTGGCCCACATGACGGAAATCATCAAGCAGGAAAGGCCGGACGCCCTGTTGCCCAACCTGGGGGGCCAGTCGGGCTTGAACCTGTCTTCGGCCCTGGCACAGGCGGGGGTGCTGGAGGAATACGGGGTCCAGGTCATCGGGGTGGAAGTGGACGCCATCAAGCGAGGCGAGGACCGTCAGGCCTTCAAGGACACCATGAACCGCCTGGGGCTGGAAATGCCCGAAAGCGAAATCGCCCACACCGTGGAGGAGGCGGAGCGCATCGCCGAGGAACTGGGCTATCCCGTGGTGATCCGGCCGGCTTACACCATGGGGGGCTGGGGCGGCGGCCACGTCTATAACCTGGAGGAGTTGCGCACCATCGCGGCCCGGGGCATTGCGGCCAGCATGGTGGGCCAGATCCTGGTGGAAGAGTCCGTCCTGGGCTGGGAGGAATTGGAACTGGAGGTGGTGCGGGACGCCAAAAATCAGATGATCACCGTGTGCTTCATCGAAAATGTGGACGCCATGGGGGTGCACACCGGCGATTCTTACTGCACCGCGCCCATGCTCACCATTGCTGAGGATTTGCAAAAGCGCCTGCAGAAATATTCTTACGACATCGTGGAGGCCATCCGGGTCATCGGCGGCACCAACATCCAATTTGCCCATGACCCCAGAACCGGCCGGGTGGTGGTCATCGAGATCAATCCCCGCACTTCCCGGTCGTCGGCCCTGGCCTCCAAGGCCACAGGCTTCCCCATTGCCCTTGTGTCCTCTCTTTTGGCGGGAGGTCTCACCCTGGACGAGATTCCTTACTGGCGCCTGGGCACCCTGGAGAAGTACGAACCCTGGGGTGACTATGTGGTGGTGAAGTTTGCCCGCTGGGCTTTTGAGAAATTCCCCGGCTCCCAGGACAAACTGGGCACCCAGATGAAGGCCGTGGGTGAAGTCATGAGCCTGGGCAAGAACTATAAGGAAGCCTTTCAAAAGTCCATCCGCTCCCTGGAGATCGGGCGCTATGGGTTGGGCTTTGCCAAGGATTTTCATCAGAAATCTCTGGATGAGCTCATGGACCTCCTGTTTGAAGCCTCCAGCGAGCGCCAGTTCATCATGTATGAGGCCCTGCGCAAGGGCGCGAGCGTGGAGGCTTTGCACCAGAAGACCCACATCAAGGCCTGGTTCATCGAGCAGATGAAGGAGCTGGTGGACCTCGAGGAGGAAATCCTGAAATATCGGGGCCGGGAAATGCCGGATGACCTCCTGCGCCGAGCCAAGCAGGACGGTTTCGCGGACCGCTACCTGGCCCAACTGCTCCAGACGCCGGAAGAAAAAATCCGCCAGCAGCGCTATCAGATGGGGTTGCGCCAGGCCTGGGATGCGGTGCCGGTAAGCGGGGTGGAAAACGCCGCGTATTATTACTCCACCTACAATGCCCCAGACCAGGTTGCCACCAGCGACCGGCGCAAAATCATGGTCCTGGGGGGAGGCCCCAACCGCATCGGCCAGGGTATCGAATTCGATTATTGCTGCGTCCACGCGGCGTTGGCCATCCGGGACGAGGGTTTTGAGTCCATCATGGTGAACTGCAACCCCGAAACCGTGTCCACGGACTACGATACCTCAGATAAGCTCTACTTCGAACCCCTGACCGTGGAAGACGTCCTGAGCATCTACGAAAAAGAACAGCCCGAGGGGGTCATTGTCCAGTTCGGCGGTCAGACCCCCCTGAACATAGCCCAGGAGCTGGCCGCCGCGGGCGTGAAAATCCTGGGCACGAGCCCCGATGTTATCGATTTGGCTGAAGACCGGGACCGCTTCCGCCACATGATGCGCAGGCTGGGCATTCCCCAGCCCGAGTCCGGCATGGCCAGCACCATCAGCGAGGCCCTGGAGGTCGCCCGGCAGATCGGCTACCCCCTCATGGTAAGGCCGTCATATGTGCTGGGGGGGCGGGCCATGGAATGCGTCCACGACGAGGCCATGCTCAAGCACTACCTGGCCGCCGCAGTGGAGGTCAGCCCGGAGCGCCCCATCCTCATTGACAAGTTTCTGGAAAACGCCATCGAAGCGGAGGCGGACGCCATCGCTGACGGCACGGATGCGTTTGTGCCCGCGGTCATGGAGCACATCGAGTTGGCCGGCATCCATTCCGGGGACTCCGCCTGCGTCATCCCGCCCATCAGCATCCCGGCCAAGCACCTGGACACCATCAACGAATACACCCGGCGCATCGCGGTGGAGCTCAACGTGGTAGGCCTCATGAACATCCAGTACGCCATCGCCGACGACGTGGTGTATGTGCTGGAGGCCAACCCCCGGGCTTCCCGCACGGTGCCCATCGTCTCCAAGGTCTGCAACATCGCCATGGCCCGCCTGGCCACCCAGGTCATGCTGGGGAAAAAGTTGAGCGATCTCAACCTCAAGCATAAGGCCATTCCCCATTTCGGGGTCAAGGAGGCGGTCTTCCCCTTCAACATGTTTCCGGAAGTGGACCCCCTGTTGGGCCCGGAAATGCGCTCCACCGGAGAGGTCCTGGGCATGGCAGCCTCCTTCGGCCAGGCCTTTTACAAGGCGCAGGAAGCGGCCCAACAAACCATCCCCCGGGAAGGCGCCGTGCTGATCACGGTTTCCGAGTTGGACCGGCCGGAAGTTCTGGAAGTGGCCAGGCAATTTCAGCAGCTGGGTTTCAGGATCTTGACCACCCAGGGCACCCACCGTTTCCTGGCTGAGCAGGGCATTGACACCGAACTGGTGCTAAAACTCCACGAGGGCCGTCCCAACATCGGCGACATCATTCGCAACCGGGAGATTCAGCTTATTATCAACACCCCCAGCGGCAAACTGAGCATGCATGACGATTCCTATATTCGCAAGGACGCCATTAAATATAAAATTCCTTATATCACCACGTTGGCAGGGGCCCTGGCTGCGGCCCGAGGTATTGCCGCAGCCCGCCGCCAGCCCATCCAGGTGCGCTCTCTCCAGAGCTACCACGACAGCATCAGGTAATTAATCGTTGGGAGGGGGGTAAGGGTCGGGACCCTTGCTCCCTTCTTCAACCCCTCTCCCTCCCACCACTACCCTGGCCCGCAATCAAGTATCATACCGAGTCGCCTTCAACTGGCAATAATAGTGTAGTTGCGAGGCTAAGCCTGCTCTCGGGCACGGCCAGCCGTGCCTCTACGATTATAGCGATTGAGGGAAGGGTGTGGCTTGTGTTCCCCTGCAGCCTTATCAGGAGGCTTTCGCCAAAGTCATATCTTGAATTGTGCAATTCTCCCGAAACCATTGCCAGGTTTTCCCCAGACCGGTGAGCAAATCTGTGGTTGGGGCAAAGTTAAGGTATTTCCTGGCCCGGGAAATATCCATGAAGTTGCGCCGCACTTCCCCTTTATTCGCCGGAGCATGCCGCAGGAAGGGGAACTGGGGCCCGCCCACCACCTCATGCAGCAAAGGCACCAGGGCATTGATGCTGGTTTCCCGGCCCGTTCCCAGTTGAATGGGCCGGCCAAAAGGAAGATCGGCCTTGGAGGCGCTGATGATGGCCCGGCACAGGTCCTCCACATATAAAAAATCCCGGGTCTGCTCACCATCCCCAAAAATGGTCAGTTCCTGACGGGCCATGATTTGCCGGAAAAACTTGGCGATGACGCTGCCCTTGAGGTAGGAGAAGGGGCCGTAGATATTGGAAAACCGCAGGGGCACGGTCTTCAAGCCGTAACTGCCCCAGAAGGCCGAGCAGTAGCCTTCGCCTGCCAACTTGCCGGCGCCATAGGGAGACAGCGGCCTGGGCGGCAGATCTTCATGAACCGGCGGGTCGGCCTCCCCCACGATGGCCCCGCCGGTGGAAGCAAAGATAAAACGCTCCACTCGGTGGCGAACCGCGGCTTCCAGGAGGTTGAGGGTGCCCGCCACATTGACGGACATGTCCGCGGCGGGATCCTCCACCGACGGCAGCACCCCGGTGCGGGCCGCCAGACATACCACGGTGTGGACCCCGGCCATGACCTCGTCCACCGCTAGCCGGTCGCGGATATCCCCCACCACCAAATTAAGGGGCAGGCCGGCCAGGTCCTGAGCCCGGCCGCTGGAGAGATCGTCAAGGACCCTTATGGTTATCCCCAGCCGGGGAAGGGCCCGGATGAGATTGGCCCCGATGAAACCCGCCCCGCCTGCAATGAGCCAACATTTTTTTTTCGCCATTTTCATAAACCATGCATCGGTCCAGAAGATGAATACTTTAGAAAATGTTTGAAAAAAATTATCAGGCCGTTGATTTTTCTTTGAAAAAGGGGGGGCGGGGTGAAGCGGCTTAAGGACCCATGTGTCGGCCCGATTTTACGGGCGGACACGCGGGTCCGCCCCTACGGTTTAATGCAGGTCATTACGAACGAGGTCTAAAAAGCAGGGTAGGGGGCATCTCACCCAGGCCTCCCCGACTGGGAAAAACATGAGCCCTCAAAGAAGAACCCCGCGGGCCTGCCTGTCACTGCCAGGTGACCCGGGGAAAGATTAGGTCCTTGTTGATCTGGCTTTTGTGGGCCCTGATCAACTCCAGCATTTCCGCCAAAACCTCTTCGGTGAGGTAATGAGGCTGTAAGCCCAGGTCCAGTAGACCGGTGTGCGCCGGATTATAGTAATGCTCCTCGGCCTCCCGCCGGGGATTGGGGATGTGATTGATTTTTACCGGCAACCCCATTTTTTGTCCCGCGGCCTGGACCCGGGCGGCCAGTTCATTGACGGAAAAGGTCTCCACGAATTGATTGAAAACCCGGTACTGGCCGGATGCGGCTGGTTGGCGCAGGGCCAGCTCCACGCAGGCCAGGGTGTCAATGAGATTGAGGTAGCCCCGGGTCTGGCCCCCCTCGCCATAGACCGTGAGGGGTACCTCCGCAACTGCCTGCACCAGGAAGCGGTTGAGGACCGTGCCGAAGATGTCGTCATAATTGAAGATGGGGAGCAGCCGCTGGTCATGGCGGGATTCCTCGGTTTCCAAGCCGTAGACCGGACCCTGGTTGAGGTCGGTGACCCGGATGTCCCACATGCGGCAATAGAAATAGAGCAGGTCGCCGTCCTGGGCCTTGGTCAGGTGGTAAAGGGAGCCCGGGGTTTTAGGGTAGAGAAAGGTGTGGCTGCGGCCCTTGTGGGTCACTTCCAGATAGCCTTCCTCAATGTCGATGTTAGGGGTGCCGTAAACGCCCATGGTGCCGAGCTTGATGATATGGCAGTTGCGATTGTGTTCTTTCACCGCATAAATGACATTCGCGGTGGACACCAGGTTGTTGGTCAGGGTGAAGACGGCCTCCCGGTGGCCCAGCATGGAATAGGGCGCGGCGGGCTGCTCGGCATAATGGACCACCGCGTCGGGGTTAAAGCTCCGGAAAACCCCGAGCAGGAAGGGATAATCACAGACATCGCCGATGTGCACCCCAATCTGGCAGCCGCTCAGGGCCTGCCAAAGCGCGGCCCGCTGATGGAGATTGGGCACCGGCAGGAGGGGCTCCCGGTTTAGTTCGGTGCAGGCCCGGCGCCGAAAATAATTGTCCACCACAGCCACCTCGAAGCCTTTACGGGAAAAATTCATGGCCGTGGCCCAGCCCAAATAGCCGTCGCCACCCAGGATCAGGACTCGCATAGGTTCCGCCTCATCTCTAGCCAAGCCTCAGGAATGGGGAAAGCTCTTGGTCAGCTTTTCCCCTATCAATTTTTAGGGTATTTCCTGGTGGTTTGTCAAGTCAGACATCACTGCGGCATTTATGCGCCTGGAGCAAATTCAGCCTCTTTAGGGCGGTTTGCCTGTTACCTTAGCTCCGGTATTTTCTCTTGAGTGCGAAGAGTCCCAGCAAACCGGAGGCCAGGAGCCAGACGGAGCCGGGGAGGGGGGTATGGGTTACGGGGACGGGGCCGAGGGCTGGAGAGCTGGGGGTCAGGCTGCTGGTAAAGGTTGGCACAGGCGTAAAGCGGAAATTGGGGCCGATATAGAACTCGGAACTGGCGTTGCGCCAATTTGCGGGGAATTGCAGGCCTAGTCCCCGTTGAAAAACAAAACGGGCGGCGAATCCCGGCAGACTAATATCGGAGCTGACCACCAGATCCTCAATATCGGCGTAACCCACCATATCCGCGTGGGTATTGAAAAAGGTTACGACGGTGTAGGTTTGGCCGGCTTTGAGTTGTATGGGGACAATGTCGGTATAGCGAAAGTGATTGTCCAATGGACTGACCGTCCCGGCAGGAACCACAGTCGAGGCCAGCAAGGTCCCGGAGTTCTCAAAAATACCCACCGCATGGCTTTCGCCTAAGCCGTCACCACCGTAGTCAAAGATGCCCAGACTGTCGATCATGATATCCTTGACTGGGGTAAAGACATTGCCAAAAGACTGGGGAGTGACGTAACTGTTTCCGTAAGCATTAGGGGCATTGAAACTGTACATGGAGGTGGCGGCTTCAACCTGGGACAGCGCCCCCAAGGCGAGCAAGATAAGAAGCACCTGAGAAAAGCCCCGGATTTTAGCAGCGCAGTAAGGCATGGCCAATCTAAGAAACCATCCCGGTCGTTTAAGATTTTGCAATCTATATTGTGCATTTTTTGTGCCAAATCTATATTGCTAAAAACAAAATAAGTTCGCATAGTTGCAAGCAGATTCACCTTTTTCTCTGTGGATCCTGAGCCGGTGAACTTGGCAGCATCAGTTGATACCATTGTGCAGCCAACCGACAATTAATCGGAGCACGGCTGGCCGTGCCCGAGGGCAGGCTTAGCCTCGCGGCTACAATATTATTGCCAATTGAATGCGACTCGGTATGAGACAAGATCTCGAAATCAAGGAATTACGCGGCAAATCTTAGGTGAGGGCCGGCGGCAAGCCGCGCCCTGCCAACAAGAAAGGCCGGACTGCCGCCCGGCCCCTTGCTTGTGGTCATTCCCTGATTGTCAGAGGGCGCAAAACGTGCTTATAATGTAATCCCTGATAACTTATAATGGAATCTCTGATAAGGGCAAACCCGATGTGAGGCGGGGACGGAAAGCCACGGGTCTTTGAGTCCGCGGGAGACAGCCGGGTTGCCTGGAGGGAGGGCAGTCCGGCTTTTTTCGTTATTGGACCTATCCCGAGGAGGAGGAACATGAAACGGTTAGAATTCGTCCCATTGCGAATTTTGTTCTGGTTGAGATGGATCCGGTTTTTTTGGACACGGGATTGGGAGATAATCAGTGGACCAGGAGGACCGGAAGATGGGAAGAGAGCAGGATGGTGACCAGGTAAGGGGTGAGATGAGCCCAGGGGGGACGGAGGGAGGCCGGAGGCCGACCGGAGTCCCCCCTGGGGAGGTAGCAGCGAGGCCCTTGGCCCAGGGTCAACGCTGGACGGCGGCCAGGAAACGGGAGGTAGTGCTGCGTATCCTCCGAGGCGAGCCCCTGGAGCTTCTTTCCCGGGAGTTGGGCGTCGAGCTTTACCGACTGGATCAGTGGCGAAACGCCGCTCTAGCGGGCATGGAGGAGGCCCTCAAGGCCAGAGGCGGCGACCCCCTCAAGGCCGAGTTGGACAATGCCATGAAGCGCCTCGGCGAGTTGACCATGGAAAACGAGTTGCTGTGGGCCCGGGTGAGGCGTCCCGGCCCTTTAGCCCAAAGGAGGTCGAAGAAATGAGCTGCACGGCCTCCGCGGCCACCGCCAGACCTTACGGCGTCAAGCTGGTCTGCCGGACCTGGGAGCAGCCCCGATCTTCTTATTACGCCTCCCGCACCGGCTCGGGGCCGCCACCGCGCCTGGCCCCGCCCGGTAAACGGGGGCCGAAGACCGGCCTTGCTGACGCCGAACTCCTGGAACTGATCCGGGCGGACCTGGCGGCTTCGCCGTTTCAGGGCGAGGGGCACCGGAAAGTGTGGGCCCGGCTCCGGGTCCGGGATGGGGTCAAGGTGGGCCGCCGCCGGGTGCTCAGGCTCATGCGGGAAAGCAATCTACTCTCTCCCTTCCGGGGCCGGCGAGGCAATCCCCGTCTCCACGAGGGGGAAATCATTACCCAGGCCCCCAATGTCATGTGGGGCACCGACGGCGCCAAGGTCTTCACCGTGGAAGACGGCTGGGGTTGGCTCTTCGTGGCCGTGGAGCACTGGAACGCCGAGTGCATGGGGTGGCATGTGTGTAAACAGGGAACCCGGTTTGCGGCCCTGGAGCCCATTTCCCAAGGTTTGATGACTACCGTCGGCTCGGTAGCGGCGGACGCCGGCCGAGGCCTGGCCCTGCGCCTGGACCACGGCACCCAGTACCTGTCGGATCATTTTCAAAACCAGCTTAAACACTGGGGGATCAGCCCCAGCTTCGCCTTTATCGAGCAGCCTCAGACCAATGGCGTGGCGGAACGCTTCATCCGTACCCTCAAAGAGCAGGTCATCTATGGCCGGGTGTTTCAGAATCTCGAGGAGGTGAGGACGGCGGTCAGGCACTTTGCGGACACCTACAACCGCGAGTGGCTGGTGGAAAAGAACGGCTTTCTCAGCCCCTGGCAGGCCAGGGTTCAATGGCTCGCCCAAGCCTCACTCGCCAGGGCGGCTTAAGAAAATCTTGTGTCCAGAAAACCGGGTGCGGTACACCTGGATATAGGACTCATCGTAGCGCATGCCCAAGGGAGTGAGGAGCCTGATGACGCATTGCTTGCCTGAATTGAAGAACCTGCCCCCAGCCTTGGCCAACTGCTTTCTCAAGGGCGGCAACCAGGTCCAGTGGGACAATACCTGCCCGATGCCGTATTTCTCCAATACCTCAAAGACTGGCTCCCGCAGGTACAAATCGGTGCGTAATTCCAGTATAAGAGAGAATAATTGCAGAAGAACATCGCTTTCTCCAGAGACCTTGAATCCCGAGAGTGTCATCTCAGGGGATGAGTCATGCACAAATTTCGTGCCGGAAAGCACGGGGTTGATGCAGGTTTTAATCCAACCGGCCTCACTGGGCCCCGAGGCCCGGCGCTCCCCGCCAGCGGCGGGCTAAGCCGGTTTTAAGCTTAACGAGCACCAGGAACATTCCCTGGGGGATTGGCCAGGTTGCGGCCAGGACCAGGCTCAGGACCCTGCCCCAGCCGGCGTCGATCCTAATCTCCCGCCCCCGGCGACTCCGCACTGCCGTCACCCGGCCCAGGACCTGCTCCGGGCTGACTTCTTCACGAGACTGCCAGGAGACGGCATCCCCCCTGGTGAAGAGGCGCAGATTTCCCCCCCGCTGCCGCTTTGCCACCAAGCGATGGGCCACCACCTGGTCCCCTTGCCGATACACGATAATATCTTTCAGGAGCAAGTCCTCTGGCTGAACCGGGTCCACTTGTATTAAACCGCCGCTCCGGATGATGGGCACCATACTGTTCCCCCGGGTTTTCAGAAGAACCCCGTAACCCTCCTGAAGAATATTCTGGCCTACCTCCAGGACCAGCGGACTCACACGGCCCCCCTGAGGAAGTCGATGACCCCGGCTTCGGGGAAGAAACCCAGTTCATAGCAGGGAGTGTCAACGACTACTTGAGAGAAGAAATCAAGTATGAATTCCATGCCATTCTTGTTATAGAGCGGGGGAAAAGAGCAGGCCAGCAGGCGGGTAACGGCCTCCATGGGGGGTAAAGGCCTAGTGAAATTCCGAGAGGATTTTTCAAGAAAAAAGATGTTTCCCAGGGGCGCGCTGTCCGGAGAAGAAATGCCAACTTCGCCAGGCCAGGGAGTGCCGTAGATTCGAAGAGAGCCGTTCCGGCGCCGGAGAATAATGCGGTCGTCGCCCAGAATTTTTCCGCCGGCAGCCTGCCAGATTTTCGCGATGGTGGACTTTCCGGCGCCGGACATGCCAACAAACAACCACCCCTGGTTTTCGCAAGTCAACCCGCAGGAATGGAGGAGCGCACCCCGGCCCTGGGCCAGGTAGTTCACCAGGGCCAGTTGATCAAGGGGATGTTCGAAAAGGTAAATGGTGAGAAGGCCCGGCGATTCCCCGGCGTCTTTTGGGAAACTACAATAAACCTCTCCATGGGTGAACCCGAGGTCAAAAGTGGCCAGACGTGTGCCGTCTCCTGTTCCCAAATGAACAAGATATTTGTCTGCCTGTTGGTATATCCGGTATGATCCCCCGGAATCAAAAATAAGCTGGGTGCTTTGATAGGGAGGAAGAGCAGCGCTCAGGTAATGGAAGGAAATGCCGGTTCGGTCAGATGTGGTTTGAAATGAGAGATGGGGCTGATCTAACGTTAAGTTTATGGCAGGGTGTCGGCTGACGGCAGTCAAAACAATGTCAGCCACTTTAATGTTGAAGGTCGGAGTACTAAACCCTCCTGAATCTGTTTTTTCCTTCATCAGGGATTATCAACTGACTGAACGCAACTTGCCCAGCTCCTGGACAAAATTAAGCATAATATCGTCAGGAGGGGGCATTCTTAGGTCGGTGACTGAATATTGCACCGCTCTGCTCCCCCACGGTTGCAATTATTTTGTAAGGAAGATGGACCCTGGGTACCTCCGGTTTTACAAGCGGTTAAAACCGCCTCTTCAGGACGGAGAGGCACTCGACTGACGGTGGGCTTCCCATAGGGAGCCTTTTTTGACCCCTTCATGCGAGAAAACATCTGTCATCCTCCTCTTGGTATCGATAAGTGTCCTGGTATGCCATTTCTTTTGATTTATTTTACCAGATGGTCAGGCCTCCGGTTGGATTTACCTTCCTCGATACCCAATAGCTGGGCCCGGAGGTGGGCCACCCGGCAGAGGTAATCCACCGGACTGTCAGGTTCGCCATACTCCAGATGAGACCAGCCGGGGCATTGATCGCAGAGGGAGAGCAGTTCACAACGACCGCAAGGATATTCTTTCTCGGGTTTCTGGAGCCTGACTTTAGGCAGAAACTCCTGCCAGCCTTCGGTAAAAGATCCCTGGGTCAAATCATACGCTGCACCCCGTGAGATCAGACAAGGTAACAGTTTACCATAGGAATCAATGGAAAAGGAAGCTAATCCGGCGCCACATGAATAAAGATATTCAGAATCCCTGGGTCCGACAAATTTTTCGGCAAATTCCAGCCATTCTTGATAGCGTTTTTTGTCTTTTCGATCAAATTCCACGACTTGCTCCGGGGAGAGGCGCAAGGGCAAGGGCTGTTTGCCGCCATCCAGACGGGCATTGAGTGCGGCATCATAGCGGAACCTTACCCCCAGACCTTCGGCCCAGGCTTTCAGATCCCAGAGTTCGTGGGCGTTGATGGTCATAACCATGGTTTTCAGGGCCAGTGGAATTCCCCGGGCCAGGAGCAAGTCGATCCCTCTCAGACATTTCTCATAGGACCCCGGTATCCGGGTCACCGCCTCATAGGTTTCCGGGGTGCGGCCGTAAACGGTAATTTCCACCAGGGAGGGCGTTAAATCCCTCAGAAAGTCAGCCAGACCAGGATTGATAAGGGTACCGTTACTGAATACATTGATGATCATGCCACGCTTCTTGGCGTGAGTGTAAATCTCTCGGAAATCATCGCGTAAGAGGGTTTCGCCGCCGGTCAGAACCAGCCCCAGGACCCCGGCCTGGGTCATGTCGTCAAGGAGATTTTGCCATTGGGAGGTGGTAAGCTCCCTCATTTGGGCCGCCCGGTCGCCGGGGGGCCGGTTGATGTAGCAATGGGCGCAGTTCAGATTGCAACGTTCGGTGAGCTCAAGACAGGCAGACATGGGAAGGCGCAGGTGCAACATTTTCTGGTACACCTGCTCCATGTATTCCCCATAAGAGATTTCCGGAATATGGGGGCACTCCATCCTAAGCTTCCCTGATGGCGTCGATGTGCCTGAGTTGTGCGATAAATTCTTGCAAATCCTGTTCCAATTCCTGGGGACTTACCTCAAATTCGTCCAGAAGCTGGTCCCGGACCTCGGCCAGGGTGCGCCGGCCGTCCAGGAGTTCCCAGATGCGGTTGGCCACCGGGCTGAGCACGTAGATATTCTGCAGGTCCGCCACCTTTTGACGGATGGGGACCAACAGGCACTCATCGGCTATCCGGCGATACACAAAGGTCGGGTCGGGGGAGAACCGCCGGGTGAGAAAATCGGTGCTTGCCAACTGCTTACCTCTCCAGCCAAAGGCTGTTCCGGTTACAAGATCGCGTCTACAGATAAATATCGGTTTTTTTTAAAAATATCCTAAAATAATTTAGGAAACAAGACCCCCTCCGGGTCTCCCAGGGAAATCGACCAGTGCGCCACCGACGCCCCTGGCGGGAACGGTGACGGCAGAAGAGGAGAGCAGCAGGGGCCTTACACCTGCTGTCCTCCTCTGGCACATCTTTTCTTGGTTCACGTCTCAGGCTGTATTACAAGACCTGGCGCTAGCCTTTCCTCAGGCGCCAACCCTTGGCCAACCCCAGCCCGGCCAACCCCGAAAGCAGCAGCCACACCGAACCCGGCAGGGGGGTGTGATTCACGATTTGGTCGGGATTGCCGATTAATGTCCCATAGGTGAGGTTTAGGCCATGCCGGTTGAGGACAGCCCCCTCTCCCAATATCAGAAAGTCAACATACAAGCCCTCATCGCCTAACGGCCCATTTAGAGTGATGTTGTTATAGTAGTCAACGAGCCACACCTCGCTGCGGGGGGCTATTTCCAGGGTGTTCAGATTAAACCCCACCTCAAAGTTGTCGATCACCCCCAGCCCACCGCTGAAAATCATTTTCAAGTTCCCCAAGCCGGACATGTTCGCCAGGGTGGTGGAGGAATTGATATAGTCAGAACCGGTCATGTGAATAACGGCCCCCTCCACCGCGGTGAATCTACCTATGGGGCCGATTGACAAGGTTTCCGATACTTCTACATAAGCATTTTGACTGGCCAGGTCCAGCCAGCCGAAACCGCCGTTACCCAGGTCCGCATGCCAGCCGACGAGCAGCCGCTGGGTTACCATGCTGCTCTCGCCACTTATGGTTAAGGTTCCCTGGCCGCTGGCAAGAGGCTGGTCAGGATATAAAGGATTTGGACCGTCGTTCCCCAAAATAATCCGGTCTGCCCTGAACACCCCTCCCCGAAGTTCGTAGGTGCCGACGGAATTGTCATACCAACCCGCCACCAGGCGGCCAACTCCATCCGGCTGGGTAGTTCCTGTTATGGTATTGGTGCCGCCGGTCTGAACGAACACGCCGGTGCCGCCGCTCTGACCCGGAACGCTAAGACCCAGAATTTCTTTGCCGCCCACTGTAAGCTGACCACCGGAAAGTTCGTAGTATCCGGAAGTGTCTTTCCCGTAACCGAGGAGCAACCGTCCGCCATCACCTCCAGATTCTGGAAGAGTTGTTCTGGTGATGGAATGGGTGCCACCGGATTGATAGAAATACCCGCGGCCGCCGGTGCCGTTATTGGTCCAGCCCACTTGTACAAGGCCGTCCATGGTCAGGGTGGCCGCGTCCCCTTGCAGATAATAATAACCGGTGCCGCCATTCGCACCGATCTTGAGATAATCGGTAGTGGTGGGTGATGAAACAAAGTTAACACTGCCTCCGGTTTGGGTAAAGGTGCCGCTGCCGGTAAAACCAACTCGCAACTGCCCTCCACTTCCGATAGTCAGACTGCCGCCGCTCTGGGTGAAGGTCCCCTGGCCACTCTGGCCCACGGTGATGGACTGGGCGTTCACGGTCCCATCCTGCAAGGTGTAAGTACCCGTGGCCCCGGCTTCATGCCCCAGGACCATAATTCCCGAACTGTTGAGGGTGCCCCCGGTCTGGGTGAAGGTGCCCTGGCCATTGAAGCCCACATATACATTGGTAGCGTTAACGCTGCCGGTGCCACTTAACGCAAAGGTCCCTTAGGCTGCAGGAGTGCCGTTGCTGGCCCCGTCCCGCCCCAGGATGAGAGCGCCATCCCATTCACCTGCCGGCGTAATGGTAAGGCTGCCGCCACTCATCTGGTAGTAACCGGAGCTCCCCGGCATAGCTCCCACTTCTACGTGGTTGGCATTGACCTCGCCGCCGGTCTGGTAGAAGTTGCCCCCGGGACCGGTAAAGGTGCCATTTTCATAATCGATGGGGAGGTATTGTAAAAAGGGGAAAAATTCTGCCGCCTCAAGCAGGGTGATGGGACCAATGGGGGTCATGATTTCGGAGGGCAGTTGATGGGTGCCGTAAGCGGCCTTGAAGCCCACGCTCAGGTTCTGGGTGTTGAGGGTGCCCCCCTCCATCACATAGCCGCCCAGCCCGGCCGTGTCACGCCCAAGAAAGACCTCAAAGGCATTAACCGTGCCCTCGGTTTGATTGAAACCGCCGAAGCCATTGACGCCCACTTCTATGTTGCCGTTGACGGTGAGGCTGGGGAGGATCAACGTATCAACAGGATCCATGACATAGCCGCCCAGGGCGGCGAGTTTGGGGTTGTTGGGGCCCTCGACGCCCAGTAGGAGATTACCGTGGACCGTGGCCGCGCCCCCGGCATGGAGCACCCCGCCTACGCTGCCCGCCTGTTCGCCCACGGTAAGATCGCCATTGAGCCTAAAAGTGGGTTCGCCGCTCGTGCCTTCAAAATCCATGCCCATGAGGAAGTAACCGGCGCCGCTTTTGCCCACCACCATGGATTTGGGGGGATCAATTCCCGGCACTCCTCCCACGTTCAAGGAGCCGTTGACCAGGGCGTACGTACCCAGGGAAGCGGGAATGGAGTCACCCGATTCCGGAATGAAAACCCCTTCGTTCCCGATGGTGAGGGAGCCAAAGACATCGGCCGTGCCGCCGTATTGTGCCACCACCCCATAACTGCCCGCCTGGTCGCCCACCACAAGATTGCCATGCAGTTTGAAAATGGGATTGCCCGTAAATTCGAAGTATGGGTCTAATCCCATCAGAAAGTAGCCTTGGCCCTGCGCGCCCACTACCATCTTTGAGGCAAGGGAGCCCTCCAGCCCCACAGTTAAGGCTCCGTCCACCAGGGCATATCCTCCAAAGGCGGGATAAAGAGGGTTCTCGGGGTCTGTGGTGTCGGGACCTGCGTTTCCAATGATGAGGTTCCCCGTGACCTCGGCCGTGCCGCCGTATTGTAGTGCTTCCCCATAACTGCCGGCCCGGTCGGCAACGATAAGATCGCCATTGACCATTAAGGCCCCTCCATCCTGGGTGAAAGAGCCCTTTCCCCCGGCGCCCACGATCATAGCAGCAGGAAAGTCGGCCATCCGGACCCGCGCCCTGCCCTAATACTGTCAGGAGTCCGTTAGAGATATAATACGAACCGTCGTAGCCCTCGGCATAGTGCTCTCCGTTTGCCAGGATAAGGGAGCCGTTCACATTGACGGACCCGCCATCGTGAAAGAATTCCCCCACTCCATACTGGCCCACAATGAGGTGGCCCGTCACATTCAGGACCGAGGGACCCGTGGTGATGGTGTAGTATTCACCGTTCGCATATTCTTTCGTACCCTTAAAAAGGGAATAAGAGCCGTATGATAGATACTCCTGGCCCAGGATCAGGTCGTTGGTGACCGTGACCGTGCCGCCTTCGTGGGTGAAGTGTCCCTCCCCGTACTGGCCCACAATGAGATTGCGCGACCACGTTCAGGGAGGCCTCACCCGTGGTGTACTGCCAATCAACCCCAACTTTTGTGCCCTGAAAAAGATGATAACTGCCGTAAGCATAGTCGTTATCGTTACCCGGGCCCTCTTTGCCCAGGATCAGATCCTGGCACACTGTGACCGCGCCGCCCTCCTGGGTAAAAGAACCTTGCCCTTCATTAGCCCACAATCAGGTTGCCGGTCACCTTCAGGGAGGGGGCGTTCAAGTTGGTCACATCGGCAAACAGGTAATAATCGCCATATGCAGCATTCTCGCCCCTCTCGTTCCCCAGGATGAGGTTGCCGGTGACCTGGCCGTGCCGCCGTATTGGTCAACGGTCCCCACACTGCCCTCCCGGTCGCCCACGATGAGATCTCCGTGCACCAAGAGGTTGCCGTCATACTGGACGAACAAGCCCCGGCCCCCGGCGCCCACGGTCATGGCTGTGGGGTATCCCTCCTGACCCACAGTCAGGCCGCCGTTATAAAGAGAGTACACCCCATCCCAGCCCCCATGGGTGTCTCCGTTTGCCAGGATGAGGGAGCCGCCCACTGTAACCTCGCCGCCTTCCTGGGTGAAATCACCAAACCCTTCATTACCCACGATCAGGTTGCCCGTCACGTCCAGGGTGGGGCTACTGGTATCACTGGCAGACATGCTATAGGAGCCGGTTCCGGCTGTAGTATCGCCCGTCAGTTGACCCAGGATCAGGTCCCCTCCCACCGTGACGGCGCCGCCCTCCTGGGTGAAACCCCCAACCCCATTCTGGCCGACAATGAGGTTGCCGGTCACGTCCAGGAGGCTTCACCCGTGGTATAGCCTAACCCCGTCCTCCCGAATCTAAGTGCCCTTAAACAGAGAATAGGTGCCCGTGAAGATCCCACCCACTGGCCCAGGATCATGTCGGTGTCCGACCGTGACGTCGCCGCCGTCCTGAGCGAAATCACCATACCCAGCCTGGCCCACAATAAGGCTGCCCCTCACGTTCAGGAAGGCGTGGAGGCGATGTAGCTGTACTGCCACCATCAAAATTATAAGAACCCTCGAACAGTTATAACTGCCGGAGAGATTCCCCTGGCCCAGGATGAGGTCGTTATTTACCACGACGGCTGCCGCCACCATGAGTGAAAAGCCCATCCCCGTATCAGGCCCGCAATGAGGTTGCCATTCACCTCCAGGGTGGCGGGACCCGTTTTGTATTCAAACCCAAAATTATAGTACGAGTACCCTCGAACAGTTCGTACCTGCCGCTTGACAATTCTCCTGGCCCAGAATCAGGTTGCCCTGCAGTAACGTCCCGCCCTCATGATAAATAGTCCCTCCTCCCGTAGGGCGAGCCCCCGTACCGGCCCACATTGAGTGCCCTCACCTCCAGGGACAGAGCCCCCCTCGTATACATGCAAGATAGTTACCGCCGCCATACTTCCCCAGGATGAGGTCGCCGGTGACCGTGGCCGTGCCGCCGTATTGGCCTGTAATACACTACCACTGACTGCCCGCCTGGTCCCCTACCACCATAGTGCCGTTTACCGTTAGCTCGCCGCCGTACTGGTAGAAATAACCCTCGCCGCCCTTCCCCACGTTCAGGATGGAGGGGGTAGCAGCGCCCGCCGTTCCCACCGTCAAGGACCCGCTCCTGAGGTCTCTCATTGTTACCATCAGAAGCCCGACACTGGTTCCCTAAGATGAGGTCGCCCGTGACCGTGGCCGTGCCGCCCCCTTGTTCAACATTACCCTCACTGCCCGTTTGGTCGCCCACCACCAGGTTGCCGAATACTCCACTGAAGAAAGGGCTCCCCACGCCGCCGTTATAATCGATGGAGAAATACCCACTGCCGGCCTGGCCCACGTACATGTTCACGGGGAGCCATTCCTGTCCCACGGTTAATGGAGGTGCCTTCACCATAGAGTTTTCAAGCTAGTAGTAGCCAAAAGAGCCGGCCTGGGCCGCGATAACGAGGGCAGCAGCGCCAGGCGCTAAGGCCTCCCCAAGTAAAGTCACAGAGCCGTTGTACTGCTCAAAGCCGCCGTAACCCCCATTACCCACGATGAGTTGGCCGTAGACCACCAGGGAGGGGGGATTGACGCCCTGCCACCCCTGCCACATGGTATATTGGCCGGAAATGGGGTAAGTCCAATCTTGGGGATCGCCTGGCAATATCTGGTTGCCCAGGATGAGGTCATTGTAGACCGTTACTGAGCCGCCTTGCTGGAGGAAAGTGCCATATCCCTTATCGCTCACTATCAGGTCGCCGACCTGTAGGCTGGGGGCGCCCATCCCCACATGGTTCATATAGTACTTGCCAGAGGACCCGTAATAATTACCATCAATTTCGTCTTTTTCGCCATCAGAGCCCAGGGTCAGGGTGACGCCCACGGTGAGGGATTGGCTGGTGTGGTCGACAATTCCGCTCCCTGAGACGCTTCTGCCCATGGTGAGATTCTGGGCTGCAGCTTCTTGGGCTGCAATCAGGGCTGTGCCGCCGTTGTCAATGACGGCGTCTGAATCGCTGGCGGGAACACCGGGAGACCAATTGCCGGGGTCTTCCCAGTTTCCGGAATTGATCAAGGAAGTTTCAGAAGGACCGGCGGCGCGGCCCGGGGTCGGCCCCCAGGCGAAACAGATCAGGAATACCGCCAGCGCCAAAGTCAGGACGATTTTGCCGGATAACTTGTCCATTTCCCTCTCCTTTTCACCAAGCTCATTCGAACTGCGAAATTATTCCTCGACAAAGAGGATATGGCCAAAAGCTTTGTGAAAATAACCAGAAGACCCGGACACCAAAAGCCCAAGGTGTTTGGTTCGATCAACAGGACAACGGCAGAGTCAGGCTGCTGCTATACCTCATGCTGTTTTCTTTCTTTTACACCATCTCCAGGATGCAATATTCTGAAATAAAGTGCAATAGGGTAAAGGATGATTTATGCGAAAAAAAAACCTAAAATTCATCTTTTTTTCCCTGACTGGTTGAAATCACATGGCGGCAAAGGCTGAAAAGGCAGGGTTTCAGGCCCCGCCTTGCCAGCCCGTGCCCGGACTTGACCTGCCCCCCAAAAACTGATCCACATGTTAAGTTAGAGTGGTGGATCGAAGGGAGGCAGGGAGATGAGCAGGAAGCGTTATACGCCGGAGCAGATCATTGGAAAGCTGCGGGAAGCAGAGGTGGCCCTGGCCCAAGGGCAGACGGCGGCCCAGGTTTGCCGTATCCTGGGCATTGCCGAACAGACCTTCTATCGGTGGCGCCGGGAATACGGTGGTTTAAAGATAGAACAGGCCAAGCGGCTCAAGGCTTTAGAGCAAGAGAATACCCGGCTGAGACGGGCGGTGGCGGATCTCACCTTGGACAAACTGATCCTCCAGGAGGCGGCAAGGGGAAACATCTAAGCCCGAGCCGTCGCCGGCAATGCCTAGAGCATATTCGGAAGGCTCTGTCGGTGTCGGAACGCCGGGTCTGCGGGGTGATTGGGCAACCCCGTGCGACCCAGCGTTACCAAGCCACCGAGCCTGATGACGAGGTGGGGCTGACTGCGGCCATCATTGGCTATGCCACGCAGTTCGGCCGGTATGGCTATCGCCGCATCACGGCCTTGCTCCATCGAGAGGGCTGGAGAAGTGGAAGCAGGAGCACCGCTACCTGGAGAGGCAGGGCCGGGGGTTGGAGTTTCAAGGGGGACTACGCCAGATCCTTAGCCGCCCGACCGAAGAACTGATCGAGACGTACACGGAGTTCAGCGACCCGCCAGAAGATGAGGATAATTTTTAGCGAACCGCACCACAAGCGCACAACCCCTTCTGATTTACCCCTTCATTTTGTGTTCGTGCACAGGAGATGCACAGGCAAAAAGATAGGGGTTAAGCCATACGACCTAACCCCTTGTAATTTCTGGCGCGCCCGAGAGGATTCGAACCTCCGACCTACGGATTCGTAGTCCGTTGCTCTATCCAGCTGAGCTACGGGCGCCTGCTGTGGTTTGGGGCCGGGTTGGGCCCCCTTGGTTTAACGCTGTTAATGTATACGCATCCCCAGAAAAGTCAACCGCCAAGCTGGGGAAAAAGGCGCCCGGGATTTCCTCCCCCATGATAACCAGGTTTTCCCTTTCTTCCAGCTAAACATTCATGGCCCGATTGGGCCACCCCTGAAGATGAAAATCTGTTGTAGGGGCGACGCCTGCGCCGCCCCTATAGGGGAATTTTCACGCTAAAGCCGGGGAATGGGTCCGCCTGGTGCAAGCAAATTTGAGCCCAGGCGAGACGCCTCTGCCGCCGGAGTTTTACGCAGGTTCCAGGGGCACTGAAAAGAACCAGGGATTTCTCTCCCGAAACGAGGGTGGGCGGCGCCCGCCTTACGGCTATACTCGTTGCCATAGGTTTTTTCTTTTCCTCTCACCCTGACCCTCTCCCCCCCGTTGGGGGGAGAGGGGATTAAAGGAAAGAACTTTTGGCAAACGCTATAAGTACATAAATATGAAGTCTCTTGAAAAAATTGTAGCCGCGAGGCTAAGCCTGCGCCAGGACAGGCTTAGCCTGGCGGCGGCTTATGGCCGGAGGCACGATTAACACCTATTTTGCCGAAAACCGAAAACCGTATTACTTTTTGGCGGCCATGGCCAGCATCACATAGGACCAGCCGCTGAAGATCATGTCAATGCCGATGAATAAACCGATGGCAAAAAGCCCAGAGTAGGGCCATTGCTGCCTGATGAGCAGGCCCAGGACGAAGCTGACCACCCCGCTGAAGAGCACCCAGCCCCAGCCGGGGAAGCGCATCATCACGGCGGTGACGGCCCGGACAATGCCCACCACCATGAAGTAAATGGCGATCATCAGGGTGAGGACCACCGCGCCGGCCGCGGGGGAACTTACCAGGTGAAAGCCCACCACCACCCCTAAAATGCCCACGATGAGATGGAGGAAAAATCCCCCCCATTTGGGCTGCCAAAAAGACTGGATTGCTTCGATGGCCCCCATGGCGATGAGGATCCAGCCGAAAAAGAGCACAGACAGGATGGTGGCCGCGACGTCATAGATAACGGCCAGGGTGCCCGCCACGATGAGAAGAACGCCCAGGGCCGTGAACCAGCCCCGGTTTTTCTGGAAATCTTCCATACTAAAACCGTACAGTGCGCCGATGGGTTTCGTTTCATCAACCATGCTGCCTCCTCTGATACGCTTTAAGGAATGGGATAAGAGCGTTGCCGACTGACAGGCTTATGGCGCCAAACCCGGCGGCAAAGACCCGTCACATGTATACGGTTATATTTAATCATTCAGTATGTAAAGGCAAGGACTTACGAAATTTTAACCAGCATTGTTTTTTTGACAGGCTCTGCCTCCCGCCAGAACACAGGAGGACAGAAAAGAAATCCAAGGGTTACGGTATCATGTGGTAATCTAACTTCCAGAAACCAGAAAACCATTAGGGATAATACAAGCCATTGCAAAACCCCTCTTTTTCCACCCTGGCATGCCGGGCACAGTGAAGAATCTTTAATTTTTAGGAATTTAGATACTTCACCTCGTTCAGGATGGCGGGAAAAGGTTTGGCAATGCCCAAGGAAAAGCCTATGGACCTGTCGTTGTTTGAGAACATGGAGACCCCGGAGTTGCGCAATTATTTGCACTTTTTGCTCTGGCATTACCGGGTAGTTGACGCGTTCTGGTACATCTACGCCGGGGAGAAGTTTGGCGAGGACACCGCCAATGACCTGAACGAAAAGGTGTGGGGCCGGGTGTCGGTCCTGGGGGTCAAGGACATCCTGCGCCGCTTTGATATCCGGGAGCGGGGTTTGGCGGGCTTTGTCAAGGCCTTGCAGTATTGGCCCTGGCATATCCTGGTGGGGTACCACATCGAGGCCGGGCCGGAGGAGGTCATTATCACCGTGCCGTCATGCCCTACCCAGGAGGCCCGGTTAAAACGAGGCCTGGGGGAATATAGCTGCAAGGCCATGCACCAGGCGGAATTCGACAGCTTTGCCCGGGAAGTGGACCCCCGCATCCGCACGGCCTGCGTCTTTGCGCCGCCCGACCCCCACCCGCCGGAGCTGTTCTGCAAGTGGCGGTTTTATTTAGGAAATGAAGGGTAACTCGAGGGGGACCCATGACCCCGCATTTCTCGGACCTTCTGCGGGTTGGGAGGGGGGTGTGGGCAGGTAGGGGCGGGGTTACCCCGCCCCTACGTCCCTGGCCCTCCCCCCACTTGAAAAACCTTATTCTCTTTGCAGAGCAAAGGGAATAATCGGTTATTTTTGCTCAGCCTTCACCACCAGGACCGGGCAGGGGGCCTGGCCCACCACCCGTTCGGTGACGCTGCCCATGAGGAGGCGCTTGAGCCCGGTTCGGCCATGGGAGCCCATGACGATGAGCCCGGCCTGCCACTCTCCGGCCAAGTCCACCACGGTGCGGTAAACCGAACCCACCAGCACCCTGGTTTCGCAGGGAACGCTGAGCTCGGCGGCCTGCCGGGCCACGTCCGCCACCAGTTTCTCCAGGTTGTCCAAAAGGTCCTGGGCCACTTCGGGGACCTCCGTGACGAATCCCGGGGGGGCGTCCAGAACGGCAACTGCCAGCAGGGCCGCGCCGGGTTGGGCCAGGCTCAGGGCCCGGGCCGCGGCCTGGCGGCTGAAGCGGGAGCCGTCCACGGGGAGGAGCAGCCGATTGAGGCCCAACGAGCCCTGCACCGGCGCCACCAGAACGTCCAGGGGGCAATAGCCGATGACCCGTTCGGTGACTTTGCCCATGAGGGCGCCGCCCGGAAGATCTCGGCCCCGTCTGCCGATGACCACGAGATCGCAGCCGTTTTCCCGGGCTGCGGCGCTTAAAGCCTCGTGGGGTTCCCCCTTGAGGAGCAGGGTTGTTAGGGGAATGCCCCGGGAAGCGGCCAGGTCACGGCAGCGGGCCAGGGCTTCCTCGTAGGGAGCCTGGACCCGGGCCTGCAGATCCGGGCCCGCGGATTTAAGGTCCCCCGGCAGGGGGGGACTACCGCCGCGGCGGTTATGCGGCAGTCCGGCGCCTTGAAGGCCTGTTCCAGGGCATGGAGCGAGGACTCCGAGCCGTCCACCGCGGCCAGGATGTGACGGTAGGGCTGCATGGGGCCAATTCCGGGGTTACTTGTCCTCTTCCCCCTGTTTGGCCCTGATCTCCTGGCCACCCACTTTGCCATTCACCTGTTTTTTCTCGAGGGCCTCATCGGGTAGCTGACGAGCACGCGCTGGGGGAGCCTTGTATTCCCGGGGCATGGACTCGGGCGCCGGCGCGGGCGCGGGCATGCGCATCGCCGGCGGGGGCGGGGGCGGCGCCGGACTTTTCGGGCTTTGTTCCTGGGACGATGCCGGGACCGCCACCAGGAACATGAGGCATCCCAGGCAGAAGACCGTTAACAAACGAAGCGGCAGCTTTTTCAGAGAATCAAGCACAATCCCCTCCTTGCTTATGCAACAGCTTTTTGGTTGTTGCGGAAGAGTTCAAAGTTCTGACCTCTGCGAAAATCCCTCATTAACCCAAAAGTTCTCTTCATAAATCAATATATTGTAGAGCCAGCGCCTTCGCCTGCAAAATAAAGCCGGGGGCGGCTGTTCTCCATGATTTTCGCCGAGGTCTCAAGTTTTGGGTTTATGGAATGAGCAGATTGCACAATGCGCGCCAAAATGGCGGGTGGAACACCCGCGCTGACAGTAATCAGTGATCGATTGCCAGTATTTATCGACCAAGTTCTCCTACTGATTACTGGTTACTTTTCCTGTTTACTGGTCACTGGGTACTGTTCACTGAACCTCCTGGACCCAGGCCAGGATTTCGCAGACCTCCACCGGTTCCCGGCGGCCTTTAACCGCCATGGTGCGGCAGTCGCCCATTTTCACGCTTGAACCGGCTTCTTTCAGAGTAGCACGGCTGGCCACGATGGTCCAGCCCAATTCCTTGGAGAGGCCCTCGAGACGGGAAGCGGTGTTCACCGTGTCGCCGATGGCCGTGTATTCCAGCCGTTTGGGAGAGCCGATATTGCCCACGATGGCGGGGCCGGTATGGAGACCCACCCCGATCTTAAATTCGGGCAATTCCAGACCATGAAAGCGCTGAGCCATCCAGTCATGAAATTCCCGAGCCGCGGCCACCAACCCGAGGGCCGCCTGCACGGCGCGCCGGGCATGGTCAGGGTGGGCGGCGGGGGCCCCAAAAACCGCCATGATAGCATCCCCCACGAATTTGTCCACCGTGCCCCCGGCGGCCAAAATGGGCTCACAGGCCCGGGTCAAATAGCGGTTGAGCATCTCCACCACCTGGCCGGGGGCCAGGCGCTCGGAGATGGTGGTAAAGTTGCGGATGTCGGAAAAGAGCACCGTGACCCGGTAGGCTTCGCCCCCCAGATCGGGCTTGGCCCCTGCGGCCAAAAGCTTTTCCACCACTTCCTCCGAAACATACCGGCCGAACATCTGGCGGAGACGGGCCCGTTCCCGCTCCTCGCCGGTGAGGCGCAGGCCCAGCGCGCCCACGTAGCTCAAAGCCAGGCCTGTCTGCACCGGCGCCACGGGAAGCAGCAGGTAGTTGATAAAAAGACCGTAACCCAGGACCACCGCCAACGCGGCCAGAAAGACCAGCGCGGCCAGCCCCCGCCAGATGGACAAACGCAGAAAGAGCCACAGGCCCGCGGCCAGAAAGCCGGCCAGCACCAGCAGATCAACAAACCGGGGAACCGGGCGGGGGGCTTTGCCGCTGATGACCGTCTCGATGACATTGGCGTGGATTTCGGCGCCGCTCATGTACCTCCCCTCCCAGGGCCACAATCCCTGGGCGTAGGGGGTGGGGTGCAGGTCCTGACTGCCGGTGGGTTCGTAGGTGACAATGACCACCTTGCCGTGGAGGGCTTGGTGCAACGGCTTATCCTGGTCCGCGCCCGGGGCCAGGAGGCGTTCAAAGGCAATCCGCTCAAAGGGGCCTTGGGCCCGGCCCGAAGAGGATAGGCCCGGCTGCCCCGGCGGCCCCACAAAGCCGATGCGGGGGAAGCTGGCGTCGTCGCCCTCTTCCTGGCCGGACCACACTTTCAGGCGAGGGTCATTTTTCAGGCGGCCAATCTCATCCAGGGGATCGCTGCCCTGCCAAAGCCGGGCCAGCAGATAGGGCAGGGTGAGGTAGACCGTGCCGGCGCCGTCCGCCTGGGCCGGCACATAGGAGCGGACCGCGCCGTCTTCGTCCATGACCAGATTGATGAGGCCGATATGCCGGGGGAGGTTGGGGAGGGCCCTGGCGAATTCCTCCACCGGCAAAACGGCCAGGCTTTTCCCCTCCTGTTCCAGGATTCTCCCGGCCACCACCACCGCGCCGGAGGCCAACTGCTCCTTGAAGGGCCGGTCGAAGTTCAGGATGGCTTCGCCCGCAGGCAGATTCACCCTTTTGAGCCAGGACTCGAGGCTCACCCGAAAGAGATAGTCCAGGCCGATGGCCCGGACTCCGTGAGCCCTCAGCACCCCCACGGCCTTCGCCCAATAGGGTGTCCAGGTCACCAGGGGCTCATCCGGGTGGGACTCCAGGGTGGCGTCGCCCACGGAGACGATGACCGCGTGCTGCGGATGGTAGCGCACTCCCGCGGCCTGGTGCCACAGGTCCTGGTAAAAATAGTCCGGTTTGGTGAACCAGCCGGACCGGGCCAGGCCCTGGACGGCTCCAAAGACGAGGAGAAAGAGGGCCAGGTAGAGGAGGGTTTTGCGGGTCATGTATTTAATAGTTCAAGGTTCAAGGTTTCGTAGGGTGCGTTTTACGCACCATAGTATCTACTGTTGGCGGGCACGGAGGCCCGCCCTACCAGCCTCTATCATAATTTTCAAAATGAGGGCGGGGAAACTCCGCGCCTCCCGTCTCGGAGATTCGGCTGCATAGGCGAGGATTCTTGTGCCTCGGGCCTTTTTAAGATATAGGGTGCGCACTGCGCACCATCAGGCGGGCGGGGACGCCCGCCCCACCGAACCTTTCATTTACGGGTGAGCCAGAGATTCATGTTCAACAATGCCGATAACTCTTTATGTAGGGTGGGCTCCGCCCGCCACTATTTGGCGGGCAGTGCCCGTCCTAGGTTATCTATCAGCGCCACTCCGATGCAGAACCTCGTCAATGAGCCCCTCGCTGGCGGTATAGGGGTCGGTGCGCCGGTCCAGGATGTCTTCCAGAATAGCCTGAAGTCGGTGGTCCTGGTTGAGAAAAGCCACCAGGCGGGCAAATATGCCCTCTTTCACCAATTCCAAAAACTCCTGGCGCACCCGTTCCCGGCGGGCGGCCCGCAAGGCCTGGCCGTCTGCTTGGGCCAGGTAGGCCTGGTGCTCCCGGATGCCGGCCAGCATTTCATTCAGTCCCTCGTCATTTTTGGCCTGAATCATAAAGACCCTGGGCATCCAGGCCGGGGTTTCCCTGCCGAAACGGAGATCCAGCATGTTGAGCAGATCCCGATATGTGCGGTCCGCGCCCTCCCGGTCGGCTTTGTTCACCACCAGGATGTCGGCCACTTCCAGGAGGCCCGCTTTAAGGGCCTGAATGTCGTCCCCCAGGCCGGGGACGGTGACCACGAGAGTGGTGTACGCGGTGGCGGCGATTTCCACCTCGTCCTGGCCCACGCCCACGGTCTCCACCAGGAGATAGTCCTTGCCCATGGCGTCCAGCACGGTGAGCACCGCCCGGGCCGACGCGGTGAGCCCGCCGAAATGCCCCCGGGTGGCCAGGGACCGGATGAAAACCCCCTCATCGGTGGCATGGCGCTGCATGCGGATGCGGTCCCCCAGGATGGCGCCTCCGGAAAAGGGACTGGTGGGGTCCACCGCGATCACCCCCACGGTTTGCTTTTCGGCTCGCAGGTGCTGGATGAGGCGGTCCGTGAGGGTGCTTTTGCCCACGCCGGGGGAGCCGGTGATGCCGATGATGTGGGCCCGGCCGCTCTGGGGATAGAGGTGTTTCAGCACCTCCCGGGCGCCGGGGAGGCCGTCGTCCAGGTCCCGCATGAGCCGGGCTGCGGCCCGCACCTCTCCGGCCAGGATGCGGGCCACGATATCTTGAATGCTGTCCATGCGATATCTCCTTGGGGGCTAAAAGCTGTAAGCTGTAAGCTATAAGCTTTGAGCCCCAAAAAAACCAATTATCATCTTCAAGTCAGCAACTTGAAACCTCTGCGAAAATCCTTCACCAACCCAGAAGTTTTCATAGTAAACCAATATATTATTAAGCAGGTGACTTCGCCTGCTTATAGCAAGATGCAGTCAATTGGTATTTTTTGTAGTGGCGCAATTTATTGCGCCTCAAAACGGGCGTGATGAATCACGCCCCTACAATTTTGGCATTGTTGTCCTTGGATTGCGACTCGGTATTAATAAAACCGGGGGCGGCTGTTCACCATGATTTTACGGGGGTCTCATCTTTCCCCACCGCAATTTTTAAATAGAGCCACAGCTTCATGCTCATCTTTTTTCAGCTTAAAGCCTCAAGCTTATAGCTTATACCTCTCAAAAAACCGCCAGCGACAAGGCGGCCGCGGCGGCAATAACCAGCAGAAGATTAACCTCAAATACCATAAGGGCCACCGCAGCGCCTGCCATGAGGGCAAAGGCCGGCCAGTCGGTAATGGCCCCCAGGCCCATCTGCACGGTCACCAGGGCCAGCATGCCCACCAGCGCAGCCAGGATGCCCTGGATCAGGGGGCGCATCCAGCGCGCTTCTTTCACCCTTTGGTAATAGGGCGTCAGGGCCACCACGATGAGGATGGGCGGCAGAAAAATAAAGGCCGTGGCCACCGCGGCACCCGCCACCCCGGTGACGATATACCCCACAAACGAGGCTAAAATGATGAGCGGCCCCGGGGTGATAAACCCCAAAAGGATGCCGTCCAGAAACTGGCGCAGGCTCAGCCAGCCGAGATGATCCACTACGTCCCATTGGAGGACGGGGATCATGACATAGCCGCCCCCGAAGCTGATGAGCCCCACCTTGAACATGATCCCGGCCAGCCGGGCCATGAGAGGGTTTGCATACCACAAAATCCCGAAGATGCCGGCGCAAAGTCCCAGGGCGACCAGGACAGCCCGCATCTCGGGCCAAACTGAGTCTGGACGGGGACCGACTGCAAGGTCCGGCGAATCAAGCGGGCCACTCTTCAGACTTAAAGCGAGCCTTAACAAACCGGCCCCGAAAAAGACCGCGAGATAGTTGACCTTAAGATACAGGGCTCCCAGGGCCACGCCGGCCAGGACCAAGTCGAGCCGCTCCTTCCAGATGCCCTTTCCCAGCCGCCAGAAAGCCTGGAGCAAAAGGGCGATGACCACGGCGTTCAGGCCGCGGGACAAAACCTTGACCCAGGAGAGCTCGCCAAAGCGGACATAAAGCCAGGACAGCCCCAGCATGAGAAAAAAAGCCGGCAGGATGAAGGCCAGGGCGCCGGCCAGGGCCCCGGCCGGGCCCCGCAGACGCTGGCCGATGTAGGTGGCAACTGCACCACCGTGGCCCCCGGCACCACCTGGCACAGGGCCACGCCGTCCAGAAATTCCCGCTGGTCAAGCCACCTTTTCTCCTCCACGATGCGCCGGCGCATGGGCTCGATCATGGCCAGGCCGCCGTAGGCCGTCACCCCCAAGAGCAGGAAAACCCGAAAAATTTCAATGGTAGTGGGCATATCAGTAAGCAGTGAGCAGTGAGCAGTGAGCAGTAAGTTCAGAGTTCAAAGAAGTTTAAAGTTCAAGGCTCATTGCTCAAGACTTCCGCTTATCCACGATGCGCAAGGCCTTGCCTTCGGAGCGGGGCAGGGAGTTGGGCTCCACCAGTTCCACCAGGGGCGTCACCAGGAGCTCGCTTTTTAAGGCCTCGGTGAGGCGTTTGCGCAGGCCGGTGAGGAATTTCAGGTCCTCCTGGAAAAAGTCCTGCTGGACCTCCACCTTGACGTGCATCTGGTCGTTGAAATTCTCCCGGGTGAGTTCCACCAGGTAGTTGGTGTGGACTTCGGGGAGGGCCATGAGCACCTTTTCAATCTGCATGGGAAAGACATTCACCCCTTTGATGATGATCATGTCGTCGCTGCGGCCCTGGATGCGGGAAATACGGCGGCAGGTGCGGCCGCAGGGACAGGGGGCCTCGTCATAGGAGGCCAGGTCCCGGCTGCGGTAGCGCAGGATAGGCATGCCCTGGCGGGTGAGGTTGGTGAAGACCAACTCCCCGATGACCCCCGGGGGCACGGGTTCCAGGGTCACAGGATCCAGGACCTCCAGGAAATAGGCGTCCTCCCAGACGTGCATGCCGTTTTGTTCCGGGCACTCAAAGGCCACCCCCGGCCCGTTCATTTCAGATAAGCCGTAAGAATTGTAAGCCTTGAGGCCGTAAGCCTCTTCGATGCGCCGCCGCATGTCCTCGGTGTGGGGTTCGGCTCCGATGAACGCGATCCTGACGGGCAGGTCCCTGGGGTCCACCCCCTCATTGGCAAAGGTGTTCAAGAGATACAGCGCGAAACTGGGGATAATGTGGATGGCCGTAGTCTGAAAATCCCGCAGGAGCTGCACCTGGCGCTTGCTGTTGCCGGCCCCGGCGGGGATGGTGAGGCAGCCCAGGCGCTCGGCCCCGTAATGAAAACCCAGGCCGCCGGTGAACAGGCCGTAGCCCATCATATTTTGAAAAACGTCGCCGGGCCGGACGCCGGTCATGTACATGGAACGGGCCAGAAGCTCGGCCCAGGCCTCAATGTCCTCCCGGGTGTAATAGATGACCGTGGCCTGGCCGGTGGTGCCCGAAGAGGCGTGCAGGCGCACGAGCTTGTCCATGGGCACGGTGAGCATGTCTTTGCCCCGGTTGCGGAGGTCATCTTTAGTAGTGAGGGGTATCTTCCGAATATCTTCCAGGGAACGGATACTTTCCGAAGTTACGCCGGCCTCGGCGAGGCGCTCACGATAAAAAGGGCTTTGGGCGGCGCGGCGGACGGTCTCTTGCAGGCGCGCCAGTTGAAGCTCCTGGAGTTTACGTGGAGACATGGTTTCAATGGCAGAGTCCCAATACACGGCAGATTCTCCTGAAATTCTGGCAAGATGTTGGGGGAAGTTGTATCCCGTCGCCTAACCCCTGTCAAGGAGCGGGTTTTAGTGGACAGCCTTCATCAAAGGGGATAGGATGGGCATGCGGAGCAAATCCCCTCTCCCCTATCAGGGTAGAGGGATAGGGTGAGGGGTTAAAGAGGTTTGTCCCCCCTCACCCCAGCCCTCTCCCCCCGCCAGCGGGTGGAGAGGGGGAAATACCTTGGGGAGATTGTATCCCACGAAAACGACTGATACTGAATTGCACTCAATCAGCAATTATTTGTAGCCGCAGGCTTTAGCCTGCGCCTGCACAGGCTGGAAAGCCTGTGCCACCGTTCGACTGCAACTCGTTAAGACATCGGCAAGGCACGGGCCGTCAGGCTTTACAGGAAAAAGGGATTTTCTGCCGGACAGCATTGAGGTGCTTCCTTTTTGCTGCTTGAACCGGATTTTTCAACGCTGTAGGGAGGAGGGCAGGATGAGAATCGCAGCAGTCAGAGCCTGGGCGCTGCTGACAGTCATGATGGTGTCTCTGGGGTGGCTGGCGCCCGTTATAGCCGCCGAAGAATCGGCCGAAACTTACTTTAATCAGGGAAGTACACAGTTACAGGCGCAAAACTTCGATGCGGCCATAGATTCTTTCAGCCAGGCCCTGAAGCTTAATCCCAAGCACGCAAAAGCTTATGTCAACCGGGGCCTGGTGTATAGCCTGAAAGGCCAATACCCTGAGGCCGTCGCGGATTTCAGCGAGGCCATCAAACTCGACCCCAAGGACGTCCTGGCTTACAGCAACCGGGGGAACGCCTATGAAAGGCAGGGACAGCTCGACAGAGCCATCCAGGATTTTGCCATGGCCCTGGAGATCAACCCCCAGGACGCGCCCACCTATTTCAGCCGGGGGATCGCCTACCGGAAAAAAGGCCGGTTCGATGAGGCCCTGGCCGATTTCAACAAGGCTCTGGAGCTTAACCCTCAAATGGCGGACGCCTATCAAAACCGGGGGCTGGCATATCAGGGGAAGCGCAACTATGAAGCGGCCATTGCGGATTTTACCAAGGCCATGGAACTCAAAGCCAACAACGCCGGCGCCTATGCCAGCCGCGGCCTGGTGTATGCCATCCAGGGGGCCCTGGACAAGGCCATTGCGGATTTCACCCAGGCCGTGGAAATCGATCCGCAGCATGCGGAGGCTTACCAATATAGGGCCATGGCTTATTTCGGCCAGGGGAAGTTCGGCCAGGCCTGGGCAGATGTCAGGAAAGTCAAATTTCTGGGAGGCAAGCTGGACCCGGATTTTATCAAGGAGCTCAGCCAGGCCTCTGCAGACACTTTGAAGGAATAACTGGCAGGGGAGGGGGGACTCTTGAACCGGTTAGGAACTCCAGCGCTATGAAGGTCGCCCTGGCCCAGCTGAACCCCATCGTGGGGGACATCTCCGGAAACCTCGCCAAACTGGCGGAAACCCTGAGCCGCTGCCCTGCCGGGACAGACCTGGCCATCTTTCCGGAACTGTTCCTGGTGGGCTATCCGCCCCGGGATTTTTTGGAGCGCCCGGCCTTTATCCGCAGAAGCCAGCAGGCCCTGGAGGAGGTGGGCCGCTTATCGGCGCAATATCACCACCTGGGCATCCTGGTGGGCGCGCCCCGGCCCACAAACCGGGGGCGGGGCAAGGGTCTGGCCAACGCCGCGTTTTTGTTCCACCAGGGGAACCTCCTCTTTCACCAGGACAAGTCCCTCCTCCCGTCCTACGACGTTTTTGACGAGACCCGGCATTTCGACCCGGCCAGGGAAATCCGGGTGACGCCCTTCAAAGGCGAACGGTTGGGGATTTCCCTCTGCGAAGACGCCTGGTGCGGCGTGGAGTCCTGGTGCCGGCGGCTTTATGACTGGGACCCCATGGAGGTCCTGGCCTGGGACAGCGCCACGGTCCTCATCAACCTGTCGGCCTCGCCTTATCAGGTGGGGAAAGAGGAAGTGCGGTACCGTCTCATGGGGGCCCACGCGCAAAAATATGGCCTGCCCTTTATTTACGTCAACCAGGTGGGAGGCAATGACGAACTTATTTTCGACGGCCACAGCCTGGCCTTCGACCCCCGGGGGGTGCCCCTGGCATTGCTCCCCGGCTTCAAAGAAGCCTTAGCCCTGGTGGACACGGAACATACCGGCACGCCGGGCCTCTATTCTCCTCAGGACCCCATCGCCGGGGTGCACGACGCCCTGATCCTGGGCCTGCGGGATTATCTCCACAAAACCGGTTTCACCCAGGCCGTGGTGGGGTTGTCCGGGGGGGTGGATTCCGCCGTGGTCTGCGCCCTGGCCGCCACCGCCCTGGGGGCCGGCAACGTCCTGGGAGTCGCCATGCCCTCCATGTTTTCCTCCCCAGAGAGCGTCACCGATGCGGCATCCCTGGCTGAAAACCTCGGGGTGGCCTTCCGCATCATCCCCATCACCTCCATTTACGAGGCCTACCTTGAATCCTTTAAGGAGCATTTCCCCGTGGACCGGGTGGATGTCACCCTGGAAAACATCCAGGCCCGCATCCGGGGCAACATCCTCATGGCCCTGTCCAACCGCTTCGGCCACCTGGTGCTGGCCACGGGCAACAAAAGCGAACTCTCCGTAGGCTACTGCACCCTGTACGGCGATATGAGCGGGGGCCTAAGTGTGCTGGGAGATGTGCCCAAAACCATGGTCTATGAACTGGCCCGCTTTGTTAACCGCAGCCGCGCCATAATCCCCCCGAGCATCATCGACAAGGCCCCCTCCGCGGAACTGCGGCCGGACCAAAAAGACCAGGACACCCTGCCGCCTTACGACATCCTGGATCAGATTATCCAGCTCTACCTGGTGGAGTCCCAATCTTTTGAGGAGATCGTGGAGCGGGGCTTTGCCCCCGAGACCGTGGGCTGGGTTATCCGGACCATCGACCGAAACGAATACAAACGCCGCCAGGCCGCGCCGGGCCTGAAAGTGACCTCCAAGGCCTTCGGCATGGGCCGCCGGTTGCCCATTGCCGCGAAGTACGAGGTATGAATTGCGGGAGAGGGGGCTAAGGGCCGGTGGGCCCTTACCCCCTCCCCCGCACCCCCTCCCCCAATCCCTTGATAGCTCTGGAAAAGGTTGAGGAGTTGAGACCTATGGTCTCAACTCCTCAACCTTGACTCTGCGGGTTGGGAGGGGGGTGTGGGGGGAGGGCAGGGACCTCAGGTCCCTGGCTCTCCCCCCACTGAATCCTCACTCCGGAATAGTGGCATGGCGCCCGATGGATAGGTCATGGATCGGGATAATGATGTCCGCGGCCTTCTTGACCCGGTTGATGCTGTCGTAGGCCTCGAGAAGATTCAGGTGCACGCCGCAGGGGATGCAAGGCCCTGATTCGGGAAAATTCTGTTCATTGCAGCAAAAGCCGGTGATTATGGCCTTCCCCTTCTTGGTATTCACCACTATGGATTGGCCGCCGGGGGTGTGCCCCGGGGTCAGCATCACCGAAATCCCCGGGACGATTTCCTGGTCCCCCTCCACCTGGATCACTTCCACATCATCCAGCAGATCCGGAAAATAGCGGTGATCCGCGGGGTGGGGGTTCTTGAAGAACTCATACTCCCTTTTTTGCACATAGACCCGGGCGTTGGTGCACTTGTAGTCGTTTTCGCAGTGGTCGTTGTGCAGATGGGTGTGGATGACCACGTCAATGTCTTCGGGGGTGAGATTATAGGTGGCCAGCGCGTCTTCAAACTCCTGGATTTTCAGGCCGTACTGCTCGGCCACGGCATCCGGGACCATAAACTGTTCGAGCCCGGTGTCCACCAGGATTTTTTCGGGCCCCCCCTCCAGATAAAACACGTAGATGGGGATCCAGATGCGCTTGCCGTAGCCTTTGAGGTAGGTCATGATGCCCTGGTCGGTTTCGTTGGCGCCCACCACCAGGGGATGGATGCGGTACTCGGTCATAATTGCCTTCCTTTGCTTAACAAAATTAACTGTTCACAGTCCAAAGAAGGTAGAGGGTGCAGTCGGCGCCCTGCCAACCTTGGCATCTGCCTTGATGAACAAGTGTTTAATTACTTCATTATAAGCCAATAAGCTCAGGCGGGGAAAGGTCAGCGGTCCTGGTTTTTCACAAAAAAAATTCCTTTACGCGCCGGATTGCCAGTCCCGAAGTGTTAAGTTCAGTAAGGCTCAGTCCTCATGAATTCCAACAAGGAGAAAGCATAATGCACATGAAGGTACGGAAACATCTTAAAACCATTGTCCTCCTCACCCTGGCGGTGAGCCTTTTGGGCGCTACCTCAGCCCTGGCCCAACGGGGCATGGGCGGCGGCTGCGGCATGGGCGGCGGTATGGGAAAACGCGGCATGATGATGAACCTAACCCCGGAGCAGGCCAGCCAGGTCTTCGATCTCAGACACAAATTCATGAACGACACGGCTGAGCTTCGGAAGAGCATGATGGTCAAAGGCGCGGAACTGCGTCAAATGTGGAAGGCCGAACAGCCCGACGAAAAAGCCATCCAGGCCAAAGTCAAGGAATTGACCGCGCTCAAGGGCCAGTTCATGGAAAAAGCCGTGGCTCAGCGCCTGGCCATGAAAAAGCTTGTGCCCACCATGACCATGAGCTCCTGCCCCATGATGGGTTCTGGCGGGGGTACCGGTGGCCAGATGGGCCCCGGCGGATGTGCGGCTCCGGGCCAGGGCCTCTGTCCGGCCCCCGGTCAAGGTAAGGGACCCGGACCCGGCGCCTGCCTCATGCCCGGTTCTGATGAGGCCGCCGATTTTGACGGCCACCAGGATATGGAGATGGCCGCCAATCAGGAAGCCGCCTGGTAAAAACGGTTTGCCGAATTAACTATATGGGGCGCGGCGGCGGGAGGCCTGACTCCTGCCGCCTGCCCGGCGCTTGTGCAGGTCACCATTATCTCAGGGGGAGGAGAGTTTGGAAAACCTGGCAATTTTTTTAGTGTGCTTGGGCGTTTTCGGTCTCATTTGGACTTCGGTGCGCACGGATCAGGGACGTAATCGGCGCGGGCCCGGGAAGTGAAAAGCCCTCCCGGTTTTTCAGATAGCAGCAACCTTCTCTTCTATCTTCTTAATCTTCTTGACAGGGGCCAGTCACAGGGCTGGCCCCTCTTTTATGAGGCTGCTCTGGCGATGAGGTTGAAGAGCTCCGGTCAATTTGCCATAAGCTTTGACACATCTTCCTTGCTGAGATAACCTTTGCGGTTGGCGTCAAACATAAAAAATCTTCGCCGGCCTCCGGCGCGATATTCTTCCCTGCTTAGCTTCTGATCTTGATTGGTATCGATGCGGTTAAAACCGTCCAGGATTTTCCGGGCAAAATTTGTTTTGCCGGCCGCAACTTCATCCCGGCTGAGAAAACCATCCTTGTTCGTGTCGAGCCTGCCAAACTGCATCTCCCGCCAGGCCGCAAATTCGGCGAGATTAACCTTGCCGTCACGGTTGGTGTCCAGTTTGTGGAAAAAATCTTCATCCGGGGCCATGGCAGTGGGCGGCGTCTCTGGGGTTGGCGGTGATATCGCGGGGGCCGGGGTGGCCGGCAGGGCAGGGGGAGCCTGAGGTCTGGGAGCTGCCGCAGTAGCTGCAGGAGCCGGAGGCGCTGGCGCAGCCGGAACCGGAGAAACGGCTTGAGGCCCGGGCGCCGCCGGCGGGGCCGCTGGAGTCGGCGCAGGCGCAGGCGGCTGGGGAGGGGCGAGAACAGTCTGTTTCTCGGGCGGCGCCGAAAACCAGCCGGCCTTCCAGACCCCCAGGGATGCGACCGCTAAAAGTAACAGGCCTATGCCAACAAAGATGGGCATTGATTGACGCGGCCGGGGTTTTTCCGGAACGGGCGGGCTGACCACCGTCACCCGTGGTTCCAGAAGGACCCGGTAGGCCCCCACCGGGCGGGCGATATTTTTGACTTCCTTTTCCCCCAGGAACTCATATCCCAGGGGCAGCTTGGTTTCGATATGATCAAAGGCAGTCCTGGAAATGCAGATTCCCCCAGGGTCCGCCAGGGCCTCGAGCCTGGCCGCGATGTTGACCCCGTCGCCGTAAATTTTGTCCCCTTCCTCGATGATATCTCCCAGGTTGATGCCGATGCGGAACTGCATCCAGCGGTTTTCCGGGAGCTCGGCATTGCGGGCCTGGAGTTCCTTCTGCACCGCCACCGCGCACTGGACCGCATCCACCACGCTGTTAAATTCGGCCAGCACTGCGTCTCCGGGCGCGTCCACCACCCGGCCCCGGTGCTGCCTGATGAGGGTCTCCATGACGCCGTGGTAAATATTGAGGGTTTGCAGGGTGGCGGCCTCATCTTCACCCATCAAGCGGCTGTAGCCCACCACATCAGCCATGAAAACCGCGCTGAGCTTCCGTTTAAAATCCGGCTTGTCCATAAGGGGATTCCTCCTGACTTTTCCCTGAAAAGTTCAAGGTTGAGACCTCTGCGCAAATCCCTCATTGACCAGAAGTTCTTTTCTATAAAAAATCAAAATATTGTCGAGCAGGCGCCTCGCCTGCAACCTACCCGGTGCAGCCGCTTGCCAAGAAAGGTCTCATTTTGCAAAGTCCAGAATTCAAAGAATACGCGGGCGGGCGGGCAAGGCCGCGCCCAACCAATGCATGGCACGGTGGCCGAATTGTTGAAATCGTCTCTACAGCCGGACAAACTGCATTGCAGCCATTATAGCATTGATTGGATGGCAACGAGCCTTTCTCGTTACTATTTCAGGAAATTTCTCCGATACTTTCTATGCTGCTAATCTCGTATGAATATCCCAGGTTTTGGGGGGATTGGGTAAACTTGCAAAAAGCTGAAAATGGGATTATTTTAATAGAATAAGCTAAATTTGAGTTTGTTATGAAGACACTGCCGATTCGCAAGTTTCCTGATGAGGTGCTCAAGCAGCGGGCTCAGGAAGTCACTGATATTAATGGTGATTTGCAGCATCTCATAGACCATATGGGGACCACCATGTACCACGCCCCGGGGTTGGGCCTGGCCGCCAATCAGGTGGGCGACCTGCGCCGGGTCATTGTCTTTGATGTCACCCCCCAGGACGGCCCCCGGGACCTTCAGGTTATCATCAATCCTTGCATCAGCGAGTGTGAGGGGGATCTGGTCCATAACGAAGGCTGCCTGTCAGTTCTGGATTTTTCCGCCGAGGTGCGCCGGAACGCCCGGGTGTGCGTGAAAGGGCTGGACCGCCACGGCAAGCCCGTCACCATCGAGGCCGAAGGTCTCAAGGCGGTGGTGCTGCAGCACGAAATCGACCACCTGGACGGCATCCTGTTCATTGACCGCATCAGCCGCCTGAAACGGGGGCTTTACGTGCGGCGGCTGAAAAAGCAGGCGGCGGACAAATGAAAACGGGGCCCTGGCGCGTCATCTTTTTGGGCACCCCTCAATTTGCCGTGCCCTCCCTGACCGGCCTTCTGGAGGCTGGCGAGGATATCGTCGCAGCCATCACCCAGCCCGACCGGCCCCGGGGCCGGGGTCAGAAAGTGAGCCCGTCGCCGGTGAAGGAGCTGGCCCTGCGCCATGGCTTGCGGGTCCTCCAGCCGGTGCGCCTTAAGGACCCCCAGTTTGTGGCCACCCTCAGGGACGCTGGCCCCGGAGCTCATGATCGTCACCGCGTACGGCCGCATCCTCACCCATGAAATGCTGGCCATCCCCAGCGTGGGTTTTCTGAATGTGCACGCTTCTCTTTTGCCCCGGCACCGGGGGGCCGCGCCCGTGAATTGGGCCCTCATCCGGGGGGACCAGGAGACCGGGGTCACCATCATGTGGGTGACCTATGAAGTTGACACCGGCCCCCTTTTCCTTCAGGAGCGGGTGCCTATTCTGCCGGATGACAACGCCGGCACCATGGCCGTGAAGCTGGCGGCCCGGGGGGGCGCCCTCCTGGTGGACGCCCTGGAGAAGCTGCGCCGGGGCGAGGGGCTGAAAATCACCCAGCCCGAAACCGGCATCACCTATGCGCCGCCCATCAGCGCCGAGATGCGCCTCATCCGCTGGGAGGAGCCTGCGCCGGAAGTGGCCGGCTGGATCAGGGGTCTCGACCCCAGGCCCGGGGCCTACACCCTCTGGCAGGACAAACGCCTGAGACTGTTCGGGGGCCGGGTGGAAAAGCCCGATGGGCGCCTTGCCGATCCCGGCACGGTTTTGGGTTTGAGGGAAGGGCGTCTGGAAGTGGCTTGCGGCCAGGGCACAGTAAGCATTCAGGAACTGCAACAAGCCGGTCACAAACGCCTGCCCGCCGAAGAATTTTTACGGGGGCAAAATCTGTTGGGACAGGTTTTAGGATAATCATACACTATGCCGGAAACCGGTCCTCTCCTAAACGGCGGCAATTCGCTCAAGCCCCAGAAACGCATTTTCCTGGCGCTGCTCATCGTCACCTGCCTCTTGTTCGCCCTGCTTCTGGGCCTCCTCTGGTATGTTCCTTACCGGGGTCTGGCCAACATCCACCAACGGCTCCCCCTCATCCTGGGCATTGTCTTTGGGGCTTTCCTGATCCTGGTTTTTGCCGGAGTGACCATCCTGGCCCTCACCGTGCTTCTCGGCCGGGATTTGCCGTTCTCCCGCAGTCTCAGAGGGGTGCTGATCAAGGTGCTGCTGCCCCTGATGAGCGGCGTGGGGAAACTCTTCGGCGTGTCCAAGGACCAGGTGCGCCGCTCCTTCATCGAAATCAACAACCAGTTGCTCCTGGCCGCGCACCCCCAGGCCCCTCCCGACAAGGTGCTCCTGCTCATGCCCCATTGCCTGCAGTTCCACGAGTGCGAGTTCCGCATCACCGGCAACACCGTGCACTGCCAGCGCTGCGGCCAATGCGATATCAGCGGCCTGGCCGAGCTTTCCGAAAAATACGGGGTGGGCCTGGCCGTGGCCACGGGAGGGACCCTGGCCCGGCGCATCGTGGTGGAACGCCGCCCCAGGATCATCATCGCGGTGGCCTGCGAACGGGACCTGGCCAGCGGCATCCAGGACAGCTACCCCATGCCCATCTTCGGCATCACCAACCGCCGGCCCCACGGCCCCTGCTACGATACCGAGGTGGACCTGGAACGGGTGGAGGAAGCCTTGAAGATTTTCCTTGTGCCCCCGGCGCCAAGTCTTCTGAAGCTTCTCCGGCTGCCTAATTTCGTGCTACGAAATGATTTAAGGCATAGCTATCATGTGCTATGTTTCCTGCCCTAAGTTGTTACACAAATCAGAATCCAATGGACTATTTTTATCAATATTTTATTTGGCTATTTTGATTATAAGCGGAGAAGAAATTATTCGTGGAATTTACGAAGTTTGTCCAATTGCTGAAGACCTGATAACAACAGCATTAAAATCCAAATTTGATAAAACTATGGAAGATAATGATTATCTGATTAGTTAAGTATCTTATCTCCACATGACTTGATTTTGCTCACAATTTAGGATTTTTTAAGGAATATATCGATAATTATATAAGAAAGAAAATTGATACTGCAAGTATATTAATAAATATAATGGAAGTAAATTAATCTTAAAGGATGATGCAATAGCTAGTTAGCTTTCTTACATTTATTTGATAATATACTATCATTGATCTTTTTACAATATATATTCAAGACATGATTATTACAGAAATCATATATTTGATAAGTAATCGACGAAATGATATGATAAATTAGCCATGTTTAAAGATCAATTTACTGATACCGTCACCAGAATGGCAAACATATTATTGATAGAATCTCAAAGTATTTCATCTATAGGAAAAAACTCCAATATAGCTGCAGCCTTTAGTGGATAACAAGGATATTGATACAGAAATAGTTCTGATTAAACCACTCAAGATGGTTAAAGAAATCATGACAGGATAAAATTATAGTGAAATAATGAAAATGAGAATGTCCATGGTGGCACAGCGTTTTCAACCTATGCAGGCGCAGGCTAAAGCCTCGGCCATTTTCGTGGGCAAGAAAAGACTTGGCCGCCTATCTACTTACGATGTTATGAAAATTAGAATCTTCTTGTCGATTTTTCTTAAGACAAATCTCAATTTACGCATGAATGATTCTGTTACAAGACCCCCTCCCAGCCCTCCGCCCGTGACCTGGCCCTGCACATCCTCGCCGCGGCCGAGGCCCGGGAGCGACACGTGGAGGATCTCCTGGCCGAGGCCCTTCGGCAGCATCCCGATATCTCGAGGCCCGAGCGCGCCCTTTTGCTGGAATTGGTCCAGGGAGTGAAGCGTTGGGAACTGCGTCTGGATTATGTGTTGGCCCGGCTCGCCAAATTGCCCTGGCGCAAGGTTCATCCCCTGGTGCGGCAGATTTTGCGGCTGGGGGCTTATCAGATCCTCTTCCTGGATAAAATACCGGTTCATGCCGCGGTGGATGAAGCCGCCCGACTGGCCCGGAGCCGCCGGCTCCCCACCAGCCACGTGGGTTTTATCAACGCCATTCTCCGGCGACTATCCAAAGGGGAGGTTCCACCCCTGCCGAGGCTGGAGGACGACCCAGCCGCAGCCCTGGCCGCGGCCGCCGCGCACCCCGGCTGGCTGGCGGCCCGCTGGCTGTCCCGCTACGGCCTCGAGGAAACCCAGGCCCTTCTCTCCGCCAATAATCTGGTGCCTCCCCTCACCGTGCGGGTGAATACCCTGAAGATTGACCGGGACAGTCTGATGGTCCGCCTGGAGCGGGAAGGCGTCAAGGCCGAACCCGGCAGATATTCCCCGGTGGCCCTGGTCTTCAAGGGATTTGAGCAGGCGCCCGCCACCCTGCCGTCTTCCCGGGAGGGGTTGTGGCTGTTCCAGGACGAGGCCGCCCAGTTGGCTGCCTTTCTTCTGCCGGTGACGCCGGGGCAGCGTCTCTTGGAAGTGGGCGCCGGCCGGGGGGGCAAAACCACGCACCTGGGGGCAAAGCTCAATAACCAGGGCCTCATCCTGGCCATAGATAATCACCGCCAGCGTCTGGTGAGCCTGCAGCAGAACCTGATGCGCTTCGGGGTGACCATCGCCCAGCCCCTGCGGGCCGACGCTACGCAAATGCTGCCCGTCAAGCCCGGCAGCCTGGACGCGGTCATCGTTGACGCGCCTTGCTCCGCACTGGGCATCATCCGCCGCCATCCGGAGATCAAGACCCGCATTCTGGAAAAGGACCTGGCCACCTTCCCCCCCCGGCAGCGGCAGATGCTGGAGAAGGCCGCACCCCTCCTCCAGGCCGGCGGCCGCCTTCTTTACATCACCTGCACCACCGAGCCGGAGGAAAACGAAAACCTGGTGGCCTCATTCCTGGCGGACCACCCGGAGTACCGCCTGCTTTACGACCCCAGCCTCCTACCGCCTCCTGCCCGGCAATTTCTCCAACCCCCCGGCTTTTACCGGACCTCCCCGGCCCAAGACAATCTGGACGGCTTTTTCGCTGCACTGATGGTGCGGAGTTAGAAGAAGGTAGGGGAGGGGCCCAGGGGTCGCAGACCCCTGCCCCCTCCCCTACAACCCCTCCCCCAACCCCTTGACGTTAAAAATTTCCCCGACGAAGTCGGAGCCTGAGGTTCCGACTTCCCCGGGCCTTTTGCTGGGGTTGGGAGGGGAGTTTGAGGGGAGGGCGGGGAACCTCAGGTTCCCCGGCCCTTCCCTCAAAGATACACAATCTCTTACTTCCTCAAACCCACATAAGCCAGAGGAATAAGGGCGAGGGAAGTGATGCCGGAAAGGATCAGGGGCATCTGGTAGCCCCAGGAGGCCCCCAGGGGGCCATAAATCAGGGAGCCGGTGAGGACCCCCAGGGTGGTGGCCAGGGAAATGAGGCCCGCGGAGCCGCCGATGCGGTCCACATGGAACAGACGGGCGATGGTGGTGTAGGTGACCATCATGATGACCCCGTCGCCGAAGCCGTGCACGGTCCGCCAGGCAAAGGACCAGGCCAGACTGGGGTAGGTCATGAGGATATGCCCCACCCCGGAGGCGGCCAGGGCCAGGGCCAGGAGGGCAAAGGGACTCAGGCGGTCAAATCCATAGCGGCCATAGAGATAGGCGGTCAGGGCCACCAGGCTGAATTCCCCCGCCAGGTAAAGGCCTACGCCCAGAGGTCCCAGCCCCAGGTTCTTTTTCAAAAAAAGGCCCAGGCTGGTGCCCTCCGCGCCCCAGTGCAGGGTGAACAGAAAGAGCCAGGTGACGAAAAACAGGACCGGGCCGCTGAAAAAATCCCGGCCATATTGGAGCAGGGGGCTTGGCTGCCCCCGGGTCCGGGGGAGCCTCCCGGAAACGGCCAACAGCAGGAGCACCAGCAGGCCCAGGAGCTGAAAGGTCCTGGGATAATCAAGAAAGGACAGGGAGACGCCCCCCAGGAGAATGCCTACGGTCATGCCGCCCATGCGCCAGGCGTTGTACACCCCGAAACGCCGGGTGCTGTCCGCCGCGTTTTCCTTGAAGAGCATAATGTCCAGAGACTGGCGGTAAAGCTGCAGGCTCAAGCCGAAGGCGAAGAACACCAGGAGAAATGGCCAAAAACGGGTGGCCTGGGACAGCCCCCAGAGACTGAGGCCGATCCCCAGAAGACCCAGGCGGGTGAGGATGCGGGCCGGGTAGCGGTCGCCCACCACCCCCACCGGAAAGGCCGCGATGATTGAGTTCAGGCTGAGGACACCGTAGAGGAGGCCGATCTGGGCCCCTGAGAAAGACAGGGACCCCTGGAGATAAATGGGCAGAAAGAAGTACAGAGCCGCAATAACAACGGCATGAATGCTGATGAGAAAAGAAAGCAGCAAGGAAGGCGATAGCTACAGGGCTTGATGGTTGATCCTGACCATCATGGCCCGGGCCGGGCAGACCACACAGCAAAGCTCACAGGCGCTGCACTTGCCGGCATCAAAGGCGACACTCATCTCCGGCCGCTCAACATAGAGGGCGCCGGTGGGACACAAGGCAGTACAAGCCCCGCATTGGAAGCAGACGTCGTCATTGCGCTCCACTTCGTGGGCCACCCGCTGGACCTTGACCCCTGATTCCTTGAGGTATTTGATGCCCTGGCGGAAATTTTTGGGATGGCCCCGGAGCTCCATGACAATGAGGCCTTCCTTCCGGGGATAGATGGTGGCCTTGAGCAGGTTGAACTCCAGGTCGTAGTCCTTGACCAGGCGATAGATGATGGGCTGGTCCACCACGTCCTTGGTGAACCGCAAGACGAGCATTTCGGCGTGCATGTCAGGTCCTTTTGTTATCCTGAAAAAAGTTCAAAGAAAATGCAGGGGGCGCTCGGCGCACCAAAATGGCGGGCGGGACGCCCGCCCCACCACCCTTTTGTCATCAGAGAGTGTAAGCCAACCCTTTGTGAGGGTCGTGCATTATTAAAAGAATTATCTCATATTTGGTGAATAACTCAACCGTGAAGCCAGGTTAGCAAACCGGCGGCCTGCTGTCCCAAGACTTATACCAAGGTGCCGCCAAAAAAGTATTTTTACTGTAGGGGCGACGCATGCGTCGCCCCTACCCGGGCAAAGATCTGAAGCTGAAGTTTGTTAACTCTATGACCGCAGCTTGGTATTAGGCATACCAGAAAGACTCTATCGTTACCCGTTCGTTGCCATCAAAGGCAAGACCTTCTTTTGCCAGCAAGGCCCGCTTCATGGCGAGGCCACCTTGAAAGCCGCCCAGGGAGCGGTCGGCGCGCAGGGCGCGGTGGCAGGGAATGATGAGGGGAAAGGGGTTGGCGGCCAGGGCCGCGCCCACGGCCCGAGCGGCTCCCGGCCTGCCGATATGCTTGGCGATGAGGCTATAGGTGCTCACCTGTCCACGGGGAATGCCGTGTTCAGCCCGCAGCACTTGTTGCTGAAAGGGGGTGCACAGATCCAGGCGGATGCGGTCCAGGGAAAAGCTGATAGCCGCGCCCCCAAGAAAGGCCACCAGGCCGTCGGCAATGGCCTCGATTTCCGGGCATGTGGCTTGCTTGGTATTTCTGAAAACCGCGCTGAAGTCATCTTCAAGGGAAGATTCTGGACCGGCAAGCAAGACCCGGGCGATTTTGGAGCGTCCCTGGTGGACTCCCCACAGGACCACGATATGTTCTAATGGACTTCTTCGGGTGCAATAAGAAAATGCGAGATGCTTCGCTTCGCTCAGCATGACAGAAGGTGTAGGTCCTGACCATCATAATGGTCGTTCAGGAAAAGATTGGGACGCACAGGTGAGGACACCTGTGCCACCAGGTCTTTATTTTGACAGGGCCAATGGCTCAGGCGCTGTTGTCCCTAAGCCAGAGAAGGAATATGAAGAGTAGACCATAGCTACCAAGCTGGCGGGCCGGGACGCCTGCCCCACAAGACCTTCCTCTGTTTCAAAGTTAGCCGTAACTCTCGGCGTGACCGTGAGATGATGTCGGTCACATCAACTTGCCAAAAGGGCGCGTCCAGGCCTCTTTGAGGTCATCCAGGGTGACGGTGAGGAGGGTGCGGCCTTGCCGTTTCACCACAAAATCCCGGTCCGGACGCACTTCCCCTAAAAGCTGATAGGGCTGCCCCTGAAAAATTTCCTCAAATCGGCGGCGCTGGGCCGGGGCCACGCTCACCAGGAAACGGCCGGCAGACTCGGAGTACAGGGCCGCGTGGGTGGGCAAATCCGGCAGGATTTCCCCCAGGTCCGCCTCCACCCCCAGGCCCCCGGCCAGGCTGGACAGGGCCAGGTGCACCCCGAGGCCACCCCGGTAGATGCCATGGCATGAGGCCAGGACCTGTTCGGCAATGGCCTGAGACATGGCCTGATAACAGGACCAAAACTCCTGGGGCCGGACCTGGGGCACACTTAAGCCCACATAGCCCATGAGTTCGTAGAACTCCGAGCCGCCCAACTCCTGCTGGGTGGCGCCCACAAGGTAAATCAAGTCTCCGGCGACCTTGAAGTCCAGGTTCACCACCTTACTGAGGTCGGGAACCAGGCCCACCGCAGTGAAGAAAAGGGTGGGGAGGCCCGACACCCGGTGGGTTTCCCCGAAGCGGCCCGGGCAGCACCCCGTCCACGTACATGCTGTCTTTGCCGGACAGGAGTGGCAGATCGTAGGCCAGGCACATGTCCTTCAAGGCCCAGCAGGCCCGCACCAGTTGGGCCGCCTTGAATTTGCCGTCCGGGTTTTTATCGGGGTGATACTCCACGCTGGGCCAGCAAAAGTTGTCCACGCCCCCCATATGGCCGAGGTCTGCGCCCACGGCCACCAGCCGGCGCACCGACTCGTCGATGGTCCCTGCCGCCATGTGGTAGGCGTCAATCTGGGCATAGGCCGGATTCAGGGCCAGGGACACGGCCAGACCACGGTGACCGCTGAGGTCGGGCCGCACCACCGCGGCATCGGCCGGCACCGGGCAGTCCCGGCCGGTGAGGGGTTTAATGACGCTCTGGCCCTGGACTTCATGATCGTACTGGCGGGTGATCCACTCCCGGGAACAGATATTGGGCCGGGCCAACATGGCGAGGAGAAGGGGCCCATGGTCGGCTGTCTCCCCCAACACCGGCTCAGTCAGGCGCATGGCCGGGGGCAGCCACTCCGCCGCAAATTCCCAGGGAGGAAAATCCTCCTCCAAAAAAGACAGGTCCATGGACGCGCAAGGGAGGCCGTCATGGCTCACTTCCAACAAGCCCCGGTCAGTGAAGCGGCCGATGACGCTCACCTCCACTTCGTGGCGCCGGGCCAGATTTTCGAAGGCCTCCAGGTTTTCCGGGGCGAGGCCCACCACCATGCGCTCCTGTGATTCCGACACCCAGATTTCCCAGGGGTCGAGGCCGGCATATTTCAGGGGGATTTTTTCCAGCCAGACCTCAACGCCGCCGGCCTGCTGGGCCGATTCCCCCACCGCGGAGGACAGCCCGCCGCCGCCGCAGTCGGTGATAAAGTTGAGGTAACCCAGGTCCCGGGCCTCCAGCAGGAAATCGTGCATCTTTTTCTGGGTGTAGGGGTCGCCGATCTGGACATGGCCGGCCGGAGTGCCGGCGCTGGCGACCTCCGAGGAGGCCGTCACCCCGTGAATGCCGTCCATGCCCACCCGGCCGCCGCAGGTGAGGACCAGATCACCGGGGCGGGCCATTTTCTCGGCCCCGGACTCCCCTCCCACATCTTTGGGCATCAATCCCAGGGCGCCCACGAACACCAGGCATTTGCCCAGGTAGGTCTGGTCAAAATAGAGGGCGCCGTTGATGGTGGGCACCCCGCTTTTGTTGCCCCCGTCCTTGACCCCTTCAATGACGCCGTCTAAAAGCCGCCGGGGATGGAGGCGGGGCTTAAGGGGACCGGCGTAGTCCCGGGGACCCACACAGAAGCCATAAAGGCCGGCGATGAGGCGGGAGCCCCGGCCCGTGCCCAGGGGATCGCGGTACACCCCCACGATGCCGGTGAGGGAGCCACCGTAAGCCTCTAAATTTGATGGGGAATTATGTGTTTCTCCTTTTATCACAAAGCAAGAACTCATCATCGAACTGCCCCACCCCGGCGTTGTCCTTACAGCACCGAGACCACCCAAGGCTTTGCGCCGGGCAATCTCCAGGGTGGGGGCCTCGATGCAAACCTTAAAAGGGTTGTCCAGGGTGAGACTTTCACCCGTGGCCACATCCCGATAAGAAAAACCGGCCCCGGAAGGTGTTGTGGTTGCAGTGGTCGCTCCGGGCCTGGGCCAGGTACTCCAGCTCCACGTCAGTGGGGGCGGCCCAGACCGATTTGCGGCCCGGCGGGCCAGCACTTCGGGCCTGGTAAAATATTCCTGAATAATGGGCAGGTCCTGATCCCTCAGATAAAGGTGGCGCTCGGCGCTCAAGCGGCGCAGGGTCTCCAGGGAATCAATGGGGAGGGCGGCCACCGCGGGCTGGTGGGCCAGGTGCACCCGGGGCAGGATGAGCCCCACGCCCTGCTCGGAGTCCCAGTCGTCCCTGGAAAACAAGCGAAATTCCTGGATGAGATCATTGGCCAGCAGTTCCCGGGCCAGCCTGGCCGCCTGCTCCCGGCTGAGTTCGGGAGCAAAAAGGAGAAACAGCTTGGAGGTATAGACCGCGGCTTCCGGAGGCAGGGTTCGCCCCAAAAAGGTCTCGATGGCCTCCCGGGCGGTGGCCCCGGCATTGTCCCGGACACCGGGCCGAAAGCCCACCCACAGGGCCCAGTCAAATTCCCGGGCCAGGGGCTTAAAACTGGAAACCTGGGTGACGGGATTGGTGAAGACTTCGGTGCGGACAGCCTCCAATTCACCGGGAGGCAGATCCATATCCAGGGTGAGCACCCGGAGGACCTGAACCCGTTGGAGGGTCAAGCCGAAATATTCCTGGGCCTGGCGGCGCAGGGCCTCCCCTTCAGCGTCGCTGAGTTCCGGACGCCAGCCGATCTCAAGACGGACTGCCATAAGGACCCTTTCCTGGGGCGAACTTCTTGAAGGGAATATACCGCAAAGGCGAGACGCGGCAAAGGTAAAGATGCCGCCGGCGGGGCGAAAATGCCTGAGCGCCCGCTGATGGGGAGAGAACCCCGCATGGGGCGGGCGCCCGGGAAACCTTATTGAAAGAGCTGCAAAGCTCCGGAGTAAAGGTTGTTCATGACGACCTGGCCCACGCCCATAATGGCGGCGAAGACCACAAAGGCAATGCCGGCGAGCAACAGTCCGTATTCCACGCTGCTGGCGGCGGTGTCATCCAGAATTAACGCATGCACGTATTCCATGGAGCTCTCCTTTTCCTGTGGCGCAAACGGTTGTGTAGAAAGTTAAGCCTCATGGTCTTTCCTTGACCCAGGAAACGGCTGTCGATCGAGACAAGAGGAGGAAATCTGACAGCGTTTCGGTAAGATGCCGGCAGACTGCGGCTGAGGGAGCCCCAGCCTCAGGTTAGCAGTGTTTCTTTGCTTATCGGCAAATGGAAAGGATTTCTTTAAAGAAAAGGGGTGATGCGAAGGTCCTAAAAAAAGGGGAGATTTTTGTCAGTCTTTTAAGGAGCGGAGGCGTTCCAGGAGCAGACTGGTGGAATAGCCCGTCCGGAAGGGGAGAAGGCGCACCTGGCCGCCCCGGGCCAAAACCACCTCCCGGCCCACCACCTGCTCCAGGCGGTAGTCGCCGCCCTTCACCAAAACGTCGGGCTGCAGCTCAGTGAGAATCTCCTGGGGGGTGTCCTCCTGGAATAAGACCACCCGGTCCACGGCGGCCAACCCCGCCAAAACCCGGCCCCGGTCGGCCTCCGGGTTCACGGGCCTGGTCCCGCCCTTGCCCAAACGGCGCACCGAGGCGTCCGTGTTCACCGCCACCAGGAGGGCATCCCCCAGGGAGCGGGCTTCCTCCAGATAGGCCACATGCCCCGGGTGCAAAAGGTCAAAACAGCCGTTGGTGAAAACCACCTTGAGGCCCCGGCCCTGGAGCTCCCGCACCCAGCGGACCGCGTCCTCCCGGCTGATGATTTTTTTTTGGGAATTAAAAATTATCATAAATTATGTATCGTGGGGGGAAGGCCAGGGACTTGAGGTCCCTGCCTTCCCCCCACACCCCCCATCCAACCCGCAGAAGGGTGCCGGTCAAGACGGGACCAAGGTCCCGCTTGACCGGCATTTTTCCCCCATCATGGGATTGAGGGAGGGGGTGAGGGGGAGGGGGTAAGGGGCCACCGCCCCTTAGCCCCCTTCCCCACGATAGTCTCAGCCGCCGCTCACTCAAACCGCACCCGGGCCGCGGTGAGGACGTTCACTTCTCGGGCGCCGGCCCGGCGCAAGACCTTGGCGCATTCCTTGACCGTGGCCCCGGTGGTGAAGACATCATCAATCAAGAGGATTTTTCGGCCTTTCACCAGGTCGGGCCGGGGAACGGCAAAGGCCCCTTTGACGTTGTCCCGGCGTTCTTTGGGGTTGAGCCCGGCCTGGGGTGGAGTGTGGCGCTGGCGCACCAGGAGCTCCCGTTCCAGGGTGGCCTCAGGGAAGGCCTGGGCCAGGAGCAGGGCCTGGTTGAAGCCCCGCTGCCGGAGACGCTGGGGATGGAGCGGCACCGGCGCCAGGACCTCAGACTCCTGGACCAGAGCCAGGCACAAGGGGCACTTCAGCCAGTGGTGCATAACCGGCAGCATGTCCAGGCGGCGGCTGTACTTGAAGGCCTTGATGGCTAGGCTTGGTGGGTCATCCTCATTTTTATTATAAAGGGTGGCGGCCCGGGCCCGGGCGAAGGGAGGCGGCTCGGTCTGGCAGGGGCCGCAGAGGTGGTCGGCCCCCTCCGGCACCGGGAAAACCCGGCCGCAGCAGGGGCACAGGGGGCTTGCCACCCACTCCACCTTGACCTCGCAGGCGGCACAGATCGGGGCCGCAGCGTCTTCCTCCACCATTTCTCCGCAAAAAACGCACAAGCGGGGGAGGAAGAAATCCAGCAGGGCGAGTCCGGCTTTTTGCCAAAAGGCGCGGGTTTGGGTCAAGGGAAGCCTTCCTGGGTCAGTCATCAGTGATCGGTATCAGTAATCAGTCATAGGGCATGTCGTGCACGCCATTAGAGGCGGTCAGGGGCCACCCTAAAAAACTAAGAAAAAAGATGGTAGGGCGGTCAGTGCCCGCCACTTTGGTGCGCTGTGCGCAGCCTCTTTTTACCTAAAGGGATTGGCCGCGTTTTGTCAAGCAAAGGCTGCATATTTAGGCACACTATCGCATAAAGACGGAATATTGAGGGCACAGGTGAGGACACCTGTGCCACCAGGCTTTTCATGGTTTTGAAAGAGTCAATGGCATCAGGCGTGACTATATGGAGAAGGTCAACCACCTTTCCTGCCAACCCACCTGAGACCGGTAGAACGGGCTTCCAGCCCGTTCTGACACGGGTTAGGATGCCCATGCTACCATCAATCTATTAAGATTAATTCAAGGATAACGAATCAGCAGGGCCAGGCCCAGACCCAGGAAGGGCAAGACCAGGATGGTCTTCAGCGCGCTCAGCACCCCGAAATGATCAGCGACTATTCCCAGGAGGGTGACGCCCAAGCCGCCGGCCCCGATGGCAAAGCCCACCATAAGCCCGGAGGCCACCCCCAGGTTGTGCGGCAGGAGGCGCTGGGCCATGACGATGGTGACCGTGAAGGAGGAAATGAGGGTCAGGCCCACCAGAATAAGGACCACCAGCAGCCAGAACCCGGTGACGACAAGAATGAGAGGCGCGAGCAGGCTCGCAGCCAAAAGGGAATAAACCAGGTAGTGCTTATGCCCCAGGCGGTCGGCCAGCATGGAGCCCAGGATGGTGCCCGCCACGCCCCCCAGGAGAAAGGCGGACACCAGCTTGCCGGAATAAAGAGGATCACCCTTAAGCTGTTCAATAAAATAAAAGGGAATGTAGGTCATGAGACCCAATTGCGTCCAGGAGCGCATCACCACGGTGGCGATCACCAAAAACAGGGCCGCATACGCGCCGGGGGGCGCGGCAGCTGCGGCTGCCCGGTTTTGGGCGGCCAGCGGTTTGGCGTTTCGTAGATATCCCCAGTTCCAGAACAACAACATCTGAAACAGCAGAGCAAAGACCAGCATCAGGGGCAGGCCGGGAAAGCCGAGGTACGTGATGACCGTCAGGGAAAACAGAGGCCCCAAAGCCAGGCCCAGGTTCCCCCCCACCGAAAACACCGACATGCCGGAAGCGGGCCGGTCGCCGGTGAAAAAGGAGGCGGTCTTGTAGCCCTCCGGATGATAGGCGGCAATGCCCAGGCCGCTTACCACCACCAGGAGCAAGAGCACGCCATAGGAGTCGGGGAGGGGAGTCAGGGATAAGCCCAGCCCCGCAGCCAAACAGCCCAGGGGGAGCAGGAGAATTTTTTCTTTTTTATCGGAGAAATGGCCGAGCAGGGGCTGCAGGAGGGAGGAGGTGAAGTTGGCGGCCATGAGGAGCGCTCCGGCCTTGGTGTAGGACAGGGCCAGTTTGGCCTTTAAAAATGGCAGGATGGCGGGCAGGGCGCCCTGGTAGATGTCCGTAACCAGATGCCCAAAGGACAAAATGAGCAGAACTTTCAGGTTAAAGGTGTTGGCGGGAGAGGATGTTTCTTCCGGGTGAGCAGGGGTCATGCAAGGTTGGCCAGACGGCGGACCAAGGCCTCGACGTTGAGGAAAAGATCTCTGACTTCCGCGTCGGTGAGGCCGGCGCCCCGGGCGATGCGTTCGGCCTGCTCCCTGGTGATGAGGTCGCCGGGAGCATGGGAGTCGGTGTTGACGATGAGGGAGGCTCCCGCTTCCCGGGCCATGGCGGCCACGCGGCCGTTGGCCAGGCCGTGCCCTTTGCGGGCGGAGAGCTCCAGAAAAATGCCCCGCTCACGGGCCAAAGCGGCCTCTTCCCGGGTGAGCAGGCCGGGATGGGATAAGATATCGATGTCGGCTTCCAGCGCGGCCCGGTTGGTGCCCGGCGCCACGGGTTCGGCCAGGGTCTCGCCGTGGATGACAATAAGGGGCACTCCCAGGGCCCGGGCCTTGGCCGCCATGGGCCCGATCATCTCAGGGGGCAGGTGGGTGAACTCGAGGCCGGGAATAAGATGGGGCAGGCCGCGGCCTTTCAGGCTGGCCGCCGCGGTCTTGAGCCGGTTAAAAACTTCCTCGAAGTTGGAGGCGTCCACGTGGTCGGTGATGCCAAGATACCGGTAGCCCTTCACCTGGGCCCGGCGCCAGAGCTCCGTGGGGATGAGCTCGCCGTCAGAGTTGAGGGTATGGGTGTGGAGATCGATCATAGGGAGCAGTGAGCGGTGAGCAGTGAGAGCAGTCTGTGGTTAAAATTCAGTCAACAAGGATATGAAAACCACTATCTGCTGACTGCTTACTGCTACCTGCTTACATTTTATATTTACCGAAATCGTCGGGGTCCAGGCCCTCCAGGACTTCGGTCCATTTCTTGCCGTCTTCGGAGGTGATGGCTTCCTGGGCCGAAAGGTCCACCCGCCGGGCCTTCTGGATAACCCCCTCAGACACGAAAATGGGGCATTTGGCCCGCAAGGCCAGGGCAATGGCATCGCTGGGGCGGGCGTCGATTTGGATGTCCTTGCCCTCCCGGTGGAGATGGATGAGCGCGAAGTAGGTGTTGTCCCTGAGATCGCAGACCTCCACCCGGATCACCTTGATTTCCATGCTCTCCATGATGTTCCGCAGAAGGTCGTGGGTCATGGGGCGGGAAAACTTGATGTTTTCCAACTCGCTGGCGATGGCCGTGGCCTCCAGCAAGCCGATCCAAATGGGCACCGCCTTGTCCGAGTCCACATCCTTGAGGATCATGATGGGGCTGTTGGTGAAAGGGTCAATGGTCAAACCCGAAACCACCATCTGTCTTAACATGACAACCTCCTGGGCTCGCCCTCGACCACCGGCCGACGGCTGTGAGGTGAGGGCTCTGCCACCCATCGCCCTTTGAGGGAGTGGGGATGGGCCTCGGTTATCTCCACAGAAACCAGTTGGCCGACAAGTTCCGGGGGGCCAGAGAAGTTCACCACCTGGTTGGTCCTGAGCCGGCCGGTAAGTTCGTCGGCGGAACGTTTGCTTTCCCCCTCCACCAGCACTTCCCGGACTTGCCCCACCAGGCGCTGGTGGGCCGCCAGGGTGAGGCGGTCCTGCAGCTCCAGCAGGCGGGCCAGCCGTTCGGCCTTGACTTCCTCCGGTAGCTGCTCCGGCAAGGAGGCCGCCCTGGTCTGGGGACGGGGAGAATATTTGAAGCAAAAGGCCTGCTGAAAAGCCACCTCCTGCACCAACTCCAGGGTATCCTGAAAGTCCGCCTCGGTTTCGCCGGGAAATCCCACGATGAGATCGGTGGTGAGGCTGAGGTCGGGAGAGAAGCGGCGAAGTTTTTCCACCTTTTCCAGATAGTGTTCCCGGCTGTACGACCGGTTCATGGCCGCCAAAATTCGGTTGGAGCCTGACTGGAGCGGCAGGTGCAGATGTTCGCACAAGGGCTCAAGTTCACTGAACAGGGCCATGAGTTCGCCGGACAAATCCTTGGGGTGCGAAGTGGCGAAGCGCAGGCGGGCCAAGCCTGGCAGCTCCGACAGCCTCCGGAGCAGTTGGGGAAAGGTGACGGGCTTTGCCAATCCCCGGCCGTATGAATTCACATTCTGGCCCAGCAGGGTCACCTCTTTGCCGCCGGCCGCCAAAAACTCCTGGATCTCGGCCACAACCTCCGCCGACGGGCGGCTGTATTCCCGGCCCCGGACATAGGGCACCACGCAAAAACTGCAGAAGTTATTGCAGCCCTGCATGATGGTCACCAGGGCCTGGGCTGAGCCCGGCTGCCACCGGCGAGGCGGCGCCGCGGGGAAGCCTTCATTGAGGGCCACGTCAAGCTGGCGCTTCAAGGACGCCCGGCGCACCAATTCGGGGAGACGATATATGCCATGGGTGCCGAAAACCAGGTCCAGATGGGGCACGGCCGCGAGGAGACGCTCTCCTTCCTGTTGGGCCACACAGCCCCCCACCCCCAGAAGCATTTGGGGGCGCTTCTGTTTTAAGGCCCTGAGGCTGCCCAACAGGCTCCGGACTTTTTCTTCCGACTTTTTGCGGATGGCGCAGGTATTGATGAGGTAAAGATCGGCATCGTCGGGCCGATCCGTCAGGACATACTCCGGGGACAGCACCTGGGCCATCTGTTCCGAGTCGGCCACGTTCATCTGGCAGCCGAAGGTCTTTATGTATACCTTTTTCTTCGGCCTGGACATGGGTTTTATTTAATCTGAATCTCATCTTCTTGTCAACCGGGGCTTCCCTGAGCCTTCTCCTGGACACCCCTGCTAAGATGCGGTAAAATGCCGACGGGGGATAAGGAGAAAACCGGCCTGGCCAGAACCTTGCCCGTCCCTGGGTACTGTTGCCTGGGACCATTCTGAATACCATCCTGAATTAGCATGATACCGTTCCGCGGTGCGCCGACCAGAAACGGGCTGCCCTGGGTCACCCTGGGGCTGATTGCCGCCAATGTCTTGATCTATCTTTATACCCTGAAGATCGGTCCTGACGCGACCTTGGCCCTTTTCTGGCAAGGGGGCGCGGTGCCGGCCAAATTAAGCAAAGTTAAGTTCATTACCTCCCATGCCTCGTTGTGGCTCATCGCCACGGTGTTCATTTCCTTGTTTCTCCACGCCGGCTGGGCTCATCTTTGGGGCAACATGTGGTTTTTATGGCTTTTCGGCGAAGGCCTGGAAGACGACCTGGGGCACTGGCGCTACCTGGCCTTTTACCTGTTTGCCGGCTTTTTCGCCTGTTTGTTTCACGTGCTGGCCTCCAGCACCATTACCGCCCCCCTCATCGGGGCCAGCGGCGCCATTGCCGGGGTCATGGGGGCTTATCTGGTGCGCCTGCCCCAGAGCCCCGTGCGGACCATGGTGTTCTGGCGCCTGAAAGCCGAAATTGTCCACATACCCGCGTTTGTCTGGCTGGGACTGTGGCTGGCCCTGCAGTTTTACGGCCTGCAACAGGGGGGGCCGGTGGCCTGGGTGGCTCATTTGGGGGGCTTCGCCATCGGCATTTTCGGGGTGACCCTGTTTGCGCCGGTCTCTCCCCAACCCGGCAAGGCGCCGGCCCCCAACAGCCCCAAAGCCCGCAATACCCCAAAAAAACGCCGCTCTCCGGGGAAAAGGAAGTGATGGACCCAAGATTGTTAGACCAGGTCAGGCAGGTGGGCCGCCAGGCAGCCCGGCAGGCCGGGAGCCTTACTCAAAGACAATTACGAAAAACCCCACAACATCACCCTGAAAGGCGCCATTGACCCGGTCACCGAAAGCGACCTGGCCTCCCAGGAAATCATCATCAGCATTATCGGTCAAACCTTCCCGGATCACGGCATCCTGGCGGAGGAGGTCATGGATGAGGGGGATGAAGGAAAAAAGAATGTGGGAGAGGGGGCTAAGGGTTGCAAACCCTTACCCCCTCCCCCACACCCCCTCCCCCAATCCCTTGAGGGGGAAAAAAAGCCTGAGAAGGCGGAGCATAAAGCCCCGCCTTCTCAGGCCCCACTCTGCGGGTTGGGAGGGGGGTCTGGGGGGAGGGCAGGGACCTCAGGTCCCTGGCCCTCCCCCCAGGTAACTGTTCATCCTTCCTGCCGCTGGATTATTGATCCCCTGGACGGCACGGTGAATTTTGCCCACGGGTTCCCCATGTTCTGCGTGTCCATCGCCTTTGAGGATGCGGGGGTGGTGGAGTACGGGGTGGTATATGATCCCCTGCGGGATGAGTTGTTTGAGGCCGAGAGGGGAGGGGGGGCCTGGTTAAACGGGCAGCCCCTCAGGGTGTCCCGAGTGGACCGCCTGGACCAGGCTCTCCTGGCCACGGGCTTTCCCTATGACATCCGGGAGCGCCTTCCCGAGACCCTGGCCCGGCTGGGCCGGCTGCTGGGGGTGTGCCAGGGGTTGCGCCGTCCCGGTTCCGCGGCCCTGGACCTGGCCTACCTGGCCGCCGGCCGCCTGGACGGCTTCTGGGAAGAAAACCTCAAACCCTGGGACACCGCCGCGGGGGTGCTTCTGGTTACCGAAGCCGGGGGCAGCGGTCTCCACCTTCACCGGCGAGCCATACACCCTCCATTCCGGCAACATAGCCGCCAGCAACGGACTTCTGCAACAGAACCTCATAAATTTTCTTGTAGCACAATAATCATCTTTCAGAATTAGAATTAATCTATTAGTTAAATTAAGATATTATATCATATATCTTACAATATTTATTAATTCTAATCCTGGCGCCAGACAATCATGACAAATTAATGAGTCAATCCGGAAAAAGCAGCCAAAAAAATAATTAAAAGACAATTTAATTAAATTATTTAGACAGTTAATTATATTATTTAACAATTATTATTAATTTTCTGTTAATTGGTAATTTTCTATATACCCCCTCCACCGCTGATGAAAAGAGGTTGACAACTGGGAAAAAACGCGATACATGGCAATCATGTTGTATGATGAGCGCACAATCTGGTGCTGGTGGCGCGTGATCGCGAGCCCGTGAGGTGCGTCCACCGGCAGCTGCAAGATATGGCGGGGCCCCTCACGGGAGGGGCCCCGGTTTTTTGATACCCCCAAAAGCCGCGGCCCACAAAGGCCACGGCTTTTTTTGTTGAACTTCGGGGGAGGGGGATAGACGAAACACCGATCCTTTCCCTATCCCCCGAACCTCACGCCACGCCCGCAGGGGCGCAATTCATGCGCCCTTAGGGCTTGATAAATCAAGCCCCTACAGGGGTTGCCCGGGAGCATGGGCATCTTGGCTGTGCCACAGGCGGGAAGCCTGTGCTCCCGGTTAAGGGATTGGGGGTGGGGGCTTGGGGGAGGGGGTAAGGGTCCGCTGACCCTTAGCCCCCTCCCCCAAAAGACCTAATAATGGAGCAGCAATGGTAATTCCGGATTTTGCGGCGTTTCAGGAAATGGCGGAGCAGGGCAATATTATCCCTGTGTACCGGGAGATCTTGGGCGACCTGGAAACCCCGGTGTCGGCCTATAAAAAACTCAGAAACCAGCGGCCTTCGTATCTCCTGGAGAGCGTGGAAGGGGGCGAGAAGTGGGGCCGCTACAGTTTTCTGGGGTTCAACCCCTCCCTGATCCTGGAGGTCAGGGACCGCCGGGTGACCCTGGAGCGCCGGGGATTGACCGAAACCTTATACCCTCATGCGGACCCGTTCGAGCATATACGCCAGGTGCTCCAGGAATTCCAGGCCGTGGCCACGCCGGGCCTGCCCCGGTTCTGGGGCGGCCTGGTGGGCTTTTTGGGGTATGACATGGTGCGCTATATCGAGCGCCTGCCGGAACTTACCCCGCCCAAACCTATGCCCGAGGCCCGGTTTGTCCTGGCGGACCATCTCCTGATATTCGACAACCTGCGCCAGACCATCAAGGTGGTGGTTTTGGCCCACCTGACCGCCGAGGTCACCTTAAGGGAGCATTACGACCAGGCCGTGGCCGATATCCATGCCATTATCGAGCACCTGCGCCGCCCGGTGCCGCAAAGGGACCATCCGCCGCCGGCCGCCAGCCTGAACCTGTCCTCCAACCTCACCCAGGAGGAGTTTGAGGCCATTGTCCTCAAGGGCAAGGAATACATCGAGCGCGGGGGACGTCATCCAGGTGGTTCTCTCTCAGTGTTTCACCACACCCCTGGGGCAGGACCCCCTGGACTTGTACCGGGCTTTGCGCTGCATCAACCCTTCCCCGTATATGTTTTTTCTGGATACCGGCGACCTCCAGCTCGTAGGCGCTTCCCCGGAGGTCCTGGTGCGTCTCGAAGGAAGCCACATCACCTACCGCCCCATCGCCGGCACCCGCCCCCGGGGGGCCACCCCCGAAGCGGATCAGGCCCTGGAGGCGGATCTTTTGGCAGACCCCAAGGAGCGGGCCGAGCACATCATGCTGGTGGATTTAGGAAGAAACGACGTGGGCCGGGTGGCAACCATCGGCACGGTGCGGGTGCCCGAGCTTTTCACCGTGGAGCGCTATTCCCATGTCATGCACTTGGTGTCCCAGGTGGAAGGGGAACTGGCCCCCGGAGAAGACGGCATCACCCTTTTGGCCTCCACCTTCCCGGCGGGCACGGTCACCGGCGCGCCCAAGGTGCGGGCCATGGAAATCATCGAGGAGTTGGAGCCCAGCCGCCGGGGGCCTTACGCCGGTGCGGTGGGCTATCTGGGCTTCAGCGGCAACCTGGACTTTTGCATCACCATCAGGAGCTTCACCGTCCACCGCGGCCAGGCCTACCTCCAGGTGGGGGCCGGCATCGTGGCCGACTCGGACCCGGCCCGGGAATACCAGGAGACCGTCAACAAGGCCATGGCCATGATGAAGGCCCTGGAACTGGCGGAGGAGGGGTTGTGGTAGGTTTAGATTTGCGGGGGAACCCCACTTTTTCAGAAAAAGTGGGGTTCCCCCGCACCCCCTCCTGCCAAAATGGAAGGATAATAACAACATGCTGGTTATGATCGATAACTACGATTCCTTCACTTACAACTTGGTGCAGTATTTCGGGCAATTAGGGGCCGAAGTGCAGGTTTTCCGCAACGACCAGATTGACCTTGCGGGTCTGGAGAATCTGCCCATGACTCAACTGGTCATTTCCCCGGGACCTTGTTCCCCCGCAGAAGCGGGGATTTCGGTGGAGGCCATCCGGCATTTCGCCGGCCGCCTGCCCATATTGGGGGTGTGTCTTGGGCACCAGGCCATAGGGTATGCGTTCGGGGGCGACGTGGTGCGCTCCCCCCGCCTGATGCACGGCAAGACCTCCCTCATTTACCATGAAGGCCGGGACATTTTTCAGGGGATTCCCTCTCCCTTTGAGGCCACCCGCTACCACTCCCTCATCGTCAAACGGGAAACCCTGCCGGACTGCCTACAGGTGTCCGCCCAGACTTCGGTGGGGGAAATTATGGGCCTCAGGCACCGGGAGCACAACATCTTCGGGGTGCAGTTCCACCCGGAGTCCATCCTCACCGGCGAAGGGATGAATATCCTGAATAATTTCATCAAGCGGCTGCGGGGCTGATGATGGCGAGGCCAGGGATTTTCCCCTATATTCTGAGCCTCTTACAAAATGTAGCCTCAGGCTTCAGCCTGCGCCGGCACAGGCTGGAAAGCCTGTGCCACCGGGAGATAACTTGACAACCAAGGAAAAACTTCACCAGGGAATGGGATCTGGCAAGGGTCTATATCACTTCCGCATACTTCATATTTCTGGATAAAATAGGCTTGGGTTAGGATAGATTAAGGACATCTTACTGAGAAGGTACTATGACCCCCAAGAAACAACCTAAAAAGTCAACCGCACCCGGACCCGCCCCCCAGATGGCTCCCCCTGAAGAGGCGGCCCCCCCTAAAGAGCATAAAGAATTTGAACACGACATCTACCGGGCCTGGTGCAAACAATGCGGTTTGTGCGCAGCCTTTTGCCCTCGGGGGGTCATAGAACTGGACGACACCGGCGCCCCGGTGATCGCCCATCCCGAACGCTGCACCGGCTGCGGCTGGTGCGAACTGCACTGCCCGGATTTTGCCATCAGCGTTAGGGAGCGCGTGGCAAAAAAGGCCGACGAGGGTGATTAGTTTGTCGGCTTTAAGCCATAAGCCGTAAGCTGTAAGCTAAAAGCCTGTAGCGTAAAGCCCAAAGCTTGAAACTCTGACCATTTGGAGACTATGACGTGACCACTTCTGCACAATCCGGCCGCCCCGTTCTCCTCCAGGGCAATGAAGCCATGGTGGAAGGGGCCCTGGCCGCGGGCTGCCGTTTCTTTGCCGGCTATCCCATCACTCCGGCCACCGAGATCAGCGAAGCCATGAGCTGGCGCCTGCCGGCTCTCGGGGGCACCTTCATCCAGATGGAGGATGAAATTGCCTCCATGGGCGCGGTCATCGGCGCCTCTCTGGCCGGGGTCAAGAGCATGACCGCCACCAGCGGCCCGGGGTTCTCCCTCATGCAGGAGAATCTGGGCTTTGCCTGCATTGCCGAGGTGCCCTGTGTGGTCGTCAATGTCATGCGGGGCGGCCCCAGCACGGGGCTCCCCACCCACGTCTCCCAGGGGGATGTGCAGCAGGCCCGCTGGGGCACCCACGGCGACCACCCCATCATCGTGCTGGCCCCTGCCACCACCCGGGACTGTTTTGAGGTCACGGTGGCGGCCTTCAACCTGTCCGAAAAATACCGCACACCCGTGATTATTCTGTCGGATGAAGTGGTGGCCCACACCCGGGAGAAAATCGTCCTGCCGCCCCCCGAAAGCCTGGAGGTGGTGGACCGGGTCCGGCCCACCATGCCGCCGGAATGGTATATCCCCTTCGAGGACAGCCCCCGGGGCGTGCCCCCCATGGCCCCCATCGGCCATGGCTACCGCTATCACGTCACCGGCCTGGTCCACGACGTGCGGGGCTTTCCCACGGAGCGCCCCGATGAGGTGGAGCCTTTCTTGAACCGGCTTTTCCGCAAGATCAACCAGCATTATTTCGACATCAACATGGTGGAGGAAGACCTGGTGGAGGACGCGGAAGTGCTGGTAGTGGCCTACGGCTCGGTAGCGCGCTCGGCCAAGCGGGCCGTGCGGGACGCCAGGCAGCGGGGGGTCAAGGCCGGCTTAATCAAGCTCATCACCCTGTGGCCCTTTCCCTGGGGCAACCTCCTGCCCCACCTGCGCCGGGTCCGGGCGGTGCTCATCCCGGAACTCAACCGGGGCCAGATATCCAGGGAAATAAAGCGCATCGGCAAAGGCTTGACCAGGATAGAGACCCTGAACCGCATCGACGGCAAGCTTATCACCCCGGAGCAAATTGCGGAGAAATTATTGAAATTGTAATTAGTGTTTTCTGTTTTTTATTTTTTTTTACTCACGGGAAAAAAAATATAGCCGCAGGCTTTGGCCTGCGCCTCATTGGTATCTCGCCCCAATAGAATTTTTAAGGGGGATTATTTATGAAACGGGAAGATCACATGAAATTGATTGTTAAAGCACAACAAAAGGTAGGCAATTTACCATTCAAGGAAAGGGGGATAATGATTACCTGTGAACTTATTGAGATAACTATGAAAATATTAAATAAAGAGCCTAATAGAACACTTCCACAAAATTGTCGTAATGATATAAGAGAAAAGACTCCTGATGGACTCGATAGACGTCTTAAAGAATATTATATGGATCACTTGAGGAGAGCCAACATCATTTCTGATGTACTCGCACTTTCTGGAATTGTTGATATAATACAAACAGAAAACCCATCTACAGGTAATATTGTTCAAGGAACAAGGCTTCGTCAGTATTGGTGTTGGTAATACTTTGATAGTAGATGTGGGGCGGGCACTGCTCGCCGTAGTAAAGTAATGTAGGGTGCGCTCCGCGCACCATCATAAAGGATTTATTTCAATATGCGGTGCGCAGTGCGCACCCTACAAAAACTGAAGAAGTTCCGCAAACCCATTTTGGTGGAATATACACTATGAAACTCAACGAACTTATTAAAGAAAAACGGGATGAGATTCTTAATCTGGCCACCAAACATGGCGCCAAAAACGTGCGCCTGTTCGGGTCGGTGGCTCGAGGAGATGCAGACGTGAAAAGCGATCTGGACGTCCTGGTTGACCTTGAGCCTGGACGGAGTTTGCTCGATCTGGGCGGGTTGCTTATGGACCTACAGAACCTTTTGGGCCGGGAGGTAGACCTAGTCACAGAAAAAGGGCTGCGCCCCCGCATCCGGGAGCGGGTTCTGAGAGAAGCAGTGACAATATGAGAGATGAACGCGAATATTTGCTGGATATCCTTGAGGCTATTAAACGCATTGAGAAGTACACCTCCAAGGGCAGAGGATTATTTGACGCCGATGAACTGGTGCAAGCATGGGTTATACGTCATCTCCAAATAATCGGTGAAGCCGCCCGCAAGCTGCCAGCCGAGTTTAAAGATAAACATCCTGCAGTTCCCTGGGCAAAAATCATCGGTATGCGTCATATTCTCACCCATCACTATTTCGGCATCGATGAGGATGCTGTCTGGGCGGTGGTTGAAAAACATTTATTCGAACTGAAGAAGCAGATCGAAGCTATTCTTTTTAAACATTAATTCAGAAACATGCAGCCGGCCCATGTATTATTCAGCCTGGTATTCGTCATGGGGGCTCTTTATGGAGTCTGGAAACTGGGACTCGGGCTGCGCCGGAAAAACCTGAGGGCCTTGCCCATCAATCCGGTCTGGGTAGAATTTCTGGAAAAGAATGTCAGGATTTACCGTCACCTTCCAACTCCGTTGAAAGAAGAACTTCATGGGCACATGCAGGTGTTTTTGCATGAAAAAAATTTTGAGGGGTGCGGGGGCTTGGAATTAACGGACGAAATCAAGGTTACCGTCGCGGCCCAGGCCTGCCTCCTGCTTCTAAATAGAAAAACGAACTATTATCCCAAGCTAACTTCAATTTTAATTTACCCTTCAACCTACATTGTCAAGAATGAACGGGATGAAACCGGCCTGGTTATCCAGGAGCAACTTCATCTGGGGGAGTCTTGGGAAACCGGCATGGTAGTGCTGGCCTGGGATGAAGTGCTCCAGGGGGCCTACAACTCTCATGATGGCAGTAATGTGGTTTTGCATGAGTTCGCCCATCAGCTTGATCAGGAGGATGGCGAGGCGGACGGCACCCCCATACTGGAGAAGCGTTCCCAGTATCAGTCCTGGGCCCGGGTATTAAGCAACGAATTTACCAAGTTACAAAAGAAATCCTTCAACCGCTTAACAACGGTGATGAATGATTATGGCGCCACCGATGCCTGTGAGTTCTTTGCGGTGGCTACGGAAACATTTTTTGAGAGGTCACAGGAACTGAAATTACAATATCCGGAATTATATGAGGAATTAAAAAGTTATTATAAAGTGGATCCTCTAACCTGGAGTTGATATATAAAAGTCTCCCATGCCCGGCCACCGGGGTTAGTGAAGAAAATTATTTTTTTAAGAGAAATCAAATGTAACTCAATTGGAAGCAATATTTACTCAACAGCAAAGTGATTAATGATTTTTTTCCTTGGCGGGCAGAGCTCGCCCTACATGAGAAACTGACTGCTGACTGCTAACTGCTAACTGCTAACTGCTAACTGCTGAGAGACTATACCATGGCTGAAGTCACCAAACTTATTCACAAGTATCTGCGGCACGAAAAAAAGTTCCCCCATGTCTGGTGTCCGGGGTGCGGCAACGGCATTGTCCTGGGCGCGCTCATCCGGGCCATCGACCGCACGGGCTTTTCCAAGGACGAGATCGTGCTGGTCTCCGGCATCGGCTGCGCCGGGCGCCTGCCGGTGTATGTGGATTTCAACACCCTGCACACCACCCACGGCCGGGCCCTGACCTTCGCCACCGGGGTAAAGCTCGCCAACCCCAAGCTCCAGGTCATCGTCATCATGGGGGACGGGGACGCCACCGCCATCGGCGGCAACCACTTCATCCACGCGGCCCGGCGCAACCTCAACCTCACGGCCATCATTATCAACAACAGCACTTACGGCATGACCGGGGGGCAGTATTCCCCCACCACGCCCTATGGGGCGCTGTCCGCCACCTCCCTTTACGGCCACGTGGAGCACCCTTTTTCCATTGCCGAGCTGGCCGTCACCGCAGGCGCAGCCTGGGTGGGGCGGGGCACGGTGTACCACGCCACCCTCCTGGACCAGCTCATAGAGGCGGCCATCCTGAAACGGGGCTTTGCGGTGGTGGAGGCCATGAGCCACTGCCACACCCTGTTCGGCCGGAAAAACCGCCTGGGGGGTCCTGCGGAGATGATGCTGCGCCAGAAGGAAATCGCGGTCCGGGTGGAAAAGGCCAGGACCATGTCCCCGGAAGAACTGGCCGGCAAAATCACCATCGGGATCCTCACGGACCGGGATCTGCCCATTTATACCCAGGAATATCAAAAGGTTCGGGACGGGGCCCGGCAGGCCTTGGAAGGCAAGACTGGTGCCAGCACATAATTTATTCATTCGCAAGAATGATATTTATTGCCAAATGATAAATTATTATAATTAAATAATATTAGGATAACTATGTCAGATCGTTTAGAAATCAGGTTGGCAGGGTCGGGGGGGCAGGGCTTGATCCTGGCCGGCTTGATCCTGGCCGAGGCCGTTGGTATTCACGAAGGCAAATTCGTCACCCAAACCCAGAGCTATGGTCCCGAGGCCCGGGGCGGGGCCTCCAAAAGCGAGGTGGTGATCAGCGGCCAGGAGATCGACTATCCCCAGGCGGTGAAGCCCGATATCCTGCTGTGCATGAACCAGGCAGCCTGCGACGCCTATATCTTTGACGTCAAGCCCGGGGGGGCGCTCATCGTGGATTCGAGCCTGGTGCAGCATCTCCCCACCACCCGGGCCATAGCCCTGCCGTTCACCAAAATCGCCCGGGAGGAAATCGGCCGGGAAATGATGGCCAATGTGGTGGCCCTGGGGGCTTTGGCGGTGCTCACCGGGGTGGTTTCCCTGAAAAGCTTGACCGCGGCTCTCCTGGCCCGGATACCCAAAGGCACCGAGGAGTTGAATAAAAAAGCCCTGGAAGCAGGGGTGGCCGCCGCCAAAAAAGCTATGAAAACCGGAAAACCCAAGACTGGAACTTAGATCAGACTGCGTCCTCAGAGCAAGTTATGGCACCCGCAGGCTTCAGCCTGGACCGGCACAGGCTGGAAAACCTGTACCACCTCTTGACTGAACCTGATAATAGACATCATCGTTCAGGTAGTTTCTGAGAAATGAATCGTCAATACCCATGATCTCGCCGTCACGGAGGCTTCCAGACTAAGATGCCCACACCACCCGGTTCTTTGAATATCAATATAATCATTCTCGCCGTTCTCCTTTTTGTGGGTTTTCTTTTTGTGCTCATCCCTGCGGGCTTAGTCCTGCTGCATAAAAAACGGCCTCAATATGTGACCATAGAAGCCCTTAAAGTGCATGAGTTTATCTCGCTGTGCATTTCGGTGCTGTATTTCATCACGGTCCTGGTTACCCTGGTCCTCCTTATCTATCAAAATAAGATCATCAGCGAGCAGACCCGCTATGCGCTGCAATCCGTGGAGGGCAGCATCTATGCCAGCATCACCAGCTCAAACCCTGGCCCAAGACGAGATTTTTATCAATAATCCCGAGTTGCGGCCTTATTTCTATGCCGGCAAAGAATTGGACCACAACGATCCCCTGAGAGAAAAGGTTCATGGCATTGCCGAATATCTTCTGGATTTTTACGACTCTCTGGAGGGCCAGTTAAAAAAGTATCCCTATCTCTGGATTCACGAAAAAAAGACCTGGGAAGCCAATCTCATCGACATGTTTGCCTGGAGTCCGGAACTCTGCCGGTATTTGGAGGCCACCCGGGAGTGGTACAGCGATGAACTGTACGCCCTGAAAAGCGCCGGCGAGCGAAAACGGCAGCAGGGTTTTACCCAGCAGATTTTACCGAAGCTGAAACCTTGAGGAAGACGTCAGCCGCAGCCAATAGTAAGGCCAGGCGGAAAAAACCAGAAAGGCAGGCCGGAAAAAACGTGCCCCCAAAGGCAAATCTACCCGCCCAGGGAGTTGAGGGTTGTATCCGCCTCTTCCGGGGGGAAAAGGTCATCCTGGACGCGGATCTGGCGGAGCTTTACGGGGTGGACACCAGGGTCCTGGTACAGGCGGTGAAACGAAACCCGGAGCGCTTTCCGGAGGATTTCATGTTTCAGTTGACCGCCGAGGAATTCACCCTCTTGAGATCACAAGCTGTGACCTCAAGGGGCTGGGGCGGGCGGCGCTATCCCCCCTACGCCTTCACCGAGCAGGGGGTGGCCATGCTCAGTGGCGTCCTCAGGTCCCCCCGGGCCGTCCAGGTGAATATTGAAATCATGCGGGCCTTTGTGCGCCTGCGCCGCCTCTTGTCTTCCCACGCCAAGCTGGAGAAAAAGCTCCTGGAACTGGAAGAAAAGTACGACGGCCAGTTCGCCATGGTCTTCGAGGCCTTAAAGCACCTCATGGCCCCGCCGGAGCCGAAGCGCCGGAAGATTGGCTTCCGGGGAGAAGAGGGATCGGCGTAGTGCCCTTATTCTAAAGGATATTTTGAATACATGTCATTAGATATCATTACGTCATCTTAGGAAGACAACTATGCTCAAAGAAGCCATTTACAAGGTGGTCACCCGGCAGGACCTGACGGAGGCGGAGATGGTCCGGGCCATGGAGGTGATCATGGAGGGGCAGGCCACCGAGGCCCAGATCGGGGCCTTTATCACGGCCCTGCGGATGAAAGGCGAGACCGTGGCCGAGATCACCGCGGCGGCCAAGGTCATGCGGGCCAAGGCCACCCGCATCCCCATGGGCGACGGACTCATTGATCTCGACCGGGACGAAATCAACGTGGATTGGGAGACCGTGGTGGACACCTGCGGCACCGGGGGCGACGCCACCAGCACCTTCAACGTCTCCACCACCACCGCGTTCGTGGTGGCCGGGGCGGGGCTGAAAGTCGCCAAACACGGCAACCGGGCCGTGTCCTCCCGGTGCGGCTCAGCCGACGTCATCGAGGCCCTGGGGATCAACCTGACGCTGACGCCGGAGCAGGTGGCCCAGTGCATCGTTGAGGTGGGCATCGGCTTTCTGTTCGCGCCCCAACTCCACGGGGCCATGCGCTTCGCCATCGGCCCCCGGCGGGAGATCGGCATCCGCACCATCTTCAACATCCTGGGGCCCCTCACCAACCCGGCGGGGGCCAACGTCCAGGTGCTGGGGGTCTATGACCCGGGCCTCACCGAACCCCTGGCCCAGGTCCTGGGCAATTTGGGGACCAAAAACGCGTTCGTGGTTTTTGGCGAGGGGTCTTTTGACGAAATCAGCATCGTGGGGCCCACCCGGGTGAGCGAGCTCAAGGACGGGCAGGTGCGCACCTATAACATCGCGCCGGAAGACTTCGGCCTGAAAAGGGCGACCCTGGCGGACATCAAGGGCGGGGACGTCTTCGAGAACGCCAAGATCGTGCGCCGGGTCCTGGAAGGGGAGGGGGGGGCCCGGGAGGACATGGTGGCCCTGAACGCCGCGGCGGCCTTCATCGCGGCGGGAGTGGCCCCTGATTTTCCCTGCCGGCATTGCCCTGGCCCGGGAAACCATCCGCACCGGGAAGGCCATGGGAAAACTGGAGGCCCTGGTGGAGAAGAGCAAGAGTTTTGGGGGAGGGGGCTAAGGGGCAGTGGCCCCTTACCCCCTCCCCCAAAACCCCACCCCCAATCCCTTGAGGGAATGTAAAGAATGACCGATTCAGGAGAGGCCCAAGGACCTCTTCTGAATCGATCCCCCTAAAGGGGGTTGGGAGGGGAGTTTGAGGGGAGGGCGGGGGACCCACGGTCCCCCGGCCCTCCTCTCAAAAAACCATAGGAACAACATGGATTTTTTAGCCAAAATTGTGGCCCACAAGCTGAAAGAGTCCCTGGAGCTTTTCGCATCGGGGAAGTTGGAGGCTTTTAAGGGGGCTATAGCTCAGCGAGCCAAGCCCATCAGTTTAAAAAAAGCCCTGGACGAGGCCCCGGGCCGGGCCATTATTGCCGAAATCAAGCGGGCTTCTCCCTCCAAGGGTCCGCTGGCCATGGACCTGGACCCGGTGGACCTGGCCCGGCTTTACGAGAAGAATGGGGCTGCGGCCATTTCGGTGCTCACCGAGCGGGCTTTCTTCCACGGAAGCCCGGAATTTCTCCGGGAAATCAAACTCGAGGTTGAAGTTCCCATTTTGCGTAAGGATTTTATCCTGGAGCCTGTGCAGGTTTATGAAAGCGCCGCGATGGGAGCGGATGCCCTGCTGCTGTTGGCCAATATCCTGGATCTGGGTCAACTGCGGGCCTTGCTGCTCCTGACCCGCTCTCTGGGCCTGGAGGCCCTGGTGGAAGTGCACACCCGGGAGGAAATGGAGACGGTGTTGGCGGCCGGGGTAGATCTCATCGCCATCAACCACAGGAATTTACACACCTTCGAGATGGATATGGACCGGGCCCTGGAACTGGCCCCCCTGGCGCCTCCGGGAGTGACCCTGGTGGCCGCCTCGGGCCTCAAAAGCGCCGCGGACCTGGCCCGCCTGGAGCAGGGCGGCCTGCGGGCCTTTTTGATCGGGGAGACGCTGGTGACTTCGGGGGACCCGGGGGCCAAGCTCAGGGAGTTGCTGGGGGGAGATACATGAGCACTATTGAAAGGATTACCGTGGACCGGCAAGCGGCCCGACTTCCCCAGGATATGGAAAAATACCGCCAGAAAGCCCTGGAACTGGGTGCCGACCAGGCCAAGATCATCCCGGCCCGGGAGATTGTGGTGGACGACCGGGTGCCTTTGAAGTGCCAGATTCCCCGCTGTTTCGGCTACGGGGCCGGGGCCCACTGCCCTCCCCATACCATGAAGCCCGGCGAATTGCGGGAAATACTCAAGCTCTACGAATGGGCCGTTCTCTTCATCAAGGAGATTCCCCCGGAGGTCATCGTCCGGGACAAGGCCACCATCAAGGAACGGGTAAGCGCCTACCAGGAGATGTTCAAGATCGTCAGCGAACTGGAATCCCAGGCCTTCTACGACGGGCATTACCTGGCCTTCGGGTTCGGGGCCGGCTCTTGCCGCCACACCTTCTGCGGCCAGCAGGAGGGCTGCCAGGCCCTGGAAGGGAAGCGCTGCCGTTTTTCGCTCCTGGCCCGGCCGTCCATGGAGGCTGTGGGCATCGACGTTTATAAAATGGTGACCCAGGCGGGCTGGGACATCTATCCCATCGGCAGCGGCGCCAAACCGGGGGATATCCCCAAGGGCACCCTGGCGGGGATTGTTATAGTGCAGTGAGCGGGGCGCGAGGTTTATGGTAAGGGTAAAGATCTGCGGCATCACCAACTTGGAAGACGCCCGGCTGGCGGCTGAGTTGGGGGCCCACGCCCTGGGATTCATTTTTTATCCCAAAAGCCCTCGGTCAGTGGCCCCGGACACGGCCCGGGAGATTATCAGGAATTTGCCGCCCTTTGTTATGACGGTAGGGGTTTTTGTTGACGAAGAGGCTGAACTGGTGCGGGAAACGGCTGAAAGGGTAGGGCTGGACTGGGTGCAGCTCCACGGCCAGGAATCCCCGGAATATTGCCGGTCCATGGGGCGCAGGGTTATCAAGGGATTTCGCATCAAGGACCAGGACAGTTTGGCCCTCTTGCCGGATTATCGCGGCGCGGTGCAGGCCTTTCTTTTAGACACTTATAAGGCCGGGACCGCGGGGGGCACCGGGGAAACCTTTGATTGGAGTCTGGCCCGCCAGGCCGGAGCCTTAGGGCCTATCATCCTGGCCGGGGGGCTTAATCCCGAGAATATCGGCCAGGCCATCAAGGTAGCCCAACCCGCAGCCGTAGACGTGGCCAGCGGGGTGGAAGCCTCCCCGGGGAAAAAGGACCCGGAGAAAATAAGAGCTTTTTTTGGGGCGATAAGAAACGTCGCCAATTATTGATTCGAATGAGCAAGTTAGAAGCGATAGGCAATAAGCTTTAAGCTGTAAGCTGTAAGCCATAAGCCTAAGGCCTAAAGCTTAAAGCTTAAAGTGTAAAGCCTTTGATCACTGATCACTGGTTACTTGTCACTTAACACTGGATAATTGCAAGACTGGGAGGAACAATTGCTACCTGACAAACATGGACATTTCGGCCAGTATGGGGGGCGGTTTGTGCCGGAGACCCTGATGCCGGCCTTGCTGGAATTGGAAAAAGCCTACCGCCGCATCAGCCGGGACCCGGAATTTAAAAAGGAGTTGTCCTGGTACCTGGGACACTACGTGGGGCGTCCCACGCCCCTGTATTGCGCCAGTCAGCTCACCGAGGCCCTGGGCGGGCCCCGGATTTTCCTCAAACGGGAAGACCTGGCCCACACCGGGGCCCATAAAATCAACAATACGGTGGGGCAGGGGCTCTTGGCCCGGCGCATGGGGAAAACCCGGCTCATTGCGGAAACCGGCGCCGGACAGCACGGGGTGGCCACGGCCACGGTGGCGGCCCTGTTGGGCCTGGAATGCGAAATCTACATGGGCACCGAGGATATCCGCCGCCAGCGTCTGAACGTCATGCGCATGGAGCTCCTGGGGGCCCGGGTGACGCCGGTGTCCTCCGGCAGTTGCACCCTGAAGGACGCCATGAACGAGGCCATCCGGGATTGGGTCACCCACGTGCGCCACACCCACTATGTCATCGGCTCGGTGGCCGGACCGCACCCCTATCCCATGCTGGTGCGGGATTTTCAGGCGGTCATCGGCCAGGAAGCCCGGTCCCAGGTGCGGCGCCTCACCGGCAAGCTGCCCCAGGTCCTGGTGGCCTGCGTGGGCGGCGGCAGCAACGCCATGGGCCTTTTCTATCCGTTCATGGACGATCCGGTGCGCTTTGTGGGGGTGGAGGCTGCGGGCCACGGCCTCACCAGCGGCCACCACTCCGCGCCCCTGTGCGCCGGCACCGTGGGGGTGCTCCACGGCTCCATGGGGTATCTCCTGCAGGATGCCTGGGGCAATATCCAGGAAGCCCATTCCCTGGCGCCGGGATTGGATTACCCCGGAGTGGGACCGGAACACAGCTATTTTAAAGACACCGGCCGGGCCGAATACGTGTCGGTGACGGATGACGAGGCCCTGGAGGGCTTTAAGCTCCTGGCCCGCACGGAGGGGATTCTGCCGGCCCTGGAAAGCTCCCACGCCATCGCCTATTTAACCAAGCTGGTCACCCAATACGGCAAAGATGAGGTTATCATCGTCAACCTCTCCGGCCGGGGCGACAAGGACGTGGAGGCCGTGGCGGAGGTGTTGGGAAGAGGGAAGTTAACTTGAGGGGAGGACCGGGGGAGCAGCGGCTCCCCCGCCCCCCCTCAAACTCCCCTCCCAACCCCCTTTACGGGTGCAGCTTGAGCCGGGGCTTTAAGCACCGGCTCAAGCTGCAATGTGAAACGCCCATCAAGGGATTGGGGGAGGGGGTTTGGGGGAGGGGGTAAGGGGCCACTGCCCCTTAGCCCCCTTCCCCAATAACCATGTGGAGGTGAAGAGTGACGCGGATTGACAAAGTTTTCCGGCAATTAAAGGAAAAGGGTGAAAAAGCCCTCATCCCCTTTATTACGGCCGGAGACCCTGATATAGAAACCAGCCGCCTGCTGGCCCTGGAAATTGCGGCCCGGGGGGCAGACCTGTTGGAGTTGGGCATACCTTTTTCCGATCCCCTGGCGGACGGCCCCACCATCCAGGCGGCCAGCAGCCGGGCCCTGAAAACGGGAGTCCATTTCACCGACGTCCTGGCCCTCGCCGGAGGCATTCGCCGGGAAACGGAAATCCCCCTCATCCTCATGGGTTATTACAATCCCATTTTGAAATATGGGTTGGAAAAGGCCGCCAGGGACGCGGCGCAACAGGGCGTGGACGGCTTTATTATTCCAGACCTGCCCCCGGAGGAAGCTGAATCCTGGCGAGCCGCGGCCAAGGGGGCAGGCATCTGCACCATTTTCCTGGCCGCGCCCACCAGCGGCCCGGAGCGCCTCAAGACCCTGGGCCACCTCACCCGGGGATTCCTCTACTATGTCTCGGTCACCGGCATCACCGGCGCCAGAACCGAACTGCCCCGTGAATTGCTTCGGGAACTGGATGAGGTGCGCGGCCTGGTGAAGTGCCCCGTGGCCGTGGGCTTCGGCATCGGCACCCCGGAGCAGGTCAAGGGCCTGGCCCCCCACGTGGACGGGGTGGTGGTGGGCAGCGCCATCGTGAACCGGGTGGCCCAGCTCAAAGGGCCTCAGGACATCAAAACAATCGGGGATTTTGTCGCGGCGTTGAAGGCACCCCTCAAGGGCGGCGGTCATTAGGGAGAGTGTGATAAGCCTGTGCTATGGCATGAATGCAACCTATTATAATAAACAATCTTTTTGGTCAGCTTTTGGGGCGGCAACGCGCCGCGTATCCGGCGGTTCCCTGATATCAAGATGCCGTCAACAAGTATTTTTGTAGCGGCGCAATTCATTGCGCCTCTTAAAACGGGCGTGATGAATCACACCCCTACAATTGTTGCCTTCTGATGCTTGGAATAATACCAGTTTCGCTTTGTAGGGGCGGGTTTAAAACCCTCCCCTACAAGTGATATCAAGGAGTTAGGTACATGGTTCGTTTCATTTCAAAGCGAACCTGGTATAAGGCAGAAAAGAAGGCGGGATGCGTTGCGCTTTCCCGCCCGACGCCTCTGCACAGGTTGAAAACCTGTGCCACCAAAAGCAGTGGCTTATTCCTAAAGAGATGGCTGGCGGACAGCGCCAGCCCTACGCCTGGTCAGGATTTATCGAGATAACCAGAAACCAGAAGGTCGGGGCCAATACGCCGCACGCTGAGGTCCCGGGCCTGATGGGCCTCGGCCAGGCGTGCGATACCCTGGCCGGCCACTGCGGGGTAGGCGTCTTTGCCGCCTAAAATTTTCGGGGCATAAAAGAAATAGAACTTATCCACCAGGCGCTGGTCGAGGAAGGACCCCAGGACTTCAGCGCCCCCTTCCACGAGCAGACTTTGCACCCGCCGGCGCCCTAATTCCTCCAGCAGGGGTTTCAAGGCCACCCGGCCATTCTCTTCCGGCAGGACCAAAACCTCCCGCCCCAGGGCCTCTAAGGCCTGAATTTTTTTGGCCGGCGCCGCGTTGGTGCAGGCTATCCAGGTAGGGGAGGGGGAACTGAGATGGAGCAGTTTGGCTTTGAGGGGGATGCGTAGTTTACTGTCCAGCACCACCCGGATGGGGTCTTTACCCCGCTTTCTGGGCAAGCGCGTGGTAAGCTGGGGGTCATCGGCCCGGACCGTGCCGAGGCCCACCAAAATGGCGTCGCCTTCGTGGCGCAGGCGGTGACCGAAACCCCGGGCCACCTCCCCGGTGAGCCACTGGGACTCGCCGGTGCGGGTGGCGATTCGACCATCCAGGGAGCAGGCGGCCTTGGCCATGACAAAGGGGAGCCCAGTTCCAACCCATTTGAGCCAGGCTTCATTGAGACGCCGGACCTCCTCCCCCAGGAGGCCAAACTCCACCTGCACGCCCCGCTCCCGGAGAAAGGCCGCCCCCCCGCCGCTGACCCTGGGGTTGGGGTCCGGGGTGGCCGCCACCACCCTTTTTACCCCGGCGGCCAGCACGGCTTCGCTGCAGGGAGGGGTTTTGCCGTGATGGTTGCAGGGCTCCAGGGTTACATAGAGGGTAGCGCCCCGGCTCAGGTCCCCGGCGTTTCTCAGGGCCTCCACTTCGGCATGAGGCCCCCCGTAGCGCCGGTGCCAGCCCCGGCCCACCACCTGGCCTTCCCGGACCACCACCGCCCCCACCATGGGGTTGGGGGAAACCCAGCCGGCGCTTTTGGCCGCCAGCCGGAGGGCCATTTTCATAAAGTGAAAGTCAGCTTGGGAGAAGGACATGGGGTAAAGGCGGAAAGGTCAGGGATTGGTGGGCGATGCCCACCCTACATTTTGGTTGCAAGAGAACAATGTCCAAGAAATGTGTAGGGTGCGCACTGGGCACCAAAGTGGCGGGCAGGGACGCCCGCCCTACCGATCTTTTCATTTTTCAGTTAATGATAAACAAACCTGACAACTATACTTGTTGCCAAAAGTTTTTTCTTCCCCCCTCTCCCTAACCCTCTCCCCCCATTGGGGGGAGAGGGGTTTAAAGGAATGAACTTTTGGCAAACGATCACGGATGCTTGCCGGCAATTTTCTTTACCTGCCGTTGCACCGCCAAGAGTCCCGCTTTAATGATGAGCTCCGCCGGGACGGTTTCGTGGCTGGCGCCGTCCACTTCCAGGGTGCGGCATTCCACCCCCCCGCAGGGGCCGCAACAAGGACTCTTCCCCACCTCGGCCCCCACCCAGGATTCCAAGAGGCGGCCATCAATCCAGATGCGATTGGATTGGGAAGGGTCTTTGGTGAATTCGCCCAGTTCAATGCCTTTTTTCTCCACCGTAAAACGGACTCCACCGGGGGCCAAAGATTTTTGTAAGAACCTTACCGCCTTGTCCAATTCCTGTTCGGTGCCGCCGCAGCGGTCACAGGTCAGGCCGTGCTCATCCACCAAACGCTGCCAGACTATTCTAATGGGTTGCATAGAGTTTCATGGGCCCTGCGGCTCTGCTAAAAATTGAGAATGTAGATGGGGCGGGCCTCCCGCCCGCCGTTTTGGTGCGCAGAGCGCACCTTACATCTTAATAGGTATCAGCCCTAGCCTTTTTTACCGGCCTCAGGCTTGGTCTCCAAAAGCTGGCGAATTTCTTTCATGAAATCGGTGGCGTCCGTGAAATGCCGGTAAACGGAAGCGAAGCGCACATAGGCCACCTCATCCAGTTCCCGCAGCTTGTTCATGACCCGCTCCCCGATCCAACTGGAAGGCACTTCCCGCTGGCCGCTCTCCAGCAACTCCCGCTCCAGCTCATCCAGGAACTGCTCGATGGCGTCGATGGATACGGGCCGCTTTTCGCAGGCCTTCTTGAGGCCCTCGTAGAGCTTGGTCCGCTGGAAGGGTTCCCGCCGCCCATCTTTCTTGATCATAAGCGGCATGGTCTCTTCCACCTGCTCGTAGGTGGTAAAGCGCCGCTGGCAGTTGAGGCACTCCCGGCGCCGCCGGATAGCGTTGGCTTCCCGACTGGGGCGGGAGTCGATGACCTTGTTCTGGTTGCTATGGCAGAAAGGGCAGCGCATGGGAAGAGAGGGCCGGACGCGGCCTGGCGAGGCCTATACCCGGCGCCAGGCGCGGTTTACACCTCCCACTCTTTGGCAAAGAGGGGGAAGTGGCGGCAAAATTCATGAACCTGGGCTTGAATTTTGGCCAGGTTGTCCGGGTCATCGGGCTTCCTAAGGGCCTGGTGGATAAACCCGGCAATGGTGCGCATCTCAGCCTCTTTCATGCCCCGGGTGGTGACAGCCGGGGTGCCCAGGCGGATGCCGCTGGTGATGGTTTTCGGTTGCAGGTCAAAGGGAATGGCGTTTTTGTTCACCGTGATGCCCGCCAGACCCAGAGCATCCTCCGCCGCCTTGCCGTTGAGCCCGATGGGGGTGAGGTCCACCAGAATGAGGTGGGTGTCCGTGCCCCCGGCCACCAGACGGTACCCCAGCCTGAGAAATTCCTGGGCCAGAACTGCGGTGTTGGCCAGTATCTGCTTCTGGTAGCGGCGAAAGCCCGGAGATAGGGCTTCTTTCAAGGCCACCGCTTTAGCGGCGATGACGTGCATGAGGGGTCCCCCCTGGATACCGGGGAAAACCTGGCTGTCCAGGGTCCGGGCATATTCCGGCCTGGCGAGGATAAAGCCGCCCCGGGGGCCTCTTAAGGTCTTGTGGGTGGTGCTGGTGACAAAATCGGCTACGGGAATTGGCGTGGGATGCAGACCCGCGGCCACCATGCCGGCGATGTGGGCCATATCCACCATGAGATAGGCCCCCACGTCCCGGGATATTTCAGCAAAACGATTAAACTCCAGGGTCCGGGGATAGGCGCTGGCCCCGGCCACGATGAGCTTGGGGCGGTGATTCTTCGCCAACTGGGCCAAAACATCGAAATCCACCTGCTCAGTGTTCCGATCCACGCCATAGGTCACGGCCTTGTACAACTTTCCCGAAAAGGTCACCGGTGCGCCGTGGCTCAGGTGGCCCCCGTGGGCCAGGTCCATGCCCATGATGGTGTCCCCGGGTTTGAGAAAGCCGAAGTACACCGCCATGTTGGCCTGGGTGCCGGAGTGGGGCTGCACATTGGCGTATTCCGCCTCGAAAAGCTGTTTGGCCCGCTGAATGGCCAGTTCCTCAGCGGTATCCACATTCTCGCAGCCGCCATAGTAGCGCCGCCCCGGATAGCCCTCGGCATACTTGTGGGTCAGCACTGAGCCTTGCGCGGCCCGCACTGCCGGGCTGACAAAGTTTTCCGAGGCGATGAGTTCAAGCTGCCCCAGCTGTCGTTGACACTCCCGCTCCACCACCATATAGATTTCCGGGTCGGTGTGGGACAGGTCCTCCATCAAAGGGCAACTTTTCAAGGAAGCTTTTTCCATGTTCATAGTTTAATCGGTGTTGGGCCGGGGCCCTGCCAGTTGTTCTAAAAGATCCAACCGATCCTGGTGGCGCCCCCCGTCAAAGGGCGTAATGAGCCAGGCCTTAACGATTTCCCGGGCCAGTTGGGGTCCTATCATCCGCCCCCCCAGAACCAGGAGATTGGCGTCGTTATGGCGCCGGCTCATGATTGCCGTGGACACGTCGTGGCACAAAGCCGCGCGAATCCCCGGAAACCGGTTGGCAATGATGCTCATGCCCAATCCCGTGCCGCAAATCAAAATACCCCGACCGTTAGGCTGGGAAAGGACGGCGTCCACTACCTTTTTTCCGAAAACCGGGTAATGCACCGACTCATCGGGATTGGAGCAGCCCAGGTCCTTTATCTGGACCCCGAGATCGGTCAGCAGGTTGACCACTTCGGTCTTGAGGTGATAACCGGCGTGGTCGCAGGCGATGGCGATAGCTTCCGTTTCAGGCCTTCTTTTTGATGAAGTTGATGACATCTCCCACGGTCCTTAGCTTTTCGGCATCCTCGTCGGCGATCTCGAAGCCGAATTCCTCTTCCATGGCCATGATCAATTCCACCAAATCCAAAGAATCAGCCCCCAAATCGTCGATGAATACGGCGTCAGGAGTCACCTCGGCCTTATCCACCCCCAATTTCTCAGCCACAATGGCAGTCACTTTCTCCTCGATGTTCATCTACACAACCTCCTCATGATTAAGCCATCAGCATCCCGCCATTCACATGCATGACCTGGCCGGTGATATAAGCTGCCTGATCCGAAGCCAAAAAAGCCACGGCGTAAGCCACTTCTTCTGGGGACCCGAAACGGTTCAGGGGAATCTGGGCCAACATGGCCTCCCTGACCTTTTCGGGCAAATTCTGGGTCATGGCCGTTTCGATAAAACCCGGGGCCACCGCGTTGACGGTGATATTGCGGCTGGCCAACTCCCGGGCCGCAGACTTGGTAAGTCCCACCAGCCCTGCCTTGGAAGCCACGTAATTGGCCTGACCGGCGTTTCCCATGATGCCCACGATGGAACTGATATTGATGATGCGCCCGAAGCGCTGCTTGATCATGGGCTTGGCCGCAGCCTTGAGGCAGTTGAAGGCGCCCTTCAGGTTCACCCCCAGGACCTGGTCCCAGTCTTCTTCCTTCATGCGCACCAGGAGTTGATCCCGGGTGATGCCGGCGTTGTTCACCAGGATGTCCAGGCGGCCGCTGTCCTTGATGATGCCCTCCATGGCCTGCTCCACTTGGGCCAGGTCGGCCACATTAAACTGGAGATAGGCAGCCTTGGCCCCAGTGGCCTCCACTTCCTGGATGGTCTCCTGGGCCTCCGCCGCTGGCAGCACATCGTTTACATATATGATCCGGTCCGGTTGGGCCAGGGCCAGGGCGATGGTCCGGCCGATGCCCCGGGCCGCGCCGGTTATCAGGGCGACTTGGGCCATGTTCGTCATAGCTCGGTGATTAGATTTACTGGGGCTCTAAACGGCTTCCCTTAAAAAAGCGCCACCGTCCTTCACCCATATTTACCAACACATTACCTTAAATAAATTTGTGAAAAAAAGGAAGAGGCTAACAAAATTTTTCATTCTCGCCAGCGACTTTTTCGCTGAACCGCGGTGAATCTCTCCTATCAACCACTCCAGGGCCAGAGTTTGGACCTGCCCACAAACTCCTGGGTGGCGCGGATGGCGGAGCGGCGGGCCGAAACTCCTACCCCCAGATGGGTAAAATCAGGGCTCAGCAGGTTTTCCCGGTGCTCGGGACTGTTCATCCAGTCAGCCACTATCTCTTTGGCCAGTTGCACGGTCTGGCCGGGATCGTAACCCGAACCGCTCCAGATATTCTCACCCATGACCGCTACCCGATGGCGGTACTGGTTCTCCAGGCGTTCATCAATAGACAGACCGTCAGGGGTGGTGTGATCAAAAAAGCCGCGCACCAGCATGTCATTGCTGTAGGCCCGGGCCACCTGGCGTAGTTCCTCATCCCTGGCCAGGGGCGCCAACCCCTTGGCCTGCCTTTCCTTATTGGTCAACTCAAAGATCAGGTCTTCCACCTTTACCAGATAGCTGACCCCCTTGGGGGCCGTAACCATCTCAAGCTGCTGGTCCTGGTGCGGCCATATGAGCTCGTGGATAAGGGGCTGCACCTGGGGATGGAAGGACAGGATCGCGCCCACCAGAAGCACCAGGAATATGAGTCTCACTACCGATGATTTCATGTCAGGCTTGGATCTTTTAACCGGGATGGGGTCGGCTTGCCTGAGAGGGATGAACTGTGAGGGTTTCCAGGCGGAAATCCCCAAGGCGGGAGGCGCGGCGCTTTCCGGCCCTACGGTCCCCCACTCAGAACTAAAAACTCGAAACTCGAAACTTGTCGTATAGTTTCTATGGGCGCTATCCCTCCAGACCCCGGTCCTTCTTAATTTCCTGGATCAGGGCCGGCAGGATTTCGAAAAGATCCCCCACCAGGCCGATATTGGCCACCTTGAAGATGGGGGCCTCGGAGTCCCGGTTGATGGCCACGATAAAATCGCTTCCCTGCATGCCCACCATGTGCTGGGCCGCGCCGGAAATGCCCACGGCAAAATAGAGCTTGGGGGAGACGGTCTTGCCTGTTTGCCCGATCTGGTGAGCATAGGGAATCCAGCCCGCGTCCACCGCGGCCCGGGTGGCCCCCACCGTGCCTCCCAGGAGGTCTGCCAGTTCCTCCAGCATGCGAAAATGCTTGCCTTCCTTGAGGCCCCGGCCCCCGGCCACGATGACCTCGGCCTCGGACAGGGGCAGGCGCTCGGTGATCTCCTCCACGGTTTTCACGAACCGGCTGGGGGCTGGGACGCTCAGCGAGGTCAACTCCACCCGGATGACCGGGCCGTCCGGGGCATAGGCCTCCACCAGGCGCTTGAACACGCCGGGGCGGGCCGTGGCCATCTGGGGATAGGTGCGGGGGGTGATGATGGTGGCCATGATGTTCCCCCCGAACGCGGGCCGGGTTTGCAGGAGCAAACGCTTCTCCAAATCAATGGCAAACGCGGTGCAGTCTGCGGTGAGGCCGGTTTTTAGCCCTGCCGCCACCTGGGGGATAAAGGCCCGGCCCGCATAGGTGGCCGCGGCCAGGATGATTTCCGGCTGATATTTTTCGGCAATCTCGATCAGGGCCTCGGCATAGGCGGCTTCCACGAAATCAGCCAGTTGCGGGTCTTCGGCCACATAGACTTTGTCGGCGCCGCCGGCGAGCAGGGTAGGGGCCAGGTGTTCCACCTTATCGCCGAGAAGCACCGCGGCCACCCCCACGCCCAGGGGCGCGGCCAAACGCCTGGCCTCGCCCAAGAGCTCCAGGGCCACCGGGGCCAGGTGCCCGTGACGCTGCTCGGCCAAGACCCAAACGCCGTCCGGGGGCACGCCGGGCCGGGGCGCAGGTCCGGCCATTTCCGGCAGTTCCAGGGCGTTCTCGGGGCAGACTTCCACACACGCGCCGCACAGGGTGCAGCCCTCGCCGATAACGAGCTTGTCCCCTTCCAGGGAGAGCACCGCAAAGGGACAGGCATCCACACACTGCCCGCAGGCCGTGCATTTGTCGGTATGAAAGATGAGGTTCATGGTAGTTTTTGGGGAAGGGGGCCAGGGGTGGACCCTGCCCCCTTCCCCCAACCCCCTACACTCCGGGAGCACAGGCTTCCAGCCTGTGCAGGAACAGGCAAGATGCCTGTTCTCCCGGTGGTGGTTGGGGGGGGGGGGTGGTGGCACAGGTTTTTAACCTGTGCTCCCCCAGCCCTCCCCCAAAGTTACCTCCTTCCCAATTCCTTAAGCCGCGCCCAGGTGCGGGCGGCGAGTTCCGGGCCGTCGCCCTCCCAGACCTGGGATTCGCCCCGGGGGGGCGGCGGAAAGACCTTGACCACCTGGGTAAATGAGCCCATGAGGCCCACATCTTCGGCGGGGAGACCCAGGTCGGCCAGGCCCCACAACGGGATGGCCTCCTTTTTGGCCTTGAGCTTGGCCTTGAAGGAAGGCATCCGGGGCTCGTTGATTTCTTTGACCACCGAGACCACCGCGGGCAGGTTCACCTCCACTGCGTCGTAGCCGTGGTCCAGGAGGCGTTCCACTTCAATGGTTTTTTCGCTGGCAAAGCTCAGTTTCCGGGCCCAGCCCACGTACGGCAGGCCCATGATGGTGGCCAGCATGGGCCCCACCTGGGCGGTGTCCCCGTCAATGGCCTGCTTGCCGGTGAAAATCAGGTCCGCGCCCCCCAGTTTCTCCACGGCCTTGGCCAGGGTCAGGGCCGTGGCCCAGGTGTCCGCGCCCGCGAAGGCCCGGTCCGAGACCAGCACCGCGCCGTCCGCGCCATAACCCAACGCTTCCCGCAAAGCCTCCTCGGCCTGGGGCGGCCCCATGGACAGGAGCGTCACCGCGCCCCCCTTAGCCTCCTTGACCCGCAAACCCTCTTCCAGGGCATAAAGATCAAAGGGGTTGATGATGGATTTGATCCCTTCCCGTTTCAGGGTGTGGGTCTCGGGGTCCAGGCGCACTTCCTGGGTCTCGGGGACTTGTTTGATGCAGACGATGATTTTGAGCATAATGTTGACAGAAAGTGGGGAGGTGACTATTACCCGCAGGTTTTCTCGCCCGCGTTCACAAGCCAAGTTTGTGAATCAGAAAGAAGGTGGCCAGAGCGACCCCACTGTAAACAACGATAGGTAGCATGGATTAAAATTCGCCTACCCGATCGTTACAAATCTCCCGGGATCGTGATTTTGAGTGGTCGAATAACTGAAGTGAAGATGCGTCTCTGATTTAGGCCAAATACTTTGGGTTCCAAAAGGTACTGAATAACTCAGCGGCTCATACCATTTAGCGCCTGGATCAAAGGTTCGGTGGGCATAACGTCCCACGATGGTGAGTCTGTCAAATGCAAAAGACGCTCCCGCCTCACCTTGAATTACAAACTCAATGGCTCGGTTGCTTTGATGAGTTATAAAGAATTCGTTGTAGGTTATAGTTGGTGCTGGTCCAACCAAACCGTTAAAGGTTATCAGGGCAGGCGATGCGTCAAAATAATCAGCCGGAGCATGGGTAATGTTATTCCTCCCCATGTCGAGGCTAAAATAAACATTATTTACTCCTTTCGGGATATTTACATGGATCTTTTTCCCAAAGGGTGCGGAGATTCGGTACCGATAAGCAGTAGTTGCGACGAGATCAAACTGAATCGGGTCTGTCATCATCGATCCGCCAACTGTGCTCTGAGACTGATCAATGAGAAAGTCAGACACATAGTAAGTTGGTTCTTCCCCTGACAGCCCAGGGAAATCCGATTCCCCAAAAGCATGTCCAATGCTGCAGACCGCAATATCCTCTGTTAGAATTGGACGCAGGGGTCTAATGAAGTTCCAACCATGACGCGTGAGTACTCTTTCAGGCAACTCTTCCATTTACCCGATACCTCCCATAGTCCCATATTAATGGATTATACAGGCTAAGTATAGTGAACCTGGTTCCCAAGTTGGACCTGGGAGCCAGAAAAACGAATTTTTCCAAACTCGTTCCCAAGTTGCACTTGGGAATGAAACTATGAGCCAAGCTGTGCTTGGCCTCCAAAGCGAAGCTTTGAAAACCATGGGGTTCCCAAGCCCAGCTTGGGAACGAGTGGAATGATGTTTGTTAATGGTGGGCGGTGCCCACCCTACATATTGGCGCGCAGTGCGCACCCTACATTTCCTTACACAGGCTGGAGGTCTGTGCTCCCGATTATGCGGGTTGGGTGGGGGGTGTGGGGGGAGGGCAGGGGGGTCACCCCCCTGGCCCTTCCCCCACTGGTGTGCGGTGCGCACCCTACATTCCTGGAATCTCGAAACTCGAAACTATTTCTTCTTGGAATATTCCTTATTCAAGGCCAGGCCGATGATGTTGCGCATGATCTGGTTGGTGCCCTCGAAGATCTGGAGGATCTTGGCGTCCCGCATCATCTTTTCCACGGGGTATTCCCGCATGTAGCCGTGGCCGCCCATGACCTGCACCGCGTCCACGGTGACCTGCATGGCCATGTCGGTGGGGAAAACCTTGGACATGGCCGCGACCTTGCTGAACTCTTTGGCGCCGCTGTCGATATAGCGGGCCACAGAATAGACCAGGGCCCGGGCCGCTTCGGTCTTGGTGGCCATGTCCGCCAGCATGTGCTGCACGGCCTGAAAGGAGATAATGGGCTGGCCGAACTGCTCACGTTCCTTGGCAAAGGTCACGGCTTCGTCCAAGGCGCTCTGGGCCAGGCCCACGGCCAGGGAGCCGACGCCGGGCCGGGCCAGGTCCAGGGTCCGCATGGTGAGGATAAAACCCAGGCCCTCCCGGCCCAACAAGCGGTCCTGGGGTAGGCGCACGTCTTCCATGACGATCTCCCGGGTGACCGAGGCCCTGATGCCCATTTTGTTTTCTTTTTTCCCGAAGCTGACGCCCTTATCGCCCTTTTCCACGATAAAAGCGCTGGCGCCCCGGGCGCCCTTGGATTTGTCCGTGAGCGCGATGATGGTGTTGATTTCGGCCTCCCCGGCATTGGTGATCCACTGCTTGGTGCCGTTTAAGACATAGTGGTCGCCGTCTTTTACCGCCGTGGCGGCAATGGCGCCGGCGTCGCTCCCGGCTTGGGCTTCGGTGAGGGCAAAGGCCGCCAGGGTCTCACCCCGGGCGAAGGGGGGCAGGTACTGCTCTTTCTGGGCCTCAGTCCCGTAAATGATAAGGGGATAGGCCCCGAGAGAGGCGGCGGCGTAGGTGGTGGCCACCCCCACGCAGCCCTCGGCCAAGGCTTCCAGGATCAGGACGCTTGCCAAGCAGCCCATGCCCAGACCGCCATAGGCTTCGGGGATGATGGCGCCGCTGAGGTCGGCCTGCGCCAAATCCTTCATAATATCCCGGGGAAAGATTTCCTGGTGGTCAAGCTCGGCCCGTATCGGTTTGATGCGCTCGGCCGTGATCTGACGGGCCAGGTCCCGGAGCATCTGCTGCTCTTCAGTCAACAAATAATCCATGTTATCCCCATTGTATGGATATTGAGGGGAGGGCCGGGGGAGCCTGGCTCCCCCGCCCTCCCCTCAAGCTCCCCTCCCAACCCCCCGGTAAGGGGTTGGGGGAGGGGGTTTGGGGGAGGGGGCAGGGGTCTGCGACCCCTGGCCACCTCCCCCAAAAACAGTTACCCGCTACTCCGTCGCTTCCGGGAGCACCAGGCGGCCCTTGTAATAGCCGCAGGAGGGGCAGACCCGGTGGGACAAGCGGGGTTCGTTGCACTTGGGGCAGACAGACAGGTTCGGCAAGGTCAGGTGGTCGTGGGACCGCCGTTTGTTCCGCCGGGAAATGGAGTGTCGGCGCTTTGGTAAAGGCACAGGTTTTTCTCCTCTAACGCTTGATGTTCTTCAATATGGCCAAGGGGGAGGTGGACTCCTCCTTGGGGCACTGGCAGGTTTCCTGGTTAAGGTCGGCGCCGCAGCGGGGGCACAGGCCCTGGCAGGATTCGGCGCACAGTGGTTTCAGGGGCAAAAGGAGCAGCACCTGCTCCCTCAGGATGTTTTCCAGGTTCACCGTCTCTCCGGTGTAAAAATCCCGATCCAGGTCGGCCTTGGTCAATTCCTCATCTTCCAGGATCTTTTTTTCCGGGGCCGGGGCCAACAACAGGTCGAAGTCGGTGGCCACCGGGTAACTGAACGAGGTCAGGCAGCGGCTGCAATTAAGATGCAGCGTCCCGTCAAGATGCCCCCGGACGAGGATGTCATGGCCGTGGCGCTCCAGACGGACTTGCGCTTCAAGGTCGCCGGGGCTGGCAAATTCCAGGGCCGGGTCTTCCTCCTGCCAGCGGGCGAACCAATCCCCGCCCAGGTGCAACTGGAGTTCAAGGCCCTCTTCTTTGAGACGGGCGATATTAATCTGCAACGCGGCCGACTGTTTCATATTCCAGGAATAAAACACAAATAAATTATTTTAAACGAACATTTTTCTCTGTCAAGGGAGGCTAGGTGGTTACACCAAATATATCCTGTCTTCCGAGGCTATTTCTAATTGTTATTGCAACTCAGTATAAATAAGGTACACTTAGTATCAGTCAAAACGGTGGCACAGGCTTTCCAGCCTGTGTAGACGCAGGCTGATAACAAGTTGCTGTCAAAGAAGTAACTTATCCGTAGGGGCGACGCATGCGTCGCCCCTACACAGGCTGAAATCAAAAGCTACATCTTGTGTCCTCTATGACCGCACCTTGGTATGAAAGCCTGCGGCTTTAAAAAATTGCTCTTAGCACGCAACTCGGTATGAGTTTCGCTATCACAAGACTCAGTTCCTCCCAAGGGTGTCATTCTGAGCGCCGCGGAGAATCTCATCTCGTCCCCAAGCTCCTGCCTGGGGACGCTCTTGGACACCCGGCTCTGCCTGGCTTTAGTAACTCATCACCGGAGCTTTCCGCTGGTGTGCAAAGCAGAGCTTGGCATCCACCAGCGGTTCCCAAGCGGGAGCTTGGGAACCGGAAGAGGATTTTCAGACAAGGAGAATCCGGGGCCTTTTGACCCCTGAACACCATGATTATTGCGTTTATAGGCCAGCCCAACTGCGGCAAGAGCACCATCTTCAACTACTTTTCCGGCTACAAGGCCATGGTCTCCAATTTTCCCGGGACCACGGTGACCTATACCACCAGCCGGGTGGTGTTTAAAGACCAGGAAATCACCTGTGTGGACCTCCCCGGGGTCTATTCCCTCACCTCCGGCGACCCCGCCGAACTGGAGACCAGAAATTACCTGCTCCAGAAAAAAACCGACGTCATCGTCAACGTCATCGACGCCTCCCTCTTGTCCCGCAGCCTCGAACTCACCCTGGAGCTCATGAGCCTGGAGCGGCCCCTGGTGGTGGCCCTCAACATGATGGATGAGGCCCACCGCAAGGGTGTCCGTATCAACACCTACAAGCTGGCGGAATTGCTGGATACGCCGGTGGTGCCCACCATCAGCAGCCGGGGCACCGGCCTCACCGATCTTTTGGAGACCGCAGTGAAAACCGGGCAAACCCAGGTGCCCCCCGCAGCCGTGGTCTTCAGCCGGGACATCGAAGAGGAAATCGCCGAACTGAGCGACCAGCTTGACATCAAAGCCGCCCAGAAACTCGGGCTCCCCTGGCGCTTCTTCCTGGTGAAACTCCTGGAAGACGACCCCTACCTCCTGGAGGAGGTGGGCAAACGGGACCCCGACGTACTTCATCTGGTGAGAAATCATCAGAAAATCCTGGCTCAAACCCACGGGCGCCCGCCTGAGTTGGTCATCGCCTCGGAGCGCCACGCCCTGGCCGTCAACCTTTTCGAGCAGGTGGCCAAGGTCACCCCGGCCACCAAGCCCACCTGGCGTGACCGCCTGGACCAGATCGCCACCCATAAGGTTTGGGGGTACGTAGCCCTGGTGCTTATTATGGGGCTTTTTTTTCAGGGCATCTTTCGCCTGGGCCAGTACGGCGAGGGTTTCTTTCTGTCTTACCTGGAGATGGCCCTGAAACTGGCTCAGAATTGGCTGGGAGAAAACACCCTCGGCTACCATCTCCTGGGCGAAGGCTTGTTCATGGGGATTTTCGGCGGGGTGGCCATCGTGCTGCCGTATCTGGTCCCCTTTCTCCTGGGGTTGGCTTTGCTGGAGGACACGGGCTATCTGCCCCGGGTGGCCTTTCTCATGGACAACCTCATGCACCGCCTGGGTTTGCACGGCAAGTCCATTATTCCTTTTATTTTAGGCTACGGCTGCAGCGTGCCCGCGGTCATGGCCACCCGCATCATGGAAAGCCCCCGGGACCGCTTCGTGGTGGCGCTGCTGGCCATCCTCATCCCCTGTTCGGCCCGCTCGGTGCTCATTTTTGCGCTGGTGGCCTACGCCATCGGTCCTATGTACGCCCTGGGGGTGTACTTTCTCAACCTGGTGGTGATTGCCTTGTTGGGCCGCATATCCACCTGGATATTGCCCGAAATTTCCCCGGGGCTGCTTATGGAAATTCCCGAATACCGGCGCCCCACCTGGAAAAACGTCTTGCTAAAGTCCTGGCGCAGCCTGAAGGACTTTATCGTGGTGGCCTGGCCCATCCTGATTATCGGCAGTGTGGTCCTGAGCCTCTTGAAATTTTATGGTCTGGACACCATCCTCAATGATGCCCTGGTGCCTTTGACGTCGCTTCTGGGTTTGCCCGCGGCGGTGGGCACCACCCTCATTTTCGGCATCATGCGCAAGGAGCTCTCCCTGGTGATGTTGAATGAGGCCCTGGGCACCACCCAGCTTCAGACCGTGCTCACCCAGACCCAGCTCCTGACCTTCACCATCTTTGTGCTTTTTTACATTCCCTGCGCCTCCACCATTGCGGCCCTGAGCCGGGAGATCGGCTGGCGGGGCGCGGCCGCCGCGGTGGTTGCCTCCCTGACCCTGGCCCTGGCCTTGGGGGTTCTCACCCGCATGTTCGGCACTCTGTTTTTGAGTTAGAGCCTCATTTGACCGATATGGGGTGAAGGGTGACGAACAATTTGCCAGAACAACGCCGGCGGGGGCGGGTGCCTGTCCGTCTCGAGGTGACGGTCTGCCTGGAAGATAAGCAGATCGGGGTGGAGAGCCGCAATCTCAGCCTCACCGGCCTGGCCTGCTCTCCGCACCAACTCCTTCAGGAAAACCGCTGTTGCCAGGTAGTGATCAGCCTGGCCCCCAAGGTCCAGGCGGTCATCAAAGGCAGGGTGGTGCGGGTTGACGGGATGGAAGCGGCCATCGATTTTCTCTCCATGGACCCGGAAAGCTTCGAGCATCTCAAGAAAATCGTGGAATATCACTCCCGCTGCCCAGAAAGGTTGGCCGGTGAACTTCTCAGCCCGGCTTTTTCCATCTTTCGTTCCCGAACCCCGTTTGTGAGCCGAAGAGGCCGGAAGCCATAACCGTGAAGATTATTGCAACAATTTAACCACCAGCTCCGCCTGGCGCCGGGCCGCGCCTTGGTGGGATTGTAAGACAGCCAGGGCGGCCTCCCCCAGGCGGCGGCGTTCGACAGGATTCTCCAGGAGATAACGGGCCGCAGCCGCGAGAGAGGCGGCATCCTGCACCACGGTGCCGGCGCCGGCTTCCCGGAGAATCTCCGCGGCCCAGCGGAAATTCTCGAAATGAGGGCCATACAAGGGCGCCAGTCCCCACACCGCGGCCTCCAGAATATTCTGGCCGCCGTGGGGCACGAGGCTCCCCCCCACAAAGGCCACATCAGCTGCGGCATAGAGGTTAAAAAGATCCCCCACCGTGTCCACCAGCACCACCTGTTGCCGCCGGGGTTCGGCGCCGCTTTTCAGGGACTGCCAGCGCTGAAACCCCAGACCCCGCCGGGTCAAAAGATCTCCCACCGCTGCGGCCCGCTCCGGGTGCCGGGGGGTCAAAATAAGGATGAGGTTAGGGTAGGGGGCCTGCAGTTCTTCATAAGCCGCCAGTAACGCTTCCTCTTCTCCCGGGTGGGTGGACGCGGCCAACAGCACCGGCTCTCTCTGGAGACCGAGAATATCCCTGAGGCCCTGGACATCACAGACTAATCCAGAGGTCAAACCTGATAAACCTGGGGAGGGCAGGGGAGGGGGAATGATATTACCAACGGCTTGGAATTCACTCATTCTTTCCCCTCTCCCCCCTTGGGGGAGAGGGTCAGGGTGAGGGGGACAAGGAGAATTTTGTCCCCTCTGAGTGACAAGCACCGCCTGACGCCGGGCCCAAAGTGCGTCCACCTTGAGGTTGCCGGTGAAAAAGAGCTTGTTTGGTGAAAGTCCCAGAGTGCCCAGGCGGCGGTAATCCTCCTTTGAACCGGCGGCCATCACCTCGAAAAGATTAATGAAATCAAAGAGATATTTTTTATAACGGGTATAGCGGGCAAAAGTGCGGTCCGAAAGGCGGGCGTTCATGAGGGCCAGGGACACCCCCCGGCGTTTGGCCGCGGTGAGAAAGTTGGGCCACACTTCGGACTCCAGGGCCACAAAAATATCCGGCTTTATGATGGTCAAAGCCTGGCTCACGGCCCAGGGGAGGTCCAGGGGGAAGTAGCACACCATTGCCCCCAGGGGCGCGAATTGCCGCCGGGCCACGGCCTGGCCCGTTTCCGTGCCGGTGGAGATTGTCAAGGAAGCAAGGGGCAGGAGGGCCTTAAGTTCGGCCACCAGGGGCCCGGCAGCCAGGATTTCCCCCACCGAGACCCCATGAATCCAGACCCGGGGCGAACCCGGGGGCGGTGGGGGAGGGGCCGATAGTCCCAGGCGGGGGCGGAAACTTTCGCCCTGGCCCCGGGATTTCAGGTGGTAATAGAAAAGGGGCCAGCCCAGAAGGCCGGCCAGAGAGGAGAGGGCTTGATAAAAAAAGAATGTCATCATGAGGCGCCAGCGCCCGCGCCGATCCGCCGGGCGGGGGCGGTTTTACCCATTCCTGCCCAAAAAATAATATATAAATTAGAATAATTATTTAAATTATTTGCAAATTATATTTCAGAACTCTTCTTAAGTTTTTCGGTCGGTCTCTGTCTGATTATAAAACCATTTTTTTCTTACTTTTAAATAATCCTGGAGAATGCGGTCGTGGTCAAAAGCCAGATCCCGGGGGAGATTTTCCGGGGGAAAAATGGCCAGGGCGAGGGCGTCGCTGGCGGCGTGGGGGACGCCTTGGCCTTGAGCCACAAACACCGTGGTGATGACGTGCTGCCTGGGGTCCCGGTCCGGGGCGGAATAGGTGTGGAACTGCCCCAACAGCCTGACCTCGAGCCCGATCTCCTCTTTGGCCTCCCGCACCGCGGCGTCCTCCAGGCTCTCCCCGTACTCCACAAACCCTCCCGGCAAAGCCCAGCCGTATGGAGGCTTTTGCCGTTCAATCAAGATCAGGCCCTGGTCTTCCAGTTCGATAATGATGTCCACCGCGGGGACCGGATTGCGATAGCGCTCAGAAACCTGGCCGCATTGGGGGCAGACTTCCCGGACAGGCATGTTAGTTTACATAATATATATTATCAGACATTATCGAAACTTCTTCCTGAGCAATTGTTTGAGATCTTCATAACTTACCGAAACCACTTTCCAGATGCGTTTTTCAGGATCCCGGCCCATGGTCAGGCCCAAACTGCCATCCTCTTTGGGAAAACGCAAAGTCACCTGGGCCTCGTTGTCTTGCTGTTTGATATCGGCCAGGGCGATGGCCCCTTCCAGGGCCAGCAGTTCCTGGGTGGTCAGGGTCTCCAAATACTTGTTCATGACCCCCCGGACTTCTTTTTCAAAGGCCTCGAAAATGTGCGGCACGATCTGCGACATGAACTTGCCGCCCATCTTCACACCCAAATCCCCGATAAAATTCCCCTTGGGGAAAATATCCGGAGGAATCAAGTCCTTACCCGTTTCCTCCGTCAGGGACCCGAGGATGCTTTTCAGGTCCAAAAAAGAATAAAATTTCTGATAATTCTTTTGCATTAAGGCAGTTACCATCTGGTGCAAGGCATAGCGGGGGGAATGGCGATAGAAATAATAGAACGCGCCGGACACCGTAATGCCTAAAAGCAAGGCGACCGCAAGAAAAATCAGAGGGGAGCGTTTCATGGCTTTACCTTTGCCGTGGTTTTTTGCCATAGTTTAGTATAGAGGATACCAAAAGATAAAACTTTTTTCCGTGAGCCGACTCATGACTGCGAAGGAAAGCCTGATCAGGCGCCAAACCCTGGCCAATGGCCTAAACCTGGAATTTCATGACGTTTCCCGGCCCATGGCTGGGGACCGTTGGCAGGTAATCCTGGAGGTGCGCCTCCCTGTTCCGGTGGCCACAGCCTCCCTGCCCCCGGATTTGGTGGACCGGGCCCCAGAGGTCCTGAACGCCTTGGGGCCGGAAATCGTTTTTTCGCAGCAGGATGTGCGCCATTTCATCGACGTGCGGAAGGTCCCGGCTATCCTGGAGGCAATGCAGGCGCGCTTTCTGGAAGGCTTGGGGGCATACGTGAGCCGTCCTGACTTCCCCGGCCGTTTCATCCGGCGGAAATTTATCGAAGATCAGGGACGGCAGCGGTAATTAGTCAGTCTTGTAATAAGAGAATACTATGCAGAGACATTCTTGATAGACAAGATCTTTCTTTCATAACAAGAATAAATTCTCAGCAAGCAATAAATCTATAGATATCATTTAGTTACTTTTGAGCTCTGAGAAAATTATTCATCCCCATTTGGAAGTAGCGGTGTTCCCAGCTGGAAAAACCCGCCATCCTACAATAAGTTACCAATAAATCGCGGTTGAAATAGATTTTGTGATCCCGGATTTCCGCTTCGCTGAGTATCTTCAAGTCATAAGATAAAAATTCCAGTACAGGCTTGGCCAAAGGAGTCGGCGTCGTCAATAGAAGAAAACCCCCTGGCTTCATGACCCGGTGCATCTCCTGAAAAACGCCCCGGGAGTTTTCCAGATGCTCCAAATTGGCCAGAGAAATGACCACATCAAACTGGTCGCTCGAAAGAGGCAGGGTCTGATTGAGGTCATGTTGTATCAGATTCAGCTTGTGATTTTTTACTTGTTGGTTAACGGAAATATCAACCCCAATTCCTTGGGAAATTTTGGGCTCCAGGCGTTTCAACAACGTCCCGTGGTAGCCGCAGCCCACATCCAGAACTGCGGCATCTTTCGGCACCTGGTTAATGATTTTGTTGAATCTCATACTACCCAGAAGTTTCTCAAAAAAAAGTTGGTTGTCCTCTAAATGAGCTTTGCTTCTGGCCATGCAGCTTCCCTCCATTTTCATCTGTTGCTGCCTGGAGGGTGCAAGACCCAGACCAATTTCAAATCAACATTATTTTCCTTAAACTCTCCTTTAAGGACCCTTTGCCTGATCCAAATCATGCAGTGAAGGACGCGGCAATCTGAAAAGAATTTCTTCCTTAGGTTTTTTATTTAAACAGGCCCATATAAAACCCTTGCCCCTAAAAAAATCGCCTCTTCAGCAGGCTCTCATGAGGTCATTTTTTTTAGCCCCGGCCACGCCTGGCCGCCAGGGCCTCAAGGGAACCCGATCTTCTGCTGCGGTTGACTCCCGGCCCGGGTATCAATACAATGGCCCCATGCGAACCTTTCCCTATTGCCGTTGGCTTCTGGCGTTCTGTCTGCTCATGGCCCTGGGACTGGGACCGATCCGGGAGCTTTGGGCCGCCCCTTCCCCCGGCCAGCCCCCCCGGCCCCGGTTGCAGGATGCCAAGCTGGCGCCCCAGTCTGCCCGCGTCCTCGAGCAGGTGGCCCTGCGCTATGATCCCAATATGACTCCCGAGGCCCGGGACCGGGACTATCTGACCAAGGTGGCCCTGGCCAAAAAGCAGATGTCCGTCAACCAGTTGTTGGAATTACGCCAGCAATCCCTGGCCCTGCTGGGCAGCCGGGATGAACCTTCCTGGGAGACCCTGCGCAACCTCAAGTGGTCTAACGGCGACAGGGTAGGGGTGGTCATAAGTATGCCGGTGTGGGTCACAGGCCAGTCCCGGCGGGTGCCCGCTTATGCTGGCTTTGAGAAGGAGTGGCAGACCGTGGCCCTTACCCAGCCACGGCCCTCCGGTTACGTCTGGTTTGCCGGCAAGTTAGGCGACATCAATAACAAGGCGCGCTACCGGCCGGAGCGCACCCAGGTGGAAATCAACAGCCGCTTTGCGCCCCTGGCCGCCCTGTTTCTGGAATATGTGTTTCGGGAAGGCTGGTATGAGCCGAACAAACGGGTGCCTATCCTGGTGCTGCGCATCGGGGAAGACACCTGGGCGGTGAGCGCCTTCCAGGGCCCGGTGGCGTCGGAATGCCTGGACTTCCCGGACAAGGAGAGCGCCTGCCTGGATGGCGTGGTGGCGCTGTGCCATTTTGAGAGCATGGCGGACCTGCACCACGGCCGCCACGTGCCCGCGTCTAACCACCGCCTGGGTCTGGCCCTGGATGTGAATGATTTTAATTACAAAAACGTGGTGGACGGCAACCCCAACCCCGTGAGCTGCGCCCTGCGCCATTACAACCGGGAGGCCATGCATAAAATCGACGCCCGCAACCTGCCTGCCTGGGTATATACCGCGGCCAAGTGGCTGGGCTTGCGCATCCCCCAGGAATGGCTTTACACCGGGGTCAATGCCGACTGGCCCCACTTCGACGTGGGCACCCGTAAAAAAGGGGAAGTGGGGGGGCATTAAATTACATTAAATTACTAGGTAAAATTTGAGGGGAAGGCGGGGGGGGGATCTAAGGTCCCTGCCCTCCCCTTCCCCACACTCCTCTCCCAACCCGCAGAGTGCCCAAGAAAGTCAGGGCCACTAGCCCATTAAACTATATGCTTTTGGAATTTGTCAGATCACTCAAAGAATCCGCGGATTACCGGGACATCCTGGCTCACTGCGAGTATCTCCCTTCCCAGGCGGTGGAGTATTTCGCAGGGAACCTGGATTTGCCCCAGCCCCTGGTGCAGGCCCTGGCCCGCCTGGGCATCGACCGCCTGTACCGCCACCAGGGCGAGGCCCTGGCCGCGGTGCGCCAGGGCAAGCACCTGCTGGCGGCCACGCCCACGGCCAGCGGCAAGACCCTGATTTACAACCTGCCGGTGCTGGCCACCATGATGGCCGAACCCCAGGCCCGGGCCCTTTACCTTTTTCCCCTTAAGGCCCTGGAACAGGACCAACTCAAGGCCCTGCGGGAACTGGACGCCGCCCTCCCCTCCCCTTTCCTGTCCGCGGCCATTTATGACGGCGACACTCCCCCGGCGGCCCGCCAGGCCCTCAAGGCCCGGCCCCCCCACGTGCTCATCAGCAACCCCGACATGCTGCACCTGGGATTTTTGCCGTATCACGACGCCTGGATTCGACTTTTTCAGGAACCTGCGTTACGTGATCATCGACGAAGTGCACACCTACCGGGGCATCTTCGGCAGCCACATGGCCCAGGTGCTGCGCCGTCTGCGCCGGGTGTGCGCCCATTACGGGGCCCACCCGCAGTTCCTGATGTTATCCGCCACCATCGCAGAACCTGCTGAATTTATTAAAAATCTCACAAATCTTGAGATAGAGCTCATCACCGAGAGCGGCGCGCCCCGGTCGGGGCGGCACGTGCTTTTTCTGAATCCACCTGCGGGCGCGGCCGTCACTGCTTCCCAGATTTTCTCCCAGGCCATTCGCCAAAACCTGGCCACCATCTGCTTCACCCAGGGGCGCAAAATCACCGAACTCATCCACCTCTGGGCCCTGCGCCAGGTCCCGGATCTGCGGCGCTACATCACCTCCTACCGGGCCGGCTTTCTTCCGGAGGAACGGCGGGAAATCGAGACCAGCCTGGCCTCGGGCAAAATGCGGGGGGTCATTTCCACCAGCGCTCTCGAAATGGGCATCGACATCGGGGGCCTGGATGTCTGCATCCTGGTGGGCTACCCCGGCACCATGGTCACGGCCCTGCAGCGCATGGGCCGGGTGGGGCGCCAGGACCGGGACAGCCTGGTGGTGCTGGTGGCCCAGCCTGACGCGCTGGACCAGTATTTCATGAAGCATCCCCCGGAGTTTTTCGGCCGGCCCCTGGAAGCCGCAGTGGTGGACCCGGACAATCCCGTGGTGGTGTCGGCCCACCTGCCCTGCGCCGCCCAGGAACTGCCCCTGAACCGGGATGAGAAAAGCTTTTTCGATCTGGGGGTCCATGACAATCTCCTCACGGCCTTGTCCCAACAGGGCCACCTCCTGCAAAGCGCCTCGGGGCACTCCTGGTTCGCCCGGTCCCGCTTCCCCCAAAAAGAGGTGAACATCCGGGGAGTGGGTGACTCTTTCGCCATTTTCCAAATGGGGAAAAAGCGCCCCCTGGGTCATGTGGACGGCCATCGGGCCCTCCGGGAATGCCATCCCGGCGCGGTTTACCTCCACAAGGCCAACACCTTCGCGGTGGAGCGCCTGGACCTGGAGCGGCGCAACATCTGGGTAAACCCCGTGGACCCCAAATATTTCACCCGCATCCAGACGGACAAGGAGACGGAAATCCTGGAAATCCTGGAAACCCGCCAGGTGGCCACTTTCACCGCGCATACCGGCCGTCTCAAGGTCACCGAGCACTTTTTGGGGTATGAAAAGCGCCGCCTTCCCGGGCAGGAACTTTTGGGGGTGGTCCCCCTGGAGCTGCCGCCCCAGATTTTCGAGACCGTGGGCATGTGGCTGGAGATTCCAGATGAGGTGAAGCAGGCCATTTATAAGGAGGGGCTCCATTTCATGGGGGGCATTCACGCGCTGGAGCATGTCCTCATCGCCATGTTCCCCCTCTTTGCCCTGGCCGACCGCTATGATATCGGGGGCATTTCCACCACTGCGCATCCCCAGGTGGGGAAGGCCGCCATCTTTATTTATGACGGCTATCCCGGCGGCGTGGGTCTGGCGTCCCGGGCCTACACCATTTTGGAGGACTTGCTGAAGCGCACCCAGGAGGTCATCGAGGCCTGCCCCTGCGAGGAAGGCTGTCCTTCCTGCATCCATTCCCCCAAATGCGGCTCGGGGAATAAACCCCTGGACAAGGAGGCGGCTTTGATGGCCGCCAACCTGTTGCTCGGGAGCGAAGAGGCCCTGGAAGATGCTCCTTCCCTCGACGTTTCTGAGCCCCCCCTACCCTCCCCTGCTGAGGTCGCGGTTGGTCCGGTCCATTGGCTGGCCCGGCGGCGCCTGGGTTTCTTTGATCTGGAAACCTGCTGTTCGGCTGCGGAGGTGGGGGGGTGGGGCCGCTGTCACGCCATGGGGGTGTCCCTGGCGGTGCTCCATGAGACCAGCCCCCAGCAGGTCACCGTATTTCGGGAGCAAGACATCGCCCAACTGTGCCGACGCTTGGGGGAACTGGACCTGGTGGTGGGCTTTAATCTCAAGCGCTTTGACTACAAGGTGCTCCAGCCCTATACCGATCTATCTCTCGAATCCCTGCCCACCCTGGACATTCTGGAGGAATTGCACAGCTTTTTAGGCTTCCGGCTGTCCCTTGACCACCTGGCGGAGGCCACCTTGGGGCGCAAAAAAACCGGCAACGGCCTTCTGGCCCTGGAGCATTATAAAAACGGCCGCTGGGAGGAACTGGAGTCTTACTGCCGCCAGGACGTGCTCATCACCAAAAGCTTGTTCGAGTTCGGAGCCCATCAAGGCTATCTGCTCTATCAGCACCGGCGGGGGGATTTGGTGCGGGTGCCGGTGTCCTGGGATGAAAGCCGCTTTTTTCCGGAGAAGTAATATTAATACATCCCCACTTCAAAGGCGCCGCTGGCGATTTCCTGGTTATTCAGGCGCAGCACCAGGCGATAAGAACCGGGGAACCACCAGCCCCCTTCCGGCAAATCGGCTTTACAACTGCCCGTGAGATAAAGCTGGCGAAGCCCGGGGGGGATGTTAAAAAGGTGCACTCTATTCAAAGGGCTTTCCCCGGGAATATATAAGGTCGCTAGCACCTTCAGGGTAATTGGCCCGGTGCGCTTGGCCCGGGCGTCCAAGCGCAGTTCATACCAGATATAGTGGGCTTCATCCTGAAGAAAATATTTTTTATAAACTCTCTTGGGGATTTCGTCCGGTTGGTTCTTCTGGGTGGCGAAAAATTTTAAACTCACCACGTTGGCGTCCAATTGCCGCAAGATATCTGGTTGTTGGGTTGGGGGAGCTCCTGGCGGCGCAGCCTTGCCTGTCCCAGCTAGACCAACGACGCAGAGGATGGCAAGGAGTGCGGCTCCCAAGAATTTCTGCATCCCATAGCAAAAGGTCCCCATACAACCTCCCCAAGGAAAATAATCCGGCTGCATGGAATGAATATACCTAATTTTGCCCATCATTCCTGCGAAATTATTTTGCCCTTTGCCCCTGCTTGATTTATCATGGTAACAAATCTCTTCCCGAGAGGAGGCTCAATGAAGAAGAAAACCCTCTTATTGGTTTTAGGAATTAGTCTTCTGGTCCTGATGCTGGGATCAGCCGCGTTCGCCGAAAAAGAGCCCGCCGTGGGCCTCAACATCGGCAATGTGGCGTTTTCGGCCCCCGTCACCCCTGAAGATGCCACCTATCTCGGCCTGGCCGGCCCGAATGCCTTTACCCTGAGTGACATCAAGGCCCCCTATGTCCTGATGGAATCCATGAACACCACCTGACCGCATTGTATGGCACAGGCTCCTGTGCTAAACGCGCTGCACAGCAAGGTGGCAAGTGATGCAAGTTTGAAGGGCAAGGTCAAGTTTTTAGCTGCGGTTCAGGGTCAGGACGCGACTGCGGCCAAGATGTGGAAAGTAACTCAAAAATCACCCTTTCCCATCGTCCCGGATAAGGACTCCAAATTGGGCAAGGCCATGAATTTCTCCCCTTACCCGGTTACCATCCTCGTTGACAAGAGCGGCAAGGTGCTTTGGGCCCATGTGGGCAGTTTCGACAATGCCGACGAAGCCTTGACCGGCATCAAGAAAGCAGTCAAATAATAAAGAGCAACGACAAGCCTCTGGCCTTGCCGGTCAGAGGCTTGTTTGGGGTTTCCGCCCCTTGCGCGCCTCAAGATTTGGTTTGCCGTTATGAAAATCGAGTCAATTCTGGTGGCCACCGATTTCTCGGACTGCTCCGGCGTCGCGTTCCAGGCCGCGGCTCAACTGGCCCAGACCTTTCAGGCCAAGATTATCCTTCTGCATGTCATCAGTCTCAAACGGGTGGCCGTCCTCGTGGAACACCTGGAGGAGGAGGCGGAGAGCCTGGTCCCCACCTTGCGGGAGCGGGCCCAGCGACTTCTGAGCGATTTTTTAAAACGCTGGAACCCTGACGGCCCGGAGGTGGAAAGCCTGGTGGCGGTGGGCGCGCCCTTTCAGGAAATCGCAGTCATTGCTCGGGACCTGGCCGTTGATCTGGTGGTTTTGGGCGGCTATGGCCGGGCCGGCCGCGGCCCCATCGAAGAGGTCTTCTTCGGCTCCACCGCAGAAAAAGTGGTGCGCCTGCTTCCCTGCCCGGTCCTGTGCGTGCCCCTGGAGGAGAAGAAAACCAGCGGGTAATGTAGTTTTCGGTTTTCGGTTTTCTGTTAAAAGATTGATGATTGTCAATCGGTTAATAGGACAGGTCAGGTGCCCCATAACATGAAACTGATATAAACACGCAACCCCGATTCAGTCTTGTGCAGAGGAGCCCTGAAAACAGGGCTCCTTTTTTGCTCCGGTTCTCCCTTTACATGTGACAAGTTAAAGCTCTACCTTGCTATTTTCTACCGAAAACTGAAAACCCCATTACATGGGAAAATCCACCTTGATTTTGAAGACCTCCTTGGCGGGCAGGGAAAGGATTTGGTCCACGCCGCTGGCTTTGCGGATTTCATCTAAAATGCCCGCCAAGCGCTCCCGGGATTCGGCGATGAGGGTGAACCAGACATTGAAACGGTGCCTTCTTAGATAATTGTGAGTCACCCCTGGGTAGTTGTTCACCACTTCGGCGAACTTCGCCAATTTTTCGGAGGGCACCCGGGCGGCGCACAAAGTGCTGGTGTAGCCCAGCTTGCGGGAAGTGAAATTGGCGCCGATGCGCCGGATAATGCCGGCCTCGTGCATATTCTTAACCCGCGTCAGGACCTCTTCCTCGCCGGCCCCCACCTTTTTCCCCATCTCCGCATAAGGCCGGGGAACCAGAGGAAAGTGCGACTGAATCTCGTTCAGGATGGCCCGGTCCAGATCTTCTAAGGGAGTTTTCAATTTTCGGTTTTCGGTTTTTGGTTTCATGGCTGTAAGTTTTGTGGTTGTAGGCTTTGTGGGGGAGGGGGCGAAGGAGCACGCCCCTCCCCCACACCCCAAATCCCTTAACGCTCTATTCAAGCCGGATAAGTCGGGACCGCAGGTTCCGCCTTTTCTGGCCCTTACGCGGGTTGGGAGGGGGGTTTGGGGGGAGGGCAGGGACCTCAGGTCCCTGGCCCCTCCCCCCAAAAACTCTATCCCCCTAAGACTCTATCACATGGGCATATACGGGCAGATGGGGTCGTCGGCCAGGGCGTCGCCGGTCAAAGCGTAGGCCCGGGCCCGGCAGCCGCCGCAGACCTTGCGGTACTGGCAGGCGTGGCATTTGCCGTGGTAGCCGTCCACCGCCCGGAGTTCCTGGAACACCTCTGATGCGGCCCAAATTTCCGGGAAAGGATTCTCCCGGACGTTCCCCGCCACCAGTTCCAGGTAGCCGCAGGGCTGCACCTCCCCTTTGTAGGACACAAAGGCAAAGCCCTGCCCTCCCAGGCACCCCTTGGTCATGGCCTCCATGCCGTGGGTCTGGGGGGTGATCTTCTCCCCCCGGGCCTGGGCGTCCTCCCGCCACAGCCGGTAATACTGGGGCGCGCAGGTGGGCTTCAGGTGCAGACGCCCCTCCCTTTGGCGCTCCAGCATCCACCTCAGGGTCTTCTCGTATTCTTCCGGGGAGACCAGCTCTTCGGGGATTTCCGCGCCCCGGCCCGTGGGCACCAGCACAAAAACATGGTGGGCTGCGGCCCCCAGCTCAATGGCCAACTCATAAATAGTCGGCAGTTCCGCCAGGTTCGCCCGGGTGATGGTGGTGTTTATCTGGAAAGGGAGCTCCGCGAATTTGCACGCGGCAATCCCCTGCAAGGCCCCCTCAAAAGCCCCGGGCACGGCCCGCAGGTTATCATGACTGGCCGCTGTGGCCCCGTCCAGGGAGATGCTCAGGCGCTGGATGCCGGCTTCTTTTAGGCGGCTGGCCATCTCCGGGGTCAAAAGGGTGCCGTTCACGGCCATGACCATGCGGTGCCCCAGCTTGTGGCCGTACTCCGTGATCTCCAGGATGTCATCCCGGAGCAGGGGCTCGCCGCCGGTGAGAATGATCACTGCCTGCCCCATGCCGGCCACCTCATCCAGGAGCTTTTTCCCCTCCGCGGTGCTCAGTTCCCCAGGATACGGCCCCAGGGTGGCTGCAGCCCGGCAGTGGCGGCAATCCAGATTGCAGCGCCGGGTGGTCTCCCAGGCCAGCAGGCGTAGAGGAGGTCTTGGAGAAGATTTTTTTATCATTTTGCGTTTTTTCTGTACCCCGGTCTCAGATGAGCTCCACAAGCATCTTCTTTATTGTCATTCCTGCAACATCCCAGTTCAATCTTGCTTGATATTCCTGAAAAGATGAGCGTGCCAAATCCTTATATCCTTCATAATTCGCAAATGATTTCATGATAAAGTCACTATATGAATCAATACCATCAGTTGGAGCAAATAATCTGCCATTAATATTATCTTTTATAACAGTGGGAATTCCTCCCACATTTGTGGTTAAACAAGGGATTCCGAAGGAATTTGCCTCGGGCAAAACACAACCAAAGGCCTCTGCCCTGGCCGGATGGATTAAAAAATGAGTTTCCGACAGCACCTTTTTTATTCTATCAAGCCCTGCTTCGGAAGTTTTGTCTATGAATCCATGGACTTTTACAAAATCCGGCAACGCCTCTTCAACCAGAGGGTAACACCCTACAATGGTTAATTCTGTCTTTAGGCCCTGCTTATTAAGTTTTTTGGCTATTTCTATGGCCAGGTCCCCACCTTTTCGGTGCCAATCGATGCCAAAAAATAAGAGCTTAAGTTCTTTAGTGGATCTTGATATCAGGAGCTTATCGATATCTTCTCTGGTCCGGTTGCATGCAAAGTTCCCCCCAAAAGGGACAACTTTGATCTTCAAAGGATCGACTTGATAATTCTCTAAGGCTGTCGCTGCGGCCCATTCCGAAGAAAAAATGGCCAATGTACAGTTACTCAGTGCAGCCTGCTCCTGAGCATTGCCTTTTCTAAGGGATTCTTTGGAAAGGTTGGTAAATTCGGGGTAAAAATCAACCATACCGGCAAAGGTGGCATCTACCCAGAAAACGATGGGTTGCCGGCAGTTAAGATAAGAAAGAGGTATAGAGGAATAGCTGAAGACAATATCTACATCTAATGTTAATAATTTTTGCTGAATTTGTTCGGCATAACCTTTTAATATAATGGGCTCCCGCAAGCTTTCATAATTGCGTTTTAGAATCCTGTATATTTTTCCTTTGACATTAAAGAATCTGAAATATTTCTCCTTTAATGGGCCGATGCAGGTAATTTCTGCTGATTGGTTCTCCAAACAATTTGCCTTATAATAATCTGATCTTATTCGTAACGAAGAATGACAAGGATCAGATAACGTCACAAAGGCTATCTTCATTTATCATGCTGCCTTTCTTTGGAAAATATTATTTTAACAACATTGCCGCCTTTTTGGCAAAATACGTCAAAATCAAATCTGCACCCGCCCTCTTGATGGCGGTGAGGGACTCCAGCATGACGGCCTGCTCGTCCAGCCAGCCCTGGGCCGCGGCGGCCTTGATCATGCTGTACTCCCCCGACACCTGGTACGCGGCGATGGGCAGGTCAAACTCCCCGGCCAACTGGGAGATGATGTCCAGATACGCCAGGGCCGGCTTCACCATGATGATGTCCGCCCCCTCCTCCACGTCCAGGGTGGCCTCCCGCATGGCCTCCCGGGCGTTGGCCGGGTCCATCTGGTAGCCCCGGCGGTCGCCATACTTGGGCGCGGACTCCGCGGCCTCCCGGAAGGGCCCGTAGAAGGCGGAAGCGTATTTCACCGCGTAGGACAAAATACTCACCATCTCAAAGCCGCGGTCATCCATGGCTTCCCGGATGGCCCCCACCCGGCCGTCCATCATGTCCGAAGGCGCCACCATGTCGGCCCCGGCCTCGGCGTGGGACAGGGCGGTTTGGGCCAGGACCTCCAGGGTGGCGTCGTTGTCGATTTCCCCCCGGTGGACAAGGCCGCAGTGGCCATGGCTGGTGTAGCCGCACAGGCAGACGTCGGTGATGACCGCCAGCTCCGGCAGGGCCTTTTTCAGGGCCCGCACCGCCTGCTGCACCACGCCCTTGGGCGAGGCGGCTTCGCTGCCGGTGTCGTCTTTTTTCTGGGGCAGGCCGAAAAGCAGGACCGCGGGCACCCCTGCGTCCCAGGCCGCCCTGGCTTCTTCCACCAGCAGGTCGACAGACAGGCGGGCCACGCCGGGCATGGCCGCCACCTCCTGGCGCACCCCTTTGCCGGGAGCCACGAACATGGGGTAAATGAAATCAGCCGGGGTGAGCACGGTTTCCCGCACCATGCGCCGGATAGTGGCGGTGCGCCGGAGACGCCGGGGGCGATAGACCAGTTCCATGGGACCTCACAGATGTGAACAGTTCAAAGTTCAAGGTTCAAAGTTGATGAAATCGCCTGGGCGGGCAGAGACGCCCGCCCTGCCCTTTTCTTCATTTTACCAGGCTTTTCCAACTGGTTTTAAGTGTTACCTTACTCCTCAGGTGCAGGCAAGGAGTTTTTGGGCAAACGGTTTGTCAGAAGCGGCCTCCTGAAAACAATCACTCCCAGAGCATTTGACTTAGCCATGCCATCGTATCCCGGCCAAGTTTTTCGGAAAACCGGGTTTCCTATTGACGAAAAGATAAGATTATTATAAAAATATTAGGATTTTGTAAACCCGCTGCATAAGGGGGTGGCAACCAGGGGAGGCGCTTCCCAGCCGAAAAAATCTTTAAGGGAGGGTTCTGCCCATGAAAAGGGAGTTCCTGGTCCAGAATCCGCGGCCGGACGGATATCACCTGATGATGGAGCTTTATGGCTGCGATCAGGAAAAGATCAATTCCCGGAGTTATCTCCACAATCTCGTTAAAAGCGCAGTAAAAGAAGCGGGGCTTACCAACCTGGGATCCCGGTTTCACCAATTCCAACCTCATGGGGTCACGGGTTTCACCCTCCTGGCCCAATCCCACATTTCCTTCCACACCTGGCCGGAATTCGGCTACCTGGTCCTGGATATTTTCACTTGCGGGGACCAATCCCAGGCCGACAGGCTGGCCGACCATTTCCTGGAAAAGCTGCAACCTGCCCGCGTCAACACTCACGTGGTGCGCAAAGGTTACAAATACCCCAGGATAGCCTAATTTCCCCAGACCCAGGATAAAGGGTTGACGGCTTCATCCTGTGTGGCATAATAATTTCCGAACTTATTTCGGGTGGGGGAAAGATTGACCAAACTTATCAGCTTGTGGTTGTGCCTGGCTCTCATTCTCACCGGGTTAGGGTGTGGCGGCAAACGGCGAAGTGCGCGCCAGGCGCCGCCCCCTGAAGAAGGTTCGGTGGCGACCACTCCTGAAAGGCCCACCTATGAACACCCGGACGAGGCGAATCTCGGAGATTCCATCCGGGGCAGGTCCATCTCAGCCACGGAAGTGGCCAACATGAGCGACCGCATGCTCACCGAGGGCAGTCCCACTTTTACCAATCAGAAGACCATGGCCCGGCTGGACATCCTCCTGAACAAGAACCTGGAGAGCGCCCCCAAAGAGGTCCGCTACCGGCTGCTCCGCAATCTGGGCATCATCCACTACCATCAGAACAAAATCAGTCTGGCCCGGCAGGAGCTGCAGCAAGCCAACGAGTTGTATCCCAAGGATGCCCGCACCCATTTTTATCTGGCCCGCCTGGCCGCGCAAAACGGCAACATTTCCCAAAGCAAGGGCCTTGCCAAAAAGGCCAAGGGCCAGTTTAATCTGGCCGCCAATGAATTGGAAATAGCCCGCAAACTGGAGCCCTCCAATTCCCTCTATCGTCAGGATGTGAGGCAGTTGATTCAGAAGGAACGCCCCCTGGCCACTGGCCTGAAAAAATGAAAATATCCTGTCCGCATTGCGGTAATGACTCGGATTTTTACGAAGTGGCCGAAGGGGTAACCATTACCACCTTTTACCGGCAAAATGACGACGGCAGCTTCTCGGCGGTGAGCGACGACTCGGAAATCGAAGGAGAGGTTCGCCTTTTCTGCGGCGAATGTCACAAGGAACTCAAAGAGCTTTACGAACACTTTATTGACATGCTCTTCTGAGAAACTCCTTTCTTCTGCATCAAACCCTGCTATTTTTTCTGGAAGCCCTCCTTCTCCTTTTGGTTGCGGGCATAGAGAGCCATGTACTCCTCCTGGACGCCTTTGGCCTCGCGCTCGGCATCCTCCAGCTTTTTCTCCAGTTCTTCCAGGTTCTTGTTGCTGCCCTGAAATTTTTCCCGGAAGCGCCCCATTTCGCTTTCCAAAGTCCCTTTTTCCGCCATGAGCTGATTAAACTGTAATGTCTTTTCTTCCAGGGCCGTCTGCAGTTGAACCTTCTCCTTGGTAAGGGCCTCCACCTGGGCCCGAAGGCGCAGGACGTTTTTGCTGGGAGCACCCTCACCGCTGTCGTCGTCTTCATACTCCCCGGCCAGGCGCTCCCGGATGAGGATAAATCCGCAACCGAGCAAAACCGCGATGCCAAACCCACAGACAGCCAACCAGAACCAGCGGCGCTTGGGTCTGTGGGGCAGGGACGTCGGCTCACCATCCTGGGGCTTTTTCTCCAGGGCGGCCGGCTGGGTCGCTCCAGTCGGCTCATCAGGCACGTTCTGGGCAGACATGAAGCGGCAGGGCCCGGAAGCGATTTCCAGGGGACGCCCCCCAGGGGCGCTGCCCTTGAGGTGCAGGTCCGCCAGGCTGAGATTGTGAACTCCCGTGGGCCGGGCCATGACTATTTCCGAGCCCGGCGCCGGGTTGATGAAAACTCCGGCCAGCGACCCCTGGGCGGATTGCCAGGCCGCAGTGCCGCCCATCCCCTCTGGGACGCGGGAGAGTTCCGGTTGGAACCGGATGAGGGGTTCGCCGCCTGCCTCTGTTTTGGCCGCCACCGGCCGGTACCAGGGGGGCGCGACGGTGATGGGCAGCCTCAGCAAGCGCTGGAAGGCCCTTCCCTGGGCGAAAATTTTCAGGGTCCCCTCCCCTTCCTGATGCAGGGGGGGAACCCGTCCCAGACGGAGGCCCGGGGGGAGGGATAGACCCTGGCCAGGTTCCGGGACGTGCATTCCGATGCTCATGGGAGGGGCATTATTAACCTGGAACTCGGCCCGGAATTGGGCCTCCCCTGATATCCCCTTGGGGGCCGACAGGGCCGCAGTCACCAGGAAGGCTTCATCCGCCCCCACCTCCGGAGGGGCCTCGGCGTTGTCCAAGATTACGTCGGTGGCCAGAAAAACCCTGCTGTCCTCCGGTCGAGCCCCGGCCAAACTCCAGACGCCGGGTCGGGGTTGGGAAATATTGACCAGGTCGTACCCCTGGGAAGGCAACCAGCGGACCGTTTTCGAGGCGGTCTCCAGAGTAAGGCGCTCGCCCCTGGGGTTGGTCAGCATTACCCCCTGGCCGGGATCGGACCGGGCCGCAGCCACCACCGCCTGCCTGACCCAGGGATCAAGCCTGAATTCATGCCCGGTGAGGGGGACCTCCTGGGGCTGTTTCACCCGTTGATAAAAATTCAGTATGGCCCGTTGCAGGTCAAAAACAGTTTTTTCTTCCCAGACGCGGCCGCCGGTGGCTCGGGCCAGGGTTGGCAATTCGGCGGCTGCGGTCTTGGAACCCAGCGACGCCGCGTAAACCGCCACCCCTGCGTCCCGGGCCTGAGCAGCAACTTTTTCCACTCCCTCCAGGTTCGGACTTTGCTGCTGGTGGGCGGTATCCCCGGTCTGGTCGGAGAGGATAAACACCAGGCGTTTTTGGGGACCATCCGCTTTGAACATGGTCAGGACCTGGCCCACGACCTCGGCAGAGGGCAACGGCTGCGTCCGGGGAACCAGGCCGGCCAACGTGCTCAGGGCCTTAGAGCGCTGCTCAGGGGACAACTCGCCCACGGGCAGTGCTACTCTTTGGGGTTCTCCGGTGGATGTTATACCCAGGTAATCCTGATCCTGGAGAAGATGGACCAGGAGATGGGCAGCCTGAGGCAATGGTTCGGGGGGTTGGCTAGCCGGTTGATTGCTAACCAGGTCCAGAACCAGCACCACCTGGATGCCCGGGTTCTTTTTCGCACATACCCCAGCGCCTGCCTGCCCCGCCAGGAGGCAGAGGCACAAGAGCACTGAGACCGTCTTGAGGATGAGCCTTGTTTGGGCCATTTGTTTCGATTGCCGGGTAACGGCCAGAGCGGCCCACCGAGGTGAAGGCAACTTGACGTCCGTCTCCTTCAGGGCCCCAGGCGTTTTTTCAGGGGATATTGCCCCTTCTTCCCGGTTGGGCGACAATTACTCACCACTTCTTTGTATCGAAGTTTTTGGGCCATTTCTTCAATGGCAGGAATTTTTTCAGGAGAAATATGGAAGGGAATAAGGAAGTTATCGCCGATGCCGGAACTCCCTGAAGTCGAGGTCATTCGCCGGGGATTGGCCCCCCGTTTGCTGGGCCGGCGCTTTCTCACGGTCAAGTTGGGGAACAAGCGCCTGCGCCAGGCCTCACCACCCGGTCATCTGAAGGAGTGGCTGCCGGGCCGCCGGCTGGAGCGCCTCCAGCGCCGGGGCAAGTACCTGGTTTTTGGCCTGGAAGGGGGCGTCACCCTGCTCATCCATCTGGGCATGACGGGCCGGCTCCTCCTGGGCGACCATCTTCCCCATGAACCTCATGTGCACCTGGTTTTCACCCTGGAAGGGGGCATCACCCTGGCCTTTCAGGATGTGCGCCGGTTCGGTCAGGTCCTGGTCTTTGAGCCGGGGGAGCCCCTCTTCCCCCTGGAGCAGGTGGGCCGGGAACCCTTTTCCCGCCGGGTGACTCCGGCATGGCTGGCCGAGATCGCCCAGGGCCGCAGCCGCCCCTTGAAAAACTTTCTCCTGGACGGCCGTCTCCTGGCGGGCCTCGGCAATATTTATGCGTGTGAAGTGATGTTCGCCGCCGGACTCCACCCGGCCACTGCCGCCGGGGCTCTGTCTTACGAGGATTGGACCAGGGTGCTCCTGGAAGTGCGCCGCATCCTGAAACGGGCCATTCATAAAGGGGGTACCACGGTGAACGATTATCTGAACAGCCATGGGGAGACTGGCCTGTTCCAGGTGGAACTCATGGTGTATGGCCGGGGAGGGGAGCCCTGCCTCGTCTGCGGCAGCCCCATTATCCGCCTGGTCCAGGCCGGGCGTTCCACCTTTTTCTGTCCCCACTGCCAACCGAAAAGATAACTTTCTCATGGCAATTTTTTCATAGACAGGATAAATTATTTAATTTAAGGCAAATCTGAACAATTTACAGGATACCGATTTCACTCAAGGCAAAACCATGAAAAAAGACATTCACCCCAGCTACGTGAAAGCCCCGGTGCGCTGCGCCTGCGGCAATGAATTCGAGACCGGCTCCACCATCGACGCCATCAAGGTGGAAATCTGCTCCAAGTGCCATCCCTTCTTCACCGGCAAACAGAAACTCATGGACACCGCCGGCCGGGTGGAGCGCTTCCGCCGCAAGTACGCCCAGTTTAATAAGAATCAGGAGCAAAAACAGGAAGCCGGCGAAGCCAAACCGTGAGCCAGGAAGAACTGCTCCACGTGGGGGGTCAGGCGGTGCTGGAGGGGGTCATGATGCGCTCCCCCAAGGCCCTGGCCATTGCCGTCCGCCTACCTAACGGGTCGGTGCTCTTAAAAGACGAGCCTTTTACCTCCCTCACCGCCCGCTATCCGGTGCTCAAAAAGCCCTTGTTGCGGGGCCCGGTTATCCTCATTGAAGCCCTGGTCACCGGCGTTCAGGCCCTCACCTTTTCGGCCCAGGCCGCGCTGGAAGAGGAAGAAGAGCAACTGGGCTGGGGCAGCCTGGCCCTCACCCTCGGAGGCGCATTTCTGCTGGCCTTTCTGGTGTTCGGCTTTTTGCCTCACTGGCTGAGCGGTCTGGCCGGCTATCTTTTCGGGCGCCCTCTGACCACTGCGGATTTCAGCTTCCACGTCATTGACGGCATCATCAAGCTCCTCTTTATCATGCTGTATATCTGGGGCATCTCTCTTATTCAGGAAATCCGGCGGGTTTTTCAATATCACGGTGCGGAGCACAAATCCATCTGCGCCTACGAAGCCCGGCAGCCCCTGGATATTGAGCACGCCCGCCAGCACTGCACCTGCCACCCCCGCTGCGGCACCTCCTTCATCCTGGTGGTCCTTCTGGTGAGCCTGGTGATCTTCACCATTTTCTTTCCCTTGGTGCCGCCCCTCACCAAGACGGGCTTTGTGAACAATATCCTGCAGGTGCTGGTGAAAGTGGGCCTCATGTTCCCCATCGCCGCGATGGCCTACGAAATCATCCGTTGGGGCGACCGGCACCCCGATAACCTCCTGGCCAGGATCCTCCTGTGGCCCGGACTCTTTACCCAACGCTTCACCGCCCTGGAACCTGACGACTCCCAGATCGAAGTGGCCTTGGAGGCCTTGAAGGCCGTATTGGCCCGGGAAGCGGGGACCAATACCGCCTCACAATAAGTTTGTGAGGGGAGGGCCAGGGACCTGAGGTCCCTGCCCTCCCCCCACGCCCCCCTCCCAACCCGCATAGGGGGCTGGCAAGTCGGGGCCTCTGGCCCCGACTTGCCAGCCTTTTTGGTTTCCTCTTAAGGGGTTGGGGGAGGGAGCTTGAGGGAGGGGACAGGGGTCCACCGACCCCTGGCCCCCCTCCCTCAAATCTATCTATCCTCAATCATGCTGCGCATTGGACCCGCGGGCTGGGATTACCAGGATTGGCAGGGGGTGGTGTATCCCCCGGGACTGAAGGGCACCGACCGCCTCACCTTTCTGGCTTCCCTGTTTCAGGCCGTGGAAATCAACGTCACCTTTTACCGGCCTGTGGCGCCTCATTTGACCCGGCGCTGGTTGGAGGCGGTGATGGATTATGCTGATTTCCGCTTCACGGCCAAGCTCCTGAACGTCTTTACTCATGAGCGCCGTTTGCCGGACAAGGAGGTGGGTGAGTTTCAGGCGGGACTGCTGCCCCTTATGAACTCCGGCCGCCTGGGGGTGCTCCTGGCCCAGTTTCCCTACTCCTTCCACAATACCGAAGAGAACCGGGTCTACCTGGTGGAAATAAAGAAAAGATTCGGGGAATTTCCCCTGGCCGTGGAGGTGCGCCACCGCTCCTGGCAGCAAAGGGCGGTGCGGGAGTTTTTCTCTGACGTTGGCCTGGATTTCTGCAATATCGATCAGCCCCAGGTGTCCTATTCCCTGGGCCAGACCGCCTGGGCCACTGGCCCCCGGGGATATCTCCGGGCCCATGGCCGCAGCCGGGAGAAATGGTTTGAGTTCGGCCAGGACCGCCAAGCCCGTTATGATTATTTGTATGCCCCGGAAGAGCTTGCTGATTTGGCGGGGCGGGTGCGGGAACTCATGGAAAAAGCCCCGGAGGTCTATGTCATCTTCAACAACCACCCCAAAGGCCAGGCCGTGGCCAACGCCCTGGAGATGGCCCATCTCCTGACCGGGAGCTCTTTTTCTGTGCCCCCTGGCCTGGTGGCTGCGTTTCCCCGGTTGGCAAAGGTGGAGCACTAATTAAGCCTGCTGCAAAAAAATCCTGGGAATAAACATTTATAGAGGATAAAAAGCAAGTGGACTAATTCCCACCATTTTTCCGCGCCCCTCAATATCTGTTCTCTTGTAGGGGCTTGATTTATCAAGCCCTGAGGGCGCAATGAATTGCGCCCCTACGTGGCCTGTGTCCTCCTGTCTTTCCTGCAAGAGACTTTCGCCACCAGCCTAAAATATGCTATATTTCATAAACTTGACATCGTGAGGAACAACGTGCAGGCACTGCTGGCATTAGAAGACGGCCTCGTTTTAAGAGGCCGTTCCTTTACCGGCCCCGGCGAGGCCAAGGGCGAGGTGGTCTTCAACACCTCCATGACGGGCTATCAGGAGATTCTCACCGATCCCTCCTACAAGGGGCAGATCGTCACCATGACCTACCCCATGATGGGAAACTACGGAGTCAACCTCGAAGACATCGAGTCAGCCGGCATCCAGGTGGAGGGTTTCATCGTCAAGGAATACCACCGCCAGCCCTCCAACTGGCGGGCTAAGGGGGACCTGGCCCATTACCTCAAAGCCGCAGGCAAACTGGGCGTAGAAGGCCTGGACACCCGGGCCATCACCAAGCGCCTGCGGCAGGTGGGGGCCATGCGGGGCATCATCTCCACGCGGACCTCGACCCCGAACGCCTGGTGCGCCGGGTTAAAGAAGAGGTCCCCGACATGAACGGCCTGGACTTAGTACCCCTGGTCACCTGCCGGGCGCCCTATTGGTGGGATGAAAGTATCGGGGAAGGGGGCCAGGGGTCACAGACCCCTGCTCCCCCTCCCCTCGGACACAGGCGTCCCGCCTGTGCTCCTTGGAGGACCTGCAAACCCTGTGGGCCCAACGCTCCGGCAGAAAGATCGTCCTCTACGACTTCGGCGTCAAATTCAACATCATCCGCTGCCTCAAGGACCGGGGTCTGGAGGTCTTGGTAGTGCCCGCGGCCACCCCGGCCGAGGACATCCTGGCCCTAAACCCGGACGGTATTGTCTTTAGCAACGGCCCCGGCGACCCCGCGGCGGTGACCTACGGCATCGACAATGCCCGGAAATGTTTGGGGCAAAAGCCCCTGTTCGGCATCTGCCTGGGGCATCAGCTCATGGGCCTGGCCCTGGGCGGCAAGACCTTCAAACTCAAATTCGGCCACCGGGGCGGCAACCAGCCCGTGAAAAACCGCCTCACCGGCCGGGTGGAGATCACCAGCCAAAACCATGGCTTCGCGGTGGACCTGAACTCCATCCCCGACCCCGCGGTGGAACTCACCCACATCAATCTGAACGACAACACCCTGGAGGGCCTGCGCCATAATAATCTGGCGGCCTTCTCCGTGCAGTACCACCCCGAGGCCTCGCCGGGCCCTCATGATGCGAATTACCTGTTTGATGAGTTTTATAATCATTAATCGGGAATAATGTTTGATATCAGGGATGGATGGAAGTGATTAGGAAAATTTCCGGGTATAAAGAATCATTAACCCGGAATAATCTCTGAAGGATAAATGAGATGAGAGTCTTGTTCGGGGAAAAAACACCATTCTCGGCGATAGCAATTGTTTTCGTGGGCGCGTTCTTCCTTATCTTTTCGGTGGTCGCCGGCATAAATGCTGCGCCCTCCTATACGCCGCAGAACAACCCGGAAAATCTAAAGGCCTATTTCGAGCTCATTTACCAGACCCTGTATGATGATAAAAATCCCGACAAGGCCGCGGCCCTGTTCTCATCCCTGATCCCGGACAAGGCCCGCCTGCAAAAGGCTCTGAAAGACGAAGTTCAGCCCGAGCTTATCCCCAAACTCCTGGAACTCTACCAGCGGCTGGGTTTGCCGAATAAAGGGAATATTCACGAACTGATTCAGCCCGACAAAACCGTGGTGACTGTTTACGGAGCCACCACGGAGGAGCTGGCCGCCAATATAGAGGGCTCCCCGGCCTGGCAGCATTTTGCCGGCGGCGCCAGGCGGGTGGCGGCCCAGGCGCTGCGGCCCGGCATGACCTTTTACCAGGTCAAGCTTATTGGCCCCGGGGCAGCCCCTCGGCATGACCTTTCACCTGTTCTATTGGGATGGCCGTCAGTGGGACATGCTGGGCAAGATCTGGCAGGCGCTGAACTAGCTGAGGGAGTTAAAACAAGAGGACCTGGCCCCGGGAATCATTTAACCCCAAGTGACATGTAGGGTGGGCACTGCCCACCACCTCATTGGCGGCACAGGTTTTCAACCTGTGCCTGCACAGGCGGGACGCCTGCGCCACCTTGGACTTCTGAGGATTGGAAATCTTCAGATGAATGTATCCTCAGTTGGCGATAAGGTCTGGCCATGAAACAAAAGTCCTTCGATATTGACATGGTGTACCGCCTGAAGGTCACCCTCAAGGGCAGCAAGCCCCCCATCTGGCGGAGGATCGAGGTTCCCGGCAACATCACCCTGGCCAAACTGCACCGCATCCTGCAAGTGGCCATGGGGTGGTATGGCCACCATCTCCATTCCTTTAAAATCGGAGAAATCTATTACGAGGAGCCTGACCCTTTTTTTGATCAAGAGTTAAGCATGGTTGAGAAGAAAGATGAAAGACGGTTTAAACTTCAGCAGGTGGCACCGCGGGAAAAAATGAAATTCCTTTACGAATATGATTTTGGAGACGGTTGGGAGCATGAAATCCTGGTGGAGAAGATTCTCCCCATGACCGAAGAAAATCGCCAACCGAGATGTCTTAAGGGTGTCAAGGCCTGCCCTCCCGAGGATATCGGGGGAATCTGGGGATATTACGACTTCCTTGAAGTCATGGATGACCCGAAACACCCGGAGCATGAGGACATGATGGAATGGATCGGGGGGCACTTTGATCCAGAGGAGTTTGACCTGGAAGAGGTAAACCGGCAATTGAGGAAGATAAGGTAATTATCCCGGCGGCCGCCGGATGTTTGAGCCGCAAGACCAACAGCGCCGGCTTAAGCCTGCGGCTACAGGCACGGGCAAGATGCCCGTGCTACCGACTCAATTGGGTCGGGACCACAGGCATCTTGCCTGTGCCACCGGCGGGACGCCTGTGCTCCCGACCCTTATGGGATTGGGGGTGGGGGCTTGGGGGAGGGGGAAAGGGTCCGCCGACCCTTGGCCCCCTCCCCCAACAATTGATCAGGGACAAAATAGGGGCCGCAAGGCCCCATTTTTATGATATAAAAACAGGATTATTTTTTTTGCAAACTCGAGCTTAAAGCACCCACCGCATATCGGGAAACAACACCTTCAGCACAAACGAAAAAAATCATGCCCAAACGCACCGACATCAAAAAGATCCTCATCATCGGCTCCGGGCCCATTATCATTTCCCAGGCCTGCGAGTTCGACTATTCCGGCACCCAGGCCTGCAAGGCCCTCCGGGAGGAAGGCTACGAGGTCATCCTGATCAACAGCAATCCCGCCACCATCATGACCGACCCGGAGACCGCAGACCGCACCTATATCGAGCCCATCACCCCGGAGATGGTCATGCAGATCATCGAGCGGGAGCGGCCCGACGCCATCCTCCCCACTTTGGGCGGCCAGACCGGCCTCAACACCGCCATCGCGGTGGCGGACACGGGCATTCTGGAGCGCTGCGGGGTGGAGATGATCGGGGCCAACCCCCAGGTCATCAAGAAGGCCGAAGACCGGGAGCTTTTCCGGGACGCCATGAAAAAAATCGGTTTCCGCGTCCCCAAAAGCGTTATCGTGCGCACCCTGGACGAAGCCCTGGCCGCGGCCCCGGAAATCGGCTATCCCGTCATCGTGCGCCCCAGCTTCACCCTGGGGGGCACCGGCGGCGGCGTGGCCTACAACATCGAAGACCTGAGACGCTTGTCCGCGGAGGGCCTGGAGGCCAGCATGATCACCGAGGTCATGCTGGAGGAGTCGGCCCTGGGCTGGAAGGAATACGAACTCGAAGTCATGCGGGACTTCGCCGACAACGTGGTCATCATCTGCTCCATCGAAAACCTGGACCCCATGGGGGTGCACACCGGGGACAGCATCACCGTGGCCCCGGCCCAGACCCTCAGCGACCGGGAATACCAGGTCATGCGGGACGCGTCCCTGGCCATCATGCGGGAAATCGGCGTGGAGACCGGGGGCAGCAACATTCAGTTTGCGGTGCATCCCGACACCGGCGAGATGGTGGTCATTGAGATGAACCCCCGGGTGTCCCGCTCCTCGGCCCTGGCCTCCAAGGCCACGGGCTTCCCCATCGCCAAGATCGCGGCCAAGCTGGCCGTGGGCTTCACCCTGGATGAAATCAAAAACGACATCACCAAGGAGACCTACGCCAGTTTCGAGCCCACCATCGACTACGTGGTGGTGAAAATCCCCCGCTGGACCTTCGAAAAGTTTCCCGGCGCCGAGGACCTCCTTACCACCTCCATGAAGTCCGTGGGCGAGGTCATGGCCATCGGCCGCACCTTCAAGGAAGCCCTGCAAAAGGGCATCCGCTCGCTGGAAATCTCCCGCTTCGGCCTGGGGTATGACGGCAAGGACCTGCCGGACCTGCCCCCGGATGAGCTCAGGGCCGGGCTTATCACCCCCAACAGCCAGCGCCTCTTTTTTCTGCGCCAGGCTTTGCGGGACGGTATGAGTGTTGGGGAAATTTACGACCTCACCAAGATCGACCCCTGGTTCCTGTATCAAATCAAAGACCTGGTGGAATTTTCGGAAGAACTGGCCACTTTCGGGGTTTTGCTGCGCCAGGGCCGCGGCCAAGAGCAGCTGGCCGACATGCTCCGCCGAGCCAAAGAATACGGCTTCTCCGACCGGCAACTGGCCCACCTCTGGGGGGGCAAAGAAGAGAACCTGGCAGAGATGCGCCGGGAGCACGGCATTGCGCCGGTCTACAAGCTGGTGGACACCTGCGCCGCGGAGTTCGAGGCCTATACGCCCTATTATTATTCCAGCTACGATTATGAGAGCGAGGCCCGCCCAGGGAACCGGGACAAGGTGGCCATTTTGGGGGGCGGCCCCAACCGTATCGGCCAGGGCATCGAGTTCGACTACTGCTGCTGCCAGGCCTCCTTTGCCCTGAAAGAAATGGGCCTGGAATCCATCATGGTGAACTCCAACCCCGAGACCGTGTCCACGGACTACGATACCTCGGACAAGCTGTATTTCGAGCCCCTCACCCGGGAAGACGTGCTGAACATCGTGGCCACGGAAAAACCCCGGGGCCTGATTCTGCAGTTTGGCGGCCAGACCCCCCTGAACCTGGCCATGCCCCTGGGCCAGGCCGGGGTGCATATCCTGGGGACCCCCGCGGATGCCATCGACCGGGCCGAGGACCGGGAGCGCTTTAAGCAGATGCTGGCCAAGCTGGGGCTCAAGCAGCCCCCCAACGCCACGGCCACGAGCGTCGATCAGGCCCTGGCCATCGCCCACGAGATCACCTACCCGGTCCTGGTGCGGCCTTCTTACGTTTTGGGCGGCCGGGCCATGCAGATCGTGGCCGAAGACGGCGCCCTGGTCAATTTCATGAACTGGGCCCTGGCGGCCTCTCCCGAGCACCCCATCCTCATCGACAAGTTCCTGGAAGACGCCATCGAAGTGGACGTGGACGCCATCTGCGACGGCCGCCTCACCGTCATCGGCGGCATCATGGAGCACATCGAGGAGGCGGGCATCCACTCCGGGGACTCGGCCTGTGTCTTGCCGCCCTATTCTCTGTCCCCGGAAATCCAGGAAGACATCAAGCGGCAGACCAGGGCCCTGGCCCAGGAATTGGGGGTCATCGGTCTCATGAACATCCAGTTCGCGGTGAAAGATGGCCAGGTCTATGTGCTCGAGGTCAATCCCCGGGCCTCCCGCACCGTGCCTTTTGTGTCCAAGGCCACGGGCGTTTCTCTGGCCAAGCTGGCCACCAAGGTCATGCTGGGCCACACCCTGGAGGAACTGGGTTTTACCAAGGAAATCGTGCCCCCTTATTTTGCCGTGAAAGAGTCAGTGTTCCCCTTCCGCCGCTTCCCCGGGGTGGACCCCATGCTGGGACCCGAGATGCGCAGCACCGGCGAAGTCATGGGGATTGACGTGGACTTCGGTCTGGCCTATGCCAAGGCTCAACTTGCGGCCAGCCAGGTCCTGCCGCTGTCCGGCGGGGTGCTCTTTTCCGTGAAGGACCCGGACAAGCCCATGATGGCCCCCCTGGTCAAGGGCTACCAGGACCTGGGGTTTCAGGTTTACGCCACCCGGGGCACCGCCATGTGCCTGGGGAAACACGGGGTGGAGGTGGAGGAGGTCTACAAAATCCGGGAGGCCCGCCCCAACATCATCGACCGCATCAAAAACCGGGAGATTGCTCTCGTCATCAATACCCCCCGAGGCCGCCACACCCCGGAGGACTCCTACTCCATCCGCCGGGCCCGCTGGAATATAACGTCCCCTACACCACCACCCTGGCCGCGGCCAAGGCCACCCTGCACGCCATCTGCACCCTGAAAAAAGGCAAACTGGAAGTGAAGAGCCTGCAGGAGTATCATGAGATGATTAAAAAATGAATTTAGATTAGATAGAACTTTTAAAAATAGAAAAACTGTTGTAATAGTAATTAGATATGGGAAAAAGAAAATCAATTAAAACAATACCTGATCTATCTATTAGAGAGCCATTTTCCCATGAAAATCTTAACGAAATCTTTAGAACTTTCCCTAACTACCCAGATAGACTCATTTCACGGGAGAGTAGCTTGGTTGAATTTAAGCAATCTTTTAATTGGGGGAACCGAGAAGAATATGCTAAAACCTTAGCAGCATTTACTAACACTATGAGGTGGTTATATTGTATTTGGAATTGGCAATAATCCCAGATTGCTAATAGGTTTAAAAAATGATAATTTTGAAAATCTTGACCCCGCAAAACTAACTGAGTACCTAAATGAGTCATTCTCTCCTGAAATAAGCTGGAATATTCATTTGCATGAGATTCGTGGCAAGCTATTCGGTCTTATTTATGTTGAAGAGTCAATTGATAAACCGGTAATAGCTAGGAAAAATATTGGCACTATGATTAAAGAGGGAGAAATTTATTATCGATATCGTGGGCGAACTGAAAAAATAAAATTTTCCGAACTTCGGCAGCTTATTGACGCACAAAGGCGTAAAGAGAGAGATTACTGGCTTAAACATATAACTCAAGTTTCGCACCAAGTAACGGTGGATTATTACATAATTTTGCTTCAAAAAGTCATCAATAACATGGAAAAGGCTCCAGATTTGTGGTAAGTTAAGATTGCGAAATCACTAACAAATACCACACAAAAGGAGCCTTCCCTTGCATAACAGAAAGATCGCTCGCTTTCAAGGACAAATCGAAACGGCCCTGAAAAATTTCCGCGTCACCCTGGAACTGAGGATCAAGGAATTGTTTGCCGTGCTGCGTATCCAAAGTCATCTCACCGGAGCCGGTATCCGCAAATGCGAGGGCTTCAGCCCCCGGCACCTCCTGTTTGTCCTCACCAACCTGGTGTTTCTGCATATCAAAACCGTCCATGACCTGCTGCACCGACCGCTTCAGTCTCTGTTTCTGGCCCAAAAAGACGCCTTCTACCGCTTCAAGAAAGCCGAATGGAGTTGGGGGCCTTTTTACCGACGCTTCCTGGCCTATCTGGGCAAGGGGCTGCGCTGGTCCGAGACCGCTCGGGACAACTGCTTCATTCTGGATACCTCGGTGCTGCCCAAACGGGGCAAGCGCCTGGAAAATCTGAGCTTCGTCTATGACCACTCCCAGGGCAAAACCGTTAAAGGTTACGAGATCCTGACCCTGGGCTTGTTGACCCCTCGCAATTTCTATCCCGTGAACTTCGGCCACCATTTCTCCCACACTGCTCCGGCACAGGCCCCCGAGGCCCGGCCCCTGAAGACCCGGGGCGATGTGGCCCGGCGTCTTAAGGAGGCCAGGGAGTTGACCAAGCCAGCCCTGGCCCTGAAGATGCTGAAGAAAGCCCTGGCACAAGGCCTGCCGGCCCTTTATCTCCTGGTGGACGCCTGGTTCACTTCCCCCAAATTCTGTCAGGGGGTCAAGGACCTGGGTCTGCACGTCATCGGCCGCTTGAAGCGGGACCATACCCTCTATTATCGGGACGGCAGCGGTTATACCCTGGACCGACTCTATCAGGCACACAAGCACCGCCTGGTCAAGGCGGCGGCCTTAGGGCTCTCCCTTACCCTGGTGCCGGTCTGCTGCGGCAACGGCCTTAACGGCGCCATCGTCTTAACCAAAGGCTATAGAGAGCCTGACCTGAAAACCCGGCCGGGCGGCAAGATCAAGGCGGAGGAACCTTGGGCCGCCTTCTTCACCACCGACCTCACCCTGACTGCCGCCCAAGTAGTGCACAAATATCTGGGCCGATGGTCCATTGAAGTTTTTTTCAAAGAAGCCAAACAACGCCTGGGTCTGGGCCAAGAGCAAGGCCGCTCCTTTGCTGCCCAGGTGTTCTCCGTCACCCAGGCCTTTTTCCGTTACAGCCTGTTAGCCTACCTCCTGGAGCACGATGAGCAGTCCCAGACCATCGGCGAGATGTTCCGCCAACTGGAAGAAGAGACCGGCAAGCTCACCTTCCTGGAGCGGTTGTGGCAACACCTGGTCACTTTCATGAAATCCGTGCTAACCACTCTGGCTCAATTTTGTGATCCAGGACCACAGTTTCGGGCTCATCTCGACGCTATCACCAATACTTTCAGCCAGTTCTCACCACTTCAGGGGTGCGAAACTTGAGATATAAGTCAAATTGCTAAGATTGGTGTCAAAAATACGGCTATAATCGATATTGTTTCCGGAAAAGTAACAGGATCGGGAGGGTCTTTCTTAATAGATGAATCTTTATTGCAAAGAATAAAATTCATAAAAGAAGGACAATTCCATGAAACTAAGGGTGCGCCAACCTTATAACTTATTGGTGAATTGCAAGCCGTTGACTCAACGTTAATACAGCCCACAAAAACAATATTTCGGACAAGAGCAATAACTACATCAGATATCATACATGCTTTTCTTGATCAAAAAAAAGTTTCGGAACCATTAGAATATATAAAACAGATATGTTTTGAATCATCGGCATTTCTTCCGATTTATTATTTTATGGGATTAGCAAATCTAAAGAAAGATTCTACACTAAATATTATGAAAAATATTCAATCCCGTGAACATAGTCGACATAAACTAATTGAGCGCATTGAGACGAATAGAGAAGAGAGTCTTCCTATGCCTACATCACCTACAGAATATACAAAGGAATCGCTAACATATAGACTGCAAATCCTCGAAAAAAAAATAAAGAATGATCTTAATGTCGATCAAATAAGGCGGTATCTGAGAATAATCAGGACCTTAAGAAAAAATGAAATTGATCAATCTTATTTATTTCCCTTGGTTAAAAGATGGTTTGATTTATATTACTTTGATAGAAATATGAATTTAGCAGAAGATATTAGAAGAACAATTTGCCATTTAGATGAAGTTATTAATAAAAAAAGTTAAATTTTTCTATCACAGACTTGTTGCCGGGCCAATTATCAATAAATACCTTAGTGGCGCAGGCCCACAGCCTGTGCTTGTGGACGGTCCAATAATCAGGGCTTCAAACTAAAACATGCGCCTAAAAGATGAGCTTTCAGCCCACGCTCATTATTTACTGTTCGACTTTTCACCGAAAATATTTTAATCTAGAAAATATATGCGGTAGAATCTGACCTTCTCTCCTGCAGGAGTTTCCCTTCTGGCGTAAGCCCATGAATTTCATCGGAAATCGAGAATTGGCAACCGAAGTCCGGGACTGACAACGGCATTGACAAACCCCGGGAGAACTGCGGCGTCTTCGGCATCTACGGGCACCCCGACGCGGCCCGGCTCACCTACTTCGGCCTCTACGCCCTGCAGCACCGGGGCCAGGAGTCCTGCGGCATCGTCGCCGGCGACGGCAACCGGGTCAGCATGCACCGGGGCCTGGGGCTGGTGCCCGAGGTCTTCAACCCCGCGGCTCCTGGATCAGCTCCCGGGGCATCTGGCCATCGGCCACGTGCGCTATTCCACCACCGGCTCCACCATGCTCATCAACGCCCAGCCCTTTGTGGTGCAGCACGGCGGCCAGATGATCGCCATCGGCCACAACGGCACCCTCACCAATGCCCGGGAGATTCGCTGCCGCCTGGAGGACGGAGGGCTCCATCTTCCAGTCCACCATGGACACGGAAGTCATCGTCCACCTCATGGCCCGGCACCGTCGGGGCAACCTCATCGATTTGATCGACTCCCTGGCCGCGGCCCTGGCCGAAGTCAAGGGCTCCTATTCCCTGGTGATGTCCACCGCCGACAAGGTCATCGCCGCCCGGGACCCCCACGGCTTCCGGCCCCTGTGCCTGGGCAGTTGAACGGCGCCTGGGTGGTGGCCTCCGAGACCTGCGCCCTGGACCTGGTGCAGGCCGATTACTGGCGGGACGTGGAGCCCGGCGAAATCGTGGTCATGGACAAAAACGGGCTCCATTCCCACAAACCCTTTGCCCCGGCGCCGCCCCATTACTGCATCTTCGAATACGTCTATTTCGCCCGGCCGGACAGCCGGTCTTCGGCCAAGTCGTCTACCTGGTGCGCAAGCGCCTGGGCGCCCGCCTGGCCCGGGAACACCCCCTGAAGGCCGACCTGGTGATGCCCTTCCCCGACTCCGGCACCTACGCCGCCCTGGGCTACGCCGCGGCCACCGGCATCCCCTTTGAAATGGGGGTCATCCGCAATCACTACGTCGGCCGCACCTTCATCCAGCCCTCCCAGAGCATGCGGGACTTTTCCGTCCGCATCAAACTCAACCCCGTAAGGGACATCCTCAAGGGCAAACGGGTGGTCGTGATCGAAGACTCCATCATCCGGGGCACCACCACCCGCTCCCGGGTCAAGTCCCTGCGGGAGGCCGGCGCCAAAGAAGTCAGCATGCTGGTGAGCTGCCCGCCCCACCGCTTCCCCTGCTATTACGGCATCGATTTTTCCAGCAAAGGGGAGCTCATCGCCTCCCAGCAGGAAGTCGACCAGATCCGCGACTTCCTGGGCCTGGATTACCTGGGCTACCTGAGCCTGGAAGGGCTGGTGGAGGCCACCCAGTTAAACCATACCGACTTCTGCCTCTCCTGCTTTTCGGGCGACTACCCCGTGCCCCTGGAGTCCGACTTCTCCAAGACCTGCTTTGAAGACGACGTCTGTGCGCCCGGTCCCGGCGAAGCCCGGGCGGCCTGTGAAATGACCTAAAGAGCTTGGGGGAGAGCCCAGGATCACCGGTTCTTCTCCCCCGCAGCACTGGTCGTTGTGCAATTTCACCCTGATTAGCCATAATCCTTCCCGGCAATTGCCCCCGATTTGACAGAAACCGGTAAATCTGACCTTGTCACAGTAAAGGGCAATCCCTGACACTTATTGTTTGCCATAATGGCTGAGATTGTTTTATAAAATATTACCAGGATGCCGCTTAACAGGCTTTGGGAGATTGGCGACTCGTTCTTATCCCTGGTGCGGCTTTGCCTGTATTCATTCTCTAGCCAATCCATAAAATGACCTGGGAGGGCTAATTTTGGAAAGAATCGAGCAAGACCGGGAATTTTTAAAAACTGCGCAGGAAACCATGGAGGCCGAGACCAAAGAATTTATCCAGGTTTCAGACCGTCTCCATAATAATCTCACCAAAGCCCTGAAGTTAATGTGGCGGCAACTGCTCGTTATTTGGGCAGTGGTGTTTTTATTGTTCATCGCCTATTTCTCTCTACTAAGCAAAACCTCTACGCCTGATAAAATCGCCAAGGAACCCGATGCCGCCCAGAAGGCTTTGTCTCCTGAGGAAATGACTGCGGCCCCAACCCGGCCGCCCGCCAATGCCCCTCTTACGCCTGAATGGGCAGGAATCCGGGGGATTCTCGACCAGATCCGGGAAGCCCAGTTGAAAAAAGATCTGAACCTGTTCTTTGAGGCGTATTCTCCGCAGTTTCCCGACCTCGACCAGAAAAAGAAAAACCTTTTGAAAACCTGGCAGAAGTATGATTATGTCGACATGACCTTCAAGATTGACAATATTCAGAGACAGCCTGATGATACCTTCATCGCCAAGGTCGTCTGGGATATCATCGTTGAAGATGTAACCTCAAAGAAAAAGAGAAGTCTGTCCAGAAATTACACCATCCGCTTCTCTAACGATTCCGGCAAATGGCTTATCCAGGAATTGCAGCAGGAAAGCAATGCCAGGCAAGAACGTTTGGGATAAGACGGACTCCTTTCTTGTCGTTGCCTCACACCGCTTTACATTGACCAGATCTTTCCGGATAATGACCTGCACGCCATAAAAATGCCAGGTGCGCCTGGAAAAAAATATCACCTTCAACTATCTGTTTTTTGGACGAAAACCGAAAACCGGATGATACGGGGCCTGGAATGAAGTCTTTGATCAGGAATCTCAAGAACCCCCTCACCCTGCTCTTGGTGCTGGTTATCTGCAACTCCTGCGCCCTGATGGCTGCCAGGCCGGCCCGGGATTTTTCTTACACCATCCCCTCGGTCACCTACATCCGGGAATCTCCCGGCTACGCCAGCCGCAGCATCGCCACGGTTTACCGGGGCGAGCAGGTGGAAATCTTATCAGGTGTCGAAGGCGACTGGCGCCAGGTCAGAACGGTGAAGGGCCAGCAGGTCGGCTGGATTCAACACGCTCTGCTCAGCCCGGCGCCCATCCCCGCAGAATCATTTTATGTGCAGCAGGAAACCCCGCTGCGGGACACCCCCCAAAAAGAGGGGATTTCCCGCCGGGTTCTGCAGCGGGGCGACAAGGTTAGAAAGCTGTCTGACAATCAAAAGGGCTGGTGGTGGGTCCTGGTGGATAAGGATGAAAGCCTTGGCTGGCTGCCTGCTGCCATGGTCTCGGAGCGCCAGCCGGAGAAGGCCCCCGCGGAGAAAAAGGCCGCCGAGCTTGCCGGGAAAAGCCCGCCCGCACCCGCCATTGCGGCAACACCGGCCGCGCCGCTGTATTTTTACGCCGCGGTGGCCAGTCTGGATCTGCACCAATTGCCCCTGGTGAGCTCCCCGGCAGTGAAAGTATTGAAATTTAAAGATAAAGTGGAGAAAATCGCCCAATCCTCGCCTCAGTGGGTCAAAGTGAGATTCCCCGAAACCGGCGCCCAGGGCTGGGCTCAGACCCCTTTCCTCTCGGAATCTCCCTTAAATGCCCCCAAGGTCTTTGCTCCCAAGAAAAAGAGACCTCCCCAAAGACCAAGGCCCCTCAAGCCGGATGATAGCCAGCCGGAAATTGTGGAGCCGGAAGTTATGTGATGGTAGCTTCTCATGAGCCGTCTGCTTACTTGCAAGTAATGAAAAGCTCGGTGGGGCGGGCGTCCCTGCCTGCCAAGATAGATATCATGGTGCGCAAGACGCACAATGCACACAAAAATCGAGACTTGAGGCCTCTGCTAAAGCCCTTAACTGTCATTCTGGGGGAGCAAAGCGACCGAAGAATCTCATAACCATTTGAAAATACGAGATCCTTCGCTCCGCTCAGGATGACAAAAATACTTTTCGCAGGGGTCTCAACTGAAACCTTAAACAGGTCTCCTCGACAAAAAAGCTATGACCCCCAAACGACCCGTATACCCGTTTGCGGCCCTCGTGGGCCAGGAACTGCTGAAAAAAGCCCTGATCCTCAATGCCATCAACCCCCGTCTGGGCGGGCGTGCTGGTGCGGGGCGAAAAGGGCACGGCCAAGTCCACCGCGGCCCGGGGGTTGGCCGCGCTTCTGCCCCCCATCCCCATGGTGGCGGACTGCCCCTTCCAATGCCATCCCGAGCAGGCCGATCTCATGTGCGACGCCTGCCGGGAGCGCCTCGCCAGGGGGGAGGCCCTGCCGGTGCGCCGCCGCCCCATGCCGGTGGTGGACCTGCCCCTGGGCACCACCGAGGACCGGCTTCTCGGGCACCATCGACCTGGAAAAGGCCATCAAAAGCGGCGAGAAGCATTTTGAGCCGGGGCTTCTGGCCGCGGCCAACCGGGGCATCCTCTACGTGGATGAAGTGAATCTCCTGGACGACCACCTGGTGGATGTGCTTTTGGACGCGGCGGCCATGGGGGTGAACGTGGTGGAGCGGGAGGGCATCTCCTTTGAGCACCCGGCCCGCTTCATCCTGGTGGGCACCATGAACCCGGAGGAAGGGGAGCTCCGGCCCCAGTTGCTGGACCGCTTCGGCCTGTGCGTCGAGGTGGCGGGACTGCAGAACCTTGACGCCCGCATGGCCGTGGTCACGAGAAGGCTGGCCTTCGAAGACGACCCGGAAGGCTTCGCCAAAAACTGGGAGGCCGACCAGGAGAGCTTGCGGGAAACCATCAGCGCGGCCCGGGAGCGCCTCTCCCGGGTGACTTATCCCCTGCAAATCCTGCGTCTTATCTCCATGATCTGCCTGGACCAGGGGGTGGACGGCCACCGGGCCGACATTTACATGCTGAAGGCTGCCCAGACCCTGGCGGCCTCCCACGGCCATGCCGAGGTCCTGCCCGAGGACGTGCGGGAGGCCGCCCTTTTGGTGCTGCCCCACCGCCGCCGCCGCCAACCCTTCGGCGATGCCCGCCTGGATCAGGACAAGCTCCAGGAAACCTTTCAGAAATTTCAGGAGGAACAGGAAGCCGCACCCGTGCCGGCCGCGCCGCCGCCCCTGGCTGACACCGCCTCACCCGGCGACGGCCAGGCCCGCATCGGGGAGGTCGCCACCGCGGCGGGAGACCCTTTCCCGGTGACCCCTCTGGATTTGGCCCCCAGCCGGCAGGTCAGAAACGCCCCCGGCAGCCGCACCCGGACCCGGAGCGACGACCAGACCGGCCGCTATGTCCGGGCCACCCCCACCCGCCCGGCCGTGCCTGACCTGGCCCTGGACGCGACGCTCAGGGCCGCGGCCCCCTACCAGACTATGCGGCACAAGGGCAACCTGGCCCTGGCCATCGCCGACCCTGATATCCGCCACAAGGTGCGGGAGCGCAAGATCGGCCGTCACATCCTCCTGGTGGTGGACGCGCTCCGGCTCCATGGGCGCCAAGGAACGCATGCGGGAGACCAAGGCCGCCATCCTGTCCCTCCTGCTGGACGCCTACCGCCGCCGGGAGCGGGTGGGGCTGGTGGTTTTTCAGGGAGCCAAGCCACCCCGGTTCTGCCCTTCACCCACAGCATCGAGATTGCCCAGCGGTTTCTGCGGGACCTCCCCACCGGCGGCAAAACCCCTCTGCCCCACGGCCTGGCCCTGGCGGTGGACCTTATCAAAAAAGAGCGCGCCAAATACCCCAAGGACGCGTTTTTGCTGGTCCTCATCACCGACGGCAAGGCCAACGTCTCGCCTGAGCGGCAAGAGCGCCATGACCGAGTTCAAGGAACTGGCCGTCCAGGTGCGCACCCTGGGGATCAACTCCCTCATCCTCAACACGGAGCAATACTGGCACGAAGCCAGCTGTCTGCCGGAAATCAGCCAGATGATGGGGGCCTCTTATTACACCATTGACAAGCTCAAGGCGAAGGACCTGGTGAGCCGCATCGGCGAGGCCATGGGGGGGTGAGGGGGGAGCTGTGGGCTGTGGGCTTTTCTCGTTCCCAAGTTGTACTTGGGAACGACAACGGACGCCAAGCTCAGCTTGGCCTGCAACGGCACGTTCCCAAGCTAAGCTTGGGAACGAGGTGAAAAGGGGATCTTCCCGGTGAAAGATTGGAAAAATCAGCTTTATTTCGGCGACAACCTGGACATTCTCCGGACTTACATCCCTACGGCCAGCGTGGACCTGATTTATCTGGACCCGCCCTTTAACAGCAAGGCCACCTATAACGTTCTGTTCCAGGAGAAGTCGGGGGACAAGTCTGCGGCCCAGATCACCGCGTTCGAGGACACCTGGCAGTGGGGCCGGGAATCAGAGGAGGCCTACCACGAAGTGGTGACCACGGGGCCCAGGAAGCTGGCCGACCTGATTCTGGCTTTGCGCTCCTTTTTGGGACCAACGACATGATGGCCTACCTCACCATGATGGCCATCCGCCTGGTAGAACTGCACCGGGTGCTGAAGCCTACGGGGAGCATTTATCTGCACTGTGATCCCACCGCGAGTCATTATATTAAATTACTTTTGGATGCTGTTTTCTGGGTGAGATATTTCCGCAACGAAATTATTTGGAAGCGTACGAGCGCGCACAGCAGCGCCAAACGTCATGGTCCTTGCATGATACATTATTTTTTTATTCAAAATCTGACACTTATATTTGGAATCAATTTTATACTGAACATGGCCAAAGCTACATAGAATCACATTATACACAGTTTGACCCTGATGGAAGACGTTGGATGCCTGATAACTTAACTGCTCTTGGAATACGAAAGGGTTCCTCCGGGCAAACCTGGCGCGGCTTTGATGTAGCTGAAAAAGGTAATCATTGGAAATTCACCATTGAGAAATTAAACAGCTTGATGCTGATGGAAGAATCTATTGGCCCCCTAAGGGAGGATGGCCCAGATATAAAAGATTCTTGGATGAAGGAAAGGGAACAGCCCTACAAGATATCTGGACTGACATTCCCCCTATAAATGCTCAAGCCAAAGAACGCCTCGGCTACCCCACCCAGAAGCCCGAGGCCTTGCTGGAACGAATCATCAAGGCCAGCAGCAATGAAGGGGATGTGGTGCTGGACCCCTTCTGCGGCTGCGGCACCGCCTTAAACGTAGCCGAGCGCCTGGGCCGCCGCTGGCTCGGCATCGACATTACCCATCTGGCCATCACTCTCATCAAGAAGCGCCTCCACGACAGTTTCGGCGCGGAACTGTCCCCTTATGAAGTCATCGGCGATCCCAAAGACTGGACCAGCGCCCATGCTTTGGCGGAGGTGAACCGCCACCAATTCGAGTGGTGGGTCCTGTCCCTGGTTGAGGCCCAGCCCGCCCAGGATAAAAAGAAAGGCCCCGACACCGGCATCGACGGCTATATTTACTTTTTCGACGACAATTCCGGCAAGGCCAAAAAGATCATAGTGCAGGTAAAAAGCGGCAGCGTCACCCGCAGCCAGATCGGGGACCTTAGGGGAGTGATGGAGCGGGAAAAGGCGGTCATTGTCGCGTTTTTGACCTTAAAGGAACCCACCAAGCCCATGGGGGCCGAGGCCGCGTCCGCCGGCTTTTATGAGCCGGAGAGCCTTCCCGGGAAAAAATATCCGCGCTTGCAAATCCTTACCATAGCGGACCTGCTGTACGGGAAAAAGCTGGAATACCCTGACTTGGGGCCAGGAAGCCAGGCCACCTTCAAGAAGGCCCCCCGGCAAAGGAAAGGCCCGTCTCCGGAAGAAAACCAGGGGAATCTGCTGGAATAAGCCGCGGGGAGGAAAGCATAACGGGGCAGGGAATGGACTTAGGTCCACGCCCGGCCCCGTTTTTTTCTCACCCCTCAAGGGATTGGGGGTGGGGGTTTGGGGGAGGGGGTAAGGGGCCGCCGCCCCTTAGCCCACTCCCCCAAAATGACTCTCGTTAAATCTTAATCAGCCCTGCGGACAGTTTGGCGGCCATGACGGTGTTCTTCATGAGCATGGTGATGGTCATGGGGCCCACGCCGCCGGGAACCGGGGTAATGGCGGAAGCCACTTCTTTGACGGTGTCGAAGTCCACGTCGCCGGCCAGCTTGGCCTTGCCGGATTCGGTCATGCCGATGCGGTTGACGCCCACGTCGATGACACAAGCGCCGGGTTTTACCCAATCAGCCTGAACGTACTTGGGCACGCCCGCGGCCACGATGAGGATGTCGGCCCGTTTGCAGTGCTCGATCATCTTGTCCTTGGGGGTGCCGGTGTGCACGCAGGTGACGGTGGAGTTGGCGCCGGCCTTCTTCTGGATCATGATGGCCACCATGGGTTTGCCCACGATGTTGGAACGGCCCACCACCACCACTTCCTTGCCTTTGGGGTCGCCGTAGCCGCGGACGATGAGTTCCTGGCAGCCGGCCGGGGTGCAGGGCAGGAAGGCGTAGTTGCCGATCAAGATGCGGCCCACGTTCACCGGATGGAAGGCGTCCACGTCCTTGTCAGGGTTGATGCCGTAAAGCACCTTGTTGCTGTCGATATGCTTGGGAAGGGGCAGCTGCACCAGGATACCGTGGATCTTGGGGTCTTTGTTGTACTTGTCCAACAGCTTCAGGAGGGCTTCTTCGGTGATGTCCGGGTTCTGGTTGTCCTGAACGGAGTAGAAGCCCAGCTCATGGGCGGTCTTCTGCTTGGCGGTGACGTAGCTGACGGAGCCCGGATCTTCGCCCACCAGGATAGTTACCAGGCCGGGGGTAATATTATGTTTGGCCTTGAGTTCATCCACTTCCTTTTTCAGCTCTTCTCTTATCTGGGCGGCGACTTCCCCCCCTTTGATCAGTTTGGCAGACATACGGATCTCCTTCTTGTGATTTTTTTCTCGTAATAAACCTTCATACCATCATCAAGTCCCTTACGTCAATGGAAAAAAATAATGAAATCCGGCTTTCCTGAGAGTCGCTTGAAATATAAATGAAGCCGGGCTGCTGGCGCCGGAATTCTTTGTTGGGAAAAAGAAGGGAGCCAAATGGAGTTCACTATGGAGGCTCTTGTAGAAGTCGTTTTTTTGTCATCCTGAACGAAGTGAAGGATCTCAACCCAATGGAAATACAAGATTCTTCGCTTCGCTCAGAATGACCAGGGGTGGTATTGAGTTATTTTTGCCTGAGCCTCTATGGTTAAGGTTTTACAAGAAATCTGCCGATAAGTCTGATGCAGGAACTCCGGAGGTTCTGAATGTCTGTGGCCCAAAAGCGGGTGGAGCGCAAGGTGCAGCGGTTCCCGGTGCGGCTGTCCCTTCATGAAGTGAACGGCCGGCCGGCCCCCGACTCCTACCTGGTGGACATCAGCTCCCTGGGGGCCCAACTGGAAATTTCTCAGTTCATGGCCCTTAACGTGCCGCTGGCCTTCGTGGTCCGCTTCCCCTGGGGCGAAAAGGAAACCCACCTGTCCGGTAAGGTGAGGTGGATTAAGCCCCTCATCGGCAAGCCCGGACGCTTCCGCCTGGGTCTGCACTTTTTCTCACCGTTTTGGGAATTGGACCTGCTGGCCCGGCAAGGGAAATTGTAATACTGTTTTCGGTTTTCGGTTTTCGGTTTTCGGTTTCGTTTCTCTTTGCGCCTTTTGCACCTTGGCGTGAGAGAAGATATTGAGGTCGGCCACTGTAATAATGTTTTCGGTTTTCGGTTAAAAGGAAAAAGATCATGCGCGTCATTCCCTTAAATGTCCAGCCGCCCAAGCGCCGGGTGCCCCGCCGGGCCCAGCGCTATCCGGTGCGCTGGGCCGTCACCGCCATTAACGGCAAGCCGGCCCAGGATGCCTGGCTGTTGGATGTGAGCTGCATGGGGGGGCGCCTGGAAACCACCGCCGCCCTGGGTCCCAATCTGCCTGTAAAAATGACCATCGCAGTCCCTGGCGGCGAAACCCAACTCGAGGTCAACGGCCGGGTGGTCTGGATGCGCCCCGTCTTTACCTCCCGGGGCCGCTTCCATCAGGGCGTGCAGTTCTACGGGACTAATTGGGATATTGACCGCCTGGCCAAGAAGGAACATCTTAAGTAAAGTCAAGCCGCCCCTCAATACAGACATCACCCGAAACCTGAAGAGATTTCCCCGCTCCCAGGCCTCTGCTGCCGGTTCTTCCCTTTTTCCCCCGAATGAGCTATAAAATACTATTAAACTATTTGAGGTCAGAACCTTGCCACTCATTGTACAAAAGTATGGCGGCACCTCGGTGGCCAACCCTGACCGCATCGCCAATGTGGCCAACCGGGTGCTGAAGGGCGTCATGGACGGCAACCGCATGGTGGTGGTGCTGTCGGCCATGTCCGGGGAAACGGACCGGCTCATCAAGCTGGCCAAGGAATTGTCCGACCCTCCCGATCCCCGGGAGTTGGACGTGCTCCTGGCCACCGGCGAGCAGGTCACGGTGTCCCTGTTCTGCATGTTTCTGCGCTCCCAGGGCGTGGAAGCCACGAGCCTCTTAGGGCACCAGGCCTGCATTTACACGGACCGGGCGTATGGCCGGGCCCGCATTGTCGGGATCGACACCGGCCGCATCAAGGAATTGCTGAAAAAAGGCCGGGTGGTCACCATAGCCGGCTTCCAGGGCGTGGACGAAGTGGGCAACATCACCACCCTGGGCCGGGGGGCTCCGACACCACCGCGGTGGCCATCACTGCGGCCCTGAAAGCGGACCTCTGCGAGATTTATACTGACGTGGACGGGGTTTACACCACCGACCCCCGGGTCTGCGAGAAAGCCCGGCTCCTCGAAAAAATCGCCTACGACGAGATGCTGGAAATGGCCTCTTTGGGGGCCAAGGTCCTGGAAATCCGTTCCGTGGGCTTTGCCAAGCAGTACCGGGTACCCCTCAGGGTGCGTTCCACCTTCAGCAACCACCCCGGCACCCTGGTGCTGTATGGAGGATGAAGAAATGGAAGCGATTCCGGTATCCGGTGTGGCCTTCAGCCGCAATGACGCCCGGGTCAGCATCACCAGACTTCCCGACCGGCCGGGGATCGCCGTGCGCTTTTTTGAGCCGGTGGCCGCGGCCAACATCGTGGTGGACCTGATTATTCAGAACACCAGCGTGGACGGCCTGGCGGATATCACCTTCACGGTGCCCAAGGGCGATCTGGCCAAGACCCTGGAGATCGTCAGGGGCGTGGCCGCAAGAGGTCGGCGCCGGGGAGGTGCTGAGCGACGAAAACATCGCCAAAATTTCCATCGTGGGGGTGGGCATGCGCAACAACGCCGGCGTGGCCTCCCGCATGTTCCATGCCATGGCCCAGGCCGGCATCAACATCATGATGATCAGCACCTCGGAAATCAAGATATCCTGCGTCATTGAAGATAAGTTCACGTGAACTGGCGGTGCGGGTGCTCCATGATGCCTTTCAACTTGAGACATCTCCGCCAAAACGCTCCAAACTTTAGGGGGCGAGTATGCTCCAGGTCAAATCTACGACACCACGTTGCGGGACGGCACCCAGGCCGAGGAGTTTTCCCTGTCCCTGCCGGATAAGATCCGGGTGGCCCAAAGGCTGGCTCAACTGGGAGTGCATTACATCGAAGGAGGCTGGCCCGGCTCCAATCCCAAGGACAAGGAATTCTTCACGGAAATCCGCCACTACGACCTGGGGCAGGCCCGCATCGCCGCGTTCGGCTCCACCCACCACAAAGACAGCGCCCCGGACCAGGATTCCAACACGCAGGAACTGGTGAAAAGCCGGGCCCCGGTGGTCACCATTTTCGGCAAGTCCTCCCTTTTCCAGGTCAAGGAAATCCTCCAGACCACCCCGGAGCGCAACCTGGAGCTCATCACCAATTCCCTGGCTTACCTCAAGACCCATGTGGAAGAGCTGTTCTACGACGCCGAACATTTCTTCGACGGCTTCAAGGAAGACAAGGACTACGCCCTGAGGACGCTCCAGGCCGCGGTGGATGGGGCGCGGAGATCCTGGTGCTGTGCGACACCAACGGCGGCACCCTCACCTCCCAGCTGGTGAGCATTATCAAGACCGTGAAAAAACGCTTTCCCGAGGTCCCCCTGGGCATCCACGCCCACAACGACGCGGACCTGGCCGTGGCCAACTCCCTGGCCGCGGTGGAACTGGGCTGCAGCCAGGTGCAGGGCACCATCAACGGCGTGGGCGAGCGCTGCGGCAACGCCAATCTCTGCTCCATCATTGCCAACCTGAAGCTCAAGATGGGGGTTGACTGCATCAGCGACGACAACCTTTTCGAAATTGCGGGAGATTTCTCTGTTTATCTATGAGCTGGCCAATGTGCGGGCCAACCGCTATCAACCTTTTGTGGGGCGCAGCGCCTTCGCCCACAAAGGCGGGGTCCACGCCGCCGCGGTGAAGCGCAACCCCCGGGCCTATGAGCACATTGACCCGGAAAAAGTGGGCAACGTGCGCCGCATCCCGGTGTCGGACCTGTCAGGCAAGGGAATATCCTCATCAAGGCCCAGGAGTTGGGCCTGCAGCCCAGCACCCACGATGCCCAGGTGCGGGAAGCCTACAAAAAGTTGAAGACCATCCTGAACCTGGGGGACCTGGACCTGCCGCCCCACGACACCAACGTCAAGTTCATCCTGGAGCGGGTCAAGGACCTGGAGGCCCAGGGCTACCAGTTTGAGGCCGCAGAGGCCTCTCTCGAGCTCCTGGTGCGGGCCGCGCTGGGGAAACATAAGGACTTTTTCCGCCTTCAGAGCTACCGGGTGATCGACCAGAAAGTGGGGGAGCATGAGCCCCCGGTGCCGGAAGCCACCATCAAGGTGCACGTGGGCCTCCACGAAGTCCATACCGCGGCGGTGGGCCAGGGCCCGGTGGACGCCCTCTACAACGCTCTGCTTAAGGCCCTGGTGCGCTTCTACCCCCGCCTCATGGAGGTGAGCCTCGAGGATTACAAGGTGCGGGTCCTGCCGGGCATGCACGGCACCGGCGCCAAGGTCCGGGTTCTGGTGGAATCACGGGACGCCACCGAATGGTGGGGCACCATCGGCGTATCCCACGACATCATCGAGGCTTCCTGGCAGGCCCTGGTGGACAGCATCACCTATAAGCTGTTGAAGGACGAACAACGGGCCAAGGGGGGGGCAGTGAGCAAGTGATCTGTGAGTTGTGAGCAGTAAGCAGAGAGTATTGAGTACAACTCATTTCAAAACTTCTTATTTTACAAAATTGTCATTCTGAGCGAAGCGAAGAATCTTGTCTTTTCAAAAAGTTGAGACCCTTCGCTTCGCTCAGGATGACAAAGATGCTATTGCCTGTACCTGTTTCAGATGCCAATAATTAAACACCTAATTAAAAGTCAGTGATTCATAAAGACTGATAACTGCTTACTGCTCACTGATAATTATGCTTGCTTTCAGCCGCGCCCAACTTGGCGTAGTTCTCTTCCTGGCCGGGTTCCTGTGCTGTCTGTATGCCTGGCGGGGAAACCCCGGTTGGCTGACGATGAGGAGCCAGGCGACCTTTGCCCATCCTGTGTTTGTGGAAGTTAGCGGTGAGGTGGCCCGCCCCGGGGTGCACGCTTTTGCCTCCTCCCCTACCCTTCCCGAAGTTTGGCGTCAGGCCGGCGGACCCCAAACTGCGGAAAAATCCGATGACGCCCTCGTTCCGGGAAGCCGCCTCGAAATCACCGCAGAGGGCGAGGTTTCCCTGGAGCGCATGCCCGCTGAGCGTCTCCTGACCCTGGGCCTGGCCCTGGACCTGAACACCGCCACCGCCGAAGACCTGGAGGCCCTGCCGGGCATCGGCCCCGCCCTGGCTCAGCGCATTATTCAGCACCGCCAGTCCCGGGGTTCCTACAAAAAAGTTGAGGACCTCCTGGCAGTGTATGGGATTGGCCAAAAAAAGCTGGTCCAACTCAAACCGTTGGTCACAGTCTCATCGCCAGAAAAATAAATGTAGGGTGCGCGTTAGGCACCGCTATTTCCTCATGCTCATCTACACCATCGGCCACAGCACTCATTCCGGGGATGAATTTGTCAAGCTGCTGACATCCCATGGCATCGACGTGGTGGCCGACGTGCGCAGCAAGCCTTCTAGCCGCTACAACCCCCAATTCAACCGGGACGCGCTCATGGACCTTTTGGCGGAGGCCGGCATCCGCTATATTTTTCTGGGTAAGGAGTTGGGCGGCAAACCCCAGGATCCGGACCGGCCCCTGGCCGACGAGCTGGTCTGGGAGTATATCCGGGCCCGGCCCCAGTTCCGGGAGGGAATGGCAAAGCTTTTGGAGGAAGCCAGACAGGCCCGGGTTTGTGTGCTGTGCGCCGAAGTCGACCCGGCCCGCTGCCACCGGGGCCAGCTCTTGGCTCCGGAACTTGAGGCCCGGGGCGCAGAAGTGCAGCACATCCTGGCGGATGGAGCCCTCCTGGAACATCAGGACTTGGAAGAACCAGCCAAGAAACCCAGTCAGAAGCGGTTATTTTGATAAAAATTATTGTTTGGTTTCAAGCAGTTGCATTTGCGCACTCTGCGTTCCCTTTACTGATAGCGTTTGGCGGTCAAACGGTGGCACAGGCTTTCCACCCTGTGCAGGCGCAGGCTGAAGCCTGCGGCTACAAAAGATTGCTCTGAGATTGCAACTTGGCATGAAAACTGCGTTGGCGGGCGTCCCTGCCCGCCAACGTGGTGCGCAGAGCGCACCCTACATTTCTTTGGAGACCTTCGAAAACGACATTTTGATGTGCCCCAGCAGTGCCTGGGCTGGGGAACGAGAATAGAAAGCGGCGCTCCGGTCTTCTGCCGGTAGCACGGGCATCCTGCCCGCGCGGGGACTTGCTGGAAGCCTTCCTAAAGTATTGATAAAGGGATTGGGGGTGGGGGCTTGGGGGAGGGGGTAAGGGGCCACTGCCCCTTAGCCCCCTCCCCCAAGAGAGCTTGCCCATCAACTATGCTGATCTTAGGAATCGAGACATCCTGTGACGAGACCGCGGCCTCGGTGGTGGAGGACGGGCGGCGCCTGTTGGGGAGTGTGGTGGCCACCCAGTTTGAGCTGCACGCGGTGTATGGCGGCGTGGTCCCGGAGTTGGCGGCCCGGCGCCACCTGGAAAATATCGCGCCGGTGATCCAGGGAGCCCTGGACCAGGCCGGGGTTAGCCTCCAGGAGGTGCACGGTCTGGCGGCCACCCAGCGCCCCGGCCTCATCGGGGCCCTGGTGGTGGGTATGGCCGTGGCCAAAGCCATGGCCTATAGTCTGCAGATTCCCCTGGCCGGAGTCCACCATCTGGAGTCCCACATCGCCGCCCTGTGGCTCACTGAAGCTGTTCCCCCCTTTCCCTTTGTGGCCCTGGTGGTGTCTGGGGGCCATACCAACCTGTACCGGGTGGAGAGTCTCCTGTCCATGAATCTCCTCTCCCGCACCCGGGACGACGCGGCGGGGGAAGCCTTTGACAAAGTGGCCAAACTCATGGGCCTGGGCTATCCCGGCGGCGTGGTCATTGAAGCCCTGGCCCAAAGCGGCAATCCTCAGGCCTTCGACCTGCCCCGGCCCCGCATCGCCAAAGAACCCCTCACCTTCAGTTACAGCGGCCTCAAGACCGCGGTGGCCTATGTCCTTAAAAAACACCCGGAAATTCTCCAGGACCAATCCTCCCGGGCTAATCTCGCGGCCAGCTTTCAGGAAGCGGTGGTGGAGAGCCTGGTGAGCCGGGCCTGGGAGGCCATGGAACCTCACCGGCTGCCGGAGTCTGGCGGTATGCGGCGGCGTGGCCGCCAACGGCCGTCTGCGCCGGGTCCTCCAGGACCGGGCCGCGGCAAGCGGCGTGGACCTCTTTTTACCCCCCCTCTCCCTGTGCACCGACAACGCGGCCATGGTTGCGGCCCTGGGCTATTACCGCCTCCAGGCCGGGGAACGGCTTGACTTGACAGCCGACGTTTTTTCCCGGGGTTGAGGCCCGGCCCTTTTCTTTATTGGAAAATCAGGAAAATTAAAGGTAAAATTATCTAGTTAAGGAAAAGCTTTTAATAAGGGAATACCATTTACCCATGCCCCAAGCGCCCTTAGGAGAACGGCTGGCCCTGCTCACGGACCTGTACCAGCTCACCATGGCCGCCTGCTATTTCGACCAGGGTATGAACGAGGAGGCCACCTTCAGCCTCTTCATCCGCAAGTACCCGAAAAATCGCGGGTATTTTGTGGCCGCGGGGCTCTCTGAAGCTTTGGAATTCCTGGCCACCCTGCATTTCAACGAGCCGGACCTGGCTTTCCTGGAATCAACTGGACTGTTTCGGGCGCCGTTTCTGGAATACCTAAAAGACCTGCGTTTCACCGGCGAAGTCTATGCGCTGCCCGAGGGGAGCATTTTTTTCAAGGACGAACCTCTTCTGGAAGTGAGCGCCCCCATCATCGAGGCCCAGTTGGTGGAAACCTTCATCATCAACGCGGTCAATCTCCAGACTCTCATCGCCTCCAAGGCGGCCCGTTCGGTGCAGGCGGCTCAGGGGCGGCCCCTCATCGACTTTTCCCTGCGGCGCACCCAGGGCAGCGATGCCGGCCTCAAGGTGGCCCGGGCCTCATATCTGGCGGGCTTTACCGGCACCAGCAATGTCCTGGCGGGGAAATTGTATGACATCCCCATCTTCGGGACCATGGCCCACTCCTACATCACCAGCTTTCACGAGGAAATCGAGGCGTTTCGGGTCTTTGCCAAAAATTTTCCCCACATCACCACCCTGCTCGTCGATACCTATGACGACGTCGAGGGGGCCCGCAAGGCCGCCCGGGTCGGCCAGGAGATGGAGAGCCGGGGCGAGCGCCTGCGCTCCGTGCGCCTGGATTCGGGGGACATTGCCGCCATCAGCAAGAAGGTGCGGCAGGTCCTGAACCAGGAGGGTCTGGATTATGTGACCATCCTGGCCAGCGGCGGCTTCGATGAGATGAAAATCGCCGAGGTGCTGGCGGCCGGCGGCCTCATCGACAGTTTCGCAGTGGGCACCAAGATTGGGGTGTCCGCGGATGCCCCGTATTTCGACATTGCCTACAAACTGGTGAAATACGCCGGCCACCCGGTCATGAAACTGTCCACCGGCAAGGTGACCCTGGTGGATAAAAAGCAAGTTTGGCGCAGCTTTGACGATAAAAGCCGCATGTCCGGCGACGTCATTGCTCTGCGGGAAGAATCTTGCACCGAGGGCATGCCTCTGCTAAAACGGGTCATGAAAAACGGCGTTTTGCTCGGGCCTCCGCCCTCCCTCCAGGAAAGCCGGGACTATTTTCAACAACAATACCAACTCCTCCCCGAGGCCTATAAGGCCCTGGAAAATCCACCCCAGTATCCGGTGGGCCTAAGCCAGGCGTTAGCCGCACAGGAAGCCCAGGTGGAAAAGGAGTTGCACCAGCGGGAATTGGGAGAAACCTAACGCATATGGGCATTACCGAAACTCTTTGCAACTATAACACCGCCATCATCCAAAAGTGCAGCTATATCGGCGTCTTTATCCTCATGACCCTGGAGAGCATGATTGCCCCGGTGCCCAGCGAACTGGTCATGCCTTTTGCGGGGTTCCTCATTTTCACCGGGCATTTTGACTGGGTGTGGGTCATGGTGGCCAGCACCCTGGGCTCCATCGTGGGGTCGCTGTTGTCCTACGGCATGGGCGTGCTGGGAGAGCCGGTGGTCTTGCGCTACGGCCGGTATTTGTTCCTGAACCCCCACCACCTGGAATGGACCAAAAATTTCTTTAACCGCTACGGCAGCATCACCATCTTCATTTCCCGCTTCATCCCGGTGGTGCGCCATCTGATTTCCATCCCCGCGGGGCTGGCCCGCATGCCCCTGGCGCCTTTTCTCCTATACACCGCGGTGGGGGCCACCCTGTGGAACGGCTTTCTCACCTATTGCGGGGTGCGCCTCAAGGAAAACTGGCGCCTCATCCAGCAGTATACCCATATCCTGGACTACGTGGTGCTGGCCTGCCTGTTGGCCGGACTGGCGTATTTTGTCTGGAAATTCAGGGGAGCGCGGCGTTCCGCCTGATGCAGGAAGACGGGAAGAAAGGTTTGTTTCTTGCTTCATAAATTGAATGGTGTAAATTCAGGCTTGACCCTCAAATTGACGTCCAAAGTCCCCCTTTTTCTAAAGGGGGATTTAGGGGGATTTGTAAGGGGTTACGGCAAATCCCCCCTGGCCCCCCTTTAAAAAAGGGGGGAAATAAAACCCCGGATTTTAATACCACATTATCTATGAAGCCTAACAGTAGGGTGATCTCTGGTCTGCCAAGGGTCCGGCGCGTTGATGGCGCCATAATGAGAACAAGCAGCGTTCCCGAGGACCAGGAAGCCATCATCCACCCGAGCCGGGAGCCGGGTGAAGAGCCCGTCACCCCCACCGTGGTCATGACCTTCACCCAACCGGATTACCAGGCCCTGTGCCGCCTGGCCCAGGCCCAGGATGCCCCTCGTCAGTTTTGGGGCTGCGCCTGCCGGGCCGGTCTCTGGGAAGGCGCTCCCCTCACGGTGACCGCGCCGGCCCTTGGCGCGCCCTACGCGGCCATGGTCCTGGAAAAGCTCATTGCCCTGGGGGCCAAGCGAGTCCTGATGCTGGGTTGGTGCGGGTCTTTAGCGTCCCAGGTGCGCATCGGCGACCTGATTGTCCCCAGCCGCGCCATGCCGGGGGACGGCACCTCGCCCCACTATGGCCCGGAGGCGGGAGAAATCTTACCCCACCCGGACCTGTATGAGCTTCTGGCGGCAAGCCTCAGGAAGCAAGAGATACCCTGGCACACCGGACCGGTGTGGTCCACGGACGCGTTTTATCGAGAAACCAAAAGCCTGGTGAAATCCTGCCAGGAACAAGGCGTTTTGGGCATCGACCTGGAATTGGCGGCCCTGCTGGCAGTGGCCCGTTTTCGCGGGATTGCTGCGGCCGCGCTTCTTATAGTTTCTGATGAACTTTTTTCCTTGAAATGGCAGCCGGCCCAAGGGTCCCAGCCCTTCCGGGCGGGCCGCCGCGCGGCCTTGCATCTGGCGCTGGATGCAGCCGCGGAGGCTGAGGAACGGAATGTCTGAAGGAGCACTTCTGGCCGTGGATGTGGGCGGCGGCACCCAGGATATCTTCCTCTGGGAGCCCGGCCAGTCCGTGGAAAACGCGGTGAAGCTGGTGTTGCCCGCCCCCACTCAGATTGTCGCCCGGCGCCTGCGCCGTCTCACTGCTGAAGGCCGACCCGTCTTTCTCACCGGCCGCCTCATGGGGGGAGGGCCGGTCACCAGCGCGGTGCGCCGGCATCTGGCCCAGGGCCTGCAGGTCTATGCCTCGCCCCAGGCGGTCCTGACCCTGCACGACAATATTGACATTATCATGGGTTGGGGGGTATCCTGCACAGAACATCCTCCTGTCGAGGCTGTGCCCGTGGTTTTGGGAGACGTTGACCTAGAGGCCCTCAAAGCAGTGCTGAGCGCTTATGAGGTGCCCTTCCCGGCTTATTTTGCGGTGGCGGTGCAGGATCACGGTTTCAGCCCCAATGCCAGTAATCGGGAGTTCCGCTTTCAGCAATGGCGGGATATGCTGGACCGGGGAGGAAGGTTGTCCGACCTGGCTTTCCAGGTGCCGCCCGAGTGCTTTACCCGGATGCGGGCTGTGGCTGAGGCCCTCCCCGGCGCGCTGCTCATGGACACCTGCACCGCGGGCATGCGGGGGGCCCTGCTTGATCCTGAAGCCAAGCAACAACGGGAAACCGGCCTGACCGTGGTCAATGTGGGAAACGCCCACACCTTTGCGGCCTTGATCCGTGAAGACCGCGTGTTCGGCATCTATGAGCACCACACGGGCCTTTTGACCCCGGACAAGCTGGCAGGGCACTTGAGCCGGTTTCAGGCCGGTGAATTGCGGCACGAAGAGATTTTTACCGACAACGGCCACGGCTGCGCCATTCACCCGGATTATCCCCGGGAAAGGCCTTTTGCCTTTACGGTGATCACCGGCCCTAAGCGGGCCCTGGCCCGTGGCTGGCCCGGAGTGATGGCCGCGCCCCTGGGCGACATGATGCTCACCGGCTGCTTCGGCCTGGCGGATGCCTGGTTGGCCAGGGAACGCCACCCCTGGGCGCTGGGTGAATCGTGACGCGGCCGCCATGCTTGCGAGGGGCAACCATAATTTTCCGGGCTTGATATATCTGTTAGGCTTACCCTGCTAAAGGAGGCAGGCACATGGAAATCAGGTTTTGGGGCGCCAGGGGTTCCATTCCCTCTCCTGGACCTTCCACCCTGGAATTCGGCGGCAACACCACCTGCCTCGAAGTGGTGCTGAAATCCGGCAGGCGCATCGTCATTGACGGCGGCACCGGCATCCGCCTCCTGGGTGAGCACCTGAAAACCTCGGTTTACACCGTCCGCCTCCACCTGCTCCTGACCCACAATCATTGGGACCACCTCCTGGGCCTGCCGTTTTTTTTCCCCATTTACCGGGAGGACTCGGAAATCCAGATAGACGGCTGGCCTCTGGCCTTCCAGGCGTTAAAGCGGGTGTTTGATGACCACATGGGAGACGGCTTTTTCCCGGTGGCATTTGAGCAACTGAAAGCCCACATCAGCTTTGTGAACAAAGTGGCCCGCAGCCCTCTCCTTTTTGAAGATGCTCACATTGACTCCATACCTCTGAATCACCCCCAGGGCTGCCTGGGTTTCCGCTTCCAGGAAAATGGCCAAACCATGGTTTTCTTTACCGACAATGAACTTGGGTTGGACGGCGGCTACCGGTTTCAGGATTTTGTCAAGTTCTGCAAGGGCGCCGACCTCCTGATTCACGATGCCCAGTACCTGCCGGAGGAGGTCTCGTGGCACCGCGGCTGGGGCCATTCCACCTATGCGGAGGCGGTGCAGTTGGCCCTGGAGGCCGGGGTTAAAACCCTGCTGTTAACCCATCATGACCCCTCCCGCCCCGATGAACAGGTGCGCAAAATTATCAGCCGGGCTCGGCAACTGGCGGCCTCCTCCGGCAGCATGTTAAACGTGGATGGCGCCCGGGAAGGTGAAGTGTTTTTCCTGGCAGCGGGGCAGGTGGCCAGCGGCCCCCGTTTGGCGGCCAGCCGCAGGAAAAAATAGAGCACTAAGGAGCTTTTCACATAATGGACTGGCAGGTTTTTTGGGTCACCTTCGGCACGATCTTCCTGGCCGAGATGGGCGATAAAACCCAGCTCGCGGCTCTCACCCTCACCGCAGACAAAGGAACCCCTCTGGCGGTTTTGGCCGGGGCCTGCTCCGCCCTGTGCCTGGCCACCCTTCTGGGGGTGCTCGTGGGCGGCGTCTTGTCCCAATATGTGCCGCCGCACATCATTAAAAAGGCTGCGGGCGTGGCCTTTGTGGTCATCGGGGGCTTGATCCTCCTGGGAAAATGGTAGCGCTGAGCCCTGATTTTACCGTTTTCTGTTCTCTGTTAATAAGCTAAATTAATATTAACAACGAAGATTATATCTGAGTACAAGCCCCGCCCTGCCCCGGCGCAGGATCCTTTCTTACCTTCATTCCAGCCCGAAATCCGGCTAATCTTTACAGCACAACTGTTTACCATCATTCACCTTTTTTATCTGTGACCGCGCCTTGCTGGCGGGTTGCATAAGTGGTGGCGCAGGCTTCCCGGCCTGTGCCGACGCGGGTTAAACTTTCATGGCCAACTCATACCATAGTCACTTTCAACTGGCATTAATCATGTAGCCGCGAGGCTAAGCCTGCGCTCGGGCACGGCAAGCCGTGCCCCTACGATTAATAGTCGGTTGCCTGCACAATGGTATTAGTGCGCCGCCGAAAATGAAAATCTGTTATGGGGTGCGAGATGCACCCTCGGGTCTCGAAACTTTTCAAAATCGAAACTTGGAACTCGAATAGTGGCGTCCTCATTTCATCTGGACCATAACCGCAACCTGGTCCTCATCGGCGGCCGGGCCAGCGGCAAAACCTCGGTGGGCAAAGCCCTGGCCCAGACGCTGGGCCGCCCCTTTGTGGACCTGGACGAGGTGCTGGTGGCCCAGGCAGGCCGCACCATTGCGGCTATTGTCGCGGCGGAGGGCTGGCCGGGGTTCCGCGGGCGGGAAAAGGCCCTGGTGGCCCATTACGGCAAGCTGTCGGGACAGGTGCTGGCCCCCGGCGGCGGGGTGGTCCTGGACCCGGAAAATGTTACAATCCTCAGGGAGCATGGCCTGGTCATCTGGCTGACTGCCGATCCGGCCACCTTAAGCCCAAAGGCTGCGGCAGGACCTGGGGAGCGGGGAATTTCGCCCCAGCCTTACCGGTGAGGACCCCGCCGCGGAAATGGCCCGGGTCCTGGCCGAACGGGAGCCCCTGTACCGGGCCGCGGCGCATCTTGTAATTGATACCGCAGGGCTTTCCATTGACCAGATAGTAAAACATATTTTGGCAGTTATTAAAGATAGATAGCTTTAAGCTGTAAGCCTTATGCTTTAAATTTGAAGTCGTAGAAAACCCCTCTGCTTTTTGGCTTACAGCTTATAGCATAGAGCTTACAGCTTATTTCCACAGGAGCACCATGGCAGGCAACACCTTCGGCAAGGTCTTTCGGGTCACCACCTGGGGCGAATCCCACGGACAGGCTTTAGGCGCGGTGATTGACGGCTGCCCTCCCCGCCTGCCCCTGACCGCCGCGGACATCGATGCAGCGTTGGCTCGCCGCCGACCCGGTCTCCAGGCCCATGCCACCTCCCGCCAGGAGCCTGACCGGGTGGAAATATTGTCCGGGGTTTTCGAGGGCTTGACCACCGGCACCCCCATCAGTCTGGTGATTTATAACCGTGACGTGCGCAGCCGCGACTACGAGGACCTCAAAGAGGTCTTTCGCCCCGGACACGGGGATTTCACCTACCAGGCCAAGTACGGGTTGCGCGACTACCGGGGGGGCGGGCGCGCTTCGGCCAGGGAGACCGCGGCCCGGGTGGCCGCCGGGGCCGTGGCCCAAAAAATTCTAGACACCCGAAACATAAACATTTTAGCCTATACCGTGGAATTTGGCGGAGTGACCACCAAGCGGGTGGAGGAAACCGCAATCTGGGAAAATCCCTTTGCCTGCCCCGACCCGGAGGCGGTGCCCCTCATGGCCGCCAGGGTAAAGGAGATTCAGGCCCAGGGCGACTCCCTCGGCGGGATTGTGGAGGTGCGGGTCACAGGCGCCCCGGCTGGCTTGGGCGAGCCTGTCTTCGACAAGCTGGACGCGGCCCTGGCCCAGGCCCTCATGTCCGTGGGCGCGGTCAAGGGGGTGGAGGTCGGCTCCGGCTTCGCCGCGGCCCGCCTGCTGGGCTCAGAACACAACGACCCCATCCTGCCGGCCGGGTTTGCCAGCAACCACGCCGGGGGCATCCTGGCGGGCATCAGCAACGGCGACGAGATTGTGGTCCGGGCCGCGGTGAAGCCCATCCCCTCCATTTTCCGGGAGCAGGACACCATTGACCTCCACGGCCAGGCCCGCCGCCTCAAGGTCAAAGGCCGCCACGACGTCAGCGCCATTCCCCGCATCGTCCCGGTGCTGGAGGCCATGGTGCGCCTGACCCTGGCCGACTTTCTCTTAAGGCAGAAAGCCATCGCATGAATCACGTGACCATTGCCCTTATCGGCGGTTCCGGACAGATGGGCCGCTGGTTTCAGCGTTTTTTCACCGAGCACGGCCACACCGTCCTCACCGCGGACTTGGACACCCGGGAGACCCCCCAGGAAGTGGCGGCCCAGGCCGATGTGGTGATCCTCTCGGTGCCCATCCCCAAAGTGGTGGACATCGCCAGGGAGATCTCCCCTCACCTGCGCCCGGAGGCCGCGCTCATGGACGTCACCTCCGTGAAGCAGCGCCCCCTGGACGCCATGCTCAAGGCCTTCCCCGGCGAAGTGGTGGGCACCCATCCCCTTTTCGGTCCCAAAGAAAAAAGCATTGCCGGCCGCACCGTGGTCCTGTGCCCCGGCCGGGGGGAGCGCTGGCTCAACTGGCTCAAAAACCTCCTGGAGGGAGCCGGGGCCAAGGTCAAAGTCACCAGCGCCACGGAGCACGACCGCCTCATGGCCGTGGTCCAGGGCCTGTCCCACTTTGTCCTCATCGCCCTGGAAAAAGCCATCCTGCAGTTGGGCATCTCCCATCAGGATCTGGAGGATTATTCCACGCCCACCTTTGACACCCTGCACCGCCTGGCCAAGCGCCTCTTGAGCCAGGACGCCCAACTGTATGCCTGCATCCAACTGGCCAATCCCGCCAACCGGCCGGCCTTGCGGGCCTTGGACGACGCGGTGGCCGACATCCTCTATTTCATTCAGCGCCAGAATGCTAACGGCCTGGTGCGCCTGTTGGAGGAAATCAAGGAGGGTCTTGGCGAGGATTAAGAGCTATAAGCCTTAAGCTATAGGCTTTAAAGCGTGGGGTGGGCACCGCCCACCAAATCAGCTAGTCTGGAGAACCCATCATGCTGGATCTGAAATTTGTCCGGGATAATATCGGAAAGGTTGAAATGGCCTTGCGGAATCGCGGCCTTAACATTTCTCTCAACGAATTCTTCGACAAGGATATAGATAGGCGCCGCGCCTTAATCGAAATCGACGAACTCAGGCACAAGCGCAACACCCTGTCCGATGAGGTGGGAAAAAAGAAAAAGGCGGGCCTCCACGCCGAAGCCCAGCCCCTGATGGACCAGGTCAAGGAAATCAACCAGAAAATCAAGGAATGGGAGGCGGAGGCCGACAAGCACGATCCCTGGGTGAAGGATTTTCTCCTCACCCTCCCCAACCTCCCCGACGCCAGCGTCCCCCTGGGGGCCTCCAGCGGATGACAACCCCGTGGTGAAAACCTGGGGCGCCCCGCCCCGTTTCACCTTCGAGCCCAAGGCCCACTGGGATATAGGGGAGGCCCTGGGCATCCTGGATTTTGAGCGGGCCGCCAAGATCACCGGGGCCCGCTTCGCCCTCCTCAAGGGGGCCGGGTCCCTCATGGAGCGGGCCCTCATCAACTTCATGCTGGATATGCACACCCGCCAGCACGGCTATACCGAGGTCTGGCCCCCCTTCATGACCAATGCCGACTCCATGCGGGGCACCGGCCAGCTCCCCAAATTCAAGGACGACCTGTTCAAGCTCGAGGGCCGGGACTTCTACCTGGCGCCCACCGCGGAGGTGCCGGTGACCAACATCCACCGGGAGGAGATTTTGCGGGAAGAAGACCTGCCCATCTGCTACACCGCCTACACCCCCTGCTTCCGGTCCGAAGCGGGCTCCCACGGCCAGGACGTCCGGGGCCTCATCCGCCAGCACCAGTTCGACAAGGTGGAACTGGTGAAATTCACCCGGCCTGAGACCTCCTACCAGGAGCTGGAGCTTTTGCTGAAAGACGCGGAAGAGATTCTCCAGGAACTGGGCCTGCACTACCGGGTGGTGGTCCTGTGCACCGGCGACATGGGCTTTGCCGCGGCCAAGACCTACGACATCGAGGTCTGGCTGCCCGGCCAGGACCGTTACCGGGAAATTTCCTCGTGCAGCAATTTCACCGACTATCAGGCCCGGCGCGCCGAAATCCGCTTTAAGCGCAAAGGGGCCAAGGGCACGGAACTGGTGCACACCTTAAACGGCTCCGGCCTGGCCGTGGGCCGCACCATGGTGGCCATCCTGGAGAACTACCAGCAGGAGGACGGCAGCGTGGTGATTCCCGAGAAGCTGAGGCCGTATATGGGGGGGATGGAGAGAATTTTTTGATAAAGTTTTCGGTTTTCGGTTTTCGGTTTTCGGCTAAAGGAAAATATGAAAGTATGCAAAAATCGAGATCTTATCAGGATCTGGAGGTTTGGAAGTTATCAATAGATTTCGTGAAGGATATGTATATTGTCACTGAAAAGTTCCCATCTACCGAGATATATGGCCTGACTAATCAAATACGAAGAGCTGCGGTTTCGATACCCTCAAATATAGCTGAAGGGCAGGGCAGAAACTCTTCAAAAGAATTTAAACAATTTTTGGGCATTGCTTTGGGGTCAATGGCTGAACTGGAGACTCAATTAATTATCTCCAATGCCATAGGTTATCTTGAAGAAGATGAACTAAACATTTTTTTAAAAAAGCTTGACAGAATCAGAAAAATGATCAGAAGCCTTTCCAGAAAAATTACATAATTTTCCGAAAAAAACCGAAAACCGAAAACCGAAAACCGAAAACCGAAAACCGAAAACCGAAAACCGAAAACCGTCTTACCGCACCGCCTTCACCTTATCGTTGGGCTTGAAGGGGCCGCCGCTCAGCACCTGGGCCACCGCGCCGGTGTTGCCCAGCAACTCCGTGATTCTCAGTTCACCCTGGCTCTGGTCCCCGGTAAAACCGAGAGGGGCCTTGGTGGAGGGATTGACCACCTCCTGTCCCGGAGTCACCACCTTCAGGCGGTCACCCACCTTGAGGCCGGTGGCGTCCCCGAGGCTCAGGTAGACATTCCCTTCTTTGACAAACTCCACCCGGCCGAACCAGTCCACGTCCACGAGTGAAGCAGACAACCGGAGGGCATTGTTCCTGACGAAGTTCTGCATGGCCGCCATATCCACCCGCCCTTCCACCGGATAGGCAATGCCGTCGGTCTTGATGCCCTTGAAGGTGTCATAGGTCTCCAGGACCAGGAAATTGGGATTCTTGCCGGAGGCCGGCACCACCCCGGTCAGGATCACAGCCTGGATTCCCAGATTGTTCCCCAGGGCCTGGAGATTCTGGCGCTGATGCAAGGCTCCGGTCGTCTGGGTTTGGCCCAGGGCGGCCTTCACCTTGTCCGGACCCGCCACCTTGAGGTCTTTCTGGCGGCCCAGGTAATCCGCCAGGGAGGCGGCCAGGGTGCGGTTCGGCCCTTCCATCCCCCTGGAGCTTTCGGGGTTGGGGTGGATACCCACATAGCGACCCACAACCCCCGAGGCGCGGGCCTTGTCCTGGGAATGGAAAGCCCTCAGCCCCTGTTCCCTGAGAATGCGGTCCACCTCCTGCTTGACCATCTCTTTGACCTTTTCTTCCGGGACGCCCCTGGACTGCTTGGATTTGGGATCTATGCCCATACTTCTGGCTACGGAGGCTTTGATCATATCGGATAAGCCTTTAAACTCCTTGCCCTTCTCCGCGTAGATAAATTCGGGCTCCCCAGGGAGTAACAGGTAATTCGGGTTTCTGCTTTTTACCCAGGGCTTGCCTTCAATGGCAATTTCTTCCTGCACGGACTCCGGAGGATTTTTAGCCTCGGCCTCCAGGTCAGCCTCCGGGGCCCGGGAGCCGGACACCCTTCGCCAGGTGTCCTTGGCCTTGCTGCAGCCGGTGAGCATCAGGACCGCGGCCAACGCCAGAAAAAACATGAGGGACAAAAGGTTTTTCTCAGGTGAACGCATTACCACCTCTCCAGACTTCTTTTAACTACAGGTTTTGTTTCTTGGTTATAAAGAACCTAAGTACACGATTTCATCAATATGGTAACGAATAATCCTTTGGCCCCCCTCACCCCAGCCCTCTCCCCCCGCTGGGGGGAGAGGGAGGGCCTCCAGGGATCTTGCTTTATCCCCTCTCCCCCGATGGGGGAGAGGGTCAGGGTGAGGGGGAAGTGATTCCCGAACTCCCCAATATCATCAATACATTAAAGTAGTTATGAAATTGGTAACTAAGTTTTACTGTGGGCTTTGCAGAATACATTTTTCACAGGGTGTAAGCCCATGCTCCCGCTTCAAAAAACAAAAAGCCCACAGGGATATTACCCTGTGGGCTCCGTTTGTGTCAACCGGTTTTCAGCTTAGAAGAAGAACCAGCCGCCAAACCGCACACTGTGGTTGTAGCCATTGATCTTGTCGTTGGAGCCAATCACGGTGTTCTGGAAGTACTTGGTGTTCATGAAGGAGTAACCCAGACCGAACTTGAAGTTCTTCTGAGGCACGAAGAACAGGTTGATCTGAGCTTCCTGGGTGAACATGGACTGGTCGTTGCTGGTGGCGTACGCGTAGTTTTCCAGGTTGCCGGGATCCTGGCTGGAGGCCAAGGTGCCCGCCACGCCGCCGGGATTGATGCCGAAGTTCCTGCCCCGGGGCACGCCATAGGCCTTAGCGAAGCCGTAGACGCCGGACACGTACCACTGCTCAGTGAAGTAGTACTGGCCCTGGATGTAGCCGCCGTATTTGGACACCAGACGGCGCTTGTAGTTGACGACCTGGTTGTAGTTAACAAAGTTCGGGAAGCCGTTCAGGTTCGGGTTCCCGAGAGTGGGGACGCCGATGAAGGCCGGGGCGTCATACACGAAGAAGGAGTTGTCCCCGTCGGTGCCGTTGCCGTAGAAGCTGAAGCCCTGACCGATCTGGGCCTGGATGGTGATGGAAGCCGTGCCCGCCAGTTTTTCCGTCCTGGTGGGGATGATCGGAATGAACAAAGTGCCCTGGACACACCAGGGGGTCAGAGTCTGGGTGTCTTTCTGCACCAGGGCTCTGGCGCCGATGGCGTCAAAGCCGTTGAAACCCCAAGTGGCCGGACCGGCCAGCTGGCCCCTCATGTACTGAATGTGCTGAATGCCGAAGCCGAAGTCAGCCACAAACCCCCGGGGACGGCCGGCATAGGCCGCTTTGCCGTACAGGTCTTTTTCGAAGATGACCTGGGCCTGGAACTGGGGCATCATTGATCTCTGGCCCAGCAGAGCGGCAGCCGCGCCGGAGTAGTTGGCCGCGGCTTCCGAGCCGGGCAGCACACCAAAAGCGGCGGCGGTGGCATTGTCACCGGCCGGGTCATAGGCCGCGCCCGCCAAGGCGGAGAAGGTCCAGGGGGATTTCCCCATGTCGGGCTTGAAGGTTACCCGGATCTGGGGAATCCGCTGGGTGGCCTGACCATGGTTCTGGTAAGGGCCGTCATTGACGGTTTCAGGATAGAAGTCGCAGAACACGCCCCAGTACTGACCCATGAGCAACTGCCAGCTCCCAAAGTCCATCCGGAACCAGGCATGGCGCATACGGGGAATGTAGGAGTTGGAAGCGCTCTGTCTGCCGTCCTGGTTGGAATCGAAATCGATTTCGATGTAGCCTTCAGTCTTGGCCCCGAGGACATCCGGACCCTTGATTTTGAAGCCGAACCGGGATGACTGGGCGGTGAACTTCAGACGGCCTTGGTTATTGGGCTGAGGCGCATTAGCGCGATTGAGCGGGCCGGAGAGGTTTTTGTTGACAGCACACGCTGTCCCAAAAAGTTTCCAGTTTGGTGTAGCCTACGAGTTCCCAGTCACCGGCCTTGGCGGCCATGGAGGAAACCGGGATGGCCAGCAGGGCTGCCACGGTTAAAAAGACGATTATTTTTTTCATGTTATCCCCCCTAAATTAGGTTTGTCGAGTTACCATTTCCCCTTTTTTAGAACCTCTGGTAATAACTGGTGTTTTCCCCTGTGCCTGTATCACCCCCTTTTGCACGTTCACCTGCTTGCCGGCATATTATTTGGGCCCGACACATTTGTCAACAAAAAAATTCAAAAATTTTTCTAGTGGTTCAAATTTTTGTATTGTTCGCCCCGATTGGCCGCTTTTTGGGGATAGGCAGGTCCCCACGGCAGTGAGCGCTAGTGTTCGAGCCCCGCTCCAACATATCGAATCTTTTCGGGTTTTTCTTAATTTCGCCAATATGGCCTCCGAATTGGATCCTGGCAAATGTCCATAAAGAGTCGCGGGTGTCGACGGCAACTTCCTATAATTACATCCCTTCTTGGATTTTCTCCCCGGAAGGGCTTTAAGGACGTTTGCGGAGGTCTCAGTTTGCAGCCAAACGGAGGCACAGGCTGAACCTGCGGCTATGAGCAATTGCTCATAGAACGCAACTCGAGACCTCTGCGAAAGTCATCCAGACTGTCATTCTGAGGGAGGGAAGCGACCGAAGAATCTCATGAATCTCTGAGAATAGGAGATCCTTCGCTTCGCTCAGGATGACAAAAATCCTTTTCGCAGAGGTCTTAACTCGGTATTCAGAGGAAGGCGGGGTTGAAATTCGCCCCGCCTGCCGAAAAAAAAGAAGGAGGGACAGACTTACAAGACCTGAAAAGGCCCGTGGTGGGGATCCAGCAGGAAGGCCAGGAGGCCCGCCAGGATCATGTTGCCTTCCACCAGGGATTCAAGGAAGAGGCCGGATTCCATGAGGTCGAAGCGGTATAGGGTAAGGTAGCCCAGGGCGTAGAGGCCGCACAGGGACAGGACATAGCCCAAAGGCGGGATAAGCCCGGCCCAGGCGGTGGCCAGCAGCATGATAATGAGGACCGCGGCCCCCACGGAAAGAAGGTCCAGGGTGCGCTTCGGCCCCAGCGCGATGGCCAGGGTTTCCTTGCCCACCACCCGGTCCCCTTCGATGGCCAAGATCTCAAAAAGCCCGGTGCGGATGAAGACCAGGCCGGCCACAAAGAAAAAGGCCACGATGGTGGCCACCGACACCCGTTCTTCGGAGCACACCACCGGAATCAGCGCCGCCAGCACGCCCCAGGCCAGGGCGGTGAACACGGTTTTGGAACCCGGAATTTCCCGGAGGCGGGCAATGCGGGTGGAGGCCGCCAGGCGGCCGGGAATCAGCTTCAGGTTGTAAAAGATCCCCAGAAAGCTCATCACCAGGATAAAGGCAAAGGCCTCCCAGCCCGAGGTAAATCCCCAGGGCCAGCGAGGCCAGGGACGACAGGACCCCGGTCACCAGGAGAAACCGCCGGTGCCGCCCGTAAAACATGGTCTGCACCGGGTCGTTGAGTTTGGAGGCCGCGTCCGTAAAATGGTTCAGGATGTGCATGGCATAGACGTACAAAAAGGCCACCAGGAAATAGGTGATGTCCGGCCACACCCCCTGGAGCAGCGAGGACACGTAGCTCAGGCAGCCGGCGCCCAGGGCCACGTACAGGTTGGATTTGAGGAAAAACCGCCAGACGCGGAACAGGTAGCTGGTGAGGGACCCCGGCCGGAAGGCCCAGGCATGTTTGAGACTGCTCACCACATTGCCGATGAGCCAGTGGGGGGTGGAGGCCCCGGCGGTGACGCCCACCGTCTGGTAGCGGCTCAAGAGCCTGAGGTCCAACTCCTGCTCGGTCTCCACGTGAAAGGTGGGCAGCCCCGTGGCCCGGGAAATCTCCACCAGGCGCTGGGTGTTGCCGCTGTTGCGGCCCCCCACCACCACCAGGGCCTCCACCTGGCGGGCCAACTCCTCGACTTCCCCCTGGCGGCTGGCGGTGGCATCGCAGATGGTATTGCGGATGAGGGCGCTTGGGAAGCGGGCCGTGATGGCGGCCACCATCTTTTCGAAATGCTCCTCGCTCTGGGTGGTCTGGGCCACCACCGTAACCTGGTTAAGATCGGGCAGGGCCGCCACGTCCTCGAAGTTGGAGACCACAAACCCCCGTCCCTGGGTGTGTCCCATGAGCCCCCGCACCTCCGGGTGGTCGGCGTCCCCCACGATGATGGTGGCATAGCCTTTGTGGGCCCAGCGGCGGATGATGGCCTGGACCCGGGCCACCCTGACGCAGGTGGCGTCGATGACGCGGACTCCGGCCTTTTCCAGGGCCTGGCGCTCCTCAGGGGGAACGCCGTGGGCCCGAATCACCACCAGGCCTGAACTGGGGAGTTCCCCTTCCTTGAGAACCCTGATGCCCCGTTCCTTCAAGAGGTCCATCACCTGGGGATTGTGAATCAGGGGTCCATAGGTGTAGATATTGGTGTGGTTCTCGTGGATGGCCCTCAGGACCATCTCCATGGCGTTTTTCACGCCCATGCAAAATCCCGAAGTTTTCGCCAGGATGACTTTCATATAGTTAAAGACGGTTTTCTGTTTTCTGTTTTCGGTTTTCGGTTATATGATAGCCCCAAGGGAAGCTTACCTGTTAGCGCCTGCCATCAGCTAATTGAAGCGGATATTCAGGAGGGTGCCGATCTGCCTGGGATTATGCCCCGTTACATATCATAATCCTTGAGGGTGTTGCAAAAAGCCATTTGGTCATCCTGTGCCAGGCGAAGGACTTATACCGAGTTGGGTTCTAAAAGCAATTTTTTGCAGCCGCAGGCTTCAGCCTGCGCCTGCACAGGCTGGAAAGCCTGTGCCACCTTTTGACTGCACATCGGTATTATACCGTTTGTCAAAAGTTCTTTCCTTAAATCCCCTCTCCCCCCAACGGGGGGAGAGGGTTAGGGTGAGGGGGGAAGAAAAAACTTTTGACAGCGAGTATAAAATTATCGGCATGTTATGAGATGCTTCGGTTGCTTTGCTCCCTCAGAATGACAACCACGAGGGCATTTCCGGGACTCCCTGGCTTATTTTAGAATATGACCTGAGGATTGCCAATGAGCCCATCTTCATTTTACCCAAAACCGAAAACCGCAAACCGAAAACCCCGATGGAATTTTTAAATCTTCTCTGGGGCACCGTCGTGCTGCGTCCCTATGTGTTCGTTTTCCTGGCCTGCTATCTGGTCCTGGCCACCTGGCAGTTCGGGGCCGGCCGCACCCTGGCCTTTGTGGCGGCGGGCTATCTCATCTCCTGGCTGTCCGAGCTCAGCTCCATCAACACCGGCTTCCCCTTCGGTCTCTATTTCTATATTCCGGCCACCCTGGACCAGGAGCTCTGGGTGGCGGGCGTCCCCTTTATGGATTCCCTGTCTTATGTGTTCCTGGCCTTCGCCAGCTACAGTATGGCTCTCCTGGCTTTAGCGCCGAACCGTTGGGAAGGGCGGCGCTTTTTCCTGGAGGACCGGGAGCTGGTCCATTCCTGGCGCAGCGCCATGCTGGGGGCCGTCCTCATGATGACCCTGGACGTGGTCATCGATCCGGTGGCCCTCCGGGGCTACCGCTGGTTTCTGGGGCAGATTTACGGCTACCCTGAACCCGGGGTCTATTTCGGCATACCCTTGGCCAATTTCGCGGGCTGGCTCCTGGTCTCCCTGGTCCTCATCCGGGTTCTGCAAGTTCTCCTGGCCCGCCTGCCCGCCGGGGTTTTCTGGGATTGGGGCCGCCGGGACTTCGCCTTCCGCGCCCTGCTGGGCCCCGGCCTCTATCTGGGGATTCTGGCCTTCAACCTGACCATGACCCTGTGGATCGGCGAGCCCACCCTTTTCCTGGCCGGGATTTTCATCTACCTGCCCTTCCTCACCTGGCTGGGATTGAAGGTGTGGCAAAGGTGATTTTTGGGGGGAGGGCCAGGGACCTGAGGTCCCTGCCCTCCCCCAACCCCCCCTCCCAACCCGCAGGGGTGGCTGGCAAGGCGGGACACAAGGTCCCGACTTGCCAGCCTTTCCCATTCCCACTCAAGGGGTTGGGGGAGGGAGCTTGAGGGAGGGGGCAGGGGTCTGCGACCCCTGGCTCCCTCCCTCAAACCATCTCCAACACCACCTCCAAAGCGCTGGGCCAGGTTATGGGCCGCCAGGCGGCTGCGGCGCCAGAGGTGCAGGAGCGCCAGCAGGCGGCGCGGGTCTCCCGCCAGCCAGGTCAGGGCCTTTCCGGCGGTGGGCAGGGTTCCTTCCTGGGCGGCCTGTCTGATGAACTGAGGAATTTCTTCGGCGGCCGTGTCAGTGACAGCCCGGAGAGCCAGAAAGGGCAGGCCCCAGCGCCAGGGCCGCCCCGGCCGCGGCGCTGGTCTCCAGATCCAGCACCGGGTGGGTTAAATGCAGAAGAGGGCCGCCCTGATGACCCTTGTGGATAATCCCCGCGGTGGTGACCACACTCCCCAGAAAGGCGGGCAGCCCGGCAGCCTGCAATCTGTCAAGCAAATCCGCAAGGGCAACCGGCGGAAGAGGAGCCGTTATTTTCTGGAGCGCCCCTGCCCCAGGGTCATAGCGCCAAAAGGCTTCCCCCAGAACCAGGGCTCCGGCGGGCAAAGCCGGCGTTACCGCCCCCCCAAAGCCCAGGGAAATGAAGACGCGAGGTTGATAGTTTTGGAAAATCCAGTCCGCTGCTTGGGCGGCAGCAGCCGCACCCATACCGGAAACCACCGCCACCCCCTTTCCCCATTTCCCGGAAAACGCCCAAACGGGCCAGGCACTCCCGGCAAGACGGCGCTCTTTCACCCGGCGTAAAAAAGGCCGCACTTCCTGGGAAAGTGCAGCCAAAAGAGCCGCCGTGACAGGCGCCTGGGCCATCAGGACTTGGGCGCCGGCAGTTGGGGATGGTTCGAGGGCTGGGAGGACAGCAGTTCCGGCTCTTCAGGAGCAACGGTGACGGTATGGTCATCCTTGGGAAGCTGGGCATTCTTGGGCTGCTTGACCCGGCCCCATCTTTTCCCCTGCACCAGGAGCTGCCCGTTCTTATGGAGAACGGTGCGGTCATCCAGGATGATGAGCCCATGCCGGTCGGAAATCTGGCTGTAATACTGGTACTTCATCTGGCGCTGGTTCAGGCGGTACTTGAAAAACAGGAAAAACAGCACGTAAATGGTCACCACCACTCCGGCCCCGCCCAGCACATAGGTCAGGAACATGAAGGTACTGGAGGTCAAAGAGGACAGCCAGGCCATGATGTGGCTGATGTTGTAGAGCGCAAAAATGGTGACCAGCGTCAGAAAGAGAATGGCCAGGAGCGGCAGGCGCTTAAGCTGGCCCAACATGGAGATGGCCTGATGGCCGGATTCCTCTTCTTCCTGGCCGGCCATGACATCCTGACCCAGGAAGTAATTGAACCCCGTAATGATGACTCCCAGGAGAAAGGTCATCATGATGGGGAAGGCAAAGGCGACGAAAAGATATTCCTTCCAGGGAAACGGCGTGTAGACCCGATGATATTTATCATCCGCAGACCACAGGGCCACCACAATAAAGATGATGATTTCCAGGATGGCGATCAGCTTTAGGTAATCGAAAAAAAGCTTTTTGCGATCAGCCTTGGAAAAATAAGAGGCGATTCTGGACATAACAATCCCCTTGCAAGCATACCTTGCCACTCTAAAAATACCAGACCGGAAGTTCGGGGTCAATAATTTTCGGGTGGGCCATCTCTCCCGGCAGGTGAACAGGACCCAGGTTGAGAGGAGTTACACCTGCCGGCCAAGCTGCCGTCAAAGAAGTGCCCAGGCGCAGGCTAAAACTTCATGGCTCGATTGGGGCCACCCCTGAGGATGAAAACCTATTGTAGGGGCGACGCATGCGTCGCCCCTACGGGGGGACTTTCACGGTCAAGCCTGCGGCTGCATTTTATTACCTCTGCGAACGCAAACATACTATTATTCCATCTTCACTGAGTGCAAGTTGTGGTTGAGGGGGAAAAAGAAAACCGATTATTCCCTTGGGCCTTGCAACTGGCCACGAGAAGGGATAATCGGTTTTAAAGGGTTGAGGGAGGGGGTAAGGGCCTGGACGGCCCCTACCCTAACCCTTATCTACGCTTCTTAGGACTTCTTCCCCGCATCCGCCGGGGGTTCAGCTTTGGAGATTTCCTTGTACCACTCGGAGTGGTGTTTCTTGGCCCATTTCCGGCCCACCCTGCCGTCAATCAACGCCCGCCAGGTGCCCGGGTTGGCGATGGTGCCGAGATACGCATGGGCGATGACCGCGGCCAGGAAGATAACGGCAAAGAGGCCGTGAATGGTGGACAAGACACAGTTGAAGGTCAGGGGCAGGCTGTTCTTGAAGATGAGCAGCACGCCGGTCACCCCCATGATGAGGCTCAAGAGCGCGGTCAGCCACAGGAAGATTTTCTGGCCGGCGTTCAGTCTGCCGGCCGGCACCTCCACTTCCTTGCCGCCGAAATAGCCGCCCTGCTTTCTGAGCCATTCCTTGTCATAGTCCGTGAACCTGGCGTCTTTGGCCCAGAGGATGACACTGACGATGGACCCGGCCATAAAGATCAGGCCCACCACCCAGTGGAAGATCACCGCGCTCTCCGGCGAACTGAAGAACATGCGCAGCAGCGTGACGTTATTATAGAAGAAGATATAGCCGGTGAAGGCCAGCAGAATAAAGGAAATCATGCGCACCATGTGAGTCCAGCGTTCCGAGACCCGGAAGCGCAATATTTCCGCAGGTTCGTAGGTGAAGTCCGCACCCTTGGGCCCCTGGCCGGTGTAGTGCAGCACCAGGCCGAAGACCAGCAGCAGCAGCAATATGCTGGCATAGGGGCTGAGATACGTCTGGTGGAACTGGTTGACGTAGAAGGCCCAGGGCTGGCAGCCGAAGAGACGGCCGGAACTGATGGTGGTGGGCTTGCCGTCGGGCCCGAACATGTCGGTGACAATCTGCCCCTTGAACATGTGGGCTTCGGAAGAATGGCAATCCCCGCAGCCGTTGGCGCCCAAGGCCAGGCTGGCCGGCGCCACGTTATGGTTGATGTTGAATCCTTCGATATGGCCGGCCCAGGTGCTGTCTTTTTCGCTCACCACCTCGCCTTTATCGCTGAGGTGATGCATCATGCCGCCCTTGTGGTAATAGGGCTTGACCTGATGGAAGCGCTTGTTCCCCTGCAGGGTTTCCTTCAGCGCGGTCAGGGCAATCTTAATCTGCTCCGGCGTGTGGATTTCAGGCTTCTTGGGATTTTTGGGGTTGAGCTGGGCCTTGGCCTTTTCATACCCCTTGGTAAGCTCCCGGGCAAAGAGGGGGTAGTTGATGCCGTCTTTGTCCTGGTTGGTGAAAAAAACGCTGTTGAAGCGGTTCACCGGCCACAGCTTGCCGTGCTCGTCCCTTTGGAACGCGGGCTTCCAGGTGAATTCCTCGCCGATCTTCTTGGCGCCCGGCGGCGGCAGCATCTTGGGATAGTTGACCATGGCCCCGGTGCTGACGTCAAAGCCTTCAAAGGCCGCCCGGTGCAGGGCCGGGATGTGGCAGACCTCGCAGGCCAGTTTGTCCAGGTGATTGGGCCGGATGGAGAGGTGCGTCGGCCGGGGCGCGCCCATGTAGCCCTGTTCGTGGCACTGCTTGCAGCTCTTCATGCCCACGTTATCCAGATCATCCCGCACCGTGGAGACGTTTTCGTCCCCCTTGGCGAAGTTGTGATTGATTTTGCTGATCTTGAGCTTTTTATCTTCAATGGCCGGGTGGCAATGGGCGCAATTCATGCCCTGGGCGTTGTGGATGTCGTGGTTAACCCGGTCATTCCAGGAAAAACCCCGCTTCTTGACGTCCGATACCCCGTGGCAGAACACGCAGTTCTGGGCCGGGGGCGGATAGGCCAGGTCCAGGACGATCCTGCCGTCTTCGTTGAACAGCCGCTTATTGTAGGTGACCTCCGGACTCTGGCCGTCCCGGACAAAGCCCTTGACCTGGGCGACGCCGGAAGCCGCCACGCCGGACCACTTGTAATTCAACATCTTGAGCTGCTTGGTGCGCTCATTAAAATCATAGCCCGGCAGGTGGCAGATGAAGCAGTCGGCCTCCACCACCCCGGTTTTGTCCCATTGGCTCTTGTGATAGTCCCCGTCCAGGCTCTGGGCCAGGGAGGGGTCGGCCTTGAGCCGCGTGTCATAGCGCTGGCCGTCCCGGTCGTATTCCAGGCCGCCGCCCCCGGGGTGACAGGAGCCGCAGGTGGGGCTGGCCATGCCTTCCGGGTCTCTGGGGCCGACGCTGATCCAGTCGAAGGTGGTGATGTCAATCTGATCAGGATTGTCGTTTTTCTTTTTCGCCAACTGGCGAAAAGAAGGCGGTCAGAACTTCCCCAGCATGCCGTCGGACAGGACCCAGGGCTTATTTTTGCTGTAATCGTCCTTGATCCTGTCCCAGCCCTGCTGGAAGTGATAGCCCTTGGTGATCTCGTCGTAGTTGTGACAGGCCCCGCAGGTCTGGCGGGAGCTGTAGGGCTGGTTGGCGTTTTCCCCGGTCAGGGGGTTGATGATTTTGCCATCCTCGGTTTTCAGGTGGAAGGGGGGACATTTGCGCTCAGCGGCCATGGACGCCGGCGACCACCACAGCAGCCAGGCCAGCGCGGCCAGCACGCCAAGCACCACCCCGTACCGCATCGGTTTCATAGGCATTACCCTCCTGAAAGGGGATTTATCTTTGAGCTTTGGGCGTTGAGCTATGAGCTTTCAAGCTTCACTGCTCACTGCTCACTGCTCACTTCCTGAGTTCCTTCACCACCGGCGGCACCAGGTCCGACCAGCCCATGGGCATGAAATGAATGCCCTGGACCATGGGCCCCATTTCCTTGGCCAGGCGCATGGTGATCTCCCCGGCCTTGGCCTTGTATTGCGCCGCGGGCACGCTCTCCATTTCCTTAATAAGGGCTTCGGGCACGGTGATCCCGGAAACGTGCTCGTTCATGTACTTGCCCATCTTGGGGGACTTGATAATGACCAGGCCGAGTTGCACCGGCACCTTGAAGCCCTCGACGCGGCGCACAAAGGCCTCGAAGAGTTTGGGGTCATAGACCGCCTGGGTCTGGAAAAATTCCGCCCCCTGGTCGATTTTCTTCTCCATCTTGAGAAGCTGCAGGTCCAGGGGCTCAAAGCCGGGGTTGACCACCGCGCCCAGGGCCAGGTCCGTGGCCCGGGTGAGGGGGTTCCCCACCATGTCATGCCCATCGTTCAACCCCTTGGCCATGCGCAGGAGGGTCACCGAATCCACGTCGAAAACCGGCTTGGCCGCCACGTGGTCCCCCAGTTTGATGTGGTCGCCGGTGAGGCAGAGCACGTTGTCAATCCCCAGGGTGCAGGCGCTCATGAGGTCGCTTTGCAGGGCGATGCGGTTCCGGTCCCGGCAGGTGAGCTGGTAAACGGGTTCCAGGCCGAACTGCTTCAAGAAGCAGGCTGGCGGCCAAAGACCCCAGGCGCATCACCGCGCTCTGGTTGTCCGTGACATTCACCCCGTGGACATAATCCTTAATGGCGAGGGCCTCCTGGATAAACTCCGGAGGCGGGCCGCCGTTCACCCGGCTGCAGCCCTTCACCGGCCCCAATTCGCTGGTGATGACAAAGGTTCCCTTTTTAAAGAGGTCCGTGAGTTTCATGACACCCTCCCCTCTTTGATGCTCAGGGTCCGGGGCCGGGAGCTTTTGCTGAAATCCTTGGGCTCCACGTAGCGTTTCAGCCGGTCCACTTCCCCCAGCGCGCTTCATGCGGTTGAAGATTAGAACCCAGGCGCAGTCCCGCTCCGGGTCCACTTCACACTTGCCGTGTTCGGCCCCGCCGCAGGGCCCGTTGAGCAGGCTCTTGGCGCAGCGGGTCACGGGGCAGATGCCCCCGGTTTCGTTCAGGATGCACTCGCCGCAATCGGAACACTCCTCCATGGCCATGGCCCCGGGCACCAGGGTGTCCATGTGGCCCACGGAGTTGAGGCCCACTTTCACGGGCTTGGTCATGCCAAACTTTTCCGTCATATATCGGGTTATCTGCACCGCGCCGCCGCATCCCAGGACGAGGAGGGCGTCGCTGGCCTCGATCTTATCCTTTAAGGGCTCCAGAATCGGGGCGGACTTGGCCACGTTGCAGGTGCGCTCCGGCGTGGCCTCAAAGACGATGTCCTTGCCGGCCTTTTTGAGCTCCTGGGCCAGGTCGGCCACTTCGTCCACGCCCCCGGTCATACAGACCTTGGCGCAGCCGTCGCAGCCCACCACCGCCACTTTCTGGAAGCCCTTCAGGGCGTCCAGCACTTCGGCCAAAGGTTTTTTGGTGGTGCCTATCATGCTCGTTCTCCTTCAGGATGGAAATTTTTCCCAGGCACTATTCTTTCATATTTAACCAATGATTGAAATGAAAATTCCCGGCAACCTGGAGCAAATAGCTCCGCAGGAAATCTATGCAAGGAAGCTGCCAGAATATTCTTTTATGCAACCTGTTAAAATTTAATAAGAATTAGAATAGCGTTAGGTTTAACTTGACGCACGTTAATTACATATGTTAATTGATAAATTAACGTTTGTTTAGCTGAGGCATATACCCTTTGGAGGAACTGCCTTCATGCCTAAAATGTAGGGCGGCACTTCCAGCGCAAAATTGCGAGGATTTCCTGCGGGAAATCGCTGGGCCTCCCGCTCACTGGTTCCCAAGCTTCTGTTCCGAAAAGTTTTTCTGTAGGGTGCGTCTTACGCACCATGCTGGCGGGCGGGACGCCCGCCCTACGGTATTTTTTCTAGTTTCGGGTGAGCCAAGGGCTAATGAATTACTGCTTGGGAACGAGAAAAAATGAGAAAGCCGTTGGCTGTAGGGGGCGTCTCACGCACCATCTTAGGCACGTAACACGCGCCCTGCAATCGAAGCTTGAAACTTTGCGCAACAGTCACTCATGATCCCGGAGATCACTCGAAACCAGGTAAAGACCTGGTGGCACAGGTGTCCTCACCTGTGCATGTTAGTGGGGCGCGCCACACATCCCACCCCATCTTTGAACCTTGAACTTTAAACTTTTCAGTCCAGTCGCTCATGAGCTTTTGACACTCTCAAAATAATGAAAAAGACGGTGGGGCGGGCGTCCCTGCCCGCCAGCTTTGGTGGGCAGTGCCCACCCTACATTTTCTTTGAACCTTCAACCTGGAACCTTGAACCTTGAACTTCTTTGGAATAGAAGGAAGGAACGGTGACAACCCACACACCGCCAAGAACCCGGCCCCGCCACCCCCTTATCCGGCCAGTGCGAGCGCTACTGGGAAACCGTCATCCACACCATGATGGACGGCCTCATGATCGTGGACACCGCCGGGACCATCGTGGCCGTCAACCCGGCCATGGAGCGCCTCACCGGCTACAGCCGGGAAGAGCTTTTAGGGCAGCCCTGCACCATCCTCAACTGTGACCGCTGCCGGGGGTTCACGCCCCATGATCCAGGCCGCCAGTGCACCATTTTCAAGGAGGGCGGCGGCCATCGCATCCGCTGCGTCCTCACCAGAAAGGACGGCTCCACCCTGCCCTTCCATAAAAACGCCGCCATCCTGCGGGACGAAACCGGCCGTGTCCTCGGGGCCGTGGAAACCATCACCGACTTAAGCGAAATTTCGGCCCGGGACCGGGTCATTTCCCGCCTCCGCCGGGAACTGCACCGGCATGACGGCTTTCATGGGCTGGTGGGGCGCTCCCCCGCCATGCTCCATCTCTTTCAACTCCTCACCAGCGCCGCGGCCTCGGAAGCCCCGGTGATCCTCTACGGGGAAAGCGGCGTGGGCAAGGAGCTGGCCGCCGCGGCCCTCCACAAACTTAGCCCCCGCGCCAAAGGCCCTTTTATCAGGGTGAACAGCGCCGCGCTGCACGAGTCCCTGCTGGAGAGCGAGCTTTTCGGCCACGTCAAGGGCGCCTTCACCGGCGCAGACCGCACCCGCCTGGGGCGCTTCGAGGCGGCCCACAGGGGCTCCATTTTTCTGGATGAAATCGGCGACCTGCCCTCGGCCACCCAGGCCAAGCTCCTGCGGGTGCTCCAGGAAAAGATCATTGAAAAGGTGGGGGACCACCGCCCCATCGCGGTGGATGTGCGCATCATCACCGCCACCAACCAGGACTTGCAAGTCCTCATGGAACAGGGGCGTTTCCGGGAGGACCTGTTTTACCGCATCAACGTCATCCCCATCCACTTGCCCCCGCTGCGGGAGCGCCGGGAGGACATCCCTTTGCTGGTGGAGCACTTCCTGGAGCGCACCGCGGCCAAAACCCAAAAACCCATCACCGGCCTCAGCCGGGAGGCCCTGGAACTCTTTTTACATTACCACTGGCCGGGAAACGTCCGGGAACTGATCAACGTCATGGACTATGCCTTTGTCCTCTGCCCGGAGGGGCTGATCCTGCCGGCTCATCTGCCCGGGCCGCTTACCGGCCAAGGCCCCGCCCCCTCCCGGCCAAGGCGCCCCGAGACCCCCGGCCCCCAGCGGGTTTCCCGGGAAGAACTGTTGCACGCGCTCCAGGCGGCCCAGGGCAAAAAAGCCAAGGCCGCGGCAATCTTAGGAGTCAGCCGGGTCACCCTGTGGAAATGGCTCAAGGAGCACGAAGTCCAGGTGGAGACCGTGGTGCGGGGCTAGAATAACAATTATATAGATACTTAATTCTTAGAATTGATTATAGATATAAAGCAGTAATCTTCAATTCATGGAAGGGAACCTGCGATTTGGGTGCTGTGTGTCGGCACACCCTTCACGAATCAGCTCATATCTTTGCAACTCGTTCTTTTACAATTACTCCAGTTGGTTCCTGAGCCAAAAGCGTCCCGGCAAAAAACAAGTCGGAGCTCTCCAGGAAAACGCCTATTCTCCGCGCTGTGATTTTTTTTTCGAGGTAGTGCAAGAAACAAGGTCCTCTGCACCTCTGCAGGGAATTTTCTCTGCTGGACTATCCAGAGACTGACCGACTCCCTCACATTAGCCATCTTACATTATTAAGTCTTTTAGATAGTTAACAATTTGGAAATGGTTTTTGGTCAAAATGATCATAGGACAATGGTCACCCTGACCATTGTCTTTCCTATCCCTCCCTTTATAGTAAAGTCAACACGGTGAGCATAGATTTCTTGCTAACTTTCTTCAACCATCTTCGTGAACCCTGGGGCACCACTTAAGGTTAAATCTGGGGTTCTTGCCGTCAATTTAATCTTCTACCAAAGAACCTAACTTTTGCAAGTCGATATTAGGGCTGGCTGGGCATTGACCAGGACGAAGCAAGTTTCTTTCAGCGGTAGCTGTTTAAGCAAAGTGTCCCCCGCCGTCAGCAAGGGCTTCCAGTACAGAAAGGAGGTGTTCAAGATCAAATAGTTATTCTTTAAAATCAATTGTCCTTACAAACTTAAATAACCCACGAAAATACTGCGATTTCCAGGAGGAGGCCTTTATATGGCTGAGAAGAAAGGGAAAGCAATACAGCAGGTGATAGTGGAAGTGCGGGTTCCAAGAGGCCAAGAGACCTCATTAACCATGCGCATGGCTGCGGCGGCGCTGACTGTCCCCAGCTTCCAGCTGGACGCCAGTTATGAACCGGTCCCCGCGGGTCCGCCTACAGACTCGACCTTTGCGGCGGCGTTGGAAGCGGCCAAGGAAGAGACCGTTTTTGTTCGGGGCAGCATGGAAGAAGATAAGATCTCTGAACTTGAGAAACAGCCCAACGTCGTCAGCGTCACCCGGGACACCTTAGTCGCCCCCTTCGGTGCTATGCCCGCGGGGCAAATGGATTTTGTCCAAGTCGTAGCCGCTGATGCCTTTGGTACGTGTCCCATTCCACCGTGTGACTGTCCTCCGCCCATGACCGCCAAGGGTGACATTCCAGAAGTAGCGCGTTATCTCGGAGTCGATAAGATTTGGGCTCTGGGAAATAAAGGCCAGGGGATCATCGTCGGTGTGGTGGACGGGGGCATCACTGCCCAGGGACGAGTAGCGGGCGGCGCCATTCCCAGGGTGATCGGCGGCCCTAAAACTGATTGGGGCCAGAAAGATCTCTGGGGTGGCCATGGCAACATGTCCGCCACCGATGTCTTGGGCATGGCCCCCCTCGCCCAACTGTATGACCTCTGTCTGGAGGGGGATGCCATCTCTGATGCCATCCAGGGTTACCAGTGGGCCATTACCCAGTATAAGGCCGGAAAAGGCCCGCACATTCTCACCAACAGTTGGGGTATCTATCAAGAAAACTGGGACAGTAATTATGCGAGGAACCCGAATCATCCCTTTACCCGGAAGGTAGTTGAAGCTATCAACGCCGGTATCCTCGTCTTGTTTGCCGCGGGAAACTGTGGCCAAGCCTGTCCCAGCACTCGCTGCGGCAATGACAACGGCCCGGGGAAAAGCATTTGGGGAGCTAACGGGCATCCCCTGGTCATGACAGTAGGGGCCGCTAACATCAAGGATCAGCTGATCGGTTACAGCAGCCAGGGGCCTGCAGCCCTGGACGCCCACAAGCCGGATTTCTGTTCCATCAGCCACTTCAAAGGCTACTTTGCCGTAGATAATGGCACGTCTGCAGCATGTCCCATTGCTGCGGGAGTGGTGGCCTTACTTAAAGCGGCCAAACCCACCTTGAGCCAAAGCGAGGCCAAGGAATGCCTTAAAAAGACGGCCAAAAATCTCGGGACCGCGGGTTGGGATCAGCATTCCGGCTCCGGGATCATCCAAGCCAAGGCTGCTTTTGATTGCGTCAAACCAACCGAGGTCGACCTATGCCGGAAATATCTTGATGCTGCCAAAAAGAACGCGGAGGCCTACCGCAAAACCAAAAATAAGCGCTACTTGTGCGCTTATTACCGCTATCTGGCGGCCTATTACTGCTGCAAGTACAAAGAAACCAAAGACCGGCGTTATCTCTGCCGGTGTTACCTCTACCAAGGGGCGTACTATTGCTGCTTGTATAGCTTGACCAAGCAGCGCAGCTACCTCTGTCGGTGCTACCGATACTATGCCGCCTATTACTCCTGTCTCTACCAAACAACGAAAAATCCAAAGTACTTGACCCCCTATCGCAGGTATCTGTCCCTTTATAAAAAGTGTGAGGGTTGAAAAAACCGGGGTTATGGGGAGCAAGCCGATCCACGTTGTTAAGCCTATTATGACTACCATAAGGAGAGAAGAAGATTCTCCCTTCACTTTTACCGAGAGAGGAAAGATGCCATGGGTTGCAAATCCAAACTGTTTGGCGAGGAAGAGATGTTTATGGCTCCCTTTGAGTCAGAGCCATGGATGACCGAGCCGGGCCTGGAGGAATTCCCGGAGGAAGAACTCCCGTTTCCGGAAGAACCCATCGAGTTCCCCGAAGAGGAACTGATGATGATGGCCATGCCGGGCCTGGAGGAATTCCCCGAGGAAGAACTCCCGTTTCCGGAAGAACCCATCGAGTTCCCGGAGGAGAAAATGATGATGATGGCCATGCCGGGCCTGGAGGAATTCCCCGAGGAAGAATTCCCGGAAGAGCCCCTGGAGTTCCCCGAAGAGGAGCCCTTGATGCTGGCGCCGGAGTTTGAAATGTTCGCCGAAGCCGAACCCTTATTGCCGATGGAGGAGGGAGCCATGTTTCCAGGAGAGGAACTGATGATGGGTATGGAAGAGATGATGGGCATGGAGGAGATGGAGATGCTGCCGGGAGAAGAGTTCATGATGGGCATGGAAGAGATGGAAGCACCCATGCTGGCGCCTGCCAATTGCAAGACTTACTATGTCCGGGCCAAGCAGTATTGGGCTAAGTGCAGACAGACCGGCAACAAGCGCTACTGCTGCCTCTCTTACTATAACCTGGCTCTCTATTATAGATGCTTATACCAGGCCACTAAGAAAAAGCAGTATTTATGCCATTTTTACAGGTACATGGCCAACTACTACTGCTGCCTCTACCGTTTGACCAAAAACCGGAGATATCTATGCCTATGCTACCGGCACATGATCGCGTACTGCCGATGTGTGGGCAATGCCGCGTGTTATAAGAGATACCTCCTGCTTTACAGGAAATATTGTCGTTAATGATGTTAAACCTCAGGAGATCAGGATGATGCCATTTAAATTAGCCTGGGCTCCTGCTTAAGGGGGAATAAGGGGCTTGGAATTTCGTCTAAGCCCCTTTTTTTGTTTTGATCCAGGTGGCAATGCTATCTTATTATGGCATTCATAGCATATATCGCTAAAAGGAGGACCATTTCATGCCATTCACACTCATTAAAGGCCGCTTCAAACCCCGAGCTGGCATCCCCGATGGAGACTCAGTCCGCTTTCTTGCCGACAAGCTCATCCTTTGGCAAAGGTTGAAAGGGAAACCAGTTAAACTCGGAACCGGTGAAACAACCAAAAACACGGCCCAATTACGCTTTGAGGGAATAGATGCCATAGAAAAAGGCGCAACCAAACCCCTGGCCACCCAAGCAAAAGATAACATGCTCAAGCTGATCGGCTTTGACAAAAATACTAACGCAGAACCGGTAGGCTATATCCTCGCTCGGATGACCGACGACAAGTCAGGCCGTCCCGTTTGCTTCGTATTTACCGGAACAACAAACCAGATGGATGGCGCAGACGTTTTTTTAGATGGTCAAATGTTGCGGAAATCCGTAAATTTCCAACAGGCCCAAGAGGGTTTTGCTTACCCCTTGTATTACAACACTTTGTTTGCCGCTCTTCGAGAAGAGTTTAACAGCGCTATCGCACATGCCCGACAGCAGGGGTTGGGCTATTGGCCAAATGACAAAACACAACAAGGGGTAACCATAAAGGGCCACTCTGATCTTGCAAGTATACCACCCATATGGCCCAAGCTCTGGCGGCGACTAGATGAATATTTGAAAGAACACAATTCGCTGACAGGGTTTATCGACTTCCTGGAAGAAAGCAATGAAAGGGTCGACATCCTGTCTATAATGGAAGAGCGGGGGCTCCAGGACTTAGTGGAGGTACAAAGTCATTTGGTTCGACTGACAGAGCCACCCGAGAACCTTAGGGTGGTAGCTCAAGCCGGTCGTCGGCAGCGCTAGAAGGCTCTGGTTTTTGCCCTAAAAACTTTTAGCTCACCTATTACATTGGTCCGGCATGAGATGGATCCGTTTTTCTTGGACACGTGATTGGGAGATAATCAGTGGACCAGGAGGACCGGAAGATGGGAAGAGAGCAGGATGGTGACCAGGTAAGGGGTGAGATGAGCCCAGGGGGGACGGAGGGAGGCCGGAGGCCGACCGGAGTCCCCCCTGGGGAGGTAGCAGCGAGGCCCTTGGCCCAGGGCCAACGCTGGACGGCGGCCAGGAAACGGGAGGTAGTGCTGCGCATCCTCCGAGGCGAGCCCCTGGAGCTTCTTTCCCGGGAGTTGGGCGTCGAGCTTTACCGCTGGAAAAGTGGCGAGACGCCGCTCTGGCGGGCATGGAGGAGGCCCTCAAGGCCAGAAGCGGCGACCCCCTCAAGGCCGAGTTGGACAATGCCATGAAGCGCCTCGGCGAGTTGACCATGGAAAACGAGTTGCTGTGGGCCCGGGTGAGGCGTCCCGGCCCTTTAGCCCAAAGGAGGTCGAAGAAATGAGCTGCACGGCCTCCGCGGCCACCGCCAGACCTTACGGCGTCAAGCTGGTCTGCCGGACCTGGGAGCAGCCCCGATCTTCTTATTACGCCTCCCTCACCGGCTCGGGGCCGCCACCGCGCCTGGCCCCGCCCGGTAAACGGGGGCCGAAGACCGGCCTTTCTGACGCCGAACTCCTGGAACTGATCCGGGCGGACCTGGCGGCTTCGCCGTTTCAGGGTGAGGGACACCGCAAGGTCTGGGCCCGGCTCCGGGTGCGGGACGGCGTCAAGGTGGGCCGCCGCCGGGTTCTGCGGCTCATGCGGGAGAACAACCTCCTCTCTCCCTATCGGGGGCGGCGCGGTAATGCCAACCTCCACCAAGGGGAGATCATCACCCGAGCCCCCAATGTCATGTGGGGCACCGACGGCGCCAGGGTCTTCACCGTGGAAGACGGCTGGGGTTGGCTCTTCGTGGCCGTGGAGCACTGGAACGCCGAGTGCATGGGGTGGCATGTGTGTAAACAGGGAACCCGGTTTGCGGCCCTGGAGCCCATTTCCCAAGGTTTGATGACTACCGTCGGCTCGGTAGCGGCGGACGCCGGCCGAGGCCTGGCCCTGCGCCTGGACCACGGCACCCAGTACCTGTCGGACCATTTCCAGAACCAGCTTAAACACTGGGGGATCAGCCCCAGCTTCGCCTTTATCGAGCAGCCTCAGACCAATGGCGTGGCGGAACGCTTCATCCGTACCCTCAAAGAGCAGGTCATCTATGGCCGGGTGTTTCAGAATCTCGAGGAGGTGAGGACGGCGGTCCGGCACTTTGCGGACACCTACAACCGCGAGTGGCTGGTGGAAAAGAACGGCTTTCTCAGCCCCTGGCAGGCCAGGGTTCAATGGCTCGCCCAAGCCTCACTCGCCAGGGCGGCTTAAGAAAATCTTGTGTCCAGAAAACCGGGTGCGGTACATATTTTTTTTCGAAAATATTGGCAGACGTTCCATTCCCTGGCAAATTTTGCCCGAAAATTCTCACACAAATCTCGCATGGGTCTTTCACTTGGTTTACCCTGAATATCATAGAGGGTACATAAATCAGAACCTCGGTTTCCCTGAGCGGCAGGTTGCCGGTCATAGGCAAAAGAATAAAAGCTTCCGGGGCAGAAAAAACGCGGCAGGGGAACTGAAGAGAGAGAATATAAGCCTTTGGTTTCATGACCTGACAAAAAGAGGAGGACCGGAAAGGTCCCGCCGCAAGGGTGGACAGGGCCTGAAGAAAGGCCCTGTCCCTTCAAGTTTCACACACGTTTAGGCCATCGGATTGCGGCGACGCCGGGCATAAGCCGCCAGGCGAACAATTCCCGCGCCCAAGAGCAATACGGCCCCAGGGAGGGGGACCACATTGCCTTGGGCGGTGTCATTGGCACAGGTGCCCGTGCCCCAAAGGAAACACCAATTGTGGCCACTCAGTTCTGAAGCCAGGTCGCTAATGTCGATGGCCACACTATGGGTGGCACCATGCCCACCTTCACCCCAGGTTACATCGGCAGAAAGAGAGCCATCTGGGTTAACCGTAGATAGAACGGGGACGGGTAAGGGATCAAAGGGGCCGAGACCTTTACTATTGTTATAGTCATACCGGCCACCGTAACCGTTATTATGGTTGTAGAGAGCCATTATTTGCTGTGAAGTTAGGTAGTCAGTGGGACTGTTGATGATATAGACTTTTCCAATACGATTAGGGTCACCATTAGCACCGTTATCCAAGCCAATTGCATAATCATAGGTTTTGTTACAGTCTATGTCGATGAAAAGATCGGCGGTGTTAATTCCCACTAGGCCGGCATAGTTATCCCGCCCTGGATACCAGTTCGTATAGATGGTGAGAGTATTGCCGCTTAGATTGGCCCCAAAGGTTTCAAGATCCGAAGGATTACCAACCACATCTTTCCAGACTCCAGTGTTGTTGTTCTTGTTATCCCATTGCTGTACATGGGTGTTGTTGGGAAACCAGGTATCAGCCACCGCAGTAGAGATGCCCAGCGCCAGAACCAGCGCCAGCATGATTGTCAACACAATGATTTTTTTCATAAATTACCTCATTCCTTTTTTAATAAATCTTATTGGTTTTCCCGGTTTCTCCGAGCCCCGGCTCATCTCCTCCCTGCCGACCTGTTGGATCAGCGCCTAACTTTACAGCTCAGGTTGTCGAAATGTCACCTCCCCCGTTCATTATGGTCGCCCCATAGCCCCTCCCCCTGCCGAGCGCACCGAAATGCTGGCTGACAAAGAGGCCCAATCTTCCGCCCCCGTGCAAGCTCTCCTTCCCTATAGAGGAGCCGATTATAACCCTTGAAGGTGCCGACATCCTGAGCAGCGAGGCGCTTCGGCCATTTTAACAACGCTACGGACAAGCAACCGCCACCCCTTTCCTGCCAGGAAAACTATGTAACTATAATTCTAGGCAATTTTAGTACCAAAGGTAAGTTATTGAAATTATTGAGAGCAGTTAATAATATGTTAATTTTCTACATCATTTGCTTCGAATATGTTTCATCATTTGGACTTCTTTGGTTTTGGGAAAAATGGGGGAAGGAATTGGGCTTATACTTCTCGGGGAGCATCTGGAGCAGTAGGAAGCAGAATAACGAAATAAATTTATCAACTTAATTAAGTTTGGGTGCTATAATACAACCTAAAAAAAGCGTGAGAATCATATGCAAAGCAAGAGCCTTTGGTTCAAGTCAATCCTCGTTGTTGTGGTTGCCCTGGGGTTTGCCTTTGTCCTGTTAGCCTGCGCAACCAAGGAGGAAAAGCGAGACAAGTACCTGGCCCAGGGAAAGGCCTCCTTTGAAAAAGGGGACTACACCACAGCCGGCATCCAGTTCAAGAATGCCTTGCAGATTGACCCTAAGTTGGCGGAAGGCTATCTGTGGCTGGGCAAAACGGAACTGCGCCGCAATAACCCCAAAGCCGCGTTCGGGGCTTTTACCAATGCGGTGGAACTCAAGCCGGATTTATACGAAGCTCAGCTTATCCTGGGGAATTTTTTTCTCCTGGCCAAAAAGCCCGAGGACGCGGAAGCCAAAGCCAAGCTTGTCCTGGAAAAAGAGCCGAACAACCTCGATGCACTGATGCTCTCGGCCGGAATCGCCGCCTCCCGGCAGCAGCTGGAACAGGCCCTGGCCGTCCTCCAGCGGGTCAGAAGCCTGAACCCGCAGCAGGTTAATGCCTATCTGATGGAAGCGGCCATTTACTCCCAGCAAAGGAAGCTCGAAGCTGCCGCCGTCATCCTGAACGAAGGCATTAAGGCCAATCCCCAGGCGGTGGCCTTGTATCTGCACCGAGCCCGCCTGGCGGAAGAGGCCAAGGACTATGATCAGGCCGAAGTCTTCCTGAAAAAAGCCCAGGATCAGAAACCCAAGGACCTTACCATACAGGATGAACTGTTCCGTCTCTACGTCCTGAAAAACCAATGGGATAAGGCCGAAGCGGTCCTCCGCCACAAGCTGCTCCTGGAACCCGACAAGGAAGCCCTAGTGGCTGGTCTGGCCCGGTTCCTCGCCGACCGGGGCCGATTCGAGGAGGGGGAGAAGGTCCTTCAGGATTTCATCGCCAAGCATCCCCAGGACCTTAAGGCCAAGTTAGCCCTGGCCGATTATTACCTGGCCTATCGGAAAACCGGCCGGGCCGAGCGGGGGCTGGAAGAACTGGCCAAGCAGGATCCTCCCGGCCCTGAGGCCATCCAGGCCAAAGGTCAGTTAGCCGCCATTCGCCTGGCCCGGGGCAAACGGGATGAAGCGGAAAAGCTCGCAGAGGAGGTCCTCAAGAGTAATCCCAAGGATGCGGTGGCCCTCAAGCTCCAGGGCACTGTCGCCCTGGCCAAGAAAGACGGCCTGAAGGCGGTGAACAACTTCCGGATCCTGATCCAAGACCAGCCCAATAATCCAGAGCTTTGGCTGTTGTTGGCCCAGGCTCACCAGGTCAATAAAGAAGAGGCCCAGGCCCGGGATGCTGCCAGAAAGGCTTTGGACCTCAAACCCGATTACATGCAAGCCCGGGGCTTTCTCTATAACATTTACCTGCAGAACAAGGACTATGACGGCCTCATCAAGCTCATCAGGGATTACCTGCGGGCCAACGACCGGGATCTGGCCAATTGGGACTCCCTGGGCGACGTTTTTGTTCTGAAAGGTGATCAGAAAGAAGCCCGGGCCGCGTTTCAGAAGATCATCGACCTCCAGCCCCAAAATCCCCAGGGTTACCTGAAAATGGCTCTCTTGAGCCACAAAAACAAGCAGCCCCAGGAGGCCGTCCAGTATCTCGAGAAAGCCCTCAAGCAAAACCCCAACGCCTTACCGGCCCTGCGCCTCCTGGTAACCTTGTACCTGGAGCAGCAGCAGCCGGCCAAGGCCCTGGACGCGGCCCGGGCTGCGGTGGCCCAGGCCCCCAAGAACCCTGGGATGCAACATATTTTAGGGGAAGTGCTCCTGGTTCAGAAGCAGCCCGAAGCCGCGGTGGCCGCCCTGGAGCAGTCCCTCACCCTCAATCCCAGTGACGCCCTAGGTCTTGGGCCTACTCATTAGAGCCTACAATGAACTTCCCGACAAAGCCAGGGCCTTTCAGCAGTTACAGGAGAAGGCCGCCGATTCCAAGGCCCCCGTCTTTTACCCCCTGGCTTTGGCCATGGTTTATGAAAAACAAAAAGAAGGGGGCAAAGCCATTGCTATCTTAAACGGCCTTCTGGAACGCAAGGTAGCCTCTCAGTTGATCAAAAACAATCTGGCCTATCTCCTGGCTGAACACCAACCCACCCCGGAGAATCTGGCCAGGGCCCAACAGCTGGCCTCCGAGGCCCTGGACGACAACCCGGGCGACCCCCGGATTCTGGATACCCTCGGGTGGATTTACTGCGCCCAGGGAAACTACGCCCAAGCCCGGCCTCTTCTCGAGGAAGCTGCGCCCAAGGTGTCCAACAACCCGGTGGTCCAGTATCACCTGGGTTTTTGCCTCGCCAAGCTGGGGGACAAGGACGCCGCCCGCCAGGTCCTGGAGAAGGCTCTGGCTTTAAAAGGGGACTTTCCCGACAAAGATGCAGCCCAGAAGCTTCTAGAGGAGCTGAAAAACCCGGCCAAATAACGAGGCAAACTGTTTTCAGTTTTCTGTTTTCGGTTTTCTGTTAAAAGAATTCCTATCCTCGTTCCCAAGAACCGTAGGGCGGGAAAGCGAAGCGCATCCCGCCCTTCCCATCATTCCTGGGTTTTGTCCAGATGACTACCGCCATAGGAAAGACTCTGGTGGCACAGGTGTCCTCACCTGTGCCGGCGCAGACCAAAGCCTGCGGCTCCTTTCTTTTCCTCGTTCCCAAGCTCCTCCTTGGGAACGCCCTTTTTGTCCCAAGCTCTGCTTGGGGACCTCAACTAAAGGGTGCCCTCGGCACGCCGCGTTGGCGGGCGGGGACGCCCACCCCGCCACCTTTTGCTCGAATATCAGAGTATCCCAAACGGCTCAGGACCACCAGCTTGAACTGTAGGGGGGCACCGCCCACCAACAATCTTCGGGCCCACGAATGATCGGGTAAAAACCCGAGGCGTAAAAAAGGCAGGACCCGCAAGGGACCTGCCTTTAAAACGGCCGGGGACGGAAGGGTCCGGTTCCCGGGTTATGATTGAGGTAGTGGTTAGAGTTCGTTCCGGCGCCGCCGGCCGTAGGCCGCCAGACGGGCCAAGCCCGCACCCAAGAGCAGCAATGCTCCGGGCAGGGGGACGACGCCAACATTATTTCCCGCCGCAGTCCCGAAGGAAAATACCACGCTTTCCGGTATTACCGCCGTGGTTCCATCAATCCCCGGAACACTCAGGACAAAGGTCACAGGATCAGCCGCGGTACCGAAAAGAAAGGGGTTATGGGGAACATTACCAGCAATTGAACTGTTCGCATTTCCATAAACATTGTCCCCAGCCGGTAGCCCGAGAATGGTATGCGCCGGAACATTTGCCGCGGAGCCAAGTCCATTAAGCTTCAGTCCCGTACCATCAGTCTGCAGTACCCAGCCCGTGGCAACATGTCCACCAGTATTGGGATCGGACCAGGTCCCATCAGCTGCCACATTCCGTTCAAGGCCTGAACTGGAGGTCAAAGTGCCGGTATTCTGGCCGGTGGAGAGGTCAAACCTCAAATCGCTGATGTTCTGGGCGACTGTTTTCGGATCGACCAGGGTGTTCCACACTTTGATAGTAATTTTGTCATTGACAGAGTCGAGGGTGAAGTCAGCCGAAGCTGAAACAGGATTTCCCCCGGCCTCCTTGGCTCCGGCAGGCAAGGAAAATGTAACTGCCGACACTGACCCTGCCCCCATGAGGCATAGCAGCCCCGCCGCCAGCACCAGTGCAATGAGAGTTTTTTTCATGAAATGCCCCTTTCCGGGGAATTCGACTCTAACCGAGAATCTCGGATGAGGAAAGAGGGGAAAATTTTATTCCCTTTCTCCTTTATAATAACCAAAACAAGCCGACGCGCCGTCGTGTTTTACTTTTTATATCTCACCTGGTTATTTCACCTCCCGGGTCCCTGATATGACCCTCTCCGTCTCCGTGCACCCAAAGCATCCTCACCTTCCTTGGTTGAGCAAGGTGCGGTTATTGGCCTCACCTGCCGGGGGTTTTCCCCACCGGCTCTTGTATCCACATTTCCCCGGCGCCCCGGTCCCGGGTCGCCGTGAGAGAGTATTTCCCCACTTAATGATTGCCGCGGTTGCAGGGTCAGGGGCAGAAAACCCTCCCTGACCCTCTTCCCCCGGCAACTCCTAAAAATGAAACCTACCGGAGTCTGACAGGCAGAGTTAAGCGAGGCCCGGCGCTGCCTAAAAACCGGGCTTTTCTCTCTGTCTCTATAGGTGTGGGATTGTGATAAGAATTACCTGCCACCCGCCTTAATTTAATAACCCCCACCTCCTTTTGCAAATCAGGGAAAACCTGAATTTTACCTTAGAAAACCCCCCGTTCAGAATTGTAAACATACATATAATTATTTAAACTTTGCGATTAACCTATTATTTCTATACATTTTTCATTAGAAGAAAATCGTCATGTCCATAAAATGAAACTTTTTTTTAACAAAAATTAAGAGATTTCCCCTATAACTATCAAGAATTATGCCATGCCCCCCCGAGTTTAACGCTTCGGGGGAATCCGGAGGGGCAGGAAGCAGAAAGGCAGAACCCATCAGGTTCGGCCCTCCGTATTCCACCCGCCTAGACGCTCAGGTTGCTCTCCAGCAGGGCCCTATCGCCGGGCGGGCAGGCAGAATATTCCATGACCCCTTAAGGCTGAAAAAGCGAATTTTTCTCGCTCAAAATAGTCCAGAAAATGGGGCATCTCCATTAACCTCTACTCTCTTACGAAAAGGTACTCCCCTTTGGGGGTATCTCAACAGCAATTCCCTGAAGGTCGTCTATGGTCCAATATTATAGAAAAAGCTGTCCAAATTTTCGGACTTTTGTTTCACAATATGAACACCATTTTAATTCAAATAATCTATTGATTTTATTGCTTTTTATTCATAACATGGCCACGTTTGTTTTAGTATGCTTCAAAATTTTTACAACCTGCTAGGCTCAAACCAATTCAGATAATTAGGCGAATTCATCTCGGGGATTCCCCAAATAAAGTTGGATATTATTGCCTAAGCTTTAATTAAGCCTCTTATTTCTGCTCATGGCAATTGCCCAGGGGAAAGGCTGGCATGCTGGTGAACTGCCGAACCATCAAGGCGCCGCCGGTGAATGCTCAGAAATACCCTTGCCTTAAAACCAGGGTTTGTCCCTCTTTCTTTCCCGAAAATTTTCCTCAAAATTAATACATGTAGAGGACAAAATTTATCTATCCCAAAATACTGGTCTAATTCTTGCTCAGGAGATAAGGTGACGGTCCGGCAGCGGCTACTCTGAGGATATTTCAGATCAAGGCTATAGAGCCAACAAGGATAGAGACCTGTGCTCACCCGCATGGTTGATATAATCATAGGCATCATAGGCTGTTTGGTCATGACCCTGATGTTGCCTGTGATAGCGCTGTTGATCAAAATAGACTCCAAAGGCCCGGTTTTTTATGGCTGCGACCGGATTGGCAAGCGCGGGCGCCGGTTCAAGATGTATAAATTTCGGACCATGTTCGAAGTTTCCTGCCCCTTAGGGCAGAGCGTCTCCCCCCAGGGGGATCCCCGGGTCACCGAAACGGGGCGTTGGCTCAGACGGACTAAGTTGAATGAGTTTCCCCAGTTCTTTAATCTGCTCAAGGGAGATATGACGCTGCTGGGCCCCCGCCCGGAAGCTCCAGACCTGGCGGCGGACTACCCCCCTGAAGCACAGGAGATTTTTTCCAATAAACCCGGCTTGATTGGGCCGAATCAAATCAGGGGCCGCAACGAAGAGGAGTGGTATCCGCCGGGGGTGGATAGCCGAGAATACTATCTGGAGCACATCCTGCCGGCCAAGCTGGTCATCGATCTGGAATATTTGCAGCAAAAAACCTTTTGGGGCGATGCCAAGCTCATCATGTTGGCTTTTTGGGCGATGGTGGCCGGCGCTGTGAGACGCAGTCATTTAGCCGATAACCTTACCCAGATACTCATGGTATTTTTAGATATCTTTTGTTGTCTGGCTGCCCTTCTCCTGGCTCATATTCTTCGCTTCGGATTCGGCTTCACGGCAGCGGATGCCGATGTGTTGATATGGCTCCTGCCTTTGGCTGTGTTAACCCGCCTCCCAATTTTTTATTATTTCGGTTTTTATCAGACCCTGATTCGGCATTTTTCCATGTCTGACGTGAGGATGGTGTTTGATGGGGCTCTGGCGGGCAGTGCTATCCTGATCGTGGTCAGTTATCTCAGCGGACTGGATCTCCGCACTTACGGGCGTAGCGTCTGTATTGTTGACTGGGGTCTCCTGACTACCATGCTTATCGGCTACCGGGCTCTGGCCAAGATTCTCTATAACCATTTCCGGGCCAAATCAGATAGGGTTTCGGCCCCTCCGCGTCGAGCTCTTATTTTTGGTGCGGATGAGGAGGGGATCCAGTGCCACCGATTCCTCAAAGAACTACATAACCCACATTACGAAGTGATGGGTTTTATTGACCCGGATCCCCAAAAACGCAACAGGCGGATAGACGGTCTGAAGGTATTAGGAGACCAACACCATTTGGAGACATTAGCCAAACTCTACCGGATTGAAGATGTCTTTATCACCAACGGAGGCTGTCAACCTGGATTTCTGGAGCGGCTGCAGAAATGTTGTAAGAGGCAATCCCTTCATCTCAAGTGTTTTTTACCGCATTCCGTAGTTGATATTGATAAACTCAACCAAGGAGGGGCAGCCTCGGAAGTTTAGTGGAGGAGAAATCAAGCATGCGCGCCATCATTCTGGCAGGGGGCAAAGGAACAAGGTTGGCCCCATTAACCGAAGTAATTCCCAAGCCACTGGTACCCATTGATGGGAAACCCATACTGGAGATTGTTATCCGCCAGTTGGCACATTATGGTTTTCGTCGGATCACGCTGGCGGTAGGGTATATGTCTGATCTGATTAAAGCCTATTTCCAGGACGGCGCCAAGTGGGGGGTTGCCATTGATTATTCCTGTGAACCTTCACCCTTAGGGACTGTCGGCCCTTTAGCACTTATTGAAGGCTTGCATGAAACTTTCCTGCTAATGAATGCCGATGTCCTAACCAATCTGGATTACCAGAAACTGCTGCAATTTCATCAAAGTCAGGGAGGCGTTGCTACCATTGGTGCTTACCAAAAAAAAGTGACTATCGATTTGGGGGTCATCATTCAAGACGGGGAACATCGAATCAAAGGTTATATAGAAAAGCCCACAGAGACCCATTTAGTCAGCATGGGTATTTACGTATTTGAACCCGATGTCCTGCGATTTATTAATGGGCAGGATTACCTTGATTTTCCAGACCTAGTTAACATTCTCTTGGCGCATGGTGTCCTCGTAAATTATTATCCATTTCAAGGATACTGGTTGGATATCGGTCGCCATGAAGATTACCAAAAAGCCACTCAGGAATACGAACAGTTATTTAATCTATCTAGTTTTTTAGAATAGAGCCTACCTGGTCACATACGATAGAGTGCTATTGTCTTGATAAATTACCTCAGCATTGGCATTTGGAGTCAATATTCTTCATAATCGATTAAATATGTTACTTAAAAATTAACTATTATCTGGAAAACGATATGAATGATCTAAATCTCTACTTTCAAGCTTGGAGATTTCGCAAGAGGTATTTTTTCCTCATTGCCCTGCCGTTGATTTTAGCAATTTCAATAATCGCTAAATCATTGCCGCCAGTATATGAGTCAAAGTCTACCATTCTTATCGAGCAACAGCAGATTCCCTCTGATTTCGTGCGCTCCACCGTCTCCGGTTTTGCTGATGAGCACATCCAGCTGCTTACCCAACAGATCCTATCCCGGCCCAAGCTCCTTGAAATCATAAAACAATTTAACCTCTATTCTGAAATGAAGAAAACAGACACAACGGAAGAAGTCATTGAGCAGATGCGCAAGGATATTCAATTCAAGACCATTAGCGCTGAGCAAACGCGCAAGCCCCGGCAGTCCCAGTCTCCTGAATTAACCATAGCCTTTAGGATCTCATATCAGGGCCGGAATCCGGAGACGGTGCAAAAAGTTGCAGGTACTCTTGCTTCCCTTTACCTGGAGCAAAATCTGAAATTCCGGGAGGCCAAGGCGCAAACCACCACAAAATTTTTGGAGGCCGAACTGGAAGGATTAAGAGAGCGAATCGCGGAATTAGGTAAAAAAATCACTAAATTTAAACAAACCCATGAGGGTATGTTGCCGGAATTGCATCAATTTAATCTTTCCCAGGCAGATCGGTTGGAAAACGATATCAAGCAAATCAATAATTCGATTCGCGCTGCAGAAAACCAGAAGATTTATTTGGAAGGGTTGTTGAGCCAGGTTAACTTAGGTTCTTCGCCCATGGTGGCAGAGGATGAATCTAAAAAGATGACCCCTCAGGAACGACTATTGGCTATTAACAATAAACTTTCTGATTTACGGCCGAAATATTCGGAAGACCATCCTGATGTCCAAAAAGCTTTGAGGGAAAAAATCCAAACTGAGAAGTTGCTGAAAAAGGATGGTGGGAGCGGTTTTAAAAACCGACAAAAGCTCATTCGGCTTGAAGCTGAACTGGCCCAGAAGCAAGGTACCTATTCGGATCAACATCCAGACATTCAAAGATTGAGAAATGAAATTGCCCAGATTAAATCCAAGGCAGGAACAGTTTATCCAGCTTTTACTGACTTAGATTTGGCTATTCCCTCCCAAGTAAATCTACTTACTCAAATGGAGTCCTCTAACAATGAGATCAATAGTTTAAAAAAACAGCGGCAGAATCTTGAAGTAAAACTTAATTTATATCGCCATCGGTTAGAAGAAGGACCGAAATTTGAGCAAGAATATCTTGCCTTAGAACGAGATTATCAGAATGCGCAATTGAAGTACCGAGAAGTGATGAACAAGCTACTTGAGGCCCGTATTGGCGAGGGGATGGAAGAACATCAGAAAGGGGAAAAATTTACCCTCATCGAGCCAGCTTCCTATCCTGAAAAGCCCATCAAACCCAATCTGCCATTCATTCTTATTGCTGGCTCAATTCTGAGCATAATGGCGGGCCTTGTCACAATGGTTAACATGGAGAAGCAAGACCATTCCATCAAGAGCGTAGAAGAGTTAGCTTCTCTCACCAAAACGCCGCCTTTGGGAATTATCGCCCGCATCGAAACCCCTTATGACCAGTCCCGAAAGCGCCAGCGGCGGTGGCTCTTGGTAATAGGCACCTGTTGTTCCCTTTTATTAGGCACCTTACTTTTTCACTTTTTCTATATGGACTTAGGGATTTTCTTTGGGAGGTTATTACGTTTCTCTTAAAAAAATCTTGAATAGGCTTCCCTTTTTAAGACATTAAACTGTAAGTTTGGAACTCATCAACTCAACCTCCAACAATTAATCAATTAGAGGAAAAAAATTGAGCTTTATAGATAAAGCCCTGGAACTGGCCAAAAAACAGAGAAGAAAACAAGAGGGCGTTCCCCCTGCCGAGGAGTTCATCACCGACAGGGCTCCTTCGCTGCCGGCGCAGCAAGATTTCACCAGCTTGTCGAAACCTGTGCAGGAGATTTGTTACTCTACCACCCGCACTGTACCGGTGGACTTGAATACCTTAATCCGCAACCGGCTCCTAGTAGGAAGCCCCAACACTATGGTTGTGCAAAATTACAAGCTCCTCAGGACCCATATCCTGCAACAAACCTTACGGGAGCATTGCAATGCCTTGATGGTGACCGGTGCTTTGCCGGATGAGGGCAAAACCCTAACCGCCATAAATTTGGCCATCAGCATGTCCCAGGAGCTGGACAGGACTGTGTTGTTGGTGGACGCCGATCTACACGCGCCTTCCATCCATCGATATTTCGGCATTACGGCTGAGGCGGGGCTGGTGGATTACCTGGAAGGGCGCAAGTCTATCCCAGAGTTGCTGGTGCACCCCCAGGGGTTGGATAGACTTGTGATCCTCCCTGCCGGCCAACCATCGTCCTGGTCTCCAGAACTCTTCCGCTCCCGGCGAATGACTGATTTAGTTTCTGAGTTGAAAAACTATTATCCTGATCGCTACGTTTTCTTTGACCTGCCACCCCTACTTTCGTTTGCTGATTCTTTGGCCTTTGCTCCCTTGGTGGATGGTATCCTCTTAATTGTAAGGGCGCGGAAAACTGGCAGGGAAGACCTGGCCCGCTGCCTCGAGATGCTAAATCCTTTCAGAATTGTTGGTTATGTCTTCAATGATGTAGAATTTTTAGATTCTAACCGCTATTACAGTTACAATGGACATCCTAAAAAACGGTGGCTTTCATGGCTAAAGTTAAACAATAAATCATAATTCTTTTATGGGGTACTCCTGATCTATATTGGTATGCACATGTTAATGAGAAACAATGGCAAATCTCAGCCCATATTGTTATTTTTTTTAGAAGCTGGGTTGATTTTGACCATTTTCATCTTTTACCTGCCCGTATTGAAACAATTAATAGAAGTTATAGCTAATAATGAAGATTATTGGGTCGGCTTCTTGTTGCCGGGTGTTAGTGCTTTTCTGGTGTACCGTCGGTGGCCCCAGGTCAGGCGTCTATTTGGACAGCCATCTTGGTTGGGGCTGGTAATAATAGCACTAGGATTTTTTTTATATTTATTTGGTGAACTACTGGGCAGTCTCTATCTTCCCTCCTTGTCTTTTATAGTGATACTGACTGGATTGGTCTATTTGGTGGGAGGTAGAGGACTTTTTCGTTGTTTAAGCTTCCCCCTGTTTCTTTTAGTACTGATGATCCCTTATGAAGGCCCTCTCCTCGGCAACCTCACTCTGCGACTACAACTCGTTTCCACGCAACTCGCTGCCGGGATACTGGACCTTTTAGGATTTCCTGTGTTGCGCCAGGGCAACGTGTTAGATTTGGGATCCCGACAATTAGATGTGGTGGCAGCCTGCAGCGGTTTGCGCTACATTGTTAATCTGCTCATAATGGGAGCGATTTTTTGCTATTTCTTTCAGCGCCGTTATTGGAAAATCACGGTGCTGCTCTTCAGCCTCATCCCCTATGCCATCTTGGGTAATGCCATAAGGTTAGCCACTATTGGCGTCTTCCCCATTTTTGAAAGCGGCTGGTGGCACAGCAGCATAGGCCTAACTATTTTTTTGGTGGGTTTTGATTATCTCCGGCTAATTAATTGGATTTTAAATCACTTGAGGCCGGAGGTTCCCAGGCCATCCATGGAGGAAGCTATTCCGGAGCCGCATGGGTTGATACCCAAAGCCCAGCCTGCGCTCAGAATTTACCTCATAGCAGCCCTAAGTATCACATTTATAGGAGGATTTTTAGTCCATTGGGTGCCCCAGGCTACCGCTGTGCCTCTAATTCAAAGTCTCGACAATTTTCCCCGGAAAATCGGCCCATGGGAGGGAAAGAGCATGGTAATCAGCGGTCCCGAGCTCAAAATTCTGAACCCGGACAACTACCTGTATGTCGATTACCTCAACCCCAACCATGGCTCTGTGTCTTTGTGGCTGGTCCATTATGGGAATATGGTCCGAAGTAAATTCCTCCACCCACCGGCTAGCTGTCTTCAGGGAGGTGGCGGAATATTTAAGGAAACCGGCGTATTGGAAAAAGATTCAAGGCACCCGATTAATTATATAATTTACCAAGATAGGGGTATTACTTACCTGGTATATTATTGGGTGATAGTACGGGGCGAATGGGTGTCTACAGATTCTCCTCACAATAGATTAATAGTATTATTCGAAGGTCTTCAGAGACGAAGGAATGACGGCATTCTGGTGAGACTTATCACCCCCATTGGAACAGATCCCGCTGGGGCCCATAAAAGGTTGGCTTACTTCACAGAATTTTTAAAAAGCGAGCTTCCCCAGTTTATCCGGTAGTAGCAATAAAAGTAACCTTAAACTCATAGTAATATGACTTACAAAATCAACAATGCAATTTTCCAGACTTTTCTAACCAACCTGGCCATTCAAGGGTGCAATTTGGTAACTGGGGTTCTAACCGCTAGATTATTGGAACCTTCAGGCAGAGGGGAACTATCCACCATTATCCTCTGGCCCACCATTTTTGCTAGCCTGGGGATTTTAGGAACCAATTGGGCCCTTGCCCGGGAAGTGGCTGACCACCCAGAAAAAGAGTTCGATTTAGCCCATAATGCTGTATTGTTAGGGTTGGTCCAGGCTATCTTTTTTGGTGCGTTGGGTTATGCTCTGGTGCCCCACTTTTTGCCCTGGGATAAACAGCACCTCATTGGTCTCACCCGCATCTATCTAATTTTCCTCCCCCTAAATTTTCTATCACAAAATCTTATCGCCTTGAATCAAGGCCGCCTGCGTTGGGGTAGTTACAATATTTTGCGACTATCGGTGGTTCTTCCTTATCTAATATTCGTATTGTCTTTTTGGTGGGGCCGGGTCCACCAAGTTTTCTGGTTTGTCACCGCCCTGTTGTCCAGCAATCTAGTTACGGTGGTCTGTTGTCTGTGGCTCCAACGTCAAGAATTTTTTAGAGGAAAGGTTCGTCTCCCCGACGCCCTGCACATCCTCAAGCTGGGTCTGCCCTTCTTTCTGGCTGCAGTCAGCGCCGTGCTTGCCTCTCAGGTGGACAAGACCATAGTGGTTAGCTTTCTTTCTACGGAAGCGGTAGGTTGTTACGCCGCGGCCTTTACCTTTGCTGCGGCCCATGCTTCCTTAGGCGAGGCCCTGGGGGTAACTTCCTTTGCGGTCCTGGCCAATGAGCCTGACCCTGAGCGGCAGGGACAATATTTGGCCAAAGTTTTTCGCCAGGCTACCTTGCTGTATATTGCCGCCGGGAGTACTGTCGCTCTTCTGGCTCCCCTGCTTATAGTGCCCCTCTTCGGTCCCGGCTTTGCTCCGTCGGTTTGGCCCGCGGCAATTCTGTCTCTGGCTACCACGCTGAACGCTCTGGGCTCGATTTTAAACGAAGGTCTGCGGGGACGTGGGAATACTTATCCCGCTATCTGTGGGCAAGTCTTTGGGGGGGCTCTGTTAGCCCTGTGTGCCTGGTTCTGGGTGCCCCGCTTCGGCCTCTCTGGAATGGCCTGGGCTTTGGTGATAGGTTCTCTGTGCCAACTTTTGGTTCTGACCGGAGCAGTGTTAGCCTTTTTTCGCCTGAGGCCCTCTCAGCTCTGGGGCTTGCGCTTGGAGGAAGTTAAGATCCTCTTTGCCCACCTTCTGGCCATTAATCCCCTTAAGGCAAATTTACTCAGGGGGAGGGGGTAAATTGGAGTCAGATAAAGTGCCCCAGATCATTATGGCCCAACTTGGGCGCCGGGAGCATTATGCCATACCCATCGCCCTGCACCGTGCCGGGATGTTGGGGCATTTTTTTACAGATGCTTATGTCGGTCCTGGAAGTTGGCTGCACCATTTTGCTAATTTGTTGCCTTCATCCTGCAAAAGGGGACTCATTGGCCATGCCTTTACCCGTAGTGGCGACATTCCCGGTGAAAAAGTCACTGCTTTCAATTTGTTAGGTGCAATATACAATTATAAACTCTCGCGGGTTAAATCACTTAATGAATTATGGCAAGTATATCTTTGGGCTGCCAAGCATTTTAATCAACAAATTCTAAAACATAAAGAAACATTACGTTCATCACAGGCAATTTATGCCTTGAATGGCTCTTTAGAATTATTCTCTTTTGGCAAGTCTGAGGGTTTGAAATTAATTTTCAATCAAATCGATCCATCTTTCTATGAAGAGAAATTACTCTCAGAGGAATCTTATCTCTGGCCCGATTGGCAAACTGAACCAAACACAATATGCGAAGACGAAGAAATAATAGAGCGCTGTTTGACTGAATGGCACCTAGCTGATATCATTATCGTTAACTCAGATTTTAGTAAAAAAGCTCTTATGACCATAGGGGTGAACCCGTCTAAAATCAGGATAGTCCCCCTTGCCGTTGACACCAGAATTTTTATCCCTTCGAACCACCACCCTAATAACGATAAGGTCAATTTTCTCTTCCTTGGTCAGGTTTGCCTGCGTAAGGGTATCCAATACGCCCTGGAGGCTATGCGCCTGGTTCAATCAACCAATGTAAAGCTCACCATATCTGGAAGCATAGATTTCAAGTTGAATAGAGAGAAATTACGAGCCTACTCCGATGTATGTAATGTTACGGGTTTTATACCAGGAGATATCGTAAAGACTTATCAAACGGCGGATGTTTATATTTTCCCAACTATCTCGGAGGGATTCGGTTTGACCCAACTGGAAGCTATGGCGTGCGGCCTGCCCGTGATCACGACGCCTAACTGTGCTGCCCTCGTCAGGGATGGTGTAGACGGTTTTATTGTCCCCATCAGGGATGCCCAAGCCTTAGCTGAGAAAATGGATATCTTGGCCAGGGACCCTGGACTCCGGACCTGGATGTCGAAAAACGCTCGGCAGCGGGCCGAAGAATTCAATTGGGAAAAGTACAAAAAACGGCTGATTGATGCTGTTAGAGAATCTATTAATTGATAATAACTATCAATTAGTTAGGTTAATAATATATCATTTAATTGAATTTTTGTCAAGCCTGCATGTGCAAAAGTCATTATGGGGATAAAAAAAATTCTAAGGACTATTGTGGATCAAAAGTTATCAAAGATTGGTATCTTATATAGGCTTCTGCGTGACTATTGGTTATTCATTAATGCCAAGCCTTATAACACAGTCTTTGGATTTATGCTCATCGGAGACTCCAATCTTGATACTAGCCGAATTCATTCTTACGAATATGATCTATTTATGGAGCAAATAAATAAAGCTGACGTTTTTATTGATATAGGGGCAAATGTTGGATTGTTTTCGCTTATCGCGTGTAAACATCATATTCCAGTTATTTCTATAGAACCTTGCAATAATAACCTTAAACATTTATATAAAAACTTAATTATTAATAAATTTGTTGATGTGGAAATTTTTCCTATCGCCCTCAGTGATGAAGTAAATATTTTACCTCTTTTTGGAGGAGGACAGGGTGCATCCTTAATAAAGGGATGGGGAGGTATACTTTCAAATTATCAAAAAATTGTTCCAGTTAATACACTTTCAAACTTAATTGGGGAAAGATATAAAGGCAAACGTTTGCTAATTAAAATAGATGTGGAAGGGAATGAGTTCAATATTTTAAAGGGTGCAAGTGCGGTCTTACAGAGAGTTCCACGGCCGACATGGATTATAGAACACGGCTTTAAAGAGAACTTTCAGGGCAAGATAAATCCAAACTTTGAGAATCTTTTTATTCTTTTCTGGCAACATGATTACAAGGCATTTACATGTGATGGCGAGCAGCGATTAGTAACCAAAGAGGATGTTAAATTTTGGCTTACCAAGGGAGAAAGGTGTTTTGGAGGAATAAACTATTTGTTCAAATAGACTTCATTTTAGTTGTGACTTTCGTCGAGGATTAGTTCGAACATTCATCGCTTCATGAAATTTTATAAGGATTTTTAACCCTTTATAGTTGCGAATGTTTTAGCTATAGAATATTCATTTGAAATAATTGATATTGTCAATTAACACGATATTTTATGATCATAAAATTAAAGGTTGTCTTAGAATGTATAAATTGTTTCAGATGAGAGGAAAGATATTAGGTGGGATTGATTCTTTTTATGAAATGATTGATAGGTCAACGAGTGATATTATCGATGAAAATTATCCTGACCTCGATATAATAACTATGACATTTGAGGAAAATGGGTGGAAAGGCGCCGATTGGCAGAGGGAGTTGCTGCATTGTGGGTCGACCAGGAAAGATATGCCCGGATGGGAAGGGCCGCCAGAAAGCGGTTGGAGGAGCATTTTAATATCGAGAAAACTGCACGTCGGTGTTTGGACCTTTATAAAGAGTTGCTGGTTCTAAAAAGATCGTCAACGTGCTTCCTTGAGGAAATGCCCGCCGATGGCGATCTGGAAAGTTTAAAGTATAAGATAAGAGGGGACTTATGAACGAATTCCCCCAAGATGCCTTTTTGCTTCATCTTCTATCTCTAGGGGGGGGGCTATCTGTAGTCTGTTATCTCTTGAGGCGCCAGGGCCTGTTGCACTGGTTATCCGCTGGCTTCTGGATGGCAGCAGCAATGGCTCTCTATTTCTTCCTGGTCCCCTTAATGAATTGGCTTACCGGGCAGACCTTCTATTTAGAAAGCCGTTTAGCGGTTACCGAGGGCGTTTCCCGCCTGCAATGGGTGACATTTATGATTACAGTGGGAATCGGGTGTTTTTTTAGCGTTTACCTTAATACCCGATGCAAGCCAATTACATTAAAACTACGAGACGATTGCCTGCCCACCGGATCCTGGATCATTATGATATTGGCGTTATTGGCCGCTATCTATGCCCTTATATTGTTTCGGGGGCCCTTTTCTATAAGCCAAGATAACTTATTGATCGAAGGGGGTAGATTTACCGGGGATATTACCGGATATCAATACGTTTCCCACATGTTTGCTCTTTTTCCCCTAGTTCTCATGTTAGCATATAAAAAGACCAGAAAGGTAGGTTTGATCCTGACGGCTTGTTATATATTGGCCAGGTTTGAAGACAGTTGGGACAGACAAAGCTTGATTTCTCTCTTAATAGCTATCAGCATGCTCTCTACTTATAATCAACAAAGAAAATGGCCTGATAAAAAATGGTTTTTCATAATAATTATCATCAGCTTAATTTTGACTATTCGTGGACACAGTAGTTTTTGGGATTCTTGGAGGAACAATTCTATAACTATAGACGAGCAAACATTAGATGATACGATTGCTGGGGGCGGCGATACGGCAATGTTAGCCACTCTATGGGTGCAAACCTTCTTGAGCGACCGGATAGGTTATAATTATGGGATTCATTTTATCAACCGCTTGCTCTTTGGTTTTTTTCCACGCAAATATTTCCCCTGGAAAGATACCATTTTGAAACCCATTGAGCCCACAGAGTCATTGAACCCTTACAAGAAAGCAATGGGGATGATGTTCGGTGCTAAGTCAACTACGATAGGAGATTTATATAGCTGGGCTGGCATCGTCACGGTTGCCTTGGGCATGGCTTGTCTGGGATATTTGTTTCGTCGCTTAGATGGGATGGTAACCGATGGGGTTCCTTTGCCAATCCGCGTTTTGGGGTTTCTCTGGTTGGGGGAGATCTGGATGATGTTTGCCGGTAATCTGGCCTGGGCTTTAGCTTGTCTGTTTCTTACCTCCCTGCCTTTTTTCGGATTATATCTCTGCGGCAAACTTTTTGGCTATCCTGTAAATAATGCTGAAAGTTTTGAAAAGCGCGATGTTGGGCCGTTGCTTGGTACAAACCGTGTTAAATGAGGTTGATGATAGTCATGCGATTTATTTCCCTCTTAAAATAATTTTAAGACACCATGATAAGCTGATTGGTAAATGAGAGGATTAATTATCAAATGAAAGTTGCTATTATTTATCCTTCGCCCGCACCATACCGTGAAAGACTTTTTTCTAAGTTATCAACGCTTAAAGGTATAGACTTAACTGTTTATTTTTGCTCTAGCTCATCTTACAATGATCTTATTTTTCATTCTGAAAAATATAATAAAGAATTTTTAAAAGAATTATTTCCTAATTTAAAATTTAACCCAGAAATTATATTAAAATTAGTAAAAAATCGTCCTGATATAATTATTATTTGGGGATGGGGTTTCCCAACTGCCATTATTAGTCTATTTACAGCATTCATATTAAATACTACTACAATTCTTTTCTCTGATACCGGAATACCTTATAGGTCATTTTCACACTTTACCACTTTTATATTGAACAATATTAAGAAAATGATTATCTTTCTTCCAAAGTCATTTATTTGTCAGGGAAAGTTATCTCAAAAATATTTATTGCAATTAGGAGCCCAGGACAATCAAATTAAAATACTTCCAATTAATTGTATTGATACTTTGAATTGGTGGAATAAAGCACATGAAGCGCGTATCAATAAGAAAGTAATTAGAAAAAAATATAATATTAATTTTAATGATAAAATTATTTTATTCTTAGGCATGCTAGAACAAAGAAAAAACTGCGAAATGCTATTAGAAGCGTTTTCAATATTGAAAGATAAATTAATCGATATTTATTTGTTGATAATAGGAGATGGTCCCCAAAGAAGCTACTTGGAATCAAAATGCTTGCGTTATAATTTGTCAAAAGTTATTTTTTTGGGATCGAGACCTTATGAAGAATTGCCAGAATTTTGTGGAATAAGTGATTGTTTGGTTCTTCCGACGTTAGCAGATCACTGGCCATTAGTACTTATTGAAGGATTGGCCTCAGGTTTGCCTATTATAACAACTGATAGATGTGGGTCTGCTCCAGAATTAATTAATAATAAGGGTGTAGTGAGAATAGTTAATTCTCATAATATTGAGGAACTTTCGGAAGCAATTTATGATTTTATAACTTTAAAAGAGCCTGAGCTTAAACAATTAAGAAACGTAGCTTTTGAGTTATCAAAAAAATATGATTATAGATTGGCGGCAAGGTTATTATCTAAATTTTTACATACGCAAACAGCATGATTGCGACAATTCAATGCGCTTTTTTCGTAATATTGGTGAAATTTTTTCAAAAAAACTTTAGAGGCAAAGCGTTACATGGAAATCTTGCGTCGAGTGATTCGAGGACTAATAGGGTCTGAATCTTGTTTATACAAAGCGGGCGCTTCTTTATTGGATTTTATATTTATAGCAAAAAATAATGGAGTCAGCATGTGGCTCACACTTAGGCAAATGCAATCTGCTACTACATCATCTGGTGTACCAAGGCGGGTAACTTTTCGTAATCTCGACCACCCATTTCTTATTCGACCGGGCACCACAGATGTGTTGACATCCATCAATAACATTATTCGAGAGGAGTACGGTCAGTTCCAGCCTGACAGCGATCCGCAATGGATGATAGATGCAGGTGCCTATATTGGTGATACATCAGCATATTTCCTCTCCCGGTTCCCCAACTTAAAAGTTATTGCTCTCGAGCCCAACCCACCAAGTTATGAGATGGCACTGCAAAATCTACAACCCTATGGTGAACGAGCTTTGCTATTAAAGAAAGGGCTATGGGATACTGATCAATTTGTTCGGTTCAGTGGCAATTCCACAGGTGCCTCCATCCAAGATACTGGCTTTGAAATTGAATGCCTAAGCATCCCTACGATACTCAATAAGTTTTCAATTTCGCGATTAAATATTTTAAAAATGGATATTGAGGGTGCCGAAGAAGTTATCTTTTCAAAAAATCCGGAGCGTTGGCTTGATTGCGTTGACCTCCTCATTGTTGAAATTCATGGACAACACATTAAGGATAAAATTTACCATACTTTAAAAGAACATAAATACATTATGAGGCAATTTCGTTCTGTTTGGTATTGCCAACGTGAGGAATAATTTTATGCTTGTCGGACATAGAACAACAGGAGAATAGGATAATTTTCTGTTCTATGAATCTATTAGTGGGTTCCTCATATTATCGGCCCGCTTATGTTTATGGTGACCCACTATAAAGCATTAATCGACGATCGACGGTCCTTGGTCCTGAGCCGCCTGGGCCACCGGCTAACCACCTATGCCACTGATGCTGTCGGGACTGGGAACTTAAATTTGCCTTTAGAACAACCGTTGAATGAGGAGTTGTTGGATGATTGGTATTTCCCCCGCTGGTGGTTCGGGTGGCAAGAGAGAGCTTTATGCTTGTTATCAGCACTATAATAGGGTGTCTGAAGCCGGAGGACTTTGATATCATTCATAACCATGCCAATTGGGGTGATCCGGGGCAGATGGCAACGGCTGCGGTCCGTAGGATTGCCATCCATTATTATTCCTAAGTTCACATTTCGAGCAGTGGGGCTTGGTAGTCAATGAAGCCATGGCGTCTGGCCTCCCCGTCCTTGTTAGCAAAGCCTGCGGTTGTGCCCCAGATTTAGTCCAGGACGGCATAAACGGCTTCACCTTTGATCCTCATGACGTGGAAGGATTGGCTAAGCTCATGATGAAAATGAGTTCTGGAGAGATTGATCTTAAAGCCATGGGGGAAGCTTCCCAAAGGATCATCGTGGACTATACTCCTGAAGTATTTGCCCAGAATCTTTTCAAGGCGGTGGAAGCTGCCTTGACAGCCCGTAAAATTGAGCAAGCCAGGAAACCTTGGTGGCACCGAATTTTCGTATCCTGATAGTTAGTTCATACTACTACCCTGCAACTGTTTATGGCGGGCCGGTTGCGGCAATGCGACAGTTGTGCCGGGCTTTGATAAGTTCAGGTCAACAGGTTTCAGTTTACACAACTAATGCCAACGGCACAGGTGACCTTAACGTTCCCCTGAAGATTCCCGTAGATGTTGACGGTCACTCCGTGACCTATTTCCCCCGCTGGTGGTTCGGTCGGCGACGGAAGTCTTTTACCCTCTTTTTCAGCCCGGAGATGGGTCGGGAGTTGCAGCGTCTGCGCCCCGGGGACTTTGACCTTATCCTCATCCATGCCGCCTGGGGAGATCCTGGGCGGATGGCCGCCAAGGTTGCAAAACATATAAAGATTCCATATATTTATTACACGTATGGAGGTTTTGAGCCATGGGCATTTAATCATAACTATTTAAAAAAAAGAATCTACTTTGAATTAATTGAGAGAGCCATATTAAAGATGGCGGCGGGCATAGTCGTCAGCAACTATTCTGAAGCAAAAATACTTCAAGACCTTGGCATTAGGACTGAAGTTCGTAAGATTCCATGCGAATCCATTATTTATAAATCCAAAATGAATAGTCCCATTCCCAGAAACAAGCTAATAACTCATTTCCCAAACTTAAAGAATCGGAATTTCATCCTTTTTTTAAGCCGCTTACATTTCAAGAAAGGGTTGGACCTGCTCATCCCTGCTTTTGCCACCCTGTCCCGGAACTTTCCTGACTGGGACTTGGTGTTGGCCGGGCCGGATGAAGGCGGCTACCGTAGGGTTTTAGAGAATTTAGTGAAGGATCTGGGCCTTGTTGATCGAGTGGTCTTTACCGGAATGGTAACAGGGGAAGCCAAGACTACCCTGTTGACCTATGCCGATCTATTTGTGCTGCCTTCCTATTCGGAAGGCTTCCCGGTAGTGATAGCAGAAGCTCTGGGTTATGGGCGGCCGCTGGTAATCACCGAAACCTGTTACGTTCCAGAAGTGGAGCAGGGAGGTGCAGGACTAGTGGTGAAACCTGACCGGGCGAGTTTAACCATTGCCTTACATTCCATGCTCCAGGATGACAATCTCCGCCGCCGCTGCGCTGCCAGGGCTTCAGAAGTGGCCCAGCGGTATTTTACTTGGGAGTCGGTAGCGGAAAAGTCCCTGGCCTTTTATCGGGAAACCATTCAATGCCGCAATACCGTTTAGACCAATGGGATGAGTCGGGTTTTGACTATGGCAAGTCCAAGCTCTTTGTCTCTCTCTGGTTTCTTTGCCAGGAGACTTTCTTTCGTTTCTCTCCCATCCCCTTTTATGGTTTCCGCCGGTGGTTATTGCGCCTCTTTGGGTGCAAGATCGGCCAGGGGGTGGTCATTCGGCCCCGCACCAGGCTTCATTACCCCTGGCGGATTGAGATCGGGGACTGGACATCCATTGGTGATGATGCCTGGCTCTATTCCATTGCGCCCATCAAGATTGGGAGCCATAGTGTGATTTCACAAAAGAGCTTCCTTTGCACTGCAGGCCACGATTATGACGATCCTAATTTTAAAACAACAACTGCCGCCATAGTTATAGGTGACGGGGTTTGGCTTGCCGCGGATGTTTTTGTGGCTCCAGGGGTGACCATTGGGGAAAGCGCAGTGATCGGAGCTAGGTCCAGCGTCTTTCATGATATGCCGGCAAGGATGATCTGCTATGGTCATCCCTGTGTTGCGATTAGACCCCGAACGGGTATACAATCTTATGAATAATCAAGTGTACAAAATAAAATCCATAGAGTATAAACACATTCATGATATTGCTTTATTACATCTTGATTATTTAGAAACAAATATTATAAATAATGTATTTTCATTTAGATTGGTTATGTACTATTATAAATCGTTAATTAATTTAAAAGAAAATATTGCTTTATGTTCTTTAGTTGATGATGATGAGATTGTTGTGGGATATATATGTCTTATTAAATCATTAAAAAATAATTATTTTAAAATGGTTAAGGATTTTAATGTAATTTTTTTAATAAATTATATTTTAAGCATGTGTTCCCAGCCAGATAAACTTTTTCGCGATATAACGAATAGACTTTTAGAGTTGAAAGTAATTTACAGACGAAGAGAAATTGTGAATCATAATTTTAATATAGTTAAAAAGGAAATTTATGAGCTCCGCCCCATAGTCATTGCGCCAATGTATAGGGGTACTGGATTGGCGAAATTTTTGGTTGAAAAGGCAGAGGAAGAATTGTTAGCCAAGGGTGAAACCAGGTATTTTCTGCGGGTACACCCTACGAATCAAAGAGCGATCAATTTTTATACAAAAATTGGATTAAAAATAGTGGGGGATGAGGGGCCAGACGCTTTGATAATGGGAAAAGCCCTCCTATGAAGGTTCTCATTACCAGCCAGGTATTCCCGCCAGAATTACATCCCACGGCGGTTATGGTCAAAGAACTTGCAGAGGCTTTGTCTTCTGAAGGCTGGGATGTCACCGTGGCCACCGGATATCCCCATCATCCCCACGGACGCCTCTATCCCGGCTATACCCGCTGCGGGGTCCAGATTGAGCGGCAAAACGGCTTTAAGGTATTCCGGGGCTGGCACCTCGTCCATCCTAGCCCATTCATGCTCCCCAGGGCGCTAATGATGGCCTCCCAATGCGCCGCCTTCCTCCCTGGGGCTTTGAAAGGCCAGCGGCCGGATCTGATTATTTCTTACGGCCCTCCTCTCATCGGGCCATTGACCTCGGCCATTCTCACCAAGATGTTCAGAAGCCGGCTGCTAACAGTAATTTACGATATCTATCCGGACATTGCAGTGGAGGGGGGGCATCTTAAGAATAACACCCTAATCCGTGGGGCCAAAATCCTGGAAAAAGCTGTGTATCGGGCTTCCCACGGAATCGTGGTCCTGTCAGAGGGATTCCGCCGCACGCTGGTGGCGGAAAAGGGGGTACCATCACACAAGGTAGCAGTGATACCGGTGTGGCTTGATGGCCGGGATATTTTTCCGAAGGACCGGAACAACCCCTGGCGACGTGAGATGAACATCCCGGCAGAGAAGTTCGCAGTCCTGTACGCTGGCACGATTGGGTTGGTGTCCGGCGCAGAGGTAGTGCTGGAGGCAGCACAACTCGTTGAGTCTTTTCGAGATATCCTTTTTCTTTTTGTGGGGGAGGGTCAGATAAAAGATCGCCTGGAAACACAAAGCCGATCCCAGGGATTAACCAACTTGCGCTTTCTGCCCTTCCAGCCCAGGGAGCGCCTGAGTGAAGTACAGGCCACCGCCGACATCTCCCTGGTAACCCTGGCACCAGGGCGTGGAAAAACCTCTGTGCCGTAGTAAAGTCCTGGGTTATATGGCCGCCGCCCGTCCGGTCATTGCTTCTGTAGACGATGGCTGCGATACGGCAGAGGTTATTCAACTGGCGAAGTGCGGTTTAGTGGTGCCACCGGCCAATGGGCAAGCCCTGGCCGATGCCATACGAATATTATATAACCAGCCACAAGCCCGTCAGGATGCTGGGGAGGCCGGTCGCTCTTTTTTCTTGCAACACCATGAGCGCCATGCCGTACTCCAAAAATACATGAGCCTAATTTTAAACACAGTATGTTAAGATCCAGATGAATAACGATATTTTTGCCGAATGGTTGCGCCGCCAAGGCTATCACGTCATTAAAACTAAAAGTAGCTGCTGGTATAATAAAGGCCCTTACGTTTATCAAGCCTTCCCCTTTCACTGGCTTATATCTCCCTCTGAAAAAGAATTAGATAAAATTTTCAGAGTTAATAAGGCCATCGCTTTACGTTATTCTTCCCCTATTTATTCACAAGTTGGCCACATTAGTTACCATGCTATTTACAACAATTTCACATACGATCTTAGTATACTGAGTCATTATTCCCGTAAGAACGTTCGTCGAGGTTTGAAGAATTGTACAATTCAACAAATATCATTCCAACAGCTTTCAGATCAAGGTTGGAAACTTCAAGCTGACACCCTTGATCGACAAGGTCGAAATATTACCAGGGTCACCATGACGGAAGCAATCTGGCATCAACTTTGTATTGCTGCTTCTGACCTACCAGGTTTTTGCGCTTGGGCTGCTATGGTAGGAGAGAAAATAGCCGGCTCTGTTATCACCTTTCGACTCGAAGATTGTGTTTATATGCTCTACCAGCAATCCCACCGGCAATATCTCCGTTCTCATGTGAATAATGCTTTAAGTTATTCTGTAACGCATAGGATGCTTGAGGACGCAGATATTACATCGATTTTATATGGTCTGCATTCCCTAGATGCCCCTTCCAGTGTGGATGAATTTAAATTCCGCATGGGCTACACCCCACAGCCAGTGCGCCAGCGGGTGGTGTTTCACCCCTGGCTCCGTCCTCTAATAAATCGCGCCACACTTGCCACCCTTAATCGCCTGAACCGAAGCTTCCCGGGCCATGCCACCCTGGCCAAAGCCGAAGGCATGGTACGTTTTTACCTCGAAGGTCTCAAACCCCTCCAGGACCAGCAATGGCCAACCTGTTTGGAGGACAAAAAAGAAAAGATACTGGCCCGCTATGAATGACCATCCACCACGGCTCATTTCCTGAATTTTCGAAGAATTATTCTTGAGAATATCTACCCAATTACTTGAAATCGGGGTGAGTTGTGTAAGGCCATGATAAGAATCAATGTACTAATCATTTTCATCTCTATTTTATTCTACCCCACTCTGACTGCTATGGGGTCACCAAATTATTTTAATTTCGATGAGACCACGAAACGCCTAATCATTGTCACAAAAATGATGCAAGTAACTATTGAGGAAGGCGCAATTGTCTATATAAAAGACAGAGCTTCCAGTGAAATTTTCATTGACACAAACTTGTCTAATAACTTCCCAACCTCTCCCCAATTCCCACAAGGCGACCCGAGGTTTTTTCTCGGCTTTACCTCAAGAAGCCCCGAGGGAAATCATTATTACCGATTACCGAGAAATCCAGCTGTTACTTATCAGTTAATTAGCAACAAGAAAGTTAAGGTTATATATTCTCCACTTCATTTTGGTGGCAACCAATGTGATGGCATGCTAACGTATGACGTTAATGTTGATGAATTCTCTGGTGAAATAATAATACAAACAACAGGAATTGAAACTGAAGCAAGTCAGCAACTATATCCATTTACTCTTGATATCCCTATAATGAATTTAAAAAAGGGCTCTGTTATCCTGGGCAGCGGGGCAAAATATATCAGAAGCGATCAGGGTGCCAAAGATAAAACCTCAGATTATGGTTTGGGTTTATTTTCTCCTAGTATGGCCGTGATAGAGGGAAGTAGATCTTGTGTAGCGGTCTGGTCTGAGAGCAATAAAAATCTAGCCGACGAATATATTGGACTTTCTCATCATCCTGAATATGACCATATCATTCTTCATACCCCTCAGGATCAGAAGCAAGAAGATAAACGTAAAATTAGTTCTTCTCCCTGGCGGTTAGGTATATATAAAAATTGGTTGGAAGCCGCACGGTGTTGGCGGGTCAGATTTGAACAACGGACCTTGGCTAAGCCCTTATGGGACAATAGGGCAGCGTGGGTTCAAAAAATTCATGCTGTCCATACTGAGCGTCATTATGCCAAAGGATCAGATTATGCTCAACTGGCGAATATAGTTCCATCTGAGAACCTGTTGTATTTTATGTGGAACGGGGACAGAATTGTATTGTTTGGGGATCATACCCTTGTTGCTGGAATAGCTGCACCTCAAGCCGAGGAATTAAGACTAATTAAAAGGCATGGCTGGCGCTTGCTCTTATACTATCCCTGGACACTTTACTTTAGTCAGGAAGGGGCCAATGAACGACTACGAACATTAAATGACAGAGGTTTGCTACAAAATAACTATCAATTCAACCCAGATTTTGAAGGTAATTTAACCAATTGGTATGCTTATTGGTTAGATGTAAGTTCTAAATATGCTGAAAACGATCGTATTATTCATCCAGGATCTACTAAATTTAAAAATTTCTTATTAAGGAATTATCGTAACTGGTGCACTACATATCAGGCAGACGGTTCCTATTTTGATATCTTGGGATCAGATGAAAGTGCTAAGTTCCAGTCTGAAAAAAGAATTATCGAAGGACAAGACTATGCCACGGGGGAGAAGAATGCTTTGGCCTTACTAAATAAAAAGTGGCCGAATCTCCCTGTAATGTCTGAGTATTTAAATTCTGGACTCCTTCCCCATGTTTTTTACACCTGGGAAGGGTATACCCATGTTACCCAAAATGTTAATGCCAAGACCAAAATAAACCATCCCCTGCGCACTGCTTTGATCGGCAGTTATATCTGGTCCCGGGAACAAGATCCTCGAGACGAAGCAGAATTCAACCATGAAGCCTCAGCCTTGCTGGGAGCCTTGCCCACCTTGTCACTGGTAGGCGACTACAAGGTAACCAGAGCTAAAGCCCTATGGAGCCAAGCGCGTTGTAAACTATTTTGTGAGGAAGAACTGTTTAACGACCTTCCGCCCTGGTGGGATCCTGAAGCAATGGCTTACTATCGCAGCAAGAGCCGCAACTGGTTTAAGTTTAAGAAGTTGGGGGAGGGAAAATATGCCTATATCGAAGAACTGCCTAATGGTGAAGAGCGTATTCGTTTGTCCACCTTGGATAAAAAATTAGGAGATAATTAATGACCCAGGCGGACTGGGGGCGAAGGAGTTTATCCGGGGACTCTGGTAGTCTGGTCCTTGTCATAAGTGACACAGGTAGTGAGGCTGGTGCCAACCAACGGGGTTTACTGCAGCGAAGACTTCAACCTTACCACATCCCCGTTCTCGGTTTCCTCCACATACTGATATCCGCCTTTTCCATCCCACTCAAACCTGAACATATTACCTGTATTGCTCCGGTAGTAGGCCAAAGCCCCCTTCACCCAGGTGGCTGGGAGGTCGTTATAAAGTTCATAGGTCACGAATAAATTAGCCCGAGCCCGGAGATATGCCGGTACGCTATCAGTTTGATAATTTCTGTTCTTGGGCGCATTCCAATCAGTGTCCAGTACGAATATCGGCAAAGTTCCCAGCAGGGCCGCCTTGTCATGGGGATAATCATCTTGAGGATATTGGGGATCAGAAGCCCACTGGTAACTGCCAATAAGTGCTGTCCGTAGCGGATGGTTAATCGCGCTAAAATATGGCGACCACCCAGCACTTGGATTAGCAATTCCTTCCCAAGTGTACCAACAATAAGGCAGCAAGAAATTGGAAGCATATTCCGACATGATTGGAAAGGTGGCGTACTGCGACTCAACAAGTTTTTTTGCTCCAGTCATATAATCGTTGCCATTAATAACTCGGTAGGCTGTTGCTGAGAAGTTAGCCTTATAATCGTAGCGCCATGAGTCCATATTTTCTCCCAAGATGTCCCAATAACACCCAAAGAACTTGTATTCGTTACAATAGCCAGGATAATTGATGTCGATATAGCTCTCCATCTGTGCAGAAGCGGGGTGTATCACATTATAATAAGTCGAATAATATTTTATACTTACAGGTGACCAGTACGTCAGCCAATTAGCCGCATCTCCGGCATATTGGGGATCGAAGTCACCTATGGTGTATCCTTCGGGAAGATAAGCAGCTCTGTCTATCAACCTTTGAGCCATATTGTCAACATACATATCCCAAGTATAATAACCTTGCAGCGGCCAGCCGTATGATTGGATCGTTGCAATCTCACTACTTGTCGGCCTCCAAAAGGTCATTCTGTTGACATAGTCACCGGGAAAGATGATTGAGTCATTAAAATCAAGCCAGAGCAACACGTTGGTTGGATCGGCAACTGCCGCTACTTTTGCCCATTGGGAAAGATCGTCCCGGTGACCTTGCCAATGGGTAGCATGAATATCCCTGACCGTTTCGTTGGCGTTAGCCCATAAATATTGGGCATCGGGATTTAAGTCCCCAAACCGCTCCCGCCACCGCTTGGCTATGTCAAGCCACGTCGGTTGAGTCGTGAACCTCCAGGTCCCGCCATACACAGTATGATTGTCCACCACCTGTTGTTTCGGGTCTATGTTGCTGTGGAGAACGATGTGGTCGTAATTGCTCTGATAGTGATAATCGGTAACTGTTTCTCCGATGGTCTGTTGATTTTCCGTCCACACGCCAATGCAGGAACTATTGCCCTCTAAAACTGCCAAGGCCGGTGAATTGACCGGTCCACCGTTGTCGATGCATCCATTAATAACATCGGCATTTGCGTGAAGGACCTCTTTCGCCCCGATGATTACCCCAGGTCCCCTGAAATTCATGATCGGCAAGTCGAGCGTGTAAGGTATATTGGCCCCTCCAGGCTCAACTGCGACAATACCTATGTTGATCTCGCCGCTTTCCCTATCGACATCGAATTGATAATTCAAAGAACTGCCAGCAACAAACCCGCCCCAATTTTCAGAAGCGCAAGGGCCATACGTTAAAGTAGCACTATTTATACTTTTTTGAGCATAAGATACATTGGCGTTTGAAGGTTGCCGATCATATACGTTTCCGCCAGGAGAAGCCGCATAGCCGATAAAACCCCATTGGTTATCAGGCAAGTTATCCAAACTGCCGTCCAATATTTCCTCGCCAGTGGAGAGGTCTTTAACATAGGTGACTGCCCCCAGCGAGAATTTAAGAACCATCAAATTCGTTGAAATTGTCAGGACATCATTTTCCCAGGAAAAGTACGGGTAATTCAAAACCTCATGATAGATCTCCCAGTCCTGGCCGTCCCACTTCTGCCAGACAAGTTGGCCGGAGGCGTTGACCCGGGGATTCTTGTTGTCGTTATTGTCGTTGGTAAGCTTGGTGATGAGACCGGTGCTGAGGATCTCCTGGCTAATCTGCCAGTTATGGCCATCCCACTGGGACCAGACCATAACGCCATTCTTCACTGCTGGGGTAATGTCGTCCACCGTGTTGTTGGTGAGTTGCTCGGTGGCGCCGTTCAACGATTTGTAGCAATAGATCTCATAGTCCTGCCCGTCCCAGCCTTGCCAGTAGATCTGGCCGTTGTCGGTGATCTGGGGTGACAAGTTAGAGCCGTTAGTGCTGTTGGTGAGTTTCACTGAACCGCTTCCCAAGTCATAAAAAACCTGCCAGTTTTTACCATCCCACTCCACCCAGGTGAGTTGGCCGCTGGGGTTGATCTGGGGAGAGACATCATCCTGATCGTTGTCGGTAATCTTGGTGGTTACCCGGGTTTGGACGTTAAAACGGTAGATCTCATAATCGTGGCCATCCCAGCCCTGCCAGTAGATCTGGTCGTTTGCGCTGATCTGGGGCAATGTGTCGTAACCGGTATTGTTGGTGAGCCGGACCAGTCCACCTCCCACGTTGTACCACACCTCCCAGTCGTTGCCGTCCCAGTTCATCCACACCAGATGGCCCACGGCGTTCATCTGGGGGCTAACATCGGGAGTGCTGTTGTTCGTGAGCTGAGTGGGGCCCTCTCCCGGCATTTGGGAATAAATCTCGTAGTCCTGGCCTTCCCAGCCCTGCCAGAGAATACGGCCATCCTCCAGTAACTGGGGCGACACATCGAAACCGCTTTTATTAGTCACCCTAGAGGTCTGGGCCGCCACTGGGATGGAGCCGAAAATTAAGGAAAGAACCAACAGCGCCGCCGCTAAAATAGTTAGCCTTGGTAACCTTGCCTTACACATGGGGTATTCCTTCCTCGAATTCCAGCAGTATTCTGATAACCTTATCGGTAAGGTATCGGAGTAAATTAAAGGCAGAGAATATTTTTGCAAAAACTATGCTATTGATTAACATATTGATATTTTTATATTTAATGCTCAGTAGCCGTTCTCTCATCTTATTAAAAAGAAAGAATTTTCTTGAATGCGAAGAATTTTCCTTAAAAAAAAAGAGAGATGATCGGGGGAAATTTCTTTGAAATTTTTAAGTACGAATGCCGGAACGTTGACGCTTATTAGGGGTTCGAACTCTGGCAAACTCTGTTATGGGCGGGAGGCCTTACCTGGAAGGATGAATTGCGAAACCACTTTGGCTGCTTTTCGAGGCTATAATGTTGTTCATAAGAACCAAAAAAAACTTGGTCTTCGTTTTATGAGTGGTATCGGGGGCATCTACCAGGTTAACGCCTGGTCGGAGAACCGGCAGGACCGGGAGCGACTAGCCGAGGCCCGGGCCCATCGGGGGCAGGATGGCGTCGGTATCTGGCATCAAGGTTCGGTGGGGCTGGTGCATCGTCTGTTATGGACGACGCCTGAGTCTTGCCTGAAAGAATTTCCTCTGGTGAGCCAAAGCGGGGACCTGGCACTCACCGCCGACGCCCGAATTGACAACAGGGAGGAGTTAATCGGCGGCCTGGGCCTTGAGGACCGACCGTCAGGAGAGATAACCGATGGCCAGTTGAGCCTGTCCGCGTATGCGCGCTGGGGGGAGGACTGCCCGAAAATCGGGCAAGAAGAGGTAGATTGTAATCTTGGTAGAGAAGCTAGGAAATTTCAGCGATCAAAGCGATGGTGTTCCCAAATATGTTAAGAGATTTAGGACCGAAAACCCCCAATAAGAGACCCTCCGGAGCAAGCTCCCCAGAGACTACCGCTTTCTCCTGAATTGGAAGGTGGTCGGGAGCCTCACCAGGATACTATAGCCTGGAGCATCAGGGCTCAACCCGATGCCTACCACACAATCCACTGCCAATCGGGGCCCCACTACATATGTTGCGCCGATATTGACGCTTATGGCGTTAATATTGCTTTCCGACAATACCGTGCCATTCTGTTTGGTGCTTCCCACAATCAATTGTCGCGCCGAAAAATTGAGGGAGAACCTTTCCTGGAGGGCAACGATGACACCGAGGTTGTATTCAAAAGCGTCTCCCAGATTAATTGTTCCGAAATCCACTCCTCCCCGCTCCCCGACAGCCCGGGCGAAATTATGATAGTAGGTAAGGCTTAGGAATATCAAAACCGGATCGATACTCTTCACAAAATTGGCACCAACGTTGAAATTCCAATGTCCAGTTCCTGTGGGAAATTTAACTGGTATTAGCCCTAAACCCGCCACCTGTTCTCTGCCCAGTCCATAAGGGTCTATTCCGGTGGGAAACCTGGCTCCAAGCCTGACGATCGTGTCGGGAACCCATTTCTGCCATTGGCCTTCTCGCAGCAGATGATAGTAGTAAATTAATTCCAAGTCGCCAATCGCACTATCAGAGAAATTCCGTTTTTGCACAACATTTGATTGCGTTCCAGTCCCAGCAAAAGTCAGGCTATCCGTGCGAAATATATAAGGCACTCTGAAATACAATTCTGAATTCTTCAAACCAAACCGAATGGCCGCCCCGGTTACAAAAATATCCCTTCTGACTCTATTCAAGGTCACCCTGCCGATGAGGATCGCCTCAAAAACCGTAAAGCCGCTGATGGCGACATTTTGACTGGAGAGGTTGTTGTATTCGAAAAAAGGCTCGATGACCAGACGCCAGGGAGCCACCAGGGCCCCGCCTCGTTCAATATCGGCCACCCGTGATGCCTTCATCGACTCTTTCTGCTCCTCTTTGCGTTCCTCGCCCACCGTGGGAGTAGGTTGGGGGGCTGGCGCTGGGGTGGCGCCTTGCCCCCAGCCAGGCTGGACCGTCCATGAAAAGGAACTCATAAGCATCAACAGGATGATAAATTTGCGCATAATCCTCTCCTTGGTGGAGAATTTCAAGGTCACGCCCATTATAGGACAAAACATTTCCATACTTCAATATCTTTCTGTGAAAGGAACGGGAGATTCTCTACAGAGACGTTTTTCCATGTTAGTTCGAAAGGTTACCTTGCCTCACTCTTGGCCTCTGGTGAGGCTAAGGAGGCAGACAATTCCTTCCTGCCTTGTTTTTTCCGGACCATAAAAAAGGCAGGGCCGTGCTGGCCCTGCCGTGGGTAGTTTGCCGGAAATGGCTGGTTAACTTTTCCTGGACCTCAGATAACCCGCCTGGACCTCATATGACCCGCCAGCCGCAACAGCCCGGCCCCCAGGAGGAGCAACGCACCGGGCACCGGCACAGTTGCGTAAATGACGTCGTTGGCGCAGGTAGCCGTGCCCCACAGGTAGTCGAATTTCCCGGCACCCACAATCGCGCTCAAATCGATCTCGACGGTATTGCAGTTAGCGCCCCCAAAGGCGTTGGCTACGTTTGTAGCCCAGACCACAGGGGCGGTTCCGGATTGAGTAGCAGTGGCTAGCACCGGCACATCAAACTCCGGGGGGCCAGCCACGTTTTTGTTAGTGGTGTATTTGCCGCCGAAGTCAGCAACCGTGGTGAAGCCGTTTAGAACATCAAGAGAGGTTTGAATCGTCAAGGGGGCGATAAATTTCGCGTGGCTGGTCGTGCCAGCCACATCCAGGTTGATGGCCACATCGTAAACGGGTTGGCCGGGTGAAACCACCGGTTGCAAGTCCAGGAACAGGAACGCGGTGGTGAAAAGGCCGTTAGTAGGAGAACTAATCGAGGTACCTTCATTCCAATTGGTGTAAATTTTGAGTTTCTTGGCAACGGTGTCATAGGTCGCCCCAAAGGTATCGAAAGTTGAAACCCCGATTACATCTTGCCAGGTAGCAGTAGCAATAGGCGGATTCGTCCCCTGATCCTGATACTTTCTCGCCAGGGTCTGGTCGGGGTATGACTCTATAACCCCCCACGCCCCGCTGGTGCAAAGGCCCAGACTGAGCAGCAGCATCATGATTACTATGGTTATCTTCTTCATAGATCCTTCCTCCGAATCCGGGAAATCGGCCCGGGTTCCTTCCCGGGTTCTCGCTCTCCTTCCCGGGTATGTTTGTAATGGTGGTATGGAAAAAGCCTTACCACTTGAACAGTTACACCCTCCTGACCCTTGCCACCCCCTTTCAACCTCCAGATATTTCCTGGTGCCCACAAGCCTTCGGGCTTCTCTTGAGTTATTGCGGTTACGGCATGGTGTTCACGTGGAGCCCCACCCGGCTGCTCACCTGATTGAGATTGCCGGCCACCTGGGTGATCACGGCCACGCCGGAGAAGTCCTGAAAAGCCCCTTCTTCCAGGCGCGCCTCGGCGGTGACTTTGCCGTTATTGGTCACGGCATTGTTCTGCACGGCCACCAGCTGACTGAGACGGTTGTTGGACAGGGCCACCACGGTGGCATTGGTATTGGGGTCCACCTTGACCACCCCCAGGGTTCCTCCAGTGGGTCCGGCCGAAGGGCCCATGCTCACGGACAGCACCGTCATCTGATTATTCAGGTTTCCCGACGTCTGGTTGACGGCCGCCAGACCTGATCCTCCCCGGAAAGCATTACCGCTGATGGACACACCGTAATACACGTCGCCGGTGGTAGTCAAGGTATTGTCCTTGGCTGTCATCAGGGCGGCAAAGTTGGGGGGGTAGGACTGTTCGGAGATGGCCAGCAACGTCACGATAGACTGGTTGTTCAGGCTGCCGGCCACCTGGTTGACGCTGGTGATGCCTTTGGCACCGGAGAAAGTGCCGTCCATAGAGGTGCGCCCTTCGGAGGGGGCCTGCACCACGGTGTTGCGTTCACTTTCCTGGGTAACCAGGCTGTTGGAACCGGGGGAGGTGTTGGGGGAGTTTGTTTGCGCCCAACATTCCTGAACAGGGAAGAACGGCAGCCCGGCCATTAAGATGACCAGGGCCATTAACCCCACAATCGCCGGGAATCTCGCTGAGCTCATAACCACCCCCTACCTCACGACACCGGTTGTCGTGGGTCTAGTGGACAGACCGGTAAGGGCGGGTGTCGTCAGACCCTGGATGTTCAGGGTGACATCCACGTTGGAGATAAAGATAATGTTTTGGCCCACCACCTGGGACACGGCGAAGATGCCGCTGCCGAAGGAGGTATTGCCGATGCCGGCGTTGTAGGAGACCTGGCCGTTATTAAAGGAAACCTGGCTAGGCCCGATGGCCACCTGGTCCAGGGGAACGTTGGTTTGGAAGTTTACCTGGCCGGTAAACGCGCCGGTCCCCGCGTTCAAATCCCCCACGATGTTAAACCCGAACAAGAAGGTGTCGAGGCGCCCCCGCAACCGGTCCAACTTGTGGTCCGGAGTCACCTTGGCGTGCTTCACCGCCTCCATGTCCTCCAGCCGCGGCGCCGGGCCGGCTCCCGCCGGCATAGACAGGACCAGGATCAGGGTCAGGAGGAGCACCCCCCCCAGGAGACTTTGCCTAAAGCGCCAGGCCGGCCTTTCCTTTCTCGGTTTTGCACACATTTCCCTTTCCTCCTTACTGGTTCAGCACAGGGGGTAGCACCGGCAATAATCCGCCATGTCTGGTAGGGTTGAAAATGAGCAGGGAAGTGGTCGGGTCCACGGGCAGGGCCCGCCAGGCTATCCCTTCCGTTAAGCGAAACACCAGGTTTTTGGGCAAGGTCAGTTCCTCGCCCAGGGGCAGCAGACCGGGGGGCGAGCCCACCTTCGGACCCACCATGAGCAGGAGCACTTTGTCATTCCAGGCCTTGGCGAATTCGTCCAGCCGCATCCGCCGGTTTCCCCAGGAGGGGTCGGCCAGGTAAACGTAGTCTCCGCTCACCTGGCGGACGACCACGAAGTGCTTGTAAGACCTGGTGTCGATGAGGGCGATGCCCGGAATCTTCAGAGTTCTCAGGGTCTCCACCTTCTCGAAGGTATAGCCCTCCACCTGAAACCCCAGGCTTTGGGCAAACTTCTTCATGTCCAGCATGGAGAAGCCCTGCTTCCGGATAGCCTCAAGGTCGCCGTGTTTAAACATCCCATCCATGGGGCCGAGCTCAGAAAAAGGCCAGCCATAGTAGTAATGCAGAATGGTGCCCAGGGCGGCGGCGCCGCAGGAGAAATCATGTTCCTGGGGCACCACCTGGCGCAGGCGGCGCTCCTTGAGGTCCTGCACCGGCTTGGTAAAGGTGCCGCCCCCCGACAGGTACACCAGGGCCTCCATTCTGGCCTGGCCCGCCTGGGGCAAGAAACCCAGGATACCTATCGTCAGCCAGATGGCTGCCCATTTTCGCATCAACATGCCTTCGGCTCCCTGTTCCTAAGATGTCGCCCTCCAGGGAGGGGTTCCCTCCCCGGAGGACGCGCGGTTTACCGGGCGTTGAAAGACAAGGCCACGGCGTTCTTCTGGTTGTTCATGTTGCCCGCCGCCTGGTTGGCGTCGAACACCCCGGAGGCGCTTGTGAAGGAGTTCCTCATCCCGTCCTGGACCGTCACAGAGGCATCTCTTAATAGATTGTTAGCGTTATTTTGGGCCAGCATGACGTGGGAGGCCGCTTTCACCGTGACGGAGTTGGGATCCACTCCTGTACTTGTGGTCTGGATGATGCCCGCAGCCACGGCCACGGCGTTGCCCTGGTTGTTCAGGTCGCCCGCGGCCTCGTTGATGTTGACCACGCCCGTGAAGTTGGCGAAGGAGGTATTGATGGCGTCGCGCTTTAAAAACACCCCGCCATTGTAATTATTCCCGCCCGGGAGCCTACCCTCCACTGGATCATAGCGAATGCCGTTGTACTGCACCGACACCACCTGGGCCTCGCAGAACAGGCCCTGGTAGGTTCCCGCCGCAGCTCCGCTGTCAAAGGCAATGCCTTTTTGGGCCACCGAGATGGCCACTTCGTTGCCCTGGTTGTTCAGATTCCCGGCTGACTGGTTGACGTTGGCCACCCCGCTGCCGTCCACATAGGATGCCGAGATGGAAGTGTTAGCACTTCCAACAGCAAGAACGGTTGAGTTGTCATTAAGAGGGTGTGTTGCAAAGTTATTGAAGAGTTCCTGCTGCTCCTGGATCTTGGCCCAGGCCTCGCCGGTAAACTCGTACGCGCCTGAACCCCTGAAAGTAACGTCTTGAGAGTAGGTGAAGGTCTCCGTGAGCGTGATGGTCTTATCGGCCGTCCACTCCAGGTAGCCGTCGCCCGCCAGAACCGGGGCGGTGAAGGCCAGCAGCAGGGCCGCCATAACAAGAAGAATGAGTTTCTTCATAGTGTTGTCTCCTTATTTCTCCCGTTGGGCCTGCTTATTGTCCGGGATGGGAAAAGCCCAGGGTGACGATGTTCTTCTGGTTATTCATGGCGCCGGAGGCCTGGTTGACGTTGAACACCCCGTGAGCGCCGTTGAAGGCGCCGTTGCTGATGGCGTCACTGGTAACGCTGCCGTTGTCAGTCAGGCGGTTGTTGGCGGAGGCCTGGGCCAGCATCACGTGGGTGACGGCCTTGACAATCTTCTGGTCGATGCCCGCGGCAATGGCCACGCCGTTGCCCTGGTTGTTCATGCTGCCCGCGGCCTGGTTGACGTTGGCCACGCCAAAAAAGCCCGCGAAGGAGCCATCGATTGAGGTGCCCTTGGTGCCCGTAGTGGCTAAGTAATTAGGGGCATCCGTCCGGCTAAAAGTGGCAAAAGTATCATCCTTTGTAGCAGTAGCCACGATCCCGATATACTGCACCGACACCGCCTGGGCCTCGGCGAACATGCCCACGAATACCGCCTCACCCTGTCCGGGTACGGGTGGCGAGGTCTGCAATCCCGCTGAGGCGACGGAAATGGCCACTTCATTGGCCTGGTTGTTCAGGTTGCCCGGGGCCTGGTTGACGTTGGCGACGCCCGTGGCGGAACCAAAGGAACCGACGATGGCGGCCTGCCTATTCGTGGCAGGATTTATCTCCTGGATAGTAGTTGAGAGCCCGTTATTGTAGATTTCCTGCTGCTCCTGGACCTTGGCCCAGGCCTCGCCGTTAAAAACGAAAATTCCCGACCCCACAAAGGCTACGGTCTCGGAGTACGTGAATGTCTCCGTGAGCGTGATGGTCTTGTCGGCCGTCCACTCCAGGTAGCCGTCGCCCGCCAGGGCCGGCACGGCGAAGGCCGCCAGCAGAGACACCACTAGAATAGGAATCAGTTTCTTCATGTTCTTTCTCCTTTTCCTTAAAGAAAGTAGTTAAGGTTGAACAGGTGCTGCCTCAGTAAAAAACCCTCTCTCTTCTCTTCAAAACCCCTATCTCACCTCCTTTTCTGATTGGCCGTCCCTGGCCTGTATCCGGAGTTTGTGCGGATTGTTTGGTAAGCCGAAGGAAAACACAAAGCACAACCTAGGAGTAATCCCCAACTTTATATATCCAAGAACTGTGCCTAATGTATGTTGCTGAAATTACTATATAATTATTTTAGAATTGACCTGTAATCTTCCAAAATTTCAGAACTTATCCAAGATATTAGACTGGGAATAAAAAAGGTGAGAGATTATAGGAGGTTATAAGAATTCGACATCATATCCAGGAAGATGTGGTCAGCATTATATAAAGATAATTATTTTAGTAGGTTATAAGAATGCCCAGAATCCTTTCCAGAAAAATGGAAAGGTGCCCGATGCTTAAAGGTGAAAATTGAGTGGATTAATGAGTTGAGATCCTTCACTTCCATCAGGATGACAGAAAAGCCGGTTTGGCCATGACTGCTTGGAGGGGAGCCTGGCACCTGCCAGGCAGGGAAAGAGAAGGGTGTTACCGGGCGCAGCCTATATCAAGTTTCTGGGAAGGACCTGCGAGGCTGCGCCCCTTTACACTTTGAGGACTGCCGGGAAGCGTTCTTATCCCTGGTCCCGGCTTTACCTGTCCTCAAAACCCGACATAATCATAGGTGGTGAGTTTGACTTCCCGTTCATCCGGGGTTAGATAAAAGCCCTGCACGATCTTGCCCCCGGTCTGTTTTATGAAGGCAACCGGCAGGTCTTTGGGACTCTCCTTCTTGAACGTCAGGCCGGGCATTTCCCGCAGCAGCTCCTCCTTGGTCATTCTCCGTTTGGGGGTGGTGGCCACCCTTACGAGGATGTCCCTGGAGTTGAAGTAGTAAGCCGTTTTTGCCGCGGGTTCCACGTAACGGGTCCGGGCGCCTGTTCTGCCCAGAACACTATTGGGTGCGGGGGTGACAGGTTCTTGTTTCCCGCCGGGATAGGCCTGTTTGATCTGAGCCAAGGTTGATTTGCCCAGCATATCCAGCACGGTCACCTTTTGGGTGGCGGCAGGGGGAGCTTTCGGTGCCGTGGGCGCAGTCTGGGCTTGCGCGGCCACCTCGAGGGCGATGCCGCTCAGGAGCAGATAGACCAGGCATGCCGAGGACAAGAGCACTTTCATGTGGGGGTTTCCTCCCAGTGAGAAATGGTCAGACGGAGATTTTTTTCCCTTCATCAGATAGGACATCTTTCAAATCATATTTGTTAATCAGATGATACATCATGGAGCGACTAATTTTCAAGACCTTTGCGGCCTCCTTGGCATCCCCCTGGCAATCGTGGATGGCTGCCGCCAACAAATGGGACTCGATCCTGGCTCTGGCCTCCCTGAGACTCATGCCATGGTAATCCTCCGGGGCAGCTTTCTCTGGCGCCCTGGTGCCGACATTCTTCCCGTTCATGAGACGCAGGTGTTGAGGACTCACCTGGACAGTATCACACAAAACGACGGCACGCCGGATGCAATTAATTAATTCCCGGACATTTCCGGGCCAGGAATAGGCCTTGAAGAGTCTTAAGGCCTCCGGACTAAAGCCAAGGATATGTTTCCCTGCCTTGGCAGCATAGCGCTCGAGAAATACCTTGGCCATGACCAGAACATCATCGCCACGCTCGCTGAGAGTGGGCAGGTAAATGGGAATAACGTCCAGACGGTAGTACAGGTCTTCCCTAAAGCGCCCTATTTCCATAAGCTCTTGTAAATCACAGTTTGACGCTGAGATTATGCGGAGATCTACTTTAATGGTCTCCCTTCCCCCTACCCGCTGGCAGGTGAACTCTTGGAGGAACCGAAGGAGCTTTACTTGCAGCTCAAGCGGGATTTCTCCCACCTCGTCTAAAAATAAGGTACCTTTATGGGCCCTCTCCACGGTGCCCTTAACTTGTTGATAGGCTCCGGTAAAAGCGCCCTTTTCATGACCGAAGAGCTCGGATTCCAGCAAGTCACGAGGGATGGCTCCGCAATTAATAGGTACAAAGGGCCCAGAGGCGCGCCGACTTAGTTGATGGATGGCCCGGGCTACCAATTCCTTACCGCTGCCACTGGCCCCGGTAACCAGTATGGGGACATCGGAGTCGGCCACTTTGTGGATCAGTTGGCGGACTTTAAGAAAAGCCGGACTTTCTCCAAGCATCTCCACGTGCTCTTCCCTGGTAACCGCCCTTAAATCCAGAGCATGTTTAGGTCGGTGCCTCAAGGGGGAACTTTTCATCGGCATAAATGTATCCATGGGGTTTTACCTCTGAAGAAAGAAAGACAGAACCGGAGTTAGGCTTTTAGGGCTTTTAACAAAAAGAGGCTTTATTGAGTAAGTACATAATAGGGAAAAAAAAGAGAGGTGTCTATTCCGAGTTTTAGCTATTCTCAACTGGTAGAAATTAACCATAAAATTAATTCTCTCCACACCACCCAAAAAGTTCCACAACACGGATAATATCCAATCTGCCTCATTAATTGCGGTTCAATCGCCAACTGGGGGAAACGCAGTTGTTCGATATCCAGTTCCAAATATTCCATCCCATCCCCCAATGATTCCGGTGAATAATCTGGGAGGGACAGCTTACAGCTAAAAGAGAGAGACCTTTAGCCCCAAGTCTGTAATACGGGTTTGCCTTTTCCTTCCCCGCCAATCAAAAAAGCAATCCATGTTCATATTTTTAAACATCCATTAGAGCAAAGTATATTTATTTTAAAATTATTAATAGGTTAGCTATTTTACAGCAAATCCCTTTTAGTTCAAAAAAATTATCCAATTGTTTCAATAGGTTTCTGCTAATTCGAGGGTACATGTTTATGATCCTAAACAGTTAATAGAAAAGAGGCGCTTTGCCAAGGTTGGTGTCAAATTTACCAGCTATGTGCTGTGGCGCTTTGAAGGTAGGTAGATTTAAGCCAGTTAAGAGTAACATCCAGAATGTCTAAGAAATGAAACACTTAAGCTTTTTTAATGCAATTAACATGCCAGAGAAGTCGCTAAGACTATGCTGAATACTTCGTCTAGCAGAGTTGTCCCAGACCGATTGGATAATTTAGGGCATTTCTGGCAGATCGAGAGCTTCTTCCGTTTCATCAAGCAGCACCTGAAGATCAAGGGCTTTATCGGCAACTCCGAAACCGCCGTGTTGACCCAAATCTACGCCGCACTCATCGTCTATCTCTATGGAAGACAGCACCCCGGCGGTGAAAAGGGGTATCATGGTCTGGTCACAATGGGACGGCCATGATTGAGAGGCCTATCAGTATGTCCTCAACAACGGCCTCTACCACCCGCCTCACCGATGACGAGGAGGACGACCTGCGCCCCCCCGCCTCAACGCCTCTGGCCAGATTGTCTGGATGAAGTGGGATGGCATTGATAACGAGGTTTACAGTTACTAGTAGCTCCGCCCTCCCTTATTGACCCCATTTCCATGCTATAGTAAAAGTTGTGATAGATAGACCTCTCAACCGTGAGCTTTAGACCGATGAGTGGTATTGCAGGTATTTACCATATTGACGGCTGGCCCGTCGAACATGCAGACCTGGAGTGCCTGGCCGAGGCCCTGGCCCATCGGGGGCAGGATGGTGTGCGGCATCTGGCATCAAGGTTCGGTGGGTTTGGTGCACCGGCTGTTATGGACGACCCCGGAGTCTTGCCGGGAAACAATTGCCTCTGGTGAGCCGGACCGGGGAACTGGTGCTCACCGCCGACGCCCGCCTGGATAACCGGGAGGAGTTAATCGGCGGCCTGGGCCTTGACGACCGTCCGCCAGGAGAAATCACCGACAGCCAGTTGATCCTGGCCGCGTATGAGCGCTGGGGCGAGGACTGCCCTAAGCACCTGGTGGGTGACTTCGCCTGGGTTATCTGGGATGGCCGGCAACAGACCCTTTTTGCCGCCCGGGACCACTTCGGGGCCAAACCTTTTTATTATTATTTCGATCAAGACCGGATCTTGGTCTTCGCCTCTGAAATCCAGGCCATTCTCGCTGTTCCTGGGGTTCCCCGGCAACTCAACGAGGTGATGGTCGCAGATTACCTCTTGCCGAGGTTCGATGACCAAACCATTACCTTTTACCAGGGCATCTTGCGTCTGCCGCCGGCCCATTGTTTGCGCTATGGGCCAGGGGGGGTCAAGACTTGGTCCTATTGGTCTCTCGATCCCAGCCGCGAACTGAGATGTAAGTCCCCCCAGGATTACCTCGAAGGATTTCACCACCATTTCCTGGAAGCGGTTCGGCCCCGCTTGCGGTCTGCCTTCCCGGTGGGCGCCATGCTGAGCGGCGGCTTGGATTCCTCGGCAATCACCTGTGTGGCCCGTCACCTGTTGGCCTCGGGGAATGGACCCCCTCTCAAGACCTTTTCCGCCATTTTTCCCAAGGTGCCGGAGAGCGATGAGCAACCTTTTATCAACGCAGTGCTGGCCCAGGGAAATCTCGAGCCTCATTACATTCACGGCGACGAATTAAACCCTTTGGGAGATAACGCCGAAAACTTCGCTCACCCGAGATCAACCCTTATCCACTCCGAATCTGTTTCTCCAGTGGGGCATCTACCAGGCAGCTCAGCAGCAGGGAGTGCGCGTCCTGCTGGATGGTTTTCCTGGCGACACCACTGTCTCTTATGGCCTGGAATATCTGCCCGAACTGGCCATCACCGGCCACTGGCTGAAATTATTGCAGGAATTCGTACGAAATCCCGAAAAAGTTTCAGCGCTATTCTTACCCGCCGTGGGTAATGCTGTGGAGATATGTCCTTCAGCCTCTGATCCCGGAATCCCTCCGGGAAATCTATCGACGATACCGCCAAGGACATAGTCCGGCGGGGGACCATGACGGCTTCATTAATCCTGAATTTGCCCGTCGCCTGGGTTGCGGGACCGGATCCAGGCCATGGACAAGCAGCGGAGTCCCTGCCAGGGGCGCACGCGCCCGGGAAAGGCACTTCCGCAACTTGACTGCTGGGCTATTCTCCTTTATGTTGGAGGTGGGTCAAAAGCAGCCGCGAGGTTTGGGATAGAGCCGCGGTTCCCTTTCTTTGACAAGCGCCTGGCAGAATTTTGTCTGGCTTTGCCCGCCGATCAGAAGCTCTGTCAGGGCTGGACCCGTTTCATTATGCGTCGATCTCTTGCTGCTTACCTGCCCCCAGAAGTCTGTTGGCGTCGCACCAAGTCAAGCGTGGGGCCTAATTTTACTCGGGGGATGCCGACTTTTGCCCGCCAACGCCTGGAACTAATGATTTTCCAGCATGGTCACATTATAGGGGAATACGTTGATCTGCCCACGTTGCGTCGGGCTTACCACCGGTATGTCTCCCGGAAAACCCTGGCCGATGAGCTACCTCTCTGGAGGGCGGTGACTCTGGCTATATGGCTTAAGCAGACCAATCTGGCAGGATAAATCAAGGGGAGAGGGAAACATGTCTAATTCTCAGGAATTTTTGAAAAATGCCGGCCCAAAAGGGGAGGCCAAAAAGGGTAACAAAGTCAAGAAGATACCCTTTACACCTCCCGTCCTGCACAAATACGGTGAAGTTGGTAAAGTCAGCGGGGCTGGACCAAACCAGGGGCCAGGCGATTTTTTTACACAGGCAAGTTGAGGACTGCTGGTGAAAGCCGCAAGGGTTGCAGTATCGCCGATGCAGCCCTCCCGGCCTCCACTGGGATAAGCCGGCTCCGGGGCAGAACCCGGAATTTACCGGGGCGACTTATTATCCACTTCTACCAGATTATTCTGTGCCAGTTCGGATAAATATGCTAAAACCTGGCGCTGGCACTCTATGGGCTCCACCTCGTATTCCTCTAAAAGCAGCGCGCACACCTCCGCAACCAACCGCCCCTCCCCAATGAGGCTCCAGATGTGGCTCCCCACCGGGTCGAGTCCGTAATAATATCCGGTGGTGGCATTCATGAGCGCGGTCTCGCCGTCCAGGTCGCAGGAGACCAGGTTGTCAGCTTGTCTGACCTTGCTGCTGAGGCTGATGGGTGGGGTCATCGTCTCTCAGTTCCACCTTTCCTCGAGAAACTCCACCAGTTTTTCCAGCCCAAAGGGCCAGGGAGGCCGAAACAGGCGGCTTATGGAGGCTTGGCGGGCTAAGCGGCCGCATTGTGTAAAGTAGTGTTTTCTCTTTGCCGGCCCCTCCAAAAAAGCCAGGCGATAGGTGTGGGCAATGAGGACGGTGAGCTTTTCGGCGCCCTGCAAGGGGACAAATCTGAAAGTCCTGGGCGTCGTGGGTGGTCAGTTCGTAAATCTCCTTGACCTGGCGGGGTTGGGCGCAAAATCCCTCTCCCAGGGGCACGAGATGTTTTGCCAGTTCCGACATGACCTGGGGATAAGCAGCAGGTTTTTTTCCCATGCTCAGTAGGATCTCGGCGCCGAGCTTCACATGAGTGCAAGAAGGCTGTGCCATCGGGTGTCCTTCATGGGAAAATGACAGCACACTGACATCATCGCTTATCACCCGGAAGCCCCGTTGATGAAGCGCGCCGGCCAGGGTGGACTTGCCCGTGCCGGAATCCCCTACGAAGATGACGGCTCCGCCGTCCACTTCCAGGGCACAGCCGTGCAAAGACAGCAAACCCCGCTGGTGGAACAGGGCGCCAAACGCGGAACCGAGGAGAAAGAGACGCACCTCATGATCAGGAGCCCCCGGGGCCGGTTCCACCACGATCTCTTTTCCGCCCCTGACCAGATACCGGGCTATGCCTGGAATCTTGAGCAAGAAAGCGTCGGGAGTTACTTCGTAGGAAGGCTCCCCGGGCTCCCCTCCCTCCAGGGCATCGGGAACAGTCCCATAATGAAGGTAAACATCGGGCCGGCCAGGATGGGGCAACAGTTCCGGGCAGGCCACCGAGCTCTCGATCATGAGACCAAAAGCTTGGTAGGAAAAAGTCTCTGGAGATGTCTTCACAGTAGGCTTTGGGCTTGGTGATCCCATAAAATCAGGCCTCTGGCAGCGTGGTCGGTGACTTCCCATTGAACTGAGCTTCCATCACAATTGTACTAAAGCTCAACGAAAATCTCCATGAGGTTCGGTCTGGACCGCCAGACCATTATACCGCAGCAGGGAGTACCTTGGGCAAAATTGCCGGTGGATGAATTTTCTGTATGCTTTTGGCCAAGAATTTGTAAAGATGGTGTTTGAGGCTGGTTAATCCCTGAAAATAACGGAGCATAGCCGGTGGCAAGAGAGAACCGGCATCCGTTGCTTTCTTCCCTGCTCTCCCGTAAGAATGGTTAATTCAAGAGTGTGCTGGCGGATATGAGTCCATTGCGCAACGTCTGGTATTTTCTCCTTATCACGGTCCTGGGAGCGGGATGGATCGCCTGCTCCCCGGCCCCGGCCCCGGCTGCCTCCCTGACCCTCGATGCCGCGGTGCAGATGGCGGTGGCCAACGACCCGGCCACTCAGAACACCCGGGCCCGCATCGACATCGGCAAACTGAAGCGGCAGGAAGCCCGGAAAAAGTTCTTCCCCAAAGTAGACCTCCAGTCGGTCTATGGCCCACAATTGGACTATTTCGGCCAGCCCATCACCAGCCGCAACGTCCATTACACCAGCCTGGGGTTGGAGCAGCCCCTGTATACCGGTGGGACTCTGAAGAATTCAGTGAAAATGGCCGAAAGCGAGACCCGCCGGTCCGAGTCGGAGTACCAGGTCCGGGAACTGACCGTGGCCGCGGAAGCCATCAAGGCTTACTATCAGACCCTCTCCAACCAGGCCGCCATCGGCCAGTTCGAGGCCCTGCTCCTGGCCGGTCAGGAAGACCTGAAAGAAGCCCAGGCCCGCGTCACCGCCGGCAAGGCCACCCGGGCCGACCTCCTGGAGGTGGAGGTCAAGATGCTGGAGACCCAGCAGAGACTTTCCAAGGCCCGGGCCGATTATCAGGTGGCCCTCTCGGGCTTGCGAAAGGTGACGGGGCTGGAGGAAACCAAGGATGTACGCTTGACGGAGCACTATCCCGTGCAGGATATCAAAACCGACCTGCCACGGCTCCTAAACGAAGCCCAGGACCAGCGCCCCCTGTTGACCTATTTCCAGGAGGACACCAAGTATCAGCAGCTCCGGGTGCAGCTGGAAAAGGGCAAACGCCTGCCCCAACTGAGCCTGGTGGGCCGCTACGGCTGGCAGGCCCCCGAGGTTTTCGGCGTGCAAAAAGACTGGCTGGTGGTGCTGCGGGGTTCCATCTCCTTCGGCAACTCCACCCTGACCCTGGCCGAACAGCGCACCGAAACCTATCCCAACATTTTTGCCTTCCCCACCCAGGTCGTGACCGGACCCCGCACCTTCGCCTTTCCGGTGCGCAGCCTGCGCTACACCATATTTGACGGCAGTTCCAACAAAGTTCAGCTGGAAGAGGCCAAGGCCGAAAAAACCCTGGCCGAAAACCGCTTGAAGGAATCCCAGCGCCAGACCAACCTCGACGTCAAGGACGCCTGGGCCAAAAAAGCCGACAGCGAAGCCCGGCTGGCCACAGCCCAGAAGCAGATCAACCTGGCCGACGAGCTGGTAAAAGTCAACCAGACCAAATACGGGCTGGGGCTTACCCCCCTGGTGGAAGTCTTCAAGGCCCGGGCTTCCCTGGCCGAAGCCAAAGTCAGCAAGGCCATTGCCAAAAATGACCAGGCCATTGCCCTGGGACAACTTTACCAGGCTTTGGGGCGAAGTCTAGTCTTTCAAAGATGAGCTTACCTCATGGTTCTTGGAGATAACGGCCAGGGCTCACGCTTTGGCACCAACGGCATCCGACTTGCCGCAGGACTTGATCAATGAGGAGAAAAACTCCCATCTGGTGGTGGATTGTCCCGGCCTTGTTGGTCCTGGTTATCGGCGGTCTCTGGTTTTATGGGACCAAAGGCGGTGATCAGCCGGCCTTGTCGACCACGGCCGCTAAGGGAACCGGCGGGCCCTCGCCTGCCCCCAGGCCGCCGGCCGCCATCGAGCGGGTGCCGGTGAAGACCCTGGAGGCCCAGAGACGGGACCTGGAAATCACCCTGCCGGTGTTCGGCACCATCACCTATCTTGACAAGGTGGAAGTGGCCTCGGAGGTCCAGGGTGTGCTGAACGCCGTCCACGTGAAACCTGGAGACGAGGTCAGGAAAAACCAGGTCCTGGCGGTGTTGGATACGGAACTGCTCCACAAAGAGCTGCAAGCCCGGGAGGCCATGTTGGCCCAGGCCCAGGCCCAGTTAAAAAATGCCGAGTGGCAGTATGAGGCCCAGCAAAAACTCTACCGGGTGGGCGGCACTACCCAAAGCGCCCTGGAAGAGGCGGAAGCGAATTATCGCTCCCGTCAGGCCGACGTGCAGCGCTATGTCGCGGAAACCGCCCAGATCCGCACCCAGATAAAAAAATCCACCATTCGGGCCCCCATCACCGGGGTGGTGGGCGCCAGAAACTTTAACGCCGGAGAAAAGGTGCCCACCCTGGGACGAACGGATGAAAAGGGCATCGTCACTTTAATGCGTCTGGATGAAGTTTACGCCCAAGCGGAGGTCAGCGAACGGGACCTGGTGAACCTGAGACCGGGGCTGGAGGTCGTGGTGATTCCCGATGCCTATGCCTCCTCCCGCTGGCAGGGGAAAATCGAGCGGCTAGAGCCGGTGCTCAAGGAGGAAAGCCGCACGGTGATTGCCAAGATCCGGGTGCCCAACCCCGATAACCGCCTCCGCCCCGGCATGTTCGCCCGCCTGGAGATTATTCGGGACAAGACCCCCCAGGTGGTGGCCGTGCCCAAAGCGGCCCTCCAGGTGGGGCCGGACAAATCCCCCCAGTTGTTTGTCGTCCTGGACGAAGTGGCCTTCCTGCGCAAGGTCGTACCCGGCTTGGCCACGGAAAATTGGCTGGAAATCAAGGAGGGGATTAAACCTGGGGAGGCCGTGGTGGTGGAGGGGTCTGAACGCCTGAAGGACCTGACCCGGGTCGTCTCTTCCCCGGCGGCGCCACCTGTCCCCTGAGGTTTGGGCGGGGGGGCCGCGGGGGCCTGACTCCCCTACCCTACCCTACCCCACACCAAGCTTTCTATGATGTTTCCATGAATCTCACCGAACTGGCTCTGAAGCGCCCCATCGCCGTGGCCATGGTTTTCCTGGCCCTGGGTTTGATAGGTTTTTTGTCCTGGCAGCGCCTGCCTCTGGAGTTAATGCCCAACCTCAATTACCCCCAACTTACCATCGTCACCACCTGCGAAAACATCGCCCCCCTGGAAATGGAGTCCCTGGTCACCAAAAATCTGGAGGCGGCCCTGGGAACGGTGAGCCGGGTCCGGCGGCTGGAGTCCTTCTCCCGGGAAGGCCTGGCCATCGTTACTCTTAATTTCGAGTGGGGCACGGATATGAACGCGGCCTCCTTGGACGCCCGGGAGAAGCTGGACCGGGTCCGGGACATCCTGCCCAAGGAAGTGTCCAGCCCCATCATAATTCGCTTCGACCCCGCGGCCCTGCCGGTGCTCACCCTGGCCATCAAAAGCGAAAACCAGGAATCCGAGGAACTTCAGGACACCGTGGTCCGGGTGATCAAGCGGGAGCTGGAACGGGTTGCGGGGGTGGCCTCCGTGCGCCTCAGCGGCGCCAAGGAACGGGAAATCCGGGTGGCCGTGGACCTGGGGCGCCTGGCCGCGCTTAAAATCCCCATCAGTTCGGTGCGTAAAGCCCTGGAGGAGGCCAATCTCAACTACCCCGGTGGGAAGATCGTCCAGGGGCAGTGGGAATTTCCTTTGCGGACCGTGGGGGAATTCCGCAATCTCCAGGATGTGGGCAAGGTTGGCTTCCTGCGCTATGAAGGCCGGCCGCCAGTGTCCCTGCAGGATTTGGCCGATATTCAGGACACCTTCAAGGAAGAGCACACCGTGGCCCGCATCAACGGCAAGCCCAGCCTGATGCTGGCCGTCTTTAAGATGGCGGATGCCAATACCGTCCAGGTGGTGGAGCGGGTCAAGGAAAAGGTGGAGGCCTTAAACCAGCAATATCAGGGGCGGCTCCAACTTTTGGTGGCCCAGGACCAGGGCCGTTTTATCCGCCAGGCTATTTTCCAGTTGGGGGAGGCTGCGGTCCTGGGGGGCCTCCTGGCCTTTGGGGTGCTCCTGGGCTTTCTGGCCAATTTCGGGAGTGCGGTCATCATCGTCACCGCCATCCCCATTTCCATCCTGGCCACCTTCAGCCTCATGTATCTGGCCGGCATCAGCCTGAACATGATGTCCCTCGGCGGCCTGGCCCTGGGCATCGGCATGCTGGTGGACAACGGCGTGGTGGTCCTGGAAAACATCCGCCGCCACCAGGAAGCGGGGGGCGAATCTCCCTACCAGGCCATCGTCCAGGGGACTTCCGAAGTGAAACTGGCCATCACCGCCTCCACCCTGGCCCATATCGTGGTCTTTGTGCCGGTGATTTTCGTGGGGGGCCTGGGGGGCCAATTCCTCTACCAGGTGGCCCTCACCATCTCCTTTTCCCTCCTCATGTCCCTGGCGGTGGCCCTGGTCTTGAATCCCATGCTGGTGTCCCTCGGGGTGCGCCGGGCCCCCCAGGGTGAAGACTTTCTGGCAGAGCATAAATCATGGGCCGTCACCCTCCGCAATTACCTCGACGGGCTCTACCTGCCGCGCCTCCTCAAAACCCTGGACAATCCCCGCCCGGTGTTTTGGTTGACCACCGCCCTCTTTCTGCTAAGCCTCATCATTTTTTTCCTCTTGGGGCGGGAACTGCTCCCCACCCTGGACCAGCGCCAGGTCATCCTGCGGCTGACCCCCACGGCCAACGCCAGCTTTGCCGCCATCGACGCCCAGATGCAGGCCATCGAAAACCTGGTGCTGGCCTCCCCCGGCGTGGACACGGTCATCAGCCAGTTCGGCTACAATCCCAAGGAACAATACGAAAAACTGCTGGAGGGCAAAGAAAGCCGGGCCGGCCTCATCACCGTCACCCTGAAAGCGGGCCGGGGCTCTCCCCGGAGCACCGCGGCCTGGCTGGATGAACTCAGACCCCGGCTTGGCAGATGTTACGGATTTTCCCCTGGAGTTTATTTTTCCCCAGAGTTTGGGCCAATGGTGGGGCCAGAAAGCCCAGTTGCCGGAATTGCTGACCCTGCAGGGCCACGATCTGGACACCCTGGAGCGGCTGGCCCAAGACGCGCTCAACCGGATCAAGGGCATTCCCGGCTTGCAGGATCTGGAGGTCAGCCTGGAAAAATACAGCCAGGAATCCCGCATCGTTATTGACCGGGAGCGGGCCGCCGCCTTCGGCCTCTCCGTCAAGGAGATCGGCGAGGCCCTGAAAACCCTGATCCAGGGCGAGGTGGCCACCCAGTTCCGCCAGGGGGACCAGGACATCGACATTCGGGTCCAGCTGAACTCAGCCCAGAGGGAAACCCTGCCCAAGCTCGAGCAGATTTCCCTTTATTCCCAGCCCCTGAAAACCGACATCGCTTTGCTCAAAGTGGCCCGGGTGGAAAAAGGCCCCGGCGTGCGGGAAGTCCAGCGCCTCAATCAGGAAAGAATCGTCTCGGTCCGGGGAAACATTGTGGACCGCAGCAAAGGAAAGGTTCAGGCCGACATTGACCGGGCTCTCAAAGATCTGACCCTGCCCTCCGGCTACACCCTGGTCCGGGGCGGCGAGGCCCAGGAGATGCAGCGCTCCTTTTACGCCCTCCTGGGCGCCCTCCTCCTCTCCATTATTCTGGTGTATATGCTTCTGGCCGGCCAGTTTGAGTCCCTGTTCCATCCCCTCATCATCATGCTGGCCATCCCCCTGGCCACCGTCGGGGTGGCCCTGACCCTGGGATTAACCGGCTGGGGCCTGAGCCTCGGGGTGTTTTTCGGGGCCATCATGCTGGGGGGCATCGTGGTCAACAATTCCATCCTGCTGGTGGACCAGGCCAATCAGTTCCGGCGCCAGGGCCATTCCTTGCAGGAGTCGGTAATTCTGGGCGCCCGGGCCCGGCTGCGCCCCATTCTCATGACCACCCTCGCCACCATCCTGGCCCTCGTGCCCCTGGCCCTGGGGCGGGGTGAAGGGGCCGAACTGCGGGTTCCCCTCGCCCTGACCGTCATCGGGGGTCTGCTCGCCTCCACCTTCCTGACGCTTTTCCTCGTGCCCCTCATGTATCTCAAGGGTGAGGAATTTCTGCAGAAGTGGCGTTCCCCCGGCCAAAGCTGACATGATCCGCCGCGCCCTCGCCCGACCCCTGGCCGTCATCATGGTATTCACCGCCCTGGTCCTTTTGGGCGGCATCTCCTTTTTCCTGTTGCCCCTGGACCTGCTCCCCGAGGTCAGGTACCCCGCGCTCACCGTCACCGTGCAGTTGGGCGGCTACAGCCCTACGGAAATTGAGCAGACCCTCACCAAGCCCATCGAGGCGGCCCTGGCCTCCCTCAATCATCTGGTGCGCATGCGCTCCTATTCCCGGGAAGGCGCCGCCGAATTTCGCCTCACCTTTGAAATGGGCACGCCCATCGATTACGTCGTCCAGGAACTGCGGGAACGCTTGCAGCCCCTGCGCGCCCAGTTCCCCGAAGACACCCGCACCCCGCAAATCACCAAATACGACCCCGGCTCCTCCCCCGTCATGGTCATCAGCCTTTTTGGCTCCATGGATCTGGTCTCCTTGCGCCTGGCCGGCGAAGACCTGGTGCAGAAAAACCTGGCCCGGGTGCCGGGCGTGGTTCACACCGAGGTCATCGGCGGCCAGCAGCTTGAGGTGGTCATCGAACCGGATCTGGAAAGCTTGCGGGCCCTGGGTCTGTCCGTGCTTAAGCTCACCGAAGCCCTCAAAAAGGCCAACCTTGATGTGGCCGCAGGGTTCTTAAGCCAGAGCAACCTGCGCCTCCCCCTCCGGTCCCTGGGGGAATTTCGCCAACTCCAGGATATTGGCCGCTTCGGGGTCATCCGCACCCCCACCGGCTCCGTGGTCACCCTGGACCAGATAGCCAAGGTGCGCTTCGCCTCCCAGGAAACGGAAGTCATCAGCCGCTACCAGGGGGAGCCCCGGGTCATGGTCACCGTCCGCCGGGAGCACGGCAGTCACATTGTCGAACTGACCGCGGCTTTGCGCCAGGCCCTGGAGCGCATTCAGAAAAACCTGCCGGCTGGCGTTCTCACGGAAGTTATTTACGATCAAGGGGAATTTATCCTCAAAGCCTTGAACCGTCTGCGGGACGCGGCCCTGTTGGGGGGTCTGTTCGCGGTCCTGGTGGTCTGGTTCTTTCTGCGCCATCTCTACAGCACCCTCACCATTGCCCTGGCCATTCCCATTTCGGTCTTAACCACCTTCGGTTTCATGTACCTCACCGGCATCAGCTTAAACGTCATTTCCCTGGCCGGCCTCACCCTGGGCATCGGCATGCTGGTGGATAACGCCATCGTGGTGGTGGAAAATATCTACCGCTGCCACCGGGCGGGTCTCCCTTCTCCCGCGGCCGAGGAGCGGGGAACCCGGGAGGTCTTTCAGGCCATCACCGCGGCCACCCTGGTGCATCTGGGGGTTTTTTTCCCAGTCTTTTTCTTCCAGAAAAAGGTGCGCCTCCTCTACCAGGACCTGGTTTATACCGTGTCCTTCGCGTTGGTGGTGTCCCTGGCGGTAGCGGTGGTCCTGGTGCCGGTCCTCATCACCCGCTTTCCCCCGCCCCGCCAGGAGGCCCGCTGGTTTACCCCTGTAGCCCGCTGGCACCGCCGCCAGCTTTTCCGGGTTATGCGGCACCGCTTTTTTTGGGTGAGTCTGGCCTTTCTCTTCCTGGTGATGAGCCTGTTTCCTTTGCAACGCCTGGGTTTTGAAACCACCGCCCGGGTGGACCTGGGGGAATTCAATTTGATCTTGCAGACCCCGCCGGCTACGGTACCCGCGCTCACCTCCAAACTCGTCCAGCTGGCCGAGAAAAAGATCATGGGCCAACCCGAAGTCAAGGATGTGTCCACCGAGATCAAGGGCAACGTGGCTCAGTTGCGGGTGCGCCTGGTGCCTTACGGGGACCGCCGGCTCACCACCGCGGCCCTGGTGGAGCGGCTGCGTCCGGCCATCAACGAAATCCCCTTTGCCCTGGTGCATTTTCAACTGGAGCGGCGGGGGGAGAGCGACAACATCGTGTCCGTGGAAATCAGCGGCCCGGAAGTCCCTCCCATGATCAGCCTGGCCCTGGACCTGCGCCAGCGGCTGAGCCAGCTCCCGGAACTCCGGGATGTGGCCATCCACCTGAAAAATCCCACCCCCGAGTTTGAAATCCAGGTGGACCACCGCCGGGCCGCCTACCTGGGCCTCACCGCCACGGACATTGCTTACGGCATCCGGGCTGCCCTCACCGGCCCCCTGGCCACGCCCTTGAGGGAAGAGGGCCGGGAGGTGCAGTTGCGCACCCGGCTGCCCGCCGAAGACCGGGCCAGCCTGCGGGTGCTCCAGGAACTCACCATCCCCCGCACCGTCGGCTCGCCGCCGCACCAGATCCAGGTGCCCATCTGGCCCGCCATCCAGGTGCGCCGCTCCATGGAGCGCTTTGAGATCCATCGCTTAAACCAGCGCCGGGCCCTGGAACTCACCGCGGAGGCCCGGGACCTCGATTTATTGAGTGCCGCCACCCTGGTACAGTCGGTCATCCAGAATCTCGCCATCCCCCCGGGCTACGAAGTCCGCCTGGGACAGAGTTTTGAGGAGCTGCAGGAAACCCGCCGGGAAATCCTTTTCGCCCTGGGGCTGGCCCTGCTCCTGATTTATATGGTGCTGGCGGCCCTGTTCGAGTCTTTCCGCACGCCCCTGGTCATCATGTGTTCCGTGCCCCTGGCCCTGGTGGGGGTGGTGGCGGCCCTGTGGCTGGCCGGTTTCGCGGTGAGCACCGCGGTCTACGTGGGCGCTTTGGCCCTGGCCGGCATCGTGGTCAGCAACGCCATTGTCCTGGTGGACCACATCAATCAACTTCGCCAGCAGGGGCAGTCTTTTCTGGGAGCCGTCATTCGGGGGACCCAGGATCGGCTGCGCCCCATCCTTATCACCTCGGTCACCGCCATCCTGGGGCTTTTGCCCCTGGCCCTGGAGCGCCAGGAGGGCTACCAGCTGTGGAGCCCCCTGGCCTGGACGGTCATCGGCGGCCTGGTGAGCGCCACCTTTCTCACCCTCTTTATCCTGCCCGCCGTGTATGTTATGGTTATGGCACCCGGCTCGGGAAAGGGTCCAGCATCCAAGCCCCAAACCCCTAAGAGGAGATAAGTCCCATGATACGGTCCAAGCCACTCGTTTTCGTGATAGCAGTACTGGGATTGGCAGGATTATTAATGGTCTGCGGCTGCCCCTCTGGCGAACAAACCGCCAAGCCCGCCAAAGAGGTGAAAAAGGGCCCCCCCCTCTCCCCCGAGGCCCTGGAGCACTTCCGCCAGGCCCACAAATTTCTGGCCGAACAGAAGATGGATGAGTCCCTAAAAGAATTTCAGGAAACCGCCCGCCTGGCTCCCGATTCCTCCCTGGCCGTCTTCTGGCTGGGCAAGGCCCATCTCTACCGCAAGGACCGGGAGCAGGCCGAGAAGCATTTCAAAAAGGTCCTGGAAATGGACCCTCAGAATTACCACGCCATGGCCATGCTGGGGCGTCTTTACTCCCTGGACAAGGACAAGCTGGACCAGGCCGAGGCCTTCCTGAAGCAGGCCCTGGATTATTCCCCGGACAACCTGGAGGCCCACTTCGATTTGGGCCGGATTTATGCCAGGAAAGGCGAGCGGGACAAAGCCGTTCAGGAGTTTCGCTTTCTTTTCAACCAGGAAGCGGAGTTTTTTATTTACCACTTTGAATTGGGGCGCATCCTGGAGGCTTGGGGCAACAAAGACGCGGCCATCCGGGAATTTCGCCGGGCCCTGGTCTTAAACCCCAAGTTCGAGGCCGCCGACCAGGCCATCAAACGCCTGGAAAGCGAAGCCGCGACCCCAGGCCCGAAATCGGAGACCCCGCCTGCCAAAACTCCGAAACCTGCTCCCGGCAGATAGCACACACCTGACTTTGATTTGACGACCCTGAGGACATGCCACCAAAGGGGCAGTTGGGACAGTCAACCTCACCGGAACGAGGTGGGAGCGATTCTTCCTGGATTATCTGGCCAATGAGAATTTTTCTTGTCGCGGGTTGAGGGGAAGAAAGAAGTTACTCGCTGATAGCCTACAGAAGTCCAGGAGTTCAGCACTGAAGCTCTCTAATCTGCCGGAGACATAAAGGGATTGTCCTCGACACTAATGTCATCTGGATTTCCTGCGAGGAGGCGGCGAATGATACCGGTAAGCGCCTGGGGCAGGATATCCCGCAGGGTCATAATACCTTTCTTGATTGAGCCCGATGTTATAGCATTTGCCCAGGTTATTGAGCCGGATGCGATATCGCCCATTGCTTAGATTACATCCGCAAAGGTCTTTTCCATGCGCCGGAAATAAAAGAGGCCGCCCACCAGGAGCACCGCCACCACCAGGGCCGAGGCCAGGACCACCGGCCCCACCCCGCCTTCTTTGCCCAACAGGGCCCAGCGGAAGCCCTCCACCACCCCGACCATGGGATTGAGGCCGTAAAGGGTGCGCCACTGCTCCGGCACGAGGCTCGTGGGATAGGCGATGGGGGTGAGGAAAAGCCAGAACTGCACGAGAAACGGGATGGTATGGCGCACATCCCGGTAGATGACGTTGAGGGCTGACAACCATAAACCCACCGCCAGGGCCGTGGCGATGGCCAGCAGGAGAAACAGGGGCAGGGTCAGAATGTGGATATTGGGAATGATGCCATAATAAACCATCATGATGAGGAGAACCACAAAGGAGATGGCAAAGTCCACCAACCCGGCCAATACCGCGGACATGGGGATGACCAGACGGGGGAAATAGACCTTGGTGATGAGGCCCTGGTTCCCCACCAGGCTGTTGCTGGATTCGGTGAGGGCCCGGGCAAAAAGCTGCCAGGGCAGAAGCGCGGCAAAACTGAACACCGGATAGGGTATGCCGTCCGAGGGCACCCCGGCCAGGCGCCCGAAAAAGATGGTGAAGACGATCATGGTGAGCAAAGGCTGCAAAATGGCCCAGGCCGCGCCCAACACCGTCTGCTTGTAACGGATTTTGATGTCCCGCCAGATGAGAAAATAGAGGAGTTCCCGGTAGTCCCACAACTCCTTGAGCTTAAGGGAGATGAGGCCCTTGGAGGGCTGAATTACCGTGGTGGGGACGGGCAAGGGCGGGGAATCGGTTGGAGTTTCGATGGTCATGGCTATGTATTAAAAAGGCAACACCCGGTCGGAATGGCCATTTCTGTCGTAATACCGTTTGATGTCAAGGCTATCCATATTATTAGATACATATCCCAAGACTGGAAAATTTACCAACATTTCGTTGCAACACACCCCTAAGATATCCGGCCTCCCCAGGGCACGAGTAGGGGGTCAGGAAACAGCAAAGGGGAAGGTCCTCGGGGGTGGCGAACGGCGTGTGTCTGAGTGTCGCCCATTTAGATTCCAGACACTGGTAAGGGTTACGTCGCCGGCTATAGGAAGCCGTGCCCCCCGACGACAATTTCATTTTTTCCTGCGATTATCGTTCTTTTTTGTGGACTTGGCGCTGAGGTCAGGAAATGTCCCCCTCTGACGAGGGTCTCTCTACTCTGGAAAGTTGGCTTTTTTATCGCTTTGATTTGTGGCCCTTGCGGCGCTGGGAGAGCAAGCCTTCCAGGTCAGCCAGCAGGTCTGGCATTGCCAAGGCCTCGGCAAATTCCCCCACCCAGCGCCTTACCCGCCTGAGGTTCAGCTTGGGGTGGGCCGTAAGAATTGCTGCAATATCCTCTCTATCGCGAGGTCGGTGAGCCACCGCTTTCATGATAATCAGATCTTCGGGAAGGGGTAGGGGTAAGTGAATGCCACCCAGCTCAACCCAACTGGCTTGGGCTATGGCCTCTTTTTCGAAGGGGAGGGAGCCGAATACAATATCAGCATCAATACCGCTTCTCTGGTGACGCAGTAACAAAACCCGGCTTTCCTGGGCGAAACCCAGGGCATCGGCTCTTCTCGGCAAAAACCCGAAAGGCTTGCCCGCGGCCAGGAACTCGCCCCATTGTTCCTCATCCAGGAGAACGAGGGCATCCACATCCTGGGTCAGCCGTGGGCGACCCAAAATGGAAGCGGCCACCCCCCCGATTATGACGCCTGAAACTTCTTGCTCTTTGAACCAGGCCACTAAGTCGGACAAAACGGCCAACAGGGGAGCCAGTTCCCCAGATTCAGGCATGGAACCCCCGGCGAAGTTTGCTCCAACGCCTTCTGACCTCGTCTTCTTCTGCCGCCTGCGCCCCGGTCCAGCCGAGCTTCTGCGCCGAAGCCATGAGCGCCGCCAACTGGCGGAGCTTCAAAGCCATGGGGGTCGACACAAGTTCCTCCTTTTCTGCAACAGTAACAAGCTCCCACCTCTTTTGAAAAGCTTGGGCCTGCGCCTTCGTCAGTCGGCCGGCAGGGGCTTCATTCTCATGTGAGTTCAAAATGTTACCCGCCTATTACCTGAATTGCGATAGTTTTCGGCTTATCGGAAGAATTGACTAGCACCCTGAGGGCTGAGGGGACAACAACTTAAGGGACTTAAAAACTCCGCTAACATCGATAAAATCAAGGTCATGCTTTTCGAGGTTAGACTGTCGCTTTTGTTCGTCCCGTTCAAAGCACATAACCGATGTGTACACATTTTGTGTCCACAGTCAAGCTATTTCCTTTTCCTATAAGATCTCCCTTTCTTGACAAAAAATAGTGTTGCACTAAAATTGTGTTATGAAAAATGTGACTATTACCTTGAAAGAAGAGGTGGCCCGATAGGCCAGGATCAAGGCCGCAGAAAAAAATTCCAGTGTTTCACGTCTGGTGGGGGAGATGCTCCAGGAGAAGATGCAGGCCGAAGAAGGCTATCGTTTAGCCATGGAGCAGTATTTATCCCAAGGCCCCCAGATGTTAAAACAAGCGGGAACCTGTTATCCACGGCGCGAGGAATTGTATAAGCGCTAAAGTATTCGTGGATACTAACTTACTGGTATATGCCCGGGATGCCTCGGAACCGGACAAGCAAGTAAAGGCTGGTAACTGGGTGACGACCCTCTGGTTCACCCGGTCTGTCAGGATAAGCTATCAGGTGCTCCAGGAATTTTATGTCACTGTCACGGTTAAGCTTTCACCAGGACTTGACAAAGAGCTGGCGCGGCGCTGAGCAGAAATGTTCAGCAAATGTGATAATCCGTTAAAAAAACTGGCCTTATTCAGGCTTTGACAGAATAGCGTTAACTGGCTTACTAACAAATTTTCAAGCTGATTTAACTAATTAGAAAATCCGGTATAAGCTCCCCTTCCTGGAACTAAATTTGCAGTTTAATCGGTTAGTGGACACCTCCCTGCGGCCAGACCCAAGCTGAGCTAAAAACGCGGCATCCCCCCCTTCCCTCTCCTGCCCGCAGGGGCGATAATAATAGTGCTGCGATGAAAAGAACGATCGAAATCCTGGCTGTGTGGGCCGCCCTTTGCCTCCTGCCCGCTGTCCTTTGGGCGGCAGACAGGGGTGCGCTTTATTCTGGGCAGACCCTCACTTATCCCATCGAGGCTCCCACCTACCAGGATGTCTACCAGATTAACGGCGCGGCCGGAGACCGGGTGCTGGTCAATGCCACGCCCACTTCAGGGACTCTTGACACCTCTATTGCCCTGTATTCCCAATCGGGGGTCTTAGAAGCAGAAACAACCACGGCTCATTTCGACTGGCAACTCCAGGGCGCCGGCGCCTATACCCTGGTCATTGCGGATGACGATCTTGCCGACCCAGGGGTTTACAATATTTCCTTTCTCCAACTTCCCAATGGCCCCCTGAATTTCACCGGCGATCCGGATGGCAGGATGGTCAATCCCGGCGAAACCTGGAGCGGCAGCATTGGGGCGGCCTCTGACCTGGACGCCTATCAGTTTGTGGGACAGGCAGGAGATCAGGTGCGCTTCAGCGGAGTGACCACCTCGGGGACCCTGGAGCCCACCTTTGCCCTGTACTCTCAGACCGGGGTCAAAGAAACAGAATCGACCCTCGGTCAACTGGACTGGCAATTACAGAGCAGCGGGCTTTACTCCCTGGTCATCACCGACAGCACCTATGATAAGACGGGCGCTTATTCTGTCTCCTTCCACAATATTTCCCAGGTGACCAACAACGACGGCGCCTTTGACGTAGCCCCCCAGGTGCTGGACGACGGCCGCATCCTCTGGCAGGGCTGGGATGGCCATGACTACGAGATTTATTCTCTGATGCCGGGCCAGAGCATCACCCAGCACACCAACAACACCACCCCGGATGTCATGCCCCAAATGAACGCTTCGGGTCAGTTGGTCTGGATGAACTGGGACGGCAGCGACTGGGAGGTGTGGTACAATTTTGGCAGCGGGCCGAGGCAGCTCACCAGCAACAGCGGCGCCTATGACGTGCTGCCCCAGATCACCGCTGACGCCAAGATCTACTGGCAGGGCTGGGACGGCAACGACTACGAAATTTACCGGTATTATGAGATCCAGCTTCCCAACAGCACCATCCGGGTGACGGACCAGCTTACCCAAAACAGTCTGCCGGATGCTTCACCCCAGGTCAACTCCACCGGGCAGCTTACCTGGATGCAGTGGGACGGCAGCGGCTGGCAAGTTTATTACGACCTGGGGAGCGGCCCGGTGCAGCTTACCACCGGAGGCAATAACATCTGGCCCCAGATCACCAACGACAGCCAGATATTTTGGCAGGGCTGGGACGGGCAGGACTATGAGATTTACCGCTACAACACCGGCAACGGCGCCTTCGAACAACTCACTAACAACACCACGGACGACATGACCCCGGCGATCAAAAACGGCGTTCTGGTTTGGTCACAATGGGATGGCCACGACTGGGAAATCTATCGGTATGTCCTCAGCACCGGCCTCATCACCCCCATCACCGACGATGAGGAAGACGACCTGCATCCCCGGCTGAACACCTCCGGCCAGATTGTCTGGATGAAATGGGACGGCGTGGATTACGAGATCTACTCCTACAAGTAGTTCCAGGGCCTCAGCCCAAACCCGGTAGCCCAGCGATTACCCCAAGCCAGGCGGCTTCTTCCTCTACCCTCTTTGCCGCCGCCAGCCCAACAGGCCCAGGCCCACCAGACCGCTGCCCAGAAGGAGGGCTGAAGCGGGGATGGGGGCCGGCGACAATACCACTCGGTTATAGGAGAACAAGGAAGAGTCGGCCCCAGTTGGACCCATGGCGCCGCTGAAGACCCATTCCGGGGCGCTCCCGCCGGTGTAGGGGCTTTGGGCCGAGTGGAACGGCACGGCCTCAAGTTGTTCGTGGAACCAGACGAACGGCAGATAGGTAATCCCGGAAAAGCCGCCCGCCAGCACCTCGCCGAGCTGCAGTAAGCCGTCGTGGTTGGCATCAGTCCAGGCGACGGAAAAATCGGTCCATTCCCACGGGACCTGAGAAGATGCCTCCAGGCTATAGGTATTTGCCGCTACCATGGCGGCCGGGGCCACCCCAGGAATGAGAAATAACCACAGACAGAAAACCGCAACCAAACCCGCCAACCTTCTCATGACTTCCTCCAACATCTTTTATCCACCTTAGTCGTCATTTGGGCCGGAGAACTTCAGCAGAAATTTTGCCTGAAGGCGCAATTCTTTCCAGAAAGCCCAGAAAGGCTGTCCAGGTCTTCCCAGAGGCTCTCTTTGGGCCTGAGCCGTCATGCGAGGTCGTAATATGGATTTTGCCGGGCTGGAGGATTGATGCGGACTGGGGTTCTATGAGGAAGGCTTTGCAGGCCCGGACTTCAGCCTGCGCCACTGTTGGGCTGGTATAAAAATAGCTTTCCCCCAGCGCCAGCAAAAGTTCGGATGAGGGGGATCAAAAATCTTTTGGCAACGCGCCTATGCTGGCCCCGGTGGGATTGGGCCAGGGCGGGCGCGCCATGCAAGGGGGGGCCTTGGCGGATGATGGGCCACCGGGAAAACCGGCGTCATTCCCGGCTATCCTGTTCCATCCCGCGACTTCTACGACAGCCCCCCAGGCGCAGGGCCGGAGGCAGGGGCAAGGTTTTTGCCGCTACTTTCCCCCCTGGGCTTTCACGTCAGCGCAGGACAAAGCCTTGCCGCCGACGCCCCAGTCGCCGCTTTTCACCTCATCGATGATCACCACGGTCACCGGGCGCATATGCTCCCCTTCGAGCTCCACCATGATTTCGGTCATGCGTCTGATCATCTCCCGTTTCTGCTCCTGGGAAAAGACGCCCTCAATCAGCTTGACGTTCACAAGAGGCATAACATCTGCTCCTTGCTTGCCTTAATCCGGGGGTGGGCAGACTCCTCCCCTCAGGCCGGCCAAGGCCCCCAGCGCCGCCAACAAGGAGCTCCGCTGCCTTCGGGCCCTGTTCAACTTCGGCATCAAGCTGGGGCTGATCCGGACCAACCCCACCCTGGGGCTGGAGTTCATCCCGGTGGAGCGGCGCCTGCGCTATGTCCCCCCCAAGGAGGACATTGCCAAGGTGCTGCTGGCGGCCGACCCGGACACCCAGGCTTATCTTTTGGCCGTCATCGACACCCTGGCCCGGGTGGGGGAAATCAACCGCTTGACCTGGAATGACGTGGACTTACAGAACAACTACGTGGTGCTCTACACCCGCAAGAAACGGGGGGTCATCTCACCCCCCGCAAGGTGGCCATGACCTCTCGGCTGCACGCCATGCTCGTGAAAAGGTTTCGCCCGCGGGAGCCGGGCCGCCCCTGGGTGTTCTGGCGGCGCTGCTGGAATAGGCCGGGAAGGCAAGTGGGAAACGGGCCCCTACCAGTATCGCAAAAGCCTCATGGGCAGCTTGTGCAGAAAGGCCGGGGTGCGCCCCTTTGCCTTCCACGCCCTGCGGCATTTTGGGGCTTCCATCCTGGATCAGGCCAACGTACCCCTGGGGGCCATCCAGCGCATTCTGGGCCACGAGAGCCGCACCACCACGGAGATCTATCTCCACAGCATGGGCGAGGCCGAGCGGGAGGCCATGGCCATTTTCGAGAGAGTCAGCACTGATGCGGCTCCGGCGGGACAGTCTCACACAGACTCTCACATACCGGCCCACTTAGCCGCCCCCAAGACGGGAAAAGGGCCAGGTCACATGACCTAACCCCTTGATTTCTCTGGTGGGCCGTCGGGGGCTCGAACCCCAAACCTAGTGATTAAGAGTCACTTGCTCTACCAATTGAGCTAACGGCCCGCTCTGCAATGATGGTTGAATATAGCGGCTCAAGGGATAATTGTCAAGTATGCACGATTACACAAAGCCACACCAAAATGCTCAAATTGGTTGCGCTTTCGCGGACAAAAAGCGGACAATTTTGGGATTGCTTCAAGGATTAAAGCTCTGCCACCTGACTACCTTTAGATGCCGTTCTTTACTATTCTACATTCCCTAGACCGAAGTGGCCCTTTTGTCTAAAATAAGAGGGGTGGCGCCTTGGTTTTGGCCCCTTTCTGCCGCTTCCGACCGGTTATTTCCGGGGGGAATCTGGACAAAAGGTTGTGAGGTCTAGTGCCATGCTTCCTATGAAGACGGGCCTCCCGGCCCGGGCCTTAATGATAGTGCCCTACCACACCTCCGAGGAGGTTAAGCTGCTGTGTGCGGGGTGGCGGGGGTGGCAACGGGACCGGGGACGCCCTCCTCATTCTGCTCCTTTTCCAGACGGGCCTCAGGATCTCCGAGACCCTGGGACTGACCGTAGGTCACCTGAGTCGCCAGCCGGGACCCCTGGAGAATCGTCGGCAAGGGCGACAAGGCAAGGCTGGTGGCCTGCCCGGCCGCACTAAGCCACCGTCTCAAGGCCTACGCCTATGACCGGGGGTTGGGGGCGGGCGACCGCCTCTTCCCGATTGGCCGCAAGCGGACCTGGCAGGTGATCTTTGCCGCGGCCGCCCACGCCGGGCTGGGGAAACGGATTTACCCACACCTCTTCCGGCACTCCGGCGCCATCGAGCGCCTGCGCCAGACCGGCAACCCCAAGGCCCTGCAGCTGCACCTGGGCCACGTCAGCCCCCTCATGACCATGCGGTATCTGTCCACCCTGACCGCCGGGGAAGCCCTGCGCATCAACCAGGGGTCCGGTTCGAGGACTAAAGCCAGCCGCCCCTCTCCGCCAGGAACGCGCCCGCCTCCCCCGGGTCCACCCCCTTATCCCCGGCCCGGCTGGCTTTCGTGGTTCTTCGTCCTCCCCTGGCAGACCGCCCACTACGTCCCCTACCGCCAGCTCCCCTGGGAGATCATCGACGAACTTACCTTACGGCACTTGGGCTACATCACCTACGGTGGTTTCTTATGAGGGCTACGGCCACCACAAGGCCACCCTCTTTTTCTGGCTGCCGGTGCAGAACTATTTCTACAAGGCCATGGACCAGGCCGGCGCCTATCACAGCAATAAGCGCATCGGCGAGCTGGTCAATAATTCTTCTCTCTGGAACTGGCGTCAGAAGGCCAAGGACCTCAAAGCCGTTGATGCTGTTGAAAGAGCCAATGCGGCCTCCTGATCAACGTCAATAATTAATTCCCCTCGGTTTAATTGTCGCTGATCATGGAACCAAGGTTTTTTAACAAACTCCCCAGCAAGTTTGGGATGATAAATCCAAAGGCCCCTGGTTTTTTCCCCATGCCCTCCCTTTGGAATATTAATCCAGGGGAGGGTTGCGCGAAAGATAAGAATGATTAACGTACTGGAGAGATTGCGATTTAACGGTGGAACATAACGGGATGATTCATAGGGAAGAAATTGGCAGACCTTATCGTTTACCGCTTTCATCCTGGCTCTGGCCGTTGTCCTGGCAGGGAACCTGCCCCTCCTGGCGTGGGATAGGTCCTGACAGTCTCCATCAAGGAGGGAAGCTTTGTGAAACGCTCTGTCTTAATTGTCAGTTTCGCCATGCTCACAATGACCCTGGGGTGGGGTTGCGGCAAGACGGAAGAGCCCGCCAAGGCCCAAAAAACGGCCGCCAAACCCCAGGCGGCTCCGGTCAGGCCAGAGGCAGCCAAGCCTGCCGCCGCCGAGCAAGAACCAGGCCAAGCAGGGACCGCAAAACTCCAGATTTATGATGAACCGGGTATGGCCATCAGGACCGAGTACCCCGGCACCATGCAGGTGCAGGGGACCGGCAGCGGCGAAGGCAGCGGCTTTATTTTCACCTTCAAGCCACGGGGGAATGCCCTGGACAAGGCCAAGGTTCACATTTTTCTTCCCAGGGGAGCAGCGACGGCGGCAGACCAAGAACTGTTTGTCACCGGTCCCAAAGGGCTTCTAGAAAACAATGGCTGGATAAAGGAAGGCGAAACCGCAGACACCGGTAAATTCCCCTCTGCCTGGGTCAGGAAAGTCATCAGCTTTTCCGACCCCAACAACAAGGAGATGGTAGGGAAGATCTTGTTAGGTGAGGCGAGCGGCCAAGCCGTGCAGGTCATCCTGTATTACCCGGCTGGCATGGACAAAGAGTTCCTCGCCAACGCCGAACTCATCCTGGGGAAACTCTCTTTCAAGAGCGACAAACTGCCCATCGGCAAGCCCCGGTAAGCAGCTTCGGGGATGCTTCAGGGCCTGCCGGACAGCTCCCTGAACTTAGCGGGCCGGATTAAGAGTCTGATGATGTATTATACCGCAACCCGTCTCCTGGCCACAGTGGCGGCCTTAAGCACCCTGGCCCTAATGGTCCATGCGGCCAGGCCCTGGGGAGATAATTATGCCTATCAGGACTTCTGGGGATATGCCCGTCTGCTTCTCCTGGCTGTATGGGTCACCCTCCCTTACCTGCTGCTTGTATCATGGCCAAAAGTGCGGTTCGTTTCGCAACCAAAGAAATTTTTGTCTTTATCGGCGCCTTGATGATTTCTCTGGGCGGGATGGCGGCCTATGTGGACGCTATTTGGCTGCGCCCCGATCCCCAAGGCGGGTTGGCCTTTCTGGCAGTTCCCTTATATCAAATGATTATTGTGGCCTTGCTGGCGGGTTTGCAGTTGCTGGTGAAAAAAGTCCAGTTCCTTGAGTGCACCAGACGGTCGTCAAGTAGATGATCTTCACTTATCCCAGGTGATGGCGACGAGTATCCGAAGAACAATGTCGCTCTCTTACAAAACTATTAAAAAAAGGAGGTGAGGTTATGGGATTGATTATGGCCATCATTATTGGTGGGATCATCGGCTGGGTGGCCGGCCTGATCATGAAGGTGGACTCACAAATGGGCATTTTGGGCAACATCATTGTCGGCATCGTGGGCTCGGGTCTGGGTCATTTTTTAGCCGGGGCCATCGGCCTGGAGGCCTACGGCGCCCCAGCCCGGCTGGCTGTGGGAGTGGCTGGCGCAGTGCTGTTAATTATAATCCTGCGGGCTCTCGGCATTATGTAGGGTAAGGAGTGCGAGACTGAAAAAAGCGGTCTTGTACTTTACCTATCACAATATCACAAAAAAAGGAGAAGCATAACATGGGACTGACTGAGTTTGTCAAAGACATCGGGGAGAAGATTTTTGGCCATGTAGACGAGGCGTCCGCCAAGATCAAAGACTACCTGGCGGCACAAAACCCTGGCATCAAGGACCTGGGGGTCAATTTCCGGGACGGTGTGGTAACCCTGAGCGGCGTCGCCGAAAGCGTCGAGGCCATGCAGAAAGCCGTGGTTATGGCCGGTAATATCATAGGAGTCAGCGGGGTGAAGGTCGACAACCTGACCACGCCGGCGGGCGCAGAAACGGATGACCGGCCCATCCTCGGTCTGTCCTCAAGCGGCGAGTTAGTGAAGAAGGTGCAGGCCAAGGTCGGAGCTGGTGCAGACGGCATCTTTGGACCAAAAACCGAGGCCGCGGTGCGCGCCTTCCAAAGCGCTCATGGCCTTGACCCTGACGGGATTGTCGGACCAAAAACCTGGAGGGCGCTGGATAGCGCGCCATAACCGATTTTTAAACCTTGAGAGGCCGATGGGCCAGGACATGGGGCCCCAACTTTCAGGCGGCGCCAATGCCCTGGCCTCCACCTTCCTGCTGTCGGGCTCCGGCCCTTTGAGCCTGGCAGGAGGGAGGAGGTTCAGGAAGAGTTAGTAAGTTATTCCCTCTGAATGAGAACCTGAGGCAGGGTTACCATGGCCCTGCCTTTTTCTTTCAAAGTCAAAGGGCCATATACTTGCCAGTTGAGAAACTTATCGCTGAGACGGGAAAAATTCGAGGTTTGGTTTGGATATCAGAACCGAGGCGAGTTGACATAGGGTGAGGGTCCCCGAACCCTTACAGGCTGGCGCCCTCCATGAGGGGTTTAATGTGTCGCTCATAAATGAATATGTAGAATTTACGACGGCTTGATAAGAGCTTATCCGTAAATAGCTTGACATTTAGCAAATAATATGGCATGCATACCTTTAAAAAAGCTCGAAGGAGGTGTGCATGTCCAGGTTGCCGTCATGGGCTGTTTCCGATGCTTTTTGGCAGCGTGTGGAGCCTCACTTACCGCAACCGACCAGGGACCCGAACAAATCTTATAGCCGGAAAAAAGGCGGTGGCAGAAAGCCTTTGGATTATCGCAAGGTATTTGAAGGTATTGTTTATGTTCTGCGCACCGGGGTTCAATGGAAGGCTCTCCCCAAAGAGGTGTATGGTAGCCCCAGTTCCATCCATGCCTACTTTCGCCAGTGGGAGAAGGTCGGGGTATTTTTGGCCTTATGGCGAGCCGGGTTGGCGGAATACGATGAAATGGAGGGCATCTCCTGGTTATGGCAAAGTATTGATGGCGCCATGAACAAAGCGCCTTTGGCCCAGGAGACGGTTGGTCCGAACCCGACGGATAGGGGGAAAAAAAGGAAGCAAACGTCATTTGCTGGTGGAAGAGCGTGGCGTCCCGCTCTCGCTCGTCGTAACCGGGGCAAATAGGCATGATGTAACTCAACTGGAAATCGTTTTGGATACCATTGTCATTGAACGGCCGGAACCTACACCGGATCAACCCCATCATCTCTGCGCCGACAAAGCCTATGATGGCAAAGATGCAATGCAGATCATAGTTCAGCGGGGATATATCCCTCACGTCAGGCGCCGTGGTGAAGAAATCGAGGCGAAAAAAACCGTTCCCGGTTACCGTGCTCGTCGCTGGATCGTAGAAGTATGCCATTCATGGTTCAACAGGTTTCGTAAGCTCTTGGTTCGCTTTGAGAAAACCGATTCCAGCTATGTCGCCTTGCATCATTTGGCAGCAGCCATAATCTGCTGGCGAAAAATTGGAGTTATTTACGGATAAGCACTTAATCTCAAGGCCCACCGGTCATAAACGCGTGCCATAATTACCTTATCATTCAGATAATTTTTTGGAAATGTTCGTAAACCCTTTAATGGTGGCATCGATCCCGAAACCCCAGAGAAACGCCAGGATATAATTCTCCAGGGTCCCAAAAGGGTGATTCACATATAAGGCATAGAGTCCGGTCAAGGCCGCCAATGCCAAGGCAAAGCCGGAAAGAATGGACTCGTTGATCAGGATATTCCTCAAAATTTTCTTGAGGGCTTTTTCGGTCGGTCCAGCCAGAATCATGACCATTACGGACGGCAGTTCCGCCACGGCTGTGACTCCCCGCATGATGGAACACTCCACTTGATAGTTCCAGGCCCGGTCAAACCGGTGGGTTACCGTCCCCTTTTTTTCCGTAACCACGACGCCATCACTAAATTTCCAGTGAAACTCGTCATCCGCAATTACGGTACCGTCGGGAACCTTGGCATGAAACGTTATCTTGGCATTGACGATACGACTTTCAGGGGGAGGGGAGACGTCGATCCTCTTGGCCTCGGCGGCAATCTCCTTTGGGCTGCGCAATTTTACGATGCCCATAGGAGACGGGAGCAAGTTGTCGATAAGTGCCTGCAGGGCGTTTAACTTGCCGGGCAACTGATCCAGTTCGTTTTTTGCCAGGGCAGTTTCAATTTCCTGAATGAGGGGATTGATATTCGCCAGTTTGGTATCATTGGCAGGCAGGTTCAGGTTTTTAATTCGATCCTTGTACGTCTTCAATTGCGCGCTAAAGTGGTTCTTGCGCAGGGCATCAAAGCTTTTTTGACAGGCTGTCAATTCACCTTTGGCCCGGTCCAACTCATCTATCGAGAGGAGACTTTCGACTCCCGAAAGCGCGTCTAATATTCTTTGTGCCTCGTCTTTTTCCGTCGGATACTTCAGGTATTCCCGCACCTGTTCTCTCAATTGTTGTGCGTCAGCCTGGGTTTTGCCAAAGTCCAGGGCTCGTTCCTGGCAAAATGTTTTGAGTTCAGTCTCGACCGCCTCGATATTTGCTGCGGCCGCACTAGCCTCGCCTGCGTCATTCTTTTCTCGCGCCGCATCAAGCTTCTCTTTGAGGTTGTAAAGCTTTTGTTTGTTTTTCGGATCGATGGTCACCCCAAATAACCAATCCAATTCTCCCTGGAGCTTGACGAGGCGATACTCATTTCTCTGGGACGGCAGCCAACGTTTGCTGAGAAGGCTGGCAGTAAATCCCCCTATGACCCCCAAGAAAATAACTAACAATGGGACGACCGGATTATCCTTGACGCTAAGGTTCATGGGAATGAGTTTGCGACCACCGAAGCTGGGGGAATAGAGCACCAAATTAGTCACGAAAGAGCCCGGCCAGGTCAAATCCGACAAACCTATCTTGAGGTTTATCCGTTTTCCAGGTTGGTCGTTCGGCGGGTTTTTGGGGGGAGGCGGGGGTTCAGCGGATTGGGCCCCCTGGCTGTTATTCACCACCTGGACAGTTACTTTGCCGGGAGCCACTACTTTGGAATTGGCCACCAGGATCTCCTGGCCATAAGCCGATAAATCAATGAATTCAGCCTTCCCCGAGGGATCGAAGATAAAGAAGTTGACTGTTTTAGAAGCCTTACTCCAAGGCCACTTGGAAAGTTCGATGGTGCGGTCTTTCAATTCATCCAGATTAATATCGGTAACCGGCCGGTTAAGGCTTAGGGTTTTCGTAATCATTGGCTTGCCATCCACAGCTGTCCCGATGAAACGCAACATAATTTTGTAGTCTCCAACACGCTCGAAGTGTTGGGGGTTGGCGAAGGTCAAAGTCACCTTGTTGCCTATGGCAGTTACCCTGCTTGGATCTTCAAGGACGTAGGTGATGTCTTCCGTGGGCAGGGATTTGTTGTCAGGGTCTTTGATATCGACAATCACCACCTTGAGGTCGGAGATTACTCCATCTTTGCCATCTTTGCTGAACACGCGAAAAGAGAGTTGCTGAGATTCTCGTGGCAAGATTTTTGGCAAAGCGTCATCCGGGATTTCGAATTGAGTCGGTGGGTTGTCGGCCAGGCAGGGAACATAGCCCAAGCTCAGGATTAACACTAAACTCAGCAGGATTTTCATTTCCTTCTCTCCGTATCTCTTAGCCAGCCCTCTTACCAGGATTATGATTTAGACGAGCTTGCTCGCGTACCTCATGAAATCCCTGGATACATGCCAGAACTCCCACCACCAGAGTAAGAGCCCTGGAAGCATTCTTTCGACAACGGTCTTTCTGCTCTCGACATTCCGGTTCAAGTCGCAATCCCTATACAAACGGTGGACCCTGTGGGCAAAGCCCGGGGTTGATCTTGGTTGCCAACCTGATGTTATTTTTTCTTCTTTTCGAATGTGTGGGGTTTGAAGGTTACATCCAGGCTGTCAAGGGGCTCAATCTTCACCAACCCTGATTTTATTGCCTTTTCAGCCAATATTCCAAGATTGGTTTCTCGGTGGTCCTCACTTGATACCAGTAAGCTATGATAATCAGTTAAAGGCCACCAAACGGCCATGAGGTATGGATATGCGGCAGTGTCACCCGTTTTGCTGTACCACTTGCCTTCAATTTTTGCCCCAAATCCACTGGCACTCGCGTCCATCCCTATGTCCTTAAAAAGGCTGGCGCTAAATTGATAACAAACAAACCCGCAAATTACTCCATACTGTCCAGGTACTAAAATCTTACCCAATATCTTCTGCAGTTTGGCATCATCGACATCTTCTCTTTTAATGCTTGAAGTGAGAATTTTAACGATAGAAACTTCTGCCCTTGTCTTCCAGTTTATATCGGCCCTAATGAAAGATAACCAACCAATCTCAATTACAAGTGAGTTTTCAACGAAGCTGTTCATAAGCACATCTTTTTTTGAGGTAAGATCTATCTTAACACCGTCTTTGAGAACAGTTTCAAGTCCTAAAACTTGTTTAGATGGTTTATGTATCAGACAGCCCAATGCCGTCGTAGGATCAAGATCGGCGAAGTGTGATTGTATTGGTGTCTGGTTTGGTCCTTCTTGTAATGGAGGAAGAGCCCTTACAAGACTAACATCTGGTAAATTTTCAAAACCCATGACAGCCTCCTTTTGTTAGTTTATTTATCATTTTAATTTTGTATTCTTTAAAAGCTCTCTTCAAGGGATGGTTGTATCTTTCCCGCTAATTTTCCGCAAGGACCTCTCCTAACATCTTAACGCGGAGCTAATTGTCTCAGTTGTTTCTTAAGCAAAGATTGTTCATGAGAAATCACGACAAAAGATGTCGATCGTTTTTCCGTCAACCGTAGCCAGCGCCCAGCCATCCTGCACCGTCAGGGCCTGTCCTGTCTTCCAATGTTTTAGGCCTTGGGTAATCGTGTTGACTACGCGCTGTGAGATTACCGTTTTATTGAGAGGCAATTGGATCGGATACGGCATGCTGGCGTAACCGTTGTTAATAATCACCAGGGCGACATCGTTCGTGGAAATGCGCAAGAAAGCATAGACCAGGTCGTCGGACCATAGGGTTATAGTTGTCCCGTATTTAAGCGCTGCACTTCCTTTGCGCAAATTTATCAGATCTCGGGTCCACGAGTAGATCTCATGTTCCTTGCGGAACTGCTCTTTGGGTTGGTGGTCTTTGCCGATGACATGCCAGGGGAAATCACGGCGCAGGTCACGGTCATCAGCTGCCTTCCAGCCCTCCAGCCCGATCTCGGTGCCGTAGTAGAGCTGTGGTATACCGCGCACGGTGAACAGAGCGCCCAGGCAGAGTTTTGCCACCCGGATGGCCCATTCAAGCCCATCACCATCGCCGGTGTGCTTGGTCCTAGGCATGGCTCATGATGCGCCGCTGCAGGTCGTGGTTGTCGAGCAGGGTGACGAGCCGGTTGGCGTTACGGTATCCACCCTTGAGCGGATTGTCATCGTCAAGCACCCCCAAAGGCTCCTCATCGCTTAACCGCTGGCGTGCCAGCCAATAGCGAAGACTCTCGTCGTAAATAAGGGTCGATCTGAGGGCGGTGCACAGGGGAAAATCGAATATGGAATCGAAGTCATGGTAGTTCTGGTACTGTAAAAGCTTGCTGACATCCTCCTTGTTTTCAAACAGTACTTCCCCGATGAGGCAGGTATGAGGATATTCCCCACGGATTTCGGACTTGAAATAATGCCAGAACTTGGGCTCTACATGTTTAACGGTATCCATGCGGATATTGGCGATCTTGCCTTTGTTGATCCAATCTTGAATGTTGCAGATAAAATAATCAAGGACCTGGGGGTTATCATGATTGAAGTCCGGGAGGCCGGCCAGTTCCCCCTTGATGTCGCCGGTCCCGCCAATGTTGAACCAACTGGAGTCAAACTGCCCCTGAGCCCCGTAGCCCGCATGGTTCACGACCATGTCAAGCACGACCTTGATGCCCCTGGCTTCGCATAAGTCAACGAATCTGCCGAAAGAGCCCATGTCCACCGAGTTGGGCAAATGGGTGGCGTCGAGCAGGCGCTTGTCGAGACGCTCGAAATTTTGCGGCCAGTAGTAATGGTAGGGGTCCGAACCGTTATGGCTCTGGATGTTCTCATACACCGGCGTTACCCACACCGTGGTAACGCCAAGCTCGATGAGGTATTCAAGCTTCTCGACAACCCCGTCGAGGGTGCCGCCGTGGATGCTCGCGTCCGCGGGATCGACATTTCGTTTGTTTTTGCCGAAGAAACGATCTGTCACCACAAAATAAATGACGTCATCCTGGGTAACATGTCTTTTCATATCGGCCCCCTCAAGATGGAACCTTGATCGCTCCGATTCGTTAAACGGCCTTGCCTGGGCGACGACCTCAAGGCGCAACCAGGAAGATCCAGGCGGCCGCCTCGGTTAATTTACGTAGAGCAAGGCATTAAGAGTTTGCATGGGGGTTAAAATCCCGTTTCGTTCCATCTTGCCCCGATCAATCATGATTTCAACAAAGGGGTCGGTTACCCCTGCCTGTACCTGAAAGCCCAGCAGACCGATCTCGAATTCCTTGGGGTCCCATTGGACTCCTTGAGAAAGATTGGATAACTGGAGCCGCAACTCCCCCGGCGCTGGTTGGGCCATCATCAAAAGAACTCCCGGGGTATCGGCGCCTGACGCAGTTGCCTGGACCTGCAGCTTGTCCTGGGGGAACAGGACCCGGACGGCGGTATTGCCCACTTTTGCCGGTGTCCGCAGCCTCAGGGTTAAGCGGCATTGTATGACCTCCCCGGGCTTAATCTTGCCGCCGCGCAGACGCAAGGTCTCACCCAAGGCCTCATTTATCTGCTGCTGCAAATCATCCGCACTTTGCTGATACTCAGCCAGAGTAGATTCAAGCACCTGCTGGACTTCCGTGGTCGGGTCAGGCATCTTCTTCTTAATATTGGCGATGAGCTTCTGAAATACCTGGATCTGCGCTTGCAGCCCGGTTATGAGAATCCGAGTCCCGTCATCCAGATATCCGGTACTATCTGCCAAATCAAACACTTGTCCGTTCTTGAACCGCCAGTATACCACCGGGGTCACCCAGCACCGGTGACCGGCGTCCATTTTGGTTACCAGGGCTAGGCGGCACCTGGTCACTACTTCATCCAGGGTGAGGCCCGGGAACAGCAGATTGTTGTAGAATGCCTTGCTGAAGGTCACTGCAGCCGGTGATTCCAGATCGAACTGCATGGCCACCACCGCGCCGACCCCGGTATCATCGCTCATCAACCGTTGCGCCATGCCGTCGAAGGCCCTGGCGTGGTAATTCGTTTCGTCCGGCACGGGGCTGGCGCTGGAGCAAGCAGTCATGATAACGAGTTGCACACCAAGATTACGTACCTGCAGGGCAAATGTCTCCGCGTCTATGAGATCGGCCTTGCCATCTTCACGCTCCAGGCAAAGGAAGGGTCGCTGTGAAGGATCGGCGCCTCCCGGTTCAAAAGCCCCATGACCGACGAAATGCAGGACGTGATAGCCTCTTGAGAGTCTGTTGGCGAGTTCCGGCCGGGTCGGGGGCTGGCAGAAATCCAGTTCCACCGCGCCTGAGTCCGTCAAACCGCTTAAAGCCTGCCGGATAATCTCCTGCTCCTCCTGCATATTGGCGGGCGGTCTGCCTGTGGGAGTAGCCACCACCACCAAAATGCGCAGAGGCGGAACCAACTTGAATGGGTCCCGATCCGGCTTAAATCTCAGGCTGCGGCTAACCGGCGTTTGAGAATTCGTGGCCAGAAAGCTGTAATTGTCGACGCGTAACACCTCCAGGGGCAATTCCTGCAGCCGAATCTGGTTCGGCCCGGCTGGCTCGGGCTCATTCCCGATAATGGAAAAGACCAGGCGTACTCCCCGATGAGTAGTATTCATCAGAGACAAGGACGCAAAGAGGGCAGCCTTCAGATCCGGGATCATGATCGAATCCCAGACGCTGTCGCCAATTTCTTTCAATTTCGCCGAATCAGGCCAGCCGTGCCGATCGCGCAGACTGATGAGCTGGTCCCTGGTTACCTTGGGCTTTACCGATTCATTAACTCCCGCGAGACCCGCCACGGGACATTCATCCAGATTCACCATCCAATTGCCCGGGGTGTGAAGATCTGGACTAAGAGAAACGCGGAATTCATCGAAGTCGCTCATGATAATACTCCCTTAAAGGACCTTCTTGGTCAGGTCGGCAGCCCTGGTTATCTCCTTTTCCACCGTTTTCCGCATGCTATCCGGTGCCTTATCACCAAAGACGGACAGTTGCATGGACAGCTCATTGGCCAGGGTGGAGGCTAGCTGGGCCTTGATTTCCGCGGCCAGCTGCTCCTTGTCTCTGGGGCTGGCGCCCTCCAGGCGGAAGGCCTCCCCGGATTGGTCTCTGATCACCAGGGAGAAGCTGCCCCAGAAGGCATTGCCGGGGCTGTTGGCCGCCACATCCCCCTGGGCCCCGTGGAAGGCCTCGTTGACATTGCCATTTTCCTGAGTCAAAGAAGAATAGAATTTTTTCCAAAAAGTCTTGACGCTCATCTCATCCACCGGGGCGCTGTTCGTCACCGTCGTGGGCAGCCGATAGGAAGCTGGAGCGTGCGCCAATCGAGGCAGGCCCAAAATCTGGTAATTGGGGGCAGTGAAGCAGGTGCTCAGACAAAGCAACCGCACCGTCAGGGGAAGCGCCTTGGACAATTCGGATCCGCAAATCCAATGAGTGACATTGTTGTAATCGTGCAGGATGATGCTCCCCTCGCCCCGGTCCAGCCCCGCGTGACCTATGTAATGCAGAATGTGACATTCCTCTTTCAAGGCCGTCTCCAAGGCTTCCCAGGTGGGATTCTCCAAATATTGCACCTTATACTGGGGAGCCTGCAGCTCCTGGATCACGGCCTTAATTTCTTGATCAGGATTGAGCGACCTTTCGTCCTTGGGATTGGTGATGACCAAGAGGACGCGCAAGGGGGGCTCCACCGTTAAGGGCGGTGGCATAATACGGATGGGTACCGACCGCGCCAGGCGGACCTCCGGGCGCAAGGCCAGGGGTCCGGTTGCATCCGACAGCCATTCCCAGGGCAGGTTGTCAATGAGGGGTGAGTCACTGGAGATCTTTAGCCGGCAGGGCAGTTCAGCACTAGCTTCGTGGAGCGTTTGCTTGGCTTCGTCAGGTATGGCCTCCCACAGCTGCCGGCCCATTTCCATAAGCACTGAACTTGATTGCCAGGATTGGGTGACTTCACCCCGGGAAACTTTCATCTCTTTCAACCGATCCAGGGGCAATCTAATTGGGAAGGCCTGTGTTGGTCTATCGGGTAATCCCGGGGGTTCAGTTCTGAAAAATTTATCTTCACTGGAGAAGACCCGCAGCATGACCTGACCGCTGTCATTGGGCGCTTTCTCATCGATACACTGGGCCAAGCACATGAAATGCCATATAAGATCCCGATATTCTTTGGAAGACGGTGTCATGGCTTTGTCTCCTTAACTTCTTTTCTACCGCTTGTCCACAAAACTCGCGACGAACTTCATGTGGGCCGTGGAGCCGTCTCCGCCGCGGAGTCCCGGGGCGGCGTTGTCCTTCACGATCTCCATGGTCCGCTGGTTAATTTGATTCAAGACAGCATCGGTGAGGGTGCCGGTCAGGGAGGCCTGGGTAACTGCCAGGCGGGCGGCGCCGATGCAATGTCGCGGCTCCAGTTTGCTGGGCTGGTTCATGCCGGTGAGCATGAATTCTACGGCATAGCGCATAAGCTGGTCATCGACAGCCTCATAGGGCATCAACTCCCGCACCGATTTACCCTGGAGTTCAGTGAGCTTGGTATCCATTAAGGCTTGGAAGATGAGAGGAAAATCGTCGACTAGCGCGGCAAATTGCGGCTGGTCGCCATAAAGAGCTTTCCAGCTAGGCGGCAATCTGCTTCCCGTGATCCGCCAGGGGCTGATAGCCTGAAATCATGGTGGGGATGTAGGCTGCGTTCATCAGGACGCGGGGATAATGGGTCGGGTGCGGGTCTGAGGGATCGATGGTGACCACCATGCTCTTGGGCAGGAGGAGGAGATGCATTAAGCATTCGGCAAAAGGCGGGCCCCCCAACTGAAGGCCCACGAGGTCGGCAAAAATCTCGCCCTGCCATTGCGACCATTGCTGGATCCGATCGTCCGGCACCCCCCCATTTTTCAATGTTGTCTCGAGGGAAGCAGCCAGGGGTTGTCTGATTTTTAGATCGGCTTCCAGATCATGGCCCACCTCATGGTGCAGTGTCATGAATTCCCAGATATTTTCCACGTGGTCCCAGGGAAGTTCGATAACCGGGATGGGCAGGTTGGAGGCACCCAGGAAATAATCCCGCCCATCGTTGGGCCGGCTGCCCCTTACCCAGGTAGCAGGGGAGAATTCCGCGGTAAGATACGTGAGGGGCGGTTCGCGCAATGTCGACCTATCGAGGATATTCAGGCCAGCGGCCTTGTCCATCACCGGAGCGTAACAGTTCCAGGCCACCGTATCCGATACCCAGAGGACTTCCTTGAACATGGGCGAGAACCTAAGATCGAGTTTGTCCCGGAAGAAATCCCACACCCGCTGGGAGCTGATAATCTTTTTCACCAGGGCAAAAGCGGCTTCCTGAAACGCCAGCGGGTCGCCGCCAGGGTTCATCGCGGTCAGAAGATCTCCTTGCTGGCCGGCAAAAGCGTCCATTAAAACTCCGATGGCTTGAAGCTGGCTGAAGTGCAGATTGCTGTCTAAATCATTGCTCGCCCGGGCCTGCCAATCCTTCACCTCCCTGGGCAGGGCCTCCACCCGGCGACGCAATTCCTCTCTTCTGATCTCTAGCGTGGCTTTAAAGGACATATCCTCCTCCTCATCCTGGTGGTACACCCGGTCCGTTATACCAGGTCTGCGGGATGTACTTCCTCGAACCCCCCGGGGACAAACATCGCCTCGTCAAAAAGGCGGACCAGGTTTGCAGGCACGTCGGCCGCGTCCCAGGCGATGCTCCAGTCGAAGTCAAAAACCTCCGCAAAATAACCGGCAATTTCCGGCGACTCGATAAGCACTCCGGCTTCCCGAGCCTTGGTTACGGAGTTCTCGCTCCAATTCGTTGATGAAACGACCACCTTGGCGCGGTCAGCGATGACGCCTTTGTTGTGAAGATGGGTGTAACAGCTCAGATTCATGGCCCGGAGACGATCCTTGAGACCGAAGTGTTCCAGGTAATCCATGGATTGTTCCCAGTTGTCTTTGGCCCCCTCCTTGCGGTAGGCCGGACTGACAATGATCCGGATGGTAATGTCATTCTTGCGATGTTGTAAGGCCGCCAGCAAACCTGCAGTTTTGGCCCCCCCCGCCAGGATGTACTGTTGTTCGATGTCAATGCTGGTTCGGGCTTCCTGGATTAACTTTACGGCCAGATCAAAATAATTCTCGGGGGAGATGATGGGGGTGACCCTTACCGGTTCGGTCAGATCAAACGACTTTAGGTCGAAAACCTGGTCCGGGAGCTTGGCCAGCAAGGCGGGAAAAAAGGTGCTTTCCGGGACTAACTGCGGTTCCATCGCCAGTCTGGCAGGCATCTCCACTTCCGGGATATTCCAATCCGCCTCAAAGAGTCCCTTGAACCATTTGGCCAGGGCGGGATTGTCGATGCGGACCACCCACTCCCGGTTGCCCTTCTTGAATGTTTGGGGCACGGTGACCAGCGGAATGGAGGTGGTGGCCCAGTTGGCGCTGCCAATGAGCAGGATTTCCTCATCCATCACGGCAAATTTTTGGTGGCAAACGGTAAAGACCTTGCGCCCGTCGGAAGAGGGAGCCTCTTTCAGATCCACTCCCAGAGACTGAAGTTTCTGGCGTTCGTCCCCACGGGTATCGGTCACGTCATACATCAGGCGGATATGCACCCCCCGGTTTTTTGCCTGGCGCAGGAGATCCAACATGTGCTCTGCACTGGCATTATAGATGTAAAGACATATTTCCCACTGGGCCGCGTCCAGGGCCGCCTTTACCAACCGGTAAGAACAGTCGGGGGAGACTGCGGCTTCCACCTTTCTTACTTCGTTGAAGGTGGTGATGCTGATCTCCGGTACGCGGGCCGGGTCAAAGGTGCCAAGCGCGAATTTCTCATTCGTCCAGAGAGCCGTTGTTTCCTGCAAAGCCTGCAATTTCTCGTCGTTCATGGCTTATCCTTGATTGTAAGAGATGGTTAGGGAAGCAACCCGCCGTAATTCACCAGTAAAAAACTGATCAGAAAACCAATTTTGAACTATACCCGCCGCAATACGCGATTTTACCGCCTCTTAGCAATGATGAGGCCTTTCTGGCCATGTTCTATTTTCACCGCGGAGAGGCCTCATCAGGCCAATCCATATAAGTTCGTTGTTGCCCGCTCCACCCTTTTTTCCCTTGATTATGGGATTTTCATGAAGGTAAGCCGTGGGGGAGGCCCGGCCTTCGGCAACGGGTAGACATGGGCAATGAACTCATAATCCAAATCAGTGATATCCATTCCACCGACGATGGGGTAGCCGTCCGTGGTGAGTTCCCCTGAAATCTGGTAGCACATGATCGAATAGGGGTCGGCATGAGCAGTGCCCCAAAGAGAGGAATCCTCGATGGGCGTGAGCACCTGCGCGCGTACCATGTCCTCGTCCCATCCCTGGGTTCTCTTGAAGTAAGCAATTGCCTTCGTCGGATCAATCTTCTCCACCAATTCCTTCCGCATGTGTTCGTGTGGAAAACCGAGGGTATGGCCGGTTTCGTGGCGGACGACCCGGTGGAATTCGGAATCATCTGTTTCCATCGTGAAATCTTCCAGCATCATGGTGGGCCGGTCAAGGGGGATGTGGAGAATATCCGTCCCCAGGTAAGACCAATAGCCGCCTTCCACCCCTGGTCCTGGTGTTCGTGAGATCCGCACCTGGGGATCTGTGGCGGTTTCCACAAATTTGACGTTGGCGGTTTTGCTCCAGGAATTCATATGCGACAGGATACGGGTCTTAAGTTCGGTGGATGGGTTATCCATGAAACCGACGGTCAATTGCACGCCGGGGGCGCCCCAATATTTTGAAATTATTACTGCCAATCTTTCGGGGGTGGTTTGAAACTCCGGCATAACCATCCGCAGCCGTTCGACGGGCGCGTGATTCAAAGGGTTAATGGCGGTCGCGGTGCGGGCTGCTGCCACCCATTGCTCCCGGGGCAGCATCTTCGGGACACAGACTTTTGGTATCGTTGCCATAACTCCTCCTTGGGTAAATCAATGGGTTGTCTAATACGATACTAATTTGATTAATACGTAGCTGCTCTAAATTGCCCTCCTTGTCTTTTAATGGGTGGCTGGCTACAATAAAAGCTATCTCTTACTTCTGTGAGTAGCACGATGATAACAATCATCAAATGAGCTGATAGTAACGTTCGCTTTTTTAGGAAGAGATAGTTTTTCTCTGAAATTTTCTTGAATTTTATAATTTGGAAAACCTTGAGAGTAACTTGGATAGTTGCTTGCGGTTTAACAGGCTCCCACATTACAGGCAGCACCTTGAGAGCCGGTGGTGTGGTAAAAAGAATTTCTGCTTCGCACTTGTTACATAAATGGCGAGTAAGACGCACAATATCTTCCATGACAACGTCCTCTCTGCACAAAACAACAAGTTTCCTGCCTCCAAAGGAGATCTGCTTTAATTCTTTTAGTTATCTATAACAAAATATACTGCAACCTGGCCCCCTCTTTTTCAAAAGGTTTGGGAAACTTTCATCCCGGGGTTATAGCTGGCAAGATTAACGGTTTTGTCTTTGATTCTTTTTAAGTGAGGTTTGCTAATTTTCAGATAGCAGTAACAGGGTTACAAAAAGGTTACAAGGGTCGAGTCCTCCTGAAATGAGCGAAGGAATCGTAAAAGCAAGTTTCAGGGAAACCGGAGAACGATGATGGTGTCCGTTTGGGCGACTGGTGATGTTCTCCAGCCGGTGCATCGCCCCCTTGGTTTGGTGGGAGTTTGCAATCTTTCCGTTAACAGAATAAATTTTGGCAAAATTAAAAAAACAAGAAGATTTTCCTAAAGAAGCGGCAGGCACTCCCCTTTGTGCGCCAGACTTTTACTTCCCTCTTTGAAATATAGCTTGCCATGAAAGAAAGTTATCAGATTTTCCTTCAAGATATTGATATGTTATGATTATCAAAGGGTGCAACCCATTGCCTTTCTGGTTTAAACTGAAGGCATGAGCCGTGATTTTAAGGCAAACATCGAGAGATTCCTCTTCCGCGACATCCACCCCCAGGTCAAAATGGGCACGGCCAGTGACCGCTATGCCGGCTGGCTGGGGCAGATTTATACCGAAGAGCGCTATCAGGGCCGCATAACTCAGCGCACCAAGGTAGTGGGGGAACACAGCTTCACTGAAGAAGTCCTCCCGGTGGATAGTGTCACAGAATATTTTGAACACTTCCCGGTCCTGGAAATCGACTTCACGTTTTACCGTGCCCTTAAAGACCAGAACGGCAAACCTACCCAGACCTCCCAGGTCCTTAAGGCCTACCAGCAGCACCTGCGTGATGGCGACGCCCTTCTCCTTAAAGTGCCACAAGTCGTTACTGCCCCTAAGCTAAGACGGGGTAGCCAATACAAGGACAACCCGGCTTATCTCAATGCCGAGGTCTTTCTCCATCAGTTTTACGACCCGGCCATTGATCTTTTGGGCCCGGCCCTGGCTGGGTTCATCTTCGAGCAGGAATACCTGACCAAACAGAATAGGCCGCCGGTAACCGAGATGGCCGCCGCCCTGGATAAGTTCTTTCAGAAGATTCCCAAGGACAACCGCTATCACCTGGAATTACGCACCGATTTGTACCTGCGGGAGCCAATATTCGAGGTCCTGGAGAAACACGGCGTGGGGCAGGTATTGTCCCATTGGACCTGGCTGCCGCCGTTGCGGAAGCAGTTGGCCAAGGCCGGGGGCAGATTCCTCAATGCGGGAAAACAATGTGTTGTCAGGCTGCTGACGCCCTTAGGCATGCGTTACGATGACTCCTACATCCAGGCCTACCCCTTCGATAAGTTGGTGGAGGGCATGCTGCAGCCGGAGATGATCCTGGATACCGTGGACATTATGGAGCAGGCTGTTAACCAGGGGGTCAAGGTCAACGTCATCATCAACAACCGGGCGGGGGGCAACGCCCCCCTGCTGGCTCAGCTGATTGCCGGGAAGTTTCTCCAAAAGTTAGCCCCGAGTGATAAGCCGAAAGGTCAGTTGAGTTTGTGGGATGCCTAACCATTAAGGGGGTAAGCAACCTGGAAGCAGGTCGAGAAAAATGCCCCTGCCGACAGAACTAATTAGAGAAGATACTTTACTTGCTGGTTTTCTGGAACGGGCGATAGAGAGGTATAAGCACCGAAGCCTTTACTTGATGAGGGTGAGCAGGCTGTCCCCGCAGGTCTGCACGGTTCTGACGTATTCCTGCTGTTCGGGGTTTAATGGCTTGTCCAGCAGGAGACCGGTCATGCCGATGATGCCGTTCAGGGGGGGCGGATCTCATGGCTCATGGTGGCCAAAAACGCACTTTAGGCCTGGTTGGCCACTTCGGCTTCCACCGCCAGTTGGTTGGCCTGCTCGATGGCCCTGGTGGGCTTCCGGTTGGCCTCCTCCAACTCGCGGCGGGCTTCTTCGGCCTTGCCCCAGGTGATTCTGAGTTCTCATCTCAATAAGGCGCTCCTCATTGATGCTGCCTATCTTATTGATATTTCCTCATTAACCCCCTCTCCCCCTTTGGCATAACATAAGGAGCCTGTCATTCTGAGCGCAGCGAAGAACCTCCTGATTTTCTGCGCAGAATCGAGATTCTTCACTCCGTGGCGCTCCGTTCAGAATGACAAATTTGTTTAAATTGAGACCTCTGCCAAAAGGTTTTTTGTCATCCTGAGCGAAGCGAAGGATCGTGTATTTTCAAGTGGTTATGAGATTCTTCGGTCGCCATGCTCCCTCAGAATGACAGTTTTAGGGACTTTCGCAGAACTCTCAAATTAGCGCTTATGCCCCCTTGGGGGAGAGGGCTGGGGTGAGGGGGGAAAAAGACTTTTGGCGATTTCATTAATCTTAAGGCCTTGCGTCCCTTGTGTGGGCAGGTTACGGCTGGGGATGCCATTGATACCAATGTGCAGCCAACCGACAATTAATCTTAGGGGCACGGCTTGCCGCGCCCGAGCGCAGGCATAGCCTCGCAACTACATTACTATTGCCAGTTGAATGCGACTCGGTATGACAAGGAGAGAAATCGCCGCCCTCTTGATGCTGCCAAAAATTAATCTATATTATTTAATTATTTAGAAAGTTATCTTTCTGCTTTGCAGGGGTCTTAAGGTGTGATGAAGGACGCTAAAGGGGACAAAAGCCAGGCAGGCGCAGCTCCCGGCAGCTTAACTCCGGCCGCCGTTGAGCCCGAAGAAGAAACCACGGAGCCTCAAGCCGAGGCGGTGCCTTACCGGAAACTTCTGAGGTGGGGCTGGACCATTGTCTCAACTGCCCTCGGTTGGTTCATCCTCGGCATCTTTCTGCACCTGACCATGCAATTCCTGACGCAATATAATTTCCAGCTGGTGGCCACCATGGTGGCGGGGCTGGGCGGCACTGCGGCCATGAACACCGGGTTCCTGGCTCCCTTCCTTCCCGACAACCTGGAAAGTGCTGCCATCACCTTTGCCTTCCTGACCCTGTTCCTCATTCTCATAACCTTTCTCAATCGCCTCGCCCTGGCCTGGTCAAACAACCTCATGGCCGCCAAACTACAGCAGCGCCTGCACGATAAGCTTCTCGACCTGGGTCCCGCCTACCACCACGCTCACGACCTGGGCGAAACCATGCTCATTGTCACCCGGTTTTCCACCGACACCCAGGTTTTGCTGCGGGACGTCATCTCCTTTCCCGTGGTGCGGGGCATCGGCTTCATTACCGCCATCATCTTTCTCACCAACAGTTTTTCCATGATGGGTGACCCTCCCCACTGGATTCAGGCAGCCCTGCTGGCCACCATCTTTATCCTGCCCATAGGAGGTTGGTGGCTTTCCCATAGGTTGCGGTTGGCTTTCGCCAAGGTGCGGGACAGTCAAACGGCCCTGGCCAATGAATTTTCCAATTCAGCCGCCCTGCCCCTGGAGGTGCAGCTCATGGGCGCCAAGCCCCAGCGGTCCCAGGCCTTTCACCACCGCCTGAAGAGTTTTTTGCGCCACTCTTTGGAGGCCTTCCTGCGCAATGAAATTGCCTTCCAGTTTCAAATCAGCTCTCCGGTGGTTTTGCAGGCCATCTTTCTGATTTATGGGGTCTTCTATGCCCTGAAATCAGGGAATCCCGCCGCGCCCGGTGCCATCCTGGGCATTTACTACTTTGTGCCGGAGGCGGTGAACCCTTTGCAGGAGATCATCCAGTTTTACCGGGGTCTGCAATCCTCCTGGCCCCAGGTGGAAAAAGTGGTGGAAATCCTGGAAATGGAGCCGGAAGTGCAGGAAAAGCCGGAGGCTGTGCCCCTCGTCCCCCGGGAGGGCGCCCTCACCATCGAAAATCTTGACTTCGCCTATACCCCCGGCGGCCCCAAGATCCTTGATGATCTCAGTTATTCCTTCACGCCGGGGAAGGTCACGGCTATTGTGGCCCGGGAAGGCATGGGCAAATCCACCCTCCTTAACCTCTTGGCCCGGCTGCAGGACCCCCAGGGCGGCCGGGTTTTCATTGACGGTCAGGACATCAGCCAGGTCACCCTGGACAGCCTGCGGACCTCTGTGGTCAAGGTTTCCCAGTTTCCCCTGTTTCTGGCCGATACCATCCGGGCCAACCTTAAGCTCGCCAAGGCTGAAGCCACGGATGCCGAACTGGAAGAAGTCTGCCGCCGCACCGGCATGTGGGAAATTCTGGAAAAGGCCGCGGGCAATGATCATCCCCTGGATTATCATCTGCCCAAGGCCGGCAGCGAGGGCCTCTCGGGGGGCCAGCGCCGGTTGCTGGCGGTAACCCGCGCCTTTCTTCTGCACCCCGCCATCCTGCTCCTCGATCAACCCACCACCGATATTGATGCCATCGGCCGGGCCCAGTTGGCCGCATTCTTGCGGGAAATTTGCCGGGGGCTTACCGTCCTTCTGGTTGACCATGATCTCGCTTTCATTTGCGAATTTGCCGATCTGGTCTGCTGCCTGGAACAAGGCAAGTTTATGGAGGTGGGCTCTCCGGTGGATCTGGCCTGCCGGCCGGGATTTTTCCGGGATTTACTGGAGGCCTCCAAAGAAGAGCATGCCCATGAGGCCAAGAGGCTCCAGGGCTGCCCGGTTTGATGACGGCGTTATTGCTTCATCTCAAGTTGCGGTCATAGTAATAACATGCAGCCGCAGTCTTCAATCTTTCCTGGGGCGGAATACAATACCGAGCTGCAGTTGAACGGTGGCACAGGCTTTCCAGCCTGTGCTGGCGCAGGTTTAGCCTTGCGGCTAAAAAAAATTGCTGATTGATACCAAGTTGCTTCCATAGAAATAAGGCATGCTGCTTTCCGTAGGGGCGCACCCGCGTGTGCGCCCTAAGTTCAGAGCGGACACATGGGTCCGCCCCTACAGAAAGTAAATTACCTGTATGTATGCAGCATGTTATGAGTGCAATGTGAGACCTCTGCGAAAGTCCGTAGAACTGTCACCCTGAGGGAGCAAAGCGACCGAAGAATCTCATAACCACTTGAAACTACGAGAACCTTCACTTCGCTCCGGATGACAAAAATGCTTTCCGCAGAGGTCTCAATCTGGTATAAATGGCGTCCGCGGCATCTGGCGCGGCCATCCCGTCTTAGGCCGAGGCAGCCGGCTCTCTGGCCTGGACGGCCAAGGTCGCGCCTACAATACCTCAGGAGAAGGGTGAGAAACATGGCAGCAATAATTGGGGGCAGAAACAGAACCAAGCGAATTAACCCGGTAATTAAGCTCATGGCGCTGGGGGCTTTGGCCGTGGCGCTCCTTTTCATCCAGGGCTGCGGGGTCGCCCGGCTGCGCCAGCCGTTGCCGCCCTACTACCAGGATGAGGCCCGGGTGCTGGGCCTGCCGGACGTCCGGGGTTTTGCCGACTCCCCGGACAAGAGTCTGGAGGCCAGTGCGGTGGAATCCATCCACCAGGAGTTGGCGCCCCAACCGGGTAAACCCGCCGGGGTTTTCGCCACCCCCACGGTGGACATCCTGGCCCTCTCCGGGGGCGGGGCCGACGGGGCCTTCGGCGCGGGCCTGCTCTGCGGCTGGACGGCCCGGGGCGACCGCCCCCGCTTCAAACTGATCACCGGCGTCAGCACCGGCTCCCTCACCGCCCCTTTTGCGTTCCTTGGGCCGGAGTATGACGCCAAACTCAAGGAAGTCTACACCACCATCGACACCAAGGATATTTATAAGGTTCAGGGCATATTCAAGATACTGCGGTCCGACTCCATTGCCGACATTCTGCCCCTGGCGCGGCTGGCCGCCAAATATTTGGACGACAAGATGCTGGCGGACATCGCCGCGGAGCACAAAAAAGGCCGGCGCCTGCTCATCGGCACCACCAACCTGGACGCCCAGCGCCTGGTCCTCTGGGACATGGGGGCCATAGCCGCGAGCGGCCACCCCAACGCCGGCAAGCTCTTCCGCCAGATCATACTGGCCTCGGCGGCCATTCCGATATTTTTCCCGCCCCAATACATTGAAGTGACGGCGGCCGGTAAAAAATACGACGAACTGCACGTGGACGGGGGCACGGTGGCGGAGACCATCACCTATGAAAACACCTTCAGACCCAAAGACGTAAAGGCTCAGACCCGGGGCAAAGATGCCAAGCCCCGGCCGCTGCGGCTCTATGTGATCCGCAACAGCAAGACCAGACCGGAATGGAGCAGCACCGACGCCGGCCTGAAAAGCATCACCCAGCGGGCCATGAGCACCATTATCAAGTACCAGGGGGTGGGGGACCTGTATCGCATTTACACCCTGAGCAAGAATGACGGGGTGGACTTCAACCTGGCGGTCATCCCCGGTGATTTCACCGTGTCCAGAAAAGAGGAGTTTGACCGCAACTACATGAATCAACTGTTCAACCGGGGCTATGACATGGGAAGACAGGGCTACCGCTGGAAGAAATTCCCGCCGGGCCTGCAGCAGGTGGTTTCCCCATCAACCAAGAAATAAGACTGGCGGAAGGATCCTGCCTGGCCTGCCCCCCTTTACAAAATTTCCAGCCTGAACTGATCGATTAGGGGAACATACCGGAAAGAACAGTAAATCCCCTCTCCCCTGTCAGGGGAGAGGGATAGGGTGAGGGGTGAAAGAGGTTACCCACCTCACCCCAGCCCTCTCCCCCGCCAGCGGGTGGAGAGGGTGAAATACCCTGGGGCAATCGTATCTTGAAAACCCGTTGCCTTCAAAAATCCCAACGGACAGCCTCTAAGCCTGGCGCCCTTTCTCAATCATGGCCTGGATTTCCCCATGGTAATTCAAATATCTGGCCAGGGTCGGAGCATTTTTGCCGTATTTGGGAATGGTGCGCAGGAATTCCTCGAACCGCGACTCGGCCTCCCTTTCGTCATGGAGTTCCACCAGGCCATCGGTGATAATGTCCACCAACCGGTCGGCGTAGATAATGATGCGTTCTTCCAGGCGGGAAAGGGTATAGTCCTTGACCGGCAGCCCCAGTTCCTCCGCTTCCGCCGGGGTCAAGCCCCCCCGGATGTGCTTTTCCATAATGGCCGTGACGGCCGCCGGCAGGCCCAGGGCCTGGCCCAACTCGGCGCCGATGCGGCCGTGCTCGATGGCGTGGGTTTTGGCCTTGCCCAAATCATGGAAGAGGGCCCCCCGCCCCACCAGTTCCAAATCCACCTGAGCCCCGGTGCGGCCGGCTATTTCCAGGGCTTTTTCCGCCACCCTGACGCTGTGGGCCAGGTCCTCCTCTGACAGCCCGGCCTTCCGCAGCAGGTCGATATCGGCCTGTTGCACCATATAATCCATAAGCCATCTCCTCATTCTTCCTAAATAAATTATGCGATCTGCGTGGCTCGCCTGAACCACTACCGGCCCTGAGTCGGGTTCCCCCCCAGCCGCACATCACGCCCGAACATGGCAAAACCTAAAGTCCCCAGGACCCCGAAGCCGAAGGCCGCCAGAAAGTTGGTCGTCGGGCTGATTTCCCAGAGAAAGGCCCCGCCCAGGGCGGCCAGGGAAACAAACACGTCCCGCACCAGATAATACAGCCCGAACATCCCGGCCTTGCAGCGGTCCGGCGCCAGATCCATAATCAGGGACTTGCGCGTCGGTTCGCCGAATTCCTTGAGTCCCCGGATGATAAAAGCTACCACCAGCCCGGCAAACGACTGGCTGAACATGAGAACCAGGGGGAAAAGGGTGAAGAAACTAAAGGTGATGACCACAAAGGGTTTCTTGGTGCTGCGGTCGGCCAGATGCGCCACCGGAATATAGACCAGCACCGCGGTGGCCATCTCGATAGTGGTGAGCACGCCGAACTGCCAGGCCGAGACCGGCTGGGCGATGACCTTCATGCACCACACCACCACAAAGGCATAGGGGATCTGCTCGCAGAAGCGCACCAGGATGTCGGTCGCCAAAAGCCCCCGCATGACGGGATCCATCTGCCGCCAAAGTTTTAAGGGATTTTTTTCCGGGGACAGAATCTCCACCTTTTTCCCGGGGTTCTCCCGAGATTCACCATCCTTAATCAGGTGGTGCTGTAAGATAAGGGCCACCACGGCCAGGACCAGGGCCAGCCCAAAGGCCAGGCGCACCCCCTGCCGCTCCCCCCACAGGCTGATCATGGCGCCCCCCAGGAGCGGCCCCAGGGCCATGGGCAGGCGGTTCACCAGGGAATGCAGGCTCACCCCCATGGTGCGCTTGTTGGGGGGCAGTACCTGGTACATCAGGCTGATGGTGGCCGGTAAAGAGATGGACGACCAGGAGATGAAGAGCGCCGCGCCCACCAGCACCGCCTGCCAGGTGGGGATCAGGATGACCACGGCATAACCGGCCATGGAGACCAGGGTAAAGATGAGGAGGGCCCGTTTGGCGCCGAACCGGTCGGCGACATAGCCGCCGGGGAAGGAGTAGAGCGCCGACAGCAGGTTGTCCATGGCGTTGAGCAGGCCGACGGCGATGGCCCCGCCGCCCAGCGCCATGAGGTATATCGGCAAAAACCTTTCGGCCAGCCGTTCTCCCAGGCCCACCAGCACCACCATGGCCAAAACCCCTGCGGTGCTGCGCTGGAGGGCCAGAAAACCCTTTAGCCGGGAAGCCCTGGTGTGGAAAGGTCCCAACCCCATTTTCATGTAACTTTTGGAGACATCAGGTCAGTTGGCGGCGGCACCCCATCCTCACCATCCGGGACCCTAAGGCCGGAAGCCGATGGGCCGCCTCGGGGTTTGGACCATGGATTCCATGGGGCATCCCTATCATTCAGGCCGGTCGATTTTTTCTTGCTTGAGGAATAATTCTTCTCTTTTACTAAGAAATTTTCTCAGAATAAAAGAATTTATTCATCTGATTCTTTCTTATTTCGCACTCTTTAATAATATACCGTTTGCCAAAAGTTCTTTCCTTAAATCCCCTCTCCCCCAACGGGGGGAGAGGGTTAGGGTGAGGGGGGAAGAAAAACTTTTGGCAAAGTATAATGCCAAGTTCGGTTTGCAGGGGCGGGTTTAGAACCCGCCCCTACTCGTGATATCAATAGATTATCTGAGCGATTTGTTTCATTTCAAAGCGAACTTGGTATGAGGGGGAAGGACGACGACAAGGGGGGGTTGAGGTTCCCCCTAAAAAAACTGACCGGGATGGGGGACCCGGTCAGTCAAGAAAAAGGAGAAAGGTTGTAGTGTGTAACAGGCGTCTATGAACCTTGCTAAGGGAGGGATTACCTGAGCTTGAGTTCATATTCGTTGCCAACTTATATTGCATTTCCTGTGCCAGTCGCTATGACGGTTCAACGATACCTTTTACAAGAAGTTCAAGGTTCAAAGAAAGTGTAGGGTGCGCTCTGCGCACCATCTATTAAGGCGGGATGCGCTCCGCTTTCCCGCCCTACAGCTCTTTTCATAACAGTTCCTCATGGGCCGGTGGGCCACCCGCAAAGTCATGAAAAGTTTGGGGGTGGGCTTCACGCTCGCCAACACTTGATATTATGGAGCATGGGTCGGGCGCGGCGGCTCGAAACTCAAAACTCGAAACTAAAAACTATTCAAGACAGGTTACTGGAAAACCCGGCGCCACCAGGGTTTGGCGTCCTGGGCTTCAGCCGCGCTGGCTTCCTTCTCCAGCGGTTCGGCCGGCGCCGCCGCCTTGGCGGCCGATTTCCCCTCCATCTCCAATCGATAAACCTCCACCCCCCCGTGCAAGACCTTGATGGGACGCCAGGTCTTCTGGGAGATAACGCCCCCCACCGCCATGGCCAGGGAACCGTCCCGGTCCACCAGAATCAGGGGCGTGGCGCCTTTGAGATAGGCGGGCTTTTGCATAACGTCCACCATGTCGGCATTGACGGAGCCCGGCAGATGGTACTCGGCGAAGGCCTCCGGCGGCCGCACATCCACCAGGTCAAAGCTCCCCGGCAGATCCATCAGGGTGCGTTTCAGGTCCGCCGCGGAGATGCGCTCCGGCAGGCGCACAGCCCGCCTGGCCAGGCGCACCGGGGGCGGGACCGCAGCCTGGGGCTTTATCGCCGGGGACTCCGTTCCCTGGACGGTGAGCCCGGCCTCCACCCAGGCCTCGCTGCCGCCGCTGAGACAACCCACCTTCTGAAAACCCAACCGTTCCAAAAGCCCCACCGCCAGGCTGGCGCAGTCGGCGGCATCGCACACCGTGACTACAGGTTGCCCCGGGTCCAGTTGCGCCGGCGCGAGCCCGCTCAATTGAGCGAGAGGCAGGTTCAGCGCGCCCGTAAGACGCGGCATGGCGCAGCCGCTGGCAGAGCGCACGTCCACCAGCATGGGACTGTCCTCTCCTTTCAGGCGGGTCTTGAGGTCCTCGGGCTTCACCAGCTCACTTTTCGCCAGGGGCACCAGGGCCCGTTCCCAGGCCTCCGGGGTCAGGACCCGGGCCGGGTAGCCGATGCGGTTCAGCCGGGTGACGGCCTCCTGGGCCTCCTCGGGGCTCCCATAGAGCACCAGATTGGCGTTCCAGGGCACCATGGTCCCCACCCAGTACTCGAACCTGCCCCGAAGAGGCATGTTGACGGCATTGGGGACATGGCCCGCGGCATAATCCTGGGGGCTCCGCAGGTCAACCACGTAAAAGAGCCGTGGGTCCGTCAAGGCCCGGGAGACTCCCGACGGCGCCGGCGGCCTTTCCCAATCCACCGGCTGCGGACCCCTCTTGTTCACTGCGGCGATCTGTTTAAAATGCTGGGGCGCCTCCGGCCGGTTCTCCAGAAAGGCCGCCACAAATTCCCCCCGGGTTTTGTGCTGCAGCAAGCCCTCGCCCTTTTTCTCGGTCCCGAGGGTGGAAGTGGGCTCGTCGCTCAGGCGGAGGCTGCCCAGGAAGCCCCCCCCCATGAGCCGGAAAAATGGCCAGATTATCCGGCAGATGGCGCAGCTTATTGGTCCAGGTGTCAAAGGCCTGGGAAGCCAGGCCCGCGGCGCTGGTCCCTTCAATAAGGTCAGGCCGGCCCAAACGGCCGATGAGGAGGGTATCGCCGCTCAGCAGCAACAGCGGCTCTTTGGGATTGGCCTTGCTGGCCACCAGACCGCAAATCCCTTCCAGCGTGTGGCCCGGGGTCACGAGAATTTTGATCAGGGCCTCGCCCACCTCGATGGTGGAGCCTTCCTTCAAGGCCTGGAAGCGAAACAGGCAGCCGCTGTTGGCGCTGGCATAAATGGGGCAGTTGGCCCGCCGGGCCAGGTCCGTATGCCCGGCCACAAAATCGGCGTGGTTGTGAGTGAGGAGCACCCCGGTGATGCGGGCCCCTTCCTTCTTGGCCTGGTCCAGGTAAACGGCCGCGTCCCGGCCCGGGTCCACCGCCAGGGCCTGATCGCCGCTCACCAACAGGTAGGCATAATGGGCCAGGGCCGGCAGGTGAAACTGGATCAGGCTAAAGCCCGGATACTGATAGGTGTTCACCACCTTGTAGGCGGCTTCATCGTTGGCGGGGGCAGGCTCACGCTCCTGGCCCACGGCCGCAGAGCCAAACGGCCCCGTCCAGAGAAAACCCAGGGCCAGAGCCGTCAGGACAAACAAACGGGAAAACTTCATCATGGCGCGACCTCTGGTTTTCATCTTAAACCATGACCTAAAAAAATCAAACCAGACGCCTCATACCGGTTTGCAGTGCAACGGTGGCGCAGGCTGAAGCCTGCGGCTACAAAAAATTACTCTTAGAACGCAACTCGGTATCAGGACTTTTGTGGGTGTTGGTCGAGGGGCTTCAACTTCCCAACAATATCTGGAAAGGCGGGGAATGGAAGGTGGGCGGGCGTCCCCGCCCGCCATATAAAGGCGGGATGGCGGCGCTTTCCTCCCCTACGTTTGCCATGGTGCATCCTTTTAGACGCAGCGTCATAAGTAATTGAACAAGTTGATAGTTTCACCCAGAGCCATTTTACTCATTTTGTCACCCTGAGCCGCAGGCGAAGGGTCTCTGAAGTATAGAGAAAGACGAGATTCTCCGTCGCCTTCGGCGACTCAGAATGACAAGCAGGTATCATCATGGCACATTTCTATAAATAAATGACGCTGCGTATAGCAACACATGAAAAGTCGGAGGGTGAGCGTCCGCCTGCTTTGAGGATGAGCCGTGTTTAGAGAGCAATGCCGAGCTTTGACCCCAATCCGGTTCCCAGGCGGGAGCCTGGGAAACCAGAATCAATACCTGTAAGGCGGGCCCTGCCCGCCGCCTAAGTTGGGGGGCGGCGCCCCTCCGACACAATTTCTTTACGATGGCAAGTCCTGGCGGCTCAGAGTCCCAGCCTGGGCCACGCCCCTCCTTTATCCCCCCAATCTGGCTTTCAGCCCCCGGTAGACGTCGTCAATGATCTGCCTGGACACCTTCTGCATGGCGGCGCTCATGGCCTCGGCCAGGCCCTGGGGGGTTTTGGCGGGCATGGGCTCCCGGGCCTGATAGGTCCTTTGAAACACCACCCGGTCCGCAATGTTCTCCTTATCGGTGTCCAGCAGCGTGACGTTAAGGGTCAGGGCCGCCTGCCAGGGCCCCGGCATATCATTCTCCTGAAATTCCGCCACGCCTCCCTCCAGGCGGAACCGGGCCGGGCCGCTGCGGTCATAGGAAAAAACCCCCCGGAACAGCTTGGCTTCCCGCAGGTCCCGGGTCAGGTAATCCGTAACCAGGTAGCCGGGATCGGTCCTCCAGCGGTTGTACTGGTAAACGCCGGTTTTGTAAGGGTTTTCCTTGTAGACCATTTCCGGCCGGTTGATGGTCTCGTCCACCGCAAAGAGTTCCACCTTGATGCCGGTGTCCAGGGGACTGAGCCGGCCCACCGCGGGTGGGGGGTAATCCGGATATAGCGGTTGATGAGGGCGGGCGGTTTGCCGCAAGCCGCCAGGACCATGGCGGCCAACAGGGTGAGTATGCAAAGTGTGGGGCCAGCTTTCCCCCAGCCGCTGTTGGTAAGATGGAAAAAACCATGCTTCCGGTTTTTCAAGGGTGTGTTCATACAATCACCTGTCAGCTTTTTTCGCTTTGCTGGGTTGTTCATTAGAGCGGCCTTTGGGAGCCTTGCCGAATAATACGTCCGAGGGCCGTTGGTAAAGCCTTTCAATCAGC
>CAVPIX010000013.1:0-7841 GCA_963705115.1 uncultured delta proteobacterium | reverse complement strand
CCTTATGGTGAGTTCAGCCTCAGACTCCACCGCCAGGGGCTGGAGCAGCGGCTCCCCCTGGGGGTCACCGTAGAGCTCACCGAACGCTGCAATCTCAGGTGCGCCCACTGCTAAATCAACCGGCCCGCCGGAGACCGCCAGGCCCGGCAAAGGAACTCTCCACCCGGGAGTGGACCCGGCTTTTGGATGAGATGTCGGCTGCGGGCGCCCTCTGGCTGTTCTTCACCGGCGGCGAGCCCCTGCTGCGTCCCGACTTTGGGGACATTTATCTGGCCGCCAAACGGGCCGGCCTGCTCATCACCCTGTTCACCAACGGCACCCTGATTACGCCGGAGACCGCAGACTTTTTGCATGACTTGCGGCCCTTTGCCGTGGAAATCACCGTGTACGGCCTGACCCAGGCCACCTACGAGCAGGTCACCCGGGCGCCTGGTTCCCACGAGCGTTGTTTCCGGGCCATCGATCTCCTCCTGGACAGAGGGGTGCCCCTGGTCCTGAAGACCAGTGTCATGACCTTGAATGTCCATGAACTTTGGGACCTGCAACAATGGGCCGAGTCTTTGGGGGTGACTTTCCGGTTCGATGCCGTGATCAACGCCCGCCTGGACGGGGGGAAAAACCCCGTGGACGTGCGCCTCGCCCCAAAAGAGGTGGCGGCCCTGGATCTCAAGGACGACCGGCGGATGAGCGAATGGCGGGAATTTGTGAAAAAATATCTGGCCCCGCCCCCTGATCCTGAGCTTCTGTTTCATTGCGGCGCCGGGCTCAATAACTTTCACGTTGACGCCTATGGTCTGCATGTTCCCGTGCATGATGGCGCGCACCCGGGGGTTTGATCTGTCCTGCGGGTCGGTTAAGGAAGGGTGGCGGGACTTCATTCCCACCGTGCGGAACCAAAAGGCCCGGAAGGACACCCCCTGCCGGCGCTGCCGCCTCATTTCCCTGTGCGGCCAGTGTCCTGCCTGGGCTACCCTGGAACACGGCGACCAGGAGATGCTATTGGACTACCTCCGTGACATCGCCCACCGCCGGGCTCAGGTCTTGGGAATTGACCTGAAATCCGAGGAGGGAAGGGTAGCTGTATCCTAACCTCTCTTTTTGCGAAGGAGCAATCAACATGAGAAGATCCCATGACAAGCCACAGGTGACCAGGGTTGCCTTGAAACCGGAAGAGGCTGTCCTTACCGCGTGCAAGACTAACTCTATTCCTGGTCCCCGGCTGAACCCTTGCAACAACCCAGGTGGGCCAGCTTGCCAGCAAACTCCGTCGAGCTGAATGCCCTTAATTTTTTGACCTCTTTTACAACTTGGTAGTCTCTCAGGGAGAGGGGAAGTTCTTATCCTTGATAAAACAACCTCACAGCAACTCTTCCTTCGGATGGCCGATATTGTCATCCAGGCCATTCCTGCATCTCCAGGTTTTTCTTTGGAATTGGGTCCTGCCCATCAGATCTTCCGGATAGATCAGACCCATCCCCACATCACTCTTTCCTATCATTATGGCCAAGTCCCTGAAGTAAGAGGAGATTTGCTGTTTGATTCCGGTGGCTTATGGAGGTGGTATCACAGGGACGGCACAAACATCATTTCCATAGCCTTTCCCGATTTCCCTGACGCACCTTTTCGAGTGGCAATCCTGGATGCAACGCCTTCCCGAGGTCATGTTTTTATTCAGGACCTGGAGAACAGCCTGGTCAAACCGGAAATTCGCCGGCATCAGGGCCTGGTGGTCCTCGATCCCTTTAAATATCCTTTGGATGAAGTGCTCCTGGTCCATTATTTGGCTCAAAAAAGAGGAGTTTTGCTGCACGCCTGCGGCGTCAGGCATGAAGACCAGGGCCTGCTTTTCGCCGGGGTCTCGGGGGCGGGGAAAAGTACCCTGGCGGAACTCTGGGAGAAAACCGACGCCTTGGTGCTAAGCGACGACCGCATCATCATCAGACCGGGCTCGGGAGGTTTCACCATGTACGGCACCCCCTGGCACGGTGACGCGCGCACCTCCCGCCCGGAGAGCGCGCCCCTGAAAAAAATCTTTTTCCTGGAAAAGGCGGCGGGCAACTATGGGCGCGAGCTTGCCCCGAGTGATGCCGCGGCGCGGCTTCTGGTCCGGTGCTTTCCCCCTTTTTACGACCAGGAGGCCATGACCTTTATTGTGAATCTTGTGAGCCGGATCGCCGAAGAAGTCCCCTGCTTTGAGCTGGGATTTGTCCCCGACGACAGCGTGGTCAAGTTTGTGGAGGGGCTGGTTTGAACCTGAGGACTTTTTTCTTCCGGGACCTGACCCAGGAAATGCTGCGGCACGGGGATGCGGTGCTGGTGCCCACCCAGGGCGCCAGCATGCAGCCGTTGATTCCCGAAGGCGCCTTAATCGAGGTGGAACCGCGGGGGCCTGAGGCCTTGCGGCGGGGGGACATCATCGTCTACAGGTCCGGGGAGTCCCTGGTGGCCCACCGTTTGGTGGGGAAGACCGGGGCGGGAGAGAGCCTGCGCCTCATTACCAAGGGGGATGCCGCGTCCTGGGGGGTGCGGGAGGAAGTGGCGCCGGGGCAGGTCCTGGGGCGGGTTGGCGCGGTGCAATGGCGGCGGGGCCTGCACCTGCGCATCGATTCTGGATGGGGCCGGGCGCTGAGCCTGATCCTGGCCGTGGCCTGGCCCGTCTCTCAGGCGGGTTTTGGGCTCCTGGTCAAGGTGAAAACCGGATTAGACCGCCTATCCCGGGCGTTGCCGGGGTCCAGGGTGGAATGATAGGGTTTTCGGTTTTCTGTCAAAAAAGAAATAATATTATCAATAAGCTTCATTGACAGTTTGTCTTATTTGAAAGCGAACTTGGTATTACATATATAAAAGGTGGGGCGGGACTCCCGTCCGCCATATTGGCGCCCAGTGCGCACCCTTCACTACACCTTTCTTGAGCTTTTCACAGAAAAGACAATACATTCCGCAGGGTTGGCCCTTCCCTAAAAATCCTCCCCGTCATCCATGATACCCTGATTGATGAATTTGTAGAGGCTGCCGATCCACTCCAGTTCGTTCTCCAATTCCGAGTTGGCAAAGATCCATTCGCCGGCCCGGTCCTTGGCAATGATCACGATTTCTTCGATGTCGTCCAGGTCCTGATAAAAGCGTTCCACAATTTCCTTGACGGAACGCTTGCCTTTTTCAAAAGGAATGATGTTTTTGTCCATGGTGCTGGGGCCGGGGAAAGGCCCGTTACCCTCCACTGCTGAAAAAGTGCCTTTCCGGGGAAAGGGGAGAAGAAACTGCGCCGGGAGCCGGGATGGGAAGCTTGGGGGGTGCAGCTTGCTCTCAGGGTAATTCTTTAATGATCGGGCCAAAAAAGCAATGATAATTTGGCTGGGAGGCTCCGAGGCCTGGGGGACGCGGCGGCCAGAAAAAGGAGGGTGGGCTCCGCCTACCAATTATTTGGCGGGCAGTGCCCGCTCTATATTTCCTTTACCCGTGCCACTAGTAGGGGCTTGATTCATCAAGCCCAAAGGGCGCAATAAATTACGCCCCTACATGAACTTCTTGAAGTCGCAGGCTATTGTGGAGAAATGGAATAATCCCGGATGAGCAGGTAAAAGCCGCCGGCGCTCAGCGCCACAATTAAGCCCATCAGGGCGTAGGTCCAGGCATAGCCGAGCCAGCCGATAACCACCCCCATGACCGCGGAGCTGATCATCATGCCTAAGTAAATGCAGGTGTTATAGCCGCCCATGGCCAGACCCCGGTCCGTGGGGGGCACCACTTCGGCGATGAGGGCCCCCACCGGCGTAAACCCCAGGCCCATGGCGAGTCCCAGGGCGGAGGTGGCCAAAAGAAAGCCGGGCAGGGTGGTGGCCAGCCCGAATGCGGCCAGGGAAGCGCCTAAAGCGAGGAAACCCACCATGGCTTGCACCCAGCGGCTGCGGGAACGGTCGCTCAGGCGGCCGAAGGGGATGCGGGACAGGGCGTTGATGGCGGCCTGGAGGGCGAACACCAGGCCGATGTCACCCACCGACAGGTTTTGCTCCTTCATGTACAGGGGCGCAAAGGTGACGAACGCGCCCAGACCGAAGCAGCCTCCCAGGGTGATGAGCCAGCAGCCGAGGAGAGGCCGGTTGCGCAGAAGCTGACGCCAGGTGGACAGGTTTTGGGGGGAATTTGGGGAGTGGTGCGGCGCGGCATCGGAGCGGGGGAGAAAGACCAGGGCCAAGAGGAGTACCAGCCCGGTGAGCCCGGCCGCGGCCACAAAGAGCAACCGGAAGCCCAGCCAGCCGGCCAGCCAGCCCCCCAGGGCCGGCCCCAGGCTCATGCCGGAATAGATGGACAGGGTGTAGGCCCCGTAGGAGCGGCCCAGGTGGGTGGGGGGCGACAGGTCCGCCACGTAGGCCATGAGGGTGGGGCCGATGGCGGCCAGCCCCAGGCCGAACAAAAGGTAAATAAGGAGCAGTTGCCAGGGCGCGCCGCTGACGGCCAGGAGAAAGGAAGTGATGAGAGAAATGAGGATGCCCCCGGTGACCACGAGCTTGCGCCCCCAACGGTCAGCCAGCATGCCTAAAGGAAAAGCGAACACCCCGGTGGTGAGAAGGAAGGCGGAGTTGATGAAGCCCACCATAACGGCCCCGGCCCCCAGGTCCTGGGCGAACAGGGGCACCACCGGGATGCGCATGTAGCAGGTGACGTAGCTGGCAAAGCCCAGGCCGCAGCAGACGATGAGAAGGAATTGATAGGATTGGGAAGGGGAGGGCTCTGGGTGGGGGGCGGCCATGTATATATAAAGATAATATGCGAAGGGGAATTTTTCATAGAGGAAAGTTTTGCTCTGAGTCCAGCGAGGCTTTGCCCTTGACAAGAATACAACCGCGGGCTCCAGCCTTTCATCGGCACAGGTGAGGACACCTGTGCCATCCAGATTTAGCTTAATTATGGGTGGTATCCGGAAAAAAACCTTTTTCCCATGATCCATGCGGGGCGGCGGCCTGCGCTAATCTGGGATTAAACTTCCGGTGATTTTCCCGTTCAGCGATTAAGGCGGGAAAAAGGTGTGATCCCAACCCCGCCGGAGACATTCTGATATAATAAGACATGGACCTGATCGCCGCCCTCATGGACCCGGCGGCTTATCCGGAGCCCACCTCAAAGGTTGAGCTTGTCCAGACCCACATCTCCTGGGTGTTCCTCACGGATTGGTTTGCGTATAAAATGAAAAAACCCCTGGACCTGGGGTTTTTGAACTTTTCCACCCTGAGGCGGCGGCATTACTACCTGAAACAGGAACTGAAGCTCAACCGGCGCCTGTGCCCCAAGATCTACCTGGCGGTGCTGCCCATAACCGTGGAAAAATCCGGGGTGAAGGTGGGAGGCCGGGGGCAGCCGGTGGAATATATTCTAAAAATGGTGCGTATGCCCCAGGAGCGCATGATGATTGAGGTGGCGGACCGGGGCGAACTTGGCCGGGAGCATCTGGAGCGCCTGGTGGCCGTGCTGGCCCCCTTTTACGGGAACGCGGCCACCGGCCCCCACATCAACCGTTACGGGGAGCCCGGGATCATCACCTATAACCATGAAGAAAATTTCGCCCGCATGAAGGCCATGGTGGGGGAATTTTTATCACCGGAGCTGTTTGAGGAGATTCGGAATTTCGCCCGGGGATTTCTGACCCACCAGAGGCCGCTTTTCAGAAGGCGCATCCGGGAAGGGCGCATTCGGGACTGCCACGGCGACCTCCATATGCGCAACATTTGTCTGGCCAACGGCATATATGTCTTCGACTGCATTGAATTTACCCCTCGATTTCGATATGGTGATGTGGCGGCGGATGTGGCCTTCCTGGCCATGGACCTGGATTTTCACGGCTTCACCGAGTTCAGCCGGCATTTCGCCGTGCGGTTTGCTGAGGCGGCCGGGGATGCAGAACTGTTGACCATGCTGGATTTCTATCAATGTTACCGGGCCTGCGTCCGGGGGAAGATCAACGGTCTGGCCGCGGGGGAGGCGGAGGTTCCTCCGGAGGAACGGGAACGGGCCCGGCACGCGGCCCGGGACTATTTCACCCTGGCCGGGGACTATGCCAGGAAGGGCGCGCAATGGACTGCGTCCTGGTGGTGATTTTCGGGCTCATGGGGGTGGGCAAGACCACCGTGGCCAAGGCCCTGGGAGAGGCCCGGGGCTGGCCGGTGGTCCACAGCGATGCGGTGCGCAAAACCCTGGCGGGGCTGGCCCCCACCACCCCGGCCCGTTTCGAGTTTGGCCAGGGCATTTATAACGAGGATTTTTCCCAGAAAACCTACACCGAGATGCGGCGCCGGGCGGGGGAACTCCTGGACGGGGGCGCGGCCGGGGTTATTCTGGATGCGTCCTTCAAAAGCGCCGGGGAGCGGGCCCTGGTCTGGGGATTGGCCCGGGAAAAAGGCTGCACCGCACTATTTGTGCATTGTCTTTGTCAAAAGGAGCTGGTGCGGGGGCGACTTTTAAAGCGGGAGGCCAATGCCAGTGCCATTTCGGACGGCCGGGTGGAACTGCTGGACCAGCAGGTGGAGGATTTTGAGCCGTTAACCCAGGCGGATGAGCCGCTGCTGAGGCTGGACACAGGGCGGGAGTTGGGGCAGGTGGTTAAGGAAGTTAATGGGTTTCTGGATGGTTTTGCGTGCGGCTGACCGATTGCCGCTGCCCCACCATGAAAAGGTAGGGCGGCCGTCTCTGCCCGCCAAATCGGTGCGCATTGCGCACCCTACATTTTCTTACTTTAACCAATAATCACGGAAGAAAGCAGGTCTATAATGGCTGTTGAAACATCACCGAAAACTGCACCCCCAAAACGCATCCTGAGCGGCATGCGGCCCACCGGGAAACTGCACCTGGGGAATTACTACGGGGCCCTCTACAACTGGGTTAAGCTGCAGGAAGACTACGAGTGCTTTTATTTTGTGGCGGACTGGCACGCCCTCACCACTGAATACGAGAGCGCCGGCAATATCCGGGATTTCATCCCCGAGATGCTCATGGACTGGCTGGCCGTGGGCCTTGATCCGGAAAAGTCCACGTTGTTCGTGCAGTCGGCCCTCCCTGAACACGCCGAGCTTTACCTGATTTTCGGCATGTTCACCCCGGTGCCCTGGCTGGAGCGCAATCCCACCTACAAGGACCAGGTGGTGGAATTGTCCCACAAAGACCTGGCCACCTATGGGTTCCTGGGCTACCCGGTGCTCCAGGCCGCGGATATCTTGATGTATAAGGCTCATGGGGTGCCGGTGGGGGTGGACCAGGTGCCCCACGTGGAAATGACCCGGGAGATCGCCCGGCGCTTCAACCACTACTATCAGCCTATCTTCCCGGAACCGGAGGCGCTCCTCACTGAGGTGCCCAAGCTCACCGGCACCGACGGCCGCAAGATGAGCAAGAGCTATGACAATTGCATTTATCTGAGCGACTCCCTGGAGGTTGTGGCCCAGAAGGTGCGGGGCATGGTCACCGACACCCAGCGGCCCTTTCGCAAGGACCCCGGCGAGCCAGACCGCTGCCTGGCCTTTCCCTTTCACCGGTTAAACCTGCCGATGGCAAAACTTGATGAAATCGTGGTGGAATGCCGATCCGCCAAATTGGGGTGTGTGGATTGTAAAAAGATGCTGTCGGAGGCGCTGTTGGCCAATCTGGCTCCCATCCAGGACAGGCGGCAGTACTACGAGAACCATCCCGAAAAAGTGAACGAAATTTTGCTGGCGGGGAACGCCCGGGCCCGGGAGACGGCGCGCCGAACCATGGCCGAAGTGCGGGAGGCTATTGCCTTTAATTTGGATTTTCAACAGTGGGCATAGCGTAGTACTTGGTTGCAGAAATTGACGCTACACCAACCGGGACTT
>CAVPIX010000012.1:0-382893 GCA_963705115.1 uncultured delta proteobacterium | reverse complement strand
GGATCGAAAATTCGGGCAATTCATTAATTCAGCAATGAAACACAACAAGAAGAAGTGGGTCGTGGACGTACCCAACCCAGCATGCACCCGACTTGGGGGATTTTGTAGTCAGTAGGGTCTTTCGTAACGCACCTTATTCTCTGTTCGCGCCGGTCTCTGGCTGTGTGCGTGGTTTTGACCGCCAGGTCTCTATCCTTTTTCCAAACCTCTTAGGTTCATCCCCTATAATACAGCAGCAGAAGACTGGCAAAATACATGACCAGCAATGCCAGGGCATCCAACTCCATGAACCAAGCCCGCTTTTCCAGGTTTGCCAGGTTTCCAATCAAGCCCAGGCCGGTCATCAACAAACCTGTTACACCTACCAGAACAAAAGATGGATCGATAACCGCCAGGAATCTCCCCTGGGTGAAAAACGTATCTGTCGACCCGATAGCGAACATATTGAACATGTTGCTACCAAACAGGTTACCGATCGCCATATCATTTGCGCCAATCTTGATCGCAGCCAGGGTTGTGACCAGTTCAGGCAAAGATGTAACCAGGGCAACCAGGGTTGTGCCGATGAATGTTGTCCCCAATCCCGTAATTTCTGCAATCTCATTTGCGTTCTGGACCATCATCGGGGTTATCACAACGAGAGCTCCTGCTGCTAACAGGAAACCAATGATCCCTTTTCGCAACGGAGCCACCCCGTCCGGGATCTCATCCGTAATATCCGGCTGCATACCACGCGATGCATTACCCTGGATCAACCAAACTGCAACAATATATGCGCCAATAATTACCAGGCTGTCCAGGCCGACCCAACCAATTTTTACATCGATATCCGCAAGAATGAAAAATACGACCAGCCCGATTAAAGACAGTGAGCGAACCTGTCAAAGCATGCTTCAATGCAGCCTTTCGCAGGATGCGCTGATTTCTGCTGACAATATCTATGACCGCTAGCAGAACCATGTTAAATGAATTGCTGCCCAGCAGGTTGCCGGCTGCAAGTTTCGGTGAATTCTGATTTAATGAACTGATGGAAGTAAGTATCTCAGGAAGTGATGTTGCTCCAGCCATTAACAGAACCCCAATGAACATACCACCCAGGCGGGTTCTTATGGCAATGATATCCCCATATTTGGCAAGCTGGGTCGCTGCAATGACGATCAGAACGGATGCAAGAATAAGTTTTACCCAGACCATTACTCGTCCTTTTCTTCTTTTCCAAATGAACGAATGCCTTTGGACATGGTAAGCGGCCAGGCGGTAAAAACACCTGTATTCGGTTCATTAAGGTCACCAACCACTTGCTCAATGGATTTTAGACATCTTTGAATTATGGTCTCATCTTCCACGACAACGAATACGGTGATATTTCCTCCTCTTCGAAAGGTGAGGTTTCAAAAGAGTACCGCATCGGTAAATGTTTCAATCGGCGGAGCCAGTGCTTTCAACAACCGTTGCCCCGGATATGCCTATTTTTGTCCATGCATCCAGGATTTCATCAAGGTGGGTGATCTCATCCAAAACGAACATGATCATAAACATAGTCTTCTCCCATTCCAGCAAATAATTCCGCTAAATAATCTACCATTGGTCGTAAACATGCATGATTTATTGTCTCATCAGATTGTACTAATTAAAGGTTGTTTATAAAATAATAATATAACTATTCGCCCTTCGCTGGTGACGGTGTTTGCGAAGCATCCCTGTAGCTGGTAGGGTGCGTTCACAACGCACCTTATTTAATTACTGTCCGGTTGGCGGTATCGCAAGGGTTTTATGCAGCTTGAACCTCCAGCCTGGATGCGATCAAGGCAGTCATATTCAAACATAAGGTGTGTTTGTAGCTTTGCGTTTCCATTTCCCAGCCATAATGGTCACCCGCATGATTCGCTCGGATGGTAATCTGGTCGGGAAAGTAATAATCATAAAATGGTTCTATTGGGGGTATATAATATTATTGGAGTGAATCATGCGTTTGTATAATTTATTGTTGGGTGGGTTTATTTTAGTCATTGTGAATATTTTCCTAATACTGTTTTTTTTAGCTATAAATTGTAGTTAAGTATCAGCAATTTTAAAAGGGAGGATCATATGGCACAAGCAGGCATTCATAGGTTAATCGGCATGGCGGTCCGCAAATGGGCGCCCAAAGCCGAATGGGTGATGCTGGGAATCATACTTGGCAATCTCATTCCAGATACCGACAACCTGGCAGTGGCAATTGCAACAGTCGCCAAACTACCTACCGAGGGATTGCACCGCACTTTCACGCACAGTCTCTTCACCATCCTCGCCATCCTGGTGCTCTTCTACATCATTGCCGCCCTCACCAAAAAGACGCATTGGAACAACCTAGGCATTGGCTTGGGGATTGGTGTTCTGATGCACATCCTGCTCGACCTGCTCCTCTGGTTCAACGGTGTTGCCATTCTCTGGCCAATTCCCTCCTGGATCAACATATGGGCTGGTTACACTCCACCGGAGTGGTTGACAAGCTCATGTTATCGGCGGAATATTTGTTCCTATCTCTGTACTTCATTCTGCTTTATTCCCTAGCGCGTAATTATAAAACCGACCAAGATTACCAAAAAACAATGCTGGCCTGGGCAACCATTCAAGCTGTCCTGTTCTTAGTCTTTACTTTTCTGGTTTATACCATGAGCAAGGGCTTCACGACCGTCAACGGGGTAGTTTATCTGCTCTCGCTGTTTCTCGCCATCGGCGTGACCATACGGGTGAGAAAGACGGTTGAGGCCCGATAAAACAATTCACGACCAAGCCGGTGTATTGATCAGCCAAGGGTGGGCTAAAGCCCACCGATAAACACGTACCCCAACTCGGTCGCACTGGTCATCCGCAACATCCACCCGGATGGCGATATTGCAAGGGTTATATCCAGCTTCGAACCTCCAACCTGGATGTAATGAAGGTAGCGATTTGCTATAATTAAGGCACTTTTGAAGCACTGCTTTCTGCTCTCGCATTTACCCTTTGCACCACCCGCAAATACAGGATGAGGCATTGTGCAGGCAAGTAGAATCCATGCCCGCAAACACGCAAGCATCCCACCCGGTTTTGCTCAGTAGAGGATGCCACCAACCAATGGCAGGAATGGTTTGTATATTTATTCCGGAAGAGGAAACACTTTATGTATCAGGCCGGCAAACTGAGACTATTAGCCGGGTTGTAGCTCTGGTATTTCTGCTGGTGGCAATGGTGGGTCCCTGGTTTACCGACAGCCACCCGGCAACAGAAGAGACCTGCACTATTCCGCTTGTTTGGCTGGGTAATGGTTATTGCGCGTGCCTGGTGTCTTTCATGGCACTTGTGAAAGCTGTCATTTTAGGCCAAAGTTCTTTGTGGCTGCTCTGCCTGCCGCCTGTACTGCCTTTTCTCAGCACATTGCTTCTTTTCCTGATCGGTGAGCGCCGGCGGCTGTGGATCAGTCACTTGATTGCATGGGGAGTAATTGTTATTTACTCGTTCTTTTTGTTTTTCGGACTCTGGTATTCGAACAATGCATTAATTTTATGGGGTGCCGGATTTTGTGGATTAGTGGCAATTACTGCACTTGTAGGGGAAATGCTGGCTGGTAACTTTCGGAAGATGAATAAATTGCCTGAAAGCTGAAAAGGTGCGTTGCGAACGCACCTTATTTATTTACTGTCCGGCTGGCGGGGTTGCAAAGAATATATGCAGCCTCGAACATCCAGCCCGGATGCAATCAAGGCCGCTATTTGCTATACTTAAAGTCAGCAGGTTGCATTCGTAACACACTATATCAATCTAGTTGGGCGGTTGTAATAATAAGGTATGTTTCGGGAAAGGAGTATATATGAAAGAACTTCGCACCGAAATCGAAATTCAGGCAACGCCAGATACTGTATGGCAAGTCTTAACGGATCTCGACAAATATCCAGAGTGGAATCCATTTATTTACCACGCAATTGGAATGGCACAGGTGGGCAAAAAAGTGGATATCACGTTTAAGTCTGGATCAAAAGAGATGATGTTGCATTGCACTGTCGTGAAGGTAGAGCCAAACAAAGAATTACGCTGGAAGTATCACGTTGCTCTACCTGTTTTGTTCAGTGGTGAACATAGTTTCATCATTGAACAAGTTGGTAGCAATAAAGTTCGCTTCATTGACCGGGAAATATTCAACGGTATTCTGGTTTCATCACAATCAAAAGATATTGACACTAATTCAAAGCAGGGTTTTGAAGCGATGGATAAGGCACTGAAAGCACGGGTAGAGAAAAATTAGCCTGCTGGGTGGGATGATGCCCACCGGACTATATGTATTTTTTCCCGCTGAAATTGGTCACCCGTTAGATCCACCGGGGAAGTAATGACAACGGAAACTTTTCCACAGATATCCATCGATTAAGGTGACCACTAAGTAATGAAACACTGTACATTTACTTAGAAAAAAGACAGGCGCAATGCGTATTACGATTTTGGCAATTGGCTCACGTGGCGATATCCAACCCTTGCTTGCATTGGCTGTCGGCTTGCAGAAAACAGGTCGGCATAAGGTACGGTTTACAGCACCTGATAATTTTGAACCGCTTGTAAGAGAATATAATCTAGATTTTTTTCCCCTTGGTATAAACACACAAGAATTACTGAATTCATCAAAGCTAAAAGCTGGCATTGAAACTGGTCGTAATTTCTTTGTATGGTTTTTACGTGTCCTTCAGCTGATAAGACCGATGTTTGACAGGCTCATGGAGACCACATGGTTATCCTGCCAGGATGCAGAAACGATCGTGTATTCAACCATAGGAATTGGAGGCTATCACGCCGCGGAAAAGCTAGGTGTACCATGCTTTATAGCCACTCCATTACCTGGGCTTGCCCCCACTCGCACCTATCCCAATCCCGGTGGTATCTTTCCGGAACTACCCCTGGGCGGAAATTACAATCAATTGACTTACTTTCTAAACGGGCAGCTTCTACAAGCCTTCACTGGCCAATACATCAATCACTGGAGAAGGGAAAAGCTTAACCTGCCGGCAATCTCACTTGGCAAAAATCCTTATGGCCAATTGCACGGTAAGCCTGTTCCTGTCCTTGGCAGTTACAGTTCCATCGTTGTCCCCAGACCTGCAGATTGGGGCGAGCATATTCACGTCACTGGCTACTGGTCTCTCGATCCCGAAGCGAACTGGCAGCCACCTGCCCGACTGGTTGACTTTCTAGAATCCGGTTCGCCACCGGTGTATATCGGTTTTGGCAGCATGGTGAATTGAACCCCCCGGCAGACTACCCAACTCATTTGTGACGCTCTTGAACGATCAGGGCAGCGCGGAGTGCTCGCTACGGGTTGGGGCGGATTGGACGGTGCTGATATGTCCGCTAGTGTGTTCGTGTTGGATTCAGTTCCCCATTCATGGTTATTCCCACGTGTATCAGCCGTTGTCCATCATGGAGGATCGGGTACTACCGGAGCCGGATTGCGTGCTGGTGTACCATCCGTGCTCGTTCCGCATATGGGTGATCAGCCGTTCTGGTCCCGGCGGGTAAGGGAACTGGGAGCCGGCCCTCAGCCTGTACCCCGGCGTCAATTAACTGTTGACCGATTGGCGGCTGCCATCACAAGCGCCGTTACTGATCCAGGCATGCAGGCTCGCGCAGCAGCTCTTGGTGAACGCATTCGCGCTGAAGATGGTATCGGACGAGCCATCGCGATCATCGAAGGAAACGACCGATGATATCAAGTTTATTTTTATTTTGAAAACAGTAGCTTACCTTGGTTTAAAATCGTGTACTTTTCTGGTGGAAATATTCATCCGCGAGATCCCACCGGTTGGCTCTATCGCAAGAATTATATGCGTCTTCGAACCTCCTGCCTGGATGCAATCAGGACGCACATTTGCTATACTGAAAATACTTATATAGCATGGCTTTCCTTCACCTCAAACATCATCAATCCCTGCTCACACGCATCCAGGCATGCCACGAAATGAAATCATGCAAACGTTGAGCGCGCACTTACATTCACCTTGATCAATATTTTTGCATCTTCCGTCCAGGAATGAGAAAGGAGTTCTTGATGGGCAAAAGCAAAAAAGTATGGTTATGGTTATCAGCCGCGATATCTATCATTACAGGTTTTATCCTCGTTTTGAACGACAGCGGAGCAGGATGGTTTCTTATTATTATGGGGATAGTATATATCGGCACCTTAACACGACCTGGTCAGACATGGGCCGAATCCAATCCCCGCTTCGCGCGATGGGGGTTGATTGGAATAACAGTTTTACTCATAATCCTCATTTTCGTTGCTGGTGCTGTCCTTTTATTGAAGCCTTAATAGTTGGAAGGTGTCTTCGCAACGCAACATATTCATTTGCCACCTCGAACGCTCAGCCAGAGTGCAATCAAGACTGACATTTGCTATACTTATAATACATATACAACATAGAATTCCTGCCGCCAACATAGCGTTCATGCGTGCTTACTAAACCAACATATCTTCATTATTCCATATCACCTAATAATTGAATTTCAACACGGGAGTATTTCTAATAATTCTCGATAGATCTGCTTGTATTGCTCAAAGATTAAGGTATGGATATATTAAATTTATCCCGTCTCAATCCAAATTATCTTCAACAGTCCTCAGAAATTCATTTTGGATACTATACAGTGGTGTAAATGAATTTACGTTGTACTTTTGGTCAAAGGTTTTGTGAACTAAAGGATTATAGTCGAGCAATCAGGTTTTAATAAAAGGAGGGCAATTATGTCGAAGAAATCGTTGGGGGCACTTCTACTTCATGGATTTTCAGGAATGCCCACTGGATTAGGTGAACTGGCAAATCAAATTGAAAAACTGGGTCTTCCTTATCGAGCTCCTACATTACGAGGTCATGGGGCAAACACGCCAAATGCGCTATTAGGTGTGAGGTGGACGGATTGGATCGCAGATGCCGAAAAGGAGATGTCGGAGTTATTGGGAGAAACCGAAAAAGTAACCATAATCGGGCATAGTATGGGTGGAATGATCGCTTTGATACTTGCTGCGAAATATAGTAATAAAATCGACAGCATAATTGTTGCAGGTGGCTCAACGAAAATAGTATCCCCTTTTGGTCCGGGGCGTCCTTTGAGTTTTCTGGCTCCTGTTGTTTTGAGATTAAAACCGAAGTGGGATTTGAAACCTGTATTCACTGATCCTAACTATGCGCGATATGATACCGGATATGAATGGGTGCCAACAATTACTTTCCTTCAATTGTTTGATTTAATCAGAGAGACTCAAAGGTGTTTACCAGAAGTCATTGTCCCTACCCTGATTCTTCACAGTAAAAAAGATACATCCAACGCGCCCGAAGGTGCGAGGATTTTTACGAAACTATAGCAACACCTGCTGAAAATAAGAAATTAGTCTGGTTTGAAAAAACCGAACACGTCATGTTTTTAGATTGTGAGGAAGAAGAAATTATTAATACTGTAATCGAATATATCCAAGGTCGTATTAAAATTGGTAATTAATTCCTCACATACTCCATTCGCTCCGGTGGATACGATATCATCCCCAAAGCTAAGGTAAGTGGGAAATCTCCTTCGAAACGAAACGGAAAGAGCCTCACCGATCAGGATGCCTATTCGGTGGAGATTGGTATGCCGGTGTAAATAGTCACCCGCAGGTCCACCCCAAAATAATTACATGCTCGATTTATCATTTACATATAATACAATATACTTATGAATAGGAAATTTGAAAAAACGATGACAAAGCAAATATTTAAGGGAGTATTTTGGATTGGTGTTTACCTGTTAGTGACCCTTGCGCCACTGTTTATTTTGCTCGCTGGACCTCGACCTCTCGGGCGGGAATTTTGGCGTGATCTTTCGGTGGGCTTAGGATACTGTGGTTTGTCGATGGTGGGGCTGCAATTTGTTTTGACAGCCCGTTTTAAGGTCATTAAAGCGCCTTATGGCAGCGATATTGTGTATTTTTTTCATCGCCAAATTTCACTTGTCACGTTTGTGTTGATTGCCTCCCATCCTCTGATTCTGTTCATTTTTGATCCTCAACACCTCAGCCTGCTCAACTTGGCCACAGCACCCTGGGCGGCCCGTTTTGGGGTAGTGGCCATCATTTCTCTTGGAGCGCTGATCAGCTTATCTGTCTGGCGCAAAAGACTGCGGATCGAATACGACCGCTGGCGGATTTGGCATGGTATCCTTGCCACTGTACTTATGGCGCTGGCCATGGCACACGTAGAGCTGCGAGGCTACTACCTCAATACTCTTTGGAAGCAACTGTTTTGGGGGTTATATGGAATTTTTTGGGTCGGTGTTTTAGCCTGGGTGCGGGTGATCAAACCATTCATATTATTACGCAAAGCCTATCTGGTCGAAAAGGTAATCCCTGAACGCGGTAATGCCTGGACAGTTTTGTTGCGGCCAGAAAATCACAAAGGTTTGCGCTTCCAACCCGGTCAATTTGCCTGGATCACAGTATGGGATTTACCCTTCGCGATCACGAGCATCCATTTTCATTCTCCAGCAGCGCGAAGGAGAGCTCCCTGCTGGCTTTCACGATAAAAGAATTGGGAGATTTTACTGCCTCGATAAAAATTTATCACAGAGCCAACGAGTGTATGTTGATGGTCCTTATGGGGCTTTCAGCATAGATCGTCATCCACATGCCCAAGAGTTTGTCTTTATCGCTGGGGGTCTCCAAATCACTCCGATGATGTCAATGCTGCGGACCCTGGCTGACCGTGGTGATTCGCGGCCTCTGACCCTAATTTACACAAATAAAACCCTTGAGGCAGCTACCTTTCTGGAGGAGATTGGCGAATTGCCTCAGAAGTTGAATCTCAAGGTACTCCATGTTCTGGAATTACCACCGAAGGTTGGACTGGCGAAAAAGGCTTTGTCAATGCCGATATCCTGAAGCGAAACTTGCCAGCAGATCGTAGACCAAATTGGGTTGAAATATTTATTTGCGGACCGGGGCCAATGATGAACGCCGTGGAAAAAACCCTCGTCCAAATTGGCGTTCCATTAGGTGATTTTCATTCTGAACGGTTTGACCTGGTTTAAGGAGGATTTATGCGTCAAAGAGCGGCAACATGGTTGGCTATCTCAATTGGAGTGGTCGCTGTTTTTAATAACTGTTAGTTTTGCTATCCTTCAGCAAAGTAATTAATTCGTTTGCAATCCTACATTATCTAATCTCCATTGTCTGCTGATGAAAAAATAAAGGCGAAAAAAAATGGTGAAAATAATCGGAAGCTTTCTTGTTTTTCGAACGCATGATCGTGGGCAGCCTGATCCTTATGATGATTGTGGTTATTTTTTTGTCCACTATTGAGTTGGGTCGCATCCTAGTAGTGGACATCATCACTCCGCCCAACTACTTGCTTGATATCAATGAGTTGCTGGATGTGTTTGGTTTCTTCATGCTCATATTAATCGGTGTCGAACTGCTCGAGACGATTCGCGCCTATCTAAACGAACATGAGGTGCATGTCGAGATTGTGCTCGAAGTTGCTCTGATTGCGGTAGCCCGTAAAGTTGTCATCATCGATGTGAAGGAATACTCTCCTGATACTCTCCTGGCAATTGCGGCAATAGTATTATCTTTGGCAGGCGCTTATTACCTTCAAAAGTGGGCTCGCAACCGGCGTGATTTTAGCACAGGAAGTAAAGATCCACTTGGATAAACAGTTCTAAAAGTTCCGTTGAATTGCCCATATGAGCAGACTCACAATCAATCGCAATTGATTTGCTCGGCTTCTATCCTCAAACTTAGAAATAGGCTGTAAACGAGAATTGCCTCAAGCTAATTGTCAGCCAGTAAATTCCTTTTAATAATAAAAACTTACGTCAGAATATGCCCCGCGAATCCTGTCTGGGAAATAACATCGTTAATTCGGCATAGGACACAATCAAGTAGACGAGGTTAAAAACACGCATTGTATAAACAGATGTATTATTGACTTCATTAGGATACCCCTATAAAACATACCACTGGTAAAAGCTTTTTGGTTTTTGTTGTTTTAAGGTCGAATGACTTATCTAAGCCCAGTGATATAACTTGTGAGTTGCTTAACATGAAATTCCAATTCTTCAATCATATCTTTGACCACATCGCCAATTGAGATCATACCAACTAATTGGCCTTCATCCATCACCGGCAAGTGGCGGATATGATTGTCCGTCATCAGAACCATAACTCTTTATCGAACTGATCTCTTTGCCGCCCCACAAGGTTTACAGCCTCATCGGGGTTTCTCCGGATCAGGGCAGCAGCCAAATCGGAGGGTAAGGGGCCATCGACTCGAAATACGCCAAATATTCCACCGAGCAACTGGAGGTCATCTTAACTCACCTGACCGATCCGGCTGAAAAGGAGCTGGTCAAACAGGAGTTAAGCAGGCGGTATTACAATCATTATCGTGACATCCTCCAGACCCCCGGGGACCAACCCCTAAATGCCGGCCCCCTGGCGCCCCCCACCGGCGAGCCGCAGCCGCTGGCATCCGGCCCCCTGGAGGAAAATCTTGAGGGCATCGGCGAAGTCACACCCATAACCCTGAAACTGCCTTCCTCGCAGGAAGCCGCCCCCGGCCAGGCCGGCCAGCAAGCCCCGGGGAAACCACCCAGAAAATTCTGCTTCATCGCCACCGCGGCCTACGGCTCTGCCCTGGCCGAAGAAGTGGTAGTGCTGCAAGATTTCCGGGACGCCTATCTTGCCGGCAATCCCCTGGGGGAGCGCTGCATTGAGGCCTATTACCGCCTCGGCCCCTATCTCGCCCGCCCCGTCAGCCGGCATGGGGCCTTGCAGCAGTTCACCCGCTTTCTTCTTGCCCCCCTCATCCGCCTGCTGAAAAAAAGCCCCAGGCCTTCAGGTAAATAGGACCATAGCCTGCTTTCAGGGACGCTGGCCGGAAAACGGCGAATGTCCCGTGCTGCAGGAGGTTCCCGCGGTACCGCCGCTTTGACACGCGCCCCCATACGCGGCGCTGCCGCTCCAGCACGGCCTCTGGCCCGTTTGTTGTTTCTGTGACAACGGTTTTAAGGTCGGCAGCAAGTATGGCATTTTTTTCATGGTCCTGCCCTCCGGGTTGTTAAGATCAACGCTCAGCTTGGTTTAGCAGTAATCAGGCGGCTTTCCGGGAAAAGCCCCAATTCCTGGGCCTGCTCACAGTACCAGAACGGCCGCCAAAAACTCTTGGCCCGGGCATAGGTCATGGCCACACAGCTTCCCAGGCACAGGTGTTTCATCAGGCACTGGCCACAGACGCCCTGCAGCTCCTGGGGCAATCCCCGGCGAAGTTCCAGCAGCCTGGGGTGCTTTTCCCATACCGTTCTCAGGGGCTGGCTGGCCGCCTCCCCGAAAACCAGGTCGGGCACGGTTTGGCCGATGCCGCACAGGGCATAGGAACCGTTGGCCAGGACCCCCAGTATCCCCAGGATGCCGCACCAGTCGCAGCCGTGGCCGTTCTCGGCGAAAATTTTTGACAGCGGCCGGAAAGCCGCGGGTTGATGAAAAAACAACGGCAGGCCGGTCCGGGGGGCAAGCTCGGATTCCACCCAGTGGCCCACTTGCACCAGTTCGTCCACCGCCAGCGCCTCACCGGCGTCATGGACCTCCCGGGCCCGGGCCAGGGGTTGCAGAACATTGAACTTCACCGAGCCCGCGCCCAGGTCCTCGGCCAGCCTCACCATGGCTTCCACCTGGTCCCGGTTGCGCCGCATCAGCGTCATAATAATTTGCGGCCGAAGACCGGCCGCCACCAAATTCTTAATCCCCATGAGAGCAGCCGCAAAGCACCCGGGCGTCCTGCGTATCCACTCATGGGTCGAGGCCTCAACGCCGTCGAGGCTCACCGACACCGAGGGGTCATGGCCCGAGGCAATAACATCGGCAATTTCGGCTGAACAATAAACCCCGTTGGTTTCAAGAGCGCAGACCAGCCCCTTTTCCCTGAGGTGGTCCAATACCTGTCTGATTTCCGGATGCAGCAGGGGCTCGCCGCCGGTGAGCTTCACCGACGCCAGCCCCAGGGGCAGGGCTTGTTCGATGATCTTGGCCAAGTCTTTCAGGGCGAGGGAGTTTTGAGGCTGGTGAGGTTCCGGTGAGGGCCTTTGTATCCAGCAATGCCGGCAAAACAGGTTGCAACTGTCCGTCAGATAGAGGTAAAGGGCGCGCAGCGGGTAAGACCCGTCCCCGGTGTTGCCAACCCCTGCCATGGCATCCTCAGAAAGTTACGGGCAGGCCGCGCTTAGCCTGCATTATCGGCTGCCTGCCTGCGGATCTCGGAATCTTCGGGCAGTTTTCGCAGCTGGCGGCACTTTCCTATAGAGAATATTGGCCTTACAGCCGATACTAGGTGAATATCGCCGGAACCATGGCGCCCCTTCCTCACCGGGGGCCATGGTTCAGAAAAAAAATCTTGCGGGGAGATGGATATCCACTCAAAAAAGTTGTAGTATCGGGCTGATGCAAGCTAACATCCATAAGGCTGAATGTCAAGAATCTCAATCGGGTTGGAGTTGAGCCGGCGTCGCCCCGGGTGCATATTTCCCGCCTCAACCAGCCTCAACCCTCAAGAGACTTTTATGAGAAAAACCGCGTGCTTGCTTATAGTATTCTTCCTGGCTGTCTGCATCGCGGCTCCGGACAGGCTGGCGGCCAACCCAGCCGGCAGTCTGGTGGGTATATGGCGTAGCCAGGTGCCCACCCCCTATGGCCTGGCTTTGGGTGAGCTTATCCTAAAGCCTGACGGCTCTTTTTCCAAGACCTTCCGGGCCGGTGAACTGCTTACTTGGGATGTGGGCCGCTATACCGTGGGTCAGGGGTACATTCATTTTACCATCGAGGACCATGAGCCCAAGTTATATCAGGGTAAGCCCATGCATTGGCTTACCAGTGAGACCATTTTCTTCCAGTTTGTCAATCCTGACAGCCTGATCTGTGAAGACCGCATTCTGGGGACCCGCTGGCTGGCTTTCCGGGTGCGCTAAAGACTTTTTTGCGTAATAGACGGGGAATTATTGGGACTTTTTTTCTGGGTAATGCCATCGTCGAGGGGTGCATAACATGAAACAGTTGATGCGCTGGAGCGGTATCGGCCTGATGGTGGTCGGGATCATGTTATTGATCGCGGCCTTGCTGCCGAAATCGGAGCCCGAGGGGGGCCTGAATTTTCGCCTCATTGCCAAAGAAAGGGTGATCAGCGGCGTCTATAAGGTCTATGGGGCCAGAAACCGGATTGTTCCCATGTGGCTGGCCAAGTCCGTATTTCACAATAATACCGGGGACCGCTTCACCAAACTGAAGGTGCGCTACCGGGTGCCGGGGTATTCAGACTGGTGCTCCTGGCACAGTTATGCCGCGGTGGACCCGGGCCAAACCGTGGTCGACCTGTATTACCCCATCTTTAGCGATGCCTGCGCCAAACTCACCAGCCGGGCCCCGGCCGAACTCCAGATGGAATACGAATACACCGATGCCAAGGGCTCTGTGCAGCAACACTCGGAAAACCGTCCCTTGATGATGCTGAGCCGCCATGAGTTCATCTTTTCCGATATGACCGCCGCCGAGCTCACCGGAGCCTTCCAGGATGAATGCGACTACGCGCCTTTGGGCGCGGCCTGGGTGTCCCAGGGGGATGATGCCGTGGCCCGCCTGGCCTCCATTGCCAACAAGAAAGCCGGCGGCGCCGGGGCTTCCACCGACTTTGACTCCTGTTACAAGGTGATGCGGGAGATCTATAAAATCATGGGGGCCATCCACATCAGCTACCAGCACCCCGCATATATGGCCGACCAGAACATGTCCTACGACATGAAAACCGTGCAAAGCCTGCAGTATCCCCGGGACACCATCCAAAAGCGCAGCGGCACCTGCATCGACCTGGCCATTCTGTATGCCGCCATGATGAACTCCGTGGGCATCCATCCTTATCTGGTTTTTATGGACGGCCATTGCTTCCCCATGGGCCTGGCCCCCAACAACAGATTTATTCCCGTGGAAACCACCGGGGTGCGGGACGGCTACAAGGATGTCCTGCCCTTTGACAAGGTCGTGGAAATCGGCCTCAAGAATTGGAAAAAGCTCAGGAATAACGGCCGCTATATTCTGGTGGACGTGCAAAAATGTTGGGTCAACGGCGTCTCCAACCCGGAATTGGAGCCGCTGCCCCCGGATATCCTGGAGAAATGGGGCATCATGTCCCTGGTGGACGCGCCGGTGGAGCAGAAAAGAGCCGTCCCCCCGGCGCCCGCCATCACCAATAGCCTTTGGTCTTATTTCATGCGGAGCAAAGAAGGCCGGGTGAGCAACGGCCAGGTGAATATTTCCGGTCCTGCCAATGACCTGCTGATGATCGCCACTGCGGCCTATTCCTTGCGGGGCGCGGATGCCGTCACCTACTACCTTACCGAAGAATTTACCTTTAAGGGAAGGCTAAGCGGACGGGACCTGGTGGCCCAGGCCCAAACCGGCAAGGTGACCATGAACCGGAAGCCCGTCCCCCCCCAGGGCCTGCCCTTTAACCTCAATCTCATGGTGGCCACCGATGGCCAGTCCATGATGGGGGAATTTTCCAACGTTCAGAACCAAAAAGCGGACATTTATCTGCAAAGGCGGCAGTAACCCTAATCCCATGCCTATGGTGCGAGGAGGACGAATCATGAGACACTCCAGGGGATATCTCCTGCAGGTTTTCCTGGCCCTTTGTTGCCTGTCCCTCTTTCTGGCCATGCCCGCCATTGTTGGCGGCGAGGACATTCCTTTTGACGCCAGCTACACCGCCGCTCCCAACGGCGATGTCAAGGTGGTCTACAAGTTCACCCCTTCCATGGCGGTTTACCAGCAGTTGCGGGACAGCATCTCCAATCTGTATCTGTTGCTCAGGGGTCTGGCCTCGTCCCACGCCGAGATCGAGGTCGCGGACAAGAAGGCCGATTGGGATGACTCCAAGCGGACCCTCACCTTTTCCTTTAAAGTCCTGGGGCAGGCCCGTAATATGGGGAATCGCTGGGAAATCGACATCTTGCCGGGGGTGGATTTTATTAACTGCAATGAAGCCACCAGGACCCTGTTCTTCAACGAAGAATCCGTCGGCCCCCTGGGGCAGGTGCGCGGGGTCAGCAAGTTGCATCTGCCCGAAGGCGCTCGGGATTTCGGTTATGATGACTCCCGCCGGGTGGTGAAGTATGCCCTGCCCGCTCCGAAAAAATCCGCCGGCGGCTCCAATTTTCTGATCATAGCCGGTCTGGCGTCACTGATCCTGGGCGCCTTCCTTACAGCCGCCTCTTTTTTCCGCAAATCTGCGCCGGCGGCGGCCCCGGCTGCGCCTGCCCCCCAGACGCCGCAATTGCCCATGGAGGAGGCCTCTCAAAAACTCCTGGATCATGAAGACAAGTGAGCTGGTATGGTTTTCTGTTTTCTGTTTTCGGCAGACTGAAACCTTAATTTATGCTATCTGTCTTATTGGTATTGCCTCATTTACCCCCTCTCCCCCTTGGGTTGGGCATTACCCATAACTCACTTAACCACTTTAAAATATTCATCTAATTCCCTCTCCCCCTTGGGGGAGAGGGTAAGGGTGAGGGGGGAATTAATTAGGACTGCAGGGCGGGAAAGCGCAGCGCATCCCGCCTTAATAGATGACGGGCGGGGACGCCCGCCCCACGACTTTTCATGGCTAACGTTGAGCCTGGGCTCATAAATTACTGCCACAGCCGTTGGCCTAACCGCATTTCCTCCTCTCACTAAAAACCAAACCCTCAGGCGGGCCTCCGGGCCCGCCATTTTCATAATATCTCGTCCCCAAGCTCCTGCTTGGGGACGCACCTGGAGGCCAGGCTTTGCCTGGCCACCGCTATTTCACTCCGAATAAGGCCCCTCGGGTGCAAAGCAAAGAGGGAATAAAACCCAGGCATTTGTCTTGCCAAAGACTTTTCCCGGAGTTCTCCTACCAAGTTGCAGTCGATTGGCAATAAACATGTAGCCGCAGGCTTCAGCCTGCGCTATGGCACGGCAAGCCATGACTACGATTAATTGTCGATTGGCTGTAAAAAATGGTATCAGCCATGGTATGAACCTTGATTTGAATGAGTATAGGTGCATCCCTGATTTTCATTTCCTTCAAGTTGTGCTAATGTGGAGGCCAATTTTTCCCGGAGGAAACTGAGGGGATTGAGGAGCCGCGGATGAACAGAGCCAGCTTGAAAACCCTACCGGTTTTAACCCTCTTACTTTTTCTCACCCTGGCGTTTACCCAGGAAGCGTGGGCTTCGGCGCCCCTGGCCGGCCGCCTCGTCCAAGTCCAGGGCCAGGTGTCGGTTCGCAAGGTCGGGACCCAGGTGTGGGAATCAGCCCGCGTCCAGCAGGAACTCTTCCCGGGGGATGCCGTGCAGACCGGCGAGGTCTCCCGGGCGGCCATCCTCTGTGTGGACGAAAGCCAGATCAGGCTGAACGAAAACACCCTGTTTGTCCTGAACAGCGCCGCCCCCTCCCCCCGCCTGGGCTGGGGCGCGGCGGCGCCCGCCGCGGCCGCTGCCGCCGCCAGCCTCTACCAGGTTCCCCAGGGGGAGATCTGGCTCAGAAACAGCAACGAAAAATTCCGCTTTGAACTGGAAACCCCGGCCCTGACCGCCGCGGTCAGGGGCACGGAGTTCAACCTCAGGGTGGCCCGGGACGGCTTAACCGTCCTGGCCCTGCTCAACGGCGCTCTCGTCCTCAGGAACCCCCAAGGGCAGATAGACCTGTCTCCGGGGGAGGAAGGCCTGGCCCGGCCCGGACAGGCCCCCACCAAACGGGTGCTGGTCCAGCCTGCGGACGCGGTGCAATGGTCCCTGGCTTATCCGGGCATCATCAGTTTTCGGGATTTCCCTCTGATTACCGGCCCCGCCGCCCAGCGGGCTCCCGCCGGCCCCCCCAGGGCGGCCTCCCTGGTGAGCCAGGCCGAAGCCAGCTACGCGCAAGGACGCCTGGACCAGGCCCGGGAGGAGGCCAAACAGGTTCTGGAAACGGACCGGGGCAATCTCCGGGCCCTTACTGTCCTGGGTTGGATCAGCCTCCAGCAGCACGACCCGGAAACTGCCGCAGGCTGGTTCCGCCAGGTCCGTTCTCCGGATGAGGCGGCCGTGGTGGGGCTGGCCCTGGCCCTCTATCGCCAGCAGGACGCGGCCAAGGCCTACGATCTCATGATTCAAGCCCAGCGCCAGCTCAAGCCCACTCCCTTCCTCACCACCATGACCGGCTACTTTGCCCTCATGGCCGGTCAGGTGGCCCAGGCCAAGAAACTTCTGGAATCTGTGGTGACCCAGGACCCCCAGTCGGCCCTGCCCCAGGCCCTGCTGGCCCAAATCGCCCTGGTGCAGAGCCGCAAAGATGTTGCCCTGAGCCTGGCCAACCAGGCGGTGGCCTTGAACCCCAAGTCCCCTGCGGCCCTGGTCACCCTGGCCCTGGTCAACCTGTCCCACTTCGACATGAAAACGGCCCGCCAGCACCTGGAGCAGGCCCTGCGCATCGACCCCTCTTGCGTGGAGGCCTATATCTATCTGACCAGGGTCTTTCTGGGCTCCGACAACCTGACCCGGGCCCAGGAAACCATCGCCGCGGCCCTGAAACTCGCCCCCCGGGAGGCCGAGGTCCTGTCCATGGCCGGGTTTGTCCGTCAGGGCTTCCGGGACTACAAAACCTCGAAAATTTACTTTGACCGGGCCCTCAAGGCCAACCCCAATTTCGGCGACCCCCACCTCGGCCTGGGCCATTACTATTTCAGGTTCCGGGATTTCAACCAGGGCTTGACGGAAATTCTCACCAGCACCCTGCTTGAGCCCCGGGTCTCCCAGTTTCAGAGTTTTCTGGGCAAGGCCTTTTATCAGATGCGCGTCTTCGACAAGTCCCTGGAGACCTATGATTACGCTAAGACCCTGGACCCCAAAGATCCCACTCCTTATTTGTACAAAGGCATCGCCTTGAACGACCTCAACCGCCCCGGGGAAGCCATCCAGGAATTCAACCGCTCCATCGACTTGAACGATAACCAGGCGGTGTTCCGCTCCCGCCTCATGTTGGACCGGGATCTGGCGGTGCGCAACTACAACCTGGCCTCTGCGTACAACAATCTCGGCTTGGGGATCTGGGCCTACAGCAAGGCCCTCACCGCGGTGCAAAAAGATCCCACCAACAGCTCGGCCCAGCTCTTTTTGGCCAACGCCTTTGCCGCCACCAGACAACGGGTGGGGGCCTCCTCTTCAGCCTTCCTCCTTTACAAGCTGTTATCTCCCGCCAACCAGAACACCTTTTCCCTCGGCACAGACTACACCCCTATGTTCGAAATGCCCTATGGCCGGGTCCTGGCCTCGGCCAATGTGGGCATCTGGGACAGCAGGGATCAGAGTTTCCAGAATTACTCCCTTGAGGCTTACGGTGGCCTGCCGGGGGTGGCCGGGGACATTTTCGGTTCCTGGGGCCGGGACAAGGGCTTCCGGCCTCGCAACTCCGATTCCCTCTCCCATTTTTTGAACGGCTTATTCAAATGGGACGTTAATCCCAAAACTTCTTTATATTTTCAATCATTTTATTATGACCGGGATATGGGCGATAACCTTTTCTACAGCAATTATTGGTATCGCAATAAACCCAACTTTCGCCAATTCTCATCGCAAATCACCATGGAAGGCGGCGTAGTGCATCGTTTCACGCCTAATGCCATCCTCTTGACCTACATGAACTACACCCGCTTGAATAACCGTTTTAATGATTCTTCAACGGGTAGCGGTTCTATCCCCTATCTTTTGCCCTACAGCTATGACTTTTTGCCGGGCTATCAATTTTATGACCGGGGCATCCTGTCCTACGACACCAGAAGCTACACCCAGGACCATGACAACCTTGATCTGTACAATCCCCAGGTGCAGCAGATGCTCATCCTCGGGAAGCACACCGTGATTTTTGGAGTTGATTACTTCAGGGGGAAAGGCAATTACACCTATTCTGATTACTTGCAGCTCCTGTACCGCAAATTTACCTATGCCAATGAAACCCTGGTCTATGACCCCTTCGGCAACTTAATATTTCAAGGCCCCTTCTGGGATCCCTACGTGCAGCCCCTCAACACCCGCTCCCTTATCCCCGGCCGCAATGAATTCGCCATCCCCAAATGGTCCTATACCCTGTATCTCATGGACTACTGGCGGGTTAACTCCAAACTGCTGGTGGAGTGGGGCGTCACCCACAAAACCGCCAAGACCCCCAATCTGCGGGTGGAGCGCAATATCATCAACGGCCTCTGGAGTCCCCGCCTGGGCATTAATTATTTCATTACCCCGCAACAGGTGGTCCGCGCCGGGGCCTACACCGCGTTGAGCAGTTTTAATTTTCAATCCTCCCTGATTCCTTCCCAGGTGGCCGGCGTGCCCTATGACATCAATGCCTTTGAAGGCTCCGAGATCCGGGAGGCGGGGGTCTCCTGGGAGGCCCAGTGGAACCCCAAAACCTTTACGGCCGTGAGGGCGGGGGCCATCCGGGTGAGCAGTTCCCAGATCAATTCTGAAAGGAGTCCCCTGGAGTTTTTCGCCTGGAAGGAATATTACGCCAATGTGGGCCTGAACCATATTTTGAAGCCCTATTTGGGGCTCTATGTGGGGGGGGCCTGGAAGAGATTTGACAGCAAAGAAAGAAGTAATCCCGATTTTACTGAGATTAACGCCCTGGCCCGGCTGACCTTTTGGCATGCCAGCGGGGTGCGGGCTTTCCTGGCCTCAACCCTGGTTTACCAGGACCCGAAAAACCGGCCCACCGACCTGTTCGTCCTGGCTGATGCCGGCGTGGGCTACGAGTTCCCCAAAAAGCGCGGCCAGATTTTCCTCGCTGTGACCAATATCTTCAACCGGCACTTTTCCTATGTGATTGAGCCCATCAAGCTCGACCTGTTTAATGCCTCAAGGCAGATTTCCTTGAGGACGTCCCTCTACTTTTAGGTATGCCGGTGGAAGAATCGCCGCCGCCAACCCCCAGGCCCACCCTGTGGCGAGGCCCTGGCCGCGCCCTGGTTTTCGGACTTCTGGTGGCGCTCGTCATGACCGTGCTGAGCTTCTTGCCCCTGGGCCAGACCCTGGAAAATCAGGCCCTGGACCTGTGGTATCGCCTGCGGCCGGTGAAGCCCCCGGCGGATATCCTCATCGTGGCCATCGACGAACCCTCCTTCCAGGAATTGCAGACCCCCTGGCCCTGGCCGCGCCGCCTGCATGCTGAATTGGTGCGCCGCCTTAACAACGCCGGGGCCCGTCTTATCCTCTTTGACGTTATTTTTGCCGGGCCCACCAATCCCGAAGACGATCGGCATTTCGCCGAGGCCATCCAGGAGGCCGGCAATGTCATTTTAGGGGAGGCGGTTGAGCTGGCCCAGGACCCCCGTTTCACCCGGCGCTTGCTCATCACTCCCCTGAAGTCCCTGCAACAGGCCGCCCGGCGCCAGGGCCTTTGCGCCATCATCCCGGACGCCGACGGCGTGGTGCGCCGTTTCCGCCTCAACCTCTACGACCGGGAAACCATGCCCCTGACCGCTTACACCCTGCTCAAGCCCGAGAAGCCCCTCTCCCCCCAACTCACCGGCCTCATTGACTATGCCGGTCCGACCCGGACAATAGAAACGGTATCTTACTACCAGGTCATCGATCCGGAGCGGCCGCTGCCGGCCTCCCGCATCAAGGACCGCATTGTCCTGGTGGGGCGCATGCTGGAGGCCTCGGCCACTCCCCAGGCCCAGGCCGATGCCTTCTACACGCCGTTTTTTGCCCGGCGGGGCCAACTCATGAGCGGTGTGGAGATTCAAGGCAACATCCTGAACACTCTCCTGGAGGGCTCCTGGGGACATGAGCTCCCCCTGTGGTGCCGTATAGCTCTCCTCGCGGGCCTGATCCTTCTGGCCAGTCTGGTGCTGGCTCGCCTTAAACCCATCAGCGGCCTGATTTTGGTGATTGCCGGCGCCCTTCTGGTGGCGGCCGTTTCTGGCGCGGCTTTTTACCAGGCCCGGCTGTGGATTCCACCGCTCCTCACTGCCGCGGGCCTGGTGCTGGTCTATACCGGCAATGTCCTGGGCCATTATGCCACCGAAGTCCGGGAGAAACGCTGGCTGCGCCAGGCCTTTGGCCGCTATGTCTCGCCTTCCGTGGTGGAAACCATCATTCACCACCCCGACCGCCTGGAGTTGGGCGGCGAAGAAGTGGAAACCACGGTGCTGTTTTCCGATCTGGAGGGCTTTACCCATTTTTCCGAGGCCATGCCCCCCCAGACCCTCATCCAACTGCTGAACGAGTACTTCACCCCCATGACCCGCATCATCATGGCCCACCAGGGCACTCTGGATAAATACATCGGCGATGCCCTCATGGCCCTGTGGGGCGCGCCCGTGCCCGTGCCTGACCATGCCCTGCGGGCTTGTCAGGCCGTCCTCGAAATGGAACACACCATGGCCGAACTTCAGGAAAGATGGCAGGCCCAGGGTTTGCCTCGGCTGGTGGCCCGGTTCGGCTTGCACACCGGGCGGGTGGTGGCGGGCAATGTGGGCTCCCGGGAGCGCTTTGATTATACCGTCCTGGGTGACACCGTTAACCTGGCTTCCCGGTTGGAGGGCGTCAATAAATTGTATGGCACCCGGGTCCTGTTAAGCGAGGAGACTGCCAGCCGAGTGCAAGACCGGCTTTTAGTGCGGGAGGTGGATCTGGTGCAGGTCAAGGGCCGGGGCCAGCCCGTGGCCATTTTTGAGCTCATGGGTCCGCTGCCGGCTGAGGGGCCGCCGGCCTGGCTGGCCTCCTTTGCCGCCGGCCTCCAGGCTTACCGCCAGCGCCGGTGGACGGGGGCCTCCCAGGCCTTTGCAGAAGTGTTGCATCTCAAGCCGGGGGACCGCCCCGCTCAGGTTTTTCTGGAGCGCTGCCGGTCCCTGGCCGAGGCCCCGCCGCCCCCCGACTGGCAGGGGGTTTTTGTCCTGGATTCCAAATAGCGTCATAGAGGTAATAAAATGTAGCCGCGAGGCTAAGCATGCGTTTGGGCACGGCAAGCCGTGCCCAAACAGAAAAATTACTTGTTTGACGGCATCTTGGTATTATTTGATCTGCTCCATTTCCGCTTCGGCCAGCTCCAGCCGGGCCTGCACCAGGGCTTGGTACTTCTTCTGGGCCTTGGCCAGGTCCCCCTTCCGCATGGCCTTGAGCAGGTCCCCTTCCAACTCCGCCACTTCCAACCGTTGGTAGTAGTCCATGGCCTCCTTCAGGTGGGCCAGGACGATCTTGCCGGTCAGGACGGGATGATTGTTGGTGACATTGGCGTCATTGAACATGGTGCCGTGCTCCAGTTCCACTTCGAGGCCCCGGCGGAAATACTCCAGGGGGATGTCCATACCCTCGACGTTGACGAACTTAAGGATAACCTGTGCTTCTTCGTCCGGCACCTTGGGGTCCTTAAGCTTCGTCCAATCGCTGATCTTGAGTGCCTGACAAACCTTTTGCACCTCTTCTTTGGTGACATATTCCGGCAGTTTCATGAAGCCCTCCTCTGGCGGCGTCTCTTCAGAATTTTTGGAAAACATCCGTTCAATATTGGGATTAAGTTAAAGCGTCAACCCTTCTGGGTCAATACCTCACGCGAAAATCCTCACGACTGGCGGGAGAACTCGGTGCGACCTGAGACGTGCGGTCAGGCGATAAAAAGAAGAGTCGGCAGGGCGGGTGTGCCGCTTTTTGCGGGGGGAACTCGGTAGTATTATCCTCTCTGTTCCCAGCCGCCGCCCAGAGCTTTATAAAGGGCGACGAGATTGGTGCCCAGGGCGCGGGTGCTGATGGTTAAAGCATCCTCGGTAATAAACAGGGCCCGCTGGGCATTGAGGACGTTCAAAAAATCGGTTTTACCGGCCACATAAAGCCGCATGGCCAGGTCCACGGCCTGGCGGTTGTTGGCCACCGCCACGGCCAGGGATTTTTGCTGCTCCTGCTCCTTGGCGTAGGCCACCAGCGCGGTTTCCACTTCCTTCAGAGCGGTGAGCACGGCTTGCTGATATTGCAGCAGGGCCTGTTCCTGCAAAGCGTTTTGGACCTCGATATTCCAGCGGATTTTGCCGCCCGCGAACACCGGCCAGGAGACGCTGGGACTGAAAGACCAGAACCTGCTGCCCTGGGTCCCCACCCTGGTAATGTCGTTGGCCGCCAACCCCAGGCTGCCGGTAAGGTTGAATTTGGGAAAGAGGTCGGCCACAGCCACCCCGATACGGGCGGTGGCGGCGTGGAGCTGGGCTTCGGCCCGGCGGATGTCGGGACGCCGCCGCAAGAGATCAGAGGGCAGACCCACCGGCACTTGCGGGGGGGTGGGGGGCATGGGGGTGACGCTGGCCAGTTCCTTGGCCAGAAAGGCTGGCTCTTTGCCGAGGAGAACCCCGATGGTATAGATGGCTGCCTGGGCCTCCGACTCCAGCCTGGGGATTATGGCCGCGGTGGTGGCCACCTGGGCGTCGGCATTGGCCACATCCAGGCGGCTGACAAAGCCGGCCTGAAAGCGCTTGCGGGTGATCTCCGCGGTTTTCTGCTGGGCCTCCAGGTTCTTTTTGGCAATGGCCACCTGGTGTTGGAAGCCCCTCAGGTTCAGGTAATTGGTGCCCACTTCGCCCACCAGGGTGATGAGGACAGCCCGGCGGTCCTCCACGGAGGCCTGCACGTCCGCGGTGCGCGGCCTCAATGCCGCGTCTGGTGCCCCCGAAAATATCCAACTCCCAGGAGGCATCCAGTCCCACCTGAAACAACTCCCGGAAAGGCGCAATGGTGGCGATGCCGCCTCCCCCACCCGTGGGCGCGGTTTCGCTGGAGCCCTTGCTCCGCTGGTATAGGGCCGAGGCGTCTATCCGGGGCAGAAGCCCCGCCACCGCCATGCCCCGGGTGGCCCGAGCCTGGCGCACCCGGGCTTCGGCAGTCTGAAGATCCAGGTTGGAGGCCAGGGCCAGGCTCACCAGGGAATCGAGGATATTGTCATGAAAGGCCTGCCACCACTGCACCAGGACCACCGGCTGGGGGGTGGTCCGGCTGATTTGGACCTGTTTGGCGGCGTCCTTGTCCAGACTGTAATAGTCTTCCGGCACCTTGGCCTTGGGGGGCTTAAAGTTGGGGCCCACCGCGCAGCCCAAAAATGACAAAAGGGCAAGGGCGGCCAGACCCATGGTCAATGAGACCCTGCCACATGCAAACCTGAAGCCGGTCAAGTCGCGCATGAGTAAATTTTCTATTCTTGGTGGCGTCGCCATGTTAGTCAGGTTGCTGGACACAGGCTGGAAAGCCTGTGCCACCAGCTTTTTTTACCATTTTCCCTTTTTCTGCCATCCAATTGCTCAGGGGAGAGACTCTTGCCCACCATCTTTCTCGAGGGCTGGAGAGTTTGCACCTTCGGCTTTATGCAGTAATTCTTCTGTTTTGGTGGCACGGCCTTTCCAGGCTGTGCTCAAATCCCCTGCTACTCATACCGCAAGGCATTGATGGGGTCCAGCCGGGAGGCCTTCCAGGCCGGGTAATAGCCGAAAATGATGCCCACGGTCACGGACACGGCAAAGGCCGCCAGGATGGCGCCCAGGGAAATGTCCGTGGGCCATTTGAGGAACGCAGTGACCAGAACCGAGATACCCCGTCCCACCAGGATGCCGGCAATGCCGCCACAAAAGCACAAGAGCACGGCCTCCACCAGGAACTGCTGCAAAATATCCCGGCTCCAGGCCCCCACGGCCATGCGCAGGCCGATCTCCCGGGTGCGCTCCGTCACCGACACCAGCATGATGTTCATGATGCCCACGCCCCCCACCACCAGGGAGATCAAGGCCACCACCAGGAGCAATTTGGTCATCATATCCGCGGTGGAGGTGAGGGCCCTGGTCATCTCGGTCATGTCCCGGATGCTAAAATCGTCCGGCTCCTCAGCGCGGACCCGGTGGCGCTCCCGGAGCAACTGGGTGATTTGTTTCATTGCCATGGGTATTTCCGGGGTGGACCGGGCCGCGGTCAGGATTTGGTCAACATTGGTAAAGCGCACCGGCAAAGGGGTATTGGCCGCCTGGGCCGCGGATTGCTCCGGATAAAGTTTCACCTTCTTGGTAGGATACAGTTCGCTTAACGTATTGACCTTTTGCGAGGTATCCGTGGTGCTCGTGGCAGGAGCGCTCTGGTTGACATTGGCCATGGAGGACCCGGCCACCCGGTATTTGATGGCAGTCCAGGGAGCCAGGAGGATGTCGTCCTGGTCAACCCCCATCATGTTGGCCCCTTTGGGACTCAAAACGCCGATGACCTTGAAAGCCACGTTGTTGACCCGCACTTCCTTGCCCAGGGGCGATTCTCCCTGAAAGAGTTCCTTCACCAACCGGCGGCCCAGGACGGCCACTTTGCTGCCGTTGCGCACGTCCTGGTCGGTGAACATGTCCCCTTCGGACATGGGCCATTCCCGGACATCCAGGTAGGAGGGGGTGGTCCCGTAGATAAAGACCGGCACCCAGTTCTTGTTGCCGAAAATGACCTGGGTGCGGGCTCTGACAATGGGGGCCACCGCCCGCGCTGCCGGCGCTTCTTTCAAAATGGCCTCGGCATCCTGGGGGGTGAGGGTCATGACGCTGCCGGTCCCGAAGCTGACGCCGCCGCTGCTGGCGGTGCCCGGCAGGATGAGCAGGTTGTTGGCCCCCATGCTGGCCATGGTGCGCTGAATGGCGGTGGCGGAGCCCCGGCCGATTTCCATCATGGCAATGACCGCGGCCACCCCGATGATAATGCCCAGGGTGGTGAGCGCGGCCCGCATGATATTGCGGCGCAGGCCCTGGAGCGCGGTGCGCAGCATCCAGCGGAGGCGGGGCCAGGCCCAGAGCGGCCGCCGGGGGTGCTCCGGCTTCTCCTCGGGTACGGGTTCAGATGCTGGCGAAACCGGCGCGGCTTCATCAGCCTCCACCCGGCCGTCGGCAATGCGGACAATGCGTTTGGCGAACCGGGCCACCCCCTCGTCGTGGGTCACCAGGATGATGGTCACGCCCTCTTCGTTGAGCTTTTTGAAAAGCCCCAGCATTTCCTCGCTGGTCTTGGCGTCCAGGTTGCCGGTGGGTTCATCCGCGAACAGCAAGGCCGGATGGTTGACCAAGGCCCGGGCGATGGCCACCCGCTGCTGCTGCCCCCCGGAAAGCTGGGAGGGCTCGTGGTCCATCCTGTCCCCTAATCCCACCCGTTGCAAAAGGTCCTCAGCCCGGCGTCGGGCCTCCTGATCAGAAAGGTCGATGCCGTTATAGGACAGCGGCATGATGACGTTTTCCAAAGCGCTGGTCCGGGGCAGCAGGTTAAAGGTCTGGAAAACAAAACCGATTTTCTGGTTGCGCAGCAGGGCCTGTTCGTCTGAGGACAGGGCCGAGACTTCCTCCCCCTCCAGCCAATACTGGCCGGCGGAGGGGCGGTCCAGGCAGCCCAGGAGATTCATGAGGGTGGTTTTCCCAGATCCCGAGGTCCCCATGAGGGCCACGAACTCCCCCTCGGCAATGCCGAGGGAAATCCCTTTCAGCACCGGCACCGCAATCTCGCCCAGGTGATAGGTCTTGGTTATGTCCTTCAGTTCGATGAGCTTCATTGGTGTTTCTTTGTATACCTTAACGGCGAGGCCCCCCCGAGCCGCCGCCCCGAAAAAGCTGGGGAGTGAAGGGACTCGCGGAAGAAGCGCCATCCTCTGGCTTAATCTGGTCGCCCACCACCACCTGCATGCCTTCCTGGAGCCCCGGCCCTATAACCTCCGTCATGGAGCCGTCGGTGACCCCCAGACTGACGGGCAGAGGCTGCACATAAGGGCCTTTGGGAAGCCACACCGTCCCCTTCTTGGATGACTCCTTCTGCTCCTGGGCATAAGCCCCCCCCGCCCCCGCCTCACCTTCCTTGCCGTGGCCTTTTTTGGGGGTCTCGGGGCGGAAATTAGGAGCAATTTGCTCTGGCTGCGGAATCCAGCGCAGCGACCCATTGGGCGCCATCAGGACGTCTTTCCGCTCCGCCACCATGAACTTCAGATTGGCCGTGAGATAGGGAATCAACCTGCCATTGGAGTTGTCGGTGTTAACCTCCACAATATAGGTCACCACGTTTTGGGTCATGCTGGCGTTGAGCCGCACTTTCCCCACCACACCCTCAAAAACCTCCCCGGGGTAGGCATCCACCGTGAAGGAAACCTGCTGGCCGGGGCGGATGTTGCCGATATCCGCTTCGTTCACCGAAGCCCAGACCTGCATGCGCTTGAGGTCTTTGGCGATGAGGAAAGAGACTGGGGGCATTGAGGCTGGCCACCACGGTCTGGCCGATATTCACCCGGCGGTCCACAATAACGCCTCGCACCGGGGAGATGATGGTGGTGTAAGCCAGATTTTGGGAAGCCCGCCGCAAAGTGGCCTCGGTTTGCGCCACCCCGTCTTTGGCCTGCACCAGAGCGGCCTGCCCCACCTTCAGATTGGCCGCGGCCACCTCATAGGCCGAGACCGCCGCGTCAAAATCGCTTTGGGACAAAGCATCCGATGGTCCCAACTGTTTGGCCCGCACCCATTCCCGTTCCGCCTGGAAGAGCTTGGCCCGCAGTTGCCCCAGGTCTGCGTCGGCCCGCCTGACATTGGCTTTGGCTTGCGCCACCTGGGCCTGGGCCTGGGAGACTTCGGCGGCATAAATGGCGTCATCAATCTGGGCCAGAACCGTGCCCGCCTCCACTTCGGACCCGTAGTCCACCGTCTTGCCGTTTTTGTCCTTGCCGAAGGCCACGATGCGGCCGGCCACCTGGGCCCCCACATCCACCACCTCCTCCGGCTGCACGGTGCCGGTGGCGCTGATGGCGGCCACAATATCCCCCCGGGTTACCGGCGCGGTGCGGAAAGAGTTGTGCGCGCGGCGATCTCCGGACCAGAACCACCAGGCCGCCGTGGCCAGGACAACTATCACACCGGCTAAAGCAACCCATTGCCACGTTTTATTTTTTAAGAGCAAGGCTCATGTCCCCAGGGGATTATCCGTCACTCTTGGTTTTAAGAGAAGGGCTCCTGTTGTGCCCAGTCGTCTCAACCCCATATCCCACCCTAAAAAATATCCCTTATTTATGTATAACATGAAAAAGGGCAATATCCGACGCACTCCCCTGTTTTTGTGATCTTGAGGAAGTTCCAGAAAAGTCTACCATACTTCTCCCAGAAAAGTCTCAACACATGAATATCCCTAAATAATATTTTAATTAAACTTCAGGCAATGGGATTGCCACCGGGAAGGTTGGCAAACTTTTGGGAAACTTGTCCAGCGAAGATATAGCTGAGTTGCGGTCTGAGAAAGGGAAACTTTAGCCGCAGGCTTTAGCCTGCCCCGGCACAGGCGGGACGCCTGTTGATATAAAGGTAAGAGGACGACAAAGCGGGATCAGCGCCGGGCGCTGGCCAAAAGGCGCCCCAGGCGGGAGCGGGACAGTTCCACCGCGCCTTCGGGGCAGACCTCGTTGCAGCACCAGCAGCGGCTGCACAGGTCAAGGTTCACCCGGGCCTTTTTGTCGGGCAGGGAGATGGCCTGCTGGGGGCAGGACTCGGCGCACAGGGCGCAGCCGATACAGACTTGCGGGTTGACGCCGGGGCGGGGCAGAAGTTCCTTGCTGAGAAATTCCTTGACGCGCCGGGGCAGCCAGGAGAGCCCTTCCAGGCCGTCCTCCAGGGTGTTGGGGCTGGGGAGGACGAAGCCCTCCAGGCGCACTTCCTCCAGGGGCACGCCCCGCACCTCCACCGGCGGGGGCGGCGCTATCTGGAAAAGGGGCACGGCCGCCGGAGCAAAGCCCATCATCCGGCCCATGACCCAATCCAGGGCCAGGGGGTTCATGGCGGCCAGGATATAGCCCACCTGCCGGGGCCGCCCCCAGGTGGGGCCGTCCCCCTCCATGCCCACCACCGCGTCCATGATCTGTAGCCTGGGATTCAGGTAATCCACCAGGTCCAGGAGAAGGCCCATGAAATCGGCAGGGTCCCTGAGGCGGGTGTGGTAGGCCACCTTCATGACCCCGGAGACCGCACCGTAAAGGTTTTTCACCGCGCCGGTGAGGCGGGCGAAGAGGTGGGTCTTGAACTTGGGGAGGTTGAGGAGGAGCGGCGCCTCGGCAAAGGAGCGGTTCAGGGTGACCACCCTGAGGCCCCGGGAATGGGGGATTTTGACCTCCACCGGGTCAAGGTTCATGTCCAGGCGGAGGCCCAGTTCCTGGGCCACCTCCTCCATGCCGGTGCGGCGGTAAAGAAATTTCAGGTAGCCGGGGCGGGCCGGGCCCGCGGGGCTGTCCCCCAGAATCACCTCTCGGCCGGCGGACTTAAGCAGACGGGCCACGGCCTTGACCACTGCGGGGTGGGTGGTGACGGCCCGCTCCGGGGGAAAGGGGCCCGCCAGGTTGGGCTTCAGATAAATGGGGCCTTCCGGGGGGAACAGGGACTCCCAGCCCCCCAAAAGGTCCAGCGCGGTATTGAGGGCCCGGCTGACCACGGCGTCCTCATAGGATGAGCAGGGCACCAGGGCCACGGGAGCCGGAGTTTGAACTGTGGCTAACGGCGCTTTGAGGGGCGGCACGGATGTTTTCACGCTATCTTCCAGGTCATGGGGATGCAGCTACGGGAATCAAGACTTCGTTGCGCCGCAAAAACCAGGGCATGAACGGGGGATTGTATCTGGCCCAAACGGGCTCCCCCACGATTTTGAGGCCCTTTTTCTGGATAAACTCCCGCAGTTGCCGTTCCCGGGCCGCGTAGCGCTCCTGGCTCCAGGTGCCCGAGTACCGGTGTGCGGCCATGAGTTTCCCCGGCTCCTCCACGAGACTGACCCTGGGGTCCAGGGGCGCCGGCAGGGTCGCCAGGGTGGAGGACGCAGGCATGATAAAGGTGATGCGCCACTTGGCTCCCACCTTTTCCTGGCCCACCGGCGCGGTCATGGGGATCTTTTCGGACGCGGCCTCCTGGGTCACCGGCGCGGTCATGGGGATGGGCTGTTTCTTGCGGTTGTTCCCCTGAATGTAATCATAAAGGCGCCGGAAGCCCTCGTTGCCCACTTCCTGGAAATTCCCAGCCACCAGGGTCTCGGCCGCGATATGGGGCTGGTACTGCCGGAGTTCGAAATCTCCGGCCTTGTCAAGAACTCGATAGGACAGCTCTTCGGTGGCCATGGATTTCTTCGGCATGAAAAGCAGGGAAATCAATAAGATGCCCAGGACCAGGGTCCTGGTTGATCCAGGCGGCGTCATGCTGTTGTTTTACACCGAACGGATAGTGCGATGCAACCGGTGTAATAGTTAAACTGCCGTGTAGCAGGCACTGTCCGGCCTCTGAATTATGCCGTGGGGGTAATAAAAAGGCGGCAGGTGTGGCGCCCCCCTGCCCCCCTTTACAAAAGGGGGGTTCAAAAAACCAGCAAGCCCAAGTCCCCCTTTTCTCAAGGGGGATTTAGGGATTTATAAGCATAACAGTTAATGATAACTTTACTTTTTTGATCGCAGCTCGGTCTTATACCTGCACGGCAATCCCCCCAAGACCCTCGCCGCCTGCCACCACTAAGAAAAAAAGAGCGCCGAAGGCAGCTTCGACGCTCTGGAATTACGATTTGAGAGAAAATTCAGGTTACGGCTGGCGCCTCTTGCGGCCCGCGACCCAAAGACCCAACAGACCCGTGCCCATCAAGAGGACCGAGCCGGGAATGGGCACCGCTGACACCGGCTCTTTAGTGCGGAATAAGGCATAGCCGTTCTGACTGGCAGAATTTTGAAAATAATCCCACCAGGTCCAGTAAGCCGTTTTCTCTGCGAAGGAGATGCCGGGGATGTGACCGCCGTTTACCGTTGTCCAGATATTGGCCGCGCCGTTGAGGCTCATATTATTTACGGTCAGATCAGAGCCGATGCTTGGTGTGCCGGTGTTCCACAAATTGCCATCCTGAATGAGGGCTCTCACCTGGTCGCTGGATGGGGTATTGGGTGCGGTGGTGGTCGTTTTTATAGACCCAGTCAGAAAGATTCGAATACAGCTTCCCTCCGCCGGGCAGGGTAAATTCCGCCAGCCAGGCCTGGGGATTGCCTGACCCCGGATTAGGCAACATTCCACGCCGCCACATACAGATAGGAGCCGGCCGTGACCTTGTCATTGGCAAAATTCTGGGGAGTTCTCCAATCCTTCTCTGGGTTTGGGTCCCATCTGGCTATCTCGGCTAAGTTGGAACCGGTGTCGTCCCCCAAATACAGGACATAGTAATTGTCTGCGGTGATGACCCCGGAGATGGTGTCTGACCCGGTTGCTCCGGCGGGGAGAGCCCCGGCCAGCAATATCAGACAAATGCACGCCAAAATTCCCGCGAATAATGCTTTAGTTTTCATCGTATCCCCCGGATCAATGGGTCCTTTTGCTATCTATGAACGATAACCGTTGGCAGGTATAACGGAGGCGCCAAATCTTCCCTGGATAGAATCCCACTATAGGGGAAGCAACAAAAATTTCCATCAGGGATTCCCTGATTTTTCTCTTTTTTTCCCTGTGTCCATGCCCTCCCAGACCTGGCCTTTAGGCCTGCTTGCCCCGGACGGTCCTCATTCCCGGAAGCTTCGCCGGATTTTAACCGCCATGACCTGAGAGGGGGTAAGGTGGATCAGTCAACAATAGTTTATCCCCACCAAAAATCTTGTGCCTCAATCCATTTCCGCCAAGGCCAAAAGGCCGGCAGCAAACAGCAGCACAAAGGGGAAAAGCAAAAATAACGGCGCCACCCTGCCGATGGCCCCAATAAAATTTGGTAGTTCAAGGCACGGCAGGCTGACCAGCCACTGCCCCTGGCCCACTATGAGATCAACGGGAATAAAAGGAACAGGGATTTCCCCTAAACCAACCGAGACCAGGATGAATATGAAACCCGCGATGAATATGTTTCGTAGCATAAACTTACCTCGCAGAAAATCACCAGTGTCTTGATTACCTGGAGGCTTAATAAGCAACAACTGTTCCATAAGCATATATTATTGATATAATTAATATTATTATTCTTAGGGTTATGCCTATGTTAATATATCAAAACATTTTACAAGAATTTTGTTATGCATAGTGAACAAGGCAAACGCCCCCCTAACCTTCCTCCTCGCACTTTGAACAAAGAAAAAGAGCGTCGAAAGAAGATTCGACGCTCCTGGATAAAAACTTGAATAAAAAATCAACTTATGTATGGCGCCCTTGGCGTCTTGCGGCCCACAAGCGCAACAGCCCGCTCCCGAGAAGGAGGGCTGCGCCGGGGATGGGCACCGGCGCTATGTGAACCAGACTTTCCCCGGCGCCAGGACCTTTTTTTCTCATTTTGCCAAGCCGAACGAGTATAATGACAAAATTGTCAAAGGCCGCGTCTGACCCGCCCAGAGACATTTCGGCAGGAAAACCGCAGAAACCTAATCCCCAAGGAGGGAATATGCACTGTCAAACTGGAGAAGATGTATACCGGGTCGTGAAGGACCGCCAGGTGAGCTTCGTACAGCTATGGTTCACCGATGTTCTGGGGATGTTGAAAAGCTTCGCCATCCGGCCTTCCGAACTGGAGGAGGCCATGACCGAGGGCATGGGCTTTGACGGCTCCTCCATCGAGGGATTTGCCCGCATCGAAGAAAGCGACATGATCGCCAAGCCCGACCCCACCACCTTTCAGCTGCTGCCCTGGCGGCCCCAGGAGCAGCCGGTGGGCCGCATGTTCTGCGACATTCTGGAGCCGGACGGCAGCCCCTATGCCGGCGACCCCCGCCATGCCTTAAAGCGCATCCTGGCCGAGGCCCGGAAAAAAGGCTTCACCTTCTACGTGGGGCCGGAGCTGGAATATTTTTATTTTGCCAATCACCGGGCCACGGACATCCTGGATCAGGCCGGCTACTTTGACACCACCCCCCTGGACCGGGGCAACGTCTTCCGCCGGGAAACCATCCTGGCCCTGGAGGACATGGGCATCCGGGTGGAATACAGTCACCACGAAGTGGCCCACTCCCAGCATGAAATCGACCTGCGCTACGACGAAGGCCTCAAGATGGCCGACAAGGTCATGACCTACAAGCTGGCGGTCAAGGAGATCGCCCGGCTCAACGGGGTCTACGCCACCTTCATGCCCAAACCGCTGGCGGGCATCAACGGCAGCGGCATGCACACCCACCAGTCATTGTTTCTGGGGGATAAAAACTCCTTCTCGGACCTGAGCGACCCCTATCACCTGTCTGCCCTGGCCAAGGGCTACATCGCCGGGCTCCTGAAGCACGCCCGGGAAATCACCGCGGTGTGCAACCAGTGGGTGAACTCCTACAAGCGCCTGGTGCCGGGCTACGAGGCCCCGGTGTACATCTCCTGGGCCCGGCGCAACCGCTCCACCATGATCCGGGTGCCCATGTACAAACCCGGCAAGGAAGTGGCCACCCGGGTGGAATACCGGGCCCCGGATCCGGCCTGCAATCCCTATCTGGCTTTCGCAGTGATGCTGGCCGCGGGCCTAAAGGGTATGGAAGCCAATTACCCCTTGCCCGACCCGGTGGAAGAGGACATTTACCACATGACCAAGGGGGAGCGGGAACGCCAGGGCATCAAGGATTTGCCGGGAAGCCTGTATGAAGCCATTGAGGAGATGGAGAAAAGCGAGTTGGTGCGCCAGGCCCTGGGGGACCACATCTTCAACAAGTTCATCGAAAACCGCATGATCGAATGGGAAAACTACCGGCTGCACGTGAGCCAGTACGAGGTGGACCGGTATTTGCCGATTTTGTAGGGGTCTTGGGGAAAGGAATTCTTGGGGGGAGGGCCAGGGACCTGAGGTCCCTGCCCTCCCCCCAAGCCCCCCTCCCAACCCGCATATTTATGTTACGTTGGTGAGGTCTTATAGGGACCCTGAGGCTCAGGTGTTGCTGTGGCGAAAAAAAATTGCGGGAAGTAGGGGCCGACCCAGGTGTCGGCCCCCTAATACGGGCGGACACGTGGGTCCCCTGTAACCAGGATTAAACCATCCAAGCGGTGTTGGAGGAGGCTTGGATGGTAACCGACCAACAGGTGAGGAAGCTGATGAAGCTGATCCAGAGTGAAGAGACCCTGGCCCTGGCTGCGGCGAAAGCGGGAATGGATGAAAAGACAGCCCGGAAGTATCGGAGATCGGAGCAATTGCCCAGTCAATGCCAACAGGCCCATACCTGGAAGACCCGGGTGGATCCCTTTGCCGATCATTGGCCAGAGATTCAGGAACTGCTGAAGTTCAATCCAGGTTTGGAAGCCAAGACCATTTTTGCCGATTTACAGCGGCGATCTCCCGGCCATTTCCAGGATGGCCAACTGCGGACCCTGCAGCGCAAGGTGAAGAAGTGGCGAGTTCTGGAAGGTCCACCCAAGGAAGTATTTTTCCCGCAGGATCATCGGCCGGGCCAGTTATGCCAGTCTGATTTCACCCACTTGACCAGGCTGCGGGTGACGATCCAGGGAGAAGCTTTTCCCCACCTGCTGTACCACTTTGTCCTGCCCTATTCGAACTGGGAGACGGGCACCGTTTGTTTTTCAGAAAGTTATGAGAGTCTCAGTCAGGGCTTGCAGAATGCGCTCTGGGAGCTGGGCGGGGTGCCGGCGGAGCATCAGTCGGACCGGCTGTCGGCGGCGGTGAATAATTACCTCAATCCCGAGGCCTTCACCCATCGCTACCAGGCCCTGCTCCGTCACTATGGCTTGCAAGGCCGCAAGATTCAAGCCGGTGAAGCTCACGAGAACGGCGATGTGGAGCAACGGCATTACCGGTTCAAGCGGGCTTTGGAGCAGGCGTTGTTCTTAAGAGGCCACCGGGACTTCGAGAGCCGGAGCGAGTATGAGGGCTTTTTAGAGAAGCTCTTTAAGCAGTTGAATAGCGGCCGCCAGGACCGTTGGCGGGAAGAACTGCCGGTGCTCCGGCGGCTGCCAGGGCGCCGGGTGGACGATTCCCAGAAGGCCAGAGTGAGGGTGGGGCCCAGCAGCACCATCCGGGTTAAGAAGAATACGTACAGCGTGAACAGCCGACTCATCGGGGAACTGGTGGAGGTGCGGATTCATGCCGAGCGCATCGAGGTCTGGTATGGCCAGCGGCAGGTGCATAGTCTGCCCCGGCTATCCGGACACGGCAAGCATCACCTCAACTATCGCCATATCATCGACTCCCTGGTCCGCAAACCCGGAGCCTTCGAGAACTACCGCTATCGGGAGGAGCTTTTTCCCACCAGCTATTTTCGGATGGCCTACGACCTCCTGAGGAAGCGAGATCGCCGGCGGGCTCACAAAGAATATCTGCAGATCCTCTACCTGGCCGCCAAGGAGAGCGAGAGCGAGGTCAATGCCGTCTTGCGGCGGTTAATAGAGCTGGAAGAGCCCATCAGCGCGGCAGCAGTGAAAGACCGCCTGGGCGCCCTCACGGCGCCTGCTCCCATCACCGCGGTGTCCGTAGCGGAGGTCAATCTGGCCATGTACGATGTCTTGCTGCGGCAGGAGGCGGTGGCCAGATGATCCCCATGAGCGAACTGCGCGGGCAATTAGTGGGCTATCTGAAGGAACTTCATCTGCCCACGGTGCGGGCCTGCTTCGAAGAGGTGGCCCTGAAAGCTCAACAAGAATCGTTGGGTTACGAGCATTATCTTCTGGAGGTGGCGGCCCGGGAATGTGAAGTGCGCCGGCACAAACGCATCCAAAAATTACTTCGGGAATCACAGTTGCCCTTGGAAAAGAGTCTGGAGGAGTTCGACCTGAACCGGTTGCCGCGTAAGGTGGTCAATCAGGTCCAAACCCTGCGCACCGGCTCGTTCCTGGCGCGGGCGGAGAATGTCCTGGTCTTCGGGAACCCTGGCAGCGGTAAGACCCACCTGGCCTGCGCTCTGGGACAGGAACTGGTCCGTAACGGGCACCGGGTTTACTTTGGCCACTGCAATCTTCTCGTCCAGGAACTCCTGCGGGCCAAACAGGAGTTGAAGTTGAGCCGCTGGTTGAAAAAGCTGCCCCTACGGGTTTGTTGCAGGTCATTATGAACATGGTATTAAACCCGCCCTCCCGGGCCTTTTTCTCAACTACTGCCAATCAACGGTAGGGGCTCGATTCATCGAGCCCTTTGCGGACGCCATGAATTGCGCCCCTACAATCAGGTTTTCTGACAAATGTCCTTTTACCGGGAGAACAGGCATCCTGCCTATTCCTGCACAGGCTGGAAGGCTGAGGTGAAATCCTGAAAAAAATCAGCCGGGGCCTCAAGACCCCGGCTCTGTGAAGTTTTTTAGCGGTCAAAGGTTGACCAGTAAGTACCTGGACGCCTTTCTTTTTCTCCGGCTACAGCCCCTTCATGCGGCACTTTTCCAGGGCTTTGTAGCCCAGGGCGGTGCAGATGGACTTGCAGGAGGCGCAGGCGATGCACAGGTCAAGGTCCACGTTGATGGCCTCCGGTTCTTCGAAGATGGCGTGGGTGGGACACACGCGCATCGCGAAGCAGTCCTGGCAGAAATTGGGGCAGATGGTTTTCTTATGAGCAGCTTCTCTGCGGATCATCATGATGTTACTCCCTTTTTTCCTCAAGTTATGTCGGTGCTCGATGCCGACTCTCGGCTCTATCCCAGGATTTTGGCAATTTCTTCCCGGTCCGAATCCATGACATAGGGAATGCCTGAGACCTCCGAGGCCTCTCTGGTCAGGGCCACCAGGTCATCCCGGCTGATGTATTCCAGGGCGAACTTGCGGGCCCCGGCCATGAGCTGCTGCAGCCCCTGGCGCAGGCGGTCGATGTAGGAGTACATGCCGATGGCGCCGGCCGGCAGCTTCTCGAAATCTTTGCCGTATTTCTTCTTGAGCTGAGAGCCCACCGCAAAGAGGCGCTCGTAGCCTTCCCCGACGGACTTGCCCTGCTTCTCCATCTTGGCGGCCATGAGTTTCCCGTGGGTTTTCCCCACCATGGCCGCAGTCATGATGGCCCGGCCCAGGCAGACGGCCTTGACATAGGGCGCGCCCAGGGCGATGGCCTTAAAGAGATGGTCTTCCAGGCTGAGGCCGCCGGCAATGGCGATAGGGGGCACATAGGCGCCCTTGGCCCGCAGGCGCTCGCACATCTGGTAGGCGAGGCATTCCAGGTGCACGGTGGGAATGCCCCATTCGTTCATCATGCGCCAGGGGCTCATGCCGGTGCCGCCGCCAGCCCCGTCGATGGTGAGAAGGTCAAGTTTGGCCACGGAAGAAAATTTGATGGCCCGGGCCAGGTCCGCCGGCCGGTAGGCGCCGGTTTTGAGGGTCACATACTTGGCCCCCAGATGACGCAGGCGCTCCACTTCCTTATAAAAGCCTTCTTCGGTCACCATGCCCAGGCGGGAATGGCGTTCGAACTCACTGATGCCGCCCATCTTGAAAGATTCCTGGGCTTCTGGCTGCCGGGGGTCGGGGAGCACGATATAATCCCGCTCCTTAAGCTGCAGGGCCCGCTCCAGGCTGGAGAGTTTGACCTCGCCGCCGATGTCCTTGGCGCCCTGGCCCCACTTGAGCTCCAGGATCTGCACGTCGTGCTTGTCAATCACGTATTCAATGGAACCCAGGCGGGTGTCCTCCACGTTGGCCTGGACAATGATGCCGCCGCTGCCGTTATACCACCGCTTGAAGGTTTCGATGCGGCGGTCCATTTCCGGGGATTTCACCACCCGGCCGTTCCTGACTTCCAATTGGGGGTCCATGCCGCAGACGTTTTCGCCCACGATGACGATGACCCCGGAAATGGCGGCGCCCACCGCCATTTCCTCCCAGTTGATGCGGGCGATGTCGGTGGAGCCCACCGCGCCGGTGAACACCGGGAAGTCCATCTTGATGCTGCCGTCGGCGCCCAATTTGGTGCTGCAATCCACCGCCGGGAACACGGCTTTGTCCGAGTCGGCTTCCATGCCCACGGCCCCGACGCAGGTGCCCTGGATGTTGAAATGGGAGAAATCAGAGGGATAGTCTTTATCGGCTCCGGCGGTCACCTTGCCGAAGGGCTGGGGGTAGATGATTTCCCGGCCCTTGAGAGCCGAGCGGCCGATTTCACAAGGGCCTTCACAGCCGTCCAAGCAGGTGACGCAGATCCCCGAAATGGGGGCCGGCTCCACCCGGTTGGTGGTGATGGTGGCGGCACTGCGGTTTGGTTTGCTGAAAGACATGCATGCTACTCCTTTCCATGGGGTTCCCAAAAATCTGGCTGGGGTTTGCTTCAGAGAAAGGAGGATAGCAAGGCTAAATGTTAGTTAAAGTGCAAAAAAGAGGCCATTATGCAGTTTAACTTAATTTTATAGGGAAATTGGCAGGTTAGAAATAGAAGCGGGAAAATTACGTCTTAAAAATTATACATACTTGTTAGTTTCACTAATTTTTTATCATTATTGTCTACAATAATGCAAGGAATTTCGAAAAATTTTCTTAAGCAATCCTGATTTTTCGGTGGCTATATCTCCGTTTCCAGGCGATCCTCCCTCTCCCCCCGCCGGGGGGAGAGGGTTGGGGTGAGGGGGGCCAAGATAATTATTCGTTGCCATAGAGCCTCTTGCAAAATGTAGCCGCAGGCTTCAGCCTGCGCTGGCACAGGCTGGAAAGCCCTTGCCACCGGGGATTAATTTAAAATCCAAGAAAAATCTCCATTCTTTCTATGAATTTTGCAAGAGGCTCCACATTTATGAAAAATCGTCCTTAGAGCCAGCAACAAACACTCCCTCCTTGACGTCCACCCGGCGGTGCCCTAAAATTTAGACAAATTCAGACCTTGAGAGAAGCTTGCCCATGCCCCTGGCCAAACAGCGCGTGCCCTCCGGGGTAAACCGCCTGGACCTCCTTTTAGGCGGCCTGTTCATCGGTGACAACGTGGTCTGGCACGACGACGCCGGCTCGTTGGCGCCCGTGTTCTGCCTCAACTTCATCCAGGCCTCGGAGCGCCAGGAAAGGCCCATCATTTATGTCTGCTTTGACCGCTCCCCCAAAAGCCTCCTGGAAAAACTGGGGACCATGGCCGACTACCCGGCCCTCACCGTGTTGGACTGCTTCACCGCGGGCAAAGGCAAGGAAGCGGGCACCTTTGTCAAGTTTTACGAGGAGGGCGAACTCCCCTGCCGGGTGGTCAAGGTGCCCCGGCCCCAGGAGGTCCGGGAATTCGAGGAGATCCTGTACCACACCCACGCCCAGTTGACCGGCGATGTGCGCTTTATTTTCGAGAGCGTCACCGGCATGCAGGAGCTTTGGGGAGGCGAAGAGGTTTTTCTCGATTTTTATGCCCACTCCTGCCCCCGGCTTTACGACCTCAACACCATCGCTTACTGGACCCTGGCCAAACACGCCCACTCCCCCCGGTTCCGGGCCGCCATCAACCAGATCGCCCAGGTGGCCATCGAGCTCACCATCAAGCGGGGGACCACCTCCCTTACCATCCTGAAGGCCGAACAGCGCAGTCCCGAGGAATTCGACAAGCCCCAGGTCTATTGGACCAAGGATATGACGGTGGTCTTCGAGGAGGAGAAGCGCACCTCCAGCCAGACCGACTTGGGGTTGCGCCTCAAGGAGTTCCGCCGCAAACGGGGGGTGTCCCAGGCCGAGCTGGCCAGGCTGGTGGGGGTCACCGCCAGTACCATCTCCCAGATCGAGGGCAACATCATTTATCCTTCTTTGCCGGCCCTCCTCAAGCTCGCCGAAGTCCTGGCCGTGGAGGTCACCTCCTTTTTTGAAGGCGGGGAGGAAGCCCAAAAGCGCCTGGTGTTCACCCCCGGTGACGCGGTGGAGGTGAAACTGAGGGATGTGCCGGAAGGCGCGGCCCTGGCCAAGCTCCTCCACCCCGTGGATGTCCGGGTGAAGGCCGAACCCTACCTCATCGACATTCCCCCCAAGCAAACCCTGCCCGGCCATTTCTTCTTCCATAAAGGCGAGGAGGTGGGCTATGTGCTGTCCGGCCGCCTGCAGGTGCGGGTGGGCCAGGCGGTACACACCCTCAAGGCTGGAGACGTGATTTATCTCACCTCCGAGATCCCCTCAGAATGGAAAAACCCCGGCCCCTCCCCGGCCCGGCTGTTCTGGGTCACGGTAAAATAATCTGAGGAGCCCTCCCGGCCAAATCCAGCCCGGGGCGGCAACCCCTCCCCTCCCTCAGCACCCTTTCCCCAATCCTCCGCCTGGCCCCAACCTTCAAGTGGCCCAATCTTTCAAGAATCCCCTAAACTTCCTGGTCCCCCTGCCGATAACGTTTAGAAGAATTTAAAAAAATTCAATATTAATCAGGGGGTCGGCCATGCCTGGGAAAAAAGACCTTTCTCTTGAGGCCGGCCTGTGGTCCACCTTGGCCTTTTGCAAACCTGAGCCCCTGCGGGTCAGGGGTTGACAATCATGTGGCCGCCAGAAGCGCCATAACAAGATTTTGCTCACCTGAGAGCAGATCAAAAGGAGTTTCATCATGAAGATCTTCAGATTAGGCCTCATCTTTAAGTTGGTCAGTATGGTGAGTTTTTGCTGCCTGATTGCCGCCCTGCCCCGACCGGGTCTGGCAGAAAAGCCCCCCAAGCGGCTCTTTATTCTGCACAGCTACGAGTCAAACCACATCTGCGGCCAACCGCAGCAGGACGGCGTTTTGAAGGCCCTGGCGGAGGCCGGTTGGGTGCCCGAGACGAACCTGACGGTCCAGACGTTTTTCATGGACACCTATAAAACGAATAATACTCAGGAGTTAATCAAGGCCCAGGGGGAGCTGGCCTTGGAAGCCATCCGCCAGTTTAAACCCGATTTACTGGTCACCATTGATGACAACGCCTTCCGCACCGTCGTGCCTGCCCTCCTGGACCAGCCAGTGGCGGTGGTTTTCACCGGCTTGAACGGCCAGCCCGAGGATTACAGCAACTCCTTCAGGTTCATGGAGAGCCGGGAACGCCCCGGACATAATGTTACGGGAGTCTATGAAAAGCTGCATATCAAAGACGCGGTCAGAATTATGAGCCATATCCTGCCTGACCTGAAAAAGGTCCGGGTTCTTACCGACCAGTCCCCCACCGGGAAAGCCATTGCCCGTCAGGTGGCCCTGGAACTGGCCGGCGGACCTCCCCTACCCTGCCAGGTCGAGCCCCGGGTTATCGCCAGTTGGGAGGATTTTCGCAAGGAAATCGATGAGATTAATCGTGACAAGGCCACCGGCGCCTATTATTTGGGGACGGTCATGCTCAAAGATCAGGAAGGCAAGGTCTACACGGCGCCCCAAATGATCGACTGGGATTTAAAAAAATGCCGGAAGCCGGCCATGCCCATCAATTATTCTTATTGCCGCCTGGGGCTTTTTGGCGGGGCGAGCGTCGATTTTAAGGCCATGGGCAAGCAAGCCGGCAATATGGCCGTGGCCATCTTCAACGGCACTGCTCCCGGAGAGATTCCCATTGCCGATGCCGAACGCTATGCCCTGGTCTTCAATGTCAAGCGGGCCCAAAAGCTTGGCGTGGTCATCCCCCTGGATATCCTGTCCGCCGCCGACCTGTTGATTAAATGAGACCAAGGCAGGTGCATGATCAGGTTCTATAAAGCCGCCAGGTTGTTCAAGCCGTCTCCTTCCATCAGCTTCACATTCTACCTGAGGAGCCGGCTGATCGTTAGCGTGTTCCTGACGGTGGCCTTCATCAGCGGCTCTCTTTATTATTGCCTGAATAAGGCGGTTGAATCCCAGTTCCTGGCTCGGGCCCGGGCCGAAAAAAATCTGGCGGAAGAGGTCATCAAAGATAGACTGCAGAACATAGAAAAACGCCTGGAAGATGTGGCTAACAACAACACCGTCAAGATCACCTTGATGCTGGGGGTGAAACCCCAGTTAAAAGAACTGCTCAAAAAAATCTGCCCTCCTGCCAACGGGGCCCACTTTTTTGTCTACGGCGGACCCGACCGTGAGTTTTATCCTGAAAAACCTGAAAAATTGATCCACCTTATTGAGGCGGCCGGCTCTCATAATTTCGAGGCCAAACCTCTTCTTATTCCGGACCGGTTAATCCTTATCTTCGCCCTTCCGGTGAAAAGAGATGAGGTGGTGCTGGGAACTGCTTATTGTGTCTATAACTTGTCCCTGGACGATCTCTTAGATAGTCAGCTTCATAAAATCGGTAATAATTGGTTTTACTTTCAGATTCCGGGCGGCCTGAAAAGATTGGATAATTTTCTCAGAGAGGAAACGCCCTCGGGCCATCCCCTCCTGACCAGTCATGACGATTTCAAGCCCTACCTCTGGGGAACCCTGGCCGGGGTTACTGGCCGCAGTTATCTCTTCGATTCCCTGCATTATTTTGTTCCCACCCATCCCTTAAAAGAATTGCAAACCCGGATGTATTCTGTCTTCGGGGGGGTCTTTCTGGTGCTGGCGGTCCTTGTCCTCCCCTTCACCAGTCTTTTGACCAAACGTCTGAGCGCCCCCCTCCAGGAAATGGCCGCCGAAGCCCGCGCCATTTCCCACGGCGAAAATACCAGCGGCTTTAACCTGGCGGGTAAGCAGTTCATGGAATTCCAGCAGCTTAGTCAGGCGTTTAACACCATGCTGCTACAATTGCATAAGGCTCAGGAGGACTCCCGCTTTCGAGAACTCTTTGATCACGTCAGTGATGTTGTCTGGATTCAGGATCTGGCAGGCAACATCCTGGAAACCAATGAAATCGGCTATAAGACCCTGGGCTACACCCGGGAGGAACTGCTCGCTCTCAAGGTCGAGGATATCTGCGACCCCGACGACCCGGCCCTGGTCAGCATAACCCTTCAGAAACAGGGGCAGGCGGTCTATCGAACCTCCCGGCGCCACAAACTGGGTCTGAAAATCCCCTTTGAAGTCAAAGCCAACCAGATCGTCTACAAGGACGCCCCCTGCATCCTTACCGTGGCCCGGGATATCACCACCATAAGAGAGGCGGAAGAAGTCATCCGAAGGCAAAACCTCATCCTGGAGGATATGGTGGACCAGCGCACCGCGGCCCTGTCCGCGGCCATGGTGGATTTGGAAAATGCCAGGCAGGCCGCGGAGAGTGCAAACCTTGCCAAATCCCAATTCCTGGCCAACATGAGCCATGAGATTCGCACCCCCATTAATGGAGTGCTGGGAGCCATAGATCTGCTGCTCAACAGCGACATCACCGACAAACAGCGGCGGTTGCTGGAAAATGCCAGAGACTCCGGCAATATTTTGTTGGTCCTCATCAAAGACATCCTGGATCTTTCCAGGATCGAGGCCTCCGAGATGGTCCTGGAAAATATCCCCTTCCACCTGTCCGCCCTGGTGGAAGAGGTTGTCCATCTCCTGGCCAGAGAGGCCCAGGCCAAGGGGTTGGCCATCGCTTGCCGGATTTTCCCTGGAACGCCCTTCCGGGTGCAGGGAGACCCGGTTCGCTTGCGCCAGATCCTCCTTAATCTTTCAAGCAACGCCATTAAGTTCACCCACACGGGACACATTGCCGTCGGGGTCAGATGTGTCCAGGAACAGGCGGATACGGCCACAATCAGAGTGGAGGTCCAGGATACCGGCATTGGCATCGCCCCCGAGGTGCAGTCCGTGATTTTTGAGCCCTTCCGCCAGGGGGACGGCTCCATGACCAGAAAATTCGGCGGCAGCGGCCTGGGTTTGGCCATTGTCAAGCATCTGGTAACGCTTATGGGAGGAGAAATCGGGGTTGACAGCCAACCCGGATTAGGCTCAACCTTTTGGTTTTCCATCCCCTTCCTGAAAGACTCCCGAGTGGCACCGGACAGCGTGGTCCTCAAGGACGGAGACCGCCACAACTTGCCGGTTGCTGCTGCACAAAAGAGGACCTTTGCTGCTGCGGCCCGCATCCTCTTGGCCGAGGACAACCTGGTCAATCAGGAAATTGCCTCAGCCATGCTGACCCATATGGGGTGCCTGGTGGATGTGGTCTCCGATGGGGTCCAGGCTTTGGAAGCCTTGACCCGCGAGCACTATGACCTGGTCTTTATGGATTGCCAGATGCCCGAGCTTGACGGCTATGAGGCCACCAAAGCCATCAGAGCCGGGAAACCGGTGGCCGCCGGCCCCTCCCGCCTGCCCATCATAGCCCTCACCGCGCATGCCATGGCCGGCGACCGGGAGCTCTGCCTGGCCGCGGGCATGGATGACTACCTGGCCAAACCCTTTAACCTGGAACAACTGCGGGAAATCCTTGATAAGTGGCTGCTCCCGAAAGAGGTTGCTCAAGAAGGGGGGCTAGAGATTGAGAGGCCCCCCAGCGGGCCTAGCTGCAATACCGGTAATTTATGACGTTTGCCAAAAGTTTCTTCCGGTAATCCCCTCTCCCCCCAGCGGGGGGGAGGGTTAGGGTGAGGGGGGATAAGAAAAAACTTTTGGCAACCAATATAAGCGCTCCCGTATGGCAGGTTTTTTACCGAAAACCAAAATCAGAAAACAGAAAACCGGATAAAACCACCTCCTCCATGTCCATGTTCCTCAAAGAATAAACTCAATACTCCTTCAGCCACCCGGACCGGGACTTTGTATAGATATTTCAAGAGATACCCTAAACATCCTGGATGCCCTGCCGATAACTTAAAAGAACCAAAAAAACTATCACTGTTATCTGAGGGGTTGACAATGTCTGGGAAACGGTCCTTTCTGGTGATTCTGACTCTATGGTTTACCGTAGGCTTGTTCCATACCGCGGCGCTCTGCGCCGAACCGAGTTCCAATCCTGCCGCGTCTGACAGTTCCCAGGAAAGGAAGCCCCCAGCAGTGCGAAAGGTAACTCTGAAAGAGTGCCTGGATATCGCGCTCAAGAACAACCAGCGTCTGCCTGCTTCCAAGTCTGCCCTGGCCGCGGCCGAAGCCCAACACCAGCAAGCCTTGTCGGCCTTCTGGCCCCAGATTTCCTTCCGGGGCTCTTATTCAACCTTGGATGACAACCCGAACTTCATCTATCCGGCCATAAACATCCCGGTCCCGTCGCAAAGCGTAACCATCCCTGCCGGCGCCTTTGCTCCGGGATTCCCCCGGGCTCCTATTTCCTTGCAGACCCCCGCCAGCAGTTTTCAAGTGCCCGAGCAAAACATCAAACTGATGGATAAGAGTAACCTGATAACTTCCCTCAATGTGAATTATCCCCTTTTTACCGGGGGGCTGCGCCTGGCCAAGGTGAAGCAGGCCAAAGCCGGCATAGAGGCGGCCCAAGAGGAGGTCAGGCGAACGGACTTGCAGGTGATGTATGACGTTAACCGCATGTATTATGCGGTGGTGCTGGCCCAACAGCTTCAGCAGATCGGCCGCGATGCCCTGGCCAGATTGGAGGTCACCCTGGAGCTCACGGAGAGCCTCTACAAAAAAGGGTCCGGCCGGGTGAAAAAAACCGATTACCTGCGGAACAAATCCACCGTGGAGGGCGTCCGCACCCTGGTGGCCTCATTGGAGAGCAACGAGAAGCTGGCCCGGGCGGCGCTCCTCAACACCATGGGCCTGGACTGGGACACCAAGATTGAGGTCACCGAGTCCCTTCTGCCTTATCAGCCTTACCGGGCCAACCTGGAGGAGCTCATCAGCCAGGCTTATCGTTTCAATCCCGACTGGGCCAAGCTTAAGGCGGGCCTCGCGGCGGCCCAGGCCAAGATCACCGAGGCCAGGAGCGGCTACCTGCCCAAGGTTTTATTGACGGGGTCCTTGACCCACATTGAAAATAACTACGACAAAGGCATGGTCACCCCGCAGAACAAGGACAACTATTGTGTGGGTCTCATGTTTGAGCTGCCCCTGTTCCAGGGTCTTTTGACCCTCAACAAAACCAAGGAGGCTCGAGCCCAATTCAACAAGCTGGAGGCCGAGCAAATCCTCCTCCGGGAGGGCATCGCCCTCCAAGTCAAGGATATCTTTCACAGGCTGAACCGAACTCAGGAGCAATTCAAAGCTTCCAAGGAGGCCATGGAGGCCGCCACCGAAAACCGGGAGTTGAACGAGCGGGCCTACCAGAACGAGTTGGTGGAAACCAAGGATGTCCTGGAGGCGCAAATCATGGAGTCCTTTATGCAGGCGCAGCATTTCAAGGTTCTTTATGACCACCTGGAAACCAAGGCGCACCTCAATTTCGTCGTTGGCCAGGAGGTCGTCAAGTTCCTGGGAAAGAGCCAGGGCAGTTGACCAGAGTGATAGTCAATCCATGAGGTGCGTACCCCCATCATATAAAGCCCTGCTGCTGCTGTTGGCGGTCCTGGGCTGGCTGGGATTTCCAGGAACGGCACAGGCTGAGCCCTCCTCGCCGACAGCCCACCTGAATGCCGGCTACCCCCGGGTAGCCTTTACAGACGTGGATCTCAAGGACGCCCAGGCCGCTTTGGAAATGTGGACGAGACAGGTGACCAAGGTGTCGGAATTTCCCATGACCACCAAGGTAAGCATTTACCCTGACGAATTGGCTATAGCCGAGGCCTTCCAGGAAAAGAAACTGGACCTGGGCATTCTCTCCACCTCAATGTATCTCAAGATCAAAGATAAGGTATTCTTGGACCCGGTTTTTGTGCCCTCGTGCCACAACCATGTGGGGGATGAATATCTCCTGGTGGTGCATCGGGAGAGCGGCATCACCTCCGTAAAGCAACTCCAGGGCCGCAAAATTCTCATGCATCCCAGGATCACGCCCTTGTCCATCCATATCTTGTGGATCAACTGGCTGTTGAAACAACAAGGGTTGCCCCCCTACGAGCGGTTTTTCGGCGGCGTTAAAGAAATGGAGAAGCCTTCCCAGGCCATCCTGCCGGTATTCTTCAAGAAGGCCGAGGCGTGCCTGGTGATGCGCCGCGTATTCCAGACGGTGACCGAACTCAATCCACAAATGGGACAAGACCTGGTGATTATCGCCCAATCCCCTCCACTTTTGCGGGGGATCATTGTCTTTCGCAGGGATTACAGTGACAAGATCAAGCAGGCGGTCTCCAAGACCCTGGCTGAACTGCACACCCATCCCCAGGGAAAACAAATTCTCACTCTCTTAAAGTATGACAAATTGGTCACCTTCAAAACCGAATACTTACATTCCCTTGCGCCGTTTTATTATGGGCAGGAACAAGCCAGCGTAGTTCTTCAGAAGCCAAGCAAGAATAGGGGAGATTAATGACATGGAGATAGGAGGGAGAACTTCGTCCCCTGTTTTGAAAATCTCTTTGGTCATAGGTATCTGTTTTTTATTGACGAAAACTGTGGCGGCCCAGCAGGTAACTCCTGGAAGAGAACAGATCCGATTAGGTTTTTCCCAAAACTTTTTTATCGCGGTGGACAAAAGAGATGTGCAGGTGGCTCTTGACCTGTGGCTCAAGGAATTGGGGAAAACCATGTCCATCCAAGCTGAACCGGTGGCCGTCATTTTCTCCAACCTGGAGGAAACAGTGGACAGCCTTCGCAAGCAGGAAGTGGACTTTGTGGCCCTGTCCTTTTTGGACTACCTGCGAATTCGCTCGAAGGTGGACCTGGAACCCATATTGGTGGGCACCAAGAAGGGTCAGGTGGGTGAAAAATACGCCTTGGTCATCCATCGGCTGTCGCCGTGGACGGAGGTGAAACAGTTGCAAGGCAAGAAGCTTCTCGTGCAAGAGAATTCCGGGGCCGGCTCCATCCCTCTTTTGTGGTTGGACAATATGCTTTGTCAACAACGGCTGCCGGAAAGCGCCAGTTTTTTCCGCTTTCTTAAAATGGTGGACAAGCCCTCCCAGGCCGTCTTGCCGGTTTTCTTCCAGCAGGCGGATGTCTGTCTGGTGCCCCGCTGGGCCTATGACACCATGGTGGAACTCAACCCCCAGGTGGGCTCTGAAACGAAAATCCTCGCCACCTCGCCAATCCTGGCGAAAGGAGCTTTATTTATGCGCAAGGGGACCAGTGCTCGGAAGCAAGCGATTGTTGAAGATTCTATAGGGATGGGTGAGTCAGAAAAAAGCAAGCAGCTTTTGACCCTCTTTAATTCGGAAAAATTCGTAAAATTCAACCCACAATTTTTGCAAACAATTATAGACTTGAATGACAACACCATTTGCTTAAAAAAAAATAAAAAATAGCATTATAAACCATGGAAGAGTGGTGGATAATAACGTTATGAAAACAGTATTGAGACTAAGCTTTTCCATTTTGCCAGCCTTGTTAATACTTATGGTAATACTTGCAACAGCAACGATTGCAGCTCAGCAGTCGAACCCAGAAAAAGAACAGATTCGCATCGGCTATGCTCCAAATTCTTTCGTAGGCGCAGATAAAAACGATGTTCATGTGGCCCTTAACATCTGGACCAAAGAGTTGGTGAAAAACACCTCTATAAAAGGCGATCCGGTGACTATCATCTTTGACAACATTCAGGAAGTGGTGGAGGCCGTGCGCCAGCAAAAAGTGGACTATGTGGTCATGTCCGTCTTGGATTACCTGGGAATACGGCAGAGCGTCAACCTGGAACCGGTATTGGTGGGGACCAGGAATGGCCAGGCTTGCGAGGAATACGCCCTGATTGTCCATCGGAGCGCGCCCTGGACTGACGTGAAGCAGTTGCAGGACAAGAAACTTCTCGTGCAAACCACCGCCGGGGCCAGCTTCATCTCCCTCCTGTGGCTTGACAACCTCCTTATCCAGCAGGGGCTCCCGGGGAGCGCCAAGTTTTTTCAGTCCCTCAAAATGGTGGATAAGCCCTCCCAGGCTGTTTTTCCGGTTTTCTTCAAGCAAGCGGATGTTTGTCTGGTGCCCCGCTGGGCCTATGACACCATGGTGGAGCTTAACCCCCAGGTGGGCTCTGAAACGAAAATCCTTGCCCTCTCCCCGTCCTTGTCGAGGGGGGCATTATTCATGCGCAAAGGAATAAACGGTGGTAAGCAAACTCTGATTGATAGCGCTCTGGAGCTGGGTAACTCAGCCAAAAGCAAACAACTCATGGCCCTTTTTAATTATGAGAAATTAATTAGATTCAGCCACAATACATGCAATCTACCATAGCATTATTCGATACTTACCAATTAACGGTTCATAAAAAAAATAGAATTATTGAGACAAATAAATTATCTTTTTAACTTCTTCACATTTACTTAACTTTTATAGGTTTCCAATTACATTACAATAGATTTCTCTTAGGAATAAACATGGATTTAAATAACCAGAACACTCAACACCTTCCAGATGAAATGAACTATTGTAAAAAGAAATTCGGCATACTGTTTCGCACCGGGTTTTTCAACTGGATTGTAGTGGTAATCACCATATTCACCATCGCCATGTCCTTTATTCCCTATCAAAAGAAAGCCCTGATGGAGGGCATGGAGTCCATGGCCAGGGTCATGGCCACGTCCATCGGCCAGGTGACCGCCGCCTCCATCGTCATGGAGGATTACAGTTCCGTAGTGGATCATTGTGTCAAAGTGTTAAAGGAAAATCCCGAGATCCTCTACGTGGTGATTACCCGCAATGATGGCTTTTCCCTGATCCACCAGGAAGATAAATGGCACAACAAAAACTTGCATGATTTCTGGCAGCCTCAGGCCGGGAAATTAGTCAACGGCATTCTCTCCCAAAGTGAGCTGGTGGGGCAGGATGTCTATCACTATACCTATCCTTTCAGCTATTCCGGCATAGAGTGGGGCTGGATCCATGTCGGTCTGTCCCTAAAAAAATTCCAAGCCGATGTCAACACGGTCTATTTTGGCACCGCCATGCTGGCCCTGTTCTGCATGTGTTTCGGATTATTCATTTCCGTCTGGTTTGCCCGGAAGTTGAGTAATCCCATTTTGTCTCTGGATCAGGTCACCCAGCAGGTGGCCGCCGGCGACTTATCAGCCCGGGCTCACATTACTACCGGGGATGAGGTGGAAAGCCTGGCCACTTCCTTCAACCTAATGACTGAGGCCCTGCAGCGCTCCCAGAACGATCTCATCCAGGCCAAAGAGACCGCAGAAAGGGCCAACCTGGCCAAATCCCAGTTTCTGGCCAAAATGAGCCACGAAATCCGCACTCCCATGAACGGCGTCCTCGGCATGCTGGATCTCATGCTGGACACCCCCCTCACCGGCAAACAGCAGCGCTACGCCGACAACGCCCGCCATTCCGCCGAGGCCCTCCTCGGGGTCATCAACGACATCCTGGATCTATCCTGTATTGAAGCCGGCAAACTGAAACTGGAAAAAGTCCCGTTTGATCTGGCCCAGGTAGCCGAAGATGCCGTGGAAATCCTGGCTGAACGCGCCCACAAGAAAAATCTGGCCCTGGTGTGCGACATCGATCCCCAGATTCCCTACCCCTTGTTAGGAGACCCGGGCCGCGTGCGCCAGATCATCCTGAACCTGCTGGGCAATGCCGTTAAATTCACCGACAAGGGCGAGGTGAGACTCCAGGTCTTCCTCCAGGAAGACAAAGGAGAGCTTATCTGGATCTTGGTGGCCGTCAGCGACACCGGCCCCGGCTTGTCTCCCGAGGCCCTGACCCGAGTGTTTGAAGCGTTTTACCAGGAAGACAACTCCACCTCCCGTAAGTTCGGGGGCACTGGCCTGGGATTGGCCATTTCCAAGCAGCTTGTGGAAACCTTGGGAGGAGAAATCAAGGTTGCCAGTGAACTGGGCAAAGGCTCCACTTTCTGGTTCAGCCTGCCGCTCACCAAACTAACCCCTATTCATGAATCTTATCAGGACTATACCATTCCATTGCAGGGGAAAAGAGTGATCATCATCGACCCCGAGGAATCCTGCCGTCTGAAGTTGCACCGTTTCCTGCATAGATGGAAGGTGCAGCCTACCCTGGCGTCCGCTGCCGAACAGGGGCTGGCCCTCTTAAACGAGGCGGCCGCCCGGGGAGAACCCTTCCAGGCGGCCATCATCGAAAGCCGGGAAATATCCGAGGACCTCGCGGCCGCCCCCGCCATGAGCGCCATCCCTCTCATCATCCTGACCACCATGGAAGATAAAGTTCCCGTGCGCAGCTGGTTCGATCCCAAACATTGCCTTTCTCTGACCAAACCGGTGCAGCCCACCAGACTTTATCACGGACTTCTCAAAGTGTTTCTGGTCCCCGGGGAGGAAGGCCTGGCCGAGCATCCGGCCCTGCCGGGAGCGCCCCCGCAGTTCCTGGTCCGGGTGCTTCTGGCGGAAGATAACCTGGTAAACCAGGAGGTTTGCCTGGGTATGCTGAAAACCTTTGGCTGTGACGCGGAGGTGGTGGCCAATGGCCGCCAGGCCTGTGAAACTGCCTCCAGGAATCAATATGACTTGATTTTTATGGATTGCCAAATGCCTGAAATGGATGGCTATGAGGCCACCAGGGTCATCAGGGAAACCGAGTCCCAGCAACAGCCCCGCAAGCGCACGTCCATTGTGGCCCTCACGGCTCACGCCATGGAAGGGGACCGGGATGCCTGTCTCGCCGCGGGAATGGATGATTATTTAAGCAAACCCTTTACCAAGGCCCAACTCCAGAAAGTCCTGGAAAAATGGCTGGAGCCCCAGCTCCTTCCTGATCCTTTAACGCAGCCCCCTTGCCTCCTCGCGCAGCCAGGCTCCGTGACCCAGAACCCCGGTCCTATCCCTCCGGCAGGGGGGCCGGCCTGTCAGGACGCCGGGGATCCTTCGGACACACAACCCCTTGATGTCAAGATCTTAAACGACATCCGTTCCCTGCAAAAGGAGGGGGCCCCCGATCTGTTGGGAAAAGTCATCCAGACTTACATGACCGAATCCCCTGGCTTGCTGGAAAAACTGTCTTGCGCGATTCAGCAGCAGGACTCTTACGTCATCTTCCAGACCGCGCACAGCCTCAAGTCCAGCAGCGCCAATATCGGCGCGGTGATCCTGGCTGAGCTTTTCAAGCAACTGGAAGCCATGGCCAAAGCACAATCGTTGGGCCAGGCGGAAACTGTCCTGGCCACCATTTCCCGGGAATATGACCGGGTGCGCACTGCATTATGGCATGAAGTCTCAGGGTGACTGCCATGTTAACCACCGATTACAGCCGCGAATCCGCCAAAGTTTTGATTGTTGATGATGATCACACTATGCGCCTTCTGACCAGGGCCACCCTGGAAAAGAACGGCTTTCAGGTGGATGAGGCTGAAGACGGCTCAACCGCGCTGAAGGTTTTTCGGGATTTCCAGCCGGACCTCATTCTCCTGGACGTCATGATGCCCAACATGGACGGCTTTGCCACCTGCTCGGCGCTGAGAACCCTGCTGGAAGGTGAATATCTCCCCATCGTCATCGTAACGGGCCTGGACGACATTGACTCCATTAACCGGGCTTATGAGGCCGGAGCCACCGACTTTATCACCAAACCCATCAACTGGCCCCTCCTGGCCCACCGGGTGCGCTATATTTTGCGGGCCAGTCATGCCTTCCACCAGCACAAGCAACTGGAGGAGCAGCTCTATCAATCCCAGAAAATGGAAGCCGTGGGGCGTCTGGCCGGCGGCGTGGCCCATGATTTCAATAATATCCTCACGGTTATCAGGGGGTGCAGCGAACTGATTCTCTCCAGGCTTCAGGACGGCGATGATTTCTACCAGGATGTGGTTGAGGTGTTGGAGGCCAGCGAGCAGGCAGCCTCCCTCACCCGCCAATTGCTGGCCTTCAGCCGCAAGCAGGTGCTGCAGCCCAAGGTCTTCGACCTGAACCACATTGTCTCAACCATAGAAAAAATGCTCCGCCGTCTCATCGGGGAAAATATTGAACTGAATACCCTGTTGGGGCCGGAAACCATGCCGGTCAAGGCCGACCCCGGGCAGTTGGAGCAGGTGGTCATGAACCTCATCATCAATGCCCGGGATGCCATGCCTCAGGGTGGGAAGTTGACCCTGGAGACCGCCAAGGTCTTTCTCGATGAGGCCTACTGCCAGCTCCACGCCGAGGTTACCCCCGGCCCCTACGTGCTTCTCGCCATCAGCGACACTGGCCTGGGCATGGACCCTGAAACCCAGGCCCACATTTTCGAGCCCTTCTTCACCACCAAAGAAAAAGAAAAGGGCACAGGCTTGGGGCTGGCCACCGTGCATGGCATTATCCGGCAAAGCGACGGCTTCATCTGGGTCTACAGTGAAAAGGAACGGGGGACCACCTTTAAGATCTACCTGCCCGAGGCCCAGGAAAAAGGGGAAGAGCCGGTTAAGGCGCCGGCCCCCTCAGGCTCCTGGCAGGGCCGGGAGACCATCCTGGTGGTCGAGGATGAGAATTTGGTGCGTAGCGTGGCCCGCCGGATCCTGCAGCGTTACGGCTATACCATCCTGGAGGCGGACTCCGGCAAGGCGGCCCTGGCCCTCGGCGAAGAGTATCCCGGTTCCATCCATTTGCTGCTCACTGATGTCATGATGCCGGGGATGAGCGGCACTGAATTGGTGGACCGCTGGCAAGAACGCCACCCCGAAACCAGGATTATCTTTACTTCGGGCTATACTGAGAACGCCATCGTCCATAACGGTAAATTAGACCCCGGTATTCTCTTTATTCAGAAACCTTACCGGCCTAACGCCCTGGCCTGCATGGTGCGGGAAGCATTGGATGCCGGCAACGGGTAACCCCCAGGCAAACCCCGGCCCCTGGCGGAGGATCGGCGCCGGTGTCTGGGGAGCTCGGAGCCCAGACCCAGCCCATAACATGAATGGCCATATTAGAGGAAAGCACGGAGGCCCTTGAATGATCGCAAAGGCTGCCAAGTCGGATGATCAGGATCTCTTTGAAAAATTGCACGTGCTCATTGTCGACGATATGTCGTCTCTGCGGACCGTCCTGAAAAGGATGCTCCTCCACCTGGGCGTGGGCGGCTCCCTGACCGAAGCCCAAGATGGTGTGGAAGCCTGGAACCTTCTTCAGGAAAGGCCCTTTTCCCTGGTGATTAGCGATCTCAATATGCCCAGGATGGACGGGTTTGAGCTCCTGCGGCTCATGCGGCATTCCTTAAAACACCAGGCCATTCCCCTCCTGCTCATTACCGGGGAATGTTCCGAGGACCAGATTGCCGCGGCCGTCAAAACGCCCTACGAAGATTATCTCATGAAACCCTTCACCCTGGGCAACCTGGTTCGTCACTTGCGCAACTTATTAAAACCCCAGGTTTGACCCCGAGGTTCTCGAACCCCGAACCTATGGATTGGGGGTCAGTTTTCCGACCAGCCCTTTTTGCCCTTGGCTTTATCAAAAAAGGCCGGTCCTCACTGCCCCTGGTGGCTGCAAGCAAAGCAGAGCACGCGGACCGTGCCCTCCGTGGCGGTGGGGTAGACTTGCTGCATCGTGCTCCGGCAGTGTTCGCAGACCAGGGGATCCAGGCGCCGGGTCAGGGGGTTCCAGATGACCCGGAGGGGGCGCGTCACACGCCGGAACTTGAGCTCCAGCAGGAGATGCACCACATCCACCAGGAAGCGCAGGGCGGCGCAGGCGGACACCGTCACCCGCACCTGGTATTTCTGTTCCAGGTCAGAAATCTTGCGGGCCAATTCCTGGGGCAGTGCGTCGATTTTGGCCAACCGCTCCCGGCGTTGGGACTCGGTTAAGAGGGAGTGTGACAGGCCCGCCTCCATCTCCCGGTGGAGGGCCTGGTAATATTCCCGGGTGTTTTTGACATCCCGTTCCAGACGCCGCTGCATGCCGGCCAAAAAACCTTTCAGTTCCGCGGCCACGGTCGCCCGGGCGCTCTCCATGGCCCCGGCCAGGGCGGTCTCGAGCTGCACCGGGAAATGGGGCGGCACCCGGCCGGCCGGGTAGAACCGGGGATTGGCAGCCTCCCAGACATCGGCCAGACCCGGGATCACCGCCCCGCTGGCTTCATGGAAACCCAGGGTCACCACCCCTTCCTTGCGCTCATCGCTCAGGGCCACGTAGTGGCAAATGAGGATCATGTAAGTGGCCCGGGCCTCCCCCCGGCTGCTCACCCGGACCTGGGCCCCGGCGAAGGCCAGGTCCCGCCCCAGGAGCTGCTCGAAGCCCGCTTTCTTCAGGTAGGAGACTTCCATGCGGCCATAGGCCACCGGCACTTCCCGGCAGGCGAGGTTCACCAGCCGGTCCAGAAGGGGGCTGCCGTACAGAAGTGGCCATGCCTCGGACCCGAGCTGCATCTCTTCCGGCGCCTCCAAACTCTGAGCCAGGTCCGGGGGCATCAGGGCCAAGAGGCCCTCGCCGCCTGGTTCAATGAGGCCCCCGTGCCGCTCCAGGACCTCGGCGGCAAAGGACAAGAGTTCGGGGTCGGGGGTGTGGGTCATAGCCGCACCTGTATCCAGAGGTTCACCACTACCCCCTGGCAGGGGACCTTGAACAGCTGCGCTAAGTGGAAACCGCGGCGAGCTTGTTTCATTTCGGGGAGAACGAAGTCGGGATAGTGCGAAGATTTTTGTAACGAACCGAGGGACTCATGTCTATTGTCGCTCCTCACGCCTTCCCAAGACGATTTTGCCCATTATACGCCAAAATCCTCCTGGAAGAGTTTTTCATCCAACTCCTTGCTCTTCTCGTAGGCGCCGCGGGCCTGCTTGAGCCGTTGGGCCAGGGCCTCGAAGGCCTGCCGGCGGGCGCCCTCCTCCGCATGCCGCACCCAGATGTCGTAAACCAGGTCGCTGAATTCCTCCTCGCCCTGAAGCCGCCCCAGGATCATGTCGATTTCCCCCACCACCAGCTCGAACATGTTGATCTTTTTGTCCAGGACCTCCAGGATATGGTCCTCGAGGCTGCCGGCGGCGCAGAAGTTATAGACCTGAACCTCCTTTTCCTGGCCGATGCGGTGCAGCCGGCCGATGCGCTGCTCGATTTCCATGGGATTCCAGGGGAGGTCGAAGTTCAGCATCACGTGGCAGAACTGCAGGTTGTGCCCTTCGCCGCCGGTGCCCGTGGCCAGGAGCACCGGGCAGCCATCCCGGAAAGACCCCAGGGCCGCTTGCTTCTGGGCCGGGGTCAGGCCGCCGTGGTAAACGGCGTGGGGGATGCGCTGCTCCGTCAGGGTCTGTTCCAGATATTCCAGAGAGGCGAGGTAATTGACGAACAGGAGCTTCTGCTCGGGGGAGGCCTTGAGAAGCTCCACCACTTGCTGGACCTTGGCACTCTGGCGGACGGCCCGGCCCAGATGCATAAGTTCGCCGATCTGGCGGCCAAGGCCGTCCCCGCAGCGCTCCTGAAGCCGGGCCAGCATCCTGAGGGCCGCCGCCGGGGAGGAGCCGACCGCCTCCAGGAGTTTGCGCCAGGCCTGCTTGTCGCCCCCCCGGGTATCGGAACGGGCGGCCTGAGCGGTGACCAGCTGACTGACCGCCTGGTAAAATTCCCCTTCCGCCGGGGTGGGGGAGAGGCGCACCGTCAGGGCGAAGCGGGGCGGCAGGCGCAGTTGGGTGACGGAGCGGGTGTTCCTTACCATCACCTCTTTTAAGAGCTGGCGCAGTTTCTCCCGGTTCCTTGGGTCGGTGGGGTTTCCCCGGGTGACGAACTCCGCCTTGAAAGCCTTGTGGGTCTTTAGATGTCCAGGGCGGAGCAGGGTCACCAGGTTAAAGAGCTCTTCCAGGCTGTTCTGCACCGGGGTGGCGGTGAGCATCAGGAGAAAGGTCTTCTGGATGGCGTTCACCAGCTTCCAGTTCTGGGTGGCCCGGTTTTTCAGATGGTGGGCCTCGTCCACCACCACCAGGTCGTAGGCCCGGGAGGTGACTGCGGGAAAATGCCGTCTGCTCCTGACGGTCTGGAGGGAGGCCAGGATGAAGGGCTCGCCCCAGAACCGCTCCGGGTCCTGCCGGAAAAGCTCGTCCTGGGTGGAGACGAAGGCCAGGCCGAATTTGCCTGCCAGCTCCTCCTGCCATTGGGGCACCAGGGAGCTGGGGGCCAGGACCAGGGCGGTCTTCACCAGGCCCCGCAGCAGGTATTCCTTCAGGATGAGGCCGGCTTCGATGGTCTTGCCGAGCCCCACCTCGTCGGCCAGAATGGCCCGGCCCCGGAAATTTTTCATGACTTTGCGGGCCGTGTCCTCCTGATACCAGAGGGAGCGCACGTCCCTGAGGGTGGGGAGGCAAAGGAGCTGGTCGTACGTGGTCCGAAAGGATAGCCGGTAGGCCTGCAGGGCCAACTGCACCGCCTCGGGCTCGGCGCGGCGCTGGCTCCTGACGGCCTCCAGGACCGGGACCGGGTCCGTGGCAAAGACGACCTTAAGGTCCGGCAGGGGTTCGGGCGGGGGAGCCTCTGGTTGCGGCGGAGGCGGGGGCGCCACTGCCGAAGGGTTTACTTGCTCTGCCGCAGCCGGTTTGCTCCGGGCAGGCCGCGCCGGAGCCTGCTGCTTCGGCCCTGGTTCCGGCTTCGACTCCCTTTTTCTCTTCCGGGTGGGGGCGCTCCGGCTGGAGACCTCGGGTTTTTCCGGCCGGGGCGGGGCTGGTGAGGGCTCCGCCGCAGGCGTTGCCGGTCCGGCTCTGGCTGTTTTGGCCCGCTGGACCCTGGGGACCTGCGTGGTGGGCGCGGCCACCGCCACCCGCCGCCTGGGGAGTGGAACGGCTGGCCCCCCCACGGCGGGAGATTGCTCCAACATCAACTGGGCGAGACGGAGACCCTGCTGGGCCTCCTTGAGCCTGGCCTTGGTGAGACGCCCCTTAAGAATGGGCTTCTCTAAGGCAGCGTCGTCCAGGAGGGTCTTATAGACCTCCTGGGCCAGGGCATAGTCTTGTTGCGCCAAGGCCACCCGGCCCAGGAGGAGATAACCCTCCCTGGCCACCATAGTCCCATCCCGATACATCTCCTTCAGGAGCAACAGGAAGGTTGTCTCATCCTGCAAAATCTCGGCGCACTCCAGCGCCAGAAGCCTCATGCCCACATACCCCGGCTCCAGAGCCAGGGCCTTGAGGGCCCATTTCAGGGCTTCCTGGTGCTCGAAGGCCAGCAAAGCCCTCCCGGCCAGCGCCGCGTACTCTTCGCTCGTGCCCCGCTTCTGGTGAGCCTTGTCTCCCTGCTGCCGAGTCGGCCTCTCCCCGGCGGGCTTCTTTTTCATGACACCGTCACCACCCACAACACCAGGAATGCATGGAATCAGCTGCGCGATTATAGCATCGACAGGAAATATTTCCACGTACGGCTGAACCGCCCATTAAACCGCGACCAGCTCCCCAACATCATATCACTTAGTGCTTATCCGTAAATAATTTGACATTTATTAAATAAAATGGCATGCATATCCTCAAAAATGCTCGAAGGAGGTGCGCATGTCAAGGTTGCCGTCATGGGCTGTTTCCGATGCTTTTTGGAAGCGTGTGGAGCCACTCTTACCGCAACCGACCAGGGACCCGAACAAATCTTATCTCCGGAAAAAAGGAGGCGGCAGAAAGCCGCTGGATTACCGCAAGGTATTTGAAGGCATTGTTTATGTTCTGCGCACCGGCTGCCAATGGAAGGCCCTTCCCAAAGAGATATATGGTAGCCCCAGTTCCGTTCATGCCTATTTTCGCCAGTGGGAAAAGGCTGGGGTATTCCTGGCCATGTGGCGAGCCGGGCTGGCGGAATATGATGACATGGAGGGCATATCCTGGTTATGGCAGAGCATTGATAGTGCCATGACCAAAGCACCTTTGGCTCGGGAGGCGGTTGGTCCGAACCCGACGGACCGGGGGAAAAAAAGGCAGCAAACGCCATCTGCTGGTGGAAGAGCATGGCGTCCCTCTGTCGATCGTCGTCACCGGGGCGAATAGGCATGATGTAACTCAACTGGAAATCGTCTTGGATAGCATTGTCATTCAACGACCAGAGCCTACAGCAGAGCAGCCTCAGCACCTTTACGCCGACAAAGGTTATGACGGTAAGCCTGCACACCAAAGCCTGGTCGACCGGGATTATATCCCCCATGTCCGGCACCGTGGCGAGGAAATCGAGGCGAAAAGAATCGTTCCCGGCTACCGTGCACGTCGATGGATTGTAGAAGTTTGTCATTCATGGCTTAACAGGTTTTAAGGTGGATCCGTTTTTCTTGGACACGGGATTGGGAGATAATCAGTGGACCAGGAGGACCGGAAGATGGGAAGAGAGCAGGATGGTGACCAGGTAAGGGGTGAGATGAGCCCAGGGGGGACGGAGGGAGGCCGGAGGCCGACCGGAGTCCCCCCTGGGGAGGTAGCAGCGAGGCCCTTGGCCCAGGGCCAACGCTGGACGGCGGCCAGGAAACGGGAGGTAGTGCTGCGCCTCCTTCGGGGCGAGCCCCTGGAGCTTCTTTCCCGGGAGTTGGGCGTCGAGCTTTACCGACTGGATCAGTGGCGAAACGCCGCTCTAGCCGGCATGGAGGAGGCCCTCAAGGCCAGAGGCGGCGACCCCCTCAAGGCCGAGTTGGACAATGCCATGAAGCACCTCGGCGAGTTGACCATGGAAAACGAGTTGCTGTGGGCCCGGGTGAGGCGTCCCGGCCCTTTAGCCCAAAGGAGGTCGAAGAAATGAGCTGCACGGCCTCCGCGGACACCGCCAGACCTTACGGCGTCAAGCTGGTCTGCCGGACCTGGGAGCAGCCCCGATCTTCTTATTACGCCTCCCGCAACGGCTCGGGGCCGCCACCGCGCCTGGCCCCGCCAGGTAAACGGGGGCCGAAGATCGCCCTTTCTGACGCCGAACTCCTGGAACTGATCCGGGCGGACCTGGCGGCCTCGCCGTTTCAGGGTGAGGGACACCGCAAGGTCTGGGCCCGCCTCCGGGTGCGGGACGGCGTCAAGGTGGGCCGGCGCCGGGTTCTGCGGCTCATGCGGGAAAGCAATCTACTCTCTCCCTTCCGGGGCCGGCGAGGCAATCCCCGTCTCCACGAGGGGGAAATCATTACCCAGGCCCCCAATGTCATGTGGGGCACCGACGGCGCCAAGGTCTTCACCGTGGAAGACGGCTGGGGTTGGCTCTTCGTGGCCGTGGAGCACTGGAACGCCGAGTGCATGGGGTGGCATGTGTGTAAACAGGGAACCCGGTTTGCGGCCCTGGAGCCCATTTCCCAAGGTTTGATGACTACCGTCGGCTCGGTAGCGGCGGACGCCGGCCGAGGCCTGGCCCTGCGCCTGGACCACGGCACCCAGTATCTGTCGGATCATTTTCAAAACCAGCTTAAACACTGGGGGATCAGCCCCAGCTTCGCCTTTATCGAGCAGCCTCAGACCAATGGCGTGGCGGAACGCTTCATCCGTACCCTCAAAGAGCAGGTCATCTATGGCCGGGTGTTTCAGAATCTCGAGGAGGTGAGGACGGCGGTCCGGCACTTTGCGGACACCTACAACCGCGAGTGGCTGGTGGAAAAGAACGGCTTTCTCAGCCCCTGGCAGGCCAGGGTTCAATGGCTCCCCCAGGCCTCACTCGCCAGGGCGGCTTAAGAAAATCTTGTGTCCAGAAAACCGGGTGCGGTACATTACATTGGTCCGGCACCCTAATACCAAGTTCAGTTTAAGATGCAACAAATCTAATTGTTAACTGATTGATAATTTTCAACCTTTTAACTGAAAACCGAAAACGGTATAAGAGGCTGCGAGGGAGCGCCTCAGAATAGATTTGCCCTACAAGCCATTGCACAACTGGTTTTTCTGTCACCCTGAGCCGCAGGCGAAGGGTCTATATTCTGCGCTTCGCGGCAGAATGACATTAAATGAAGGTAAATCATAACGAGCCTCTTGCAAAATGTAGCCGCAGGCTTCAGCCTGCGCTTACACAGGCTGGAAAGCCTGTGCCACCGGGTGTTAATTTATCAACCAAGAAAAATCTTCAGCCTTTAGATGAATTTTGCAAGAGGCTCATAACTTTAAGAGATTAAATTTACCGTTGTAGGGCTATGAATTGACGCTGATATATTCCTGGGAAATGGCGTACTTTACCAGATCGGCCAGGTTCTGGATGTTCAGCTTTTTCATGATGTTGTGCCGGTGTCGGCGAACCGTGAAGACGCTGATGTAGAGGGCGTGGCCAATCTCCTGGGCTTTTTTCCCTTCCGCCAGAAGCTTTAAAACCTCCCGTTCCCGGGTCGAGAGGGTGTCGATCTCCACCTTTCCCAGGGCGATGCTGGCCAGCATGTTGGAAAGCTTGGGGGACAGGTACTTTTCTTTTTTTCGGATAGCTTGCACCGCGTGGATCAGTTCGCTCCCCGGTTCTTCTTTGAGGAGGAAGCCGTCGGCGCCATCAATCAACGCCTGCCGGATAAATTCTTTTTTCTGGTGCATGGTCAGGATTAAAACTCTTATCTGAGGGTAAAGCTTTTTGATTTCCCTGGCGGCTTCCAAGCCCCGGAGATTCGGCATGGAGATATCCAGGATGATCAGGTCAGGGGAAGATTTTTTCAGGAACTCCAGAAGTTCTAACCCGTCGCCGGCCTCGCCGACAATGCGCACGTCTTCGAGTTGATCGATGATTCCCCTGATCCCTTGACGGAACATGACATGATCATCAGCCAGCATGATATTGAAAGGCGTCAATTCCCTGCCTCCTCAAGCGGGATGGTAAAGGAGACTCTCGTCCCCTGATCTTGTTGGCTCCAGAGTTCAAAGGAGCCGCCCAGGATTTTCACCCGTTCTTCCATGGCCAACAACCCCAGCGTCTTCTTGGAGGTGAAGACCCGGGACATATCAAAGCCTTTCCCTGTGTCGGCAATGGTGAAGCTGACCTGTTTGGGGTCTTTTTTAATGGCTAACGAGATCTCTTGGGGCTTGGCATGCTTGCCGATATTGGTCAAAGCTTCCTGCACCACCCGGTAGATGACCGTCTGGACCGGCAGGGGGAACAGGCCCTCGAGGTTTTCCAGGTGAACGGTCCATTTGATGCTTTTTTGCAGCGCAGCAAAATCCCCGATCAGGGCCTCCAGGGCGCTGGTCAGCCCTAAGTCCTCCAGGTCTCCGGGGCTTAAATCCAGATAAAGGCGGCGGACTTTTTCAATGGTGTCGAGAAGGAACCGGATTATCTGGCGCGTTTCTTTTTTCAGGGCCAGTTGCTCAGGCTTGAGTCGGTTTTCCAGGGATTCCAGGTTAAGCTTCAGGGTCAGCAAGGCATGTCCCAATTCATCGTGCAATTCCGCGGCAAGGCGCTTGCGTTCATTTTCCTGAGCGGCCAGAAGCTGGCACGAGAGGGAGCGCAGTTTGTTTTCCGACTCTTTCAGGGCCTTTTCAGCCCGCTCATGCAGTATGGCAGCCCCCAGAGTGCTGGCCGCAGCCTTGAGGGCGTCGAGTTCTGCCAGAGACCACTCCCGTTCCCGAAGACACTCATCAAACCCGATGAAGCCCCACCACTGGTGTCCGGTAAAGATGGGCACCACGAGGATGGAATCAATGTCCTGAGCTCGAAGGAACTCTTGCTCCGAGGGCGGGAAGTCCTTGACGTGGCCGGAGATAAAACGGTTGCGGGACAGTTCCTCCTGCCAGCGGCCAAAGCCGGCCTTCTGCCAGGAAAGGTTTTGCAGTTGCGGATCATCAATCAGGGAGGTGATGGTCGGCGCCACCCACTCATAGCGCTGGCTCGTTAACAGGTCGCCGTTTTCCTGGAGAGAATTCTTGAAAATATAGGCTCGGCTGGCCTCCACGGCCTGACCCAGCCTCACCAAGATCTCCTCTATGTCTTCCTCCCAGGATGCGGATTGCAAGAAGCGCCCGGCGGCGAAACTCACCGCTTCCAAAATGGCCTCCCGCCGGCGCAAGGCTTGTTCGGCGCTTTTGCGTTTGCGGATATCGCGGCTGACCCCCAGAATTCCCACGGGAAGCCCCTCAGCATCCCGCAAAAAGGAGGCCTTCACCTCAGTCCACAGGGTGGAGCCATCTTTACAGATAATCTCAACTTCAAGGGTCCAGGTTCTGCTAAGGTCCGGGGTTCCCTGCTTTAATGAGGAAACCGCTTCAGCCAGCGTTTGCCGGGCCAGGTCCAAAGAGGCCCCGGTGAGAAGATCCTCCAGACGCATACTCATTATCTCTTCCGGACTATGGCCGCTCAGGAGCTGGGCCGAAGGACTGACGAAGGTTATTTTTTGGTCCAGGTCGGCAGTCCATATGACATCCCGCACATTTTCGGCCAACAGGCGATAGAGGTTTTCGCTTTTCCGCAGGGCTTCCTCGGCCCGCTTGCGTTCGGTGATGGGTACCAACAGTTGCAGGGCCGCCACCACCTCTCCCTTTTCAGCCTGAATAGGAGTAGTGATGATCTCAGACCAGATTTTATTGCCATGAATGTCGGTGTTCTGGTGTTCATGCACCGTCTTGTTTAGGCCTGCTTCAAAAATATCTCTGACCCCGCAGGTTGGGCAAATTTCCAACGATTGATGGAGCGTGGAATAACACGGGGTGCCGATGCAATCCCCAAAATCCTCCCGGAGAATTTCATTGGCCCAAACCACCCGGTAATCCCGGTCAATTACGGCCAGGCCGGCCCCCATGTGGCGGGTGATGGTCTCCAACCGGTTCCTCTCGGCCCGGAGAGCCTCCTCCATCTCTTTTTGTTTGGTAATGTCAAAGAATACGCCGGTTATGTAGTCAATGGTGCCGTTCGGATGGCAAATTATCTTGCCCCGGGACTGCAGCCAGCGCATTTCCCCGTTCTTCTTTCTTATGCGGTATTCTCTGACATAGGATCGATTGGTTTTCAGGGCTTGAACAAAGGCTTTTTTGGCGGACTCCCGGTCTTCCTCTAAGATCACCTCTGACCATTTCATCCGGCGGGAATTGAACTCCGACTGGGAATAGCCGGTGAGCTCTTCAATTTTCTCATCAAAAAAATCGACGTTCCAGTCAGCATACCCCTTAAAAACCACCGCCGGCACCGTGTTGACCAGGAGGCGGTACTTTTCCTCACTTTGCCGGAGGGCCTCCTCGGCCTGTTTGCGCTCGGTGATATCAAAGGTGACGCCACTGATGAAATCGACGTTGCCTTCCGCATCACAGAAGATCTGTCCCCGGCATTGGACCCAGGCGAACTCGCCATTTTTTTTCCTGATGCGATGCTCCCGGACATAAGATTTGTTCGTCCGCAGGGCCTCCACAAAAATCCTTTGGACATTCTCCATTTCTTCCGGGGGGATCAGGTCACACCAGCGCAACTGGCGGGAATCGAAAATTTCCTTGGGATATCCGGTCAGGGTCTCCACCTTCTCATCAAAAAAATCGACGCTCCAGTCGGCATACCCCTTAAAGGCGATGGCGGGGATCTGGTTTACCAGCAGTCGATATTTGAACTCGGACTGCTTGAGCTCCTCTTGGGCCCGATGGCGGGTGGTGATGTCTTCGTAAATAACAAAACGGTCTCCGGTGGACAAAGAAACCGCCCTAAAATTGATGAATTTTTCAAAACCGTTTTTACAGGTTACTTTAAACGTTCTCGGTCTGGGGGTGCTCGGTCGTAATGGCTGCAAGTCATCTATCCAGGCCGAGATTGCCTGTTGCCGGTATTGGTGGTCAGGGAAGGCCCGGACAAACCAGGCCCGGCCATGAGGCACCTCGGCCAGGGTGTAGCCGAACATCTGAACAAAGGCCGAATTCACATATTTGTAATGGCCGCTTTTGCTGATGATGGAGATCCCCAGGGGTAATTCTTCCACCAAAATACGATAGCGTTCCTTCTCCTGGGAAAGCGCTTCCTCGATTTGCCGCCGGGCGGTAATGTCTATGCCGATGCCTCCTATCATGAGGCCCTGGTCATCCTGAGTGGTGATGGGGAACCTTTTCATGAGCCAGTAATGCTTGCCGTCGTCTTGCTCAAAGGTTTCGATGGTTTCCAGGGGCTGTCCGCTTTTGAGGACCTCTTGATCGGATTTTTGGAAGGGGTGGGCGAGGTCAGGCGGCCAAACTTCTTTAAGGCTCTCGTTAAACCAGTCTTCCGGCGCTCGGCCAAAAAAATTTTCCCAGGTTTCATTGGCAAAAAGGTAGTGGCCGTTCACGTCACGCATTACCGCAATGCCGGGCAGATGTCGCATGAAAGCTACGAAGCGCGCTTCACTTCTCTCGAGCCGTTCCTCTACCTGTCTGCGTTCTTCAATTTCTTGATGGATTTGCGCATAGAATTTTTGAAACTCTTGGGTTTTAGCGAGAGCGTGATTTTGAATGACTGCTACTTGTTCTTGAGCATGTCTCAGCAGGTTACTGGTGGATTTGGCATACCACCAGGTGAGGCTAAACCAGATGATGATGATGGTAACATTGATGACCGGAAAAGTGTTTTCCATAGATCCACCCCATTTTTCTTTGGGGATTTATTTTATAAATTGACAATAGGACAAAATGATTTTCAACAATATGTTTATTTGTCCTCTTCTTCCTTTTTTAAGTTGCTAAGATATGCGTAAAATAATTTTTAAGTTTATTGTATCTCAATTGGTCAATACTTCTTGATGTAAAAAAAAATTAAAACAAAACTGTCACTAAAAATTGCTAATTATCATTAAAAATTAAATAAATAATAAACATAATTACCGCAAAAGTGATTTGTGATGCCTATTTATTCTCGTTCAGGGGCTTCAGATTTTGTATGAGCCATCTTCCGGACTCCTTGGAGAAACCAACTTGGTAGGATTGCAGAGAGATTTTAATCTTTTTGTTATTAGTATGTTGAGCTTTAATATTCCATGCAACTTTTCCCAAGAAATTTAATGCATCTTTCTGTTGAAGATCACTTATTTGGAAGTGAATTTCAAGAAAATCATATGCTTTCCAAACTGTTAGCGTCTTTTCTCGTTTTTTTTCTATATCGGGGAAATCAGGGGAATAGGCACTCAGGAAGAGATCAATATCTTTTTTTTGTTGAGCTTCCCGGATCTGATTGAGAAGCGTGAGGAAAGATTCAGAAGGACCGGCCGGAGATGGGAAAGCAGAAGAAGATACGGCCATATCCTTTGATATTGACTCATGACTATTTGTCGTGTTTTGGTCAGGCCTACTGGGTGCCCGGTCAAATGGTTTTTTATATAAGATTGATACATAAGCTATGAGGAGCACAATCATTATGACCCAGATAAAAACAAGCTGCCGCCAGATTATCCTGACAGCCTTCACTAAATTATCACTTAAGAGGCCCGAGGTCTCGGCGATCTTCTGAGCCTCTTCCTCGATGGCTGTGGAAGTTATTTCAAGCGATTCCTTTAGCTGGTCTATGTCACGCATATCTTGTTCTTTGACCAAGCGCTGGTTGCAGATGTTCCCCCTACCTAAATGGCATGGAGACAAGCGGTTCAACCTCGGTAGGGTACATACAATTATTTCCCCGGAGCAATAACTCATAATTTTCTTGGATAACCAGGTCCGGGATCAAAGTGTGCTATTAAATGGGAAGTAAAATAAATCCCCCTTAAGTGGAGTTTAATATGCTGTTTAGAGTAAATGCTATACAACCTCTCTTTTTTAAAATAAAAAACCCTTTAAGGTACAAACGACCCTAAAGGGATTGATTGCTTTTCCCTACGTAAATTGATAACAACTAACTTCGGTGTCCACCTCGACGGCATCGGTCCTTCCCTCCATGGAATAACAGACACCAATATTGCTATTAATGTGGTTATATAACGAAGTGGCTCAATTAGAATGAAAAAAGATTTAGATGTTAAGCTATTGGTTTAAAATTTAAGGAGCTTTGTTGGTGTTTTTGCAACAGGAGAACTGACCGCCAACTTGCTAACGCAGTTACTGGTTGAATTGCAAAAATTGATATCTTTTAGAAAAAGAATAGTCTTTCCCCTGAAATTGTCAAGAGTTATTCTGACTTAATGTCGAAAAAAATATCATTTTTTTGTAAGGGTTTCCTGGGGTTGGGCTCTAAATGAACAAATTATTTGATATTTTTAAGAGTTATTTCACAGTACCAGCAATGACGCGAATCCTTCCGCTCAGAAAGACCACAACCCCGCCTGAACTTCTGGGATCCTTTGATACCATGTTGCAGTCAAACGACAATTGATCATAGGGGCACGGCTTGCCGTGCCCAAGCGCAGGCTGAAGCCTGCGGCTACATATTTATTGCCAGTTGACTGCGACTTGGTATAAGAAGCACCCACAGATAGCGCTCGCCATGCCCTAAACCGGTTTTTCTCAGGGTGGGCACCGCCCACCAAGATGGCGGGCACGGAGGCCAGCCCTGGCAACCTTTGCCATTCTGGTTCCCAAGCTCCAGCTGGGGAACCGCTCGGGGATGCAAAGCTCTGCTTTGCACCCAAGGGGAGAGCTCCGGGGGTTAAGTTGCTTGGGCCAGACAGAGCCTGGCGTCCAAGTGCGTCCCCAGGCAGGAGCTTGGGGACGAGATGAAGGCAGAGCCCGCCCTGATGCCGCTATTGTCATGCAGAGCCCAGGGAAGCATCTCCTTTTAGTTCCTGGCCACTGGTAACTGGCCATGGAAAATATGGCTTTACTCCCGCTGCAGGGTAACCCCGCACCTGGGGCAGGTGGTTTCCCGGCAGGGGGTTCCTGGTTCATGAAGCTGCCGATCTCCACAGGCTGGACAAATACAGTACCCCTTTTCTGAGGCGCCCGGGGAGCCTTAACCGCACTCGCAGGCACTCCGTTGCCGGCACCGGTGCTTTTCTCTTTCTGGCATGCTATCCTCTGCTTTATTACCATATGTTCATTATAATATAAACCCGCTCTTGCACCCGGTCAAGGGGCCATTCTCAGGAAAATCCTGTGGCCTTGGGCAGCGATTTGTGGTAAAAAGCACAGAGTTTTACGGATAAAACCATGACACAGGTACGCACGCGCTTTTCGCCCAGCCCCACCGGCGCCCTGCATCTGGGCGGGGCCCACACGGCTTTGTTCAACTGGCTCTTCGCCCGTCACCACCAGGGCGTTTTTATCCTCAGGATCGAGGACACGGACAAGGAACGCTCTCAGGAGCGCTTCGTGGACGGAATCAAGGAGTCCCTCCTCTGGCTGGGGCTGGATTGGGATGAAGGCCCTTTCCGCCAGTCGGAACGCCAGGACATCTATAATAACTTCGTGAACCGGCTGTTGGCCTCAGGCAATGCCTATTACTGCGAATGCGACCCCGAGGACCTGGAGGAGCGCCGCAAGAACGCCCTGGCCCGGGGGGACAAGCCCCGCTATGACGGCCGCTGCCGGGAGCGGGGCCTCGCGGCCGGGGGCAAGGCCGCAGTGCGCTTCAAAACCCCCCACACCGGCGTTACCTTCTGGGAAGACCAGATCAAGGGGCATATCGCCTTTGAGAACCGGGAGTTGGACGATCTCGTGATCATGCGGGCCGACGGCATTCCCACCTACAACCTGGCGGTGGTGGTGGACGACATCACCATGAACGTCACCCACATCATCCGGGGGGATGACCACATCAGCAACACCCCCCGGCAGATCTTGATCTATCAGGCCCTGGACGCAGCGCCCCCCCTGTTCGGGCACATGCCCCTGATGCTGGGGAAAGACCGCACCAAGCTGTCCAAGCGCCACGGGGCCCTGTCAGTGTTGGCCTACCGGGACCAGGGCATCCTGCCCCACACCCTGAACAATTACCTGGCCCGCCTGGGCTGGTCCCACGGCGACCAGGAAATTTTCAGCCGGGAGGAGCTCATCGAGTATTTTTCCCTGCACCAGGTGGGCAAGGCCCCGGGGGTGCACGATGATGAAAAACTTCTGTGGCTGAACAGCCACTATATAAAAAGCAGCGATGACGCGGAGCTGGCCCGGGAATTGGCCCCTTTTCTGGCCCCCCTTGGCATTACCGCGCCCAACTCCGACTTTCTGGCCAAGGTGGCGGCTACTCTTAAAACCCGGAGCAAGACCCTGGCGGAGATGGCGGCAGCGGCCCGGTTCTATTTCCAGGACCCCCGGCCTTATGAAGAAAGCGGCGCCAAGAAATTTCTCACCCCGGCCGGCGCGCCCATTCTCAAAATCGCCAGGCAGGCCCTGGAAAATCTGCCGGACCTCTCCGAGGACACCCTCACCGGCCTGCTGAAAAGCCTGGCTGATGAGGCTGGGGTCAAACTGGTGGCCGTAGCCCAACCCCTCAGGGTGGCCCTCACCGGCCGCACCGCCAGTCCCAGCCTGACTGACGTCATTGCCCTGCTGGGCATTAAGGAAAGTGGTAAACGCTTACAGGACGCCCTGGATTTTATTGCCCAGGGCGGACACCCATCATGAAATCGCGCCGATTACGAGAGCATTCAGAGGAGGTCGCGCAGCATGGCCGCACATCATGACACCCATGAACATCACGAGAAACCCAAACCCGCTTACCAGAAAAAACAGGCCCTGTTAATGATGTTGGTGTTTGCCTGTATCGTGGGGGCCTTTTTAGTGCCGGGGGTGTACACCTCGGTAGGGGCCATTCTCGTGGCCTGCGTCTTCATCGCCATGGCCGCCAAGATGCAGCCGGAAGCGCCCCCGGACGAACACCATTAGTCAGTGAGCAGTAAGCAGTGAGCGGTGAGCAGTTGATAAGTTTTTAGTTTCGAGTTTTGAGTTTCGGGGAATGGAGGGAGGCCACTGACCACCAAAAATGGCGGGCGCGGTCGCCCAACCCATCGACCTTTTCATGGGTTTGAGAGAACCTACGGCTCCTGAGGGACTGCTTACTGCTTACAGCTCACTGCTCACTATTGAAAGCTCACTGCTTACCGTTAACTGCTCAAGGAGGGTATCATGCGGATTGCATTGATTGGGCAAGCGGCATTTGGTGCGGAGGTGTTAAAGGGTTTATTGGCGCAAGGCCGCCAGGTGGTGGGGGTTTTCTGTCCGCCGGACCGGGGAGAGAAACAGGACCCCATCAAGGAGGCGGCCCTGGCCGCAAGCCTTCCGGTTTTTCAGCCCAAGCGCATGAAGGACCCGGAAGCGTATGACCAGATGGTGTCCCTCAACCCTGACCTGGCCGTTCTGGCTTTCGTCACCGACATTGTGCCGGGGAAGGTCCTGGCAGTCCCCAAGCTCGGTTCCATCTGCTACCACCCCTCCATTCTCCCCAAGTACCGGGGCGCGTCCGCCATCAACTGGGCAGTCATCAACGGGGAGAGCAAAACCGGCCTGACCATCTTCTGGGTGGATGAAGGCATCGACACCGGGGACATCCTCCTGCAAAAAGAAGTGGAGATTCTCCCCAACGAAACCACCGGGGAGGTTTACTTCAACAAGCTTTATCCCCAGGGGGTGGAAGCAGTCATCGAAGCGGTGGCTCTCATCAATGCGGGCAAAGCCCCCCGTATTCCCCAGGACCACAGCCAGGGCACTTACGACCCCCCCTGCGACGAAAAGGTGGCGGCTTTGGATTGGCAAAAACCAGGGAGGGCCGTCTTCAATTTCATCCGGGGATGTGACCCGCAACCGGGAGCCACCAGTACTTTCCGAGGCGAAAAGGTCAAGGTCTATAACGCCAGGTTTGTAGAGGAAGAGCATCAGGCCCAGCCCGGGGAAATCCTGGAAATAAATCCCGACCTGGGCATCTTTGTGGCGGTTAAGGGCGGCGCGGTGCGCCTCACCCGCTTCCGTACCAAGGACCTGGGCAAAGTCAAAATCCCGGAGTTCATCCAGGCCAAGCAGCCCAAGGTTGGGGAACGGTTCGGTTAAACGCCACGGCAGGTTTACAGTTCACGCGGCAAGCGGCGGATTCGCCCTTGACGGCTGGATAATTTTGCGCCACGCATGGAGGATATTATGGATTTTCTCAAAGGGATTTCCCGGATCATGAACAGTGTCTCAGGAAGCGGCGCCGCAGATGATTTCACCCGGGTGGGCTCAGAGTTGGTGCAGCTTAAGGCCAAGGCCAGAGAGGAAATCCAGGCCAGCACCGCCGAGGCCGTCCTGGGCATCTTGCAAAAGTTGGAAAATAACGTCGCGCTCACTCCCGAGGACAGGCAACTGGTGGGCCTGTGGGTGGTGGGCGACGCCGAGGGCTACACCAAAATGGAGGCCGACCTGAACGAGTGGCGCAATGAGTTCCGCCGTCTCAGCGGCGTCCTGGAACGCTTTGAAGGCCAGTCGGCTGCCCCCCAATCCCTGATGGAAGTGCACGGCGTCCTGGAAGACGCGGTCCGGCTCACCGCGGATATTTCCCATTTCCTGGAAAAGAAAGAACGGGTGGAGCGGTTTAACTCGGCCATCAACAATCTGAGTCCCGATGACGCCAAGTTCCTGGTCTCCATGCTCAGGTCCATGTTGACCAGCGCGGATTTGTAGTCGGGAGTTAAGCTGTAAGCAATAAGCTCTAAGCTTTAAGCTATAAGCTTTGATTCTTTAAAAATTTTGCTCTGTTACTTTGGACCCTGAACCTGAGACCTCTGCGAAGAGCCTTTTTGTCATCCTGAGCGAGGCGAAGGATCTCGTATTTTCAAAGAGTTATGAGATTCTTCGGTCGCTGTGCTCCCTCAGAATGACAGTTTTTGGGACTTTCGCAAAGGTGTCAACATTGAACTGAATTCTGAACTAAATAAGGCACCCCTTTGGACACCACCCCCCTGAAAATGCGCTACCTCACCGCCAACTTCATCGGGCTGGCTATGATCGGCTCGGTGTTCCTCTACGCCGTGGTGGTGGAGGTTTTGAAAAGAGTCATGGCGCCTTTCACCGGCTACGCCAACCTCACCCCGGACCAAGTCCAGACCATCAAATACATCTTTGTGGCCCTGGCCCTGATCAACTTTTTTGTCATCAAATGGCTCCCCAAAATTCTGGGATCCCGCTCCGTAGGGCAACTGATGACGGCTGCCATTATGACCTTTTCCCTGTGCGAGGCCGTGGCCCTCCTGGGGCTGATTCTCTTTCTGCTGGCCGGCAACGCCATGGACTTTTACACCTTCATGTTTCTGTCCCTGTTCTATTTCTGGTTCTTTTTCCCCAAGTACCAGGATTGGGAGGAGCGGTTGGGGACATAACCTGCAAAAAGAGCCAAGAAAATTTAAAGAGAATGATCTGGGAAGAGAGCCAATATAAAAGCTATAAGCTTTAAGCAGTAAGATATAAGCTTTTTCTTTTGGCTTATAGCTTATGGCCTACCGCTTATAGCCTTTCGGACTTTTCATGAAACAAGTCGGCATCTACTACCATCCCTCTTTCAGCCGCAAGAGCTACATGACCGTGGGGAACCGCCTGCGGGATTTCCCCGAAGCCCTGGATGAAGTTCTCAAACTCCCCAACGTGCGGCTCTTCCAGTCCCCCCGAGTGATAGAAGAGCTCATCCTCAAGGTGCACGCCCCGGAAATTATTCCCCTGGTGGCCCGGGACGGCATGTGCTCCACGGCCTACGAGTCGGTGGGCGGGGTGGTGGCGGCCATGGAGGCCCTGGCTAAAGGAGAGCTGGACCGGGCCTTCTGCTTCATCGGCGCAGGGGGCCACCATGCCGGCTTTCGCCAGTTCTGGGGGGCCTGCTGCTTCAACGACGTGGTCATCGCCCTGACCCGGGTGCGGGACATCAGCCCCTGGCGGCGGTTCGCCATCGTGGACACCGACGCCCACCACGGCGACGGCACCAGGCAGCTCGTCCAGAACGATCCCGACGTCCTGCACCTGTGCTTCTGCGGCGGCGACTATGTCTCCCCGGACGGCACCAAGGTAGACGTAGACGTTTACCGGCTGGGCTGGAAAACCGACGTCAATAAACTTTACGTAGATAAAGTGCGCCGGGAACTCCCCCGCATTCCCCAATTTAAGCCGGACCTGTTGCTGTGGTATTACGGCTTTGACACCCACGCCGACGACTACGGCTCCATCGGGCTTTCTGAGGAGGCGTTTTTCGAAATCTGCGACCTCATGTTGTTTGTCTCCGAGGAAACCGGCATCCCCCTCCAGGTAGTCCTGGGGGGCGGCTCCATCTCCTACCTGGCTTTGAATACCATTCCCGAAATCATTCGAAGATTGGCGACAAGCTGACACCGCGGCCATCTGCGGGCGCATTGCCAACCAGCGAACTTTCCAGTATATTTAGAAAGTTAAATTCTAATAAATCGACCCTTGACTGATGATGATATCGCCTCGTTTAGAAACCATCGAACAGCAGTTTGCCCAGATAGAGGAGCGCCTGTCCGACCCTGAGGTCATCCGGGTCCAGGAGGTGTACCAGAAGCTCATGAAAGAGCACGCTGAACTCACCCCCCTGGTCCAGGCGTTTCGGCGTTACAAGCAGCTCAGCAAAGAACTGGCCGACAGCCAGTCCCTCCTCAAGGAAGAAGACTCCGACGAAGACTTCAAGACCATGGCCCGGGAGGAAGTCCAATCTTTGAAAGAACAGCTCGGCCAGGTAGAAGAAGGGCTGCGGGTTTTGCTCCTGCCCAAGGACCCCAACGACGACAAAAACGTGCTTCTGGAAATCCGGGCCGGCACCGGCGGGGAGGAGGCCGCACTCTTCGCGGCGGATCTCTACCGGATGTACAGCCGCCTGGCGGAGCGTAAGAGCTGGAAAATCGAGCTCATGAGCCTTTCCACCACGGGGCTCGGGGGTCTCAAAGAAATCATCGCCCTGATTTCGGGGGACCGGGTTTACAGCCAGCTCAAGTTTGAAAGCGGCACCCACCGGGTGCAACGGGTGCCGGAGACCGAATCCCAGGGACGCATCCACACCTCTGCCGTCACCGTGGCGGTGCTGCCCGAAGCCGAGGACGTGGACGTGCAGATCAGCCCCGAGGAACTGCGGATCGACGTTTTCCGCTCCTCCGGTCCGGGGGGCCAATCCGTCAACACCACGGATTCCGCGGTGCGCATCACCCACGTGCCCACGGGGCTCGTGGTCACCTGCCAGGATGAAAAATCCCAGCACAAAAACAAGGCCAAGGCCCTCAAGGTCCTCCAGGCCCGTCTCTTTGACCTCAAGAACCAGGAGCAGCAGCGCCAGATCGCCCAGGAGCGCAAGACCCAGGTGGGCAGCGGCGACCGCAGCGAGCGCATCCGGACCTATAATTATCCCCAGGGCCGCATAACCGAACACCGCATCGGCCTCACCCTCTACCGCTTGGAGTCCGTCCTGGACGGCGACCTGGACGAACTCATCCAGGGCCTCACCACCCACTACCGCGCCCAGGCCTTGCAGGGATAAAAGCAGTTTTCAGTTTTCTGTTTTCTGTTTTCTGTTTTCGGTAAAAAGATACTTTTATTTTGGGAACCATGGATCGAATTAGAGAGTTAATAGCCTGCGTGAGGAGTCGATATCCTGATGACAATTTTTTCTCAAATTTTGAAATGAAATGTCAGAATAATCTAATTAGGAAATACTACAATACTTACAATAAGGCATTGATGGCGGTTGACGATGAATCATGGCAAATCCTAAAGAAAAAAGCTTTAAGGCATTTTCTAAACCATAGGGAAGGCCAGAAGAAACAAGGTTTCTTAAACATATTAAACGAAGCTTTTGCATATAAATATTTACTTAGCAAGGGATTTGAGAATGTCAGATTTGTCAAAGAAGAAAGGAATAGAAGCAATTCAGACATTACATTTAGATTTAAAAATGATCAAAAATATTGTGAAGTTAAGTCATTGGGAATTTCTAACGATGAGATAAACAAGCGTAGAAATATTTTTTCAATTCATAATAATACTGATTATGAAAAATTGAGTGAAGGATTTCTCAACAAATTCTCTGATGCAGTCAATGCAGCAAATCAACAAATAAGTAATTTTGAAACTAAGGCATTAATTTATATTTTCATAAGTTTTGATGACTTCACTTTTGACCATTATCAAACCTATAGGAGACAATTGATTAAAGTTTCTAAAGATCATAGATTCGAGAATTTGTTCATCAAGATGGGCTTGTTTGGAAACAGAAGGATTTTCATCAGAGAACGTTCCAGTTTTCCAAAAACTAAGCCATGAAATTTAATATCTTATAAATGTCCACCAATCAGGTCTCCTGGACCATTCTCTCGCTCCTGCGCTGGACCACCGGGTATTTTGAGGAAAGGGGCGTCTCCGAGCCCCGGGCCTCAGCCGAAATCCTCCTGGCCCACACCCTGGGCCTAAGCCGCCTCGACCTCTACCTGCGCCACGACCAGCCCCTCACCCCCGAAGAACTGGCTGTCTTTAAAGCCCTCATCGTGCGCCGCCGCCTGGGGGAGCCGGTGGCCTACCTCACCGGCCACAAGGAGTTCTGGTCCCTGGACTTTCTGGTCAGCCCCGCCACCCTCATCCCCCGCCCGGAAACCGAGGTGCTGGTGGAAAGTGTGACAAAGGTGTTCAGGGAAGAGGGCCGGAGGGTTCCACAGGCTGGCGAGGTTGTGCCACCAAGCCTTATCCCCTCCCCTGCTGAAACCCCTCCCCCAAAAAATGTAGGGGCGCAATTCATTGCGCCCTCAGGGCTTGATGAATCAAGCCCCTACAAGGGGTTGGCAAGGGAGTTTGGGGGGGAGGCGGGGGATTGGCAATTCTCCGGCCCTCGTCTTCACAGACCCCTCGCCCTCGATGTGGGCGCAGGCTCCGGAGCGGTGGTGGTGGCCTTGGCCAAGGAGTTGCCGGAGTTAACGTGGGTGGCGTCGGATATTTCGGCGGCGGCGCTCCTGGTGACCCGGGAAAATGCCCGGCGACATGAAGTGGCGGAAAGGATTTCCTTTGTGCAAGGAAACTTGCTTTCGCCGTTCAGGCCCTTGCCCAGTTTTGGCCTGATTGTGGCCAATCTCCCCTATGTTCCCCGAAAAGAATGGGAGCATTTATCTAGAGAAATTAGAGACTACGAACCCAAAGAAGCGCTCCTGGGGGGAGAGGATGGGCTGGCCTTGCTGGAACCCCTATCCCAGCAGGCGCATCACTATTTGCAGCCCGGCGGCTGGCTGGCCCTGGAAGTGGGGGATGGCCAGGCGGAACGGGTCATGGGTTTCCTGGAGGAAACCGGGGCCTATGATGCACTTAAGGCTATGAATGATTATCAGGGTATTGCCAGGGTGGTGTTGGCCAGGAGAAGTGAAGGGAGTTAACGTTAAGGATTTTTCAGAGAGGGCGGGTTTGAAACCCGCCCCCACCCTTCCCCTCAAGTTCCACTTCTTATACCGTTTGCCAAAAGTTTCTTTTAGTTATCCCCTCTCCACCCAGCGGGGGGAGAGGGTGAGGGGGGATAAGAAAAATTTTTTGACAACGAATATAACTGGGAGAACAGGCATCCTGCCTGTTCCTGCACAGGCTGGCAGCCTGTGCTCCCGAATTATTCCTGGTAGCACGGGCATCCTGCCCGTGCCTGGACGGGCTGGAAGCCCGTCCTACCGTGAATGTTTAAGGGGTTGGGGGAGGGAGCTTGAGGGAGGGGGCAGGGGTTAGTGGCACAGGTGTCCTCACCTGTGAAACCCCTGGCCCCCTCCCTCAATTCTATCCCCTCGATTTTCTTTACGCCGCGGCGCGGCCCAGCACCTCCTCGGGATGGACAATTTTCCCGGCAATGGCGCTGGCCGCGGTGACCGCAGGGTTGGCCAGGTAGACCTTGGATTGGGGGTGGCCCATGCGCCCGGTGAAGTTGCGGTTGGTGGTGGCGATGGCCACCTCTCCCGGAGCCAGGATGCCCATGTGTCCCCCCAGGCAGGGGCCGCAGGTGGGGGGACTGATCACCGCACCCGCCTCCATGAAGATCTTTAAGAGGCCCTCCTCCATGGCCTGGCTGTAAATGAGTGGTGTCGCGGGGATGACGATGAGACGCACCCCCTTGGCCACCTTGCGGCCCTGGACCACTTCAGCCGCCTGGCGCAGGTCCTCCAGGCGCCCGTTAGTGCAGGATCCCACCACCGCCTGGTCAATGGCCACGGTGCCGATGTCCCGCACCGGGACGACGTTCTCAGGAGAGGGCGGCATGGCCACCACCGGCTCCAGTTTGCCGGCGTCATAGGTTTTTTCATAGGTATAGTGTGCGCCAGGGTCGCTTTCATACACCTTAAAAGGCCGCAAGGCCCGGCCCTGAACATAGGCCAGGGTGGTGTTGTCCGGGGCGATGATGCCGTTTTTGCCCCCGGCCTCCACCGCCATGTTGGCCATGGAGAAGCGCTCCGCCATATTCAGAGCAGAAATGGCCTCCCCCACAAACTCCATGGCCATGTATCTGGCTCCGTCCACGCCGATATCGCCGATGGTCTGGAGGATCAAATCCTTGCCGGTGACCCAGGGGGCGCATTTGCCCGTATAGACAAACCGGGCGATTTCCGGCACCTTGAACCAGCACTCCCCGGTGACCATGGCCGCGGCCAAATCCGTGGAACCCACCCCGGTGGCAAAGGCCCCCAAGGCCCCGTAGGTGCAGGTGTGGCTGTCCGCGCCGATGATGAGGTCGCCGGGGGCCACAATGCCCTTCTCGGGGAGCAGGGCATGCTCCACCCCCATATCCCCGCCGTCGTAAAAATGCACTAAATCTTGCTCCTTGGCGAACTCTCGCAGGATCTGGCACTGGATGGCCGAAGGGATGTCCTTGTTGGGCGCAAAATGATCCGCCACCAGCACCACCCGTTCCCGGTCGAAGACCTTTTTGGCCCCGGACTCCCGAAATTCCTTGATGGCAATGGGCGCGGTGATGTCGTTCCCCAGGGCGATGTCCACCTTGGCCAGGATCAACTCCCCCGGCTCCACGTGGTCTTTGCCGCAATGCACGGCCAGAATTTTCTGTGTAATTGTCTGAGCTTTCGCCATGTTCTTCTCCTAACTTGTAGTTGTGGGGGAGGGGGCAAAGGGGCGGTGGCCCCTTTCCCCCTCCCCCACGCCCCCACCCCCAATCCCTTGCCTGTTTTATCTGTCCGAGAAGTCGGGCCACAGGCCCGACTTCTCGGATCATTAAGCGGGTTGGGAGGGGGGTGTGGGGGGAGGGCAGGGATCTCAGATCCCTGGCCCTCCCCCCACTTCTTCTCACATCTCCTCAGGCTTCCCCATTTTGGGGCCCATTTCTTTGGTGAACTTGAGGCGGTTCAGGCCGTTGATGTAAGCCCGGGCGCTGGCGGTAACGATGTCCGGGTCCACGCCCTGGCCGGTGACCACGTGACCGTCCTCTTCCAGGCGCACGCTGATCTCCCCCAGGGCGTCAGTGCCGCCGGTGATGGAGCTCACCGAAAATTTCAGCAGGTTGCACTTCACGTGGGCCAGGTGGGTGATGGCCTTGTAGGCGGCGTCGATGGGGCCGTCGCCGAACTCCGCGCCCCGGCGGATTTCCCCGCCCACTTCCATCTTCACCGTGGCCGTGGGTTTGGCCATGGTGCCGGCGATGACCACCAGGTCCAGAAGCCGGTAGTATTCCGGCACCGACTTGTAGATCACCTCGGTTTCCACGATGGAAGTCAAGTCCTCGTCGAAGACCGTCTTTTTGCGGTCCGCCAGGTCCTTGAAGCGGGTGAACACGACATTCAGGTCCTCTTCGTTGAGGACAAAACCCAAACCTTTGAGCTTTTCCCGGAGCGCGTGGCGGCCGGAGAGCTTCCCCAGGGGCAGGGTGCTTTTCTTAATGCCCACGTCCGTGGGCTTCATGATCTCGAAGGTGCTGGCCTCTTTGAGCACGCCGTCCTGGTGGATGCCGCTCTCGTGGGCGAAGGCGTTGGCCCCCACGATGGCCTTATTGGGCTGCACCATCATGCCGGTGAGCTTGCTCACCAGCCGGCTGGTTTTCATGATGTGCTGGGTGACGACTTCCGTGTGAACCTCCGCGGCATCTTTCCCGAACCAGTCTTTGCGGGTGGCCAGGGCCATGACCACCTCTTCCAGGGAGGTGTTGCCGGCCCGCTCGCCGATGCCGTTGATGGTCCCCTCCACCTGCCGGGCGCCGTTCCTGACGGCCGCCAGGGAGTTGGCCACCGCCAGCCCCAGGTCGTTGTGGCAGTGCACCGAAATCACCGCCTTATGGATATTGGGGACAGTTTCCACCAGGTATCTGATCTTGGCCCCGAACTCCTCGGGGATGGCGTAGCCCACCGTGTCCGGAAAGTTCAAGGTGGTGGCCCCGGCCTCGATGACCGCGGCGAACACCTGGGCCACATAGTCGATGTCGCTCCTGGAGGCGTCCATGGCGGAGAACTCCACATTGGCGCAGTAGCGGGCGGCGTGCTTCACCGCGGCCACCGCCATCTCCAGGACCTCCTCCCGGGATTTGCGCATCTGGTACTTGAGGTGAATGTCCGAGGTGGAGATAAACGTATGAATGCGGGGGTGGGCCGCGCCTTTGACGGCCTCCCAGGCTGCGTCGATGTCTTTTTCGAAGGCCCGGGCCAGCCCGGCGATTTGGGGCCCCCGGATCTCCCGGGCCACGGCCTGCACCGCCTCGAAATCCCCCGGAGAGGCAATGGGAAAACCGGCCTCGATGACATCCACGTTCAGGAGTTCGAGCTGCCGGGCAATCTGGAGCTTTTCCTCCAGGTTCAGGCTGGCCCCCGGGGACTGCTCCCCGTCTCTCAAGGTGGTGTCGAATATATATACTTTTTCAGGCATGTCTCGTCCTCCTCAAAACAAGGTCAAATATACCAGGACCATGACTGATTGTCACAGCCAAACACTTTTCCCTAAATTGTGCGTAGAAAAATAGGTCGCCTGCTGCCTAGCAGGCTAAGAGGAGGACCAGGGCCAGGCTGGCCAGCCCGGCCGGTTGAGACTTTCTGCTGCGTGGGTAGTTAAACGGGTTTATCATCATAATGAGTTGATCGGCTTTGATGCTTAAATACTACAGATATTCTTAAAAAAGTGCAACCTTTTTACCACTAAGCCCTGGGCAGGAGATAGGTAAGGCAATCCAGGCCTGCCCCTCGGATGATAGATATGGTGCGGCTAGACTGAATTTTCAACGGGTTGATAAGTTTATACTGAGAGCAGCAAGCAGCCAACAGGAAACAAAAGATTTATCTGTTTCCCAAAGAGGGAAAATCCCCTTTAAATTCTTAATTTCCTGGAGACCCCGACTGCAACGGGGGCCTAAAGAAAATATTATTATATATTTTGTTTACTCGGAAAACACCATCTGGCGGGGGGTTAATTCTTCGAGTAAGCCCGGCCTCGGGGCCGGATTGCCACTATTTCAATGCGTCGGGAGGGTTCTTCTACCTCAAAGAAAATGCGCCGGTCCCCTACCCGTGAATATCTTTGCTCCGGCACCATCTTCACCTCATTTGAGATGCGCGAATCATAAGGATTCAAGGCCAGCTCGTCCAGACGTTTTTGAATGCGGTGTTCCATCTTGCGGTCGAGACGATCAAGCTCTTTCATGGCCTCTTTCGTGAGGGAGACGGCATAGCTCATAGCCGCTTGCCGCTCCGATATTCCTCCAGGGTTAGACACCGTTCCTGTTTGATGTCTTCCTGCCCCTGCCGGATGGCTTCCAAATCTTCTGCAGATAAATACTGGTCGTCGTACTCCTGCTCGGTCATGCGATCATACAACACGTCCAGGAGGTTAAGCAACAGATCGCCGTCCGGTCCCTGGACCACGCTCATAAATTTGCTCACCAAATCGTCTTTAGTTCCCTGCCCCTGGGAAGCGGGGAGGGATTGTTCCTGGGTCTGTGTCATAACCTGCCTCCCTGGTGCTGTCATTCAAACCTAGTCGCATTATATCAATATCTCCAAGGTTGCTGGAAGTTCTTTCAATGAGTGCAATAGGTGCCGCAGCTTTGGCCCATGGCTGGGGACTACCCCCATCGGATGATCAGAAGGGATCAAAATTATACATTTTGTTTATCTTTCCATAAGCTCCAACAACGTGGCGGGGTTGACGATCTGGATCCCCTGGTAAGTTTTGAGATCGAGAAGATGCTTGTCGCCGGAAATAATAAAGTCGGCCTGCCCCTCCAACCCACAAGCCAAAAACATATCGTCCTGGGGATCGGGGCAAACCCCCTGAACCTTGACCGCTCCTGGCGTTATGGCTGAAACTCTTAATATCTTTAAGATGGCGTCAGCTAGTTCTTCCGGCCTTATTTTGCGTTTCTTCATGAGTTTGATTATCCCCGGATACTGGGTCACCTGCTGGATTTCTTGAATGATTTGGGGGGAGCTCACCAGTTTGCACTTCCCGGAAAGAACCAGGTCAAGAATTCTGGCCGGCGCTCTGTTCGGCGAAAGAAGGCCGCTCAAGAAGACGTTGGTATCGAGCACTATCTTTAGCATGCAGCCGGTTTTACTTTTTTAGTTTTCCGAGATTCCTTGATCGCCCTCTCTATCGTTTCGCTCACCTCTTGGTCGTTGGCGCTTGCCATTTTCTTCCAAATTTCTTGCAGCGCCGCCAAAGCGGATTCCCGGTCCTCCTGGATTTTCTGCAAGCTTTCCAGGTCAACCAAAGCCGCCAAGGGCTTGCCGGCTCTTTCAATGATAAATGCATCCCCTTTTATGGAAACCTCGTTTAACAACTGCCCCAGATTTTGACGGGCTTTGATGGCCGAAATCCTTTTAAGCATGTCCATAACCTTTTATATTAATTATTACGGTTGATATAGTCATTATAGTTCCTGGGCTCCATCTGTCAAGAACGGGCGCCGAAACAGTCCCAACAGGGGTGGGTGGGAGCCGCTCTCCCCTGCCCGGCTTGGTGCCCTGGCGTAAAAACATCATTATAGATTTTGAATACCTAAAACCGATATAGGCGGACATGGTCATCTTGCCATTATACGCCCTATCCATTTTTTCCAGATAGCGGCTCCAGATCGACACCATACCCCTTGGATGGCTCTACTCATCCAGGGGGTTTAATCCCCCAAGGCAAGGTCTTTCCGAAGAACCTCATACAGGCGCTGCGCCACCAGGCCGTAGCCTTCTTCGGTGAGGTGCACCAGGTCCAGGTAATAAGGTTGGTTTCTCTGGCTTAGAACATCGCTCAGGTTATAAAAATGTTTGGGCAGGGGGTGGTCTGACAGGTACTGGTTGGCGAACTGGTAAAGTTTGGCGAAATTTTTGTCCTCCAGGCGCACGTCCGCCCTGGTTTCCTGGGGCAGGACCCTGGCCTCGGTGAACAGGGCCGGCTGCCAGAAGCAGGCGTATTTGAAGCCGTAGGCCTGGGCCAGGCGGTCCAGAAGTTCCTGGGAGCGGGCATAATACTGGACGAGACCGGCGGCCAGGTTTTTCAATTCTTCATCAGTGAATCCGGCTCCGGCTTCCCGGAATTTTTGCGCCGGAGGAAAGAGGGTCAGATAAACCCGGTTATAGAGATAAATATTTTCCTGAAACCAGGCCTTGACCGCCTGCCAGTAAAGCTCCCGGGGTTTGCTCTCCAATTTGTGCCGGACTTGGGCGACATTGTGCAGGCTTCCCGCCTGGCCTGACTGGTAGGCGCCGTACACATCGTTAAAGCCGTCGTAGAAGATGACGTAATCGGGGCGCAGGCCTGCCTGCAATTTCGTAATTAATAAGAGAAGTCCCTGGGTGAAGGAATAGCCCGGCTCGGCGAAATTATACACCCGGAAGCGGGGCTCCCTGGCATTGAGGCGCCGGGAGAGTTGGGAGGCAATGGTGTAGTCGTCCCGGGCGCCGTAACCCCAGGCTGCGGAACCGCCGAACAGGAAGACCTTGGCCTCCGGGGCCTTAAGGTCTGGAGGGTTCCAGGTCTGGCGGCCGGCAGCCCCGCCGGTATTGACAAACCGGCCCGTTTGGGGCCTGGAGATCCAGGTCAGATATTGGTGATAGGCTTGGCGGCGGGAATCGGACTCCCGGGCCAGTTCGGCAGCCCACTCCTGGCCGGTGTAAAGTCCCCGCCAGGGAATTTTCTCGGGGCTTGTCTTGACCCGGCCTGCGGCCCAATCAATGGCATGGAGGCCCAATTCCAGGGCGACTATGACGATAAGAACGGTGATGATGGTATAAAGAACAGATTTCCTGGGGGCGCGTGGCTGGGGCATGGGCGCAGACCCGTAGAGATGAGAGAGGCCTCAGGGATTGGAAGGAGTGGGACTGGGCGTTTCCTCCTCGGTCTTCTCAGGGACCAGGGGACGGCTGTAATAATAATAGGTGCTCAAAGCCCCGGAGAGCACATAAGCCGCGGTGAGCACGAAGCCCATGACATAGGGTTCGGTGGCCACCACCACAAAGATCAGGACCAGGGCCACCAGGGTCTGGAAGGGGTGCCGCTTGAACATGTCCAGTTTCTTGAAGCTGTAAAACTTGATATTGCTCACCATGAGAAAAGAGAGGACATAGATGGTCACCAGGACATAAATGTGGCGCAAATGGGCCCAGTCCCCAAGGGTGAGGTAGAACAGCACCCCGGTGGCCACAAACGCGGCCGCCGCCGGAATGGGCAAGCCGTTGAAATAGCGGGGATCGATGGAGCCGGTTTGCACATTAAAGCGGGCCAGGCGCAAGGCGCCGCAGACCACGAAGAGGAAGGCCGCCACCCAGCCGAAGCGGCCGAATTCTTTCAGGGCCCAAAGATAGACCAGGAGCGCCGGGGCCACCCCAAAGGCCACCAGGTCGGAGAGGGAATCGTACTGGACCCCGAAACCCGAGGTGGTGTGGGTCAGGCGGGCCAACCGGCCGTCCAGACCGTCCAGCACCATGGCCACCAGCACGGCCAGAGCCGCGGCCTCGAAACGGCCGTTAATGGAGGCCACAATGGCGAAAAACCCGGAAAACAGGCTGGCCGTAGTGATGAGATTGGGGATCAGATAGGTCCCCCGGAATTTGCGCCGGTCTTTCTTTTTGCGTTTTCTTTTGAAACCCATATTCGCCCCTGGCAGTCCTTATGAAGTGTTGGACAATGCCCGCCTGTATAACATTAAGGCAATTAACAGGTAATTTTGTAGTGGCGCAATTCATTGCGCCTCAAAACGGGCGTGATGAATCACGCCCCTACAATTTCTCCCATTCGATGGGGACTTGATATCACGACCACCGCCCGATAATGCTTGCTCCGGCCTTGACCCGGTCGCCAATTTTGACAATTATATCACAATTCCGGGGCAAATACAGATCAACCCGGGAGCCGAAGCAGATCATGCCCATGGGCCCGCCCTTGGGCACCACCGACCCTTCCTCCACGGCCGGGACGATGCGCCGGGCCAGCAAACCCGCGATCTGCACCGTGACCACTCGCTGATTGGCGGGGGTCTCCCAAAGGATCACCTGCTGCTCGTTCACCCGGGCGGCCTCCTCCTTGAACGCGGCCAGGAAGCGCCCCGGGCGGTGCCGGGAGAGGAGGACCCGCCCGGCCACCGGCGCCCGGTTGACGTGCACGTCGAAAGACGTTCATGAAAATGGCCACCCGCCTGGCCGGGCCCTGCAAAAATTCGTTTTCCTGGACCTCGTCCGTCAGGATAACCTTGCCGTCCGCCGGCGAGACAATGACCGTCGGATCAGCCGGGATCAGGCGTTTGGGGTTCCGGAAAAAATTGAGGAAAAAGGCAGCGGCCATAAAACTCAATGAAGCCAGGAAACCCCAGCCAAGGAGCCAAAAAACCAGGGTCAGTCCGAGAGCCGCGCCGATAAAGGGATACCCCGGCCTGGCCACGAGCCCCCGGCCCAGAACAGAAGAGGCAGACATGGCAGCAGTGTATCAACTTCTGTGGGGAAATTGAATTTTTTTCCTTTTCCTTAGGTGTCTGCATTTCCTTTAGGGCATATCGGCCCTTCAGGCCTTAAACATTATTCCTTGCTTGTCCTTGCTTGGAACCTATTTCAAAACCTCTATTTTCTGTCACCCTGAGCGAAGTGAATGGTCTCAACTCATTGAAAAGAAAAGATTTTTTGCTTCGCTCAGAATGACCATTTTGAGTTCATAGCCTTGAGTTTGTTAATCCCGAATTTTTTTCTTGCATTTGTTCAATACCTCCAATATACATTCCGGTGAAAGATCGGGGTAAGAAACCCCGGAGCGTCCGAGCAACACCAAGCGAGAATTTAAAGCCACGAAGGCTGGTGCCCTTCCTTGAGGGAGGGGGCTTTCGTGGCTTTTTTTATGGGCATCAGATGGGGCGGCACAAGCCAAGCCTTCTACAGCAAAACCGTACGCCTGGATAAGATATGCATATTTCCGAAGGAGTTTTGAGCCCTGCGGTCTTGGCAGGGGGCGCCGCCCTGGCCGTCGTGGGCACCGCCATCGGCCTTAAGAAACTGGACTATGAGGCCATCCCCCGGGTGGCCGTTTTATCGGCCGCGTTCTTCGTGGCCACCCTGATTCACGTGCCGGTGGGTCCCGTGGGCTTACACCTGGTTCTCAATGGCCTCATGGGCCTGCTCCTGGGCTGGCTGGCCTTCCCGGCCATTCTCATCGCGCTGTTCTTGCAGGCCCTGCTCTTCCAATTCGGAGGCCTCACCGTCCTGGGAGTGAATACCGTGGCCATGGCCGTGCCCGCGGTCCTGTGTTTTTATGCCTACCGGGGCTGGCTGCGCCGGGGGGGAACCCTGGCCCGGGTCGCGGCTTTTGCCTGCGGGGCCACTGCCATTTTGCTGAGTGCTGTGCTGGTGGCCGTCGCTCTTCTTTTCACCGGCCAGGGTTTTCTGGAGGTGGCCGAATTGGTGGCGTTGGCCCATGTGCCGGTGATGATTATCGAGGGTTTGATTACGCTCTTTGTCTTTCTGTTTCTCCAGAAAGTCCGCCCGGAAATGTTGGAGGGAATCTATGCCTGAAAGAATTCGGCCCTGGCCGGGAAAATGGCCGACCTCCTGGCTGCAGGGGCTGGTCATCATCCTGGTTCTCCAGGCCCTGGCCACTGCCGCCCAGGCCCACCGGGTTTTGGTTTTTGCCTACGGTGAGGGCGACACCATCCACACGGACAGCAAGTTTATTCCCGACACGCCGGTGCGCCAGGGCAAGGTCATGGTCCAGGACCAGAAAACCGGACAGACCCTTTTGACCGGGCAAACGGATGACCAGGGTAAATTTTCCTTTAAGATCCCGACGGCAGCCGCAGCCGAGAAGATGGATCTCAAAATCGTGGTGGAAGCGGCCATGGGCCACAGGGGGGAGTGGCTGCTCAAGGCCGACAGCTATCTCAGTGGCGTGAAAAGCGCTCCCCCACACTCCCCGGCCGCGGCCCCCCCCCTGGACGAAACACGCGCCAACACAGGCAAGATGCCTGTGCTCCCATCTCAAGTTGCGCCGTCAGGGGATCCAGTAGCCAAAGCCCTCAACCTGGAGCAACAAGCCCTGGAATTCGCCATAAACAAGGCCCTGGAACACCAGCTCGCCCCCATCAAGGAAATGCTCACCCAATTGACCATTCACCGCACGTCGCTAACGGACATCCTCGGCGGCATCGGCTATATCATGGGCTTTTTCGGTTTGTGGGCCTACTTCCAGAGCAAAAGGAAGAAAGACTCTTGAGCGCCATCCAGGAACCATTTTCAGAAGGCCACTCTTTGGCGCACCGCCTGGACCCTCGGGGCAAGATCGTGGTGGCCGCCCTCTTTGCCGTCCTCATCGCGGCAAGCAAATCCCAGGCCGTGGCCCTGGGCGGTCTGGCCCTGGCCCTCTTTTATCTGGCCCTGGCCCGCTTGCCTCTGAAAAAAGTCATGGTCCGTCTGCTCATGGTGAACAGTTTTATTCTTTTTCTCTGGCTTGTGCTCCCTTTCACATATCCTGGAGAAGAGATGTGGCGCTGGGGGCCCCTGGCCGCTACTCGGGAGGGTCTCGCCTTCACCGGCTTGATCACCCTGAAAAGTAACGCCATCATCATCGCCCTGATTGCCCTGATTGCCACGGTGCCCATCGTCACCCTGGGCCAGGCCCTGCACCACCTGCGCCTCCCTGACAAGTTGTGTCATTTGCTCCTGTTTACTTACCGTTACATTTATGTGTTCGAGCAGGAGTACCGCCGTCTGGTCCAGGCCATGAAAATCAGGGGGTTTCAGCCGCGCACCAATATGCACACCTACCGCTCCTACGCCTATCTGGCGGCCATGCTCCTGGTGCGGAGCTTCGACCGGGCCGAGCGCGTCTTCCAGGCCATGCTCTGCCGGGGTTTCCACGGCACCTTTTACAGCCTCAAGACCTTTGCCTGGCAGCGCCGGGACGGGGTTTTCCTGGCAGCCTCCCTGCTGGGCCTCCTGGCGCTTTTCTATCTGGAGTGGCTGAGGGGGTAACGTATTTTTGAACTGCCTGAAGCACTTGAATTTAATCCCCCTCACCCTAACCCTCTCCCCCAATGGGGGAGAGGGGATAAAGAAAGAACCCTCGGCAATACCCCCTCTCCCCCCGATGGGGGGAGAGGGCAGGGGTGAGGGGGGACCGAGATGAGTAATATTCCCTTATTTAAAAAACCATGCACTTTGCCTTCTCTGAGGATGCTATGAGCGAACCCATAATCGAACTCCACAATATCACCTTCACCTACCCCGGAGCCCCCCAGCCGGTGTTCCAGGACTTCAATTTTCAGCTTTTGCCGGGCAACCACCTGGGCCTCATCGGCCCCAACGGCTGCGGCAAGACCACCATGCTGCACCTGATCATGGGGCTTCTGCGTCCCCAGGCAGGCAGCATCGTCATTTTCGGGGAGGAAGTCAAAAAAGAGCAGGATTTTGTCAGAGTAAGGCAACAGGTGGGCCTGCTCTTTCAAAACCCCGACGACCAGCTTTTCTGTCCCACCGTCCTGGAAGATGTGGCCTTCGGTCCCTTGAACCAGGGGAAGCCGCCGGCCGAGGCGGTGCGCATCGCCCGGGAGACCATGGAGAAACTGGGGTTGGCAGACTTCGAAGACCGGGTGACCTATAAGCTCTCCGGGGGAGAGAAAAAGCTGGTCTCTTTGGCCACTGTTTTGGCCATGGAGCCGCAGTTGCTCCTGCTGGATGAACCCACCACCGGTCTCGACGAAGCCACCCGGCACCGCCTCATCCACATACTCCAGGACCTGGACATCGCTTACATGATCGTTTCCCATGAACCCGACTTTCTTAACCACACCGTCAAGGAATGTTGTCACGTGCATAGGCATTGTTGTCACCCCACTACAACACAACCGGGAGGAAAAGAGGTATGACAAGGATGCGGTATGTTCTGGTTTTCCTGCTCATGTTGGCGCTGACCATGCTCATGCCGGATTGGCTAACCAAAGATTCCTGCGCCGCGGCGACGGAAAAGACCCCGGCTGCGACTGCCGCCAAGGCTGGGGGAAATGGCGGCAACGGAGCGGCAAAGGAAAATGGAAAAGAAGAGGGCAAGGAATACGAGTATCCTTGCACCTTCGGTCCCATCATCACCGACACCGCGGTGCCCATTGACAAGGGCCAATTCGCCATTCAGCCCACCTTTGCTTTTGGTTTCCTCACGAGCGTCTTCAACCGGAACTGGCACCCGGTGTCGGCCGGCGGCAATTTCCGGTCCTTCCAAACGTACTGGAAATTTACCTATGGTTTAATGAACAACATGGAAGTTTACGCCATCATCCCCTACATCCACAAGTGGGCCTACAACGTCGATAGGGTGGGCCCTGGGGGAGAACGGTCTGCAAATTATGGAGGCCTCGGGGACATCAACCTGACAGTGAAATATCGCCTGGTGGAAGAGGGTCCCGGGAAGCCCACGGTTACGGCCCTGTTCTCCACCGATTTACCCACCGGCCATTATAGAAATCTCAACCCCAGGTTATTGTTAACTGACCTTATCGGCGGGGGGACCTATATCTTAACCACCGGCCTCAATATCTCCAAGTGCCTCGATCCCTTCGTGCTTTACGGAAATGTTTGGTACTCCATGTCCACCGCGTTCACTATTAACGACACCAGAATCTATCCCCGGGACTTTGTCACCGTGAACCTGGCCGGGGAATACATTCTCACCAGGAACAAAAAATGGGTGGCGCTTCTGGAGCTTACCAGTTTTTGGGACGGCGGCCGCCTCATCGGCCGCAAGGCCAATCTGCCGCCTCAGGCCCTGGTCTCCGTTCTGCCGGGGATCGAATACATGGCCTCGGAAAAGTTAGGCTTCGCCCTGGGGGTGAATATTGATTTCATGGGGAAGACCTACCCGGCCTACGTCACGCCGCTCTTGTCCATTTATTATCGGTTTTGATCACGGACACATTGAGCCCGGTATGACTGATGGTTCGATAACTGCAAATGGAGGGAAATCATGCAACGCGCTGTTACCTTAGTCCTGTGCCTGATCTTCGTTCTCGGCCTCGCCAACCTCGGCCAGGCCCATTTCGGGGTCATCTTGCCGGATAAGTCCATGGTAATGCAGGGTGACGACACCAACCTGGGAATGATCCTGGCCTTTCTCCATCCCATGGAGCAGAAAGGCATGGACATGGCCAAACCCAAACAGTTCGGAGTGAAAGCCGGAAAGCAAAACACCGATCTGTTGAACACTCTCCAGGAGACCAAGGTTCTGGATCGTCAGGCCTGGAAGACTACCTACGACCTGAAGAAACCGGGCGTTTACGCCTTTTATTTTGACCCCGCGCCTTACTGGGAACCGGCTGAAGACAAGTACATCATTCATCAGACCAAGACCTATGTGGCCGCGTTCGGTGCGGAAGAAGGCTGGGATAAAGAAGTGGGCCTCAAGGCCGAGATCGTGCCCCTGACCCGGCCCTTCGGTCTCTATGCCGGCAATGTTTTCCAGGGGGTGGTGAAATTCAAAGGCAAGCCCGTGGCCGGCGCCGACGTGGAGGTGGAATTCTGGAATGCCGACAGTAAGGTGGCTGCTCCCAACGACTATTTTGTCGCTCAGGTGGTGAAAACCGATAAGAACGGGGTCTTCACCTTTGCGCCGCCCGCTCCCGGCTGGTGGGGTTTTTCCGCCTTGAACGAGGACAAGAAGGCCATCGTGCATACAGACGGCAAGAAAAAGGACGCGGAATACGGCGCGGTGCTCTGGGTGCAGTTTACCGGTTGGCCGGCGGCGGCAAAACCGGCGGCAGCACCGGCCGCGGCACCGGCGGCGAAATAGCGGATCAAGGAGAATGACCTATGTCTGGCCATGACAAAGATAAGCATGAGCATAAGCACGAGCATGAGGAAGTGACCCATAGCCACAAGGGCCACGAACACGCCCACAAGGCCGGGGAGCACACTCATGAGCATGCGCATGATGACGAGCACCATGGGCATGAACATGCCAAAGGCAAACATGAGCATCAGCACAAGCATGAGGAAGCGACCCACAGCCATGACGGCCACGAACACAGCCACAAGGCCGGGGAACACAGTCACGAGCATGCCCATGATGACAAGCACCATGACCATGAACACAAAAAATGACCGCCTCCCATGTCAAGGCTGATTAAGAGAGCCGTGGACGCCTCTTGAAGAGGCGCACCGAAGGGGAAAGGTGCTTTCAGAGGTGCGCTAAAGGGGGAGGGCGTTCGCGGTCTCTCTTGATCGGTCAATCCTTTGCTCTGGGGGTAGCTTCCAGGCTGCTTCTTCCGGTTGGCCGGAACTTGACAAGAGACCGGGTAATGGTTAAATTCTATTAAAAATAGGAAAGGAGGGATGACTGATGTGCTGCCACAATAAAGACAAGCACGAGCATGAGCACGCTCACGAAGCGGTGTCTCATACCCATGACGGCCATGAGCACAGCCATGATGCCAAGACTCATATTCATGAGCATGTTCACGGCGAAGGACATCACAAGCACGACCACAAGTGCTGCCATTAACAGGAAAGCCACGATTCAGCTATGAAATTAAGCCACGAAGGCCTGATCCGGTCTGAAGACTGGAAAAAGAGCGTTCGTGGCTTTCCTTTTTATACAACACCTTTGGTTGCCGCAGGTTTTAACCCGCGCCGGCACAGGTTGAAAACCTGTGCCACCAACCTTTTTACTTCTTCTGTAGCCAGGACATCATGCTCCGGAGCTCTTTTCCCACTTCCTCGATGGGGTGCTCGGCTTCGAGGCGGCGCAGGGCGTTGAAGACCGGCCGTCCCGCCTGGTTCTCCAGGATCCACTCCCGGGCAAACTCTCCGGTCTGCACCTCTTCCAGGATCATCCGCATCTCCTCCCGGGTCTCCTCGGTGATGATGCGTTTGCCCCGGGTGTAGTCGCCGAACTCCGCAGTGTCGCTGACCGAGTAGCGCATGTAGCTGATGCCGCCCTGGTAGAACAGGTCCACGATGAGCTTGAGTTCGTGGAGACACTCGTAGTAGGCGATCTCCGGGGCGTAGCCCGCCTCCACCAGGGTGTCGAAGCCCGCCTTGACGAGTTCGGAGACGCCCCCGCAGAGCACGCACTGCTCGCCGAACAGGTCCGTTTCCGTCTCTTCTTTGAAGGTCGTCTCCAGCACCGCGGCCCGGGTGGCGCCAATGCCCTTGGCGTAGGCCAGTGCAGTGGCCAGGGCCTTGCCCGAGGCGTCCTGGTAGATGGCCACCGAGCGACGGCACGCCGGCGCCCTTTTCGTATTCGCTGCGCACCAGATGGCCGGGGCCTTTGGGGGCCACCATGACCACGTCCACATCGGGGGCGGGCACGATCTGGCCGTAATGGATATTGAAGCCATGGGAGAACAGCAGGGTCTTGCCGGCCATGTGCTGTTTCAGTTCATTTTCATAGAGTTTGGCCTGCACGTGATCCTGGGTGAGGATTTGCACCACCTGGGCCTTTTTGGCCGCGTCCGCGGCCGACACCGGCTTGAACTTGTACTTCAGGGCCGCCTCGTAGTTGGGCGTCCCCGGCATTTCAGCGACAATGACGTCCACGCCGGAATCCCTGAGATTCAAAGCCTGGGCGTGACCCTGGGAGCCGAAGCCGATGATGGCCACTTTTTTGCCCTTTAATACCCCTAAATCCGCATCTTTGTCATAGTAAATTTTCATCGTTGTCCTTTCTTGAATCTGAATGCATATGGTTTTGGGGGGGAGGGCCAGGGACCTCAGGTCCCTGCCCTCCCCCAAACCCCCCTCCCAACCCGCTGAAGGGTCCGTGAAAGGCGGGGCCGTTGGCCCCGACTTTCACGGTTCATTATTCCCTCTCCAAAGGGATTGGGGGTGGGGGTGCGGGGGAGGGGGTAAGGGGCCACCGCCCCTTAGCCCCCTCCCCCGATGGCATTCCTAATCCTTCTTGGCCCGTTGGATGGCCAGGGCGCCGGAGCGCACCACTTCCAGGATGCCCTGGGTTTTGAGCAGGCCCAGCACCGCCTCCAGTTTTTCGTGGGTGCCGGTGAGTTCCAGGGTGTAGGTGGTGGGGCTGACGTCCACCACCCGGCAGCGGAAGATGTCGGCAATGCGCAGCACTTCGGCCCGGGACTTGTCTTCCGCTTTGACCCGCACCATGGCCATTTCCCGCTCCACGTGCTCCAGTTCGCTCAAATCCACCACCTTCACGGTGTTGATGAGTTTGCGCAGCTGCTTGATGATCTGCTCGATGATCTGTTCATCGCCGCTGCTGACGATGGTGATGCGGGAGACCTCCGGATCCATGGTCTCCGCCACGCACAGGGACTCGATGTTGAAGCCCCGGCCGGAAAAGAGCCCCGTGACCCGGGAGAGCACCCCCGGCTGGTTGTCCACCCACACCGCAATGGTATGCCGCCTGACATTTTTTGTCGGACTCATCTGTTTTCCTCCTTATGCCAGAAGCATTTCGTGGGTGGCTTTGCCGGGGGGCACCATGGGCAGAACGCACTCTTCCCGGTCCACCACAAAGTCCATGATCACCGGCCGGGGAGTTTCCATGGCCTGGCGGATGACCTTTTCCACTTCCTCGGGCCTGGTGGCCCTGAGCCCCACCGCGCCGAAGGCCTCGGCCACCTTGACGAAATCCGGCTGGGCCGAGAGGTCGGTGGAGCTGTAGCGCCGTTCATAGAGCAGTTGCTGCCACTGGCGCACCATGCCCAGGAAGTTGTTGTTCAAAATGGCGATTTTCACCGGCAGGTTGTTTTCCACCACGGTGGTGAGTTCCTGGATGTTCATGAGGATGCTGCCGTCGCCGGCGATGTCGATGACAATGCTGTCGGGTTTGGCCACCTGCACCCCCATGGCCGCAGGGAAGCCATAACCCATGGCCCCGAGCCCCCCGGAGGTCATAAACTGGCGGGCCCGCTTGAACTTGAAGAACTGGGCGGCCCACATCTGATTCTGGCCCACCTCGGTGGTGATGTAGGCATCCCCGCCGGTGACCTCCCAGAGCTTTTCCACCACAAACTGGGGCTTGATGATGTCCTTGGACTTCTGGTACTTGAGTGGGTGTTTCTTGGCCCAGCCCTTGACTTTCTCCAGCCATTCCTGGCGCTCGGTCGGCCCAATCCCGGGGCTCATCCTTTTTCATCAGGCTGTTGAGCTGGTGCAAAGCGTCCCGGCAGTCGCCCACGATGGGGATGTGCACCACCACGTTCTTACTGATGGAACTGGGGTCCACGTCGATGTGGATGATCTGGGCGTGGGGCGCAAACGCGTCCAGCCGGCCGGTCACCCGGTCGTCGAAGCGGGCCCCCACCGCGATGAGGACGTCGGACTGGGCCACGGCCATGTTGGCGGCAGTAGGTGCCGTGCATGCCCAGCATGCCCAGCCACAGGGGATGGACCCCGGGAAAGCCGCCCAGGCCCATAAGTGTGCTGGTCACCGGGATCTGCAGGGTTTCTGCGAACTTGAGCAGCTCGTCCGAGGCGTTGCTGTGTATAATGCCGCCGCCGGTATAGAGGACGGGGTTCTTGGCCTCCAGGATCATCTCCAGGGCCCGTTTGGCCTGCCGGGGATTGGCATGGATGGTGGGCTGGTAGCTCTTTATCTTGACTTCCTCGGGGAACTCCGGCTTGATGCTGGCCTGCTGGATGTTTTTGGGAAGATCCACCAGCACCGGCCCGGGCCGCCCGGAGCGGGCGATATAAAAAGCCTCGTGGATGGTGCGGGCCAGGTGGTGGATGTCGGTCACCAGGTAATTGTGCTTGGTGCAGGGCCGGGTGATGCCGACGATGTCCACCTCCTGGAAGGCGTCGTTGCCGATGAGCGCGGTGGGCACCTGGCCCGTGAACACCACGATGGGAATGGAGTCCATGTAGGCCGAGGCGATGCCGGTCACCGTGTTGGTGGCGCCGGGGCCGGAGGTGACCAGGGCCACCCCCACCTTGTCGGAGGCCCGGGCATAGCCGTCCGCGGCGTGCACCGCAGCCTGCTCGTGCCGCACCAGGTAATGTTTGATATCGGGACAACGGGTGAGTTCATCGTAGAGATCGATGACCGCTCCGCCGGGGTACCCGAAGATGTGCTGCACCCCCTCCCGCTTAAGACATTCAAGAATAATCTGGGCGCCGGTCATTTTCATGTGACATCTTCCTTATCTCGATATTTGGCCAGGATTTGTTCGATCCGGTCCCGGCCGGCAAGCTTGAGCTTTTGGAGGCGCTTGCGCTCCAGGGTTTCTTCGGCGGTGAGGTAGGGCCTGCGATTGAATTCCTCCAGGCGCCGCTCGAATTCCTCATGTTTGTCAATATGTTGCTTCAACTCCGGGTCCTGGAGAATCCAGGTCTTGATCAGGGCCACATCCCGTTCTTCCATACCGCACCTCGAACGCCAAAATTTTTGACAATATAACGGAATCTTAAAAGAAATGAAGCTGTTTTGTCAACGGCGGTGAAATCGCCTTGGGCCTCTGGGGCTAAACCCTCCCCTTTCCCTGAACATTGATACACCTGACCTGGCATCACCCCCTCATGATTCAACTGTGCCCATAAAACAAAAAAAGCGGCCCGCAGGCCGCCTGATTTACAAAGTCCGCCCGCAGGTCAGAAGCGCCACCCCCCTACTACACTGACTCCTAAAAGAGGATTAGGCTCAGAAAAACAGGTGGTTGGGGACTCCGGGGCTGTGAACCTTGGAATTGCGCAAGAGGTATTTTGATTGTGGCTGAAACGGGACATACGTATTCCCTTAAACACCATTAAAACGACAATGGTTATTATATGCCGCAAAGCGCCCACAGAGTCAAATAAATTTTTCCGAAAGAAGCCGCGGTGGATAGAGGGCCGGGCGGGTGGTCCTGGTGGGTAAAAAAAATCCTAAGAGGCGGACAACAATATATGTGGAAACAGCCTGGTGGGACTGCCTTCCCCACATCGCACCTTGCTGGTTGGGAGGGTATGTCAAGGCGGGCCGGCAGCAGGTTTTCCGGTCCTCAGGCTGTCGCTGATCATGAATGTAATCACATGGACGGGGGTGTCAAGGGGGCTGGCGGCGGCTAATAAAAAACTCACAAATCCTTAAGGACCATCGCAAAACCCAATCTTTTTTCACATCCTGATGGAAGTGAGGGATCTCAACTTCATGGAAAGACGTAGGAGCGCACCCAGGTGTGCGCCCTTTAGGGGCGGACACGCGGGTCCGCCCCTACAACAGTAAGTGTAGCGGGCACTGCCCGCCAAACAGGTGGTGGGCGATGCCCACCCTACATAACTGTCATCACTTCCCCGCGGCGATGTCCTCCAGGCTGCGGCTGGTGAGGGCCGAGTCGGCCTCTTCCTTTACCAGGTCGCGCTTGGGGTCGGCGTTTTCGTCATCGGCCTTCACCAGGAGCCAGGCCTCGTCCGGTTCCTTCTTGAAGCGGGTCAGGGCATAGCCCCCTTTGAGTTTCTTCCCTTCCAGCCAGACCTTGAGGTGGCCGTGGGGCACGGCCTCGGCCATGGGTATAGCATTCCCTTTTTTTTCAGTGATGTTCCTGTAGGTGCCATAATCCCAAACCATCACCGCGCCGGCCCCGTATTCCCCTGCCGGGATGACCCCTTCGAAATCCGCATATTCCAAGGGGTGGTCTTCCGTGGGCACGGCCAGGCGCTTGTCCTGGGGATTGAGGGAGGGTCCCTTGGGCACGGCCCAGGATTTCAGCACCCCCTCCACCTCCAGACGAAAGTCATAGTGGAGGGTGCGGGCCGCGTGCTTCTGAATTACGAAAATGGGCTTATCCGAGGGCTCCCGGCCGCCCCCGGCGGGCTCGGGGGTTTTGGAAAACTCTCGCTTCTCCTGATAAGTCTTGAGGGAGTCGGGGGTTTTGGATTTCATGGCGGGTCTCCGCAAATTTGCAGATGGGTTCAAGGTTCAACAAAATCTATATAGCGCTCTGCACACCAGGATGGCGGGCGGGGACGCCCGCCCCACCTTTCATTTCAAAAGAGCGGGGCTCTGGTTTATCATGGTTTATGCAGAGACATGGTGGGCAGTGCCCACCCTACATTTCTGATCACCCCTGAGACCGGCAGGACGGGGTTCCGGGCCGTCCCCGCGCGGGCAAGATGTCCGTGCTACCATCGACCGGAAAAAAAATGACAAAAATCTCTTTTCATCAACAAATAAGCCGGAACATATTGACAAGCAAAAAAATTAATTTAAATTATATAAGATTTAATACAGAAGGGGGGCTGATCGCCATGCACTGTGAAAGCATTAAACTGGGTGTTGACTGCACGTTTATGACCAAGAAAGGCTGTTCGTTCACCGACGGCAAGTGCCGTCCCCTGGTGGAGGCCTGCGAAGGCTGCGACCGCACTTTGGAATCCAATGGAGACCGTTACTGCAACGCCTTTCCCGATCCGTCGGTAAAGTGGCGCCGAGGGGTTTGCAACCTGGCCACTCACCATAAAGGGAACGGCAACGGGGCCAAGACGGAACAAAAAATTAATCCCCTCAAAGCCTCCAAACGGGCCGCACGCCGCTAACATCAATATGGAACGGACAGCGCGGCCGCCCATCAGCGGCCGGCCGCGCTCAGTTCTTTTCCTGCCTTACCTTTACTTCCCCAGCTTCTCCAAAGCCGCCTGAATCCGCTGCACCCCTGTGGCAATGCGTTCCCGGGAGGTGGCAAAAGAAAACCGGATGCACCGGTCTTCGCCGAATTCCGCGCCCGGCACCGCGGCCACCTGGGCTTCCTCCAGGAAATATTCCGCCAGGGCCTGGGAATGGCTCTGCCCCGGCCTGGGAATCAGACGGTCAAAATAAGCCGAAAAATTGGGGAAAATATAGAACGCCCCGCCCGGCTTGGGGGTGGTCACCCCCGGAATGGCCAGGAGGCGCTGGTAGATGTCGTCACGGCGCCAGGCGAATTCCTTCACCATGGTGGCGATGGTGTCCTGGGCCCCGTTTAGGGCCTCCACCCCGGCCTTCTGGGAAATGGAGGTGGGGTTGCTGGTGCTCTGGCTCTGGAGGTTGACGGCCGCCGAGATGGCCTCGGCGTTCCCCGCGGCATAGCCGATGCGCCAGCCGGTCATGGCATAGGTCTTGGAGAGGCCGTTCAACACAAAGGTCTGAGCCTTGAGCTCCGGAGACAGCATGGCCAGGTTGACGAAGGAAGCGCCGTCGAAGAGGATGCGGTCGTAGATGTCGTCCGAGACCACCAGGAGTTTGTGGGCCAGGATAACTTCGGCCAGGGCCTCGAGCTCCGCCCGGGTGTACACCATGCCCGTGGGATTGGAGGGGCTGTTCAGGATGATGCCCTTGGTCCGGGGGGTGAGGTGGGCCTTCAGTTCGTCCACGGTGAGCTTGAAGCCGTTTTCCTCTCTGGTGGGAATAATGACCGGCTTGGCTTCCGCCAACATGAGCATGGGGGGATAGGACACCCAGAACGGCGCCGGCACCACCACTTCATCGCCCTCATCGAAAATGACCTGGAACAGGTTGTAGAGCGCGTGCTTGCCGCCGCAGGACACCATGATCTCCGCCGGGGTGTAAGCCAGGCCGTAACTGGTGTGGAAGGTTTTGATAATGGCTTCTTTGAGTTCGACAATGCCCCCCACCGGGGTGTACCGGGTGAAGCCCTCCTGGATGGCCCTAACGCCCGCTTGCCGGATGTTGTCGGGGGTGTCGAAATCAGGCTCCCCCACGCCGAAATTCACCACGTCAACGCCCTGGGCCTTAAGCTGGTTGGCCTTGGCATTCAAGGCCAGTGTGGCCGAAGGCGGTATCTGCCGAATACGCCGTGCTAATTCCAAGGTTTGGTTACTCCTTTGTAGAAAGGTTATGTGGGGGGAGGGCCAGGGAGCGTAACTCCCTGCCCTCCCCCCACACCCCCCTCCCAACCCTTTGCGAGGGGTTGGCGCAAACCGGGGCTTGCGCCGAACTTTTTTCCCCTTTTAAGGGATTGGGGGAGGGGGTGTGGGGGAGGGGGTAAGGGCCCGCCGGCCCTTAGCCCCCTCCCCCACAAACCACCGTCACTCTGACAGTGGCGGGGTGACAATGGTTTTGATAAATATCTGAGAATATGGTAGTTGTCAACTGCGGGAGGTGAGGCCGGTGCGGTTCGTGGCCATTGTCAGCAAAAAGAGTAAACAGGACAGCCTGGCAGACAGGTGAGGAATTGCAGCGGTGGCTGGCCGCCCGGGGAGTGGAGGCCATGCACCTGGAAAATGAGCCTGACCCTCACGTTACCCCTCTGCCCCCGGAAACGGACGGCATCGTGGTCCTGGGGGGAGACGGCACGCTCCTGAGCGTGGCCCGCCATTACGCTTCTCTGAACGTCCCCATTCTCGGGGTGAACGTGGGGGCCCTGGGCTTTCTTACCGAGATTTCCCTGGACGAGCTCTACCCTTCCATGGAGCACGTGGTGGAAGGAAATTATCAGGTGGAAGAGCGCATGATGCTCACCGCCCGCCTGGTGCGCCGGGGCAAAGTCAGGTGGGAAAAACAATTTTTAAACGACGCGGTCATTAACAAAGGAGCCCTGGCCCGCATCGTCGATCTCGCCACCTGGATTGACGGGGAATATCTCACCACCTACCGGGCGGACGGTCTCATCGTGTCCACCCCCACGGGGTCCACGGCTTACACCCTGTCCGCGGGAGGGCCCATTTCCTATCCCACCCTGCGTCATATTATCCTTATTCCCATCTGCCCTTTCACCCTGAGCAACCGGCCCATTATTCTGCCGGATACCGTCACCATAGCCGTCACCTTTGAGGAAAAGGTGCAGGACGCCTACCTGTCGCTGGACGGCCAGGAAGGCCATGCCCTGCAGCGGCAAGACCGGGTGGAAATGTGCGTGGCGCCCCAGAACCTGAAGCTCATCCTGTCCCCCCACCGCAGCTATTTCGAAATCCTGCGCACCAAGCTGGGTTGGGGGGAACCCGGCAGCCACGCAGCCTGTCTCACCGATCTCAAGCGAACCAAAGATAACTAAATCCGCTATGTCTGAACCCATTAAGGAACTCCCCGTCTGGCGCTACCGGCAAAATAGCCTCCAGCAGGCCCCCGACCGCATCGTGGTGGAAGAACCCCTGGAAATCCGCCTGGCCGGCGAGCCTTTCCAGATGCTCATGCGTCTTCCCGGCCAGGAAAAAGAACTGGCCCTGGGCTTTCTCTTCACGGAAGGCATCGTCCACAACCTGAACGAGGTCATCACCATTCATTTTTGCGGCACCGCCACCGATCCCTTGCTCCCTCCCAACGTGGTGGATGTGATCCTCACCGAGGCCGCGTTGGCGCGCCGGGGGCGCCGGCACCTGGAGGTGTCCTATTCCTCCTGCGGTCTCTGCGCCAAGGCGGCGGTGGATGAAATTTGCCGGAAAGTGGCGCCGGTGACCAGCCCAATGACCACAAGCCCAGAAAACCTCTTGGATCTCATCAATCGGCTCCCGAAGGTCCAGACCGTTTTTCAGGCCACCGGGGGCACTCACGCCGTGGCCCTGGCCAGTCCCGACGGCCGTGTGTTTATCTGCGCCGAAGACGTGGGCCGCCACAACGCCATGGACAAGGTCATCGGCCGGGCCCTGTTGGAAAAGCGGGATTTTGGGGAGATGGTGGCCCTGCTGAGCGGCCGCATCAGCTTTGAGATGGCCCTGAAAGCCAGCCGGGCCGGTCTGCCCATTCTGGCGGCCGTCTCCGCGCCCACCACCATGGCCATCGAACTGGCCCAGGAATTGAACCTCACCCTGGCGGGCTTCGCCCGGGGTCATAACCTGAATATCTATACCCACCCCCAGCGCCTGGGGGTGGGGTAAAAAAATATGGGGGGAGGCAGGTAGGGGCGGGGTTACCCCGCCCCTACGTCCCTGGCCCTCCCCCCACCACTTCTATTCAGCCTGGTTGATGGCCGACAGTTGCCAGGGGTTGTTGCCGGTGCGGCGCACGAAGGTCCAGTATTCCTCGAATTTCCCCGGTTCGGTCTTGCTGCCGGAGACGATTTCCCCGGTTTTTTCATCCACGGTATAATCCAGAAGCGTGGCGTACACCCGGAAGGTAAGGTAATCCTGGCCGGATTCCTGCCAGGCTTCGGTGATGTTCACTTCCCGCACTGCGATATTCTCGATTTTATTGATCAGGCCGTCTTTGCGCATCTTGTCCGCGTCTTCCTGGAGGATGCGGACCATCTCGCCGGTGAGCAGATGCTTGACGGTGGACATGTCCCGGTCGCTCCAGGCCCCCTGAATTTTGAAGAAGAAGTCCATGGCCTGGTCCTTGAACTTGTCTTCGGCGAACAGGGGATCCATGGCCTTAATCTGTCCCAGGCCCTTTTCCAGGTCCCAGTCGCCCTCTCCGGACGGCTCATGCTGAAGCTCATAATACGGCGGCTGCAAGGCGGCGCCGGCAGCCGTGCTGCTCTGATGGGCTCCTTGCAATTCCGGGTTCTCCTCCCGCTTTTTTCTGGTCAGGAGATAGTAAACGAGATAGCCCACGCCCAGGAGCAGGATCAGGTCCATGAGACCGAAGCCGCCTAACCCGCCTGTTCCCGGCGATGCTGCGTGGGCCGGAGCGCCGCCGCCGAACAGCCAGTTGGCCAGCATGCCCCCGGCCATACCTCCCAGGATGCCTCCCCCGAAGCTACGCAAAAAGCCACCCGTGGGGCTGGCGGCGGCAGGAGGCGTGCTCCTGAGTGGGGCGGTGGGGCTTGGGGTCACCGCCGGCCGGCCCGGGGTTGTGGGCTGGATACCCGGGCTGGGCGGCGGGGTATAGGGTTTCACCGGGGTCGTGGTGCGGGTGCCCCGGCTCCCAAAAGCCCCCCCGCCCGACATGCCCTTGCCGGCCCGGGCCAGGGCTTCGGAGGGGATGGTCCAGGCCAGAAACAACAGGATGAGCAGAATGCCGGACAATCTGACGATTCGACTATTTTTCATTTTCATTGACTTCCTCCAGCGTAACGATGCCGGTTTCAAGATGTTGACAGCTTCAAGATAGCATTACTTCCCTGGTTCGGAAGGTCGCGGTTGCGCCTTTAATAGTTCCAATTCGTGACAACACAGGAGAAAGCCCAAAGAACAGCCTTTGTCGAAATCGGCCATGGCCTTATCCTTGCTGTCCAGGTGACGCAAATAGAGCTCCCCCCTGGAAAAATAGAACAGGGGCGTCACCGGGGAGAGTTTGATGGCGGTGCTGAACGCGTCCACCGCCTCGTCATAGCGGTTCAGGCAGAAAAGGGCCATGCCGGTTTTGTGGTAAACCCAGGGGTCAGCAGGGGCCAGGGTCCTGGCCTTGGCCAGGTCCGCCATGGCCTTGTCCAGCTCGGCCTCGTTAATATAATTCTCCGCCCTTTCCTTCAAAGCATCCACGTTATTGGGCTGCAGAGCCAGAAGTTTGCCGAAGGCGGCAATGGCCTCCGGGCGGCGCTCCAGGTCAGCCAGAAGCTTTCCTTTGGCCAACATGAGGGACGCGTTCTTTGGATTATATTTTAACCCTTTCTCCAAGTTTTGCAAAGCTTCCTGGCGGCGTTCCAGGGCATTCAGGGACTGGGCCCGGGCCTTCCAGGCCTCCGGATTTTTCGGGGATTTCTTGAGAAACTGCCTCAAAAGCTCCACGGCCTGGTCGTGCTTTTTCTCCTTCTGAGCGGTTAGGCCCTGTTCCAGGAGGTCCTGGGCGCAAGCGAACCCACTGGCCATGAGCACAATGCTGAGAAGCATAAGGATTATGCGGCTGAGCTTCATGTTTGCTGTCCTGGAATTTGGTTAATCGGGTTTCCGCTCATATTAGACGGGGCCGGCATTAACAAAGTTAAGGCAAAGAAAACCACCGGCCACGGGATAAAACAAGAGGCCATTCACTGTCAGGCGAATGACCTCCCCTGGGTTCATAAGGATGAAATTCCCCCACTTAGTAGCTCCGCATGGCCCGGAGCCTGGCGACCCTCTCTTCAATGGGGGGGTGCGTGCTGAACCAGGACATCATCCCGCCCCCGGTGAGAGGATTGACGATGAACAATGGTTCAGTTGACGGGTTGGCCTGCATGGGCGCGGCCTGCACCCCGTAGGCCAGTTTTTCCAGAGCCCTGGCCAACGATTCGGGATTATGGCTGAAACGGGCCCCCGCCTCATCCGCCAGGTACTCCCGGGAGCGGGAGATGGCCATCTGGATGAGCATGGCCGCAAACGGGGCCATAATGGCCATGACTATCATTCCCACAGCGCCGACCCCGCCGCCGCCCTCCTCACTGTCCCTTGAGCCTCCGCCCAGCATGGCTCCCCACCTGGCCATGTCGGCCACGATCATGATGGCGCCGGCCAGAGTCGCGGCCACGGTCTGAATCAAGATGTCCCGGTTGTGAATGTGGCCGATTTCATGGGCCAAAACTCCTCTGAGCTCCGTGACGGTCAGCAAGCGCATGATGCCTTCAGTCACCGCCACCGCCCCGTGCTCCGGGTTTCTGCCGGTGGCAAAGGCGTTGGGGCTTTCCGAAGGGACGACGTATACCTTGGGCTTGGGAATCCCCGCTTCCCGGCTTAGCTCCTCCACGATCTGGTGGAGTTCCGGGGCCTGGGACGGTTCCACCTCCTGGGCCCCATACATCCTCAGGACGAGCTTGTCGGAGAACCAGTAGCTGAAAAAATTCATGCCCAGGGCCATGATGAAGCCGATCATCATGCCTGACTGGCCGCCGATGAGCCTACCCATGAGCACCATGAGCGCGGTCAGGCCTGCCAATAAAAACACGGTTTTAATATTGTTATTCATGCGTATGTCCTCACTTGGGCGGATCCGAAAGGATCGCAAAATACAGCTTTATAGTAAGGAGCCTCGGCATTTTTGTCAATAAGAAGCGGTCAGGCATGGGCCGGCGCGCCACAAATTAAAAAAGGTAGTACGGGCGTCCCTGACCGCCAGCCAGTTGCGCCGAGTGTCTGAAGGCGGGATGCGCTGAGCTTTCCCGCCACGCCTTATTTTGAATCTTTAACCTTGATGGAGCCGTAAAAAGTCAGAAAACCCTTATCCTCTCAATATAACGCCTCTAATTTGATGCTGCCTATATCATTGATATTGGCTCATTAACCCCCTCTCCCCCCTCGAGGGAGAGGGCTGGGGTGAGGGGAAAAATATACTTTTTACCAATTAATCAACCTTGAACTTTTCGGAGCAGTCATTCATGAGCCCTTTGCCCTCTCAAAACCATGAAAAGATCTGGTGGCACAGGTGTCCTCACCTGTGCAAGCCTTATTGGCCGCCACCAGATGTCATGGTGCGTAAGACCCACCCTACGGCGCTAAACTCGAAACTCACAATTCGAAACTTTCACTTTACGGAACAGAATCGATTCCTGTCGAATTCGGGGGCATTTTCAGATGCAAAAACCACTCCTGGTTGCCCTTGGGGCCTTTTAAGGGGGCGGGAAAGCCCTCGCTCACCTCAAGGCCGAGCCCGCGGGCAGCCTGGGCCACCTGGTCCACGGCTTCCTGCTGGAGGGCGGGGTCCCGCACCACCCCCCCCTTCCCTACCCTGCCCTTGCCCACCTCGAATTGGGGCTTCACCAGGGCCAGGATTTCGCCGCCGGGCTTGAGGAACGCCGCGATTTTCGGCAAAACCAGGGTGAGGGAAATGAAGGACAGGTCCAGGGTGACGAGATTCACCGGCTCCGGAATAGCTTCCCTGGGGAGGAGCCGGATGTTCACGCGCTCCAGGACCACCACCCGGGGGTCATTGCGGACCACCGGGTCAAGCTGGCCGTAGCCCACGTCCACGGCAAATACCTTCGTCGCGCCCCGGAGCAGCAACACCTGGCTGAAGCCCCCGGTGGAGGCCCCCGCGTCCAGGCAGACCAGGCCCTGCGGGTCCACCCCGAAATGGTCCAGGGCCCCGGCCAACTTCTCGCCGCCCCGGCTGACATAAGGGGACGCGGGCGCCAGCACCTCCACCGCCGCGGCCTCAGGCACCAGAGTCCCGGCCTTGGTCACAGGCAGGTCATCCACCCGCACCCGCCCCGCCAGAATGAGAGCCTGGGCCTTGGCCCGGCTGTCGGCCAGGCCGAGCGTCACCAGTACCGTATCCAAACGATTCTTAACGGGTTTTCGGTTTTCGGTTTTCGGTATTCGGTGATTCAATTTGAACTTAAGGTGTCTTTAAAATATCATGGGTGCCAAGCCGCCTGAGAATACAGGAATCACCCTCCAATTGAAAGGTGAAGCGATACCCTTTGGTAATTCTCCCCTCCCAGATCTGGCGGGGGTCCTGCATTTTTTTCAGACACAGCGAAGGGTGGCGGGGGTTGCTTATAAGCAAAGCCAACTTGCCGTCCACCACTTTTTGCAGTTGCTCCGGCAAGGCTTGATAATCCCTGATAAAACTGTGGGTGAAAAACAGCTTCATACCTTTGAGTTTTTCAAGGTCTTCACCGCCTCGTCCATATCCTCAAAAGGACCTGCCAGCCTGCCCTCGACAATCTCTCTGTCAGCCTCGGATTCTTTTTTTTGCCATTCCTTGGTGAAAAAATACTCCTGGTCAGGGTGAACCACTTTCACCGGTCTGATCACCAGTGAGTTATCCTGGACATCCATCTCCACATAATCTCCCTCCGCCAGGCGAATCAGCTTTCTTAAGGCCTGGGGGATGGTTATCTGGTAATTTTTTTTCACTTTCACCAATTCCATAACGTTCTCCTTGACCAGACCCTTGTCGTGTTTCGTTTGATCATGGGCAATTTATAAATTTACGAATTTCAGAAATTGCTAAATTTTAAAAGATCATATCATAGCCTAAGAATTTGTCAATGCCTGGCTACGGAAGGGGGAAGAGAGCCGCGGTCCCTGGGCCCGGGTGTCGGCCAAGCCAAGAGACACCAGGAGGTTGTCCAGTCGGGTCTTAGCGAGTTTTCGGTTCTCGGTTTTTGGTTGTCGATGGTTCAAGGAGTAATTGTTATTAACAGGAACTTAATTGAAGGATGGTGCGGTTATTAAGTAAGGCAAAAGTCGACCAACAGCATCTCCACACTATTTTTTGCACGTCCTTTTATGGCAGCTTTTTGAAAAATCTCTTGGGCTCTCTCTTTATACGTATTTTCTCCTGAAAGAAGCCAAGCTCTTTTAAGATAGTCAATGGATAAAAGTGGATTCTTCTCAACCTGGTCTGAAATTTTTCTATAATATTCCGGCAAATTAGAATATGTTCTAAAATACTTTTTAATTTTTCTTTTAAAGTCAGAGGGGAATTCTATGTATTCAGTCCTGACGAAATCTGATGGGATCTCTGCTCTTTCTGTTTTAATAACAATGGTCTCCTTGCCATACGCTTGCATAAGGCCAAGTTCATAATAGATGTTAGCAAGGGTCTTGTGGGACATATTATCAGTAATGATGGCAATGCCAAGTGGTACTCCCAGCAGAATATGCCAAATCTTCAGAAGAAAATCTTTACCAGTTATTTTATCATTTGCATCTATCAGGGTAATATTCTCATTATCAAAGAATTCAGCAAGATGTGAGCGAATATCAGCAACTTCTTTTGGAATAGGATCCCCAAGTTTTGTCATAATAAAACATGTCCGTGGACTGTATTCAACCATTCCAGCATAAGGGATGCCGTCTATTGGACTATAAAAGATCATTTTTTTTTCTTTTCGCGCTATTGGTATATCCTTGTAAGGTCCCTCACTCTTTTTATGACTGAGTATTTTCCCCTCATCGCGATCAATTTTCACATAGTGACCCGTCTTTGGATTTTTAACCTGCACTATGTCCTTTTTTGCTGTCTTAGCCATATCTGCTTCTCCCTAACCATTAGGAAAAGGGGTAAGGGGCCACCGTCCCCTTACCCCCCTCCCCCAAGACAACATCACGCAAAATTCCCCCACACCACCTTCTTGGGATGGGCGGGTTGTTCCAGGAGTTCCAGCGCGGCCTTGAGGATGCCCTGGGCGTCCAAACCGTATTTTTCCCGGAGGATGGCGGGAGAGCCGTGCTCCACGAAGATGTCGGGGATGGCCAGGCGCTTCATCGGCACGAGCAAGCCCCGGTCGCTCAGCAGCTCCAGGACGGCGCTGCCGAAGCCGGCCTGCCCCACGTTTTCTTCCACGGTGAGGACCCGGCCGCGTCTCGCCGCCAGGGTGAGGATGAGGTTGTCGTCCAGGGGTTTGACGAAGCGGGCGTTCACCACCGTGGCCTGGAAACCCTGCTTTTCCAGTTCGGCCGCGGCCTTGAGCGCCGGATAGACGCTGGCTCCGAGGGCCAGGATGAGGAGGTCCTCCCCTTCCCGCACCACTTCGGCCTTGCCGATGGGAATGCGGTGCAGGGTGGGGGAGAAAGCCACCCCAACCCCCTGGCCCCTGGGGTAGCGCACCGCCACGGGGCCGGGATGCTCCAGCGCGGTGTAGAGCATGTGGCGCAGTTCGTCCTCGTCCTTGGGGGACATGAGCACCAGATTGGGCAGGAAGCGCAGGAAGGACAGGTCGAAAAGCCCCTGGTGGGTTTCGCCGTCGTCCCCCACGATGCCGCCCCGGTCCACGGCAAAGACCACCGGCAAATTTTGCAGACAAACGTCGTGCAAAACCTGGTCGTAAGCCCGCTGCAGAAAGGTGGAATAAAGGGCCACCACCGGCCGCAGGCCCTCCAAGGCCATGCCCGCGGCGAAGGTGGCGGCGTGCTGCTCGCAGATGCCCACGTCAAAAAAACGGTCCGGAAATTTGCTGCGGAATTCCACCAGCCCCGTGCCGTCGGGCATGGCCGCGGTGATGGCCGTGATATTTTTATTTTCCTGGGCCAGGCGCGTCAGGGTGTCCCCGAAGACCTGGGTGTAGGAGGGCACTTCGCCGACGCCCTTGGTGGCGATGCCGGTGTCGGGGTCGAATTTGCCCAGGCCGTGGAAGCCGGTGGGGTCGGTTTCCGCCGGCAGATAGCCTTTGCCCTTGGTGGTGAGCACATGCACCAGCACCGGGCCTTCCAGGTTTTTGACATTCTGGAAGGTCTCGATGAGGTGGTCCAGGCGGTGGCCCTTGATGGGCCCCAGGTAGTTGAATTTCAGGGCCTCAAAGAGCATGCCCGGGGTGAAAAAGCCCTTGACGGACTCTTCGCTTTTCCTGGCCCAGGCCAGCAGGTCCTCGCCGATGCCCGGAAAGGAGCGCAGGAGGTTTTCCACCTGCCTTTTCAGGAAAACCGTGGTCCGGGAGGTGAGTTTGCGGCTAAAAAAGGAGGACATGGCCCCCACGTTGGGGGAAATGGACATGCCGTTGTCGTTCAGCACCACGATAAGGTTTTTGTGCAGGTCCCCGGCGTTGTTGAGGCCCTCGAAGGCCAGCCCCGCGGTCAGCGCCCCGTCCCCGATGACCGCCAGCACCCGCCCCCGCTCCCGGTTCAGGCAGCGGCCGCAGGCCATGCCCAGGGCCCCGGAAATGGAGGTGGAACTGTGGCCGGTGTCGAAGGAGTCGTAGGGGCTCTCGGACCGCTTCGGGAAACCGCTGATGCCCCCGTGCTGGCGCAGGGTGTGGAAGCGCTCCTGGCGGCCGGTCAAGAGCTTGTGCGTATAAGCCTGATGGCCCACATCCCAGACGATCTTATCCCTCGGGGTATTGAACACATAATGGAGCGCAATGGTGAGTTCCACCACCCCAAGGCTCGGGGCCAGGTGCCCGCCGGTCATGGCCACCGTTGAGATGATCTTCTCCCGGATTTCCTGGGCCACCTGGGGCAAAAGCTCCGGCGGCAGCTTTTTTAAGTCCTGGGGACTGCTAATGGTGCTCAACAACGGCCGCTGCTCCGCCCTCGGCCGCCGATCCTGGTAATCTGACATGCTTATCTCCCGTACTCAGGTGCGGCGCACCAACAGATAGTGCGCCAGTTCCCGCAAGGGCGCAGCCCGTTCTCCCAGCGGCTCGATTTCCGCCACGGCCGACTCCACTATTTTTCGAGCCCAGGCTTTGGCCTGGTCCGGGCCCAGGAGAGCGGGATAGGTGGCCTTCTGCCGCTTGGCGTCCGCGCCTGCGGTTTTGCCCATCTCTGCCGCGTCGCCCTCAACATCTAAAATATCATCAGTAATTTGAAAAGCCAGTCCAAATTTTTCCCCAAAGTTGGTAAGCAGAGTCACTTCCTGGCGGTCGCCGCCCCCCACCAGGCCCCCGGCCCGCACCGCCGCGGTGAGGAGCGCCCCGGTTTTCATGCGGTGGATGGTCTCCAGTTCTTTGTGGGTGATCTTGCGGCCCTCGGCCATGAGGTCCAGCATCTGGCCCCCCACCATGCCCTGATAGCCCGCGGCCTGGGCTATGAGGTGAATCACCTCCAGGAGCACGGTTTCCCGGCCGGGAAACTTGGCCGCGGCCTCGGCCATAATCCGGAAGGCCTCGGTGAGCAGGCCGTCCCCGGCCAGGATGGCGGTGGCCTCGTCAAATTTTTTATGGGAGGTGGGCTGGCCCCGGCGCAGGTCATCGTCGTCCATGGCCGGCAGGTCGTCGTGAATGAGGGAATAGGTGTGAATCATCTCCAGGGCGCAGGCCACCGGCATGGCTTCCCCCACATTGCCGCCCACGGCTTCGGCCCCGGCCAGGCACAGGATGGGACGGAGCCTTTTGCCCCCGGCGAACAGGCTGTAGTGCATGGCTTCCGTCACCCGGAAGGCCGGCCCCCGCACCTGGGGAAGATAGACGGCCAGGGTGCGGTTCACCAAGTCCCGGCGTTCCTGCAGATATGCTTTCAGATCCATGTTATTCTCGCTGTTATAAGCAGTCAGCAGTTAGCAGTTAGCAGTCCGTGGTCAGTATCCAGTTTTGAGTTTTGAGTTTCGAGTGCAATGCTTCAATAAGTATGGCATGTCAATCCGGGAGATTTTTACCCCCCTTTCCTAAAGGGGGGCCAGGGGGGATTTGGTCTAACCCTTTACAAATCTATAAATTATGAAAAGTCGTAGGGTGGCGTCCCGCCCGCCAACATGGGGCGTAAAACGCACCCTACGGCTCGAAACTCAAAACTCAAAACTTTTCGGAATAGCGGGTTATTTCGTTAAACACTTATCACTGATCACTGGTTACTGGTTACTGGTCACTGGTCACCGGGTTCTTCTTCCGGGAAGGGTTTAGTAAAAAAACGCCCGGCCTCGTCCTTGAGGAGCAGTTCCACCCGGCGTTCCACCTCGTCCAGCTTGCCGTGGCAGAAACGCACCAGGCCCACGCCCTCCTCAAAGGCCTTGACGGACTCCTCCAGGTTCAAATTGCCGTGCTCCAGGGAATCCAGGACTTCCTCGAGGCGCTTCAGGGCGTCTTCGAATTTTTTCTCAGGCTGATTTTTTTTGGCCATATTATTTACAAAGTTGATTGTGCTAAAAGTTTTCAGTTATCAGAATCTCTTGCAACCATCATCTTGCCTGTCATTCTGAGGGAGCGCAGCGATCGAAGAATCTCATAACTATCTGTAAATACGAGATGCTTGGCTCAGCATGACAAAACGGCTCCTTCAGAAAAAACTTAAGTTACCTTCACTAATCACTGTTTACTGGTCACTAATTCATCCGCTTGTTTCAATCACTTCACAAGCCATGGCCCCTTTGGCCACTCTCACCTTGATGCCGGTTCCCACCTGAACCTGGGCCGCATCCCGGATAATGGTCCCTTCCGGCACCCGCGTGGCCACGGCATAGCCCCGCTGCAAGATGGCCATGGGGTCCAATTTGGTCAGGTGGCTGTCGCAGTAGTCCAGGTGGCGCCGCCGCGTCTCCTGCCCCCGGCGCCAGCTCAATACCAGGCGCGGGGTCAAGTGGTCCAAGCGTTGCCGGATATCCTGGATGGCCCGCCGAGGGGAGAGGAGCAGGAGGCGCGATCGGGCCAACTGCAGACGCTGCCCTTGAGCTTGCCTGTATCTGGCAAAGCGCCGGGTCAGGGAGTCGGCCCGGTCATCCAGGCGCAGGCGCAGGTCCACCAGCCGCCGGGACAGGTCCGGCAAGCGCCGGGCCACGGAAATGAGGTGCCGGCGCTCCCCCTCCACATGCCGCCGCCAGCCCCGGTACAGGGAGGCGTCCAGCCGTTCCAGGCGGCGCCTGAGCTCCAGCTTGTCCGGCACCATCAACTCCACCGCGGCGCTGGGGGTGGGGGCCCGCACATCCGCCACAAAATCGGCAATGGTGAAGTCCACTTCGTGCCCGATGGCCGAAACCACGGGCAAGGGGCAGTGATAAATGGCCCGGGCCACGGCCTCTTCGTTAAAGGGCCACAAATCCTCCAGGGACCCGCCCCCCCGGGCCAGGACTATGACCTCCACTCCCGGATAACTGGGCAATGCCTTTAAAGCCTGGACAATTTCCCCGGCCGCCTCCACCCCCTGCACCTTCACCGGATAGACCAGGACGTGGACATTGGGGAAACGGCCTTTCAGGAGTCGCAGAAAATCCCGCACCACCGCGCCGGTGGGGGAGGTGACCAGGGCCACCCGCCGGGGCAGAAAGGGCAGCGGCTTCTTGTGGGCCGCGTCAAAAAGCCCTTCGGCCGCGAGGCGGGTTTTCAGGGCCTCGAAGGCCTGGGCCAGGGCCCCCAGCCCCGCGGGCTCGAGATAGTCCACGATAAGCTGGTAATCACCCCGGGCCTCGTACACCGTAATGCGGCCCCGGCACAGAATCTGGCGGCCTTCCTCGGGCTTATAGCGCAGGTGCAGGTGGTTCCCCTTAAAGAGCACCGCCCGCAGTTGGGCGTTGGCATCCTTCAGGGTGAAATAATAGTGGCCCGACACCGGCCGCCGCAGGTTCGAGACCTCGCCGCTCACCCAGACCAGGGGGAAATGGGTTTCCAGGCGCTCCCGGATCTCCCGGGTGAGGCTCGAAACCGTATAGATATTGGGCATTTCAGGCTGCATATTTTAATCGTTAACTATATCACAATACCTTGTCAGGGATAAAGAAATTCTCCAGGGAAATGGTGCACGATGGAGGGAGGATTTATGGCAGGAAGAACCAAGCCAAAGCACATTCTACCTTTGCCGCGATTTCGAAAGGCATCCAGCGAAAAGCGGGAGGTACTACATTGCCGCCCCACTCCCTGCAACATGAATCCATGCCCTATACGACTATCTCTAGCGAGTGCAAAAAGTTTAGTGGCACAGGGGGGACGCCTGGGAGACACAGGTGAGGACACCTGTGCCACCAAAGATTTTCTCTAAATAGGCGTTCAAGTTTTCTTGGCGAAATGACGTTTCTAAAGGAAAGTACCAAAGCACTGAGCCGGATACGATGGTAGGCAGGATAAGAAGTCCTGATGCTTTTTGAAGAGTCCTTCCTCAAGAGCAGTTGTTCTTGGTATAGGTTTGGTCTCTCAATATCAGGAAAAGCCCTGGTGGCACAGGTGTCCTCACCTGTGCGGACCAATTCTTTGTAGACCGACTTTTGCCGCTGCGCAGTGCGCACCCTACGAATTATGATGACAGAAGCCCCTGAAAAACTGAGCCGCTTTCTGAGGGAGCGCCGCCGCCCCGGCCCGCCCCGCCGGGTCTTTTTCCTGCGGCAGCACTTCTTCCTGGAAGAAGAGTGCGTCCGGGCCTTCCGGACCTTCGGCTTCACGGTGCAGGAATTCCAGTTGGGGGAAAATTGGAACGGCAACCTGGCCTCCCGCCTCCTCACCGGGCTGGTGGAATTTCAGCCGGATTTCCTGTTTTGCATCAATCACATCGGCTTTGACAAGTCCGGCTGGCTGACCTCGTTTTTGCGGGAGGCTCAGCTCCCGGCGGCCACCTGGTATGTGGACAACCCGGATTTCATTATCCGGGCTTATCCGGAAAACGTTTCCGACTGGGTGGCGATTTTTGTCTGGGACCCGAACTACCTGCCGGCCCTCAAAGAAATGGGCTTCCCCTGGGTGACCTACCTGCCTCTGGCCGCGGATACCCGCCTGTTCCGGCCCTTCCGCCATCCCCCCGTGGGCCAGTTCGGCTGTCATGGCGCCGCCTTTGTGGGCAGCACCTGGACCACCCGCTTGAACCAGCAACTGGCGCGCTATGCCGGCCAGCCCGCCACTCTCGCTTATCTTGAGGCCGCGGCCCAGAGCTTTCAGTGGAGCGCCCACTACCTGGCCCGGACGGATTTAGCCGAGGTTTTCCCAGGCTACGCCGACTTGCCGATCCCTGAACAGGTGGACCTGGAGGCCGCGGCTTTGTGGCTGGCCTCCCAGCACGACCGGATTTCCAGGGTGGGCGCGCTGGCGCCGGCCGGTCTCAAGGTGTTCGGCGATGCGGCCTGGGACGATTTCCTCCCCGACCCTGGGGCCTATGGCGGCCCCCTCAAGTATCACCGGGAACTGCCGGCCTTTTATCAATGTGTTGAGGTGAATTTGAACCTCACCAGCCTGCAGATGAAAAACGGCCTGAATCAAAGGGTCTTTGATGTGCCCGCGGCGGGGGCCTTTTTGCTGACGGATTACAAGGAGGCCTTGTGGGAGCTCTTTCCTCCCGAGGAGGTGGTGACCTTCCGCACCCTGGAAGAGGCCAAAGACAAGCTGGCCTATTATCAGAAATATCCAGGAACCCGCCAGCAGATGGCCACACGGGCCCGGGAGCGCATCTTGAGCCAGCACACCTACGGGCACCGGGTGCAGGTCATCGAGCGGCAGCTGAAGGAGACGTTTTTTCAGTGAGCAGTAAGCAGACCCCTCAATACATCTTCACCCAACCCGCATACAAGGCCAGGCCGAACCAGGCCCAGTTGTTGGCGTAGTAGTTGTCCGGGCTGACAAAATAGGCCTGGTTGCCCTTTTCCTGATAAAAAGAGAGGATTTTTTTGGCCATCTGCAGGGCGAATTCCCGGTCGTCCCCGGCCAGCCCCGCGGCCAGGGCTCCGGCATAGACCACCGGACTTTCAAAGTCCACCAGGGGGGTCCCGTCATATAGGTATTCCGCCAGGATTTTTCCTCTGGTCTGCCATTCCTTGACAAAAAACGGCAGGAAGTGGTCCCGGGAAAGTTTGGCCGCGGCCAGGTCCCCGAACCAGACGCGGTCGAGGGCCACCCGCCAGGGCAGGCGCACTGCCTCCCAGCCGAAGTTGCCGCTGCGCTCCGGGTGAACCGTGAAGGCGCCGTCCGCGTCCACCTGCACCCAGTCGGGGACGAGGCCGACCCCGGCAGTTCCCCCCATGCTCCGGGCCAGGCGCTGGAGAAAAGGATAGGCGTCGGTGTGGAGCTGGCCCCAGCGGGAGCCAAAGCCGGCCTGGACAAAAGCCCGGTAGGCCGCGGGGAAAAAATACGAGGGGTTCAGCAAAAATGGCGGGGTCTGGGCGTGCCAGTTGCCGGGGGCCAGGAAGAGCGCGCCCCCAGTCAGTTCCACCACCGCCTTGGCCAGGATGTCCTTGGCCACCTGGCGGGCTTCGCTGAGGTAATCCGGGCAACCGGGGGGGGCCCCCCAGCCTTGGCGGGAGGCCAGGAGCAGGGCCAGGGCGTAATCCAGGTCAGCGTCGCTGGCGGTGTTCCAATCCAGCACCCCCCAGGAGCCGTCGGCTTTTTTGCCCCACTGCCAGGCCAGCAGGTGGTCGCCGTGACCTGCCTCCCGGGAGAGGTTCTTTTTCGTCCACTGGCAGACCCGGGCAAAGGTTTCCTCGTCTCCGGCCCACAAGGCCCGGAGCAGGGCGTAGGCCTGGGCCTCAGAGATGGTGCCGCCCCCCTGCTCTTCCAGGACCACCCGGCCCTCTGGCGAAATGAACTGCTGCCGGTAGCTGGCCCAGGAAGCCTGGAGCACCCAGGGCAGGCGGTCCACCGGGGTCTCGCTGCAGGAGGTTAAGACTCCAGCGCCAAGGAACCACAGAACCAGAATCGCCAGTTTTGAACGGCAAATCCGCAACGCGCTGACTTTCCCTGCCATACAGGCCAAAATGTCATGTTTGCCAAGTGAAAACAAGCCGCTTTTCCTGTTACCCAGAAATTATTTTCATTGCTCATGCCCTGTGCTTTGCAAAAGATATAATCGATGCTCTGCGGGGAAGGGGGTTTACCAGGGGCTGGAAGTCCGTGCTAGCGAAGCCGGCGGCCTCAACCCCCTACCCCCACGATTATTCTCATTCCGGAGCAATAAGAATAATCGGCTATTTCATTATTCTTGGCCCCACCTCCCTTCCCGGCCAGCGAAAATTCCTTGACAAATATGGGTGGTTATGCAAAATATGGAGTGATTAAGTAATATATATCTATCTTTACTGGATCAATTACGAGGTAAGGCCAAAAAAGCCCGTATGGGAAACTCTTGATAATTAACGCGGCATCTTGGCGCCTCCGGGTACCTAAGATGCTTTTTTTATTGGTTATTGTGCTATGAAAATCACCCTTGCCAACGGCGCCAGCCGGGATTTTCCGGACGGCGTCACTGTAGCTCAGGCCCTCAAGGAACTGGGGGTGGCCACCGACCATGAAGTGGTGGCCGCCACCGTCAACGGCGAACTTGCGGACCTGACCGCTCCCCTGTCCCATGACGCCACCCTGGTCCCCATCGGGGTTCACAGCGCCGAGGGTCTGGAAATCATGCGCCACAGCACCTCCCACCTCATGGCCGAGGCGGTGCGGGAGCTTTTCCCCGGAGTCAAGGTGGCCATCGGCCCCGCGATTGAAGCCGGGTTTTATTACGATTTCGACACCAAGGAGCCCTTTTCTCCTGAGGACCTGGCCAAAATCGAGGTCAAAATGGCGGAGCTGGTGGCCCGGGACCTGTCCTTCCAGCGGGAAGAAATTCCCAAGGAAGAGGCCGTCCGCCTGTTCGATAAGGAGGGCGAGGCCTATAAGGTCGAACTTCTCCAGGGAATTGACCAGGATCAGGTGAGCCTTTACCGTCAAGGGTCCTTCGTGGATCTGTGCCGGGGGCCCCACGTCCCCTCCACCGGCTACTTGCAGGCCTTCAAGCTTACCGGCATCTCCGGGGCTTACTGGCGGGGGGATGAGCGCCTCCCCATGCTGCAGCGCATCTACGGCACCGCGTTTCCCTCCAAGAAGGAGCTGGAGGAGCACCTGGAACTCCTTGAGGAGGCCAAGCGCCGGGACCACCGCCGTTTGGGGCGGGAGTTGGAGCTGTTCACCATTGAAGACGAGGCCGGGCCGGGGTTGGTCATTTATCACCCCAAGGGCGCCATGGTCCGGAGCATTATTGAGAATTTCGAGCGCCAGTTGCATCTGAAGCGGGGCTATCAGATGGTCATGGGGCCGCAGATGCTCCGGGCCGATCTCTGGGCCCGCTCCGGCCACCTGGAAAATTATAAAGACCATATGTATTTCACCGAGATCGAGGGCCAGACGTACGGCATCAAGCCCATGAACTGCGTGGCCCACATGCTCATTTACAAATCCCGGGTGCGGAGCTACCGGGAACTGCCTCTGCGTTTCTTCGAGTTGGGCACCGTCCTGCGCCACGAACGCTCCGGGGTGTTGCACGGCCTCACCCGGGTGCGCCAGTTCACCCAGGATGACGCCCACATCCTCTGCACCCCCGAGCAGGTGGAAAACGAGATCCTCGCCATCCTGGACATGGTGGCGGAAGTCATGGCCATTTTCGGCTTTGAGTACGAAGTGGAACTCTCCACCCGGCCGGAAAAATCCATCGGCTCCGACGCAGACTGGGACCTGGCCACCAATGCCCTTATCGGGGCCCTCAAGACCCGCAACCTCCCCTACCATGTCTGCGAGGGCGAGGGCGCGTTTTACGGCCCCAAGATCGACATCAAGCTCAAGGACGCCCTGCGGCGCCGCTGGCAGTGCGCCACCATCCAGTGCGACTTCACCCTGCCCGAGCGCTTCGATCTCACCTATGTGGGCGCGGACGGGGGCCGGCATCGCCCGGTCATGCTGCACCGGGTTGTGCTGGGCTCGCTGGAGCGCTTCCTGGGAGTGCTGGTGGAGCACTTCGCCGGCGCTTTCCCGGTGTGGCTGGCCCCGGTGCAGGCCATTCTTCTCCCCATTACCGACCGGGTCCATGCCTATGCCCAGGAACTGACCCAGGAAATGCGCCATGCCGACCTGCGGGTGGAGGTTGATCTCAGGCCCGAGACCCTGCGCTACAAAATTCGAGAGGCACAGTTGCAAAAAATTCCTTATATGGTTGTTATCGGCGACCGGGAAGCGGCCAACCGCACCCTGTCGCCCCGCCTTCGTGACGGCACGGAACTGAAGGACCTGGACATCGGGGCCTTTTTGAATAGACTTAAAGAAGAGAACCGCATTCCATTCCCCGGAGAAACCCATTGAGTTTAAGGAGAACGAACATCCAGAAGCCCCCCACCCAAAAAGTTAGAATCAACAAACTTATCAGGGCGTCCGAGGTCCGCCTCATCAGCGAGGACGGCCAGCAAGTCGGGGTCATGCCCCTGAAAGACGCCTTGGCCCTGGCGACCGAGGCCCACCTTGACCTGGTGGAAGTGGCCCCCCAGGCCAACCCGCCGGTCTGCCGGGTCATGGACTACGGCAAATTTAAATACCAGCAAAGCAAAAAGCAGCAGGAAGCCCGGCGCCGCCAAACCACCATCCAGGTCAAGGAAGTGAAGGTCCGCCCCAAAATCGAAGAGCACGACATGGCTTTCAAACTAAAAAACATCCGGCGCTTCCTGGCGGATCGCGACAAGGTCAAGGTCACCATGATTTTCCGGGGGCGGGAGATGGCCCACCAGGACCGGGGTTACGCCATTCTCAAACAAATGGCTGAAGCTTTGCTGGACGCAGCTGTGGTGGAACAGGAACCCAAACACGAAGGCCGCACCCTGTTCATGATCATGGCTCCTAAATAAACTTTTCCGGCCCGGGGCGTTTTTTTTAGTTCCCAGTTTTCCAATTTATAGATATAGTTAAATGTTACTTTCCGGAGCATGTGGAATGATTCTCCGGAAAGCAAGGCAATCTTCGCATTTTTCTGAACCAGAGAAATCGCTTTACGAGGACAGACCATGCCGAAAATGAAAACCCACCGGGGCGCGGCCAAACGCTTCAAACCCACCGCCAGCGGCCGCTTGAAACGGAAACAGCCCGGCCATAGCCACATTCTCACCGGAAAGTCCCGGAAGCGCAAACGCCAGATGCGCCTGACGGATTATGCCCACCCCACGGAAATGAAAGGCCTGAAAAGGCTTTTACCGTATATCTGAAATCAGGAGTAGCTCATGCCACGCGTCAGAAAACAGGTGGCCTCCAGGGCCCGGCGCAAAAAATTCCTGAAGCTCGCCAAAAGCTACCGCAGCGGCCGCCGCCGCCTTTACCGGACCGCCCGGGAAACGGTGGAACGCGCCTTGGTCTATGCCTACCGGGACCGCAAGGTGCGCAAACGGGAGTTCCGCAGCCTGTGGATCACCCGCATCAATGCAGCCCTGAGGCCCCTCGGGATGTCCTATAGCAAGTTCATGGGCGGCTTGAAGAAGGCTGACATTGCCATTGACCGCAAAGCCCTGGCGGACCTCGCCATCTTCGCCCCCCAGGTCTTTTCCCACCTCACCGGCTTCGCCCGCCCGGCTAGTTGAGGGGAGAGTTGAGAGTGGGGGGAGGGCCAGGGAGCGGGGCTCCCTGCCCTCCCCCCACACCCCCCTCCCAACCCTTTAAGGGATCGTGGAAGGCGGGGCCTTTGGCCCCGACTTCCACGATTCATTTAATACCCTCTCAAGGGATTGGGGGAGGGGGCGTGGGGGAGGGGGTAAGGGCCCACCGGCCCTTAGCCCCCTCCCCCACAATCCGAGAGACGCCATGGTGACTGAGCAGGAAATCGCTGGACTGGTTGAGTCAGCCCGCCAGGAAATGGCTCAGGCGGCCGAAGCCGAGGCCCTGGAGGCCCTGCGGGTGAAATATCTGGGGCGCAAAGGCGCGCTCACCCAAGTGTTGCGGGGTCTCAAGGAGCTGGACCCGGACAGCCGCCGGCTGGTGGGCGCTGCGGCCAACCAGGCCAAGGAAGACTTGGAGGCAGCGCTGGCCCAAGCCTTCACTGCGCTCAAAGAAGCCGCGGCCCGGGCTGCGGCTCCCGCCATTGACGTCACCCTGCCCGGCCGCAGGTCGCCCCTGGGACGCCTCCATCCCCTGACCCGGGTCATGGAGGAAATCTGCGACATTTTCCTGCACCTGGGTTTTGAGGCCGTCACCGGCCCGGAAGTGGAACTGGACTGGTACAACTTCGAAGCCCTGAACATCCCCCCGGACCACCCGGCCCGGGACATGCAGGACACCTTTTATTTTAACGACAAGGTGCTGCTGCGCACCCACACCTCCCCCATGCAGATCCGGATCATGGAAAAGCGCCAGCCTCCGGTGCGCATCATCGCCCCCGGCAAGGTTTACCGCCGGGACTCGGACATGACCCACTCCCCCATGTTCCACCAGGTGGAGGGCCTCTTGGTGGACCGGGGCGTCACCTTCGCCGATCTGAAAGGCGTCCTCACCGAGTTCGTCCATCAGATGTTCGGCCCGGAGGTGAGCCTGCGTTTCCGCCCCAGCTATTTTCCCTTCACCGAACCATCCGCGGAAATCGACATCGCCTGCGTCATCTGCCGGGGCGAGGGCTGCCGGGTCTGCAAAATCACGGGCTGGCTGGAAGTCCTGGGAGCCGGCATGGTCCACCCCGCGGTCTTTGAAGCAGTGGGCTACGACCCCGAGGAGTACACCGGCTTCGCCTTCGGCCTGGGGGTGGAGCGCATCGCCATGCTGAAATACGGCATCGACGACATCCGCCTGTTTTTCGACAACGATCTGCGGTTTCTCAGACAGTTTTAATAGGGTTTTCTGCAAAAAATTGTGCAGGGTGCGTTTTACGCACCAACTATGGCGCATTCGACGCGTCCTGCCTAGTCCAGCCAATCAAGAACAAGTCAGTGGGGCGGGCCTCTGTGCCCGCCACGCCTTCCGGTAACAAGTCGCCATCAAGGGGCAACAATTTTAGGGGCGTGATTCATCACGCCCTTTTTAAGGCGCAATCAATTGCGCCACTACAAAATACCTTGATGATCGCCTCTTGGCATGAATTTGTAATCCCAAAAACTGACAGGCCGGAAGCAAGGCCTCCGGCCTGATTTCTTTTGAAGCATTATGTCTCGAAAAAGTCAACCCCGACTTCCCGCCGCTGTTAAACCCCCAAATTTTTGGCGACGGTCCTCATAAAGTAATTGGACTGATCCTTGTCCCCCATGAACCCGAAGCGCACCTTGACCGTGGTGATGTCATGGGGCCGGGCGATAAGCTCGATGGTCACATTGGTGCCCCCGCCGGTGCTCGCCAAAATAGAGCTGCGCGTGGGACTGTAGGATTCTTTCTTGATGTTGAGCTTCATGGCTTTGACCGCGTCCAGGCAGGCGCGGTAGGTGGGCTCCATTTTCCGGGGAAAATCATTTTCCATGGTGCCTTCGGCCCACTTGTAAGCGCCCACCCCGATGGCGCTGCCCACGGCCATGAGGCAGCCGCCCAGCAGGAGTACCGCCAGGAAAATGCCTCCCAACTTCCAGGCTCGAATGTCGCGCATATATCGTCCTCCCCCAGAGGAAACCATTTCCCGTCTTATGCCATCATTTTCCCGGCATGTCAACGCCGGGTGACAGCAAAATGAGGGGGTCAGGGGTAGTGGCCCCCCGCCGCCTTTCTTAGGCTCACTCCCCCCAAACCTTGCACAAAGCGGGACCCCAGGCTTCCCAGCCTGTGTCTAACGTATTTGCGAAGCGCCACATTCCTGTCTTTCTTTGCCAAAGTTATCAGGGTGGGGTGGAGGTCAAGCTCTTCGGGTTCCACCCAGGGCCTGCTGTCCAAAATCACAGTAGGGCAAGAGCGGGCATTGGGAGCACTTGGGTTTGCGGGCGTCACAGATCTGGCGGCCGTGCCAGATCATCTGGTGGGAAAATTTCACCCAACGCTCTTTGGGGATGAGCGGCATGAGGTCAAACTCGATTTTCACCGGATCTTTTTGGGTGGTGAGGCCCAGACGTTGGGAAACCCGGCCCAGGTGGGTGTCCACAAAAATGCCCGGAATGCCGAAGGCGTTCCCCAAAACCACGTTGGCAGTCTTGCGGCCGATGCCCGGCAGCTTCACCAGTTCATCCAGGGAAGCCGGCACCTCGCCGTTGTAGTTGTCCACCAGCTTCTGACAGAGGGCCTTAATGCTCTTGGCCTTGTTGCGAAAAAAGCCGGTGGAGCGGATCATCTCCTCCAGCTCCCCTATGGGGGCCTGGGCATAGTCCGCAGCCGCGGGATATTTGGCAAACAGGGCCGGAGTTACCAGGTTGACCCGGACATCGGTGCATTGGGCCGACAGGACCGTGGCCACCAGCATTTCCAAAGGATTTTTAAAATCCAGGGTGACGTGGGCCTCGGGATAATACTGCTCCAACAACTGCAATATAGGCCCTATCTTCTCCGCCGGGGTCATGAGGTACTCCTGGAATTGATTGAGATGTGAGGGAGGGGGCTAAGGGTCGGAGGACCCTTAGCCCCCTCCCCCACACCCCCTCCCCCAATCCCTTAAGGGCACTTTATCAGCCTGGGAAGTCGGGGCCTAAGCCCCGTCTTCCCAGGCCCTTATGCGGGGGTCGGGAGGGGGGTGTGGGGGGAGGGTCGGGGGGCCTCAGGCCCCCCGACCCTCCCCCCACTTGATCATAAAAAAAAGGCAGTGGCCTGGGCCACTGTCCTTCGCTCCTGCGGCTATAAATTAAGCATCTGTTGCTTGCGGTTCTCTAAAATGGGCTCGAACTGGGTCGTGAGGTTGCCTTCGAATTTGCGCCATTCCTGTTGAAACTCGGGCAGGCTTTCCACTTCCAGGCGGACCTTGCTTTTCAGTTGCGCCTCCAGGGCTCGGGTATAGTTGCCCAGGGATTGCGAAAAACTATTTTTCAACTGCTGATACGCGTTGTTCCGAGCCATAAGGAACTGCTGCAGGAGTTGATCCACTTCCTGTTTAAGCCGGGTCATGCCCTTTTTGTTGGTGGCAGTCACCATCAAACCTTCCAGGGCCTTATTCTGCCGGGGATCAATGGTCTCGTCCTTGGGGAGGATTATATTTCGTAAAAACACCTCCCGCATGGCAAAGCGGGCGCTGGACTGGGCTTCGGGGGACAAGGCGGCCAGAGCTTTTTCCAGGTCCAGGTCTTCTTCTTTGAGATACTGGACCGCCAGTTGCCGCCCTTGCTCTTTGAACTTGTCCTGGAGCAGGTCATCCTTGGTGGCCTTGCCGTACTGCTCGGCCTTTTCCAGGGCCAGTTCCAGAGCGCTTTTGATTTCCGCCACGGGTGCTCTCTTTCTTCCCCACCTGGGGAGGTTAGCAGGTCCGTCACTTAATCTTGGAGGCAGCCGCAGGGGCGGCCTCGGTCGTTGACCCTGAGGTTGCGCCGGCGCTGGACTCGCCCGATTCCTTGCCCGACTCAGGCACCGCGGAATTGGGCCGGTTGCCACTGTAATCGCTGACATACCAGCCGCTGCCTTTCAGGTGAAACGCGCAATTGCTGATGAGTTTGCACAAGGCGCCGCCGCAGGCCGGACAGGTATCCAGAGGTGTATCGGAAAATTTCTGCCAGGCTTCCGTCACGTTGCCGCAAGCCGCGCATTGATACTCATAGATGGGCATAGTCACAACCTCCTTGCCAATGTTCCTGGTGATACTTGATGACCGGCCCCAGGTTCAGGGAATTTAGGGGGGCCAAGATTTTCCAGGTCAAGCGGTGCACCCGCTCCTCTTCCTGGAGTTTTTCCTCTAAGGTGGTGTCAAACCGGGCCTCAAACTTACTGAAACGCACGATGTGCACCAGTTCATGGGTCAGGATGTAGCACAGAAAGGGAAAGAGCTGCAGGTCATCCCGGTTGGCCAGCGTTTTCAGGATGTTGTGATCCTGGAGGCAGACCCGGTAGAAGTCAAAGGAAGAAGACCTGAGCACCCTTCCTGGGGGGCAGCCGTCGTATTTGGCCACCATGGCCAGGGCGTTGGGGGAAATCTCCTCGTCCCTGAGATGGACCAGGGTGGAAATGTCATAGCGGGCCGCGAGCCAGTGGCGGCTGGTAAGCTTGAAAAAATCCGAGGTCATTTCCTCGGCCACCACCAGCGCCTCTCGCAAGGGCTCCTTGTGCTGTTCCCGAAAATACTGAAAACCCATAATTTAACCTATAAAATTATCATGATTCCTTGCGTTGTCAACCACCCTTCGGTTAAGAAATCCCCTTTGGAACTCTCTCTCCTCACCTTTGATCGGGAGAGCAGGCATCTTGCCTTTTCCTGCCCAGGCTGGAAGCCTGTGCTCCCGCCCCATGGAAAAGATTGAGGAAAAATCAGGGGAGGACATGGGCGTTGGTGGCATAGGCGCCTCACCTGTGGTATTCTCCCCTTAAGATATCTTGCCCTCCCCTTTTCCGGTATCACGGGCATCTTGCCCGTGTCTGGACGGGCTGGAAGCCCGTCCTTCCGTGCTTAAGCAAGAGGTTAAGTGATAGGCTTTGGTGGCGCCTTGACCCGGAACCCCTGGCGCCCTTTTTCTGGAAATATGTCCCTCCAAACACGGCTATGACGTGCCTGCCCCGCCAACTGGAAGACCTGGCCAAGGTCCTCACCTATCTGCTCTGCCACCGGCCTGATGAATTTGGGGTAGTTCTAGATGCCGAGGGCTTTGTGCCGGTGAAGCAGCTCCTGCAGGCCCTGTCCGGGGAACCGAGCTGGGGGTTCGTGCGCCGCCACCACCTGGACCAGTTGGCCGGACTCCTCCACCCTCCCCTTTTCGAGATGGTGGAAGACCGCATCCGGGGACTGATTCCCGGTCCGGCCCAACTTAGGCAATCCGGCGAGGAGCCGCCGGCCTTGCTCTATACCGCCATTACCCCCAAGGCCCATGAGCGGGTCTTTGATTCAGGCCTCAAGGCCCCTGCGGGGCAGGAACTGCTGTTGGCCCGCACTAAAGACGCGGCCCTGAAGCTGGGCCGCCGCCGCAGCCCCGAGCCGGTGCTGGTGACGGTGCAGGCCCAGGCCGCGGCCCGGAAGGGCGTGGGCTTTCTGGGATATGGCGAAGACTTTTTCCTGGCCCTGGAGATTCCCCGCGCCTTCCTGCAATTGCCCACCCCGCCCCAGAAACCCGACAAACCCAAACCGGAAAAGGCGGAGCCCCCCCGGCCCCTCCCCGGCACCGTGGTCCTGGACCTCCCGCAATTCCTGGGAAAGCCGACCCGCACCAAGGAACGGGGCAAGAAACGGGAGCCGGCCTGGAAGTCCGGCACCCGGGCCCTGCGCCGGGAGCGCCGAAAACCACCCAAATAAGTGTTCCTTTAGGAAAAAGGGAATTTGAGGAGTGCAGCGATGCTAAGATCTTGCCGGACGATTCTTTTTTTCCTCATGGCATTTCTCGTGGTGAACCTTTTGGCTTTCGAGGCCTCGGCCCAGCAAAGCGGCCCCGGCATGGGAGGCAGAGGGGGCGGACACGGCATGGGCATGGGGCCCATGGGCGGGGGCCAGATGAACATCCCCGACAAGCTGCCCACCCCCAAAAACCAGGAATGGATCGCCAAGTTGCGGGAAATTCTGGCCATGGAAAAGCTTTCCGTGGCCCAGTACGAGGCGGACCAGGCCAAATTCCAGGCCTCCACGCCGTATCACATGGTCACTCGCCAGGAACATTGGCACGTGGATTGGATCACCGCGCTTTTTAAGGCCTACGGCTTGCCTGCGGAAGTCAAGACCCCGGCCGTCATCCCCACAAAAAGCCTGAAAGAGGCTTTCGAGGTGTGCATCAAGCTGGAAAATGACCTCATAGCTCCTTACGAATGGCTGATCAGCAAAGCCGAAGACCAGACCAGCGCCCAGGTGCTGGACCGGATTCTCCGGCAGACCCGAATGCACCAGCGCATGTTTCAGCACCACCTGCAGATGCTGGGGGGTGGTTGAGGCGAGGCGGGCGTTTTTGCCCGCCAACCCCAAGAATCATGGTGCCTAAGACGCACCCTACAGCTCGAAACTCAAAACTCGAAACGTGAAACTTTAGCGACGATAAGCCGCCAAGGAGCCTTAGCTGGACTGCCTCATCGTCTTGGGAGCCCGCATCAACCCGGAGGGCAAGGCCGGGCGCATCGCCCGCCTGCGGGTAGAGCATGCCCTGAAGGTCTGGCGGGAAAGCGGGGCCACCGGCTGTCTGCTGCTCACCGGGGGCTGTTCCCGGGAAGGCCTGGAGATTTCCGAGGCCCGGGCCATGGCCGATTACGCCCTCCTGCGGGCCGAGGAACAGGGGGGACCGGAGCTTCGGGAGCGCCTGGGGGCCTGTTTGCTCCTGGAAGAGGATAGCGGCAACACTTGGGACTCGGCCTGCCGCACCCTGCCCCTGGTCCGGGAGCTGAATTTCAGGGCCGTGGGCCTGGTCTCGGACTCTTTGCACCTGCGCCGGGCTCACTACCTTTTCCGCCGCCACTTCGGCAAGCAGCCCATCATCCTCCATCCCCTGCCCGCTCCCGGGGTTGTCCGGCACTACTGGCAGCACCGGCGCTACCTGTGGCTGGCCCGCATCATCTTCCGGGAAACCGGCGCCTGGCTCAAAGTCCTGACCAGGCGGACGAAAACCAGGTAAAAACACCGATTGCCGAGATGGCGGGCGAGAGGCCCGCCCTACCGATCTTTTCGTCATTTCCTTCCTTTTCCCAAGCTCCCGCTTGGGGCCGTAATTATTGTCCCAAGCTTTGCTTTGGGGACTTCTTGTTATTGCCAATAGACCGCTTGAGAATTAGGCAGATACTTTCGCCAAGCTGGAGCTTGGGAACCAGCAAGAGAAATTTCAGTGATTTCATAATCCTATGCAGAGACTCTTCGAAACCTCTCAGGCCTATCCCGGCTTAGAGAAAAAGCAATGAAAGTCAGTCAGATATTCTGCACATCCAGGCCGAACATTTCCCTGCCCACTTTTCCCAAAAAAAGACTTGACACACGGGCGGAATGGGAATAAAAAAGCAAGTGATTTTAAGAAAATTTTCACAATTTCTCACCGGGGATGTATCATGCTGGAGATCAAATCCGTCGAAAGCGCCACCCTGAGTCCCTCGCAGATTGCCGACATCAAGGACATCTGCTCCCGCTTCAGCTCCGTTAAGGGTGGCCTTCTCCCCGCCCTCCATGTCGTCCAGGGGGTTTGCGGCAACTGGCTCCCCAAAGAGGCCCTTGACCTGGTCTCCCGGGGTTTCAATGTTCCCTTCGCCTATCTTTACGGCGTTCTGAGCTTTTACACCATGTTCGCCACCCAGCCCCGGGGAAGATACGTCATCCGCCTGTGCGAGTCCCCGCCCTGCCACGTCATGGGCACGGAGAGCGTCCAGGAGGTGCTGGAAAAGGAACTGGGCATCCATCCGGGAGAAACCACGGGCGACGGCCTGTTCACCCTGGAACACACCGCCTGCCTGGGGGTATGCGAAATCTCCCCGGCCATGCAAATCAACGAGGTGGTGCACGGCCGCCTCACCGCCGATAAAGTGAAGCAGATCCTGGCCGACTACCGGGCCGGCAAGGCCCCGGATTACCGCACCATAAGGCGCACCACCAATCCTTTGAGCGATTACCCGGCCAGCCCGGATGAATTGACCCTCCTCAGGAATGTGGACCAGATCGATCCCATGAGCATCGACGACTACATTTCCCGGGGCGGCTATGACGGCCTGAAAAAAGCCGTCACCGGCATGACCGACGAGCAGGTGGTGGAAGAAGTGAAGGCTTCGGGCCTCAGAGGCCGGGGCGGCGCGGGCTTCCCCACCGGTTTGAAATGGTCCTTCACCCGGCCCCTGCCCACCTTCCCCAAATACATCGTCTGCAACGCCGACGAAGGGGAGCCGGGAACCATCAAGGACCGCTACCTCATGGAAGGCGATCCTCACCGGGTGCTGGAAGGCATCACCATCGCCGGCTATGCGGTGGGCGCCAGCCAGGCTTATATTTACGTCCGGGGCGAGTACTATCTCTCCATGCTCCGCCTGCAAAACGCCATTGACCAGTCCCGGAAGCGGGGCTTTTTGGGCAACAACATTTTCGGCAAAAATTTTTCCTTCGATATTCAAATCCAGACCGGCGGCGGCTCTTACGTCTGCGGCGAGGAAACTGCGCTTATCGAGTCCATTGAAGGCAACCGGGGCTACCCCAGGGTGAAGCCGCCCTTCCCCGGCCAGGTGGGGGTGTGGAACAAACCCACCATCGTCAACAACGTGGAATCCATGGCCAGCCTGCCGGACATTCTTGTCCGGGGCGGGGCCTGGTACACGGCCAAGGGCACCGAGGACAGTAAGGGCACCAAGATTTTCCAGGTGGTGGGCCACGTGAGCTCGCCCGGCATCGTGGAAAGCAACCTGGGCATGCCCCTGTCCACCCTCATCGACAAGATCGGCGGCGGGGTGCGCGGCGGCCGGAAACTCAAGGCCATCCAGCCCGGCGGCGCGGCCAGCGGCTTTATCCTGCCGGAACACGCGGACACCCCTTTGGAATACGCCGCCATGAGCAAGGTGGAAGGCGCTTTGGGGTCCGGCACCATGCTGGTGATGGACGACACCATCTGCATCGTGGATGTGGTGAAATGCCTGATGTACTTTTTCCAGCATGAATCCTGCGGCTTCTGCCTCCCCTGCCGCCGGGGCACCCGGGTGCTCTATGAGCTGGTGTGCAAGGTGGCGGATGGCAAGGGCAGCGAAGCTGATCTGGACAGCCTGGTAAGACTTTCCAAGACCATGACCGAGAGCACCAACTGCGCCTTGGGATGGAGCCCCTATTCGTTCCTCAAGACCACCATCGAGCGTTTCCGGGATGAGTGGCTGGCCCACGTGGCCGGGAACTGCCCCCTGGGGATTTGCGGCAAAAAGGCCCACGCCGCGGCGCATTGAAGAAAATAACCGGACTTCTGGTTCCCAAGTTCAACCTGGGGACCGGGGGTAAAGGGTTTCTTTATGCTTATTGACTACTTGCCTATCGTGATTTACATGGTCATCGCCATCGGCCTGGTGGGGGTGATTGTGCTCTTGTCCGAATTTCTCGGCAAAAAGAAGCACAGCTACCAGAAAGACCTGGCCTATGAATGCGGCATGGACCCCATCGGCGACGCCCGCCACCGCTACTCGGTGCGCTTCTATGTCATCGCCATGTTCTTCATCGTGTTCGACATTGAAGCCATCTTCCTCTACCCCTGGGCCGTGGTCTTCAAGCCCCTGGGATGGTTCGGCTTCTGGGAGATGATGATCTTCATCGGCATGCTGGTGGTGGGCCTGGCTTATGTCTGGGGCAAAGGCGCCCTGGAGTGGGAATAGAAACCGGTTTTCGGTTTTCGGTAAGAGCATATGACTTTTGCCCGGTGGGTCTGACCCGCCTGGCATTAGGACACAAGTAGGGCGGGCGCGGCCCGCCGGAAACCTCGGATGGTGGGAAATCCCACCCGACGCGGAGCACCTACATGGGTATCGAAGAACACCTGGGCTACAACGTTCTCACCACGACTCTGGAGAAACTCGTGGATTGGGGCCGCAAATCCAGTCTCTGGCCCGCCACCTTCGGGTTGGCCTGCTGCGCCATCGAGATGATCGTCACCGCGGCCAACCGCTATGACATCGCCCGCTTCGGCATGGAAGCCTTCCGGGCCAGCCCGCGCCAGGCGGACCTCATGATCGTGGCCGGCACCGTAACCAAAAAGATGATGCCTGCCATCGAGCGCATCTACGAGCAGATGACCGAGCCCAAGTGGGTCATCGCCATGGGTGCCTGCGCCTGTTCCGGGGGCATTTTCGAATCCTACCCGGTGGTCCAGGGCATTGACCTCTACCTCCCCGTGGACGTTTACATTCCAGGGTGCCCGCCCCGGCCCGGAAGGTCTGCTCTACGGCATCCTGAAACTTCACGAAAAGATCCTCCAAGATCCCTTTCTGACCCAACAATACCGGGAGAAGCTGGCAGCCCGGCAGGAGGCGGCCTGATGCACGAGGCGGTGAATCTCCTCAAAAAGCAGTTTGCGTCCGAGGTGGTGGAGGTCATCGAACATCGGGGGGATACTACCGTGGTGGTCAAACCCGGCCGTATCCGCGATATCTGCACCTTTCTCCGGGATGACCCTAACGTATCCTTTAAATACCTGTCGGTGATCGCCGGCTTGGACTACGCTCCGGCCAGTCCCCGCTTTGCGGTGGCCTATAATCTGTATTCCCACAAGAACCACGACCGCCTGACCCTGAAAGTCTATCTGGAGAGCGATACGGCCCCGGCCATCGATTCGGTGGTGGCGGTGTGGTCCACTGCGGACTGGCACGAACGGGAGGCCTTCGATCTATTCGGCATAAAGTTCAAAGGCCATCCCAACCTGAAACGGATTCTCCTCCCCGCGTCCTGGTCAGGGTATCCTTTGCGGAAGGAATACCCCACCCGGGGCAAGTAATTGCACGGCAGCCAAGCCAAGCCTTAACCAGGAAGCGATAAAAAGACAAACGGAAATTCCCATGGAAACAGGAAAAGCCATACCCCAGACCGAAACCATGGTCCTGAACGTGGGGCCGCAGCACCCCAGCACCCACGGCGTCCTCCGGGTAGAAGTGGAACTGGACGGCGAACTCATCCTCAGGGCCGACCCGGACATCGGCTACCTCCATCGGGGCATCGAGAAGATGTGCGAAGCCCGCACCTACCACAAGTGCCTGCCCCTCATGAACCGGATCGACTACCTGGCCGGTGAGGCGAACAATTTCGGGTACTGCCTGGCGGTGGAAAAGCTCTTGGGCATCGAGGTGCCCAAACGGGCCCAGTACATCCGGGTGATCATGGCGGAGTTCACCCGCATCGCCTCCCACATCTTCTGGCTGGGCACCCAGCGGCCACGACTTAGGGGCCATGACCCCTCTGTTCTACGGCTTCAGAGAACGGGAAAAGATCATGGACCTTTGCGAAATGGTCTCCGGCGGCCGCATGTTTCCTTTGTATTTCCGCATCGGCGGCGTGGCCGCGGACCTGCCCGAAGGTTTTATGGAAAAGGCCTGGGAGTTCGTCAAGGAATTTCCGGACAAATGGAAGGACTACGACACCCTGCTGACAAAAAATATCATCTGGAAGCAGCGCACCATCGGCGTGGGCGTCATGACTGCCGAAGAGGCATTGGATTGGGGCTGGTCCGGCCCCATGGCCCGGGCCTCCGGGGTGGATTGGGACCTCCGCCGGGACAACCCCTATTCCAGTTATGAAGACTTTGACTTCGAGGTGCCTCTGGGGACCAAGGCAGGCGACACCTACTCCCGGTACCTGGTGCGCATGCAGGAGATGCTGCAGAGCAATCGCATCCTGCGCCAGGCCCTGGAAAAGCTGCCCGCCGGCGACATCAAGGTGGACGACCCCCGGGTGAGCCTTCCCCCGAAAGATATGTTGTACAAGGACATCGCCTCCTTGATCAACCATTTCAAGCTCATACAGGAAGGCATTACCCCGCCCAAGGGCGAGGTCTACCAGGCCATCGAGGCCCCTAAAGGCGAGTTGGGTTTCTATATTATCAGCGACGGCACGGCCCAGCCTTTCCGGGTGAAAATCCGGGCCCCGTCCTTTGTGGTGCTGAACGCCACCGACAAGCTGGCCACGGGGAGGCTGTTTGCCGACCTCATCGCCATCATCGGCACCATGGACATCGTCTTGGCGGACGTGGACAGATAAGGCTGGCGTCCCTGCTCGCCAGGGTTTGCTGTATTCTGCTTTCTATTTAAAGAACCGACACCGAGTTCTTATTATGAAAAAAACCTTCGCGGCCTTGCTGATAGCCTTTTTAGCCGGTTTGCTCCTGGCGGGAACCTCTGCCGCCGCGGAAAAAAGTCCCATGAGCGCCGAGCAGGCTGAAAAGCTCATGAAAGACGGCAGTCAGCGCTTCATTAAAGCCTACTGCGGCAAGACCCCCAAGCAGGGCAACAAGTGTCTGACGGACGTGGCCATGCGCCAAGCCCCTTTTGCCGTAGTGGTTGCCTGCTCCGACTCCCGGGTGCCCCCCGAGCTCCTCTTCGACCGGGGCATCGGAGATCTGTTCATTATCCGGTTGGCCGGCAATATCGTGGATGACGCGGCCCTGGGGAGCATCGAATACGCCGTGGACCATCTCGGGACGCCCCTGGTGGTGGTCATGGGCCATAAGCGCTGCGGCGCGGTGCAGGCCACGGTGGAAGCCGTGGAAAAGAACCAGCAGGTTCCGGGTCACCTCCCGGCCCTGGTGGATGCCCTGAAGCCCGCGGTGGAGCAGGTGAAAGACCAGCCCGGCGACAAGGTGGACAACGCGGTCCGGGCCAACATCAAACTCATCACCGCTAAGCTCAAGGCCGCGGAACCCGTGCTGGCTCCGGCGGTGAAGGCCGGCAAGGTCAGAGTTTTAGGGGCCTATTACGACCTGGATAACGGTAAGGTCACCTTCGTACAATAAGACGGTAATTCGAGAGCGAGGGGCAACCCTCGAGGCTGGACATAACTCACATTATCAACCGTAGTAAATGTAGGGCGGGCACTGCCCGTCGAAATTAAAAGGTGGGCAGAGCCCACCCTACAGAAGACGGAAAGACCTATGGTAAATCTCACCATCGACGGTCGGGCCATTCAGGCGGAGCCAGGGAAGACCATCCTAGAGGTGGCCAAAGAGCATGGTATTTTCATCCCTTTCCTCTGCTACCACCCGGCCCTGAAGCCCATCGGTTCCTGCCGCATCTGCGTGGTGGAAGTTAAGCCCGGACCTCCGCGGCCCCTGCCGGCCTGCGCCACCTATGTGGCCGAGGGGCAGGAAGTCGTCACCAATTCCGAGCGGGTCCTGGCCATCCGCAAGGAGTTGATGAATCTGGTCCTCATCAACCACGCCCTGGACTGCCCCATCTGCGACAAGGGGGGTGAGTGCGAACTCCAGGAGCTTACCCACGCCCTGGGCGTCGGCCAGGTGCAGTATGAGGCCGAGCCCATCGCACCCAACATCGACTACGTCTCCCAGCTCATCGAGCGCCATCCGGACCGCTGCGTCACCTGCGGCCGCTGCGTGCGCATCTGCCGGGACCACGTGGGCGCCATGGCCATCAACTTCATGCATCGGGCTTACTACACCGAGCTGGGTTCGGGCCTTTTGCCCCTGGATTGCGAGTTTTGCGGCTCCTGCGTGGACATCTGCCCGGTGGGGGCCCTCATCAACAAGCCCTTCAAGTACAGCGCCCGGGCCTGGGAAGTGGTCAAGACCGAGACGGTGTGCTCCTTCTGCGGCGGCGGGTGCACCTACACGGTGCAGACCAGAAACGGCCGCATCCTGCGGGTGGTGAACGAAGACTCCGTTCTCCTCTGCGGCCGGGGGCGCTTCGGGTTCCCGGTGGTGGAAGCCGAAGACCGGCTCAAAACCCCGCTCATTAAAGAGAACGGCCAGTTCCGGGAAGCCTCCTGGGATGAGGCCATGGCTTTTACGGCCAAAGGTCTTCAGGCGGTCATGGATGAGGCTGGCCCCGGCGCGGTTTACGGGGTGGGTTCTCCCCGGGCCACCAACGAAGCCAATTATCTCTTCCAGAAATTTTTCCGGGCTGGTCTCGGCACCAACAACCTGGACAACCCGGCCCGCCTGCACTACCTCAAGGCCGTGACCGCCATGGCCCAGGTCTTCGGCTGGCCGAAGCTATCCAACGTGGAAGGCCCCAAGGGCAAAGCCGTGGCCTACCACTCCCCTTACCAGGTGGCCGAGGGCGCCCAGGGGAGCGGCTTCAGCTTTGTGCTGGGCACCCTGGCCGAGCTTCCCAAGGCGGACCTGGCCCTGGTCATCGGCACTGACGTGACGCCGGAGTCCCCGCCCGTGGGCTGGGCCCTCATGGAGGCCAGGCAGAACGCGGCCTTTAAGCTCATCGTGGCCAACCCCCGCCAGACCAAGTTCGACCGCTACGCCGACGTTAGCCTGCGCTACAAGCCCGGCGCCGAACGCCTGGTCGCGGCCGGGCTCATGAAAGCCCTGGTGGCGGCCAACCCCGAACTGGCCCCCTCGGTCCAGGCCAAGGGCTGGGAAGAGGTCCAGGAGCTCACCAAGAAGTACGCCCCCAAGGATTGGGCCCACCGCTGCGGCCTGGAGGATTTCACCGCTTTCGAAGAGGCCGCCCAGCTTATCCTGCAGGCCAAGGCCCCGGCCATCATCTTCGGCACGGAGCTTCTGGGGCAGGATAAGGGCGATCAGACCGCCCTGGCCCTGGCCGACCTCTTCCTCCTCATCGGCCACCCCGGCGCGCCGGGCAGCAAGATGTACCCCATTGCGGAAAAAGCCAACACCCGGGGTGCCTGCGAAATGGGCGTCCTCCCCGACCGCCTGCCCGGCTACCAGCCTCTGAACGCCGACAATGCACCGGCTTTCTTCGGGGCCAAGCCGGTGGCCGCGGAAGTTGGTCCCACGCTGTTGGAAATGCTGGACCTTTTGGAAAAGGACGACCCGGCTGCCCCCCAGGCCCTCTATGCCCTGGGCGGGGATCTGGTGCGCTGGCTGCCGCACCGGGCCCGCACGGAAAAACTCCTGAAAAAGATGAAGTTCGTGGTGGTTCAGGATGCCTTCCTCACCGACACCGCCAAACTGGCCGACGTGGTGCTGCCCGTGGCGGTGCACGCCGAACAGGACGGCACCTACCTCTCCGGCGGCGGGCAGTTGGGGGTGCTGGTTCAGGCCCTGGCCCCCAACGGGGTGCGGGCCGACTGGCAGATTATCTGCGATCTCTCCACCCGGCTGGGCTACCGCATGTCCTATGGCAACCCGGCCAAGATCTTTGCCGAACTCTCCGGGCTCATGCCCTCCTGGGCGGGATTGGCCCCCAACCTGGCCCTCCCCTGCCCTGCGGTGGAGGCCTCCATCTCCGGGGAATTCCAGCCCTTTGATCTGGACATCAGCCTGCCGGGACGGCGTCCTGTGGCGCTGATTATCGGCAAGTCCCTGCAGCATTCCGGCTCCTTCACCACCCATGCGCCGTGCGGCACTCTCCAGGTAACCCCGGGAGCGGCCCTGCGGCTTAATCCCGAAGATGCGGCCGGCCTGGAGCTTCAGGATGGCGATCAGGCCAAGGTCATTTCCTCCCACGGCGAGGTGACGGCGCCGATTAAGCTGAGTCTCGACCTGCCGCCGGGGGTGGCATTTTTGCCCGAACATTTCGGAGAACCGGCGGTCAACGAGTTGACCCTTAACTCCAACCTGGTTCGGGTAACCATACAAAAGGCATAAGACGATGAACCTGGTCCTGTTAATCGTTCTCACGGCCTTGAAGATCACCCTGATTCTCGTGGTCTTCCTGACGGCTATTGCTTACACCGTGCTCCTGGAGCGGAAAGTCCTGGGGTTCATCCAGCTGCGCCACGGCCCCAACCGGGTAGGACCCTGGGGCTTGCTGCAGCCGCTGGCGGACCTCCTGAAGCTCCTTTTCAAGGAGGACTTCACCCCGCCCGGCGTGAACAAGGTGCTTTTCACCATGGCGCCCATCCTCACCGCGGTGACGGCCTTCCTGCCCCTGGCGGTGATTCCTTTCGCCAAGGACATTCTGCCCGAGAAAATCACCTTTTACGGGCAGACAATCGACTTGACGGTGGCGGGCTTGAACCAGGGCGTGATCGCCGACATCAATGTGGGCCTCCTGTATGTGTTCGCCATGGGCTCCCTGGCGGTGTACGGCGCGGTGCTGGGCGGCTGGGCCTCCAACAACAAATACTCCCTCCTGGGCGGTCTGCGGCTGTGCGCCCAGATGGTGAGCTATGAACTGGCCCTGGGCCTCTCGGTCATCGGGGTGCTCATGCTGGCCGGCTCCCTGAGCCTGGTGGACATCGTGGAAGCCCAAAAACCTATGTGGTTTATCGTCTATCAGCCCCTGGGCTTTTTCCTGTTCCTCACTTCCGCCTTCGCGGAGTGCGCCCGCACCCCCTTTGACCTGATCGAGTGCGAAAACGAGTTGGTGGCCGGCTTCCAGACTGAATACAGCTCCATGAAATGGGCCTTGTTCATGCTGGGTGAATATTGCCACATCATCGTGGCCAGTGCTTTGGTCACCACCCTGTTTCTGGGCGGTTGGCACGGACCCTTCCTGCCCCCCATAGCCTGGTTTGTCATCAAGACCTTCGCCTTGGTGTTCTTCTTCATCTGGGTGAGAGGCACGTTCCCCCGTCTGCGTTTTGACCAGCTCATGGCTTTGGGCTGGAAGGTGCTGCTGCCCCTGGCGTTGGCCAATATCGTGGTCACTGCGGTGGTTATCCTGTTTCTGAAGAGGTAGTGCATGATTATCCCATTACTCAAAGGTTTGGCCACCACCCTGAAGTATTGCTTCAGCAAGCCCATCACCATCCAGTATCCGGAGGAAAAAAGGGAGGTCTATCCCCGCTTCCGTGGCCATCCGGAGTTGGTGGTGACCGACGATGGCGACCGCCGTTGCGTAGCCTGCACCTTGTGCAAAGTGGTCTGCCCCAGCAACGCCATCAAGGAAATTGAGGCCGGCGAAGGGGAATATCACGAGAAGTACCCGGTGCGGTTTGTCATCGACCTGACCCGCTGCATCTTCTGCGGCTTCTGCCAGGAAGCCTGCCCCAAGGCGGCCATCAAGCTGAACAACCTGTACGAGTTGGCCCAATACGACAAAAGCGTGTTGATTTATGACATCGACAAGCTGACCCAGGCCAAGTCCCAAATGCGGACTACGGATTGGCTTTAGGGAGGCATCGGGATGGAACTGATTTTCTTCGGATCCTGGCTGCGGTAGCCCTGATCGCCGGGGTGTTGGTGGTCTTTCAGACGACTCCTCTGCACAGCGCCCTCTGGCTCATCGTCAATTTCTTTGCGGTGGCCGGCATCTATCTCCTGCTGCACGCTGAATTCATCGCGGCCATCCAGATCATCGTTTACGCCGGGGCCATCATGGTCCTGTTCCTCTTTGTCATCATGCTCCTGAACCTCAGGGAGCCTGAAGAACCGGCCAAGAGGCCGTATTCGGCCCAAAAGGTGGCGGGCGTGATCCTGAGCCTGGTGGCGGCCTTCTATTTGTCCTACGGGCTGTTCCGGGTGCAGTTGCCCCCCGGCGCCCCGGCCGCTCCCGGCCTGGGCAACACCGAGTCCATCGCCAAGCTCCTGTTTACCGACTACCTGCTGCCCTTTGAATTCACCAGCGTGCTTCTGCTGGTGGCCATTGTGGGCGCGGTGGTGTTGTCCAAGAGCAAATTGCGGTAAGGCTATAGGCTTTAAGCCTTAAGCGTTAGGTTTTCGTGCTGCGGTTTTCGGCCTTAGATGGTGAGTGCGAGATACTTTAGTAGGACAATAGATAGGAACAAAAGCCAAGTTTATTGCTTACAGCTTATGGCTTAGAGCTTAAGGCCTTAAGCTTATAGCGAAAACGGAGTTTTCCACATGGTTGTCCCACTGCCATATGTCCTGGGTCTAAGCGTGGCTCTGTTTGCCCTCGGGGCGATCGGGGTCCTTATCCGGCGCAACATCCTCATCATCCTCATGTGTCTGGAGATGATGTTGAATGCCGTCAACCTGGCCTTCATCGGCTTTGCCGATCACTTTAAAGCCGTGGACGGCCAAATGTTCGTCTTCTTTGTGTTGACCGTGGCCGCGGCTGAAGTGGCGGTGGGCCTGGCCCTGGTGGTGGCCATCTTCCGCCAGCGGGCCACAGTGAATGTGGACGACCTGAACATCCTCAAGTGGTGAGGCAATTCCCATGATCGAGTATGTCTGGCTAATACCGGTTTTCCCCCTGGTGGGCTTTTTTATCAACGGCCTCATGGGGCGACGGCTCCCCAAAAACATGGTGGGAACCCTCGGCGCCGCCATGGTAGGTTTGAGCTTTGCCCTCACCCTGGCCATCTTCTACGAGTACGTGAATCTCCCGGTGGACGCCCGCCCGGTGGAGGTGCCCGTTTACACCTGGATCACCTCCGGCGCCTTCAAGGCCCAGGTAGCGTTCCTGGTGGATCCCCTGTCCCTCATCATGCTGCTGGTGGTCACGGGCATCAGCTTTCTGATCCACATTTACTCTGTGGGTTACATGCATGATGACCCCGGCTTTCCCCGGTTTTTCGCGTACCTCAATCTCTTCGTGTTCTTCATGCTGATGCTGGTGGGCGCCAACAACTTCCTCCTGATGTTCGTGGGCTGGGAAGGCGTGGGCTTGTGCTCCTATCTGCTCATCGGCTTCTGGTACGAGAAGCAGTCGGCCAGCGACGCGGGCAAAAAGGCCTTCGTGGTCAACCGGATCGGCGACTTCGGCTTCCTCCTGGGCATCTTCCTGATTTTCTGGACCTTCGGCACCATCAATTTCCGGGAAGTCTTCGCCCTGGCCGCCAAGTATCCGGTGGGCAGCGGCATCATCACCGCCATCACCCTGTTCCTGTTCCTGGGGGCCACCGGGAAATCAGCCCAGATTCCCCTGTATACCTGGCTGCCGGACGCCATGGAAGGCCCCACCCCGGTCAGCGCCTTGATCCACGCGGCCACCATGGTGACCGCCGGCGTTTACATGGTGGCCCGCTGCAGCGCCCTGTTCACCCTGGCCCCCGTGTCCATGATGGTGGTGGCCATTATCGGGGCGCTCACGGCCATCTTCGCCGCCTCCATCGGCATGGCCCAGTTCGACATCAAACGGGTCCTGGCCTACTCCACCGTCAGCCAGCTGGGCTACATGTTCCTGGCCTGCGGTGTGGGCGCCTTCACCGCCGGCATTTTCCACCTCATGACCCACGCCTTTTTCAAAGCCCTCCTCTTTCTCGGGGCCGGCTCCGTCATCCACGCCGTGGCCGGCGAGCTGGACATGCGGAAAATGGGGGACATGCGAAAGCATATTCCCATCACCTACTGGACCTTCATGATCGCCACCCTGGCGCTCTGCCGGGATCTTCCCCTTCGCCGGTTTCTTCAGCAAGGACGAAATCCTCTTCCACTCCCTGGTGGACGGCCACCTGCTGTATTGGGGCATTGCCACCGCCGCGGCCTTCATCACCGCGTTCTACATGTTCCGGGCGGTGTTCATGGTGTTCTACGGCGAATCCCGGGTTGACCATGAAGTGGCCCACCACATTCATGAGTCCCCTCGGGTTATGACCGTGCCCCTCATGATCCTGGCCATTGGCTCGGCTTTGGTGGGCCTGGTGGGCATCCCCATCATCCAGGGCGGTCACAAGTTTAAGGAATTCCTGGCGCCTTCCATCATGTACTCTGCGGGCCACCATGAAGCCCATTATCCCATTTCCTTTGAAGTGGGCCTGATGCTCTTCTCCATGACAGTGGCTGTGGCCGGAATTTTAACGGCCTACCGCATGTACATCCGCAAGCCGGAACTGCCGGGGATTCTGACCGAAAAGTACAAGACTGCCTATGACCTCATCTACCACAAGTACTACGTGGACGAGATCTATGACATGGCAGTGGTGGAACCCATCAAGGACGGCTCCAACTTCCTGTGGCAGGGAGTGGACGTGAAGGTGATTGACGGCACGGTGAACGGCTCCGCCGGCATCGTCGCCTGGCTGAGCGCCCACGTCCGCAAACTTGAAACCGGCTTCCTCCAGAACTACGCCCTGGCCATCGTTCTGGGCGTCGCCTTGATCGTCGGTTATTTCGTCGGGCTGTAACCTTAGGAGTTGTCCATGCAGCTGCCCATTCTCTCAGTTCTGATCTTTCTGCCCTTGGTGGCGTTAGTGCCGCTTCTGTTCATGAGCCAGAAGAACGACAAGGTGCTGAAGGGCTACACCCTGATAGTCTGCCTGGTGGAGTTCCTTCTGTCTTTGCAAATCTGGTTCGGGTTTAATGACGCAGAAGCCGGCATGCAGTTCGTAGAGCGTTCTGACTGGCTGCCCTCATTACGGCATCAGTTATTACGTGGGGGTGGATGGTTTTTCCATTCTCCTGATCATGCTCACCACCTTCCTGACCCCCATCTGCGTCCTGGCCACCTGGGAGGACATCCAGTATCGGGTCAAAGAGTTCATGCTCTGCCTGTTGTTCATGATGAGCGGCATGATCGGCGTCTTTGTCTCCCTGGACATGTTCCTCTTCTATGTGTTCTGGGAATTGCAGCTCATCCCCATGTATCTGCTCATCGGGGTCTGGGGCAATCCGGCCCGCCGGATCTATGCGGCCATCAAGTTCTTCCTGTACACCATGTTCGGCTCCCTGCTCATGTTAGTCGCCATCTTGGTGCTCTACTTCCATAACGGGCAGGTCACCGGCACCTACACCTTTGACCTCATGAAGATGTACGGCCTGAGCATCCCCTTCCATATGCAGTTCTGGATGTTCCTGGCCTTCGCTTTGGCCTTTGCCATCAAAGTGCCCATGTTCCCCTTCCACACCTGGTTGCCGGACGCCCACACCGAAGCCCCTACCGTGGGCTCGGTCATCCTGGCTGCGGTGCTCCTGAAGATGGGGACCTACGGCTTTCTGCGCTTCAATATGCCGCTCTTTCCCGAGGCCGCCCACTACTTCGTGCCCCTGTTCAGCATCCTGGCCGTTATCGGCATCGTCTACGGGGCCCTGGTCTCCATGGTGCAGCCGGACTTAAAGCGCCTTATCGCCTTCTCGTCGGTATCCCATCTGGGCTTTGTCATGCTGGGGCTTTTCTCCTACAACATGCAGGGGGTCCAGGGGGGCGTCATTCAGATGATCAACCACGGCCTGTCCACAGGCGCCTTGTTTTTGCTGGTTGGCTGTATTTATGAGCGCCGCCACACCCGCATGATCGCCGACTTTGGCGGGCTGTCCTATGTCATGCCCGTATATGCCGTGATCTTTATGATTGTGACCCTGTCGTCCATAGGCTTGCCGGGGTTGAACGGCTTCGTGGGTGAATTCCTTATCCTCTTGGGGGCCTTCGAGGTCAACAAGCTCTATGCCGGGATCAGCGCCACCGGCGTTATCTTCGCGGCCTGCTACATGCTCTGGATGTTCCAGCGGGCCATGTTCGGGACGGTGACCAACGAGAAGAACGCCAATCTCCAGGACCTGTCCTGGCGGGAGATCGGCTATTTTATCCCCCTGTTGGTGTTCATCATCTGGATCGGCGTGTATCCCAACACCTTCTTGAAAAAGACTGAAGCCACCACCGCCCAATTCGTCGCCAAAATGGCCAAGGCGAAAGAGGGCGCCAAACTCACCTTATCCCACCTCGTTAAGGGGGAGGCGAGATGACCATCACCATTCCCAGTTTCAGCCTGTCGAGCATCGGGCCCTGGCTCACTTTAACCATCGCGGCCATCCTCATCCTGCTGGTGGACGCTTTTTCGCCCAAGGTACGCAAAGGCATCTTCCCGGTGATTGCTTTGGCCGCACTGGCCGTGGCCGCCTGGCAGACCACCTGCCTGTGGGGCAAAGTGGGCACTGATTTCTCCCGCATGGTGTACCTCGACAACTTTGCCTTTTTCTTCTACCTCATCATCATACTGGGCGCAGCGCTCACCGTCCTCTTGTCCCCCTCCTACCTGGAGGAGTTCGGCAAGAACCTGGGTGAATATTACGCCCTGCTGCTCTTCGCCACCGTGGGCATGCTCCTCATGGCGGCCAGCGCCCATTTCATCATGATCTTTATGGGCCTGGAAATCATGTCCATTGCCATTTATGTCCTGGCCGGCCTCTTCCGGGAAGACCCCCGGAGCAATGAAGCCGCGCTCAAGTACCTGGTCTTGGGCGCCTTTGCCAGCGGCTTTTTGCTCTTCGGCATGGCTTTTCTCTACGGCGCCTCCGGCGGCACCCTGTACCTGAGCGAACTGGGGGCCAAGCTGGGCTCCCTGGCCGCCCTCACTAAGCCCCTGACCCTCTTGGGTCTGGCCCTCATCATCGTGGGCTTCGGCTTCAAGGTGGCCTCCGTGCCCTTCCACATGTGGACTCCGGACGTTTACGAAGGCGCGCCCACCAACGTCACCGCCTTCATGGCCGTGGGCGTCAAGGCCGCCGCCTTTGCCGCCTTCGCCCGAGTCATGTTCGAAGTCTTCCCCGGCTTCACGGTGCAGTGGAACATGGTCCTGTGGGTCCTGGCCGTGGCCACCATGACCGTGGGGAACCTCACGGCCATCGCCCAGACCAATATCAAACGCATGCTGGCCTACTCCAGCATCGCCCACGCCGGCTATCTCATGGTGGCCATCATCGCCGCCAACCAGCTCGGCGCGGTGAGCTTACTTTATTACCTGCTGGCCTATACCATCATGAACATCGGCGCCTTCGGCGTGGTCATGCTGGTGGGCCGCAAGAAGGACAGCTACCTGAATATTTACGATTACTCCGGCTTGGGCTTCCAGCATCCGGCCCTGGCCGCCATGATGGCCATTTTCATGTTCGCCCTGGCGGGCGTGCCCCCAACCGCGGGCTTTGTAGGGAAATTCTACATCTTCTCCGCCGCGGTCAAGGCGGGCTACATTTGGCTCGCCATCCTGGGCGTCATGAACTCCCTTATCTCCGTGTATTATTATCTGCGCATCACCGTGCTCATGTACATGCGTCCGGCTGAGGCCGAACTGGGTCCCATCTCCTTTACCAAAGGGGTCACCTTCGCGGTGGTCCTGACTGCGGTGGCCACCCTGGCCATCGGCATATTCCCGGGCTTCTTCTACAATGCGGCCGTCAACTCCGTAAAGATCTTCCCCGGCCTCACGGGGTAGGTTTCGGACATACATCTACATATAGGCAATAAAAGAAGGGGGCAAAGGCTTACGGCCTTTGCCCCCTTCGGTTTTTGCAAACAAAAACGGGTCTGTCGTTTTACCGGGAGAACAGGCATCCTGCCTGTTCTCAATCCTGGCATATTTATACCGCTATCTCAATTTCCCTTACATCCTCGCCTTTAAGGGTGTCGGCCACGGCAGCGAGATACTCTTGAATAGCATCCTGAATATTTTCCATGGCCTCTGCTTCCGTCTCCCCTTGGGACCAGCAGCCAGGCAGTCCCGGACAGAAGACACTGCAACCTTCGTCAGTATGTTTCAAGACCACAAAATATTTCATGACAACACTTCAATAAAAGAAGAACTCGGTGGCACAGGCGTCTCGCCTGTGCTGCAAAGGCTAAAAACCTGCGCCACCCTTCAAAGCTCAAAGCTCACTGCTCAAGGCTCACTAATTCCCCTTCAATTCGTGAATCCTGGCCTCCACGCCGGCAATCTCTTTTTTAAGCTCGGCCAGGTAGTTGTGCAGACACTCCAGTTGCTCGGCCGGAGATTTGAAGCGCCGCCAACCCCCGCCGCTGCAACAGCTCGGCTGACAGCAGCCGCCGCCGTGGTGTCCATGGCCCGAGCCGGTGCAGCAACCCTGCCCGTGTCCGCCATGCCCTTGTCCATGTCCGTGCCCATGGCCGTGACCGCTTCCCGGTATATTACACATGATGCTTTCCTCCTTTGGCATTGTTACCTTTTTTAAGTTAAGCAGAGATCTTCAGGAAAGGAAGCCCGCATCGTTATTTTTCCAAAAAAACCCGCGGCTCTAAAACAAGGCCCGAACCCCGACAAATTTCTGGTCCTCCGCCGGACCCCGGAAGGAAAAGATGGTTTCCCGGTGATGCCAGCGGGCAAACACGGCCAGGTCGAAAACCCCGTGAAAGCGCAGACCCGGCTCCACGTAATATTCCACCGCATCTCTTAAGCCCCGGTGGGCGTCCAGCCACTCCACCCCGCCCTCCACATAGGGCACCAGGCGCCGCCAGCGCAGGAGGTCCCAGCGGCCCTGAGCCGCCACGTTCCAGGTGCAGGGCCATCTAAAGGTGTCAAAATAGTGGGCCAGGCTCACCTGGCCGTTGAAGTTGTGGAGCCACTGGAACTCAGGCCCGGTGAAGGAAATTCCGTCGTCATAGTGCCCCAGGCGCATACCCCTGGTCCCTACCCGGCCTCCGGCCAGATTGGGGCCCTCGACGCCCACATGGAACTCATAGACGTCCAACCGGGTGGCATGGCGCACAAAACCTTCCAGGAACCATTTCGGCCGGTCATAGCGCAGACCATAGTCCACGGCACAGGTTATCTTGTCTGGACTTAAGTTCTCTGAAATGCTGTCCATGCGCATCCTCGGATTGGCAAACAAACTGAGGCCGCGCCAGCGCAGGATATCCAGATTCAAAGCGAGACCGCCAGCCCCCAGGTTATAACGGCTGCCCACATTCAGGCCGTAGAAAGCCTGGCCGTGCACTTCCGGGAAAAACAGCACCTCCTCCCGGCCCGCGTTGGCCGATTGACGGGCCAGGCTCTCCTGGTCCAGGAGAAAGACCAGCCGTCCCCCCGCAAAAAGGTAGCTCCGGGATTCGAAGCGGATGTTGCTGACCTGCTCCTCTCCGACAAACGCCCGCAGCCACTCCTGGGTGTGGCCCCACTGGACCAAAGGCGTAAACTCCAGGTTTTTCCCCCGGATGCGGACCCCGGCCTCCACTTTGGGAATGAAATCCCAACGCCCCTGGCCCAAGACCTCGCCGCCGGCTTCCACATAAGGCACCAGATTGTGAAAGCGCAACAAATCCAACCTCACCCGGCCGGTAAACAGCCAGTTCAGCCTGGTGTCTTCCCGGACGATTACCCGATTGAGGTTGACCGCGACATGGAAGCGCCCCAGAAACTCAAAGGGGCGGTCCGGATCAAAGACGATGCCCCGGTCCTCCTGACCCACCAGCAGGGCCTTGTCCACAAATTCCAGGCCGGCAAAGTAGGTGGTGGCGACGGTGCGGCTTTCCAGGTCCAGAGCCACCTTCTTCGGGCCTCGAAAGGGATTGTAGCAGCGGTGATAAAATTGCGCCCCCAGGTAGTGATTCCCCAAGTCGTAGCGGTAGCCCAAAACCGGGATAAAATGGCGGATACGGTTAAAGGCCAGGGATTCTCCGGGGATGCCAAAGGAGATTTCGCCGTCAAATTCCGTGAAGATGAGGTGGCGCCCAAACTGGAAGAGATCGATGAGGAAACGGTAGCGGAAAGCGGAGGAAAAGTCCCCCCGGCGCACCAGAAGGCCGCCGTATTCCAGGCCGATTCCCACCCGGGGCAGCAGGGCTACGGCCGGCTGCTTTTCTCCGGCGGACTCCCCGGCGGCCTGAACCTTACCAGGTCCTATCAAGACCAATGCCAAAAAGAGGGCCTGGATCAGCAGGAATCCCGCTGCCTTCCAGGCCCTTTGCCCAGGCAACCTCACTTTTCCCCCAGGAAAATCAGGCTGCCTTGCGGGTGCGTTTCTTCAGGCGGTTCATGCGGCGGCGCAGGACATTGATCTTCTGGTTGGATTCCCCGGCTTCGTAGGCTTCCGCCTTGAGACCCCGGAGTTCCTTGACTTTCTGCTTGAGATCCCGCATGTTCACCGTTTTAACGGCCTTTTTGCCTTCATCGGCGATGCCCTTGGCCTGCTTGATGGCGGCCAGGAGTTCCTCTTTGTTCATGCCGTGGACCCCGGTGATCTCCCCCAATTCCAGGGCGTATTTCCTGAGCTCCGTGGCGGTCATGCGATCCAGGGGTTTTTCCTTTTTGTCCTTCTTTTCTTTCTTGCCCATGATCCTCTCTCTCTTTCTTTCTCGTTCTTAACTTTTTTCACCTTATAAACCGGCTGCACCGTTAATCAGTAAATCACGATGTCTACGGCTCACTTCTTTTCACTGGCCTCCATCTTTTCATACATCTTGATGAAGGGCTTCACCAGGTCGATGGGAATGGGGAACAGGGTGGTGGAGTTGTTTTCCGAGGCGATCTCCCGCAAAGTCTGCAGATACCTGAGCTGGAGGGAAATAGGCTCTGTTGCCAGCACTGCGGCGGCTTCGGCCATCTTGGCGGACGATTGGAATTCACCCTCGGCACTGATGATCTTGGCCCGCCGTTCCCGCTCGGCTTCGGCCTGCTTGGCCATGGCCCGCTGCATCTCGATGGGCAGGTCAATGGCCTTGAGCTCCACCAGGGTCACCTTGATGCCCCAGGGGTCGGTGTGCTTGTCCAGGATCTCGGCGATGTGGGCGTTGATTTTTTCTCTTTCCGACAAAAGATCATCCAGGTCGGATTGGCCGCAGACGCTCCTGAGGGTGGTCTGGGCCAGAAGCTGGGTGGCGGAGTAATAGTCCCGCACCTCAATAATCGCCTTTATCGGATCAACGACCCGAAAATACACCACCGCGTTGACCTTTGCCGTGACATTGTCACGGGTGATAATGTCCTGGCTGGGGACGTCATAGGTGACGAGCTGCAGATTCACCTTGACCATCCGATCGATAAACGGGATCAGAATGATGAGGCCCGGCCCCTTGGCCTGGCCCAAGGACCGCCCCAACCGGAAAATCACTCCCCGTTCATATTCGCTGAGGATTTTGACGGCGCTGACCAGGAAAAAAATCCCGATGACCACCAACCACAAAAACCAACTGCCGATAATGTATGACATGACACCTCCTTAAGGGGCTGTAAGCTGTAAGCAGTAAGCTATAAGCAATAAGCTATAGGCCTTAAGCTATAAGCTTTGAGTTTTGAGTTGTTTTTAATCTATTCTTCTCATTTGTAAGTTAAACGCCTGGGTTGCCTTCTTCTGAAAAAAGCCTAAAGCCTAAGGCTTAAAGCTTATGGCTTATGGCTTATTAGCTTATAGCCTTTTCACCCGACGCACGTAAAGTTTTAAGCTTACCACCTTCACCACCTCCACGGCATCCCCCGCGGCTACAGGCTCCTCGCTCACCGCCTGCCAGTATTCCCCGTGGATAAAGATCTGGCCCTCGGGTTTGAGGTCGGTGTAAGCTACACCCCGTTCGCCCACCAGGGCGGCCTCGCCGCTCAGGGAGCGGCGCATCTGGCTTTTCAGCACCAAAGCCGCCACCCCGATGAAAAACAGGGAAATGACGAGGACCGTGGGAATGAGGACGGACCAGGCGATATCCATCCCGGTCTCTCCTTTCTGGTAAAGCATCATGCCCCCCAAAAGGAGGGCAATGACCCCCCCCACGGTGAGCAGGCCGAAACTGGTGACGTAAATTTCCAGAAAAAACAGGATAAAGGCCAAAAGGATCAGAAGGAGACCGATAAAATTAACCGGCAGGGTCTGGAAGGCGTAAAAAGCCAAAAGCAGGCTCAAGGTCCCCACCACCCCCGGCAACACCACGCCGGGGTGGGCCAGTTCAAAATAGAGGCCCGCCAGGCCGATCATCATCAGAATGAAGGCGATGTTGGGGTCGGCGATATGTTTCAAGATGCGGGTGCGCAGGGGTTCTGAAATATTTTTGAGCGGCACCCCCAGGGTCTTCAGAGTGACTTTTTCCTTATCAACCTTCACTTCCCGGCCGTTCAGCTGATTGAGCAAATCATCCAGGTCTTCAGCCACCAGGTCGACAACCTTCTGCTTCTGGGCCTGCTTGGCATCCAGGGACACGCTTTTGCGCACCGCCTTTTCCACCCACTCGACGTTACGCCCTCTTTCCGTGGCCAGGGACTGGATATAGGCCACCATGTCGTTTTCGACCTTCTCCCCCATGACCTTGTCCATCTTGCCCATGCCCACCGACACCGGGTGGGCTGCGCCGATGTTGGTGCCCGGGGCCATGGCCGCCACGTGGGCCGCCATGGAGATCAACAGGCCGGCGGACGCCGCCCGGGCCCCCTTGGGGGACACGTACACGATGACCGGCACCTTGGCGTTAATGATGGCCTGGTTGATGGTCCGCATGGAACTGTCCAGACCGCCGGGCGTGTCCAACTGGATGATGAGGGCCTGGGCGTTCTCCTTCTCCGCGGTGCGGATGCTCTCCACGATGAACTCCGCCAGGCCCGGGTTGATGGAGCCCACGGCCGGCACTACATAGACGGACCGGGACGCGGCCATCGGCGAGTCCCCGCTCACCCAGACCAGGGACAACAGCAGCCACAGCCAAAGAACCAGGGGATTAATCCGTTTCATGGGCGGCCAGATACTCCATGACCTGCTGCATGTCTTCCCAGGTTTTGTGGCGCTCTTTGGGAAAACGCAGCAGGTAAGAGGGATGAAAGGTGGGCATGACCCTGATGCCCTGAAATTTTTGCCAGGTGCCCCGGAGCTTGGTGATGGGCACGTCGGTTTTCAAGAGGTGGTGGGTGGCAATCTTACCCAGGGTGACAATCACCTGAGGGCCAATGGCCTCGATCTGCTTGATGAGGAAAGGCAGGCAGGCCGCGGCTTCGTCCGGCTCCGGGTCGCGGTTTGACGGGGGGCGGCTTTTCACCACGTTGGCGATGTAAACCTCCTCCCGCCTGAGTCCCAGATTATTAAGCATTCTGTTGAGCAGTTGCCCGGCTTCCCCCACAAAGGGCCGCCCCTGAAGATCTTCATCGGCTCCGGGGGCTTCGCCGATGAACATGAGGCGGGCCTGGGGAGAGCCTTCCCCAAAGACCAGGTTGGTGCGGCCCCGGCCCAGTTTGCAGCGCTGGCAATCCCCCATTTCCTCCCGAATCTCCGTTAGGGTGGGCCTTTTGGCCGGCTGGGCTGAGGGCGGGGAAGTCGGCGTCTCCTGCGGCCGGGGCTCACCCAGCCACCCGAGGCGCCGCTGAAACTTGACCCAGGTTTCCAGGCCCACGGCCAGGTCCCGGAGTTCCTGCCGGGGGTCCTCAGACAAGGACGCTCCCCTCCGGCCCGTTGGCCAACCGGGCTACCACCCAGTCCAGGATTCTTTCGGCCACTTCTTCTTTGGTGAGCAGAGGCAGCTCCTGGGGCGGGGCCTCCCGGGACACCAGGGTGACAACGTTCGTGTCCACCGCAAAACCGCTGTAGGGCTGGTTCACGTCGTTGGCCACGATGAGGTCCAGATTTTTTTCCTTTAATTTGCGCTCCGCTTCGGCCACGAGATTGCCGGTTTCGGCGGCAAAGCCCACCACCACCTGATGTTTTTTCAGGGAGGCCACGTCTTTTAAAATATCGGGATTTTGCACCAGATTAATGAGTTGGGTGTCGGCCCCCCGTTTCATCTTCCGGTCCGCCAGATTTTCCGCCCGGTAGTCGCTCACGGCCGCGGCCATGATCAGGGCGTCCGCACCCGGAAAGCGCTCCCTGACCTCCTGGAGCATGTCTGCCGCAGTCCGGACTCGCACGATCTCCACGCCATAGGGATCGGCCAGGGCCGTGGGACCGCTCACCAGGGACACCATGGCCCCCCGGCGCCAGGCCACCCTGGCCAGGGCATAGCCCATCTTGCCGCTGCTGCGGTTGGTTAAAAACCGCACCGGGTCCAGGTCCTCGTGAGTCGGTCCGGCGGTGACCAGGAGACGCCGGTCGGCCAGGTCCTGCTTAGTTATCAGCCGGGCCAGGGCCTCCAGGATATTCTCGGGGTCAGGCAGCCGGCCGTACCCTGAGGCGCCGCAGGCCAACTCCCCGGAATCCGGGGTCATGATTTCCAGGCCCTGGGCGGCCAGGCGGGCGATGTTTTCCTGCACCGCCGGGTTAATCCACATTTCGCAGTTCATGGCCGGGCACACCAGCACCGGGCGGGTGGCCGCCAAGAGGATGGTGGTGAGGAGATCGTCGCCGATGCCGGAGGCCAGCTTGCCGATAAGATTGGCGGTGGCCGGCGCCAGGACAATGGCGTCCACCTGCTGTCCCAGAAAAATATGCTCCAGGGGGTTGACCTTGTCACCCCAAAGGCTGCTGGACACGGGCTGCCCGGTAAGGGCCCCGAAGGTGAGCGGCCCGATGAACTCCTGGGCGCTTTTGGTCATGACCACCTTCACCTGGGCCCCGGCCGCGGCCAGGCGCCGGGCCAATTCCGCGGCCTTGTATGCGGCGATGCCGCCGCTTACCCCCAACAGAATGCGTTTGTCTTTAAAGATCATAGCTTTCTTTGAGTTTTTAGTTTTTAGTTTTGAGTTTTGAGCAAGTCTGAGTCGAACTCTGGGGCAATCTCGAAACTTGAAACTAAAAACTCGAAACTAAAAAAACGGATTATACTTCCGTTCGTGGCCGATGGTGGTGACCGGACCGTGGCCGGGATAGACCACAAAGTGGTCCCCCAGGGTGAACAGTTTTTCCCGGACCCCATTGATCAGGGAGTCGTAGTCCCCGCCGGGGAAGTCGGTGCGGCCGATGGAACCGGCAAACAGGGTGTCCCCCACGTACACCAGGGGGCTGTTCTCCATGACCAGGGAAATGCCCCCCTGGGTGTGGCCGGGAGTGTGAAGCACGTTCAGTTTGTACTGGCCGAAGGTGATCACGTCCCCTTCCTTCAGGAGCACGTCGGCCTTGGAAGGGCGCATGCGCTTGCCGGTGAAGAACATGGCCTCATTGTCCCGCTGGAGCATGGCCGCGTCCAGTTCATGAATGAGAATCTGGGCGCCGGTGGCGTCCTTTAAAGGCTGGTTGGCATCCACGTGATCGAAGTGGCCGTGGGTGTCGATGACGTATTTCAGCTTCAGGTTATGGTAATTCAGGGCATCCAGGATTTCGTCCTCATCCCCGCCGGGATCGATGACCACTGCTTCCTTGCTCTCTTCGTCACCGATGAGGTAGCAGTTGACCTCCAGGAGTCCCACCATCAAGCCTTTTTGAATCATGCTTGTGCTCGCTTTCCTCAAATTCCCCAAACTTTGCCTGAAAAGTTCAAGGTTCAAAGAACTTAGAAGATGTAGGGTGGGCACTGCCCACCACATAATTGGCGGACGGGGACGCCCGCCCCACCACCTTAACGGCTAATTTTTGCCAGCTTATTTAAGCGCTTAAAAAAAACTTCACTCCCTGAACTCCGAAATACACGCTGAACAGAAATAAAAAACAGCCGCAGCCGGCCAGGAAACCCCGGTAAATGCCGTCGGTGAAAAAATTGCGCCCATAGGCCACCGCTGCGGAGACCAGGGTGTACCAGGCCAGGTCGGCCAGGATGTGGCCGGCAAAAAAGAGGCAGACCCCCAACAAGCCGAATTTGGCCGCGAAAATCACATAACCCAGGCCGATGGTGAGCCACCAGATGAGCCAGTAGGGGTTGGCCAGACTCATGAAAATGCCCGACCATACCGGATGGAGGCCGGTGGTCTGGTCCGACTCCAGTTGGAGCCGGCTAGTGCGGGAAGCCCGCAAGAGCCCCAGGCCCATCCAGGCCAGCACCCCGCCCCCCACCAGGGCCACTGCCCCCAGGATCAGGGGGCTGTTTAGAATAGTGCCCAAGCCGGCCAGGAGCAGGATCACCAGGGTCAATTCCAGGAGGCCGTGGCCCAGGATGATGAGGGGACCGGCCCAGAAACCCCGGCGGGTGGCTTCACCCACGGTGATGGTCAGGAGCGGCCCCGGCATCAGGGCGCCGCTGAGGGCCACGATGAATGAGGTGACCGGCACCCCGGCCAATATCCACAGGTCCACGCTGTTGCTCGCTTTGGTTAGATTTTTTCAACAGGTCATTTTACCACAGATGGACCTTAACTCCAATAGAAACCGGGTGGTTGAGCCTAAGGTGAGAAGTTTTTCCCAGGGAATGTTCTAAAACTTTTTGCACAACCCGGTTATCTGTCATCCTGAACGAAGTGCAGGATCTCACCTCCTTGAAAATATAAGATTTTTCCTTTTGCTCAGAATGACCCTAGAAAAGAATTGGTGGTGGGGACCTCTGCTAAAATCGAGTAGAACAGCCGCCCACAGCTGTATTTTGCAGGCGAGGGCGCCTGCTCTACAACTTTATAATGAACTTGCATCAAACCTGTAGGGGCGGACCCGTGAGTCCGCCCGCCAACTTGAGCCGGCACGCGGGTCTGCCCATAGAAATGTTTTATTTCAAAGTGAAAATGGTATTATCCTGCGTTGCAGTCAAACGGTGGCACAGGCTTTCCAGCCTGTGCAGGCGCAGGCTAAAGCCTGCGGCTACAAAAAATCCCTGATTGAATTCAATCCGGTAATTAAAAGAGTGGACAAAGGGCTGTGTGAAATCCGGCCCCCTCTCCCCCAATCTCCTGGCTACAACCTCAGCTCACCAATTCCCGGGCCAGGTTTTTGGCCTGCTCCAGGGTTTCCGGCTTGTCTTTGACTTCCCCGGCGTTCTGGACGCCCACGGCCCGGACCACGAAGTTGTCCGCGAAGCCGAACATCTTGAGCCAGCGCTCGTAGCGGGGGTGGATGTCGTTGAACATCTCCTCCGCCGGGGCCCCCTGGGCCAGAAGCATGACGGACTTCTTCCCAGGCGGGAGACGCGTAGTAAAGTCCGGATTGACCCAGGCGTAGGTGCGGTCCCAAAAACATTTGAGCTGCGCAGAAAGGTCCCCGAAATACACGGGAGAGGCCATGACCAGGAGATCGGCCCCCCGGATGGATTCGTACACCGGTTTCAGATCATCCTCCACCACGCAGGCTTCGCTATCCGTCTTGCACTTGCCGCAGCCCTGACAGCCTTTAATCTGCATTTGATTGAGCAGATAGACCTCGACGTTAGCGCCCCTCTCCCGGGCGGTTTGCAGGAAGGCCTCGGCCATCAGGGCGCTGTTACCCTTGGGCCGTGGGCTTCCCAGAACAGCGACGATTTTCATGGCAGCACTCCTCGGCTTTGCTCTATATCAAGAGACCAGTATGGTTTGATTTGGTGCGCCTTAACCATATCACAGGCGGACGCCCTCTGGCAGCCTTGCTCCCACTTATTCCTGGCGGCACGGGCATCCTGCCCGTGCCTGAACGGGCTGGAAGCCCGTTCTACCGCAGTAATGTAGGGGGATTGGGAAGGGAGCCAACGAAAAGATACCTAAGCCTCACCCCACCTCCACCCCCAGCATCTTCATGTGTTTCAGGGCAAAAAGGTGGGCCTCGGGATTAAAATCCGCCACCCCGTCCCGATACACCCGGCAACGAAACTCCCGGTCCTGGAGACTAATGGCCGTGAACATGATGCAAATGGAGGTGCACACCCCCGCCAGTTCCACCTCGGCCACCCCCCCCCGCCGCAGCAGGTCTTCGAGGCTGGTGTTGTGGAGAGCACTGTAGCGGGTTTTGTCCACCCGGTGGTCATGGGCCAGGCAAGGGATTTCCGGGATGACCTGCGATCCCCAGGAGCCCTTGACGGCATGGGGCTTAAACTGCCCGAATTCCCGGTCGTCCGGGGCATGGGCGTCGCACACGAAAATCACCGCCCCTCCCCTGCTCCTGGCGTCATCGAGGCGGCGGACCACAAAGGGAATGATCTCCCGGCCCCCAGGCCCCACATACAGGGCCCCCCGAGGGTCCAGGAAATCATTGATCATGTCCGTCACCACCAGGGCTGTCCTGACCACAGTTCACTGCCCCTACAAATTCCTTAAATTCTTAATAGGGCGGCCCATGGCCGCCGCATCAGGCGTGCCCGGCTCGCCCCATAAACTGGCCCCAAGCCGGCCGGCCCGGAAGCCCGCCCCTCCCAACCTCTCCAGCAACACTACTTGTGGTCAACAATGCCCCGCAGACTTGAGGCAGTGCAAAAAACCTGAAAAAAAAATCCTCTTCCTTACTACTCAGATTATAATACCAGGGAAGAATTATTCCTGCGATTGAAAGAAATCTTTCCTGGGAGAGACGCCATGGAAAATCCCTGGGCCGTGGGACTGATTATTTTCTTCTCCCTGCTGTTCCTCGTGGGGCTCAACATCGGCGAACTGGATTTTCTCTATAATGTGGGCAGAACCATTTGCCTGAGCTGCATCGGGGTGGGCTAAGTGAATCTGGACCTGTTCCGGCGCCTGGTCCAGACCCTGACCTCCCTGGGGACCAACGGGTATCTCCTTTTTCCCTTTACCCTGGATATTTACAAAGGCCCCCTGAAAGCCGTGTGCCACCCGGGGCTTAACTGCTATGCCTGTCCAGGGGCCTTGTTGTCGTGCCCGGTGGGCGCGTTCCAAAATTTCCTGGGCGCCATTCGTATGTCCTCCGGTTATATTCCCCAAGCCGGGGGTGTGGTCCTGGGCTACCTGGGGTTTATCGGGGTATTGGTGGGGCGCATCCCCTGCGGCTGGCTCTGCCCTTTCGGGTTCATCCAGGAGCTTATTCATAAGATTCCTTCCCCCAAATTTCCCCTGTGGCGGCCCCTGCGTTGGGGGAAATACGCGGTGCTGGTGATTCTCGTGATCCTGGCGCCCTTGTTTATCATTGATAAGGTGGGCCTGGGACACCCCTGGTTCTGCAAGCTCCTCTGTCCATCCGGGACGCTCTTGGGCGCTTTTCCTTTGTTGGCCATCAAACCCCACCTTTGGGATAATCTGGGCTTATGGTTCACAAACAAAATGATTTGGCTGACCTTTATTCTTGTGGGCGCGGTGGTTATCAGCCGGTTTTTTTGCCGGCTCCTGTGTCCCCTGGGCGCGTTTTACAGTCTGTTCAATAAAATTTCCCTGGTGAAGCTCGAGTTCGTGGAAGGCAACTGCGTTCACTGTCTGGCCTGCGTGCCCGCCTGCCCCACCGGGGTCCGGCCTTATGAAGAGAGGGACTCCCGGGAATGCATCCTCTGCCTCAAGTGTGTGAACGCCTGCCGCTTCGGGGCCCTGGACTTCGGCCTGCGGCGTCCGGCGCCGACCCCGCGCAAACACGTGGTGGTGAGCGCTCCTCCCAAACAGAAACCACATCCCGCCTGAAGCTTGGGAAAAAACTCTTGACAGGGAATTTTTGTCTCTTTATTATAAGTTATAGATTTTCAATGATTTCAGCCGGTGGTAAAAGCTAGGCTATGGCCCTCACCAAAGAAAAGCTCATCAACCGCTTGCAAGTTCAGGCAGGCTTAAGCAAACAGGAGTCCCGTTCGGTGGTGGAACGGGTTCTGGGCATTATCAAAGACACCCTGGCCAGTGGCGAGGATTTGCTTGTCAGCGGCTTCGGAAAATTTTCGGTAAGGCAAAAAAACGCCCGCCGGGGAAGAAATCCCCAGACCAAGGCAAATCTTATTCTGCGGGCTCGCAAGGTCGTGGTGTTTAAAACTTCCGGGGTTCTGCGCCACCGTATTAACGGTTCCCGCTCCTTCTGAACCGCACTCAGGCCGGCCTGGCCTCTAGATTGTCACCAAGCGCCCTTCACCCTACCCTGGTCCGCGTTCAGGCCTAAGGGTGCCCCTTTCCCTGACGCGGCGGGGTTCTGGCAAGGAAAGGACATCCATGCAAGTGGACCCGCTCGAACCGGGGTCCCGGCCCTGCAGCCGCCGCGTTTTCGTCAAGGGAAGCCTGTGCAGCCTGGCTCTTCTGGCCCTCCCCTACCCCGCCCTGGCCTCTCCCGCCCCGCAAACCAGGCTGGGTTTTCTCAACCCCCAACCGGCCCTGTATTGGAAAGCTCTGGCCAATAACCAGGTGAAGTGCCTGCTCTGCCCCCGGGGGTGCGAGGTGGGGGCGGGAGACCGGGGCGGCTGCGGGGTGCGGGAGAACCGGGGCGGCAAATACTACACCCTGGCCTACGGCAACCCCTGCGCGGTCCACGTGGACCCGGTGGAAAAAAAGCCTTTTTTTCACGTATTGCCCGGCACCGCCTCCTTTTCCATCGCCACCGCCGGCTGCAATTTTCAGTGCAAGTTTTGCCAGAATTGGGAGATTTCCCAGGCCATCCCGGAAGACACCACCAACTTCGACCTGCCCCCGGACCAGGTGGTGGCCGAAGCGAAAAGGAGCAAGTCCGCGTCCATCGCCCACACCTATGTGGAGCCCATCATCTTTTATGAATACATGCTGGCCGTGGGGCATCTGGCGAAAAAGGCCGGCATCCTTAACACCTGTCACAGCAACGGCTATGTCAACCCCGAGCCCTTGAAAAGGCTGGTGGAGGTCCTGGACGCGGCTTGCATTGACCTTAAGGCCTTCAACAACAAGTTTTACCAGGACCTGACCAGCGGCACCCTGGAGCCGGTCCTCGACACCCTGAAGACCTTGCGGCAGCGGGGCGTGCACCTGGAGCTGGTCAACCTGGTCATCCCCCAGCACAACGACCGGCCGGAGGACATCGCGGCCATGTGCCGCTGGATCAAGGAGAATCTGGGGCCCTTCACTCCCCTGCACTTCTCCCGCTTCTATCCTCTGCACAAAATGCTGGATATCCACCCCACCCCGGTGAGCACCCTGGAGAAAGCCTGGGAGGTCGCCCGAGAGGCGGGGCTCAAATATGTGTACGTCGGCAATTTGCCGGGCCACGAGGCGGAGAGCACCTATTGCCATAATTGCAGCAAATTGATCATCGCCCGGCGGGGCTACAAGACCGGCGAGGTCGCCATGAAGAACGGCAACTGCGGGCATTGCGGGACTAAGATACCGGGCATCTGGAAGCAGAAGGCATAGTTTTCTGTTTTCTGTTTTCTGTTTTTACAGATAATTCCAGACGGTATCCCGAGGAAAATGTATACAACTTTTGTTCTTGTAAAAAATCTTACTTCAAGTTCCAGCGAAATAAAATTTTCAGAATTTAGAATGCATGAAATCCAGTATGGAGATACTGAAGCACTAGCAAGAGCTCATAAGCTATTTTCTGTAGGAATCCCTCTCTATGGCGATTGGATATATGAAAGATCTTATCATAATAGCATAGATGAGATGAATAAAACCCTTAATGATATTGAAGATACGCTTTTTCTATTAAGATTGTTTAAGATAGGAGATTTAGTTTTTATTAGACCCTGTATTAAAGAGCAAGATGGAAATTTATTGCGACAATTACCATATAGAATCATGTCAGATATTCATGCATATCAAGACTACAATTTCGACCAATCTGAATGCAATGAGTTTGATAAATTTGCAATAGAAATGATATCAAGAAAAAATTGGAGTTCAAATTGGTTTCAAACGGCCCGTCGCTTTTTTCTATATGGCAGCAGTAAGGAATTTAATCCAATACACAATGAAATTGATCGCATAGTCGATTTTATTATATCAATTTAATCCATCTTGGTACCTGAGAGGGATTTTGTTGGTAGGCGACTGAGAAAGCGAGTGACATCATTGCTGAAAAGAGATGGTAGCGAAATTGAAAATCTTATAAAAAATATTTATAATTTAAGATCAAAAGTAGTTCATGGTGATATCATCTCATTAAAGATTAAAAATGCTATTTTAGAAAGAAATAGTGTGCTATTATTTGAAGATATTATAAGAAAATTAATTTGCGAATCTATAAATACTGTACCAGATAATGATAATGATCGAAAAGAATACCTAAAGAGACTTTTTGACATTAATGATGGACATAGAGCAAGCAAATTAATAGAAAACTTTAAGGCAATAAAAGATCAAACTGAACAAAAAAGAGTTTTTGATTTTATCTCGAAGAATATCGATATGCCTTTGTCTGTAACCGAAAACCGAAAACCGAAAACCGAAAACTAACCTATGGGATGGCGTTGCGGCATTGTCGGGCTGCCCAATGCGGGCAAGACCACCATCTTTAACGCGTTGACCGCGGCTCATGCCGAGGTGGCGGCCTACCCTTTCTGCACCATTGCCCCTAACAATGGGGTAGTGCCGGTGCCGGACAGCCGCCTGGCCCAATTGGGGCAATTGCTCAAGCCCGAGCGCCTGACCCCCACCACCATTAATTTTGTGGATGTGGCCGGCCTTATCGCCGGGGCCTCCAAGGGGGAGGGCCTGGGCAACCAGTTTTTAGGGCAGATACGGGAAACCGACCTCATCGTCCACGTGGTGCGCTGTTTTGCGGACGGGCGCTCTCCCCACCCCCTGGGGGGACTTAACCCGGTGCGGGACGTGGAGGTGGTGGAAACCGAACTCATGCTGGCCGACCTGGAGATCCTGGAGCGCCACCGGGTCAAACTGGAGAAACGCCGCAAAGCCGGGGAAAAGCAGGCCGATACGGCACTCAGCCTTGTGGCCCGGGTGGAAGAGGGCCTCAATCAGGGGCGCTGGGGGCGGGATTTGGGGCTGAAGCCCGAGGAGTTGGCCCTGCTGGCCGACACCCCTCTTCTGACCCTGAAACCCTATATGTTCGTGGCCAACGTCAGCGAGGCGGAATTGCAGGGAGGTTCATGTCTTACGGCCCTGGAGGAGCTGGGCCATAACCGCCGGGCCCCGGTCATTCCCATTTTGGGCGACCTCGAGGCCGAGTTGCTGGATCTCTCCCCCGAGGAACAAAAGGATTTTCTCCAGAGCCTGGGGCTGGCGGAACCCGGCATTAACCGCCTCATCCAGGAGAGCTACCGCCTCCTGGGTCTGGTGACTTTTTATACCATCGTGGGCCCCGAGGTGCGGGCCTGGACCGTGCCTGCCGGCACTACGGCCCCCAAGGCCGCCGGCCAGGTGCATTCCGACATGGAAAAGGGCTTCATTCGGGCGGAGGTCATGCAGTTCGCCGACCTGGCCCGGTTTGGGTCCGCCGCCAAAATCAAGGAAGCAGGGCTGCTGGTGGTGGAAGGCCGGGATCACGTGGTCCAGGACGGGGAAATTCTTCTTTTTCGTTTCCAAACCTAAATGAACCTTGCCATTGTTGTGATTTTGTGATAAATAGTACAAGAGTATTGCAGGAGGGTGATAGTCATGTTTCAAATTGGCGCCATGGCTGTTTATCCCGCCCATGGGGTGGGTGTCATCGAATCAATCCAGGATCGTGAGGTGGCCGGCTTTCATCAAAGTTTTTATATCATGCGCCTCTTGGACACGGACATGATCATCATGATACCGACCCAGAACGCCCGCAACATCGGCTTGCGCACCGTCATCGACAGCCAGGCCGTAGTCGAGGTCTTTGAGATTCTCCGGGAGCGTCCCACCCGCCTCAATCAGCAAACCTGGAACCGCCGCTACCGCGATTATATGGACAAGATCAAAACCGGCTCCCTGTTCCGGGTGGCGGAGGTGCTCCGGGATCTGACTCTGCTCAAGTTGGAGAAAGAGCTCTCCTTTGGAGAGCGGAAAATGTTGGACACCGCAAAAAATCTTTTGGTGAAAGAACTGTGTCTAGTCGATAATAAACAGGAGGACGAAATTGAAGCTCAGCTTCAGGAATTGTTGGGGCTGGAGCAAGAAGTTGAAGTTTCCTGAAAGAGAAACGTCTGACCACGAGAATATCGGGCCAGGTTGCACTCGTTGGCAAGGACGCTGACTTACCGGGTGCGGCCTGATTTCCTCCCGGTCCCGGATATTCCGGAAAGGGGGTAGCTCAGAGTTGCTCAAGAGGGTAGCCACAGGAGCCTTTCTGGCAGCTGTGTGCTCGGTCAGCGGTTACCTCGTCGCCCAGAACATTCCCCAATTGGAGCCCTACTGGTGGGCCGGCTGGGGTGGGGGCGCCGTGGGCCTGGCCCTGGCCTTCCTCACCCTCGGTCTCGAAAACCTCATCCGGCGCATCCCCCTGAAGACCATCCTGGGAAGCACCCTGGGGCTTTTCATCGGTCTGGGTTTCGCCAAGTTGGCCTGCTATCCCTTCGCCCAGTTCCTGACCCAGCCTTACCTGCAAATTCCCCTGTATATCATGTTTTCCGCCATCTTCGGCTATATCGGCCTGGTCCTGGGGGGCCGGAAGGTCTCCGAGGTGCATGCCCCGTCCTTTCTGGAGCCTCACAAGCCCCTGTCCAAGTTTCCCATACTGCTGGACACCAGCGTCATCATTGACGGCCGCATCGCGGATATCGTGGAAACCGGCTTCATCGAAGGCAACTTCGTGGTGCCCAAATTCATCCTGGACGAACTGCAGTATATCGCCGACTCCTCGGACGACGTGCGCCGCTCCCGGGGCCGCCGGGGTCTGGACATCCTGAAGCGCCTGCAGCAGCACAACAACCTGCGTATCGAATCGGTGGAAGAGGATATCTCCAAGACCGGGGCGGACTCCAAGCTCGTGGCCCTGGCCAGCAGGCTCGGGGCCAAGATTCTCACCAACGACTTCAACCTCCACAAGGTGGCGGAACTCCAGGGGGTGGAGGTCCTGAATATCAATCAGTTGGCCAATGCCCTGAAGCTGGCGGTGCTCCCCGGCGAAACCCTGCACGTCCAGATCCTGCGGGAGGGCAAATCCTACGGCCAGGGAGTGGGGTATCTGGATGACGGCACCATGGTGGTCATCGAAAACGCCCGGCGTCACATCGGCCGGGAGGTGGAAGTCTCGGTCACCAGCGTGCTCCAGACCGCGGCCGGCCGCATGATCTTCAGCGAAATCAAGAATGGCGCCCTCATCCGCAAGGTCTGAGTCTCACCCAAAAATTGGTTTTAATTGTGTCCTTTGCTCCGCAAAAGACATAATCAAAGCTTAGCGGAGGAGGAGGGTTCCCACGGGCTGGAAGCCCGTGCTACCGGAGCTGCAAGCCCTTACTCCCTCCCCCGCATCCACACCCCCAATCCCTTACAGCAAGTATTTTCTGAGAAAGTCGGGGCCCCTGGCCCCGCCTTTCTCGAACCCTCTGCGGGTTGGAAGGGGGGTGTGGGGGGAGGGCAGGGACCTCAGGTCCCTGCCCTCCCCCCACGTGAACAACTTTATTCCCTTTGCGGAGCAAAGGGAATAATCGAAAATAGGGTTAGGACCGTCGGGAGGGAAAGCGCAGCGCCTCCCGCCTGAACGATAGATTGGGGAAATATAGCCTGCCCGATGTCACGGCGACGCCGCCTGCCCAAATCTTTACTACGAGGAAGTTGGTGGATGGACAAGCGTTTCGAAGGACTGCTTCTGCTCTATGCCCAAGAAAACGATAAGGATGAACGGAAAAAAATCGAAGACTCCCTTTGGCAGGAATTCGGCAAGGTCAAGGCGGTGTTCGTCATGGACATGTCGGGATTTTCCCTGCTGTCTTACCGGCATGGGATCGTTCATTACCTGTCCATCGTGCGGCGCATGCAGCTGACCTCGAAGCCCATTATTGAAAAATACAACGGCCTGGTGGTTAAATTCGAGGCGGACAACTGCTTTGCCCTGTTCGATGACCCCCTCTCGGCGGTGCGCGCCGCCATTGCCTTGAATACGGCCTTCTTTGCCATGAATGTCCTGACCGCAGACGAGTTCGACATCCGCGTCTCCATCGGTATTGACTACGGCGAAGTTTTACTCATCGGCGGTCCCGACTATTTCGGCAATACGGTCAACTGCGCCAGCAAACTGGGGGAAGACCTCGGGAGCCCCGGAGAAATCCTGATCACCGCGGCGGCATTCAAACAGATCCCGGAAACGGCCGGCATCCGCGGTGAAAAACTGGAATTTGCCATTGCCGGCATCCCGGTTGAGGTGTATGCGATCGATCATTAGTAAATTTGGGGCGGGCGTCCCCGCCCGGCATCTTGGCGATGCCCGCTCACCCATTTCTTTGAACTTTAACCTTTGAACCTTGAACTTTCTCGTTGCCGAACCCGACCAGGGCAGCCGCCTGGATCAATTCCTGTCCAGCCGCACCGAATATTCCCGGGCGCGCCTGGCCCGCTGGCTCAAGGCGGGCCTCGTCCTGGTCAATGAGCACATTCGCCCGGCCAGCTACCGGGTGCGCCTGGGCGACCGGATCAGCCTCACGGTGCCGCCCCCGGAGCCCAGCGGCCTTGTCCCTGAAGCCCTGCCCCTGGACATTTTGTATGAAGACTCGGACCTGATCCTGGTGAACAAGCCCCCCGGCCTGGTGGTGCATCCCGCGCCCGGCCACCGGGAGGGCACCCTGCTCAACGCCCTGGTGCACCACTGCCCGGACCTGGCCGCAGTAGGGGACCTGAGCCGTCCGGGGCTGGTGCATCGCCTGGACAAGGACACGAGCGGGGTGCTGGCGGCGGCCAAAACCGCCCTGGCCCACGAACGCCTGGTGCGCCAATTCCACGACCGGCAGGTGGAGAAAATCTATGTGGCCCTGGTGTGGGGGCGTTTTGATCAGAAAGAGGGGAAAATTGACCAGGACGTAGGCCGCCACCCCACGGAACGCCAGAAAATGAGCGCCCACCCCCGGCGGGGCAAACCCGCAGTGACGCACTGGCGGGTTTTACAGGAATATCCCGGCCCCCTGACTCTTCTGGAGTTATCTCCCAAAACCGGACGCACCCATCAGTTGCGGGTGCACCTGGCCATGCTGGGCCACCCCATCGTGGGGGACGCCACCTACGGCGGCGGTGCGGCCCGCTTCAAGGGAACCCCCCGTTTGAAGGACCTGCGCCCCCTGGTGACCCGGCAGCTCCTGCATGCTAAGTCCTTGCGCTTTACTCATCCCCGGAGCGGAGCAAGCATCTTGAGTGAGGCCCCCTGGCCGGAGAATTTTCAAGCAGTATTGGACAAATTAACAGATCTGCATTAAATTTGGAGCAAGCCTTATAGGTTAGGAGCAAGCCATGGAAACTGCGACTGACGACCTGATGGATAAAATCAAAATCATCGCTCAAGGGCCAAATGCCGAGTTGTTCCGCAAATTGGTAGAGGTTCTTTATGAGCAATCAGGGCAACAAGGGGAATATGATGACGAGCCTTTCTCTGCGCAAGACCTGCTTGCCATTCAAGAAGGTGAAGAGGCTATCAAACAAGGCGAATTGATCAGCTTGGAGGATTATGAAAAGGAGCGCAGTCGTTGACCTATCGCATTCAATTATCACTCCCGGCTAAAAAGCAATTGGATCGATTGGACCAGGTTACCACTAACCGATTACTTGATCGTTTGAAAGAATTAGCTTTAGAACCTTATTCCCCCCGAATTTCCAAAGCCGTGAAAATGGTACGGGACAACGCACCTCCAGAGTTGGGGATTGGCGCATCATTTACCGAGTAAATGTAACAAACCGGGAAATCCTGATAATTTCGTTTCGCCCTCGGGGAGAGGCATATCGTTAGGCTTCTCCTATGGTACCTTTGCCCATCAAGTCAAGGTCGACCTTTCCAACTGATGCTTCCCTTCATTGACCTGCGCCTAGCCGATTATTGCCGCATCGCCTTCAATTATTGCCTGGGTCTCGCCATGCCCATCGGTCACACCCTCTGGTTTGACCGGGAAAGCATTGTGCAGTCCGGGAGAGCAGCTGGCCTCAATCTTGACGAATACCTGACTGGGCTCCTGGCTGCCTTATTTTTTGAACAGAAGGTAACATCAAAGATATTGACTTGCTTTGCTGCGATCCCGCAGCGCGTCGCGCTATCCCTGTGCTCTTCCCAGCCCCTAGCCTTTATTGCCGCCCCAGAGACCAGGAAGGGCCTGCCGGGTTGCTTGGAAGTGCGTCATGATTTTATTCCCCAGACGGGTGCCCCCTTTTTGCTCTATGAGGACCGGTCGGTTTATCGCCTGCACCCGGTATCCCAACCGGACCGGACCTCATTTTATGTCTGGGATTTTTGTGACTATCAGGGGAATTTTCTGAAAGAGGTTGACAAGGCTTTTTATTTTCGTGTCCTTAACGATAAAAACACCTATTATGACTATGCGGTGGTTCCCAAGAATCCTGTTACTTCATTCCAGCATCATAGGAAAAGTATTACGGTCAAGCATGTCTTCTGTCAGGTGATATAGGGCGGGCACTGCCCGCCGAATATTATGGTGGGCAGTGTCCACCCTACGATTCATGGGGTTGGGGGAGGGAGTTTGAGGGAAGGGGCAGGGGCCCACCGGCCCCTGGCCCCCTCCCTCAAAACAATACTATCATTACCATAAATACCATGATCAAAATCGCGCTCACCGGCGGGCCCGGTTCCGGCAAGTCCACCGTGGCCCAGATGTTTCGAGACTTCGGGGCAGAGGTTATCGACGCGGACGAGGTAGCTCACGCGGTGGCGGCCAAAGGAACTCCCGCCTGGGAGGAATTGCGCCGGGCTTTCGGGCCGGAATTCTTTTTGGAGGACGGCAGCCTGAACCGGGCCAGGATGTCGGATTTAGTGTTTAGGGACACCGAGGCCCGGGCCAAACTGAACGCCATTGTCCACCCCCAGATCACCCGGGAGATCGGCCGGCGGCTTCAGGGACTGGCGGCCCGGGGTGAGAAGCTGGTAATGCTGGAAGTGCCCCTCCTCTTTGAGACCGGCCGGGAAAAAAACTTTGACCGGGTTATCGTGGTGGACGCGGATAAAAAAACGCAAATAGCGAGACTCTGCGCCCGGGACGGCCGGACCCCGGAGGAAGCCCGGGGGATACTCCAGGCTCAATGGCCTCTTGACGCAAAAAAAGCCCGGGCCGACTATGTGGTGGACAACCGGGGGTCTTTAGCCGACACCCGGGACCAGGTAAAAAAAGTGTGGGACAAGCTGAAAATGCTGAAAATGTGAAAAAATACATCTTGACAACGATTCTGAAAAAAGATAGCGTCCCATCAACCTTCCTTAAAGTTTTTCGGGCATTATCCGAAACTTAAAGTAAGTCCGTGACCCCTTTGACCCCCAGGTTTGAAACAGCATTACTTGAATGAGTCACCTGAACTGTTTTTTATAGCGTGTCGGGTAGCATTCCTGCTGCCTGAAATCCGCCGTTAATGACAATTCCCCATATTCAGCAAAACAGCAGGAGCTGTAAGCAAAGAAGAGGCACAACTTTGTGAGCACGTAATAGTGCCATGATGAGTTACGAGGAAACAATGAATCTTTCCGACTTGAAGCACAAAAAAATCAACGAACTGGCCGCGCTGGCCCGGGAGCTTAACGTGGAAGGAGCCAGCGGCCTAAGGAAACAAGAGCTTATTTTCGCCATCCTCCAGGCCCAGGTGGAAAAAAACGGGGTCATTTTCGGAGGAGGGGTTTTGGAAATATTGCCGGACGGCTTCGGGTTTCTCCGGGCCCCGGATTATAATTATCTCCCCGGCCCGGACGACATTTACGTTTCGCCATCCCAGATCAGGCGCTTCAACCTGCGCACCGGGGACACCATCTCCGGCCAGATCAGGCCCCCCAAGGAAGGAGAGCGCTACTTCGCCCTCCTCAAGGTGGAGCTGGTCAATTTTGAAGACCCGAGCGTGGCCCGGGACAAGATCCTGTTTGACAACCTGACCCCCCTCTATCCTGATAATCGCCTGCGCCTCGAGACCGAATCCAAAAACTTCTCCGCCCGGGTGATGGATCTGATGACCCCCATCGGCATGGGCCAGCGGGGCCTGATTGTGGCCGCGCCCCGCACCGGCAAGACCATGCTTTTGCAGAACATCGCCAACTCCATCGCCACCAACCACCCCGAAGTGGTGCTCATCGTGCTCCTCATCGACGAGCGGCCTGAGGAAGTGACGGACATGGAGCGCTCGGTGAAGGCCGAAGTCATCAGCTCCACCTTTGACGAGCCCCCCCAACGCCACATTCAGGTGGCAGAGATGGTCCTGGAGAAGGCCAAGCGCCTGGTGGAACACAAACGGGACGTGGTGATCCTCCTGGACTCCATCACCCGCACGGCCCGGGCTTACAACACGGTGGTGCCGGCCAGCGGCAAGATTCTCAGCGGCGGCCTGGACGCCAACGCCCTGCAGCGGCCCAAGCGCTTTTTCGGGGCGGCCCGGAACATCGAGGAAGGGGGGAGCCTCACCATCATCGCCACCGCGCTCATCGAAACCGGCAGCCGCATGGATGAAGTCATTTTTGAAGAGTTCAAGGGCACCGGCAACATGGAAATCCACCTGGACCGCAAGCTCACCGAAAAGCGCATCTTCCCCTCCATCGACATCAACCGCTCCGGCACCCGGAAAGAAGAGCTGCTCCTGGCCCCCGAGGACCTGAACCGCGTGTGGATTCTGCGCAAGCTCCTGTCCCCCTTAAACCCGGTGGACAGCATGGAATTTTTGCTGGAAAAGCTCAAGGACACCAAGACCAACGCCGACTTCCTGGCGGCCATGAATCGCTGAGCCTGGTTCGGCCCTGCCCCCAGCACTTAACAATTTAAGATGGTATAGAGTTCAGAAGGGGCTTTCCTTACCATCATTATCATAGTGAATGGCGGTCAGAGACGCCCGCCCCACGGACCTCTTCATACCACTTTCATAATGACCTGCAACAAACCCGTAGGGACGGCCCCGCGTGTCCGCCTGTAATATCGGGCCGACACATATGGGTCGGCCCCTATGAATGTTTCATTTCATGGCGAAAATGGTATTGTTCCTTGATGGTAAGCTAACGCAGGTTAAGTCAACGGCTCGTCGGTGAGGACCTAAGGCAAGCGCACCAGGCAAGGGGGGTTCAGGAGATGAACCTCGACCAGGTCGTCTCCCGGGGTTGCCGACAATCCCCAGGTCACCTCCATAAGGAGGGAGCGGGCCTCGCTCAGAGAGGTGGGGTCCAGGCGGCGGGCCTGCTGGTTTTCCCGGGAAATGACCAGGTCTTTTCTCGCTGGGGAGACTTCCCGCGCTGACCGTGAGGTCCGCCGGGGGCTGGTAGCAGAGGCGTCCTGGCCTTTCACCAGGGTCAGATTTGCATCTACTTTCATAGAACAAATATCCTTGAGGACCCTCCTAAAACACCCTGCCGCAACTTTTTTATCGGCTTTTTGGCGGATTTTCTTTAAAATGGCCGAGTAGATCCAGGGTGGCGGACTGTTTGGCCTTGCCGCCAGGACAGCCTTGCATGAAATATTTTTTGGCGTTAGTGGGGCTCGCCTATCTTTTGGGGTCCATCCCCTGCGGATTGGTGGTAGCCCGGCTCATGGGGGGACCCGACCCCCGCCAGGCCGGGAGCGGCAACCTGGGGGCCGCCAATCTTTTCCGCCTTATGGGGCGCCAAGCCGGGCTCCTGACCTTTCTGGGAGACACCCTCAAGGGCACCCTGCCGGTGTTGGCGGCCCTCTATTGGCTGCCTTCCTGGGAAGGATGGCGCGACAGCGCCGTGGCGGCTGTGGGGCTGGCTGCGGTTCTGGGGCATATTTTCCCCATCTACCTGAATTTTAAGGGGGGAAAGGCCGTGGCCACCGCGTTCGGGGTGGTGGCCGCGCTCTGCCCCCTGGCCGCGCTCAATCTTGTGGCGGTGTATGCGTTAACCCTTTACCAGGTGCGCATCTTTTCCGTGGGCGCTCTCATCTGCGCCTGGCTGTTGCCCCTGGCGGTAGGGCTTTTCTGTGACTCCAAGGCTTATCTCTTCCTGGCCGGCATTCTTTCCGGCCTGGTCCTCTGGCGCCACCGGGACAACCTGGTGCGTCTGGCCCGGGGAGAAGAGCCCAAGGTGTGAATAATCCGGGGGGGAGGCGCCCGCCGTCCCATCCCAAGCTTCGCCGGGGATAAGGTTCCCGGTAAAACACTGGAAACGGAGGCTCCCATGCTGGTCAAAGACTGGATGAGCAAGGATCCCATCACCATTACCGACGAAACTTCCATGATGAAGGCCATCCACCTGATGAAGCAAAACCGCTTCCGACGCCTGCCGGTGCTGCATGACGGACGGTTGGTGGGTATTGTCTCCGACCGGGACTTAAAGGAAGCCTCGCCCTCCAAGGCCACCACCCTGGATGTGCACGAATTGTATTACCTGTTGGCCGAACTGCAGGTGAAAGACATCATGACCCGGGACCCGGTCACCGTCTCCCCGGATGCCACGGTAGAACATGCGGCCCAACTGATGCTGGAGAACACCATCTCCGGCCTGCCCGTGGTAGATGACCAGGGCAGAGTGGTGGGCATTCTCACCCAGTCCGATGTCTTCCGGGCCTTCATGCACATCACCGGTATTCTCCAGGGGGGCGTGCAGTTTGCTCTGCGCCTGGAGGACCGCCCGGGCCTTATCAAAGAAGTGGTGGATTTGCTGCGGGAACGGGGCGCCCGCTTCGTAAGCCTGCTGACCTCCTACACCTCGTCCAAGGAGGGGTATCGGGATATTTATCTACGGGTGAAAAACCTGTCCCCGGAGGGAATCGAGGCCGCCAAAAAAGATTTGGCCACCCGCCACGAGTTGCTCTACGTCAAACAAGAGGGGGACTAAGCTGACATCATGGGGGCCATGGCCAAGATCCCGATGCCTGGCCCGCCCCCGGAAAGCCTGGTCTCCTTCGGGCCCATCAGCCTCCTGCCCGGCAAGAAGGGGGGGCGCTATCCTTACTGCCATTCCTTGATTCTGGCCGGGGAGGAGACCTGGGTGGTGGACCCGGCCTCAGATAAAGCCTTTCTCACACGTCTGGCCCGCACCGGCCGGGTGACCCGGGTCTTTTTCAGCCATTTCCACGAAGACCACCTGAAATACGCCTATCTTTTCCCCCAGGCCGCGTTTTACGTACCCAGCCAGGAGGTGGCGGCCTTCACCTCCGTGGAGGGGGTCTTCCCCTTTACGGGGGCTGACAATCCTCTTTTCCAGGACTACCTGCGGGAGACCCTGGTGCGGGACTTCAATTTCCGCCCCTTTACCAATCTTGTTCCCTTTCAACCCGGGGACCGCTTCGCCAATGGCGATATCATCCTGGAGGTCATGGCCGCGCCGGGTCACACACCCGGCCACAGTTGCTTTGTGTTCCCGGCCCAGGACATTATCTTTCTGGCCGATGTGGACCTGACCCCCTTTGGGCCGTGGTACGGCGATGCGGCCTCGGACCTGGAAGTCTATGAAAAACTCTGGGGGCTTAAAGAGACCAGGGCGCAAACCTACCTCACCGCCCACGAGCAGGGGGTCTTCACCTGGGAGGAGGCCCAGGCCGGGCTGGATTATTTTCTCCAGGTCATGGGGGAGCGGGACCAGAAACTTCTGGACTTGCTCGGCAAGCCCCGCACCCTGAGGGAGTTAGTGGGGCTCCGGCCTATTTACCGGCGACCACGGGAGCCGGCCTTGGTCTATGACCACATGGAGGGCCAAATGCTCAAGAAGCACCTGGACCGGCTGGTGCAGCGGGGTTGGGTGGGGTTAACGATGGCAGGTTACGTAAAGATTTAGGAATAAGGAGACCACATTGGCGCCTCAGGTTGAAGAGGGGTGGCGTTCTAATGCTAATACCAAGTTGCGATCAAAAAAGTAAAGTTATACTAAACTGTTATGCATAGCAAATCCCCCTAAATCCCCCTTTAGCAAAGGGGGAATAGGGCTGGCTGGGTTTTGAACCCCCCTTTTTTAAAGGGGGGCAGGGGGGATTTGTCTTCTCCCGGCTTGACCAGGTCCATAATCTGTATGTCCCTCCCCTTCTGTTAGCCCATCTGCTCCACCAGTGCCTGGCCGAACGCGGAGCAGGTTATTTCCTTGGTGCCCGGCAGCAGGCGGGCCAGGTCGTAGGTGGCCTTGCCTGCGGCCAGGGCTTTAGGCAGGGATTGGTGAATGAGGTCCGCGGCCTCGGTCCAGCCCAAAAACTCCAGGAGCATGGCCCCGGAGAGAATCAGCGAACTGGGATTCACCCGGTCCAGACCGGCGTACTTGGGGGCGCTGCCGTGGGTGGCTTCGAAAATGGCGCACTCATCGCCGATGTTGGCCCCGGGGGCCATCCCCAGGCCGCCCACCTGGGCCGCCAGCGCGTCCGAAATATAGTCGCCGTTGAGGTTCGGGGTGGCAATGACCTGATATTCGGCCGGTCGCAGCAAGACCTGCTGGAAAAGGTTGTCGGCCAGGCGGTCTTTGATCACCACCTTGCCGGGGGGCGCCGCCCAGTTGTAGCGGCTCTCCAGTTCAGCCTCCGAAATTACCTTCCCCTCGAATTCCTCCAGGGCCACCTCGTAGCCCCAATTCTGGAAGGCCCCCTCGGTGTATTTCATGATGTTGCCTTTGTGCATCAGGGTGACGCTGGCAAAACCCCGCTCCAGCGCGGTTTTCAGGGCCATGCGGATAAGGCGCTTGCTGCAGCGGGCCGTCATGGGCTTGATGCCGATGGCGGTGGCGGGCTCCAGCCGGCAGCCCAACTCCTGATTCAAAAAGTCGATGAGGCGCCGGGCTTCGGGGCTCATGGCCGGCCACTCCAAACCGGCATAAACGTCCTCGGTGTTTTCCCGGAAGACCACCATGTTGATCTTTTCCGGCTCCCGCAAAGGACTGGGCACTCCGGTGTAGTAGCGCACCGGGCGGATGCAGGCGTAGAGGTCCAGCACCTGGCGCAGGGTGACGTTCAGGGAGCGGAAGCCCCCGCCGATGGGGGTGGTGAGGGGGCCTTTGAGGGCCACCCGGTATTCCCGGAGATCATGCAGGGACTCATCGGGAAGATACGTCCCGGTCTCCTTGAAGGCCTTTTCTCCTGCCAGGACCTCCTGCCAGACGATGCGGCGCGCTCCGCCATAAGCCTTGGCCACGGCCGCGTCCAGGACCGGCTGGGTGGCCCGCCAGATATCCGGCCCGGTGCCGTCGCCCTCGATGAAAAGGATGGTAGGGGTATCGGGAATATGAAATTTCCTGCCCTCTCCCAGAGTGATTTTTTCTCCTTTGGCCCGCGTCGTCATACCTAACCCTTCCTGTGAACCTGAAAAGCAGGGATTTACTTCTGTCGCCCCCAAGGACACGGTATTATATCATCAGAGCGCGCCCAGGGACAGGGTGAGGTAATTTTTTTCTCGGACAGCGATAACTTTTATTGCTCCCAATGATTTTTCTGACAGGCCTTTGATCAGGCGCAGAGTAGCGCTTTCCACCTTTTTTGAGCTTCGCGCCTGCGTGCCCCTTAAGGTCTTGGAATAAATGCCGATGATAAGTCATTGATTCCTTGGGGAACGGGGCCTCCGGCAAAAGAATCGACGCAAGCCGGCAAGTCTGAGCCAGGGGGGCTAACTCAGTAAATAAAGAAAATCTTCGCCTGTGCATGAATTTTGCAACAGGCCCAAGGGCAAGGAAAAAACCTTAACTTTCAAGGAGGTCATACATGAGAGGAAGAATGACGGTGTTGTTGGGATTTCTGGTGTTGAGCTTGGCCGGCAACTCTGCCTTGGCGCAATATGACATGCGGAACCCCACCAATCCCTATGCCGGCATGGGACGCACGGGATTTGCCCTGGAAGACCGCTCGAGAGCCCTGCAGGAGCAAAAAGCCGCGCAGCAAGCCAAAAATAATCCAACCAAAAAGAATTCTCAAAATCAACAATCTCAACCCCAAAAGCAGCAGAATAACAAACGATAAGTGTCAGACCGGTCCGGGGCCGTCAGCCTTACCCACCTTTGCACCGGATGGACGGGCAGGGCCCCCTTTTGCTATTCTGTTGGGCTCTGCGCCTGAGGATGTAGGGTGCGCACTGCGCACCGGGATGGCGGGCGGGGACGCCCGACCGTTTCATTAATTACAGGTGATCCACGGGGTTATGAGCAACCGGGAAAAGGCACCGTAACTTCCCTATAGCGGTGCCAGAAGTAATTTCGTTTTGGAGGGGCATGGCTTGCCATGCCCACAAGGGCACAGCAAGCTGTGCCCCTACAGTGCAGTATCCGGCAAACGGGAAAAACTTTTGGCAAGGGCTATAAATGAAAATTTTTTCTGGGAGCACCGGCATCTTGCCTGTGTTCACCAAGCAGGGAGCCTGTGCTCCCATTTTGCAACGGTAGCTCGGGCATCCTGCCCATGCCTGGACGGGCTGGAAGCCCGTCCTACCACGCTCATAAGTAATTGGGGGGCGGTGGTCATACCAAGTCGAAATCGCAGGACTGCAAAAATTGCAGGGGCTTGATTCATCAAGCCTGAGGGCGCCATGACTTGCGCCCCTGCGAAAGACATCTTTTTGACTGCATCTCGATACAAAGAGTCAACCCTTAGCCCTCTCCCCCAACAAGCCTCTCATTAGCCCCGATCGCCCGCCAGTTGCCCGCAGGCCGCGGCGATGTCCTGGCCCCGGGACTCCCGGATAAACACCGGATAGTGAGCCTGGCGGATAATCTCCTGGAATTCCAGGACGCGGGCGGGGTCAGGCGCGCCAAAGGGCAACTCCGGCAGGGGGTTGAAAGGGATGAGATTGACCTTGGCCCGAAACCCCCTGAGGAGCCGGGTCAGTTCTTTGGCCATGGCGGGTTTGTCGTTGATCCCGGCCAGGAGCACATAGGCAAAGGTGATGCGCCGGTGGGGGGCCAGGGGAAAGGCGCGGCAGGCGGCCAGAAGATCCTTAATGGGATAGCGCCGGTTAATGGGCATAATGCTGCTGCGGGTGGCGTCGTCTACGGCGTTTAAGGAAACCGTGAGATTGACCTGCACCTCGGCCCCCAGGCGGGGTATGAGGGGGGCCAGCCCTGCCGTGGACACGGTCACCCGCCGCTTGGAAAAATTGAGCCCCCAGGGGGCCTGGATGGCTCGAATAGCCCGAACCAGGTTGTCAAAATTGGCCAGGGGCTCCCCCATGCCCATGAACACCAGGTTGGTGAGGGGCTTATCGGCCGGGGCGTAGGGCCTGGCCGCCAGGACCTGGCTGACCATTTCCCCGGCGCTGAGGTTGCGGGTCAGACCCTGGCGGGCGGTGAGGCAAAAGCGGCACCCCAGGGCGCAGCCCACTTGGCTGGAGAGGCACAGAGTGCTGTGGTCTTCCTCCGGGATGAGAACCGACTCGATGCTGGCGCCGTCCTCCAGAAGCCAGCGGAATTTCTGGGTGCCGTCCTGGGAAACCTGGCGGGCCGAGAGAGAGAGCGAGCTCAGGCGGGCCCGGGCGGCCAGTTCTTCCCGGAAGGCCCGGCTGATATCGGTCATTTCCCCGAAGTCCTGGATGCCTTTATATACCCATTTGAGGATTTGCCGGGCCCGGAAGCGGGGGTGACCCCAGGCAGTGACCGTTTCTTCCAGCTCCGCCAGGGAGAGTTCCTTCAAATCAACAGGTGGGCTCATGGGGCTAATGCCGTTTTAGTTTCCGGTTTCCAGTGTTCGGTTAAAAGATTGTTAATTGGCAATTATGGGGGGAGAAGGATGGGGATTCAATCCTAAAAGAACCAAGGGGGGCAGCCCGCCAGGATTCGGAGAGAGGATTTTCCTGGCCAGGCCCCGTTGTTGAGCCGTCATAGCTTTTCTAAAGGGAAACCCTGCCTTGTCAACTAATCCAGGATTCTCCCCCTGTCAGGTTTTGCCAAGTCTGCTGTCACAGTAAAACAAGTTTCAAAGTCCATATCGATAGTTTTATTGCTTTTGGCCGAAAACCGAAAACTGAAAACTAAAAACCCAAAACCGTCTTAGGCGCCCCGGATCTTTTCCTGGTCCTCCATGCGGGACTTGCAGGCGATGCACATGGTGGTCACGGGCCGGGCTATGAGGCGTTTTTCGGAAATATCGCAACCGCAAATTTCACAAATACCGTAGGTGCCCAACTCGATGCGTTCCAAGGCTTCCCGAATTTTCAGGATGAGCTTGCGCTCGCGGTCCCGGATTCGCAAGGTGTAGTTGCGGTCGGTTTCCAGGGTGGCCCGGTCTGTGGGGTCCGGGAAAGCGGAGGCTCCAGACCCGGTCATGACATTGCGGGTCTTGTCGGCCTCGCCCAGGAGCTCGCTGATGCGCTCCTGCAGCAGGTTGCGGAAAAAATCGATACGATCAGGGTTCATGGCCGGCTCTCTCTAGGGACTTATCAGAGGGCGAGCGGTGGTAATGTCCGCTGGCGCCGCCGCTTTTCTCCACCAGGACCAGGTCGCCAATAACCATGTCCCGGTCCAGAGCTTTGCACATGTCGTAGATGGTGAGGGCTGCCACGCTGGCAGCCACCAGAGCTTCCATTTCCACGCCGGTGCGGGCCTGGGTGCGCACCTGGGCCCGCACTGCCACGGCTTGGGTTTCGGGCTCGGGAGTAAAATCGATGTCCACCCCGGTGAGGGGCAAGGGATGACACAAAGGAATAAGCTGGGAAGTATTTTTGGCCGCCATGATACCCGCCAGACGGGCCGCGGCCCAGACGTCGCCTTTGGGGAGGTCGGCGGCCATCAGCCGGGGAAACACCTTGGGCCCCACCAGGATGCGGCAGGTGGCCGTGGCCTGGCGCAGGGTTACGGGTTTTTCCCCCACCTCCACCATGCGCAGCTTGCCTGATTTGTCTAGGTGAGTAAATTCACTCATGAGCCGCTCGATTTATCTCGGTTTTTCCGAAACGGGCCAGTTCTTCCATGATGTTCCGTTGGGCTGCGCTTAGGCGCTCGGGGGTGGCCACCACCACTTCCACGATCTGGTCCCCCGGCGGCTGCTGGGAGCCCCCCGGCGCGCCGTAGGCGGGAAAGCGGAAAATACAGCCGTTCTGGGTGCCTCTGGGCAGGTTCAACTTCACATACCCCCATAAGGTGGGCACCTGCACTTCTCCCCCCATGGCGGCCTGCGCGAAGGAAACCTTGCACTGACAGTGGAGGTCCCGCCCCTTGCGGGTGAAAAATTCATGGGGCTCCACCGAGATGACCACCTCCAGGTTGCCGGGCGGGCCGCCCCGAAAGCTCTCGCCGCCTTCCCCGGTAAAACGGAAACGGGCCCCCTCCTCGATGCCGGCCGGGATGTCGAGGTGATAGGTCCGGAGCTGCTGCTGCTGGCCCTTGCCCTCGCAGGCCGGACAGGACTGCTCCCGGATCAGGCCCTGCCCCCGGCAGCGCCGGCAGTCCGGGCCGCTGCGGAACAGCCCCGGCCCTTTCACCGGGCGGCCCCGGCAGTCCGGACAGGGCTGGGGCTCCATGGCTGCCACCTTGCCGCTGCCCTCGCAGCGGGGGCAAAGGCCCAGACGAGGCACCATAATGGTGGTCCTCAACCCCACCAGGGCATCGACAAAGGGAATCCGGAAATCATAGCGGAAATCGGGGCCCACGGGCGGGGCCGGGGATTCTCCGGGGTTGATGCCCAGGATCTCCTCGAAAAACTCCTGCGTAGCGGTGCGGCGGCTGCGGTAATACCGTTTTTCACTGAGGGGGGAGCGGGCCAGGTGGAGCTGCACCGTCTCATAGGCTTCCACCAGCCGGCGGAATTGGGCCGCGGCTTTGGGGTTATCCGGGTTGCGGTCCGGGTGATACTTTTGGGCCAGGAGGCGGAAGCGGCTCCGCACCTCCGCCCAATCCGCCTTGGCAGTCACCCCGAGTATGCGATAGGATTCCCGCGTGGTCATACGCTAAGGTTTAAGAACCTTCTCCCGCAAAGCGTTTAGCCAGTTCTTCAGCCTGGTCCCGGTCTCCCGCCTTTTCCAGGGCCCGGCGGGCAAATTGTATTTTCCCCCATTTCAGAGCCTGGTCCGCCACCTGGCGCCAGACCTCCGGCGAATGGGTCCCCAGCCTGGTCATGAGATAGGCGTCGCCGCTCTCCAGGGCCTGGGCCCTCAGTTTTCCCAAACCGGGCTCATAGTTGCCCCGGGCAAAAAACTCCAGGGCATCTTCCCAGAAGCCCAGGGCGAAAAACCTCTCCCCGTAGTCCCGGCAGAGCTCCGGGCTTAATTCTTTGTCGTTCAGGAGACGCCTTTTCTTTAAGCAATCCGGCATGCCCTTGGGCGGCCCTTTGTCAGAATTCCCATGCATCAGCAAAAATCACACCTCAACCATTACTTATAAATAATTTACCCGATTCTGTAAACTCGAAAATGCCACAGGTCTTGATGGTTGCTTGCTCTTAAGGCAATTCTCCCACCGGGGGGGGGGAGGTCCTGATTCGGCAAAAAGCACCGTCCACCATGGCAGAATTGACTTTACTTTAAGGCATACCCTGGGGTAACATAAAGTCCCAAGTTTATTTATCAAACAGTTTCGGGTGGTTACATATATGGTCGTAGTATGTCCGGAATGCGGCACCAGATTTTCCCTGCCGGAAGGCCGCGTTCCAGGCGCTGCCGCCAACGTGCGCTGTTCCCGCTGCCGCCAGGTGTTCCGCATAAACCGGGAAGGGCAAGTCGTGGGCCCGGACTGGGCCCCTCCGGGAGAACCTCAGCCAGAAACTTCTCCCCAGCAGAAGGTCCAGGCGGCCATGCCTGAGCCGGCGCCGCCTGAGCCCGTGCCTGAGGAGCCAAAGAGCCCTCAGGAGGCGGCTGCCGGCCAACCCTCGCCGACTCCGGCTGAAGCCCCTCCTGTCCCGGCCAAACGGGGGAGCAGGTGGTGGCTGCCGGCCCTGCTTTTGGCGGCCGTAGTCATTGTGGGCTTAAGTTGGCGGGCCTGGCAGGGGGATTTGCCGGGACCCCTCAAGCCCCTGGCTGACGCCATTCAGCGCCTGAAAGGCCAGCGGCCGGACCAGCCTGTTCCTCCTTCAGGCCCGCCAGGCGGCACCCCGGCCCCCCCTCCCATCGTGGTGACGCCTCCGCCACCTCCAGCCCAGGATCTGAGTGATCTGCCGGTGGATTGGGCCCAGGCCCGCTACCAGGGTTTGCTGAATGACCGGGGCGGGGGTCAGCTGCTGCTCATCTACGGCGAAATCCTCAACAAGGGGGATAAACCCCGGGGCCCGATTCGGCTGAAGGCCATCCTGACGGATTCCCAGCATCAGCCTCTCAAGGAAGCGGTGGTGTACAGCGGCACAACATTAACCAACAAGGAGTTGAAGACTTTGAAACCGGAGGAGATCAAGGCCTGGCTGGCCAAGCCCGGGGGCCGCTCCCAGGAGTTGGTGTTAAAACCCGGGGACAAACAGCCTTTTACCGTAGTGTTCTTCGGGGTCCCGGACAATCTGGCCGAAACTCAGTCCGGCTTTCAGTTGGTGGTGGTGGAGGGCCCGGTGGCTCCCGAATGAGGCCGGACCTGCTTTTTTAGGAGGGAGATGCTTTCTTCCCTTTACAAAAAGAGGCTCCTTGAATAATTTTAGACAGGCAGAGGCAACCCGTCAGCTGTGGAAGCTGAACAACCTGAGGTTAGTCCACATCTATCTCCCATGATCAAACGACTGCAAGAACTCTGGGGCCTTTGGCGGCGGGACCGGGGGCGGCTTATCGCCACCATCCTGGTGGATTTCTATCCCAACAAGGCCGCCCGTTCCAGGGTGGAGTGGCATGACAACTCCAGCCAGGAACGCGATCCCGTTTCCCTGGCCATTTTCTTTTATGCCAGGATTCTGTATGAGTTGGCCGAACTCAATGAAACCCGGGTGGCGCATGAGCTGATAGCCTTCCTGTCCCAGGTGGTGGACCTGGTGCTCACCGGAGGAGAGGCGCCCAACCGGCCGCGCCTGCCCATGGGGGAGCTGACGCTGCAGGCCGAAGCCCCCGTGGAGACTCCCAGCCGGGTCTACAAGGCAGACTTTTTCCAGCAGCAGGACGGTCAGCACCGCCTGGAGTTTAGCGGCAGCTTAGGGAAAGAAGGGGTTTACCTGCCGGCCGCCTATGTAGTCTTCCTCCAGGAAAGCATCAACAGTTTGCCGGATGAGGCCCTGCAGCGCCTGGCCCAGAGCCTGGAGCGGCTGCACGAGTACTATAAGGTTCGCAAAGACTTCTGGGAGGGCGCCGCCCTTTCAGCCGGCCCCCTGTTTGCCCTGAGCAAAATGAGCCTGATCCCGGAAGAGGCGGAGATGGAGGCGGAAGGGTAGCACTGTTTTCAGTGGGGGGAGGGCCAGGGACGTAGGGGCGGGGTTACCCCGCCCCTACTACTCCCCCCACACCCCCCTCCCAACCCGCAGAGGGTCCGAGAAAGTCGGGGCCAACGGCCTCGACTTTCTCGGAAAAATCCCCCCTTAAGGGATTGGGGGAGGGGGTGCGGGGGAGGGGGTAAGGGCTTGCAGCCCTTAGCCCCCTCCCCCGTTAAAGAATTGCCAAACAAAAGGGCGACGTTAGCGTCGCCCTTGCATTTTCATGGGAGAAACAAGGCCGGAAACTGCCGTCAGGCCGGAATGCGCTGCATGAGGCTGGTCTTGAGGCGGTCAAATTCCTCGGAAGTGATGACCCCCTCTTCCCGCAGGCGCAGAAATTCGGAAAGCTCTTCCCGGATGCGCTCAGGGGGCAAAGGTGGGGGCACTGCCAGGGCCTTGCGTCCAGAACCGGGCCCTCCAGGGCCAGGGGCGCGGGCCGTCCCTGGGGCAGACCTTCGGGAAGCAGGGCCCCCCGGCCGTGGTAGCGCACAGTGAACAAACCGTTCATCACCGAGACTTCCATGTTGCTGCCGGTTTTGGCCGCTTCCCGCATGAGGTCCTGCATTTCACTGCCCTGGGCGGCCAGGCGCTGTTTGAAACGGCCCCAGCCTCGATAGAGCCTCCAGATGGCCACCGCCAGCAATACGGCAAAGCCGGCGAAAATGTAGGCATTGAAGCCGAGAATGCCGGTGAGCCACACCAGGGCCACAATCAGGACAAAGGGAATGGCGATGAGGAAGGCCAAAAGGCTGTAAAAGCTGGCCACATTGCCCCAGGAGGCGTTGGTGGGATCGGGTTCCCTGGTCTTAAAGCGGGAAAAGAATTTTTGCATATGGTTGCGGTGAGCACTACGACGGCACTACGGCTACCTGTGCAAGGATAATTGACAAATTTCCCCCTTGGCCCAAGGAGTCCGGGAGGGAATTCATCTGGTATTTAACGCAGTCAAGTCAGCTTCCTGGGGAAGGGATAATCTCAACGCACCCCTCCCCCAGATTTTAAAATATACACCGAAATCTGCAAACCCGAAACCGAAAACCGCGCATTACATTCCCGGGGCCATGAAAAAGGTCTTGTAGGCCTTGAACACCATGTAGAGATCGGCCTTGGAGGCCACCTCGAAGGGTGAGTGCATGGACAGGACCGGGGGCCCGGAGTCAATGATTTCCATGCCATGCACCGCCAGGTACTTGGCGATGGTGCCGCCGCCGCCTTCGTCCACCTTGCCCAGATGAGTGGCCTGCCAGATGACTCCGGCATCGTTGAAAATTTTCCGGAGCCAGGCGATATATTCGGCGTGCGCGTCATTGGCGCTGTATTTGCCGCCGTGGCCGGTGTACTTGGTGATGGACACGCCGTAGCCCAGGCGGGCCGCGTTCCGCTTTTCGTGGACCTCGGGCCAGTCGGGGTCGATGGCGCCGGTGACGTCCCCGGAGATGGCCCGGGAGTTCATCAGCACCCGGCGCCGGGACAGGGGGCTTAGCCCTTCCCGCTCCAGGAAAATCTCCACGATGTCCTCCAGGAGGCAGCTTTTGGCGGAGGTGTTGCCGTCGCTGCCCACCTCCTCCTTGTCATAGAACAGGGCCACGCAGGCGTGCTCCGGGTCCTTGAGTTCGAGGATGGCCTCCAGCGCGGGGTAGGCGCAGGAGCGGTCGTCCTGGCCGTAGGCGGCCACTAAAGAGCGGTCCCAGCCCAGGTCCCGGGCCGGGCCGGCGGGCACCACCTCCAGTTCCGCGGACACCAGGTCCTCTTCGGTGAGGCCGTAGGTGTCCTCCAAAAATTTCAGCATATAAAGCTTGAAGCGCTCCTTGGTGTCCTTGGTGCCGATGGGCAGCGAGCCCACCAGGACGTTCATCTTTTCCCCCTCAAAGGCCTCGGAGACCTTTTTGTCCATCTGGACCTTGCGGGCCAGGTGAGGCAGGAGGTCCAGCACCGTGAAGATGGGGTCCCCCGGCTCCTCCCCTACCCGGAACTCCACCGAAGTGCCGTCGGCTTTGAGGACCACCCCGTGCAGCGCCAGGGGCCGGGCCAGCCACTGGTATTTCTTGATGCCCCCGTAATAATGGGTCTTGAAAAACACCAGGTCCGTTTCTTCATACAGGGGGTATTGCTTCAGGTCCAGGCGGGGGGAATCGATATGGGCCCCGATGATATGGAGACCGTCGGTGAGGGGCCGGCGGCCCGGCACCCCCAGGGCGATGACCTTGCCCTTGTAGTTGTAAAACCAGGGTGTTTTTGATTTTGACCCGGACAGGGGCACAAACCCCCCGGCCCTGGCCTGGCGCTCGATTTCCGTCACTGCCTCCCGCTCCGTTTTGGCCGCGTCCAGAAACTGTTTGTAGCGCTCGCCGTAGGCCATGATGGTCCGGCGTTCGGCTTCGTCCACATGGTCCCACACCAGGCGGGGGGAGACGGCCAGGCGCTCCCGCAATATATCGAATTCATTTTTTTCATTATTTGCCACTGCGCTTCTCCTCCATGATGTTTTGTTCCCAACGGGGGGCCGTAATTGCATGGCAGCATTTCAAGAAAAATAACACTGTTTTTCTTATGAAACAATGCTTCGGGCTAATTTGCGGCTGAGATTTATGGGAAAGACTGGAAAGGGGATGGCGGGGGGGCTTGTGAGGCGTCCCCGTAGGGGCAAGGCAAGCCTTGCCCTTACAACCCTCTCTCCACCCCCGTTTATCGGGAGAACAGGCATCCTGCCTGTTCCTGCACCCGGCTTGAAGCCTGTGCTCCTGAATTACGCCTGGTAGCGCGGGCATCCTGCCCGTGGCAGGACGGGCTGGAAGCCCGTCCTGCCACGCATATATAAGGGTTTGGGGGGAGAAGAATGTGGAAAGAGAAGGCAGGGGCCGACAACATCTGGACCCCTCACCCCAATGCTCCCGGCCTCAATCCACCTGGGCGGGCCTCACTATGCCTTGACTTAACCGCCGAGACTTACTAAAGTTAAGTGGTACGCGAGAGTGGCGGAATCTGGCAGACGCACTGGACTTAGGATCCAGCGGGATAACCGTGGGGGTTCGAGTCCCCCCTCTCGCACCATGGGTATGACAGGGGGCGTCCCATTCGCCATCCCGGCGTTCAGAGCGCACCCGATGACTTATTTAGGGATAGTGATCCGCCTCATGGTTCGTATGGTTAAACACATCCGGGGGTTTCTCCCCCCCCTTTTTTAAAGGGGGGCCGGGGGAATTTGGACATCCCCCACAAAATTCCCCTTCAGAAAAAGGGGACCTCTGAGCTTTCAGATGATTGAGCCTGGATTAAGACCATACAGGCATGAAGGACGATATCAGCTAGGTAAATTTTAGAAAGGAACTGGCAAGAGCTACCGCAGACGATGATGGCACCTAACACCGACATTCAGATGGAAAATCTCAGCGACATCAAGCGCAAGCTGCACATTGTCGTGCCCTCCACCGAAGTTACGGCGGAATTCGACCGGGCCTACAGGGACTTGGGGAAAAAGGCTAAAGTAAAAGGCTTTCGTCCGGGCAAAGTTCCCAGGTCAGTCCTGGAAATGTACTACAAAAAGCAGGTTCAGGACGAGGTTTCGGACGCCCTGGTGCGCCGCTCCCTTAGCGAGGCCCTGAAGGACAAGTCTCTGGAGGCCGTGGGCTTCAACTGGCCGGAGCCTCTGCCCCCCGTGGTCTTTGGCGAGGATTTTCGCTACCTGGTGGAAGTGGAGATACCCCCGGAATTTACCTTGGAGAATTACCAGGGCCTCACCCTGGAAGACCCGGGTGTCTCGGTCAATGAGGGCGAGGTGGATACCCGGCTGGAGGAAATCCGCCAGAGCAACGCCATGCTCGAACCCTTAAAGGACCCCCGGGGCGCCCAGGAAGGGGACTTCGTGGTCCTGGATTACCAGGGTTACTTTGCCGGCGAGGCCCTCTCGGAGGCCAAGGGTGAAAACGTTTACCTGGAAATCGGCGCTGGCAAGTTCAATCTGGATTTTGAGAAAAACCTCATCGGCCTGATGCCGGCCCAGGAAAGCCGGTTCGCCGTGGACCTGCCGCCGGACTTCTTCAACCCTCTGTTGGCCGGCAAGCTGGTTGATTTCCAGGTGAAGGTTCAGGAAGTGAAACAAAAAGTGGTCCCCGAGTTGGATGACGCTTTTGCCCAGAGCTTGGGGGGCAACTTTCAAACAGTGGCTGACTTGCGCCAGGCCATTCGAGACGATATTATTAATAACAGGGAGAAGGAGCGGCAAGGGAGGTTGGAGGAGCAGGCCTTAGATCAGCTCATCGCCGCCCACCCCTTCGAAGCGCCCCCGTCTCTCATCCGCCAGGAGCAGGAAGGCATTCTCCGGGATCAGGTACAGTTCATGCAACAGCAAGGTCTGAATCTTCAGGGCATGGACATGGAGAAGATGCTGGAGCGCCTGAAACCCAAAGCGGAGCGCCGGGTCAGGGTGAGGTTGATTTTCGACAAGATTGCCGCTCAGGAAAAGATTGCCGTTGCAGAAGCCGACCTGGACGACGGACTGGCCAGAATCTCTGAACAGAGCCGCCGCCCGGCTTCCCAGGTGCGGCAGTTTTACGAGGACAATCAGTTAATGGAAGGCCTCAGCCGGCAACTCCGGGATGAAAAAATCATGAAGCTCATCGTGGACTCTGCGCAACTGGCGCCCGGGGGAGCGTCCCCGGATCAGGAGACGCCATAACATGTTGATTCCCATTGTCGTGGAACAAAGCAGCCGGGGAGAAAGGGCTTATGACATTTATTCCCGGCTGCTGAGAGACCGCATCATTTTTCTCGGCACGGGCGTGACCGACGAGATCGCCAACCTGGTCATCGCCCAGATGCTTTTCCTGGAAGCGGAGGATTCGGAAAAGGAGATTCACTTCTACGTCAACTCCCCCGGGGGGCTGGTGACTGCGGGGCTGGCCATCTATGACACCATGCAGTACATCAGAAGCCCGGTGGCCACCTATTGCATGGGCCAGGCCGCCAGCATGGGGGCCTTGCTCCTGGCCGCCGGGGAAAATGGCAAGCGCTACGCCCTGCCCCACGCCCGGATTCTCATTCACCAGGTGATGGGGAGCTTCACCGGCCAGGCCAGCGACGTGGACATCCAGGCCAAGGAAATTTTGCGCTTAAGAGAGGAATTGAACGCCATACTGGCCAAACACACCGGCCAACCCATAGACCGTATTGCGCAGGACACCGACAGGGATTATTTTATGTCTGGGGACGAGGCCAAAGACTACGGCTTGGTGGACCAGGTCATCATTCACCGGGCTTTAACCCAGCCGGTGTGACCCTTTAACCCAAAACAGCGCCGGAGATTATGCAAGTCCACCCCGGTGCCGATATATTGGGGAAATTGTTGCGAACAAAACCAGGCCCAGGGGTTAAAAGCCCTCTCGGGTCTGGGGAGGCCAAACTGTATGAGTAAACGCGGTGCTGACAAAGGTACCGATTTGTTGTGTTCGTTTTGCGGCAAAAGCCAGAGCGAAGTGAAAAAACTCATCGCCGGCCCTGGAGTGTACATCTGCGATGAGTGTATAGAGCTTTGCAATGACATCATTGCCGAAGAATACGAAAAAGAAGAGTCCAAGCAGACCCGGTTGGCCATACCGGAGCCCGCGGGCATCAAAAACCAGATTGACGAGTACGTTATCGGACAGGAACGGGCCAAAATGATTCTGTCCGTCGCGGTCTATAACCATTACAAGCGCATCAGCAGCCGGGTGGACCTGGACGGCGTCGAGCTCCAGAAGAGCAATATTTTGCTGGTGGGGCCCACCGGTTCGGGGAAAACGCTGTTGGCCCAGACCCTGGCCCGCATACTGAATGTGCCCTTCACCATTGCGGACGCTACCACCCTCACCGAAGCAGGCTATGTGGGCGAGGATGTGGAAAACATCATCCTCAACCTCCTTCAGGTGGCGGATTACGACGTGGAGAAGGCCTCCCGGGGCATCGTCTACATCGACGAAGTGGACAAGATCGCCCGGAAAAGCGATAGCCCCTCCATCACCCGGGACGTCTCCGGGGAGGGGGTGCAGCAGGCCCTGCTGAAAATCATCGAAGGCACCATGGCCTCGGTCCCCCCCAAGGGCGGCCGCAAACACCCCCAGCAGGAGTTCATCAAGGTGGACACCACCAACATCCTGTTCATCTGCGGGGGCGCCTTCAACGGCTTGGATGACATTATCGGAGCCCGCATCGGCAAGAAATCCATGGGCTTCGGGGCGGACATCAAGAGCAAAAAGGAGCGCCACCTGGGGGAAATCCTGGTCCCAGGTGCAGCCCCAGGACCTCCTGAAATTCGGGCTCATCCCGGAATTCGTGGGGCGGTTGCCGGTCATCGCCACTCTCGATGAACTGGATGAAGCGGCCCTGGTGAAAATTCTCACCGAACCCAAGAACGCCCTGGTGAAGCAGTTTCAGAAGCTCATGGAAATGGACAACGTCATGGTGAAATTCACTGATGACGCCCTGGTGGCGGTGGCCAAGGAGGCCCTGAAGCGCAAATCCGGAGCCCGGGGGCTCAGAGCCATCCTGGAGGCGGCCATGCTCGAGCTCATGTACGAAGTCCCCTCCCTAAAGAACATTCAGGAATGCCTCATCAACGAGGACTTCATCCTGAAACACGCCGCCCCGGTTTTCACCTATAAACCTTCTGAAGAAGAAGCGTCCTGGGATCAGCCCGGGATGGTGGTGGAACAATGATTTTTCGCTTGAACCGCAGCAAAGCGGGCGATGAAGGGGCCAGGCGGCATCAGGTTCCCCTGTTGCCCCTACGGGATATCGTGGTTTTTCCCACCATGGTGGTGCCCCTGTTCATCGGCCGGGAACGGTCCATTGCGGCCCTGGAGCATGCCATGGGGCAGGAAAAGTTCGTCCTGCTCTGCACCCAGAAGGATGCCCGCCGGGATGAGCCCAAGGAGGGCGAAATCCACCGGGTGGGCACCCTGGCCAGCATCCTCCAGCTGCTGCGCCTGCCGGACGGCACCGTCAAGGTCCTGGTGGAAGGCAAGATTCAGGGCCAAGATCATCCAGTATCTGGCCATATCCCACTTCTTCCAGGTCGAAGTGGAGGAACTCCTGGAGAATTGGGACGCCACCCCTGAGATCGAGGCCTTGCGCCGCTCGGTGACTGCCTCGTTCGAGACCTACACCAAGCTGAACAAGAAGGTGTCCCAGGAGGCCTTCCAGACCGTGGCGGCCCTGGATGATCCCTCCCGCCTGGCAGATACCATCGCCGGCCACCTCACCATCAAGAGCGATGACAAGCAGGGACTGCTGGAGCTTTTGGATCCGGTGCGGCGCCTGGAATCGGTGCTCACCCTGATCAACCAGGAAAACGAGGTTCTCTCCATCGAAAACCGCATCAAAAACCGGGTCAAAAAGCAGATGGAAAAGACCCAGCGGGAATATTACCTCAATGAGCAGATGCGGGCCATCCAAAAAGAGATGGGAGACAAGGAGGATCTCAAGGGGAAATCCAGGAACTGGAGCGGCGCCTCAAGAAAAAGCGCATGAGCGCCGAAGCCGCGGGCAAAGTGAAGCACGAGATGAAAAAGCTCAAGCTCATGAGCCCCATGAGCGCCGAAGCCACGGTCTCCCGGAATTACATCGACTGGCTCCTGGCCCTCCCCTGGCACGAGAAGACCAAGGACAACCACGACATCACCGAGGCGGAGCGCATCCTGGAAGAAGACCATTACGGTCTCGAAAAGCCCAAGGAGCGCATCCTGGAATATCTGGCGGTGCAGAGCCTGGTGAAAAAGATGAAAGGTCCCATTCTCTGCCTGGTGGGGCCGCCGGGAGTGGGAAAAACTTCGTTGGCCAAATCCGTGGCCCGGGCCCTGGGGCGCAATTTTGTGCGGTTGTCCCTGGGCGGGGTGCGGGATGAAGCCGAAATCAGGGGCCACCGGCGCACCTATATCGGGGCCCTGCCCGGTAAGATCATCCAGTCCCTGCGCAAGGCCAAGAGCAACAACCCGGTCTTCTGCCTGGACGAAGTGGATAAGATGAGCACGGACTTTCGGGGCGACCCCTCCGCGGCCCTCCTTGAGGTGCTGGACCCCGAACAGAATTTCGCCTTCAACGACCACTACCTGGATTGCGATTACGATCTCTCCGAGGTCATGTTCATCACCACGGCCAACAACCTCTACTCCATCCCGCCTGCCCTTGCAGGACCGCATGGAGATCATCAGGCTGCCGGGCTACACCGAAGTGGAAAAGCTCCAGATCGCCGAGCACTTCCTCATCCCCAAGCAGGCCGAGGCCAACGGCCTGACCAAGGACAACATCCAGTTTTCGGAAAACTCCATCCTCACCATCATCCGCCTCTATACCCGGGAGGCCGGGGTGAGAAACCTGGAGCGGGAAATCGCCTCGGTGTGCCGCAAGGTGGCCCGGGAGGTGGCGGAGAAGGGCAAGGACCACAAGGTGAGCGTGGGCAGCCAGTCCGTCGCCAAATATTTGGGCGTGCCCAAGTATCGCTACGGCCGCACCGAAGAAAAAGACGAGGTGGGCCTCACCAACGGCCTGGCCTGGACCGAGTTCGGCGGCGAATTGCTGCAAACCGAAGTGTTGGTGGTCCCCGGCAAAGGCAAGCTCCTCATCACCGGCAAACTGGGCGAGGTCATGCAGGAGTCGGCCCAGGCGGCCCTGTCCTACGTGCGCTCCAAGGCTGAAATCCTGGGGTTGCCTGAGGATTTTTACCGCAATCTCGACATCCACGTGCACGTCCCGGAGGGGGCCATCCCCAAGGACGGTCCTTCCGCGGGCATCACCATCGGCACCAGCATCATTTCGGCCCTCATCAAGGTGCCGGTGAAGCGGGATGTGGCCATGACCGGGGAAATCACCTTGCGGGGGCGGGTCCTGCCCATCGGGGGGCTCAAGGAAAAGATCATCGCGGCCCATCGCCACCAGATCAAAACCGTGATCATTCCCCGGGAAAACGAAAAAGACATCAAAGAAATTCCGGCCCGCATCCTCAAGGTGGTGGAGCTGGTGCCGGTGGATCACATGGATGAGGTGTTGAGGATTGCCATGGCGGTGGACGATCCGGAGAGCCTGTTCCGGAAGCCGGCTCCGCCCGTGGCCGCGGAGGCCGCCTATGTGCCGGAAGGGGAGCAAGTCCCCCCGCTCCAGGCGCATTAAAAAAAGTTAAACGGAAAAGGCAAAACGTTGGTGCTGAAAAACTTGTTCTCTAAGGTAATAACCTTTAACTTTTAACTTTTCCTTTTTACTTTTTACTTTATTTTCGGGGGCGTAGTTCAGCTTGGTTAGAACGCCGGCCTGTCACGCCGGAGGTCGCGAGTTCGAGTCTCGTCGTCCCCGCCACTGAGATTGCGCGACAAAGGGGTAAGCCGCCAGGGCTTACCCCTTGTCTTTGCCACCTCCTCTTAGTTGTCTCCCCGTAATCCCCGGGGGCCAAAGAATTTACATCTTCTGAGTGACGCTGAATGAGGTAAACTGATTATTCCCTTGGCTTCCCAAAGAGAATAAGGTTCTTCCTGTGGGGAGGGGAGAAAGCCCCACCAGCCCTGATGCCAAGTTGCGATCAAAAAAGGAAGGTTATATTAACCTGTTATGCCTATCAAATCCCCCTAAATACCCCTTTAGAAAAGGGGGACTTGGACTTGGTGGTTTTTTGAACCCCCCTTTGGTAAAGGGGGGCAGGGGAGATTTGGGTTCTCCCGGTTTGACCAGGTCCACAATCTGCATGTCCCTCCAGCAACTCCTCATAATTACTTCTATGGCAGCTTGGTATTAGCCCCTCCTCCCCCAAGACCACAATCGCTCAGTTGACACGATTCATCACGGCCTGAAGCTTGGCCAGGGAATCCTGGTCCAGCCTCACCCGCTCCGGGGCTCTGACTCCCCATTCCAGGGCCTTGGAGGAGGGGGCCACCAGGGACAGTGTGTAATCTTCTTCTACCCGATAAATATGGGCCTGGTGGCGGAGAAGCGTGAAATATTGCGTGAGGCCGTCGATCATCAGATAGGGCGGAGCCTCCTGGTTCGGGGCCATCAAGACAAAGCGCTCCTGGCCCCGGTAATCCTGGTACACGCCGCCCGCCACAAAATACACGCTCATTTCCTCTAGCCCATCCGGATTCCCGCCACGAAGTTCGATAGAGGAGGGTGGGAGCCCCCCACAAGACTCTAGCCAGAAAACCCGATTCATGTCCGGATAGAACGCTGTTGCTCTTCCTGTATCGCCGCAGAGGGAAGCCTGCCGCTTTTTGTCATCCCAGGCGGCCGTCACCTGACCCATGCTGGTGGGGCTTGGCTTGTAGGCCCCATCCAGGCTTCGCCTACCTTACCGACTTAGGCCGCTTGCTGGCGCCTGGCCTCACCTGCTCTCTTCTTCCCGTATCCTGAAAATTTACCCTCCCGGGATTATTTTCTCCGGCGCCGGTCCAGGCAAGCCAAGCCTAAAAGCCCCGTGCCCAGGAGCCACACCGCCCCGGGAATGGGGACCGCGGAGGCGGGGTAGGTAATCTGAAAATTTTGGAAGTAGCCGAAATGAGTATGGTCTGTATGACACTTCCTTCAGAATGGCGCTGAGCGTGAAGGGCGTGCCGTTGTTGGTCCCAGATCCATCCAGGGTCATAGTCTGTCCCTGGATGGTAAACCCATTTAAATTTAACGGGTAACCACTCGCTGGATCCACCTTATATGTGGCGGTGGTGGTAATAACGGTGTCATAAGAAGTGATGCTGGGGCCTCCAGAAATTTGCGCGGTGAATAGAGGACTATCAGAAGGAATGCTGGGATGGGAGTAAAGTGTTGGATAAACAATTTTAACAGTAACCCAGTCACCTTCCACCTTGTAGCCTGACGGGGGGGTTGGCGTGTTGGCATGTAAGGTGATTTTCCAATTCTCTCCACCAGGATCAGACAAGGCAATGAAAGAGCCACCGGAGGCGCCCGGAATATCGGCGCGTCCCTCCGTCCAAGTCAGATTATACATGTCCCCTAGATTAGATAAATAATAGGTATCCGCCAACCCTAAAGCTGGTTGGGCCAGAGAGACCAGGCCGATGAGAGCCACCATGATTACGAGATTCCTTGCCATCATACTCCTCCTTCTTAGGATTTTACCTGATAAAAATTTTGACATGGGGAAATACCTGATTTAATTGGTAGGGTAATTACCTAGCTTAAATCAAGCACTTTTTTCACAAAAATGATTAAAAAGTGAAAAAAATAATAAGCTCAACAAGAAGGTTGGCTATCTATTAAATATTATTATCTATTTTAATAGCTTGTCTGGCGCTGAATCGGGGGCTCAATCGCTTTGCTAGGGGATTAGATGACTATCTTCTCAGGGATATCTCTAATAGCGAGGGAGAGCTGGGGGTAGAAAACCCGCGAAAAAAACCCCTGAGTTTTCAGGGGGCTTTGTTTGGTCAAACATTCTTGCAGACAAGGCAACGGCCATTTGCTGTTCGGTAAATCAGACCGCGGCCGGCAAAGTCAATTTGGTTGCGGCCATTCACACCTATTAAAGATAAAGCTGCGCTTGGCCCTGTAATCCTTGAGACGGGCGCCCGGCGCGGGGCTGGGGGGATAGCCGGCAATGTCATCAACAGGCAAAAGGTGCGTGCCGATATAAGCCCGGTTGGTGGTTTCGGTGGCCTTGCTGGTGGCATAGACCTTGCCCCCTGCCCCGAAGGCCATGCCGCCGTCCACCGTGGCCTTGGAGGACACCTCACTGAAAGTCGTCTTCGAAATGGTGGACAACAGGGCCGTTTGCACGAAGAACCGTTCCTGCTCCGGAAATTGCCGGGGAGGGGGTTCCAAAAAAATTACACGACCCAATACGGTCAGAGGCGGTAAGTCAATTAATTGCATAAAGTTCCTCATGGGCCTGCCGCTACCCGCACGGCAGGCAAAGCCTTTTCTTTTGTAAGGACAGCCGCGCCGGCGGGGAGCTTGCTGAAACCGGGCGGACGGCTGGATCTGCCCCGACAAAAACGCAAGATAATTTTGTAAGGAAACGTGGGGGGTTATCTGCGGCAGCCGGGAGGATGGTGTTACGAAATCGAGCGGCTGAACCAGACTCTTCTGTATGCCTGCCAACATGGGACAAAAAAAAGCCCTTGGGTCTTCACAAATCCCAAGATGGTGGTAAAGTATCCAAACAAACCGAATCGTTGGCGTTACATCTACCGGGTCCTCTAACATAAAGGGGGGCGGATAGCTCAGTTGGGAGAGCATCGGCCTTACAAGCCGGGGGTCACAGGTTCGAACCCTGTTCCGCCTACCAAGAAAATCAGAGGGGTTAGCCGAAAAGCTGGCCCCTTTATTTTTGTATTAGCGAAAACTGGCCCCACTATGGCCCCACAAAGGGGCCCTGGCTCCTCACTAATCAATACAATCGTGACAGCGCTTACGCTCAGGAGGGTGAGATTTCAAAAATCTCCAGGCGGGGGACTGCCAATGCCCCCACCCCGACATTCACTTATAGCTTAGGAAATTCTTGGAGATGAAGTTCCAGAAGTTTTTTAAGGTAAGGTGATAAGTGGGGGGTTTGTGAGGATAGGCGACGGCTCCCCTTCTCTACGGGACCGTGAAGAATGTTCATTAAAATTTACATATTGTAAAAAAAATTCAACATTCATTCTGAACATTATTTTGTTCAAAAAGATTATTTCATCAATTTATTAAATAGGTTGAGTGTATTATTTTTTTTGAAGTCAGGTATAATAATTGCATCATAGTATAGCAGGGCTCCCCGTGATATCAGTATTCTCATTTGTGTGTGCGACTCTTCCTCCGGCCCTGCGGTTCAAACTGTAATCCCCTACACTGACGAGGGGCGACATGCTCATTGGGTTTCTCACCGGCCTCCCTTTGGCCCACCCCGGCCAAACGGGGGCTTTTCTGTTTGGAAGCGGACTCCCGGACCTGGCGGCTTAGGTCCGGCGGCGGAAATCCTGCAAATGTTCAAATGTTAACCATGGCGAAGCGTCGACTTGACGCCCGGATGACAAGGAGAACGACATGAACGGCAAAAAGCTTTTTACGGTTAGGCGCCGGGCTCCTCAGGGGGATAGCTCCAGGGAGGCGACCGGCATGAGACCTCTTTACCGGTACTTTCTGGCTTTAGCGGCCATCTGCATGCTGCTGGCCGGGGCCCCGGCAGCCCACGCCACTGAACTACGAAAAAATCTATTGTGAATTTTCCCGGTGCCTCTCGAACCATGACTGTTCGCATTAATGATGCTGCTGATGTGGTCGGCATTTACCTTGACGGCAGTGGTCGGGATCACGGCTTTCTCTATAGCGATGGAGTTTATACAACTTTAGATGTCCCTGGCTCGACACGAACCCAGGCTTGGGACATTAATAATTCGGACCAGGTGGTTGGCGGTACAGTGACGATCACGGTACTAATGGATTTATCTACGACCATGGAACGTATACTATTTGTGATTTTCTGTCCTCACCATATACCGTTTATCAGGGCATTAATGATGCGGGCCAGATTGTCGGCTTCTCCGATAATGGTGGTGGCTTTCTCTATAGCGATTGTACAGTTACGTACCTGAATGCTCCTGGCGTTACTAGCACAAATCGCTCGTGACATTAATAATGAGGGCCAGATTGTGGGAGCATCCTGGAGTCCAGATGCCCAGCACGGCTTTACTTATAGCGATGGGAACTATACCATCTTTGATGTTCCCGGCCAGGAAGGGCGTACCAATGGTTTTGGTATTAATGACCGTATGGGCAAATTGTTGGATATTACCTGGGGCAACTACAAGAACTTCCTATTGAGTGATGGGGTCTTTACGAACATAGATATTTCTGGCGAAACTTGGGTTCTTAGCTGGGGTATTAATAATGCGGGGCAGATTACCACCGGAGAAAACTACATTGCAAGTCCCATTGGGACTCCCGTTTCCTATGCCTATGACTTCACCTGTCACTATAACAATGGCAATGGCGACTATTACTCCGGCCCATTTCTGTCCGGTTAACTGAATAAAAAAGGCCCGAAACCTCCTTAGAATCTGTTAGAATGGGTTTAGCGTAACCTATCAAACAGACAGGAGATTCCGGACCATGGCCCATTGTAACACAATCTTTCATAGCATGCTCAAACTGATTCCGAGACATCATTTTGCCAAGCTGGCAGCCGAGCATGGCACGGGCCGCCAGGCCCGGTCTTTTAGCCGCTGGAGCCAGTTGGTGCACCTGCTGGCCATGCAACTGACGGCCCGAGCGAGCCTGCGGGACGGCATCGCCAGTCTGAAGGCCCGGATCAAGAACCTCTATCACCTGGGAGTCAAGCCGGTGGCCCGCTCCACCTTTGCCGACGCCAACAACCGGCGCCCCGCCAGCTTTTTCGCCGCCATTTTCGCCCACCTGTATCAGCGCTGCCTGGCCCATGCTCCCCGCCACAAGTTCAAGTTCAAAAACAAGCTCTACAGCCTGGATGCCACCGTGGTCAGCCTTTGCCTCAGCCTTTTTCCCTGGGCTTCGTTCCGGCGCAGCAAAGCGGGGGTCAAGCTCCACACCCTGCTGAACCACGACGGCTACCTGCCGGCCTTTGTGGCCATCACCCCGGCCAGGGAGCATGAGATCAAAAAGGCCCGGGCCCTTACCCTCCCCAAGGGTTCCATCGTCGTGGAAGACCTGGGCTATACCGACTATGCCTGGTATGGCCAGCTCACCGTCCAGAAAATCTTCTTTGTCACCCGGCAGAAACGCAATGCCCGCTACCGGGTGCTGGGGTCCCGGCCAGTCAAGGCCTCGGTGGGGCTGGTGTCCGATGAGACCATCGAGCTTACCGGCGCTAAAGGCCGGCAGTGCCCCAAGCCCTTGCGCCGCATTGTTTACCAGGACCTGACAACCGGCAAAGTTTACGTGTTTCTCACCAACCACTTCCGGCTGGGGGCCAAGACCATCGCCGACATCTACAAGGAGCGCTGGCAGATCGAGATCTTTTTCCGCTTCATCAAGCAGAACCTGAAGATTAAGGCCTTCATCGGCAACTCCGAGAACGCCGTCATGAGCCAAATCTATGCGGCCCTCATCGTCTATCTTTTGCTTTGCTATACCAAGTTCCTCTGTAACTTAAATGTTGCTTTGCAACACTTTATGCGTATCTTACAACTCAACTTGTTCCGCACCTGCTCCGTGCAGGAACTCTTTGAACCGCCCGGCCCGCCGCCGGATAATATGAACATTAATAACCAGTTATGCCTGGCTTGGGCCTAACCGGACAGAAATGACTCCGGCCAGTTTTATTCCAGCCAGAGATACACAGTGGGCCAGCAGCTTGCCCCCTTCACCGACGAGAACGGGCAGCCGGGCTACTACACCATTGACGCCGTCAACCCCGGGGATGTCCGCCAAGAACGGCCAGGTCTATGTGGCCAACTACTATGACGCCGAAAGCGGCGCCTTCCAGACCCTGGCCACCGCCAACCCCGTGGGCACGAACTATATCGAGAGCGAGGACGGCTATATCCGCCTTGCCGGGGTGGACGCCTACCACTTCGGCGGGGCCACCCACGCTGAGGCGGACCTGGTCACCTACGCCTACGACTACACCTTCACTTACGGGAACGGCGACTCTTACCTGGGCAAGGTTTATGCCGCGCCGGAGAATGGCTATGGCGAGGGCTACACCCGGACCGTCACGGACGAAAACGGCCTCACCGGCGCCTACGCCATTACCGGCCTGGCTCCGGGCTTTGACGTCGGCCTGGCGGGCCAGGTCTTCGTGAACAGCTACTATGACGCCGAAAGCGGCGCCTTTCAGACCCTGGCCACCGCCAACCCGGTGGGCACGGACTATCTCGGGAGCGAGGACGGCTATATCCGCCTTGCCGGGGTGGACGCCTACCACTTCGGCGGGGCCACCCACGCCGAGGCGGACCTGGTCACCTATGCCTTCGCCTTCACCCTAACCTACAGCAACACCGACAGATACCAGGGGATTGTTTATGCCGAGCCGGAGCACTATTTAGGAACCGCACCCTGGACTGTCGCCGCGGAAAATGGCCTGACAGCCACCTATGCCATAGGGTCCCATAGCGTCTCTGCAGCAGGCCAACCGGGCCAGGTGGTGGTAGCCAGCTACTACGACTCGGAAATGAACCGGACCTATGTGCCCACCTATTCCGGCGGCAGCAACTACCTGGGGAGCGAGTACGGCTTCATCGTCACCAACCGGCCGCCCGGCGACTCCTTGGTCGGCCTGCCGGAGGGCATTGAAAGGAAGTTCTTCGGCTACAACCAATATTACTCTTACCTCTATGAGGCGGATGTCAAAAAGGACCACTAAAGAGGAGGCGGAGAGCACGTTTCATTGGAACCCGGTGGCTCTGACGGCCAAGACAGGCGCCTAAGCTGCTGAAATGGTAATTCACCTATTCCAGGCCCGCGGGCTTAATCCCAAGCCCCGGGCCTGTTGTCTGTACTGCATCTCTCCTGAAAGCAGAAATAATTCCGGTGGGTTGCGCTACCTGCTCCGTATATCAGCAAATTTTTAGGCCTGTGAAATGATTTGATAACAACAAATAAGGATTGTGGTTAATGGTTTGGTAGATTTTTTCAGGGCGTAGGTTTCCCGCCGCCTGGCATTAATCTTTTCCTTATTCTTGGCGTGCCTCTCCCGGCGCTTTGTCCTTTGGGCGTCAAGGCGCGCTTTGGCCGCCTCAGCCCGCGCCTTTGGTGCTGCGCTGGCCCTGGCCCCAAAGAGTAAAATTGGGGGCCCCTCCGGTCGGGGACCTTGACAACTCGGTCCCCAAGGACCATCTGATTATTATCGGCTTCGGCCTTAACGGGCCCAATCTGGCCCGGGCCGTTAAAATTGCGGGCATCCCTCATGTCTCCATTGCTCCCCAACCCGGAGCCGGACATGCAGCTTATGGCCAACGATCTCTTGATAGTCATGGGAACCCCTGAGAATCTCTGCAAGGCCTCCAGACTGTTCAACAACCCTGAGGCTCCCCCATGCATCCCTTAAGATGAGAATAACATGACGACAGGCACCCTCTATCCTTGAGGGTTCGTGATTGCCCAAACTTTTTCTCCAGGAGACAGCATGAACTGGTACCAGCGCGACCCTAAGCAGGTTTTGGCTGACTTGAACACTTCTGAACGCGGCCTGACGGCCACCGAGGCCAGAGAACGACTGCAACAATTCGGAGCCAACAAACTGGCGGAAGAGGAGAAGATCAGCAAACTGAAGATTCTCTTGAACCAGTTCAAAAGCCCCCTGATCTATATCTTGCTGGTGGCCGCGGTGGTGACCTTCTTTCTTCAGGAATACAAGGACACCGGGGTGATTGCAACAATTTTGCTCCTCAATGCCCTGGTGGGCTTTATTCAGGAGTTCAAGGCCGAAAAGAACGTGCAGGCCCTGAAAAAGATGGTGGTGGCCAAGGCCCGGGTGCTGCGGGACGACAAGGAGCAGGAAATCAACAGCGAGGACCTGGTGCCTGGAGATCTCGTGTTTCTGACCTCCGGCTCCCGGGTGCCTGCGGACCTGCGGCTCATGAAAACCGTGGAACTCAGGATCGACGAATCCATGCTCACCGGGGAATCCGTACCCGCCGAGAAAATTTCAGCAGTCATTCCGGAGGACAATCTTACCCCGGGTGACCAGATCAACATGGCTTTCATGGGCGCCGCGGTGATCAACGGCCGGGCCCAGGGGGTGGTGGTGGCCACGGGGGCGCGGACAGTCCTGGGGCAAATCGCCAAAGATGTTCAGGAACTGGTGGTGACCAAAGCGCCCCTTCAGGAGAAGATCGACCGGTTTGCCAATGTTATCGGCATTATTGTGCTGGTGGCGGCCTCGCTGCTCTTTGTCATCGGCATACTGGTGGGGGAAAGCGTCCAGGACATGTTCCTGACCGCGGTGGCGGCCGCGGTGGCCACCATCCCCGAGGGTCTGCCCATCGTGGTGACCATCACCCTGGCCATCGGCGTGGCCCGCATGGCCCAGCAAAACGCCATTATCCGCAAACTGCCGGCGGTGGAGACCTTGGGGAGCACCACGGTGATCTGTTCGGACAAGACCGGCACCCTCACCAAGAACGAAATGACGGTGCAGCGGGTCTATGAAGGTGGCAAAATTTACGAGGTTACCGGCAGCGGTTATGACCCCCAGGGACAGATCCTGGAGCAGGGGCGTCCTATCAAAGCAGCGGCCGATCCCGATCTGCTCATGCTTTTCCGCATCGGCCTGTTGTGCAACGAGTCCGACCTGTATCAAGAGGGCGAACAATACCGGGTGGACGGGGACCCCACCGAAGCGGCCCTCATCGTCTCCGCCATGAAGGCGGGGTTGAATCCCGAGGAAGAGCGGCAGCGCTATCCCCAGATTTTCATCATCCCCTTTGAATCAGAGCGGGGCTACATGGCCACCCTGCACCGGCATGGCGACCGCCACCTGGTGTTCGTCAAGGGCGCGCCGGAAAAGCTCCTGGACATCTGCCAGGAATGCCGGCTGGACGCCTGGGTAGACGCGCCCCGGGTGGCCGACCACTTTGCCCGGGAGGGCTTGCGGGTGTTGGGCCTGGCTTATAAAGAAGTGCCCGCCCGGCAAACGGAAATCGCCATGGCCGACCTGCAATCCGGGCTGACCTTCGCCGGGCTTCAGGGGATGATCGACCCGCCCCGTCCCGAGGCCATTGACGCGGTGGCCGGCTGCAAGCAGGCAGGCATCCGGGTGGTGATGATCACCGGCGACCATGCGGTCACGGCCGCAGCCATCGCCAAGAAGCTCGGCATCGTTGCAGAAGAAGCAGTCGTTGACGACCTGGTGGCCAAACCCATGGAAGCCATGACTGATGAGGAACTCTTCACGGTTATGAGGGAGCTGACCAATGCCCTGGCCCAACGGTCCGGCCTGAACAGCCAGGCCCCCGTGAGCCTCACGGGCAAACACGTCCAGGCCATGAGCGACCTGGAGTTCTTTGCTTTCACCAAAGAGATCCTGGCCGCGCTGGTCAAGCGGGCCGGTCCCGAGGGCGCGGTGCGCAAGATCCTCACCGGCAAGGACCTGGAGGCCATGAGCGATGCCACACTCTATCACCTGGTGCAGAAAGTCTCGGTCTACGCCCGGGTGGCGCCCCAGCACAAGCTGCGCATCACCCAGCAATTGCGCAAGCATGGGGAGATCGTCGCCATGACCGGAGACGGGGTGAACGACGCTCCGGCCCTGAAGGCGGCCCATATTGGCATAGCCATGGGCAAAACCGGCACCGATGTGGCCAAGGAAGCCGCCGACATGATCATCGCGGACGACAATTTCGCCAGCATCTACCGGGCCGTGGGACTGGGGCGCATCGTTTTTGACAATATCCGCAAAGTCACCTTTTTCCTCATCCCCACCGGCATCGCCGCCATTATCTCCATTTTGGCCACGGTGATGCTGGGCCTGCCCATCCCTTATCTGCCGGCCCAACTTCTGTGGATCAACCTGGTCACCAACGGCTTCCAGGTCCTGGCCCTGGCCTTTGAGCCGGGAGAAAAGGACGTGCTCCAACGGCCCCCCCTCAAACCTGGCGGCGGCATCATGTCCCCTCTCCTCATCCAACGCACCATTTTTGTGGCCCTCCTAATTTCGGCCGGGGTGGTCTATGAATTCATCCACGCCCTGAACCAGGGCATGGGCCTTGATAAGGCCCGCACCGTGGCCGTGACCACCATGGTCTTTTTTCAGTTTTTTCAGGCCATTAACAGCCGCTCGGAGGCGCAGTCCCTGTTCCGCCTGAACCCGTTTGGCAACCCGTATCTGTTTGTGGGGATCCTGGCTTCCATCGGCGCCCAACTGGCCGCGATTTACGTCCCGGTCCTGCAATGGCTCTTTCGCCTGGAGCCCATCACGCCCATGGAATGGGTGAGGATCATCCTGATTTCCATTACTGTGATAATCCTCGTAGAGATAGACAAGCTGGCGAGAAGGATCGTCGCCGCGGCCAGGTCATGATGGGCCGCCGACTGAAGGGCCTGGCTGAGGGGAGGCCCTTTTTTCCTTATGCTTGGGCCTTGCCGTTTTTCTGGAAAACGGTATAATAGAGCCGTTCTTTGCCGGAGGGGGCGTAGTTCAGTTGGTTAGAACGCCGGCCTGTCACGCCGGAGGTCGCGAGTTCGAGTCTCGTCGTCCCCGCCAGAGCGACAAAAGGACTGGTTAAAATCATTCGGGAAAAGGACCTCAGGGTCCTTTTTCTTGTTCTCCCCCGGTGTGCTCTACCCTACTCCGGTCCTTCACCGGCCAGGTTTAAAAGCGACATCGCCAGCACCCCCACCAGGGTGCCCACCATAATTCCCAGGACAAAAACAATCACGCCCAATCTGTAAACCTCCTCCCCCTGCAATTTAAAGACTTATCGGCTCAGGCCGGTTAGTCCTTCATTTCCAGTCATTCAATCCTAATCAATCCGGGTGCGCAACCTGCTAATCTGCGCCCCCTGCTAAAGTCCATAGAAATGTCATCCTGATACCAAGATGCCGTCAAACAAGTAATTCTGCTGTAGGGGCGACGCCTGCGTCGCCCCTACCCGGACTAAGATTTGAAGCTACAGTTTGTAACCTCTATGACCGCAACTTGGTAACATTTTCTCATTTGCCCTCATGAGCCCCGGACTCTCGCAAAACCAGGAAAAGGCAAGCGGGGCGGGCGTCTCCGCCCGTCAGTTTCGATGGGCAGCGCCCGCCCCGCCGATTTTTGCGTGGCAGTTCCTCATGGGCCAGTGGCCCACCCGCAAAGTCATGAAAAGTTTGGGGGTGGGCTTCACGCTCGCCAACACCTGATATTATGGAGCATGGGTCGGGCGCGGCGGCTCGAAACTCAAAACTCGAAACTAAAACTTTTCAAGACAGGAAAGATTTTGCCATTGCCCTCCCCAGGCTTTTCGACCATGATACAGGAAAGACCTGAGCAGGCCATAACCCCCTGATGAGACCGACCGCGGACTGGAAAAAGCCCTCCCCTCTTGTTTTCGGAACCGCCCTGGGGCCAAGGGATTTGGCTCTGGCCGTCTGCGGCGGGGTCCTGGTTTTCGCGCCTTTGGCTTACGGGGCCGTTCATCCCTGGGCTTTTGCCACCCTGGGCCTGGCCCTGGCGACCTTGAGCATTGTTCTTTTAGGCATGGTGGCCCTGTCGTCCCTCCTGGGCCGAGACCCCGCCCTCGCCCTCCCCTACCCTCCCCTTTGGGGTCTGGTGCTGGCCGCAGTCCTCCTGGCGCTGCTCCAGCTGGTTTGGCTTCCCCCGGCGGTGGTAGGCTGGCTCTCTCCCAGGGCCATCCAGATCAGGTCCCTGGGAAACGGCCATGGTTTGGGCCCCTTGATGCCCCTTTCCCTGAACAGCAACGCCACCATCCAGGAAATCCTCCTGATCTGGCCGGCGGTGATGCTTTTTTTCCTCCTGGTCTTCATGGTCAACTCCCGGCGGCAGCTTGAGGCCCTGGTGCTGCTTATCCTGGGGGTGGCCCTGTTCGAGGCCCTGTATGGGCTGTTGCATTTTCGCAGCCACCTCATCTGGGGCTGGAAAAACCCTCACTATCTGGGGCGTCTCTGCGGTACCTTTATCAATGCCAACCATGCCGCCGGCTACCTGGGCATGGCCATCCTCCTCAGCTTTGGCCTGTTCCTGGCCCGGGGGAACCCTCACGACCTCCCTCAGGCCACTCACCGGGGCCGGAGCCGGTGGCGGGTCTGGACCCGGGCGGAACACCTGGAACCCCTCGTGCGCCGGTCTTTCTTTTTTCTGCCCCTGCTCATTCTCCTGGTGGGATTTTTCTTTGCCGCCTCCAGGGGAGCCATCTTTGGGTTGGGAATCGGCCTGGCCCTCATGGTGCTCCTCGGGCTCAGTCAGCACTCGGTGCGCTGGCCCTTCTATCTCCTGGGAGTTTTTCTGGGAGGCGTGGCCCTTTATTCCCTGTGGCTGGGGGGGGAGAAAGTTTTCGCCCGCATCATCACCCTGGACGATCCGGCCCGTTACCTGGCCTTCTGGGGGTCCCTGCGCCTTTTCCGGGATTTCCCCCTGGTGGGCGCCGGGCTTGGCGCGTTTGATGACCTGTCCTATACCTTCGTGCCCGCCATCCTCAGCAATAACCGCCTCACCTATGCCCATAACGACTGGGTGCAGCTTCTGGCCGACGCAGGCCTCGCTGGGCTTTGTCATCGTGGGCGGCGGCTGGCTCCTCTTTTATGGCCGATTGGTCAATCTCTGGCGCCGGCGCCGGGACCCCTGGGCCCGGGGGCTGGGTCTGGGGGGCCTGGCGGCCCTGGCGGCCGGGGCCTTCCACGCCCTGGGCGAATTCCCCTTACGCGTTCCCGGCTTCAGCCTCACCTATGCCGCCGTAGCCGCGCTGACCTTTCTTATTCTGCACCACCACCAGGACAAGGACGCCTTTGACTATGCCGCCTGGCGCCCGGCCGGGAACCGCCTGGCTCCTTGGGTTTGCGGCGCCCTCATTCTCCTGCAGGTGGTTTATCTGGGCCAGGCCTGGTATTTCTGGCAGGCCGAACGGGCCGCGCCTCTGGTGATCGACTCCACCCGCCTGCCCAGGACTTTAGCGGCCGCGGATTATACCCGGGCCTTGGCGCTCAATCCCAGGAATGCCGGGTTGTATGCCGGCCTGGCTGGGGTGCTGGCCTCTGAGGAGATTGCGAACCGGGAGCAAGCCCAGAAAATTGAAGACCTCCTCCACCAAGCCATTTTTTGGGCGCCGGCCCGCTGGGGCTATCACTACCAACTGGGGAGCTTCCTCCTGGAGCATTACGCACTGGACCCCCGCCACCACCTGCCCCGGGGGCTCAGGGAGTTGGCCGCGGCTGCCGCCCTTTTTCCGGAAAAGGCCGAGGTGCACCTGCGCCTGGGTCTGGCTTTGGGCTGGACCGAGCTGCTTTATCCCGCTTATCTCCCGGCGGAGCTGCAAAAACGAGCCCAGGCGCATCTGGACAAGGCCGCCGCCCTGGAGCCGAGCTTCAAGAAATTCTTCCACCCCAAAGCAGGCCCGTGACCAAGGTAACTTCTTGTTTTCTGTTATTTTTCTGGTAAGAAAAAGGAAACCGCGGTATGACTAAGGCGCCGTTTGGACAATGGCTCCTGGTTGGCGCCTGGGCTGCACATAAAGACAAGGACCTTTGCTGATGCTATCTCCTTTGGGAAAACTTGAGATTTCCTCATAAGCATACAGATGAGCTTACCTCCGGCCATTAGGATCGAACATCTCGGCAAACGTTATCGCCTGAATGGCTCCCAGGTGGCCTATCCCACCTTGCGGGAAACCCTGACGGACCTGCTGAAGGCTCCCTGGCGCCGGGCCAACCCTTCCCAGGCCTCCCCTGGGGACGAACTTTGGGCCTTGCGGGATGTCTCCCTGGAAATTCCCCAGGGGGAAATTCTGGGGATCATCGGCCGGAACGGCGCCGGCAAAACCACCCTTTTGAAGATTCTCTCCCGCATCACCGAACCCACCACCGGCCGCGTGGAGCTGCGAGGGCGGGTGGGCTCCCTCCTGGAAGTGGGCACGGGCTTCCATCATGAACTTAGCGGCCGGGAAAATATTTTCATGAACGGGGCCATCCTGGGGATGAGCCGCCGGGAGATCCAGGCCAAGTTTGAGGAAATTGTCGCGTTCGCCGAGATCGAGCCTTTTTTGGATACACCCCTCAAGCGCTATTCCACCGGCATGGGGACGAGATTAGCCTTTGCCGTGGCGGCCCACCTGGAACCCGACATTCTCCTGGTGGACGAGGTGCTGGCCGTGGGGGACATGGGCTTTCGCAAGAAGTGCCTGGGAAAGATGCAGGACGTCACCCAGGCAGGCCGCACCGTGCTCTTTGTCAGCCACGACATGAACAGTATCCGCCGCCTCTGCCGAAGCGCGGTGTGGCTGGAGCAAAGGTCGGGTCATGGCTGCGGGGGGCGCCACGGAAACAGTCAAGCAATATGAAGCGAGTTTTCTCTCGCCGGAAGGCAGCCGGGCGGCCCGGGTGGAACGCCAGGACCCGCCCCCTTCGCAAAAATATTTCTCCTGGGTGTCCCTGGCCGACGCCCGGGGGGCCCCGGCACGGTCTTTCAATACGGCGACAGCATGCGCCTGACCCTGGGTATGGCAGGCCGTACGCCCCACCACACGCACTACGTGGAGTGGTATTTGAACGACATGGATCAGGGCAACCGGGTGGCTTTCGGGGCCAGCCACGCCTTCCCAGACGGGGACCTTCCGGGGGATGCCCCCGAAATCACCTTCGAAATCGGTCCCCTGCCCCTGGGGGAGGGCAATTATTCTTTTTCTTTTGCCATGGGCGTGGCCGGCATTATCAATCTGGACTTCTGGTACGACGCCATCACCTTTACCGTCAGCAGCGCCGACCCCTTCCATACCGGTTATCATTACCGCACCATTTATGCGCCGGTGGTCATCCCGTACCGATTACTGGGCCGGGATGACCCACCTCAGCCCCAAACCCGGAGCCTCGCTTGACCACTGCTTATCCGTTTCTGAGCCGCAAAGGCCAAGGCATTACGCCCTCCACCTGTGCCATCGGCGTCATCACTTACCTGGGACGGTTCGACACCTATTTTAAGCCCCTCATCAAGCGCCTCCATTTCTTTTTCCCGGACTACGAAATCAATGTCTTCCTCAACGGCCATTATGATGCCGCCAAGCAGATCCGCTACCTCAGGGAATGCACCGCGTTCCTGAAGGGGTATTCTCAGATTCGCTACCTCACCAACCTGGAGCATCAGCCCATAGCCCGGGGCTTCAACCAACTGGTGCTCATGTCCACCCGCCCCTGGGCCCTCATCCTCAACGATGATGTTTCCTTTACTTCGGAATTTCGCTACAACCTGGAACGCTCTCAACCTGCCTGCGACATTGTCAACTTAAATGGCGCCTGGAGCCATTTCCTGGTGCATAAAAGGGTCATGCGCTCCGTGGGTTGGTTCGACGAACGGTTTCGGGGAATGGGGTTTGAGGACACTGACTTTGTTATTCGCGCCACTTTGCAGGGGCTCAACCTTGAGAACATGGAGATTCATGGACTCCACAATTATATGGCCCCCTCCACGGATGCCTAGTTGGGCCAATATTTCGTATATTGCCTGGGGAAAATACAGCCTGGTCAATTGGGAATTTTTCCTGGAGAAATGGCGTCCTGTCGAGGATGGCGCGCCCATCCCCCCGGAAGCCAGGCGGGTGTATACGCTGGGCCGGGACTGGTGGATAAGGCCGAACCGGGAGTTGCTGCCGCTACCCCGGTTATATCCTCATGAGGCGCTGGAGACTCCCCCTGGGGGCCGCGTCCGGGGGATGCCTGCCCTGCGGGGAAAATTCTCCCGATTTTTAAGCTGCGGCGGCCGGTTGTACTGGACGGTGAGGCGTTTGTTGGCTCCCCGCCTCCGTCAATATCTCGGGGACAGGCTTGATTATCTGAAAAGAAATTCCAAACCATAAACTACCAGGTTCTGTTGCATGCCCTTTCGCTGCTCCATCGGTGTGGTTACGTACTTGAATCGCTTTGATTCCTATTTCAAAAATCTTATAAAGAGACTTTCCCGGTTATTTCCGGATTTCGATATCACCGTTTTCATTAATGGTCATCACGATACTGTCAGTCAGATAAAGTATCTCAGGGACATTATGGCCTTTCTTTCAGACTATCCCCAGATTCGCTATTTCACTCACCTTGACCATCAACCCCTGGCCCGGGGCTGGAATTGGCTGACTTTTCTTGCTCATCAGCCTTACATCCTTATTCTTAACGACGATGTCTATCCTGATATGGAATTTCGTCATAATCTGGAGGCCATTACCCCTCCCCAGCCGATTTTTACCCTGAATAGTTCCTGGAGCCATTTTGTCATTCATAAAGACGTCCTGAGGACCGTGGGCTGGTTCGATGAACGCTTTCAGGGCATCGGCTGGGAGGATGTCGATATGATTTGCCGATGTGCCTTGTACGGCATACCGATCGGCAACGTCTCCATCCATGGTCTTCATAATTATGTGGCCCCGGCCGATAATCCCAGTTTTGCCCAGCTCTCAGAAATTACTCACAAGAAATACAGCCAAATCAACCTCAGTTTTTTTGAGAAAAAATGGCGGCCTTCCAGGGACATGTCCCACCGGCCCCCAGGCGCCATTGAAATTCAGTACCATGACGACGGATGGCTGGTGCACCCCGACACGCAATTATTCCCCACTCCCGGTTTTTATCCCCTAGCCGTTCTTGACATGAAACCCGGGCAATTCAGACCGGCGCCCCGGCCATTTGCCAGCTTGGTTAGCCGGATACTGAGCCGTGGTCATTGGTTTTTCACCAGAGTGCGCCGGGCTCTCTCAGATGGCCTGAAGAAAATTCTGGGAGAATCATGGCCTGGACGATGGCGCGGCACTATCACCGGCAAGTGAATAAGGGGAATTCAACCACGTGACCAAGATCATAGCCCTGCTGCCGGTGCGCAACGAGGCCTGGATTATTGGCCGCACCCTGGCCGTGCTCACCGCTTTCTGCGACCACATCATCGTGGCCGATCAATCCTCTACCGACGGCACCCTCGACATACTATCGACATTCCCGGAGAAAGTAACTGTCATTAACAATCCGGATATCATCTGGAATGAACGGATTCGGGAAAAATTACTGGACATGGCCAGGGACTTTTCCGGCAATAACTTTATTGTATGTCTATATGCGGATGAACTCGTTTCAGTAAATATCCTCGATCAAAATATCTTAGATTTTTTAGTAAACCTTAAACCAGGCACAGGAGTAATACTACCCTTTTACAAATTGTGGAAGAGTCCGTATTTTTATCGAGATGATGCTTCGGTTTGGTCAAATAACTTTTTCGGATTCGGCTTTCGTGATGATCGCCTGTCAAAATATAGCTATACCTCCATAGCGTTGCACCAGAATAGATTTCCACCCGGTATTGTCACGCAACCGTTCTCTGATCTTAAATTACTCCATTACCAGCTCGTCCTTTTTGAAAGAAAGCGTTCCAAGGAATGCTGGTATCGCACTTTGGAAACCATGCAACTCGGGGCTGACCGGATTGCTGCCATCAATTATTACTACCGGGTAGCCCGGGACGAACGGCAGGTGCGCCTGTCGCCCCTCGATCCCGAGTGGATCGCGGGCTGGCGGGACCTGGGCCTCGATTTGGAACACTTTGAGGAAGAACCCCTTTACTGGTATGATGTGGAGGTGTTGCGCTATCTTCATGAGAAGGGGGCAGCATATTTCGCTCCCCTGGATATCTGGGACGTGGACTGGGAGGCCAAGCGCCAGTTGGCCTTATCCCGGGGTTTTGAGGGCATCCCCCCGGAACCCGTTGCTGATCCCCGCTCCTGGGAACAAAAGCTTTACCACGCCTATCTGGCCCGCTTTCAGGGCAATCCCTTCTGGCGGGACCCCTGTGAATTGGCGCGACTGACCCACCGGGGCCTGAGGCGGGTGGCCAAGGGCTTAGGCGTGCAGCGGCGCCATCTGGAGCACTTAGGGCTCCTGAAACCCAAAGAGGGCGGGGGAGGTGAATAAGGCTGCAAGCCCCTGGGCCGGCGGCAGGAGAAAGCGACAACACTGAAAGCCCTGGGCCTGGCTGTGCAGCGAAGCAAAAACCGGGCATGACCACTAATTTTCCCAAACTCCTGGTCCTGAGCACCTCCCTGCCGGGGATTCACCACGGGGGCGGGGTGATCCAGGACGCGGTGCTGCAAGCCTACCCTCGGAACCGTTACGCTTGCGTCAGCCTGAGGCCGCCGGAGGAGGAATTACGGGGGGCCAACACCCCCAGGTCCCTTAAGGGCGTACCTTGCCTGGTGGCTCCCGTGACCCCCGAGCCCCGCTGGCGGGGAGTCCGGTTTTACCGGCCTCTGCTGCGGGCCCTGGGATTTTTTCTCACTTCGCCCTGGCGGGTGCGCCAGATAGTGGCTTTCGGGCGGCGTCACGTGGTGGACCTGGTGTGGGCTGAGTTCCAGGGGGAAGCCCTGCTTCTGGCCGCCAGGGTGGCGGCCGGCCTGAGGATCCCCCTGGTGGGCACCATTTGGGACGACCCCGAGGGCTGGCTGGCCGATGCCGGCCATGACTACCTCTCCCGCCGCCTGCTCCTGCTGCGCTTTCGGGAGGCCTTGGCCGCAGCCCGGCGGGTGAGCACCGTGAGCGAGGCCATGCAGACCGATTACCGCCGGCGCTACGGCCTTAATAGCGTCATCCTGCGCTACGGCCACGACCCGGCGGACGCCATTGCCAGGCCCCCCCAAAAAGAGCAAAGGAACACCGTGGTGGGCTTTGCCGGCAATGTTTACGGGGAGGATGCCTGGCGAAGTTTTTTGGCCGCCGGCGCCCTCCTCAATGCTGAAGGCCGGCTGCCCCCCGTAAAAATTCGGGTTTTCGGCAGCGAGGCCTTCCCCTATCCTCATCCCGGCGTGGAAGTGACCTGTGAGGGCTGGCTCCCGGTAAGAGAAATGCTGCGCCGCTTGGCGGCCGTAGACTTTTGTTACCTGCCCTACTGGTTCACTCCGGCCAAACGGCGCCATGCCGAGCTGTCTTTTCCCACCAAACTTACCACCTACCTGGCGGCCGGGCGTCCGGTGCTCTATCATGGGCCCACCTGGGCCTGCGCCCAGGAATTGATGCGACGCTGGCAGGTGGGCCTGAGCGTCCACAGCCTCGAACCGGCGGCAATTTCCCGGGTCATGGCGCGGCTCTGCCTGGATGAGCCTTCTCAGGAAAAATTCAGCCTGGCCTCCCGGGAGGCCTTTATGGGAGAATTCAATTCCCGGGTTATGCTGGCAGGCTTCCAGGAGCTTATCAGCTAAGCGTTGGCGCTGCGGTCTCGGATTAGACAGGAGCCAGATCAACCTGTAAACTTCTCTCAGCATGGCACATAAAAAGTTTCTATTTATCAGCGCGTACGCACTCTTTCCGCCACTTTTGCGGGTGGCGGAGATCATCACCCGGGAGCACAGCCTGGAAGGTCATGTGATTGCTCCAGATGAGACGGCCGTCTCCACGATTTATCATCCCACCGGCAAGTTGACGGCTCGGGATATTCAAAGTACTTACTCCCCTCTCCAGTTTCACTTTGTGCCGGCTGCCAGAGGGAGTGCGGTGCGCTACGGTTTTGACAAAACTTTCTTGACCAGGGTCTTATTCCGGGTCAAGCCTGACTATATCTGGGTGCATGACGAATTTACCCATAGCATTTCCCTGCAAATTCTCCGGCACTATCGCTTTAACCGGGGACCCCGGATTATCGCTTATGTGGCGCAGAACCATATCCCTGGTCCTCATCCTCTGTTCTACCGGACATGGCCTTTTATCAGCCGGACGCGGCTCAAGCATCTTTTCTTGTGGCCCCGCCTGGACGGGGTGGCGGCCTGCGCCACCAAATCCATGGAATGCGCCCGGCGGCTGGGCCTGCCGAAAAACGTGCCCATACTGGTAAATTATCACCCGGTCTTGGGGCCGGAGGAGGCCGCGCCCACCGGGGCCACCCTCCCCTGGTCCAAGGGGAATGGCGTCTTCGTGGTGGGCTTTGCCGGGGAGATCACCGAACAAAAGGGCTGGAAGGTCCTGTTGCGGGCCATGGCGCAGTTGCCCGAAAACTTCAAGGCGGCGCTGGTGGGCGATGGGGAGCAGCGGGCCGAATTGATAGAATGGCTCAAGCAACCGCAGTTGCTGGGCCGGGTCCATTTCACCGGACCCCTCCCCCATGAAAAACTGCTGGCCACTTATCCCCAGTTCGACTCGGTGGTGCTGCCTTCCCTCACCCTGCCCCATTCCGTGGAACAATTCGGCCGGGTGTTGGCGGAGGCCATGGCCTGGGGAGTGCCGGTCATCGGCTCAAACAGTGGCGCTATTCCGGAGGTCATTGGAGAGGCGGGTTTAATCGTCCCCGAAGGAGACCCCGAGGCCCTGGCCGACGCCATCTGGAAACTGGCGTCAGACAAGAACTTAGCGCGGTCTTTCCTGAAAAAGGGCTTGGAACAATACCTGCGGCAATACAGTTGTGAGGGTTACAGCCGATCACTGGCAAGGTTTTGGGGTGTCTCACCCTTGAGGTAAGAAACACCCTGGCAGGGTGGTAGGCCGGTTATTAACAGTTACATTTTGGGATGGTAACCCCTGGTTTTGCAAAGATAATCCATGGCTGAAACTTCTGGAGATACCAAGAAGAAAGTCCAGCGATTTTACGATGAAATCGGCTGGGAAAAGGACGACCGAGGACTTTTTGCCGACGCCGCGCTCTTCGAAGATCTGCGGGAGGTGGCCCGCCATTATATCAGCGCCTGCCATTTGCGGGTGAACCGGCATCTTCCCGGCTCCGGCACCTATCTTTTGGATGCGGCCTCGGGACCGGTGCAGTATGCCGAATATCTCACTTATAGTGAAAATTTCACCTATCGCCTCTGCGTAGACCTTTCGGTGGTGGCCCTCCGGGAAGCCAGAGCCAAACTGGGGGACAAGGGCTTGTATGTGGTCGCGGACCTGGTGAACTTGCCTTTTAAGACCGACCGCCTTGATGCTATCATATCGTTACATACCCTGTACCACATCCCGGCCGCGGAACAGGCCCGGGCCTTTCGGGAACTTCACCGGATTTTGAAGCCTCAAGGCAAGGCGGTTATTGTTTATAATTGGGGCCAACATGCCCGGCTCATGAACCTGGTCACCTGGCCCCTCAAACTGGCGGCCTTTCCCGGCCGACTGGTCCGTTATGTGCGCCGGCGGCTGGCGGCTTTCCGGGGGCCGACCAAAAAAGCGGCGCCGGCTGGCCCGTACTTCCATGCTCACGATTTGAGGTGGTTTGAGACGGCTATCAAACCGGAAATGCCTTACAGCATTTATGTCTGGCGCAGCGTAAGCGTCGCCTTTCTCAAGGGGTATATTCATGCCGCCCTGGGGGGAAAAGGGATTTTGGAGGCCATTTACCGCCTGGAGGAACGCTTCCCCCATTTTCTGGGGAAATGGGGGCAGTATCCCCTGTTCGTCGTGCACAAGCCATGAACGCACCCCTGCTTCGCTTCCTTTTTTTTCTTCACTTGGGGTGTCCATTATCATTCCCTCCTTTAATCAGGCGAGGTTCCTGGAGCGGGCCTTGGACTCCCTGAGCCGGCAACAGTATCCCCGCCTCGAGGTCATTGTGATGGACGGAGGGAGCACGGACGGTACGGTGGCTCTGTTGAAATCCCGCAAGGAGGTGGTGTCCCGCTGGGTCTCCGCGCCGGATGCCGGCCAGACCCAGGCCCTCAACCGGGGTTTCCGCCTGGCTGCGGGCGAGGTTCTCGGCTGGCTCAACTGCGACGAGCGCTATCGTGACGGCGCGCTCCGGCTGGTGGGGGAGGCCTTTGCCCGGGAGCCGGACCTGGATATCGTTTTCGGCCATCGGGTGATAACGGACGAATCCGGGCGGGAGCTTGAGCGCCAGCGCCAGCCCGCTTTGCACCCCAAACATTATGCCCTCTACGCCTCGGGGCTCTTATTTTCCGACGCCACTTTCTGGAAAGCGAGCGTTGCACCGCAAGACCGGGGAACTGGATGAAGTGCTCTGCCGGCGTTACTGCATGGACCTGGACTGGTTCGGCCGCCTTTCCCTCCAGGTCAAGCGGTGGCGGCGCCTGGACGCCTATCTCAGTGAGTTCACCGAACACGAGGGCCGGGTCACCTTTGCGGTCCCTGAATTGCCGGACATTGCCCAAAAAGTTCGGCAGCGGTTATTGCACCTTGCCGGAGTGAGCCCTCTCAGGGTGATTCTGGCCAGCCCGCTTTTTTTCCTGCTTTGCCGGTACGGGCGTTTCGGGTGGCGGGGGCTGCTCCATCCCCCCCGTCCCGATACGGTCCTGCGGTTCGCCGGGCTTATTCGCTGAGGGCGGGGACAGATGAAAATCCTCTATGTGGGCCCCCTCGACCACGGCGGCACCTGTCTTCAAAGGCTGAAGGCCCTGGCCCATCTCGGCCATGAGATTCTGCCGGTGGACACCTGCCCCCCGGAGGTGGCTCGTGCCGAGCAGCGGCTCCGGGAACGGGCCCGGCGCAGGTTATTGGGTCCCCGGGACTTGGCCCGGGCAAATGAGGCTGTTCTTCGGCTGGCGGCGCAGAAGCGTCCCCAGGTTTTATGGGTGGACAAGGGCCTGACCATCCGACCCGAGACCCTTGAGGCCGCGGCCAGGCTCGCCCCGGGGCTGACGCTCGTCTCCTATTCCCCGGACGACATGCTGAACCCCCGGAATCAGTCCCGGCTTTACCTGGCCGGCGTCCCCCTCTACGACCTGCACGTCACCACCAAAAGCTACAACGTTGCCGAACTCAAGGCCCTGGGAGCGCCCCAGGTCTTTTTCGTGGACAATGCCTATTGCCCCTTCACGCACCGGCCCCAGGACGTCCCCGAGACCGCAAGGAAAAAACTGGGCGGGCCGGCGGGCTTCATCGGCACCTATGAGCGGGAGCGGGCCTCGGCCCTGTTGTTTTTGGCTGAGCAGGGCATCCCGGTGAAGGTCTGGGGCAACTGGCCCCCAAGATGGCGCCACCGCCACCCCAATCTCCGGGTGATGGGCGCAGGCCTCTGGAGCGATGACTATGCCCGGGGCATTTGCAGCTTTGCCATTAATTTGGCCTTCCTCCGCAAGGAAAACCGGGATCTGCAAACCACCCGCAGCGCCGAAATCCCGGCCTGCGGGGGCTTCATGCTGGCGGAGCGCACCAGGGAGCACCAGCGCCTCTTTCAAGAAGGGGTGGAGGCTGAATTTTTTGACTCCCCGGAGGAATTGTTGGAAAAAATCCAGTTTTACCTTGGCCACGAAGACAAGCGCCAGGAAATTGCCGCGGCCGGCCGGCAGCGGTGTCTGGACGGCGGCTACAGCAACCCCGAACGGCTGGCGGCAGTGCTGCGGCGCCTATTCCCGGGTCAAGGAAGTCTCAAGGAAAAGTGACCATGACGGGATGGGTTTTCCCCGAGTGCGATTTATGCGGCGAGAGGGAAGGGCCGCATATCCTGAGACTGCCGCACCCGGAGGCGCCAGGGGGCGCGGCTTTCATCAAGGAGTGCAGTGGGTGCGGCCTGAAAAGATTATGGCCCCGGCCGGGGGAAGAGATTGTTCAGCGATACTATGATGTTCTTTATGGACCTGACGTGGGCCGCCAGCGTTCGCCTCTGAAACAGGCTCTGTGGGACCTGCTGCGTGACGGCGCTTCAGGCGCTCCGGGGCGGGGGAAAACAATCCGAATCCTGCATCCTTTTCTTCAAATCGTGGGAGATTACCTATTTGACATTAATGTCTCCCTGGATAGAACAGCCCCTCTCCGTATCCTGGATATTGGCTGTGGTTTTGGAGATCTTCTGTTGTATTGGCAGTCGAAAGGGGCAGAGGCTAGAGGAATAGATTTCGATATGCGGGCCGTGGAGCTGGCACGAAAACTTGGTCTGACGGTAATGCACGGGGATCCGCTTAAGAATAACATCACCATGGAATCATTTGACGTGGTGGTGTTGAATCACAGTCTGGAGCATTTCCCTTCCCCTCTGGCGATATTGCATAAAGTTAGAAAATTATTGACATCACCAGGTGAAGTACATATCGCGGTGCCGAATATCGCCAGCGGAGGTTTCCAGATTTTACGTCAGAATTGGGAGGGAATAAGACTGCCAGTTCATTTTTGGTTTTTTGAACCGGAGACGATTATCCAATTGTTAAAGAGAGCAGGTTTCCATAACATTCGTTTAATGACCAAGTATCCCCAACAATTCTTTTTTTCAAGACTGAGAGATATACGTAGCGTCTCAAAATTAAGAACTTTTATTGAAATTCTTAAGATATCTGTAACAAGATCTGACGGTGGAGATACCATCAAAACTATAGCAACTGCGTAGATAAAAAACCATAGCGTCCATGCAGCCTTTCACCTCAGCCTTTATCACCATGGGAGACACGCCCTGGCGGCATCTCCTGGTTCGGGCCAAATACGCGCTCATGCGCTGGCAAGGTCTGGTCTACCCGGATGCTTATTTTATCCCGGTGTGGCTGGGGGCCGAGCACGTGGATTTCCTGGCCCTGGGGCAGAAAATCGACGTGCGCCGACATGATTATCTTTTCACCGAACTGCATGCCGGGGTCGGTCAGCTAAAATATCCGTTGAACCTTATGGAAAAGGCCCCCCCTAAAATGGTGGTCATCACCGGCCCGCCGGAGGTGTTCCAGGCCTATGCCAATCAAGAGGCTCAGGGTCTGGCCCGGCAACTGCTCAGGGGGGCGGGGCAGGTCTGGGCCTATTCCCCTAAAACCGCGGCCTTTGCCGACGAACTCGCCGGCGCCCAGGTGGCCCGGGTTATTCCCTGGTCCTTTGACTACGCAGCCACCCGCAGTCTGGGCCAAACCGTTAGCGCCGCCGGGGGGCCTGTTCGGGTTTTGCTGGGGGTGCCCCTGCGGTTTGAGGGCATTGCCGCCAATGAGCCCCATTTCCTCGAAAACTGCGTGGCCCAGGCCCTGTCCCTGATGTCTTCTTCCGAGAGGGCGCGGTTTCAATTTTTCGGCATGGTCTACACCCGGGCCGATGCCCAGGCCTGGCGGCAGTCGGGGTTTGGCCGGCAAATCGGCGCTGTCTTGACGCCCAAGAGATTGTATACCAGGTTCCTGCGCTTTTTGGGGAGCTGCGATGCGGTGCTCACCCTCCCCCGCTTCAGCGTTTTAGGGCGCATCGCCTTTTTGGCGGCCGCGTTGGCTAAACCGGGTATTTTTACGAGCAACGTGGAACTTCACCGGCGCCTGTATCCTGGAAGTTTGGTTCAGGACTCCACGGACGAGAACCTGCCGGGTTTAGTGACCAACCTCTTGCTGGGCCTGGCGGGGCGTGGTCCCCTGGAAAATTTCCGACCGGACATTGCCGCGGCCCGGGAGATTGGCGACTTTGCCGCCAATGCCGCCCGATTGCGGCAGTCGCTGACAGGAAGATAGGATGATAATCCTTGCAAGCATTGTTCCGTTATGATGCTGGGTAAAAAGTGAAAAAGACCAATAAATTAGATGTCCTGCTGATTATACTTTTGATCTGCTGCGGATTGAAATTAACCTTTCATATTGATCGTCTTATCGATATCGCGCTCTATGATGAAACAGGCTACATACAAAGAGCTCTCTCAATACCTGCTTCAGGCATGCCCAGCGCTTCTATCTCTCCCTTATACAGCATTTGGTATTATTTTCTTTCTGCATTTGTCAATAACCCATTAGACTTATTTTATTTAAATATAAAATTGCAGATTATATTGTTGCCGATCATTTTTTTCATTTTTCTAAGAACATTAAGAATTAATCCACTCTATTCACTCCTCAGCGCTTTTTATTTGTTAATTTCCTACGGAAATATCTTTCCCATGCCGAGGTCGGCCCTGTTTGTCACCTTAATAATAATGACCTTTTTTATCTTCTTTGCCCTTGCTAAAAATGATTTCATCAAAATTATGATCCTGGCAAGCGGTTGCCTTGTTGCCTCTTTCATCAGACCAGAATATTTTCTTGGCTCTGTAGCATTTATTATTTTTGCAATTGTTCTTTTTGTATTAAGAAAAGAGAGCACTCGTTTTTTTCTGACCACGATATTTCCATTTTCTCTGCTCTGGTTTGCCCTCATCTCTTGGGCAGGAAATCCCTTCACCGACGGTTATGCCACCAGAGGTTTCTGGGCTTTTGGTCAAAATTTTTCTTACAATTATGCTACCTGGGAAAAATTAAATATTAATCCCTGGACCAACAGTGATACAATAATCGAACAACATTTTGGCAATTCTCATAATCTTTTCCTGGCGTTCCTGGCAAATCCAGTTCTTATTTTAAAGCATTTTTTCTCTAATTTATTACTTTACTTCAAATATATATATCTCATACTTTTCGTTCATTTAAACATCATCCTGCCATCATCCCAGAGAATTTTTTCTTTTATAGAATCCTTGATGGTAGTTGGACTTATTTGTTATCTAATGGCAAGGAATCGAACCACGATACGCTCAAAATTGCCAATAATTTTTAAAGAATACCAAATGCTTTTTATTTCTTTTGCCATAATTTATCTGCAAAGTATATTTATTATAATACTAACCATTCCCCGGCATGAATTCATTACAATTCATCTTATAATGATATTAACATTTTTCCTTTTATTATGTGAACACTGTTTCCCAATTAATCTCAATTATCAGACCTCAACAATCATACTGGTTTTTCTTGTTACACTATCGGCTACCCCATATATATCCAATAACTGGTATTTTACCTTCCCAAATGACGGTTATTTATCTCAGAGAAAATTATATAACTATAAAACCATAAAATTTATTCAAGCCCTTAATTTAAAGGACAATATAAATATATTGGAAGCCGAGGGAGGCATTAATGTGTACCTCGGGCCTCAATTCCGCTGGGTTCCCGAATATGAAAAAAAAGAAAGTTTTTTTCATTACTTGGACAAGAGAAAAATTAATGCTATCTTGAGCACAGATAATCTGGTGAATGATGTACGGTTTCGCAACGATACTGAATGGCGCGAGTTTTTCACGGACTATCAGCAGTATGGATTCAGCAAATATGCTATCCCCGATACTGATCGTGCTATATATGTCAAGAAATCGTCATTGCCGTAACACCATTTTGTCTCTGCCATAAGGTAATCTTGCAAACCTGCTATTCTTACGTGTGAGGCCTGACTCGTGTGCGGTATTGCCGGCTGGATCGGCTTTCGGGAGCAAGCAGCGCCCCCTCTGTCGCCTGGGTTTATTAGGTCACCGGGGCCCGGACGACCGGGGCGAGGAAAGCTACCTCAGCGCCAGCTGCCAGGTAGCGGCTGTGCTGGGGTCCACCCGCCTGGCCATTTTGGACCTCAGTTCCGCCGGCCACATGCCCATGGAGCATCCGGAGGAGCCCCTGGCCCTGGTTTACAACGGGGAAATCTACAATTTCCCGGAGTTGCGCCGGGAACTGGAGGGAGCGGGGGAGCGTTTCCGCAGCCGCACCGACACCGAGGTGATCCTCAGGGGCTACCGGGTGTGGGGAGACGGCGTGGTGGCGCGCCTCCGGGGCATGTTCGCCTTCGCCCTCTGGGACGGCCGGGGAGAAGGCCGGCTCCTCCTGGCCCGGGACCGCTTCGGCAAAAAGCCCTTGTATTACCGGCATGATGACCACCAGGGCCTGGCGTTCTCCTCAGAGCTGAAAACCCTCCTCGCTGTCGGCAGTCCCCGGCAGGTCGACCCGGAGGGGCTGGCGTATTTCCTGGACCGGGGCTATCCTCCCCCTGACCGCTGCCTCCTTGACAGGTTTTCGGAAGGTGGCGCCCGGCAGCCTCCTGGTCTGGGACCAGGGGAAACTCAGGGAGACGCGCTATTGGCAGCTCCCCCAGGGACACCCGGCCGATGCCGGCATGTCTTTAGGGCAGGCGGGGGAGCTCTTGCGGGAAAACCTGGTGGACGCCACCCGGCGCCGGCTGGTGGCGGATGTCCCCGTGGGCCTGCTCCTTTCCGGGGGCGTGGATTCCAGCTCTCTCCTGGCTCTTATGGCCCCGCTGTCCCCTGAGCCGGTGCGCACCTACACCGCCTGTTTCGGGGGCCTAAGCCTCGACGAAAGCGAAACGGCCCGGAAAACCGCGCAGCACTTCGGTACCCGGCATCATGCCCTGCTCATCAATCCCCGCTGCGGCAGGCTCCTGCCCTTTGTGGCCTCCCAGATGGACGAGCCCATTGCCGACCCCTCGGCCCTGGCCACCTATCTCATCTGCCGCCGGGCCCGTCAGGAAGTCACCGTGCTCCTCACCGGCGACGGCTCGGATGAGCTGCTGTTGGGGTATCCCCGTTATCGGCTGCACGCCTTATGCCCAGGCCTTAACCCGGGTGCTGCCGGCAAGCCTGAGAAAGTCCATCTGCCGGCACCTGCCGCCCCATTCTCTACTAGAGCGCACTCTGTCTGCCCCAAGGGACCCCCTGCTCCGGGATCGTTATTGGCTGGACCATGGGAAGCGGCGCCTGGGCGCTTTTTCCCCTGCCCACCGCCGCTCCACCATCGCAGAAGCTCTTAAGGCCATCCTGCAGGAAGACATCTCCTCCTGGCTGGTGGAGGATATCCTGGTCAAGATAGACAAAATGTCCATGGCCGCCTCGGTGGAGCTGCGCTCGCCGTTTCTGGATCAGGAGGTGGCGCACCTGGTCCTGAGCCTGCCGTGGCGGGCGCGTCTCGGCTTCCGGCAGGGAAAGCTGGTCCTGGCGGAGGCCATGCGGGGTTTGCTGCCGGGGCATATCGCCTGGTCTCGGAAAAAACCCTTCCATCTGCCCATTAATGACTGGCTGCGCTGCGAATGGCGTCCTCTTCTCCAGGATGTGCTGTTAGACCGCCGCACCAAAGAGCGGGGCTGGGTGGAGGCCAAGGAAACTCACCGGCTCATGGATGAGCATCTCACAGGCCGGGCGGCGCACGGCCGCCGCCTCTATCAGCTCCTGGTCCTGGAACTGTGGGCCCGGGCCATTCTGGATCGGGGGGAAAGTGAGCCTCACCCCGTCAGTGTGGCGGATTGCGCCCGGGAATTGGACCCAGGGCGGCCCCTCCGCCGAGTGGCGGTCATCGCTCCCGCCGGAATTGGGGACACCTTATGCCTGACCCCGGGGATAAGGCAGCTAGGCCGCACTGATGCCAACGTCTCTGTCACCCTGTATGTGGCGCAGGGCCGGGGCGCCGACCAGGTGATGGCGGGCCTGAGCCCGGTGGATCGTCAGGTTGCCGTTGATTTCAGCCGGAGCGGTGGGGGAAAGGTCTGCCAGTTCCTGGGGGACCTCCGGCGCAACCCCCCGGACCGCCTCATTTCCACCTGGATTTCCCGCCTGGCCTGGCTGGTGGCAGCCGGGTCAGGGGTTAAGGACAGGCGCAGTTGGGTGCCGCAGTGGTCCTGGGACATGCGCTTCGGGAGATTTTTCTGGCGGCAGGCGCAACCCTATGACCCCCGGCAGCGAGACGTGGGGCGACAGGATGCCCTGGCTTTTTGCAAGCTTCTGGGAGTTCCGGCCCCGGAAACCTTGAAGTTTTCCATGGCAACGCCGCTCTGGGAGGAAAGGGCCCTGGCGGGGGCCAGGTTGAAACTGGGCAGGCTCACCCGACCCCTCCTGGCGGTGAATGCCGTGGCTCAGCCCAGCATTCGCCAACGGCAGTACCCGTTGGACAAGTTGGGGGCAGGCCTTGACGGAACTTCTCCACTGCGGCGTCATCGGCTCAGTGGTCCTCCTGGGGGACAGCCCGGCCCGCACCTGCCTTGGACCTTTGCGGACCATTCTGGGGCCCCGGGGGCTGGACCTGAGCGGGGAACTGAGCCTCGGGGCCAGCGCCGCGGTGATGGCGGCTGGCGACGCTATCCTGACTATCGACGGCGGTCTGTTGCACGCAGCCATGGCCACCCCTCTGCCGGTGGCGGCCCTGTATGGGCCCACGGAGATTTTCTCCACCGACCCCAGGGGATTTTCCGGACGGTATGCGGCCTTGTCGGCCTTTGACCGCTGCGGCTGCGAGTGCCTCAACCACCGGGGCATCAAGGCGCGGCCCGCCTGCCGGGAAGAAGCCCAGTGCCTGGCCTCTCTTTCTCCCAGCCGCATCGTGGACGCGTTGGCGGCTCTCCTGGCAGCACCAGCAGACGCCAAAGCAGAGGGAGGGCAATGACCCTGATGCGGGTGGCGGTGCTATCGCCAGGCGCGGAATTAGGCGGAGCCGAGCGGAGTCTTTTGACCTTCCTCAGGGCAGCCCGGGGCCATCTGGTGGAGGCCAGGGTGCTCCTGCCCCGGGAGGGGCCTCTGGGGACGGCTTTGACAGCCTGTGGGGTGCCCTGGGAAGTCGTGGCCATGCCCCCGGTTGTCTCACGCGTCTCCCGTCAGCCGGGGAGCCCCGCCCCGAGGTGGTCTTTACCGGCCCTTTTTGCTGGCCTGCAGTATGCGGCCAGGCTGAGGCACACAATAAATAGATTCGATCCCGAGATCATTTACACCAACGGCATCAAGGGCCACGTTCTGGCCGCGCTCCTCCGCCCTTGGCTTAAGGGACGGGTCATCTGGCACCTACGGGATTTCTGGCCGGGCCGCTACGTCAGCCTCCTGGCCGATTGGGGCCCCCGGGCCATCATCGCCAACTCCCGGGCCACCGCGGCCAACCTGCAAAAAGGTATGCACCATGCCGAAAAGGTTACGGTGGTCCTCAACGCCGTGGACCCCGTGGAGTTTTCCCCCGGCGGCCCCCTCCCCGAACCAGGACCCTGGACCGGCTTTACCCCCCGGGTGGGACTGGCGGCCGCGTTTGCCCGCTGGAAAGGCCACTCCCTGTTTCTGGAGGCAGCCCGGCTTATAATCAAGGCATTTCCCACCGCGGGTTTCCTCATCATCGGCGGGGATATTTACGATTCCGGCGGCGAAAAGGACTATAAAGCGCACCTGACTTCCCTGGCGCGGCAGGCAGGTCTTCAGGACCGGCTGCTGTTCACCGGCTTCCAAACCGAGGTGGCCCCCTGGTACCGGGCCCTGGATGTGGTGGTGAATGCTTCCCTGAAACCCGAACCCTTTGGGCGCACCCTGCTGGAGGCCATGGCCTGCGGCCGGGCGGTGGTGGGCCCCCGGGCCGGCGGCGTCCCGGAGTTTGTCAGCCACGGGCATAACGGCCTGCTCTATGAAATGGGAAACGTCACAGAGTTGGCGGCTGCGACTCTCACCCTGCTGCGCTCAACCGACCTCAGGGACAGGTTAGGCCGCGCCGGCCGGGAGACGGTCTTACATTCCTTTGCCCCTGAGGCCCACGCCACGCTGGTGGCTCGGGTCTTCCGGCAGGCCCTGGGTTAATCGCCGCCGATATTTCTCTTGAGATGCAAAGGCCCATACCTTATGTCATAATTTTCTCACAAGCCCTTTCCTTCAGAGTTGCAGTCGAACAATGGCACAGGCTTTTCAGCCTGTGTTGGCGCAGGCTAATACCAAGTTGAGAACTCTGCGAAAGTCAGAAAAAATTGCCATTCTGAGGGAGCGGAGCGACCGAAGAATCTCATAACTATTTGAGAAGATGAGATCCTTCGCTGCGCTCAGGATGACAAAAAAGCTTTCCGCAGAAGGTTCAAGTTGCAGTTTAACGATGGCTTGTCATACCAAGGGCGGTCAGGGAAGAAAAACCGATCCCCCTTATCGCCTTGAAAAAGGGGAAACGTTTTTGCCTGAGGCCGAGCTTGAAATCAGGTCATGTCCCCTGTGTCAGCGGGATAGCGGCAACCTGGTGGCCAGGGAGGGCATATACCAGCTTTACCGCTGTCAGTGCGGTATGGTCTATACCCGCAATCCCCCTGGCATTGCCGGTAAAAGGACCCGCTACCAGGCTTCCTCGGGAAGTTTACCCGGCCTCTCCTATCACAACCTATCCAGCCAGATCCGGTCGATTCCATTGTATTCCAAGGTGTTGCAACATTTAGCCCCTTATGTGAGCCGGCAAACTGAAGTCAACCTCGTGGATGCGGGGTGCGCCGGCGGTTTGTTTCTCCTGGGGACCCAGATTGCCGAAAATCCCCGCCTCCCCAGGATAATAGCCCGGGGCTTGGCTTTTGAGCCGGCAGAAAAGCTGGCTACCGAATATCACACCGGTTTTGCTGCCTATATGCTGGAGGAGGCTGAGGAACTCAGAAACCGGGCAGAGGTGGTGACCATGTTGAATGTGCTTGAACACGTCAATCACCCCCATCTTTTCCTGGAAACCATGCGAGCTATCCTTAAACCCAAGGGTCTGCTGGTGGTGGATGTCCCCAACAATCAGGTACTGATTTGGAAGGCCGGGTTGGCGAAGCGGTGGCCGGTTTTGGATCTGGGGGAACACATCAATCACTTTACCCCCCAAACCCTGGATGCCCTTCTGGCAACGCACGGTTTTGCCTTGAAAGAACGGCTTGCCGGTCTGGTGCAGGGCGCCTCGGGATTCGGCCTGGCGCCCAGCGGCAAGCAATATTTGCGGTGGCTGGGGGCTTCTTGCCTGTTTCACCTGAGCGCCCGCCGACTTCAGCTCTTTTCCCATTACACCGCCATCTATCAAAAAGAGGACGGCAAGAACCGCACCCATGAAGCTTGAGCTGACCACCTCCGCCTGGCTGGCCTTCGCGGCTGCGGCCGGCCTCTGGTTCGGTTCGATCTACTTTACCAGGGACCCCGACAGCCGCGCCGACTGGACCTGGAGGTCCATTCCCCTGTCCTTTTTCGGCCTGGCCTGGATTGCTTTCGGGTTCACTTTCATCCTGAGGTTTCTGCTACTGGTTTACGACCCGGTTTTGTTCCGGGCCACCCAGTTTCCCCTCTGGCAACTGCCGCCCGCCGCTTTTCCTTGGCTCTGGATGGTCATCGGCCTGTTTTGGCTGGCTTTTACCACCGGGTACCTCCTGGTTACCCGCTTATCACCTTACCGCCCCATGATTTTGGGCAAACTTGACCTCCTGGGTGCCCCGGGAAACTCCCCGACTCTGGATATCCTGGTATTTTGCTGTGCCTGCCTGGTCATCCTGAGCGGGCGGGGCTTCGTCCCTCGCGCTCTCGATACTCCCCTGGCCATCCTGGGAGGTTTTTATGCAATGGCCGCCACCGCGGCCTGGTTCAGTTACTTTCAAACGGGGACTGGAGATCTGAGAAGATTCTTCTATTTGCTGCCAGGCCTCTTCGTTTATTTTTTCTCTCCCTTCCGGGCCTTGATCTTTGCAGTGGTGCTGTGCATCGTGGTGCCGGCCTTGAAGACCCGACGCTGGGTGTCTCTGGCCACCTTTTTACTGGTCATGGTGTCCCTGCTCATCCTGACCACCATAGTAAACGATTACCGGCGGGCTCAAATGCAGGCGGAAATTTCAACCCGGGGGGATGCCTCCCTGGAGGGCAACTGGTGGGAAAATCCCGGCAAGACCCCTTGGGTGCGTCTTGGCAAACGCTTTCACGGTTTTGATTCGGTGGCCCTGACCATGCATTTCGTGCCGTCTTTCTTCCCCCACTCCCATATCAATATCTTCACCGACCTGTTCTGGCGCTTGATACCCCGCAGCATCGCGGATAAAAAGGCCGATACCCACCGGGGCCGGGCCTTTTCCACCACCATCTGGGCCATGGGCACCACCGGACTCACCAAACGCCAGGAAGCCAACATTTCTCCCACCATGTGCGCGGACCTTTATCAGATTAACGGTATCCCCCTGGTCATGGTGGGGGCTGCCTTCTATGGCCTCCTGGTGGGCCTCCTGGAAAGCTGGCAGCGGCGAGGCGGCCTGCTGTCCAGTTCTATTTTCCTCGTCCTGTTTGGGATGCCGGTCGCCCTGGGGATTGAACAAGAATTTAACTTCGCCGCGGCCACGCTCTTACAGGTGATCATCGGATTCTTTCTCTTTCTGTTGTTTCTCCCGATCTTTACCAGGTCTGACATGCCCAAAAAGTTTGTCAGAGATTCAGATATCAACAGGCAGCAATAAAAGGTATTTATTTTATAAGGTTTTTGCAATGAAATCCCTCCAGCAAGCCTTATCGATAAATGAATCATTATGTGAAGTCTTATAAATAGTTGCAGTCAAACAAGAACTGATTGCAGGGACACAGGGTAACGTGCCCATAGGGTTAGGGGAATGTCCAACAAGGGCCTTGGGGAACGGGGCAACCCGTTATTAAGATCAATCGATTACTTGATCGGTGTTCCCTTAATATTCCTTCTGGGACACAGCCGCGCCAAGTCAACAATAAGGCCCCAAAATCCCCAAAGAATTGCCTTATTAAAAACCGCGGGGATCGGCGATACCGTCCTTTTAAGCGCCGTCTCCCAGGATCTCAGGCGAGCCTTTCCAGAAGCAGAGCTGGTCTTCTTCGGCGGCGCCAATAATTATGAAGTGGGTCACCTGCTGCCAGACATCACTGAAGTAGTATGTCTGCCCATTACCAATCCTTTAGCGGCTATAAAAAAAATTATTCATGCCGGCGCGTTTGACTACTGGCTCGACTTTGGCCCCTGGCCCCGCTTGAACAGCCTGTTCAGTTGGGCGTCCCGGGCGGCCTTCACGGTGGGTTTTGCCACCAGCAGGCAACACCGCCATTTTGTGTATGATTTTCCGGTGGCACATGCCTCCGGGGTCCATGAGCTGGAAAACTACCGCAGTATATTGCGAGCCCTCGGGGTCAAGCCGGAATCAAACCCTTTGCTTATAATACCGTCCCCTGTATCCCTGCAGGCCCTCGACAGTTTCCCTTTGAGGCATCCTCGGGTTATTTTCCATATGTTCCCCGGGGGGTCCCGGGCCTTCCTGAAAACCTGGCCTGAAGCTTACTGGCGGGAGCTTGCCGGATTCTTCGTGAACCAGGGCTGGCAGGTGGTTTGTACCGGGGGAAAATCGGATGGGGAACAGGCGCGCCTTTTTGCCGAGGGCTTAAAGCCAAACGGGGCAAACGCCGATAGGGTCATTAATATGGCCGGTTCGCTGAACCTGCACCACCTGGCGTTGCTCCTGAAAACCTCCGATCTGGTTATCAGCATTGACACGGGCGTCATGCACATGGCGTCTGCTTTGGGAGCGCCGGTCATCGGCCTGTTTGGGCCAACCTCTCCCCAACACTGGCGTCCCCTCGGCAAACATGCCAAGACCATCTATCAGGACCTTGAATGTTCACCCTGCCTGCGCCTGGGCTTTGAGAGCGACTGCCAGCGCAATAAGTGTCTGGAGATTCTCACCCCCGACCTACTCATGAAGGAGATTGCCCCTTTCATCTGAAAAGACCAGGGGACTATGCTTGCCATTCTAAACAACGTGAAAGATATCAACCCGTTGGAAAATCGAGATTCTTCGCCTCGCTCAGAATGTCCTTCCTTGTGGGAATAATCGGTTTGGAGTAAAAATACCGCTATACTTTTAATAATTTCTGTCATGCTGGCTTTACGGGGTTTGGCGCCTCTGAATCCTGTTCCTCAAGGGCGGTTTTAGCGTGCCGCAGTTGCGAGACGGTATTTTCACCCATTATCAATGGCTCGTCACCTTAATCCAGTGGTTTCTGGACGGGCTGGTTGTAGTCCTGTTTCTGGCCCTCCTGGCCGTTTTTTACGGCGTGCCTTTTGAAAACCAATACCATCTCCTGGCCGCTCTGGCCTTCATCCTCACCCTCCTGGTGTTTCGGGCCACCCAGCTTTACCGTCCCTGGCGGGGGGTGGATTTTATCCGGCTGGGGCGCCGGGTGCTGGTGGCCTGGGTCATTGTGGTGGGCTTACTGCTGGCTTTTGGCTTTGCCACCAAAACCACGACCTATTTTTCCCGGGGCGTATTGCTCCCCTGGATATTCCTATCGCCCCTGGCCCTGTTGGTTATGCGCCTGCTGGTCTACAAGAGTCTGGCCTTCCTGCGCAGCTCAGGGCGCAATACCCGCACGGCCGTGGTTGCCGGCGCCGGCGATTTGGGCCAGCGGCTGGCGAAAAACCTCATGGACCTGCCCTGGCTGGGCGTCCGTTTCCTGGGATTCTTTGACGATTATAAGATGGGAACAAAGGTCGCCTCGGCCGGGGAACCTCAAGGCCAGCCGATTCTGGGCGACCTGGATGAGATGGTGAGCTTTGTCCAGGACTATCAGGTCAATATGGTCTACCTGGCCTTGCCTATGCGGGCCCAGGCCCGGCTCCGGGAGATCATTGAGAAGCTTCAGGACACTACCGCTTCGGTTTACTTTGCCCCGGACGTGTTCGTCTTTTCCCTTTTCCAGTCCAGTCTCAGCGATCTCAGGGGTGTCCCTCTTATTTCCCTGTGGGAAACTCCGTTTTTTGGCGTCAACGCCATGATCAAGCGGGTGATGGATATTGTCCTGGCCAGCTTGCTGTTGGTGGGCGCCGCTCCTTTGCTGTTGATGCTGGCTTTGGGGGTGAAACTTACCTCCCCTGGTCCCGTGTTCTTCAAACAACGGCGCTACGGCCTGGACGGTGAGGAGATCAAGGTGCTCAAATTTCGCACCATGTCGGTATGCGAGGATGGGCCGGAAATTTCCCAGGCCAAAAGGGACGACCCCCGTCTCACGGGCTTTGGCAAATTTCTCCGGCGCACCAGCCTGGATGAGTTGCCCCAGTTGGTGAATGTCCTCCAGGGCACCATGTCCATCGTGGGCCCCCGCCCCCACGCCGTGGCCCACAACGAGTTTTACCGGCAACGCCTGCCCCGGTACATGCTGCGCCACAAGGTCCGGCCCGGCATCACCGGGTTGGCCCAAGTCAACGGTTTCCGCGGCGAAACCGAAACCCTGGAAAAGATGGAGCAAAGGCTGGCCTATGATTTGGAGTACCTGCGCCGCTGGTCCCTGTGGCTGGATGTCCGGCTCATCTGCCAGACCCTGTGGAAGACGCTCACGGACAAGAACGCTTATTGAACCAGGAGTGCGCCTAAACGCAGGCTAAACCTTCATGGCCCGATGTTGGCACCCCCGAAGAAGAAAATCTGTTGCAGGGGCGAGGCGGGCGGGGATTTTCAGGGTAATGGAGATATAGGGCGGGCACTGCCCGCCAAAATAGATATTATGTGCGTGAGACGCACCCTACAATCGAAACTCAAAACTCGAAACCTGAGGTGCATATGGCAACACGCATGCACAAGGATGCCAAGATCTACGTAGCCGGGCATCAGGGGCTGGTGGGGGGCGCTATTTGGCGGCGCCTGGAGCGGGAGGGCTTCAGAAATCTCCTGGGCCGCACCTTTCAGGAACTGGACTTGAGGAACCAGGCGGCGGTTGCAGATTTCTTTGCCGAAGCCCAGCCTGATTACGTCTTTTTAGCCGCGGCCCGGGTGGGGGGCATCCGGGCCAACAACACCTATCCCGGGGAGTTTATCTATGACAACCTGATGATTCAGACCAACGTGCTCCATCAGGCTCAGGTCCGCGGCGTCAAAAAGCTCCTGTTTTTGGGAAGTTCCTGCATCTATCCCAAGTTTTGCCCCCAGCCCATGAAAGAAGAGCATCTCTTAAGCGGCAAGCTGGAGCCCACCAACGAACCCTACGCGGTGGCCAAAATCGCCGGCCTCACCATGTGCCAGGCCTACCGGCGGCAGTACGGCGCCCCCTTTTATGCGGCCATGCCCACCAATCTTTATGGCCCGGGGGACAATTTCAACCCCCTGGATTCCCATGTTATCCCGGGTATGCTGCGCCGCTTTCACGAGGCCAAAATCCAGGGCGCCCCGGAGGTGGCCATCTGGGGCACCGGAGCCCCCCGGCGGGAGTTTCTTTATATTGAGGACTTGGCGGACGCCTGCCTTTTCCTTATGGAGCGCTACGAGGAGCCCGAGATTATTAACGTGGGCACGGGACAGGATGTGAGCATCGCCGAATTGGCCCGGCAGGTGGCCCCGGTGGTAGGTTTTCAGGGACGGCTGACCTATGACCCCAGTTATCCGGACGGGACCCCCCGGAAGCTCCTGGATACCAGCCGTTTGACCCAGATGGGCTGGCGGGCCCAAACCTCTCTGGAAACCGGCCTGAGAGCAACCTATGCCTGGTTCTGCCAGCACCTCAACGAGGCGCGTCTGTGATGCCTTAAAGAGAAGGCCGGCCTTACCAGGTCCGTCTTTGAAAAATACTTTGGGTGGGAGGAGGAGCAGGCGCCGAAAAATCATCCGTCCGGGACGACCGGTCCACGGCTCTCATATAATCCCTTCTGCCTTTGCCCACCAAGACATTGTTCTGGAAAATAAAGGGAGTAAAACCGCCGCGCACCGTATCGCTTCCTTCAAAGTCCATGTTGTGGGTGCGATAAAAGGCCAGGACGAAGCGTCCGCCCCGAAAGTCCCCCTCCTCCAGAACCTGGGCAGGACCCATGATGCCTTTCACTTCATCCAGGCTCATGCCCAACCTAACCTGGTTTTGGCGAAAATTTTCAGCAAAGATTTGTTTCTGGGGCCATTGGGTGAGCACCCTCCCCCCGCAGCCCAACGCCAGGCTAACGGAAATTGCCAGTAACAAGAGCCAGGTCATGAAATTCTCCCAAAGAATACCTGGCTGACAATATACTGGCAGGCTGAGCAGGCGTCAATAGAAACCAAGCCCCTCCCTGGGAAGCGTCACGATTTCCCCTCCCGGGCATGCACCCGCTAAAGTCCCTGCCCTGCGGATCCCAAGGTTCACCAGCCCTGACCCGGAAAACATATGTCAATTATTTGAGGACACTGCTGCCTCCTCGCCTCAAAGTATAGACTTTTTCATATTACACCCAGACTTTGGCCTGAGCTGGTTCCCAGGAGGGCAAGTTTTGCCGACCTGGCTTAGAACCCTATAAATTCGAAGCCGCCTCACAAACTGCAGGTTCCATGGAGGGTTCGAAGGTTTCCCCGGTTTTCAAGGCCCGGGTCCGGTAAAAGGTTTTCAGGCGCTTGCGGATGGCCAGGCCTTCCTTTCCCATCTTGGTGAGGATGTGTTCGGTGAGGGGCGTCAGGTCTTCATGAGCCAGAATGGTTGTCCGCTTGTTGCGTTTCATGGTCTTTCCCCCACAAAGATTTTTCTTCAGGAATTATTCAAAAATGATGCCATCGAAGTTCATATTTTTTCTGGCTCACTCAAGATTCTTCCGTCCAAGGACAAAGTTCAGGCCATACCTGCCCTTGGGCAGGAAACCGGCGATCCTGGGAGGGGGGAGCGGGATGGTGGGGACGGCTGGAACTGGGTGAAGGGTTTAGGTCAAGCCGGCGATCCGGAAGAAATTGCCCATGAAACGGGAAAAGGTTGCTTTTATGGCAGGTTCCTCCAGGGGAGCCTGGGAGAGGAAAGCTTCGGGGACCACTCCACTTCCGGACAAGGCCCAGTCGCGGTCGTGGGCCAGCCATTGGGCGGCGTCCTGGGCATCGGCATGGTTGTCGAACTGCAGACCCACCACTCGGGGATTGTCTTTGATTCCCAGGGCTTCCACCGGCGCTGCGGGGGAGTTGGCCAAAATTTCCAGGCCGGCGGGTACCGGGGGGATAGCTCCCTGGCCATGCCACTTAAAAAGCCGAATTTCGGCAGGCAGACCCTGGAACGCAGGATGGGCCTGGCCTTCGGGGGTGAGGCAGCCGGTGATGAAGCCCACGGATTTCCGGGGCAAAGGCCCCACCCGGCAGCCCAGGACATGGGCCAGGAGTTGATGCCCCAGACAAAACCCCAGATAAGCCCGTCCCGAGGCGATAACCTCTCTGATCATTTTTTTCAGCGGCTTGAGGTAGGGAAATTCCGCCTCCTGGTCCACGTTGGGGGACCCGCCCAAAACCACCATGGCGGCAAAGGGCTCAAGGGACGGCAGGGACTGATGCCAGACTTCGGCCACGCCATAATCGACCTGGGCTTCGGCCAAAGCCGTGAGCAGGTGCCTGCCCGGCCCCTCCCAGGCCATGTGCTGCACAATAAGAATTTTTTTCCCACCCATCAACTCGCCTTTCCCGAAACATGATACAACAACATGGCATTGAGCAGGCCGCCGTTTAAATAAGGTTTCCGGGTCAAGGGGACGACTTTACACGTATGGAACTGAGGAACATTAACGGCGTCAGGTTATACCGCTTCCCCGGCCTGGGGACTTTGCCCGGCCTCATCCATGGGGTTTTCACCCGGCAGGGCGGGGTGAGCGAGGGACCCTACAAGAGCCTCAACGTCAGCCTGGCCGTGGGTGATGACCCCCTCCGGGTGGCGGACAATCAGCGCCGGGTGCAGCAGGCCCTGGCCTTGGGGAAACTTGTCAGCGCCACCCAGGTGCACGGCTTAAAGAGGCCGTCATCAGGGAGGGCCATGCCGCCTCTCCGGGAGAGATCCCCGAAGTGGACATCCTCATCACCGCCGAGCCCGGTGTGGGCCTGGTCATCAAGCAGGCGGACTGCCAGGCGGTGATGTTTGTCGACCCGGAGCGCCGGGTGGTGGCCCATACCCACTGCGGCTGGCGGGGCCAGATCGCCGGTATTCTCAGGGAAACCGTAGAACACCTGGTCCTGCACTTCGGCTCCCGCCCTGCCGCTTTGCAGGCGGCCGTCGGTCCAGGGCTGGGGCCCTGCTGCGCGGAATTCCAGAACTACCGGCAGGAATTTCCCCCGGAATTATGGAGATACCAGGTGCGCCCCAACTTCTTCGACCTCTGGCAGCTCAGCGTCGACCAACTCAGAGCGGCGGGCCTCAAACCCGAAAACATCGAGGTGGCCGGACTGTGCACCCGCTGCCGGGAGGAAGAGTTTTTTTCTTACCGCCGGGACCGGGTCACGGGCCGCCAGGCCGCAGTGATTGCCCTCACACCATAAGCCATTTGGGGGGAGGACGAGGGACGTAGGGGCGGGTTTAAAACCCGCCTTTCCCTGCCCTACCCCCCAAGCCCCCCTGCCAACTCCATGAAACGGGAGAACAGGCATCCTGCCTGTTCCTGCACAGGCTGGAAGCCTGTGCTCCCGAGTTCCGGTTGGTAGCACGGGCATCCTGCCCGTGCTTGGACGGGCTGGAAGCCCATCCTACCGTGCTTAGGAAAGGGGTTGGGGGAGGGAACTTGAGGGATGGGGCCAGGGGTCGCGGCCCCCTGCCCCCTCCCTCAAACTGACGTTTACAGAGCCCTCGCTGCTTCTACTGGGTAGGCGGTGTTTCTTTTTTGGTAAACTTGTCTTTAATGTCGTTGAACACTTTTTTGCCGTTATCCACGGCTTTGCCCACCGGCTCCGGATACTTGTAGCCCACATAAATTCCTGCGCCAAAAGCCAAAATCAACCAGAACATATTCGTGTCTTCCTTCCTTAGTCTTAATCAGGCTTGGAGTCGCCCAGTATTTTTATCTTCCATGGGGAGAAATGGCAAGCTATTCCAGGCCAGTCAGCGCTTCTTGCGCTAATTGGGCCACGGAGGAACGGCGCAATTCCCCTTGATCGTAGAGTTCCACCGGACGTTCATCATCCAGCAATTTTGCCAACGGTCCCCTGGCTTCCTGCTCCTTGAGCCTTCCCAGGACCCAGGCCACCAGGCCCCGCACCTGGGGGTCGTCCACCTCCAGGCAAGCCAGGATGAAGGGGACCACCTCGTGGAGCTTCTCTGGGTGCACCGCCGCCATGCGGCCGATGCCCCAGAGCATAGGGGCCCGGGAGAAGGGCTCCTCCAGGAAGCCGCAGAACATGGGGATGATTTCGGACACCACGGAAAGCTCATGGCGGCCGATTTCTCCCAGGGCCGCAGCCGCGCCCCAGCCGAAACTGCCGGAATCCTCATTTAAAAGCCACAACAATCGGGTGATGATCTTCTGCACCTGGCGGGGATGGCCGTGGGCCACATGGCCCAAGCCCTCCAGGGCGCGCCAATGCAGGGGGTCCTGGGGTTCATACAGGAACTGCATCAAAAGGCCCGCCACATTGGGTTCCCGGCCGGCAAAATTCACCAGTTCGGGATAATCTCCCTTCTGGAGCAGAGTTCGGATCTCCTGGCGTAGCGCAACTCGGCTTTTCATGGGGTAGCTGGGGTGACAAACTACGTGCAAATATTAACAAATCATACCCAATTAATTTGTTATCCAGTCCGCACAGGTTGAAAACCTGTGCCACCGAGTTTTTTTCTTAAAAGGGTATATCGTCCTCCGGGACGCCCCCCTCCGGCGGCGCAAAGGGGGCTTCGGTTTCCCGCTCCCCCCGGCCTCCGCCCAGCATCCGCATGGTGTCGGCCACAATCTCGTAGGAATAGCGCTTGACGCCGTCCTGCTCCCAGGTGTCGGAGCGGATGCGGCCCTCGATATACACCATGCGCCCCTTGGAGAGGTACTGGCCGCAGATCTCCGCGAGTTTGCCCCAGGCCGTGATGCGGTGCCACTCGGTGCGCTCTTGCTTGGCGCCTGCTTTGTCGGTGTAGGTCTCGCTGGTGGCAATGCGGAATTTGGCCACCGCGGTGCCACTGGCGGTATAGCGCAGTTCCGGGTCTGCCCCCAGGTTGCCCACCAGGATTACCCTGTTTACGCCCCCAGCCATACTCCCTCCTTCGGGCCCCTGGCCCCTGAATTATTTTCCTCTATCACACTAGATGGTCTCGGGCAAGGATTATACGGTTTCAGGTTGGCGGTTTTCGGTATTCTAAAAAAAAGATCAGCTATATTTACCTGTTATGCGCTTGGTGCCTTATACCGATTTGAGACCTCTGCGAAAAGCATTTTTGTCATCCTGAGCGCAGCGAAGGATCTCATCTTTTCAAATAGTTATGAGATTCTTCGGTCGCTCCGCTCCCTCAGAATGACAGTTTTTCGGACTTTCGCAGAGCTCTCAACTTGGTATCAAAACGGAAAACTCGAAACTTGAAACTTTAACTTTATAGAATAAGGGTCTCTTTGTTTGCCGATAACCGAAAACCGAAAACCCCATTATTTCCCGGGGCGGCCCCAGTCCAGAAGTCTGATCTCCGGGGTGATTTTGCCCCTAAAGGAGGCAAAGCGGGTGCTCAGGGCCACTTCCAGGGGGCCGGCGAGGGGATGGCGGGGGGCCTGGTCAAAGGCGATGGCCTCCGCCACCACCCCGCCCTGGGAAAGCTGCACCCGCAGGTGGCGCTCCCCCACCACCCGGGAGGCCAGGCACTCCACGGCGTCGCACACAAAAACCGGCTCGGGGTTGCCGGGGCCAAAGGGACGCAGGCGCTCCAGATGCTCATAGAAACCCCGGTCCAAATCAGGCAGATCAATCGTTGCGTCCACCTTGAGAGTGGGGTGCAGGCGGGCTTCCCCTATTTGCGTTAAAAAGGCCTCTTCCAGGGCTTCCTGGAGGGCCGGGAGATTTTCTTCATGCAGAGAAAAGCCCGCCGCAGCCTCATGGCCGCCGAATTTGACCAGGTGCTGGCGGCAGGCCTGCAATCCCTGAAAAAGATGGAAACCCTCGATGGAACGGGCCGAGCCCTTGCCCAGGCCGCCCTTCAGGCTCAACAGGGCCACGGGCCGGTGAAACTCCTCGGCCAGGCGGGCGGCCACGATCCCCAGGACCCCGGGATGCCAGCCCTCCCGGCCCAGGACCATGACCGGCCGCTGGTCCAGACCCTGCTGCCGGACCAAACTGAGGGCCTCTTTTAAGACCTCCCCTTCCAGGGACTGACGCTGGCGGTTGAGTTCATTCAGGATCCTCGCCTGGGTCCGGGCCTGGCCCAGGTCGGTGGCCAGGAGCAAATGGAGGGCGCCCATGGCCTGACCCAGGCGTCCGGCCGCGTTGAGGCGAGGGGCCAGCCGGAAGCACATGTCCCGAAAAGTCACGGTTTTGCCGTTCATGCCGGCCACTTCCTTTAAGGCCAGCAGACCAGGACGGCGGGTGTCCTCCAGGATTTTGAGCCCCTGGCGCACCAGGATGCGGTTTTCCCCCAGGACCGGCACCACGTCCGCGGCAGTGCCCAGGGCCACCAGGTCCAGGTAATTTTTGAGATTGGGCTCGGGATGGTTTTTAAACCAGCCTTCCTCCCGAAGCCGGGCCCTGACCCCTAAAGCCAAAAGGAGGGCCACCCCCACCCCGGCCAGCATGTCAAAGGGATAGGCCTCGCCGCCCCGCTTGGGATTGACCACCGCCAGGGCGGGAGGCAGTTCCGGGGGCAGTTCGTGATGGTCCGTAATGATGACCTCAAGGCCGTGGTCCTGGGCCCAGGCCACCTCCGGGGCATCGCTGATTCCACAGTCCACCGTCACCAGGAGACGGGCCCGGGCGGCGATTTTTTCCAGGGCCGGCTGATTGAGGCCATAACCCTCCGTCAGGCGGTCCGGGATATAAGTGGTGCAAGGGAGGCCCAGTTCCTGGAAAAACAGGGTGAGGAGGGTGGCGGCGGTGAGGCCGTCGGCGTCATAATCCCCATAGACCGCCAGGGGTTCTTGACGGCGCACGGCCTGGGCCAGGCGGGCGGCCGCCGTGTCCAGGCCGGGGAGGCCGAAGGGAGGGGCCAGGCGCTCGAGGCCGGGTTCCAGAAAGGCCAACACCTCCTCCGGCGCCGACAGCCCCCGATTCAGCAATAAACGAGCAATCAGGGGCGGGAGATTATGGCGGGAACTCACCTGTTGCAACACCTCAGGCCGTTCCGGATATACCTGCCAGACCTTCCGCCGCCGCATGAATGCTCCTTGGAGAAGATAGGGTTGAGGGAGGGGGCCAGGGGTCGCAGACCCCTGCCCTCCTCAAGCCCTCCCCAACCCCTTAATGGGGGTAGGGGAGTTTGAGGTGAGGGCACGCGCCCGGCCCTCACCTCAAGTAGCGCTACTCCACCGTCTCCCCAGGTTTCAGGGGAAGCACCTGGGTTTCCGGCTGATCCTTGAGCAACCCCTGCAAATCCGCGGGGGTGCCGGTGAGCACCGGGAAGGTGCCGTAGTGCATGGGGATGACAAAGCGGGGCTTCAGCATCCGGCAGGCCAGGGCCGCTTCCCTGGGGTTCATGACGTAATGGCTGCCGATGGGCAAGAGGGCCACTTCGGGATGGTACAGTTCCCGGATCAGTTCCATGTCCTTGAACACCGCGGTGTCCCCGGCATGATAGACGGTGAAGCCGTTGGGGAACTCGACCACAAAGCCCCCCGGGTCCCCGGCGGACACGGTCTGGCCCCCCACCTCCGCGGTGGAGGAGTGCACCGCGGTGGTCATGGTTATGCTCAGGCCCTTGAGATTGACGGTGCCCCCTTTGTTCATGCCGATAACCTGGGGCGCGCCCTGACCGGCCAGGATTTGCGACAGTTCGTGGATGGCCACCACCTGGGCTCCGGTGGCCTGGGCCAGGGGCACGGTCTCGCCGATGTGGTCCCCATGTCCGTGGGTCACCAGAATCACGTCCACCGGCCCCACCTGGGCGACCGGGGTGTTCAGGAGAGGATTGCTCAGCCAGGGATCGATGACCACCGTGACGCCCTGGCCGGCGAGCTTGAACGCGGCGTGACCGTAAAAAGTGATGCTGACCTCACGGCCGATTATTTTTCCAGACATAGACATCTCCATGGCAAGGGGGTATTAGGATTTTACGTTCTTACGCACAACTTGGGAACGAGGAAAACATGGTGAACCGCCGCCCTCGGCGCTTCACACGCCGGCGAGGACCCAGGCGCTACCTGTTATTATCTCAGGTGAGGATCTCACCCTCTGCAAAAGGGATTTACCCTTTCCCTCAGAATGGCGCATTACCGTGATGACATTGGGTTTTGCTCGAAATTCAACCAGCGCTCCCCATCTCCTCCAACTTCTCCAGGTTATGCCGCATCCCCACCACGATCAAGGTGTCGCCGCCCTGGATGGTGGCCTGGGGGGTGGGATTGAAGAGCAGGTTGCCGTCGAGCCGTTTGATGGCCACCACGATGAGGTTCAGGTCCTTGCGGATGCCCGTGTTTATCAGGGGCACCCCCACCAGCGGGGAACCCTCACCGACAGCAATCTCCTCCATGCTCCATTCCACCCCGTCCTGCATGGCCAGGTCCATGAAGGTGGTGACCGTGGGGCGCAGGATGGTGTGGGCCATTTTCCGCCCGCCCATTTCATAGGGCGACTCCACCTTGTCGGCCCCGGCCCGGAGGAGCTTCTGGTGGGAGCCCGGTTCTTCCCCCCGGGCCACGATGTAGAGCTTGGGGTTGAGGCTGCGCGCCGTGAGGGTGATGTAGACGTTGCCCGCGTCCGAGTGCAGCACCGCCACCAGGCCCTTGGCTCGCTCGATGCCTGCTTCCAGGAGCACCTCCTCCCGGGTGGCATCCCCCATCACGAAAGGATACTCCTCGGCGTCCAAACTCGAGATGGCCTCAGGGTTGTTCTCCACCACCACCAGGGGGATGCCGGCCTGGGACAACTGCCTGGCGATAATCTTTCCCAGACGGCCAAAGCCGCAGATGACATAGTGATCCTTGAGTTTTTCCACTTTCCGCCTGATCTTCCGCTTTCCCAGAGCGTCTTGGAGTTCCCCTTCCACCACCACTTTGGCCAGGGCGCCGATAATGGAGAGCATGAGGCCCACCCCGGTTAGGATGAGGACCATGGTGTAAGCCCGCCCGGCCGTGGTCAGGGGCCGGATCTCGCCGTAACCTACGGTGGTGAGGGTGGTAATGGTCATGTACAAGCCGTCAAAAAAACTCCAGCCCTCGATGATGACATAGCCCAGGCTCCCCAGCACCAGCATGGCCGCGAGGCTGGCGCCCCAGAGGAGAATTTTTTTAAACTTTGGCATACAGACGGTTCAGGCTCAACGCCATGATCTCCCTGCCGGTTGGAGAATCACAAGGTGCAATTTTGCAGGCCAAAGCTTTCCCCTTCAAGACCAGAACCCCTGCCAACACCGGTTGGCCGTCAAACGGCGACCCAAGCTTAGCACATCATTCCATGAATACAAGAACATTCAATCCTGTCATTCTGAGCCCCCGAAGGGGGAGAAGAATCCCATAATTGCCCTTAAAACGCAACTCTTGTCAAAAGGCTCATCCCTGCACCAGGGCCTCGGCCGCATAGGCGTCGGTGATGAGCACATTGAAATATTTCCCCTTGAGACCCGTCAAAGCGAATGGGGCGGGCATCGGCAAAGGACACCGGCATCAGGGGGCCGTGGTGGGAGCCCCGCATCCAGCCCTCCACCAAATGGGGAAAGGTAAAGGGCTCCAAAATTTCGCCGATGGCGGGAAAACCCGACTGGGAGCGCACCACCAGCACCGGGTCGTCCTTCCCCACGTAGCGCCCAGCAATGAGGCCGAGCTTTTGGGAAGAAGCCACACTCACGATCTCGTTGTCTTTCTTACGGTAGACGCTCTCAACAAGGTATCTCCCCGACGCGCCGATGAGGACCAGAAGGTCGTACATGTCCTCGGGGCAGGAGAGAAACCATTCCTTGTTTTCGTAGACATCCAGGACCCGGAAGCGGAAACCCCGGTGCATGGAGGGATCGATGACCAGGCCCACGGTGTTGAAGGGGTCGGCGAACATTTTATAAACCGGCAAGTTCCAGGCCCCGGGCGAGGTCTTGTCGGCCATGAAAATGACCACCGGTTCGCTTTTGCGCTCCACGAAGCACAGTTCCGCCACCCCGGGCCCCATGCCCTTGACGTTGCCCGAGAAGGCGTCGGCCAGCATGTCCTGGCCGGCCCCGTAGAGCTTCATGCGTTTGGCCAGTTCGGTGAGCGCCAGAAAGGTGTCCCAGGCGAACTGATGGATATCCGAGTTGCCTTCGCCCCGGTGGTGGGTCATGATCAGCTCCACGTCGTCCCCGACATGGAGGACCTGACCATCCACCAGCAAGCCTCGCTTGACTGCGGCATCCACGTGTTCCTGCGCCAGGGCCAGCATGTCCGGGTGGGAGGTGCTGTGCCCCACCCAGCCGCCGACGTCAGCTTTGATGACCGAAAGGGTGATTTTCCGTTCCTCTGCCATATGACCTCCTTGCCGATACCTCGCCAAATTCAGTGGTATCGGGCCGCTGGATGTGGTATGGAGATGGCCATGCGCCGCTGTTTTAGCTGGATGACGTGTGTCCTGGCAGCCTTAACTGCCGCAGCCTGGGCTTGCGGGCCCCGTTTCTTGCCCCCCCTTCCGGCGGTTCCCACCTACCCGCCGGGTCAATATGTTCTGGAGTCCTATGTTGCTCCGAATTTCAAGCCTGAAGACCTGTCCTACACCATTGCCCCGTTTGCCATGGGGCCGCACAGCCAGGTGGCCGCAGAGACTTTTCTGAAAATCTTTCAGGAAGAACTGGTCCGAGCCTGGCAGGCCCAGGGCCTGAAACTGAGTCCCGGCGCCCCTGCCAGCCTCGTGTCCGGCACCATTCAGCAGCTGGCCATTCGGGGCGCCCAACTGCGGTGGTTAACGGGCAGGCTGCACGCTGAGCTCACCATCACCGGCGCCATCACCCGGGGGGAGGAAGTCCTGTTCGCCTTCAAGGACCAGGTTAACCTGAGCTCCCCTCTGTCGCCGGGTCTGGCCGCGCCCAAGGAACAGGACCTGCTCCTGCGCCAGTTGGCCCGGGAGGCCGTCCACCGGGTCTTAAACGAACTGCTGCTTCACGGGGCCATGGGCGGATCCTGACCGAGGTCCGCAATAACCCGCATCACAATCTTGGGTCTTTGGATGGAGTTGGTGAACACTTCAATCATGCCGGCGTAATGCCCCTGTTCCTGGGACTTGTTTCTCACCTCGATGACATACACCTTCCCCGGCCGCTCGGTCTTGAGGCTCACATCGATTTTATCGGGAATGGAATTCTGAAACTTGACGATCTCCCAGGGGTACGGCAGGTTGGAGGTGAACTTGACCTGGGCGGTGAGGGTATCTCTGGGCCCACCCCGGAACCGGACGATGTGGCTCGGTTCAATCTCAATGCTGCGCTGGGCCTGGCCCTTCAAAACCAGGTTCACCGAGGGCTGATTGGCAGCATTGAACCTGACCCGGTTATTCTTCTTGAAGGCGTGCACCACGGAAAAGGGCTTGATCTCAAAGCTGATCTTACCTGTGCCGCCTGGGGGGATGACCCGGTCATAGGTCGACACGGTGCAGACGCAATCGGGGTCTACTTCCAGGACCTCCAGATTCTGGTCGCCAGTATTTCTGACGGTGAAGGTGTGACTCAGGGCCATGTCTTCCCGGACCTGGCCGAAATCTTTGATGGTTTCGGAGAGCTCCGCCCGGGGCTCCGCCTGGGCCGCCAAGGCGCCCACCGATCCCAGGAACGCCAGAAACCCTAAAAACCAGAAAAGGAGAGGTTTTCTGAAAAAAAGTAATACCTTTGACATGAACTATTCCGGATATGTGGGATTGTGTGGTGAAACTGGGAGTCTTGAGGGGTGGCCGCTGCCCCGGCACGCTGCCTCGGTCTTCGCCCTGTGGGGAACCTGGTACCGGGTTGCCGTAAATTCAGGTAATTCTTCTGTAGGGGCACGGCTTCCGTGCCCAGGCGCAGCCTGAAGCCTGAAGTTATCCGGCCATTACCCGTCTGACCGCAATATGGGGCAAGGCCTTACCGCCCCCGATTTCACCTTTTAATATTCTAACACAAAGAGGAAGTGCTGACCCAGGGTAATTTCCGGAAACCTGTAGCTCCGCCGGAAAAGCCCCTTTCACATTCTCATTTTACCCAGGCTCCGAAGTGGTATATAATGGCCGCAAAACCGCCAGCCGCGGGAGGCCCCTCCATGACCCGCCAAGCCCACATAACCCGGAAAACCAGGGAAACCGACGTCGAGGTGAAACTGAACCTGGACGGCACAGGCCTGGTCGACCTGGCCACCGGCATACCTTTCCTGAATCACATGCTGCACCTCTTCGCGGCCCACGGCTATTTCGATCTCACCATCCAGGCGGTGGGGGACCTGGAGGTGGACCAGCACCACACCGTGGAAGACATCGGCATCTGCCTGGGGCAGGCCTTTAAGGAGGCCCTGGGGGAAAAAGCCGGGGTGCGCCGCTTTGGTTCGGCCCGGGTGCCCATGGATGAAGCCCTGGCCCAGGTTACGATCGACCTTTCCAACCGCCCGTTTCTCCATTTCGATGTGCATTTCGGCCCCGTGTCCGCGGCCCTGGACCCTCAACTGGTGCAGGAGTTCTGGCGGGCCGTGGCCATCCACGGCGGCATGACCATTCATATCGAAGTGCCCTACGGCGAAAACACCCATCACATCATGGAGGCCATCTTCAAGGCCATGGGCCGGGCCCTGGACCGGGCCACCCAGCCCGAACCCCGGGCCACGGGCGCGCCGTCCACTAAGGGGGTGTTGTGAGAGGGGTGAGGCAAGAAGTTTGTGGGGGAGGAGGCTAAGGGGCAGTGGCCCCTTACCCCCTCCCCCACACCCCCTCCCCCAATCCCATATTCCCATATACGGTAGCACAGGCTTCCAGCCCGTGCCTAAATAGTAACAAATGTAGGGTGGGCACCGCCCACCACATAACTTGCAGCAAACTCAAACCTGAAACCATGGAACGCCGGGAATTTATCTGGAACCTGGGAATGGGCCTGGCTGCGGCCTGGACCATTGGCCGCCTGTCATGGCCGATGGCGCTGGAGGCTGCCGACAGACCCCTTTTCCTCGCCTTACTGGCCGACGCCCACCTCCACAACGGCGACCCCAATCACGCCGAAGCCCAAGCTCTGGCCCGGGCGGTGGCGGAAATCAAGGCGCTTAAACCTGCGCCCCACCTGGTGTTCTTTGCCGGGGACCTGGTCCACGACGGCAACCCCATGGCCCTGGGCCTGGGGGCGGAAATCCTCTCGGACCTCCCCATGCCCCTTTTGGCGGTGCGGGGCGAAAGGGACGGCTGCGCCGGACAAGGCGGCCCTGGCCGGCAAATCTTCCACAACGGCCCCTTTGTCTATAACTACGAAGGAATCAACCTTCTCGGCCTGGACACCCAATGGCAAACAACCCCTGACGGCCCGGGCTTTGCCCTGGGAGGGGACCAACACCGCTGGCTGGCCCAGGCTATGGCCCCGGCTAGACCCTGCCGCGCCCCTCATGGTTCTGTCCCACGCCCCCCTGATCCCCATCCACCGCGCCTGGGGCCAATGGACCATGGACAGCGGCCCTTTACTGGACCAGCTTTCCCGGTTCGAAAACGTCACCTGCCTCCACGGTCACGTGCATCGCAGTGACCCTTTGGAAGAAAATAATTTCACTATCTCATTGCCCGACGATTGGTTTTCCCGAAAACCGAAAACCGAAAACCGAAAACCGTCTCACTTCGCCCTGCCGGCCACCTCCTGGCCCTTGCCCTCGCCTCTCACCGGCACCCCCCGGAAATTGCGTCCGGGGATAGGCCCCCGGGGCTGCGGCTGGGCGCTTTTACAGGGTGACGGCAGCCAGCAGCCGTTTCGCCGGGTGCTTTGGGAAGCTTAATAGGTCAAATTTGCGGTCACCAGAAGGATGCAGAAGGTTTTTAGGGCAGCACAGCGTTAAAGGCGGGATGCGCTCCGCTTTCCCGCTTATAGGGCAATCCACGGCCATGATAGCGTGACTCGGGAGCACCAGGCGTCCCGCCTGTGGCCAAGACAAGACGCCTGTGATCCCCCAACTTGCGGTGGTAGCACGGGCATCTTGCCCGTGCCTGGACGGGCCGGAAGCCCGTCCTGCCGGTCTTGGGGGAATTGGCGGAGGAAGTGCGGTACTGGTACAATATGGGAAAAAGATCGGTGGGGCGGGCGTCCCTGCCCGCCAGCTTGGTGCGCCGGGCGCACCCTGCGCCTACCTTGAACTTTGAACCTTGATCCTTGAACTTTTAAAGAAGTTTGAGCCTCCCATGAACATCAAAAGGCTTGACGAAAAAAAGCAGTTGGAATTCTACGCGGTCCTGTATTTCATCCGGGATCAGCGGAAGAATCACCGGCGCTGGCTCATTTTCAAGGAGTTCTCCGAACCGCCGAATCCGGACACCTACTGCTTTCTGGACGGCGAGCAGGTGGGCATCGAGGTGACCCACCTGTGCGGCAACAATCACGACGCCAAAAAGCTCCTCGGGAAGATGAATAATGGGAAAAATCTTGAGGAAATCTCTCTTGCTTCTCTCCCGCCCCCTGGCATGAATCACCGGCTGCCCACCGAACTCAACCGCATATTGGCTTACAAAGCCAAGCACCAGTACGGCGACCGCACCTGGCTGGTAATCCGCAACACCAATCCCCTCTGGATGAAGGGCGACTTCGAAACCTACCGCGGCGACATCATCGTCCCCCTTCAGCACGCCTTCGAGGAAATCTGGCTGGTCTGCGACCCGGTGGGGGCCTCGGGAACCCTGCGGCTTTATCCCTGAGGTTTAGTAAGATAATTTTGAGGGAGGGGGCCAGAGGTCGCGGACCCCTGCCCCCTCCCTCAAACTCCCTCCCCCAACCCCTTAGGTTTAGAAAAAATGGCTGGCGAGTCAGGGCCTGAAGGCCCCGCCTTGCCAGCCCCCTCTGCGGGTTGGGAGGGGGGTCTGGGGGGAGGCCAGGGACTTCAAGTCCCTGGCCCTCCCCCCAGAACTCAATCCCCTCTCAGTCCCTCCGAAGCCTGCGGCAACTCGGGTAGCCCCCTCTTCGGCGGCCCGGCCACTTCCTCCACCCGTTCTTCCAGGCGGGCGATGAGGGGCGGCAGCGTCTTGTCGTCCAGGGCCGAAATAGCCACGCCCTGGTGGATGCGCACCTGCAGGGCCGCCAGTTCCGGCGGGGCCAGATCCGTCTTGTTGAACACCTTGAGGACGGGTTTATCCAGCAAATCCAAGGAGCCCAGGATGTGGTCCACCGCGGCCATCTGCTCCGGGAAGCGGGGATTGCTGAGATCAATGACGTGGATGAGGAGATCGGCCTCTTCCAGTTCCTCCAGGGTGGCCTTGAAGGCTTCCAGCAGATTTTTGGGCAGGTCCTGGATGAAGCCCACCGTGTCGGTGATGATCACCTCCCGCTCCCGGGGGAAGCGCAGGCGGCGGCTGGTGGGGTCCAGCGTGGCAAAGAGGCGGTCTTCGGCCAGCACACTGGCGTTGGTGAGGGAATTGAACAGGGTGGATTTGCCGGCGTTGGTGTAGCCGATGATGGACAGGATTGGGAGTTGGTGGCGCTTGCGCCCTTCCCTTCTCACCTTGCGTTCGGCCCGCACCTTGTCCAGATCCCGGTTCAGGCGGTGGAGGCGCTCCTGGAGGCGGCGGCGGTCGATTTCCAGCTTGGTTTCCCCCGGCCCCCGGCCGCCGATGCCGCCGGTGAGGCGGGAGAGGGCGTCGTCCCGGCCCCTGAGACGCGGCAGGAGGTATTTAAGCTGGGCCATCTCCACCTGGAGCTTCCCCTCCCGGCTCCGGGCCCGCTGCGCGAAGAGGTCCAGGATAAGCTGGGTGCGGTCGATGACCCGCAGTTCCGTAAAGTCGGTGATGGAGCGCACCTGGGCCGGGGTGAGCTCCGCGTCGAAGACCAGCAGGTCCGACCCCAGCTGCAGGGCCTGAATGACGAGTTCGGCCAGGCGGCCCTTGCCCATGAGCAGGCGGGAGTCCACCCTTTGTCTGTGCTGGATGACGGTGGCGGCCACCGTGAGCCCGGCGGAGCCTGCCAGTTCGGTGAGTTCGGCCATGGAGTCCTCTGCTTCCAACCGACTCCGGGACGAGACCCTCACCAGGATGGCCCGCTCCTGGCCCGACAGCCCCCGGCCGTCGTCGCTCCGGGCCAGTTCCTCCTCCAGGGATTCCACCAGGTGGTCAAAATCGAGGTCCAGGTGGGCCAAATGGTCCGCGGTGATAAGGGCCCAATTGCTGCCGTTTTCCTCATGGGGCAAAAGGTGGGCCAGATGCACGGCCCCCGGCAGACCCTGGGGAGTCACGGCCAGGGCCGCCACCGCATCCAGGCGCAGGAGGGCCAGGTCCATGAGGTCGTCTTGTGAAAGGGGGCTGGCGTCCAGATGGGTGTGAATGAGGCGCAGGCCCTTGAGGCGGCCCTTAGCGCCCCGCTCCCGGGGGAGGTAGGGGATAAGAAGGCCCTTGGCGTCGCCTACGATTACATGGGTGACAAACCCGGCCCGGTTCACCAAAATCCCCACCTGACGGTGCACCTCCCGGGAGATTTCGGCAAGCTGGCGGGCCAACTCCGGGGTGATCAGTTCCCGGGGGGGCACCCGGCGGCGGTAGAGACGCTCCAGCCTGCGGGTCTGCTGGTGCTTCAGTCCGGTGAGATTACCGAGGGGGCGGTTGATGGCTGCTCCTTGGATACGCCTGGAAATGGTATTTGGGGGGAAGGGCCAGGGACCTCAGGTCCCTGCCCTCCCCCCAAGCCCCCCTCCCAACCCGCATACGGGGTTGGCAAGGCGGCCAAGTTCCTGTGGAACTAGGTATATTATACCAAAAAATTTCATACTAAGCCGAATCCAAAGAGGAATCCATAACCTGCATCATCAACTGCACCTGTTCCCGCAGGGCCGGGTTGAGCACATCCACCAGGGCAGAGCTCAGGCCGGCGCCGGCCAGGAGGGCCAAAACCGTAATCTCCATCTCCACCGGATAAATGCCCCGCAGGCCGCTGCGCAGGTTGGAAAGGCCCACCATGGTGCGGGCCGGGACGCCAAAGAGGTCCCCTGAGGCCAGGTAACGCACGGTTTTAAACCCCGCGGCGGTCTGGGGCCAGGCATCCGGCCACCTGAGGTTGGGAAGCACCGGATCGAAGATGAGCTGCTCGTCGCTCAAACCCGCGGCCAGGCACCGCTCCCGCAGTTCCACGGCCAGGGCGATTTTCCCTTCCAGGGAGGGCGGCGGATGGGATCTCTCGTCCAGGAGCAGGAGCACCACCTGGGTCTTGTGCTCTGCGGCCAGGGGCAGAATTTCCTCGAGCTTAGGTTCCTCCAGGGTGACGGCGTTCAAGATGGGTTTTTCCCGGCAGACCGCCAGCCCCCCGGCCAGCACCCGGGGATTGGGGGAATCGAGAATAAGGGGCAGGGTGGTTACTTCCTGCACGGCCGTAACCATAAAGGCCATGCGGTCTTCCATCCGGCGGGAGAGGTAGCCGGGATTGAGGTCCAGGAGGTGTGCGCCAGCTTCTTGACAGCGCCGGGCCAAATCCTGGAGGGGTTTGGGGTCCAGGTCTTTCAGAGCCTGAGCCACCACCGGATTGGCCCCGGTGAGATTCTCCGCGGCAATGATCATCAGGCGTGGTTGGCGGCGTGGGCCCTGGCCAGGAGTTGGCTGCGCACCCTAAGGGTGGCCTCCAATCCCTGGTGGGACGCCTGGGACAGCCGCGCCACCCATTCCTGTCGCCGGCCGTCCGCCTTGATCAGGGGGAGGTTGGCTGCGGCAATGTGGTAAGCCCCCTGCAGCGCCCCGCCCAGAAGTTCGGTGGCCACCAGCAAGTCGGAGAGAAGGTGGGACCGGCAGCGGTCCCCGGCCGCAGCCACCAGGGCCAGGGCCAGGAGAGTCTGCTCCATGATCTGCCAGGGGCAGCGGGTGGCCTCCTCCACCGCCTTCTGCAGATTCGACCCCTGCTTCCGGACGGCCAACGCCTGGGCCATGGTGAGGTAGGCCCCCACGTCGGCCCGGCGCAGGTGCTGAAAAATCCGAGTGAGCCGGCGCACTTCCGTCAGTTGCTCAGCCCAAAACGCCACCTGGGAGGCGTCATTATATGGCCGGGCCTTTTCCAGCCGGATGATTTTGGTAAGAAGAGCCAGGCCCACGCCGGCGCTGTAGGCCGCAGCCGCCCCGCCGCCGGGGTCGGGCCGGGCCTGGGCCAATTGATCGAGGAAGGAGGTGCTCATGAGGCTAAGTCAGGAGATGTTACCGTCATATCTTACCTGCGCAGCCAAACTGCTGCTGGTTTTCTCAAATTATCTAAAGGAGGACTGAGAGAGATTTTAGGTGCTTAGGGAAATTCTCCCCTTGATCCTTTGCCAATGAACAAAATATTAAAATGTTTTTAATGTAAATTAATCAAAGACCAAACTCAGCTAAATCTGGAACTTTAACATATCATATTAGAGCAGAATAATCATGAAGTTGCGGACACGCCGTGTACCGGTTCACACAGCGGTGGCCATAGGTGCCCTGCAATTACTATTTAATTACTGTAACTTCAAGCTTATCGCCAAGATAAAAAGGCCTGCCTAAATTATAATAAAGTTTAATAATGAATTCTAGATAGTTTTGTGACATATCTTTCGTTAATCTAAAATCACATTCATTTGAATTAATTTGAATCAAGTTTTGTTTTTCAGGCTTTTTTTCTTCGATGTTCTGGTAATGTTGAAAATATGTTTTTTTTTGATTGTAGAGTCTGTGAAATTCTGGAATTCCATATGTCTTTATTATAATCTTCTTGAGATTAGTGTTTGTAGAATAAAAAAGCTTTTTTATTGTATTTGATGTAAAGTAATTTACATGTCCTGGAGGATTGTTTAAATAAAAATTAGAAATATTTAACCTGATTGACAGAGATGCATAATTAGGTATTCCACTAAAGAAACCCATTCCTCCTGGTTTCATTAATCTTATAATCTCTTTTACATGTGCAAGAGGTTGTGCAATGTGCTCTAATGTTGACGTGCTTACTAAAAGGTCATATCTTCCCCCTTCTAAATGTAAATCTTCTATCCTACCCTGGAATAAAGTAAAATTATACTTTCTTGCAGGCTCTATACTCCAAGGAGATATGTCTATTCCAAAACAATCCCAGTTAAGTTTTTTAAAATAACTTAAGAGAATGCCATTACCACATCCTATATCTAAAACTTTGCCAGAGCCAAGACGTTTAGTAAATGATTTGGCAATCCCCTTGAACCAGAGATGATCTAAAATTGTTTGTTTATCATCATAAAAATCGCTGACCTTTTCATCGTATTGAGAATTTACTTCTTCTATATAAGCATCGGTTATATCAGCAAAAATAAAATCACAATTACAGCATTTTACTAGATTATATCCTTCCAAAAATCTCTCAAATTTATTTTCTCTACTTTTACATAAAGGACAATCTTTCATTCGTAACTTTCCAAATATTTTTTTATTAATTTGATATTGTTGTGAAATACATCGTCATTTTAATTTAAATATGGGTAAAAATCCCCTCGCCAAACAGTAGCTCGCTGCAGCCGTTGTGCACGACCAAGAGAGCCAGGCCATTAGCATAATCGCCAGATAACTGGAATTGTCTCCAGTTTAACGATATTGATTTATTTATAAATATCATATTAATTACGGACACATAACCCAAAACCCGTCTTTCAGGACTGACGAGGGTTGCCCTCAAAGATTAGGGCCTGGTTAGGTGTGCACCACAATAAACAAGTTGAATGAAATCGTCAAGGTGCCTGCCAGGTTGCCCGCCTTGCAGGTCCTGGTCATTATGGCTATACTTATGGACAGAAGGTTAATCTTCCAGACTAACTTTAGAAACAAACCCACAGCAAAAACATGGACAAGATACCTAATCAGAAAGAGCTGGAAAAAGAAATCAGCGACTATCTCACCAAGAAATACGGCAGCCGTATCAAGGTGATTTCCCCCTATTGGGTGGCCAAGCCGGAAGGCGACGCCAAAGGGGGAGGCAAGGCGGGGAAGCTCAGCCGCATCAATTTCGACCTGAAGCCCCAAGAACTGGAAGCCTTTCTTAACCAATACGTCATCAAGCAGGAAGAGGCCAAAAGCATCCTGGCCACCAAGATCTGCACTCATTTCAACCGCATCCGTCACTACCTGGATAAAGGGCGGGATCCCGTCCCCGGGGTGGGGGCCATCAAGAACAATATCATTCTCATCGGCCCCACCGGCGTGGGCAAGACCTACCTCGTCAAGCTCATCGCCAGCAAGCTGGGGGTGCCCTTTGTCAAGGGAGACGCCACCAAGTTCAGCGAAACCGGCTACGTCGGCGGAGATGTGGAGGACCTGGTGCGGGACCTGGCCCACGCCGCGGACGACGACCTGGACATGGCCCAATACGGCATTATCTACTTGGATGAAATCGACAAGATTGCGTCTTCGGCCAGCGTTTGGGGGCCGGACGTCTCCCGCACCGGGGTGCAGCGGGCCTTGCTGAAGCCCATGGAAGAGACGGAGGTGGACCTCAAGGTCTCCCATGACCCGGTTTCCCAGATCCAGGCCATCGAGCAGTACCGCCGCACCGGCAAAAAAGAGAAGCGCACCCTCAACACCCGGCACATTCTGTTCATCGTCAGCGGCGCCTTCAACGGGCTGGAAAAAATCGTCAAGGAGCGCCTGAGCAAGCAGGAGATCGGCTTCGGGGCCAAGGTGACCACGAAAGCAGAGGAAAAGCAGCTGCTCAGCAAAGTGACCGCCGAAGACCTCATCAAGTACGGCTTCGAATCGGAATTTGTGGGGCGGCTGCCTGTTATTGGGGTGTTGCAGGAGCTTACCGCAGACGACCTCTACGAAATTCTCCTGAACCCCAACAACCCCATTATTACCAGCAAACGGCGGGATTTTGCGGCCTACGGCATCCACATCAAGTTCGAGGACAAGGCCCTGCTCCTGCTGGCCGAGCGGGCGGCCCAGGAAAAAACCGGGGCCCGGGGCCTGGTGAGCGTTATCGAACGGGTCCTGATCCAGTTTGAAAAGCGCCTGCCCTCCACGGAGATTCGGGAATTGGTGGTCACCCCGGAACTGGTGACCCGGGCCCAGGAAGAATTGGACCGGCTTCTATCCCATCCTGATGATCCGGAGCGCCGGGAGCGTTTCGAACTGGCCAGCATCAAGGAACGGGCCATGGTGCGGGAGGCCATCTGGCGTAGGGAACATGAACTCCTCGTTCAGCACCAACTGCCCCTCACCGAGGCCCGGGTGGACATGCTGGTGCACCTCTTTCTGCACTTTGACGGGGACCTCAAGTCGGCGTTTGAGGCCATGGGACGACTGCACCAGGAGGTGCGCCATTTCGAGGAGTGTTTCCAGGAGGATCACGATTTGACCCTCCATTTTGACCCGGAGGCCGTTGATGAGATCCTGCAGAAGGCGTTGAACCAGGAGGTGCCGGCCCTCAACGTCTGCCAGGGCCTGGCCAAAGACCTGGAGCACGCCCTGAAACTGGTGCGGGACCGCACCTCCCAGGACAGCTTTCTCCTCACCCGGGAGGCCATCGACAACCTGGACGGCTACCTGAACCAGGTCATCCGGGATTATTACCAGAAGACCTTGTTTAGGGAATGATGTAGGGTTATGAATGAGTTATGGGAGAGGGGGCCAGGGGTCGCGGACCCCTGCCCCCTCTCCCATGCCCTCTCCCCCAACCCCTTAAGGGGGGTTGGGAGGGGAGCTCGAGGGGAGGGCGGGGGGCCTGCGGTCCCCCGGCCCTCCCCTCGAATTAACTTTAAATTACTCTGAGTAATATTATGATCGGTGTTTCCAAACTGTATTGCGGCGCGGTGGAGCCTGGCGACGTGCTCCGCTACCGGCGCCACTCCGGGGAGCTGCCCTCCCATCTCCTGCAATTCTCGGCGGACAAAAAGCCGGTGGTGGTGTGGAACATCACCCGCCGCTGCAACTTAAAATGCGTCCACTGCTACGCCCACGCCGACGCCTCGGCCGCTCCCGATGAGCTGAGCCATGCCGAGGGCTTGGCCCTCCTGGACGACCTGAAGCAGTTCGGCGTGCCGGTGGTGCTGTTTTCCGGCGGCGAGCCCCTCATGCGCCCGGACCTCTTCGACCTGGTGTCCCACACCGTGGCCGCCGGCATGCGGGCGGTGATTTCCACCAACGGCACCCTCATCTCCCAGGAAGTGGCCCTGCGCCTCAAGGACCTGGGCCTCTCCTACGTGGGCATCAGCCTGGACGGCATCGAACCCACCCACGACCGCTTCCGGGGGAAAAAGGGGTCGTTTGCCGCGGCCATGGCCGGGGTGCGCCGCTGCCAGGAAGTGGGCCTCAAGGTGGGCTTGCGCTTCACCCTGAACCAGGCCAATTTCCGGGAAGTGCCCGCTATCTTTGACCTGGTGGAAGAATACGACATTCCCCGCATCTGCTTTTACCACCTGGTCTACACCGGCCGGGGCAGCGAACTCCTGGATCAGGCGCTCAGCCACGCCGAAACCCGGGAAACCGTGGACCTTATCTGTGACCGCACCCAGCGGCTGTTTGAGCAGGGCCGCCCCATGGAGGTCCTGACCGTGGACAATCACGCCGACGGGCCCTACATCTATTTAAAACTGCTCAAGGAAAATCCCCAGCGGGCCGGGGAGGTGCTGGAACTCCTGCAGATGAATGAGGGGAACAACTCGGGCCGGGGCATCGGCTGCGTCAGTTGGGACGGCCAGGTGCACCCTGATCAGTTCTGGCGGCACCTGTCCTTCGGCAACGTCCGGGAGCGCCCCTTCAGCGCCATCTGGACGGACCTGTCCCATCCCCTGTTGGCCAAGCTCAAGGACAAGAAGCGCTATGTCACCGGCCGCTGCGCCGCTTGCCGCTGGCTCGGCGTGTGCGGCGGCAATTTCCGGGTGCGGGCCGAGGCCTTAACCGGCGATCTCTGGGCCCCGGACCCGGCCTGCTACCTGACGGACGCGGAGATCATGTAATACCAAGTTGCGCCCATAGAAGTAAGGGATATGGCTTTCCGTAGGGGCGCACCCGCGTGTGCGCCCCAAGTCCAGGGCGGACACATGGGTCCGCCCCTACATCCCCTACAGAAAGTAAATTGCCTTAGGATAAATGCAACGCTATATGAGATGGGCGACAGGGAATTATAACCTAAAACAGGAAAGCTTAAAGCCTATGGCTTAAAGCTTAAAGCCTTTGACCCCCACCGCCTCTCTAAAGGCTCATTCCCACATCCCAGATTATTTATACATCTTTTTCGCCTGGCCCGGCGGCATACGGCCGCCGTTGCCGCCACCCTGTTGATATCCCGGTTGATAACCCTGCTGATATTCCTGCTGATAACCCTGCTGACATCCCGGTTGATAACCCTGCTGATATCCTTGCTGGTAGCCTTGCTGATACCCCTGTTGATAAGCCTGCCCAGGGGGCATGGGGGCAGCGCCCCAGCCGGTTTTCTTGCCCTTGGCCCAGCCCGGCGGCGTCCTGAAATAGGGGGCCTGAATGCCGTAAAACACCTGGGGCGGCTGGGGCACCGCCGCCCAGGGGCCGTTTATTTGCGGGGCCCTATACCACATACCGTTCAGGAAATTATAAAACGCGCCCTGGTAGCGAAAAAAGTCCTGGCCCAGATTAGGAGCGTACTGCACACCCGGCACCTGGGGCACGGCCGTCCACTGGGGCGGATAGGCAGGCGCCACCGGCACCACCACGATTTTATCCGCCATGGCCACCCCCCCAGTGAGGAGAATAACCAGGCCCACCGACATCAGCATTCCCATAATTCTTTTCATCTTCCCTCCTGAAGAAATCCTCCCGGTCCCGCCGCAGAGCAGAACTCCCGGCGCGGGGCTGTCCTGACACCGCAACCATCCCTGGCTTGGCGTCTCTTACCATAAATCGGTCCGCTTCTCAGCCCTCCTTAATCAGGGCTGGACGGAAAACCGGACGCACGTATCCCTTGCATTTATTGATGCAATATCGATGCCAGCCTGTGTCCCGATTTTAATCACTGCCAAAAGTTTTCTGATTGCCAGATATGGCATTGCAGGGGCACAGCTTGCTGTGCCCTGATTGGGCATGCCAAGCCATGCCCCTAGGTGAGGAAATCTTTTTTCCAACCGCAATAAGCCTTGGCACCACAGGATTTCCGGCCTGTGCCGGCGCAGTCTGAAGCCTGCGGCTAAAATTTTGCAAGAGGCGCTCCTGGCAATAATAATGGAGCCCCGAGGCTAAGCCTGGGCTCGGGCACAGCAAGCCTTGCTACAATTAATTGCCGGCTGGCTGCACCATGGTCTAATACCATTTTCCAAATGACCTGCAACAAACCTGTAGGGGCGCACCCGCGTGTGCGCCCATCAACTGGGGCCGACACATGGGTCGGCCCCTACGGGTGTTTCATTTAAAAGAGAAAATTATATAAAAACCCCTCCCACGCCAGGCTGCCATGAGATCTTTTGCGGCGTCACCGGAACAAATGACTAAAATTCTTGAGTCTTGAGAATCGGTTTGAAGAAATTCTTCTCGCCCGATAGTCAACCGTTGTCAAGAATTTCCTGATGCACTTCTGCATCATGTTGATATTACTATATATTTTTATTGAACTAATATTTGGCTCGCCTTTTGCAATTGCCTCTGTCAAACAATGCGTGCTCAAGGAGGACATGACCATGAAACTAAGACCCCGCTCCTTTTCCAGAGATGAATCAGGGACTGTTTTGATCATGGCAGGCATCCTGTTGGTGGTCTTCCTGGGGTTTGGCGCCCTGGCCATTGACATTGGTCGTATCGCGGTGGTGAGGAACGAACTGCAAAATGCTGCCGACGCCGGCGCCATGGCCGGGGCCCGGGGGCTGGTGCCCTTCATTAACCTGGCAGCCCCCGTTCCTTATTGGAGCAACGGCCAGGCCGTGGCCCTGCAAACTGTCAGGCTAAACAAAGCGGACGGGGCTTTTTTAACTAACTGTCAGATTGAAGTAGGCTATTGGAATTTCCTAACGAAACAGATGCAATCCACCGCCATTGCTCCGACGAATCTGGATGCGCCGGCAGTGCGGGTGACGGTGAGGAAAACCGCCGGCCAGAACGGCGGCCCGGTGCCTTTGTTCCTTGCCCGGATATGGGGAAGAAACCTGGCTGATACCAGCGCCACCGCATCCTCGGCCATCTCCGGGCCCGGCGCCATCGGCAAGGGAGGGCTTTTCCCCATAGCCGTGGCCGAGCAAGTGGTTATTGATCACTGGGACGATAACCCTTACTACCGGTTCAAAATCGGCTCGGATTATCATTATCCCGACGAGCAGGCCGGCCAGTGGACCTCCTTTTTAGTTGATGAAAACAATGTGCCGTTTCATCAGAGAACTTATGAACCACGGCAACCCCGACAAGGTCTTCATAGGGGACGACATCTGGATCCAGCCGGGCACCAAGGATACGCTCTGGGCCAAATGCGCCGAATTCGTAGGCCAGACGGTTGTCCTGCCCGTGGTGAGGACCGACTTCGACACCCACCACTGGACCCCGGTGCTGGGCTTTGTACCCTTCTATGTTGAAAACGCGCAGGGAGGCAGCGGCAAATACATCGAGGGGCATTTCATCAGAGACCATATCGACAAGGATGCCCTTCCCGTTGGCCCGGGTTATGGGATGTTTTCGCCTCCCAAAACTGTTCAGTGATGCCTGACTGAGGGGAAGGCGCGGCGGTAAAATCTGGCCTTATTGTTTCCCAGGCCCGGATGAGACAGTCGGTGATCTTGTCCGGGCTTTTTCTTGCCCAAGACGCCCAAAAAAAGGGGCGCGCCGCGCCCCTGGTGCTGATTTTCCAACTTTCCTAAAACGTTAAATAATTACCTTACACCCTCTCCACGTTGACTGCCTGGAGGCCCTTGGGGCCTTCATTGACTTCGAACTCCACTTCGTCATTTTCTTTCAGGGTGCGAAAACCCTGGCCCGTGATGTTGGAGTAGTGTACGAACACGTCAGCCCCGTCATCCCGCTGAATAAAGCCGTAGCCCTTGGATTCGTTGAACCACTTGACTTTGCCGGTGAAACGCATAACCCCTCCTGCTGCCTGAATATTCCTTCCGGTGGCGCCCCCCGGGGTGCAGGCCAAAAAAAATGGGCGGCCTCTGGGCCTCCCATTCCTTCCTCACTTCCTTACCGTTGCCTTAACCACTGGTATTTCGCCTGGTGAAAGGATAATCATCCTTAGCACAGGGAATCCCGGCCGTCAAGAAGTTTCCGTAATCCAGGAGCCTAAATGGTAATTTTTTTGGTAACTTGCCCTAACCATTGCCTAACAGCAGACGCAGGTGGTCCTCCACGCAGTCCGCCAGCACGGAGAGATTGTAGCCCCCTTCCAGGACGCTGACCAGGCGGCCCTGGGCGGTGTCCTCGGCGAGTTTGAGGATCAGCGCGCCCATCTTTTGGTAGGCTCCCAGGGTCAGATTTTGATGGGCCAGGGGGTCTTCCCCATGGGCATCGAAGCCTGCGGAAATAAAAACAAATTGGGGAGCATATTCCTTGAGGCGGGGTATAACCTCCTCCTCCATGGCCTTTAAATAGGCTTCGTCGCCGCTGCCCGCGGGCAGGGGGATGTTCAGGGTAAAACCCTTGCCCTTGCCCTTGCCCTGCTCATGGGCCTGGCCGGTGCCGGGATAGCAGGAGAAGGGGTCCTCATGGAGAGAAACATAATACACCCGGGGGTCTGCTTCGAACAGGTGCTGGGTGCCGTTGCCGTGGTGTACGTCCCAGTCGATGATGGCCACCCTGTCCAGGCCGAAGTTATCCAGGGCATAAACCCCACCCAGGGCGATGTTGTTGAAGAAACAAAAGCCCATGGCCTTGCTGTGTTCGGCGTGGTGGCCGGGAGGCCGCACCGCGCAAAAGGCGTTGTGCACCGTGCCGTTCATGATGTGGTCAATGGCCGCAAACACCCCGCCCACCGCCAACAGGGCGATTTCATAAGAATCGGGGCAGATGCCGCAGTCGGGAACTCCGAAAATGCTATAGCCTTTCTCGCACGCCGTTTTAAACCGCTTGATGTATTCGGGGTCGTGAAGGCGCTCGATCCAGGGGAGGGGAGCCTGGTATGGTCGAATAAGAATCAGTTCTTCCAGAAGACCGGTGTCCTGGAGGCGCTGCATGATGGCCTCCAACCGGGCCGGGCGCTCCGGGTGCCATTCCCCGGGGCGGTGCCGCAAGTATTGTTCGTCATAAACCAGACCGGTTTGCCGCCGCATGAACATAAACCTCCGATTTTCCTCCGCCGCCCGTGGGAACGGCCGCATTTAACGGTATAAAAATCAGGGCAGGGTGTAAAGAAAAATGTGGGGGAGGGGGCCAGGGGTCGCAGACCCCTGCCCCCTCCCCCTATCCCCCTCCCCCAACCCCTTAAAAGGGGGTTGGGAGGGGAGTTTGAGGGGAGGGCGGGGGAGCCACCGCTCCCCCGGCCCTCCCCTCAAATTAACCGTAATCTACTTCAAGCGGGCCTCCACGGCCTCCCATTTCAGATTTTTCATGAACGCGGCAAGATAATCCGCCCGTTTCAGGCCATAGTCGATCATGAAGGCGTGTTCGAAGACATCCAGGATGAGGAGAGGGTTGCAGCCGGCGGGGTGTCCCACATCGTGTTCGTTGATCCACTGGTTGATGAGCAGGCCGCTCATGATGTCCTGGTACAGAATAACCCAGCCGATGCCCCGCATGGTGGCCGTGGCCTGGAAGTCGGCGGCGCAGGCCTCGAAGGAGCCGAACTGAGCCGCGACCTTCTGGGCCAGCCTGGGGGCCTTGGCGGGATCGCCGTTGCCGCCCAGGTTCTCGAAATAGTACTCATGCAGCCGCATGCCGTTGAATTCCCAGCCCAGACGCCTTTTCAGCTCGCCAAACTCCGGCGTGGCCTGCTTGCCCTCTTTGAGCATGGCATTCAAGGTCTCCATAACCTTATTGGTGTTGGTGACATAGCCCTGATAGAGGGTGAAGTGGTTCTTGAGGATGGTATCGCTGAAACCGGCCATTCCCAAAAGGTGGGCATAGTCTTTGGCGGTATAACTCATGGGCACTCCTTTCCGGCTCTGCGGCCAGGGACGAGTTTCTTTAAAAATAGTATTCGATCCTGGATAATCAAGAGCGGCGGGGAAAAATATCAACCTAAAGGGTCGGGCCGGCGCTCCCCGCTTTTTTTCAGGAAAGGGATAGGATAAAATACATTATTCAACGGCTTCCAGGTCTTCCCGGTCCAGGAGTTTTTGGGAAATCAGGGCCTCCTCCAGTTCGGCCAGGGCCTGCTTGAAGGCCGGATACAAGGAGACCGCCAGGGACACCCCCTTGCGGGTGGGCACCCACTGGCCCTCCTCATCCCCCGGCACGTGCACCCGGATGTCCACCAGACGGCGGCCCTTGAACTCCGACAACGACAGGAATATGGTCTCCCGGGAATTTTTGGATAATTTGCTGATGACTTCAGACATGCAAGCTCCCCCTTGGCAAAAGGCTCGTATGAGCCAAACTCGGGAAAAGACTTCGCCTATCTTGGCCCTTTTGTCAAGCCCTTTGGGTTCGAGGGAGGGGGCCAGGGGCCGGCAGGCCCCTGCCCCCTCCCTCAAGCTCCCTCCCCCAACCCCTTAAAGGGGGCTGGGAGGGGAGTTTGAGGGGAGGGCCGGGGGAGCCACCGCTCCCCCGGTCCTCCCCTCAAAATCTCTTATTTAAAGAAAGCAACCTTTATGCAGCTCTACAACACGTTAGGCCGGCGCAAGGAAAAGTTTGAAACTCAATCCCCCGGCAGGGTGGGTTTATATGCCTGCGGGGTCACGGTGTATGACGACTGTCACCTGGGGCACGCCCGCTCCAGCGTGTTTTTCGAGGTCTTGGTGCGGTATCTGCGCCGCCGGGGTTTTCAGGTGACCTGGGTGCGGAACTACACCGACATTGACGACAAGATTTTGAAGCGGGCGAAGGAGGAGGGCGCGGCCTGGGATGAGGTGGCGGAGCGCTACATCGCCTCCTTTCAGGCGGACATGGCGGCCCTGGGGATACCGCCCGCGGAAATCGAGCCCAAGGCCACGGAGCACATCCCCGAGATGCTGGAGATCATCCGGCGCCTGGAGGAAAAGGGCTTTGCCTACCAGGGCGTAGAAGGCGGCGACGTCTATTTTCGGGTGCGGCGTTTTCCGGGCTACGGCAGGCTCTCGGGCCAGAGCCTGGAGGATTTGGAGGCCGGGGCCCGGATTGAAGTGGACGCGGCCAAGGAAGACCCTCTGGACTTTGTCTTGTGGAAGGCCAGCCAAGCCCGGGGAGCCCGCCTGGCCCAGCCCCTGGGGGCCGGGGCGGCCGGGCTGGCACATCGAGTGCTCGGCCATGAGCATGAAATATTTGGGGGAGACCCTGGACATTCACGGGGGCGGCCGGGATTTGGTCTTTCCCCACCATGAAAACGAGCTGGCCCAATCCGAGGCGGCCAACGGCCAGCTTTTTTCCCGCTACTGGGTGCACCATGGCCTGCTCACCATCGACCAGGAGAAGATGAGCAAGTCTTTGGGGAATTTTTTCACCATCAAGGAGGTGCTGCAAAAATTTCCGGCGGAGGTGGTGCGCTTCTTTTTGATCAGCAGCCACTACCGCAGCCCCCTGGATTTTTCGGATGCGGCCCTGGCCGAAGCCGAGACCGCGCTCCTGCGCCTCTATGCGCCTTTGGCCCGGATTCAGGAGATTTTGCGGGAGCATCCCGGGCCCGGCGGCCCGCCGCCCCGGGATTTTGCTGCGGCCGTCATTTCTGCTGAAGAAATGGAGCGCCTCTGGACCTTGCCTCAACGCTTTGACGAGGCTTTGGACGACGACGTCAACACGGCCCAGGCCCTCGGGTACCTGTTCGACGCGGTGCGCCTCACCAACCGCTTATTGGAGAACCCCACGGCTGACCCGGCTTATCTGGCCTTGCTGGATTATGTGCAAAAGGAACTCAAGTCCCTGGGCCAGGTCCTCAATCTCTTGCAGGCTGACCCGGCGGAACCCTGGCCACCCTGCGCCAGAAGCCCGCGGAACTCCCCATTTCTCCCGAGGAGATCGAGGCTCTGATCAACCGGCGCACTGAGGCGCGGAAAACCAAGGACTTCGCCGCCGCGGATAAAATCCGGGATGAACTGGCCGGCATGGGGATTTTGCTGGAGGACAAGCCCGGGGGGACGGTGTGGCGGGTGAAATAATAAACCATTTAGTATTAAGGGAGGTTGATTATGAAAACCATTAAAGGAATTCAGATCAATAAGGGTAACTTTCACCATTGGGAACCTCTATTTAAGCATTGTCACCATGCCATTAATCATTATTGCACCGTTATGGATGGCGATGATGCACCTTATTACTACACAGAGAGAGCAAATATCAGCGTGCTTGCGGTTGCAGGATGGAAATCTAACTGTCTATTTTTACAAGATTTTTCAATTGGAAAGCGTGGTCAGTCAAACGGTAGGTGTGATTTATATTTTTATATCGATGAATTGGAAAGGCAAGAATATATAGAGGCAAAAATTGGATGGAGTATTGGCTCCGCTGGTAACGTGTTATCAAACGCATTAAGTGATGCAAAAAAGTTAAAGATAAAAGATGATGTCCGTATTGGGATGGCATTTATAGTTCCAGGAATACACGAAAAACATAAATCAGATATCGGAAATAAAATTCATGAACTTATTGATAACGTTAAATTAATTAACTCTGATGCCTTAGCGTATATTTTTCCAGCTTCTACCAGAAATCTACATGGATCATGATTGTTTAAGCACATGATTTATCCCGGTATCTTCGTATTAGCTATGGAAGTAAAATAACAATTTCTGTGTTGGCGTTCCATAGCGGGGGAATGGGAACGAGATAACCCCACATTGATGAGGTTAACTATGAGGCAGGTTATCCTGTATCCCTGAGAAGACTGTTATTGGGTGGCAGAATGCCCCAGTCTGCCTGGTTGTATCAGCCAGGGCAAAACCAGGGAAGAAGCCATCGACAATATCAAGGAGGCCATCCAAGCCTATGTTGAATCTCTGGAGAATGACGGCCGCCCCGGTGCCGGAAGAGCGCTTTGAGGTTTCTTATGGCCGTCTAAGTTTTCTATAGTATCAGGCGGGGCCTGTTAGGGAAGCAAGTTGGGGAACCGGCCACGGCACAACTCAGAAAGGAATTTCCCATGAAGTTTCGAGTGATCATTGAGCAGGATGAAGACGGCATGTTTGCAGTGCACTGTCCCAATCTTGCCTGGCTGCCTCAGCCAGGGCAAAACGAGGGATGAGGCCTTGCATAATATCAAAGAGGCCATTGCCGGTTATCTGGAAAGTTTGAAAAAGCATGACGAACCCGTGCCGCCCCCCATATCTGAGGAAATTATCGAAGTGGCAGTATGACCAAGCTGCCGATAGTTTCAGGCCGTCGGTTAGTCAAGGCCTTCGCCAAAATCGGCTACGAGTTTGATCATCAAACGGGAAGCCACATGATCCTTCGCCACCGGCTGCCGCCGCATCGACGACTTACAATCCCGGATCACGATGAGATTTCCAAAGGAACTCTGAAAAATATTCTGCGGGAAAGTGGTTTAACTGTCAGTGAATTGATCAGGTTGCTCTGAGATAAAACACCTTGTAATCTTGAATAATTTTTCGCTTACCCAACCTTCACTTTTTTTCCATGAAAATTATGGTATATTATAGAATCTGGTTCATTTGTTCATGGCTTGGCGCCTCAAACGCCGTTCTGATCCAATGGCCGGAGGCTAAGTGAGCAGTTCCTCTGTAGCGTAGCGTCGACCTGTACCATCGTCCACTACCGACTTGAAACCGACACCGGCAACCTAACCATCCCAACTAACCCGGCAATACAGGTTAACCCTCACCACCTGTCTCCAGGAGGTGGATCATGCCTGTTATCCTCATGGAAGCCCCCAGACACATGGGCATCGGCATCCGCACGGCGATTCTCCAGGACTTGCCCCGGATCATTGAGATCGAACACCTGACTTTCGGCCGGCAGTGGGACTATTTTCAGTTCAAGGCCTCCCTGCACGATGTCTTTCTGGTGGCCGTGGACCCGGTCACTGCGGACATTGTGGGGTTTCTGGTGGCCTGCTGCTGCGAGGTGGCCCGGCGGGGCATCATCCTGCGGGTGGCGGTCCACCCGGATTACCAAGGCCGGGCCATCGCCACCCAACTTCTGGAGGAATCCTTCCGGGAACTGAAAAAGAAAAGCCTGGATGAAGTGGAACTGGACGTGGATGTCACCAAGGCCGGGGCTCTGCGTTTGTACGAGAAGATGGGGTTTAAAATCGTGGAGACCTTCATCCCGGATTTCGAGGAAGACGAGAGCTTTTACATCATGAGAAAGAAGTTGGCTCCCTGAAGGCTGGCCCCCGCGGGGTAGGTCTTACTCCGCCGACAGCACGAAGAGCAATGGCCTTTTCTGGGCCGCGGTTTGGCTTGACCGAAGGGCGGGCGGCAACCCCGCCCTTCCTTTTTTGCTGTCAGCCAGGGGCCTTGGATATCCTTCCGCAACCCTCATGGTATTTGATAAAATAGTACGGGGGAGGGGGCTAAGGGTCAGAGACCCTTACCCCCTCCCCCGCACCCCCTCCCCCAATCCCTTGTTAGGGGGATTTACTTGCCGTGGAAGGCGGGACTTAGAGTCCCGCCTTCCACGGCTCCCCTAAAGGGTTGGGAGGGGGGTGGGGGGGGAGGGCAGGGAGCCACTGCTCCCTGGCCCTCCCCCCACAACAAATCCGCCAGACAGACCGATACGTGCATATATGGGTGACACATTCAAGCTGGTGTCGGATTTCCGGCCCAAGGGGGATCAGCCCCTGGCCATCCAGCAGTTGATCGCAGGGGATTGAGGCGGGGTGTCTCCACCAGGTGCTCCTGGGGGTGACGGGCTCCGGCAAGACCTTTACCGTGGCCAATGTCATCACCCAGATAAATCTCCCCACCCTGGTCCTGGCCCCCAACAAGACCCTGGCGGCCCAGCTCTACGGCGAATTCAAGGAGTTTTTTCCGGACAACGCGGTGGAGTATTTCGTTTCCTATTACGACTATTATCAGCCCGAAGCCTACATTCCCCAGGCTGACCTCTACATCGAAAAGGATTCCTCCATCAACGAAGCCATTGACCGCATGCGCCACTCCGCCACCCGCTCGCTCCTGGAGCGCCAGGACGTCATCATCGTGGCCTCGGTGTCCTGCATTTACGGCCTGGGGTCGCCGGAGGCCTACCACGGCATGCTCCTTTACCTGGAAGCGGGCATGGAGAAAAGCCGCCGGGAGGTGCTGCGCAAATTAGTGGAAATTCTTTATGAACGGAACGACCTGGACTTCCACCGGGGCACCTTCCGGGTGCGGGGGGACCGGGTGGAGATCTTCCCGGCTTATGAAGAGGACCGGGCCATCCGGGTGGAATTTTTCGGGGATGAGGTGGAGGCCATCAAGGAAATCGATCCTTTGCGGGGCAAGACCCTCAGGAGCCTGGATAAGGTGACCATCTTCCCGGCCAGCCACTATGTCACTCCGGAAACCGTCAGGCGCCAGGCCCTGGTGGCCATCGAGGCGGAGATGAAGGAGCGGGTGGTCTGGTTCGAGTCCCAAAACAAACTCATCGAGGCCCAGCGCATCAGGGAGCGCACCCTCTTTGACCTGGAGATGATGAAGGAGCTGGGCTTCTGCCACGGCATCGAGAACTACTCCCGCCACCTCACCGGCCGGACGGCGGGGGAGCCTCCCCCAACGCTGTTGGATTATCTCCCCAGAAAATCCCTCATGGTCATCGACGAAAGCCACATCGCGGTGCCCCAACTCCGGGGCATGTACCGGGGGGACCGCTCCCGCAAGGAAACCCTGGTGGAATACGGCTTCCGGCTGCCCTCGGCCCTGGACAACCGGCCCCTGCGCTTCGACGAATTTAAGGAGCGGGTTTCCCAGCTGCTCTATGTGTCGGCCACCCCCGGCCCCTATGAAATGGAACAGGCCAAGGATGCCGTAGTGGAGCAGGTGGTCAGGCCCACCGGCCTCATGGACCCCAAAATCACGGTGAAGCCCGCCACCCACCAGGTGGACGACCTCTTGGGGGAAGTCCGGCAGCGGGTGGACCGGGGGGAGCGGGTGCTCATCACCACCCTCACCAAGCGCATGGCCGAAGACCTCACCGAATATTACCAGGAACTGGGGTTGAAGGTGCGCTACCTGCACTCGGACATCACCACCCTGGAACGCATGGAGATCATCCGGGACCTGCGCCTGGGGGTTTTCGACGTGCTCATCGGCATCAATCTCCTGCGGGAGGGCCTGGACCTCCCTGAGGTGTCCCTCGTGGCCATCCTGGACGCGGACAAGGAGGGTTTTCTGCGCAGCGAGCGCAGCCTCATCCAGACCTGCGGCCGGGCGGCCCGGAACGTCGGCGGAGAAGTGCTGTTCTACGCCGATCATCTGACCCCCTCCATGCAGGCGGCCATGGGCGAGACCGACCGGCGGCGGCAGCTCCAGGAGGACTTCAACCGGGCTCACGGCATCACGCCGGAGACCATCAAAAGCTCCATCAAAGACATTTTGTCTTCGGTGTACGAAGCGGATTACGTCACCGTGCCCCTGGCCGCGGAGGAGCAGACCCCCTACCTGGTGGAAAACCTCCCGGCCCAAATCTCCCGCCTCAAAAAGGAAATGAAGGCCGCGGCCAAAAAGCTGGAGTTTGAAAGGGCCGCCGAACTCCGGGACCGCATCAAGGAACTGGAAAACGCCGGCTTGAAATTCGGGGGCAAGGTGGCCTGAAGAATTGGCTTGAGGGAGGGGTCAGGGACCCTCCCCCCTCCCTCAAAAACCCTCTCCCAACCCCTGACTAAAGCATGGTAAGACGGGCTTCCAGCCCGTCCAGGCACGGACAAGATGTCCATGATGCCACTTGGGAGCGCAGGCTGCCAGTTTGGGTAGGAGCAGGGAGGATGTCTGTTCTCCCTCCTAAAGAAACGTGGAAAAAGGCTTGGGAAAGTAGGGGGCAGGTTTATAACCCGCCCCTACGTTCCTGGCCCCCTTCCTCAACTTATTTTCTCCTCTGAGGGGAGAAGTTGGCGCGGTTGACCATGCTGCCCAGGGCGCCGGGGTGGCGGGCACCCACAGGGGCAGGCGGCCTCATCACGGCCGGCCCCATGGGCGGGCGGGCGTGCTGGAAGCGGGGCTGCCCCTGCCAGCCGCCATGGTTCCCGTAAGGGGTCCCCTGAAATTTATGGGCCTGGGGGCCCTGCCAGCGGCCATGGCCGGGATGATGGGCCGGGCCGGGCCAGCCGCGGTGGTGGGGGTTATGCCAGCCATAGTGGTGACCGTTGCCGCCGGGGTTGCTGTGATTCCAGCCATAGTGGTGGCCGTTGCCGCCGGGGTTGTGGCCCTGCCAGCCGGGGTGGGGGGGCCGGCCCCAACCGGGATGCTGCGGGCCGTTCCAGTCCGGGGCGGCCCGGTTGTTATGTTTCAGGCGGTAAATATCCCCACCAGCCTGGTTCTGCATTTGGTAAAGCCGGTGTTGCTCCCAGGGAGACAGACGGCCGTTGGCCCGCAGGCGCTCCTCAGCGGCCTGAATACGGGCCTGTTCCCGGCCCAGATAGCGGGCTTCTCCCGGGGTTAAGGCCCCGGAGTCAACCCCCTGTTGGATGCGGTGTTCCTGGTAATCCTGCCGTTGATCAATATAAGGGTTGTAGTCGGTTTGGGCCCAGGCCGGCGAGCCCGCGAGCAACAGGCCCCCCAGCGTCAATCCTGCCATGATTATGCCTGTGGTCCGTTTACCCATCAGAATGATCCTCCTGGGGAGAGTCAGAAAAATCAGGTCCGATTTTTCTGGCAATATCCCGGCCCCAAGGCCGGTCGGTAAACCGGAACCTCACAGGGTCTGAGGGGTGGGGGCTTCCCCTCCGGGCCCGCCCCCGGGCCCGCCCCTTGATGCTCCGAGCTTCCTGCATGAGAGACCAAGGTTAAAGAGAATGGGACGAGAACCTTTTGAACTTTTAGAGGCCGGAAAACGGATTAGGTTAAGAAAATTTTCTCAAAAATTCTCTTGAGGGCATTGCAGGCAGTGTTTCTTGAGGCGTTGGCGGCCTGAAACCAGGCCCCAGGGGTTGGGGCGGGGGTCCTGCCCGCCATCTTGGTACGCAGTGCCGCACCCTACACAATCTTTTCGTAACAGTTCCTCATGGGCCTACGGCTCACCCGCAAATTGTGAAAAGTTTTATAGGGCGGCCCGCGGCCGCCATGATTTCGGCATGTATTTCGGCGTGCATGGCACGCCCTAGGTTCTGTCCCAGGAACTTTTCAAGTCAGAAACCAACAACTCAAAACTCGAAACTAAAAACTTCTCAAGACAGGCACGGAAGCGGCAGCCTGCTAACAAACCGCCCCCACGGTCATCTAACGGGGTAATGAGAAACAAAGCCAAGAACACCTTCGTTAAGGAGGAGACACCCATGAAGAACATCCGCATCCTGCTTGCCCTTACCATCCTCTTGACCGGGGGCGCGGCTGCCGCCTTGTCCCTGCCGGCCCAGGCCCAGGTCTGCGGCCCCGTGGCCGCTTATTCCCCCGGGGCTCCCTGGGTGGGGGCGAATACGCCGTGGGTTTATTACAACGGCGACTGGTTCCACAACGGCACGCTGCATAATTATTACGGGCCCCAATACGGCTGGGCCCCTCATAATGCCTATGTGCCGGTCCATCTAGTCAGGCCCGCCCAGTGGTATGGACCGAAGTGGCACTCCTGGTACCAGGCCCGCCCGCACTATTGGAAGCATTTCCATCACCAATATCCCCATTGGCGCGGCCATCGGGCCGGTCATCCTTATGATGGGGGCTATTACAGCATGCGCCCCGGCCCCGGCAAGGGCTGGAAGAAGTTCCGCGGCGACTGGTAAGCGGATTTAACCGGCAGCGCCTGAAGGAACCAGGGTGATACAGGGCAGGTGGGGCAGGCGGGGCAAGCCCCCCTGCCCTTTCCGTTTGGCTCAAGGAAAAAAAGGTGTGATCAAAAAAAGAAAGGCTCAGGGGAATTTCAGCGAAACGGCGCGCGTCGGCTGATTCTGCGGCCCAGCGCCGGAAGGGGTCCCGATTCTCTTGTAACCTTTTTGTAACCACTTTTTTGCCACAATCCGGCAACAGACAAAAAAGACACAACCTGCTTCCCTGGCGCTGCCGGGCGCTTTTCCCCCTTGGCCGCTAAACATTTGGCGAACTGTGATCTTCTGAACTCGGAGCCTGGTTATGGGAGTAGTCCTGGAATTACCCAAGAAAAAGAAGTCAGCGAAAAAGACCACCGGGGCCCAAGGTTTTCCCCGAGGCGTTGCTGACCCGCATCTGCGCGCCGCGCTTTTAACCCTTTCCGAAAATGATCAACACCTGGCCAAAGTGGCCAAACTCAATCTTATGGAAGTGATGAACCGCCTGGACACCCTGGAGGCCATTGTTTTCGCCCAGAGTGTGCTGATCGCCGAATTGCGGGGCAGGCCCCTGACTTCCAAACAACGGGCCAAGATTTCCGAGGTCTTGAGGAGGAAGGGGAAGGATGCCATCGACCTTGCGTGAGTGAGGCGCCGTTCCCTCAGGAGGGGACCATATTCTCACCACATCAGGACAGGAGGGCGCTATGGCGGAGACGGCTTGGCAAGAAACCGCTCCGGTGATCATCGGCAACAATGCCAGGGAGGAATTTCGTCTGATCATGACACAGGGCCAGGGGCGCCAGGGCGTTGATCTGAGAACCTATATCCGGGATCAGGACAGCGGCAAAAGCAGCCCCACCGGCAAGGGCATCCTGGTGGACCTGGAATTGTGGCCCCAATTCCGGGCCGCGGTGAGCAGTCCGGAAACCTGGACCAACCATATGCCCTTCTGGAGCCAGCCGGAAAACCGCAATATCGTCAGGGGCAGATTGATTTTCCCCGAAGAGTCCCTTCAGAAGAACCCTCAGGAGCAAATTTTTTTAGAGCACAAGAATTTCCAGGGCATCCCCTTCATATTCCTGAAAATCTTACCCCGGAACCCCAAAGGCCGCAGCCTCTCCCCGGCAACCATTGGTCCTTTGCTGTGGTCCCAATTCATGGCGGCTCTTGGCAAGATGGAGGAAATCCTGATCGACTGCGGCTGGCTGGCTGGGGTAGCTGGGCGCACCGAATCCAGGCCGATGCTGCCCTTGCCGCGGAAAAGATTCCAAGCCTGGGAAGTGGCAGAATAGTGTGCAATAACAAACTGTTACAGGACTCTTGAAAATATTTCGGAGGAGCCATGCTAAAGTTCAAGCAACTGGCTATGTTGTTTTTGTTCCTTCTTGCCATTGCGGCGCCATCGGGTTTCGCTGAAAACCGTGATCCCCTTGTGGGCACCTGGAAATTGGTTTCCTGGGAACGAGAGGCTCAAGCAACGGGGGAAAAGGAGCCCCTCCTGGGGAAAAATCCGACTGGATACATGATCTTTACTCCCGAAGGGCGTTTTATAGTAATTTTGACTGGCGAAAACCGGAAGGCGCCGAAAACCGATCAGGACCGCGCTGACCTGATGAAATCCATGTTAGCTTCCTCGGGCAAATATCGCCTTGAAGGAGACAAATTTATTTTCAAAGTGGATGTGGCCTGGAACCCTGAATGGCTCGGCACCGATCAAGAAAGGTTTTTCAAAATCGATGGCAATCGCCTGATAGTCCATACCCAATGGATGGTGTCGCCGAACTGGCCTGAAAAAGGTATGGGGCGGGGAGTTTTTACACTGGAGCGGGCGCAATAGCACTTGGCGAAAGTTAATCCCTGGCGGGTAGGATGCCTGGGCTACCATCACTACTCCCTCTTAACCTAACCTCGGCAGAACCTCTTTTACCGCCCCAAAGCGATGGCCATGGCGGTGGTCAGCTTCACCATGTCCTGGTTGGTTTTGCGCAGATGCCGGGACAGGAGTTGGGCCAGGCGCAGCAAAATCTTGCAGCCCAGGTCCCGGTTTTTTTCAATAAGGGCCATCAAATCTTCCCGGGCGATTTCCCACAAACTGCATTCCGTGGCCGCGGTCACCGTGGCTGACCGGGGCTCATTTTCCAGGAGGGCCATTTCCCCGAAGCACACCCCTTCATCGGCCTTCAGGCAGATGATGATGCGCTCCCGAGGGGCCTCGCCTTCCAGCACGATGCCCAGGCGCTTGGTAATTTCCACCTCGCCATCCTGCATGATAAACAGGCTGGTGCCGGCTTCCCCTTCCTGGATGATCACGGCCCCGGCCGAGTAGGTTCTTGGGGTGGCGATGGCCAGGACCTGGCGCAATTCCTCGGGATTCATGTCCTGGATTAAGAAAATCTTCTGGAAGAAATGGAGATCAGGCATGAGAATGACGATTCCTTGAGAGATTCTATTTTAAAGCCCGGGGCGCATTCTCCCTGGTGCGGCCGGCGCTTTCCAGGACTTTCCGATAGATCGCGGTGGTGACCTCTTCCGGGTCGGTGTTCAGCATCTCCTGCAGGGCCCGCTTGCAGTCCTCGTAAACCCTGAGCGCCGCGTTGCGCAGGCCCCTTTGGGCATAAAGCTGCATGAGGCGGCGGCAGGCCGCTTCCGCCAGAGGGTCGGTTTGCACCACTTTCATATAACATTCGGTGGCCTTTACCACGGAACCTTTGTCTTCATACAGCTTGGCCAGACGGTTGAGCACCGCCAGCATACTTTCCTGCAGCTCATCCCTCTTCAGGGAGATGGAGGCGTGATAAAGCTCCTCGCTGAGAAAATCCCCGTCATATAATTCCAGGGCCCGGTGGTAAAGGGCCATGGCCCCCTTGAGGTCGCCGGTCTGCTCCAACTTCTCTCCCTGCTGGCACAAAGACAGGAATTCGTACATGTCCACCCGGCAAAGGTCCGGATCCAGAAAAACCAGGCCGGCCTTGAGATGGACATAGGAATAATCAAGGGTTTTATCCAGGGTGGGCTCCAGGGTTTTTCGCAGGCGATGGAGATTGACCTTGAAATTCTTTTCCGTCAGATGGGGGGAGGCTTCCGGCCACAGGTCCTCCATGAGCACCTCCTTGGGCGCCCCCTGGGGACCCCGGGCAATAATGGCCTTAAGAAGAAGCTGGGGCTGGTGGCCTTCCCACTCCTTGTCCTCCACCGGTGTCTCGCCGCGCCACACGCGCAAGCCCCCCAGGGTTTGGAAGCGCAATTTAGGCAGCGCGGCCCGGTGCAGGGTCTGGCGGAGTTCCCAGGCCTGGTCGGCAATGCTCCGGTTTTCATGTTTAATCAGCCGGGTCAACTCCGGTATGGCCAGGTCCGCCAGACGGGTGGCTATAAGTTCCCCGGCATAATCCCAGACCTCCATGGCCTCCAGCTCCAGGGCCAGGAGGCAAACGCTCAGGAGGTCACGCCTGGTCATTTCCAGGATATGGCAATAGCCCTTTTCCCTGGCGAGCCTGAGCCCCTGGATCACATGATCGGCGGCCTTCCGGTCCTGCCCCCTTTGCCGGCAGGCCAGGGCCAGGGTCAGGTGGGTGGCCGCCTCGAAATAAGGCATGGAAACCGCGGTAAAGTAATCCAGCATTTCCTGGAGTTCTTCCAGGTTCGGCTCTTTATCCCGGCGCCGGCAGGAAATCAGGGCGCCAATGATCTTGTTCACCCTCAGGTGAAACAGCCCCAGGCCTTCCCGGGAAGACAGGATTTCTCTGGCATAGTCCACCATTTCCCGGGCCCGGGCATAATCCCCTTCATGATAAAAACTGGCCCCCAGGACGTTGGCCGCCAAGCCATGAAAAAACCTGCTGCCCAGGGCGTTGGTGTAGTTCAGCAAATGTTGGCCCAGGGCCTCCGCCTCCCGGAAATGTCCCGACAGAAACTCCAGCATGAGGTCAAACAGAAGCCCCAGCGGCTTCAGGTTGTTAAGTCCATGTTTCTCCAGGAGCTCCTGGGCTTCCCGCAGCATAATCCCGGCCACCTCCAGGTCGCCGCGCATGAGGCAGAAAACCCCCCGATACAGGAAATGCAGGGCCCTGGGGGCGGGAAAGGGATGGTTTTCCAGAAGTTCAACGATCTTCTGGTTGAGCTTCAGGGCCTCGGAAAATTCGCCCACGGAGGTGAGGTTGAGGTAGGCATGGAGGAGGGCATTGGCTTGCTGAGAGACGTCCCCCAGGGCTTTGGCCAGGACATAGGCGTTCTGGCAGGCCTGATAACCCTTATTGGGGTTGCCGCTGACCACGTAATGGGCCAGACCCAACTGCGACAGGAGAATCATGCGCTCATAAGGATAGGAGCCGGCCTGGGCGGAGGCCAGGAGATCTTCTGCCTGGGCGATTATGGCTGGCAAAGGGGTTTGGGGGCGGATGCCCATGGCTGAAGATTTCAGGAGATGCGCCAGGGCCAGGAGACGCCCTCGCAGATCCCCGGTTTCCTCAAACAAAGACAGGGCTTTTTCCAGGATAATGGCGGCCTCGGGTGCGCCGGCAAACTGTCTGGTGATATACAGGTAAAGCAGCAGCCAGGGGTTTTTCTGAACCAGGTCCAGGGGCAAGGCGGTGAGCCATTGGGCCAGTTCCGCGGTTTTCCCCATTTTCACCAGCTCCCGGCCCACTTTCTGGATGGCCCCGGCCGCCTCAGGATAGGCCTGGGCCCGGAGGTAAAACCTCACCGCGGTTTCCAGGTCGGCGCGGCGTTCAGAAAGGGTGGCCACCTGGAAGTAAGAGTCCACCTGCTGCTCCCGCACCACCAGGGTGTGAAATTTCCCCTGCAGAAATTCTCGGAATAAGGGGTGATATTTATAGGACCAGCCGCTCTTTTTATCGAGGATGGACTGGATGAAAAGGTTCCGTTTCACCAATTCGTTCAGGATCGCCTGGGCGTTGGCCACCCCCATGGCCTCTTCCACGAAATCGGGCTCCACCACCTCCAGAATGGATGATTTGATGAGGAGTTCCTGCACCTCCCGGGGGAGCTGGGCCAGGATCTTCTCCCCGAAGTACTGGAAGATATTCCAGATGAATTTCCCGGCCAGTTCCTGGGAGACATACCGCTCCCTCTGACTTTCCGGCACCCAGTCCAGGGAGTCGCAGAACAACACCAGGCCGCCGATCCACCCTTCCGTGAGTTGGTAGATGCGGCCGATCAGGTCATTGGAGAGGTGGAACCGGCGGATGCGGCTGAAGTAATCCGCGGTTTCCTCCAAATTGAACGCCAGTTCTGCGTTGGTCAGGGTAAAGATGGCCTTTCCCCGGGACAGGAGTTCCAGGTCCAGGTTGGGCATTTCCCTGGAAAGAAAAAAGACCCGGGCCTGGGGCGGCAGCTCCGCAAGTAAAACCTGCAGCAGATCTAAAGCCGAGGTCCCGTGGGCCAGACGTTCCAGGCCGTCCAGGATGATCTGCACCGGACCGTGCAGGTCGCTGAACAGGACGTGGAGCCAGTCCCGGTACTGGGGCTCGTCCCGGCCGGCCATGGCCAGGCCGGGGTAATTCAGGGCGTTGTCAAAGTTTCTTGCCGGCAACACCCGCTGGAGGGCATGGAGCAGCAGGTAATAAAGGGTCACCGCGTCCGTGTCCTCAGGGCCTAAATTGACCCAGGCCGAGGGCGCCGGCGAGGCTTTGATATAGGTAGCCGCCAGGGTGGACTTGCCTTGGGCGGCCTGGCCCAGGATGAGGGTCAGCTTTTTATCCTGATGCCGCTCCAGGGATTGTATCAGACGGGGGCGCGCGATTATCTGGGGGATTTGGGGCGGGATGAACTTTGAGATATGAACCGAAGGCTGCATTCACCACCCCGGCAAGAAGGGTCTACGTCATAAACAGACTTGTTACATTGGCTGATCTGCTTTCTCTCTAAAAAAAATTATCAAAATTTTGACGGGCCTTGTCAAGAACTACCGCTTTTTTAAAATTCTACCTTTTCCAAATAGTTATCCGACAAGGCCGGCTTCCTCTTGTAACTTCTTTGTAACCTCCCTGATTTTATCATAAGTCCCATGAGAAAAGAATTGGATCCATCACCCCGGCAAGCCAGCCCCCAGAGCCCCGGAAAACTCGCGGGCCAGCCACAGGCCGCCCAAGGAGGGGAAGCCATGGAAGTCCTGATAAACACGGGGAAAGCAAGACCTGACCCGGGATCCCGGCAGCGGCTCCCGAAGGAGACGGATTCCTCCCGGAGCCAGTCCGAGTATGACTACTACCGCCGGCTCCTGCATCTGAAAAATGACCAGCGCATCATACTCCGCTTTCTTCAGGAACGGGACCGCCACGATTTGATTGACCTGTTCCAGCAAGCCGCGGGGGAGGATGTCTGGTTTTTCAAACATGACCTGCGGAACCGGAGCCTCCTCAATTATTGGCTGAACCATCTCGACTACGGGCGCTTATTGCCGCTGGTGGCCGTAGATCCGGAAGGCCAGCGCCTCATGGCCGCGGCCACCCTGCTGCGGGGCAAGCACACGGCCCAGCACATCGGCGAGATCAAGTTATTTATTGCCAAGCCCTTTCGGAACCTGGGTCTGGGTTCCCTACTTCTGGATGAACTGATCCGGCTGGGCCGACAGGAGAAATTGCACTGGCTGAAGGCCGAAGTGGTGGCTGACCAGGAACAACTGGTGAAGGCCCTGCAGAGGAGAGGTTTTCAGATCAGGGCCACTCTGGAGGATTTCTTCATGGGTCAGAATGGCGAAACCTACGACGTTTTACTGATGATGCTGCTGACCAGGGAAGACAAACCGGATTAAAGGAAAGGCGCTTTCCTGAACGGGAGGGGACGGATTTCCCCGCCCCCAAATGGCGGGCAGAGACGCCTGCCCTACCGACCTTGTCGTTCCCTGAGGATGCACCGCAAGCCCCTTGGGAACTGGAAAGGAGGACAGCCATGATGACCAAAGACCAGGCAATCACAGATCCGGATGGGATGAGAAAATCGCACCACTGGCTCCCCCCCTGCAGGTTTCTGGGTCCCCTGAGCTCCCGTATCGCGTCCCTGCGCTTCCGATCCTCTTTGACCGAGCATCAGGCCATTGTCCGTTTTACCAACCAGTATGGCCTCAAAATTTCAGAAAATAATATCAATGAGGGGTTGTATTTTGTTTCTATTCTGCATTTCCTGGGGCCAAACGATGAGGACTATGACCTGGCCTATGATGCTCCCATTCCGGAGATGACCTGTTTCAACAGCCGCGAGGTTGTCAGCCTCTCTGAAGTAGTGGCGCGCTGGGAGAGGCCGACGTAAGCATTGCTCAGGGACAATTAGCCTGACATAAGAGGCTCTTGCAAAATTGTAGCCGCAAGCTTCAGCCTGCGCCGGCACAGGCTGGAAAGCCTGTGCCACCTGATGCTTAACTTAGTGCAGATATTCATAAATACGATAACGCCTTATGGAACGACCGAGCCGGTGAATTATTCCCCCTCACCCTGACCCTCTCCCCCATTGGGGGAGAGGGGATGAAAAAGCGCCCTGGTCATACCCCCTCTCCCCCCGGTGGGGGGAGAGGGCTGGGGTGAGGGGGGCCAAAGCAAAATCCGTTACCATATTTATGAAATCGTGTACTTAGCAACCAGATAAAAACTTCCGCCCGTAACGGTATTTTGCAAGAGGCTCATAAAAAAGGCGGCCCCGGGGCCGCCTCTGGCGTTCTGCGGAGGTGAGTTTAGAAGTGGTAAGCTAGGCCCGCCATGCCGCTGAACAAGTTATAGACCGGCTTAAAATTGAGGTTGGAAGAGCCGCCGTTGATGTCGGTGAAGTCGAAATTAAAGTTGGGCTGGGCATAACGATAGCGGAAGGAGAGATCGAAGGAAAGGTTCTTGAACATCATGTACCTCACCCCGGCGTCCACCACCAGGGCCGGGATCACCGCTGATTGCCAGCCGGGGCTGGCAAGGGCTCCCACATTGCCGCCGGCGTATACCGTGGCTTTGGGCCTCATGCCGGTGAACAGGATGGCCGGGCCCACCGCCACCCAGGGCTGCACCCGTCCGAAGGTGAATTTATCATTGCGGAGGAAGCCGTAGCGGGCGGCGAACATAAAGGCCCAGGTGACCGCGTAGCCCTTACTGTAAAACGTACCCGGGAAGTTCCCCTGAAAAACCCCGGCGTCGTTAAAATCTCTTACCCGGATGGACTCCTCGGTGACATCCAGGCGATGATAGCTGACATCGGTGTAAAACCCAAAATATTTCATCCAGTTGGGGTAATTAAAACCCAAAGCCCCTTCGGGGACGAACCAGGTGCCGACTCTCCCGCCGAAGACCATGGCGGGGGCCACCCCTCCTTGATTGCCCAGGAAGATATTGGAGGTGAGAACGCCATTGGTGTGTTCGCCATTGTTATTGGGTGGCGGCGGCGGCGGCGGCGATGGCGTCGGGGGCGGCGGCAGCTCCTTCTGATGGAAGTTAGCCCTCCCCAGATTAGAGGCGGCGTTGCCCCCAAGAAAACCTTCCACATACACTTCGGCCTGAGCCGCAACCGTCAGGGTCAGCAGCCAGGCTAAGACCACCATGAAACAAACTTTTCCCTGTTTCTTCATGGCTTCCCTCCTTTGCCCATCATGTCCTCATGACCGGCAGATAAAGTTAACCTTTCTTGCCATTAAGCCATAACCTATGGACTTCGTCAAATTCCCGTTTTTTTAGAGGCTCTGGCAAAATACATTTACAGGCGGAATATCATATCTGGTTGTTAAGTTAACCCTTGGTGGCACAGGCTTTCCAGCCTGTGCCGGCGCAGGCTGAAGCCTGCGGCGACAATTTGGCAAGAACCTCTCTAAAAAACCGCAAAAAAAACCAGGGAAGCTTGACATGATGCCAGGAATAATTACTTAAGAATAACCGGTTGGCATTTTCGCAAATTCCCCTTACCCTCGCAGGAGCAATACTCTCGCAGCCCTCTAAGGCGCGGCCACATGAGATTATACCAAAGGAGGAAGGTTCGTGGATTACCAAGTGTTAATTAAAGACCTCATGACTCAGGGTGTGGACATCGGCCTGAAAGTAGTGGGGGCCATCATCGTCTGGATTGTAGGTTCCTGGCTGATCCGCTTCACCAATAATCTGATCACCCGGGGGCTGGCCGACAAGAAGGTGGATGAAACCCTGGTGAGATACGCCACTTCAGCGGTCCATATCTTATTAAAACTCATCCTGATTGTGGCCATCTTCAGCTACTTCGGGTTCCAGACCACCACCATCGCGGGTCTCCTGGCCGGTGTCGGCCTGGCCATCGGCACCATGTGGGGCGGCATGATGTCCAACCTGTCGGCGGGCGTCTTCCTGGTTTTTTTAAAGCCATTTAAGGTGGGAGATTTCATCAGTGCTGGGGAGGTCACCGGGACGGTGAGGGAAATCGGGCTGTTCAGCACCACCATCGACACTCCGGACAATGTCCGCACCTATGTTAGTAATAACAAAATCTTCTCCGGCAACATCCAGAACTTCACCACCAACCATTATCGCCGTGTCGACCTCAAGGTCCAGCTGCACCACGAGGTGGACCCCACCCAGGCCATCAAGCTCCTCAAGGAACGCCTGGCTTTGATCCCCAATGTCCTGGCCGAACCGGCCCCGGATTTGGAAATCCTGGAATTCACCTTGGCCGGTCCGGTGCTGGCGGTGCGACCTTACGTCCACAACGACCACTACTGGCAGGTGTACTTTGACACCAACCGCATGATTCGGGCCAGCTTCGGGGAGGCGAACTTTCCTGCGCCCACGTACCCCTGGTGGCCGGGAGGGCCTGAGAAGTAGCTCACCGACCAGTATCTGATTACTGAGAACTATCCAACCAACCTGCAACGGAGGGCAAGCACATGAGAAAAACGATTCTCTCAATTTGGGCTCTGCTTCCCGCCCCGGCCCTGGTGCCTGGTCTCAGTAGTCGGGAGAGCAAACATCATGTCTAAAAGAGTAATGACAACCCTTGTGGCCATCATCCTGGCCGCGGGTCTTTTTATCCAGCAGGCCCAGGCCTGTTCCCGCATCCTGTGGAATGACAACAAGCTGGGGGTCTACACGGCCCGCACCATGGACTGGCCCGAGTCCACCCAGCCCATCCTCACCGTGTTTCCCCGGGGGCTCCAGCGTAACGGCGGGCAGGTCGGGCCGGTGGTGGTGGACAAAGACAATCCCGCCAAGTGGACCTCGAAATACGGCAGCATGGTGGTTTCGCTCTACGGCATAGGGACGGCCGACGGCTTCAATGAAAAGGGTCTGGGGGTCCACATGCTCTATCTGAACGCCACTGATTTTGGCCCCCGGGACCCCAAACGGCCTGCGGTGCAAGCCGGGCTCTGGGGCCAGTACCTGCTGGACAACGCCGCCACTGTGGCTGAAGCCCTGAAGCTCCTGGAGGGCATCCAGGTGGTCATGGCCGAGGCCCACGGGCATAAGGCCAACGTGCACCTGGCCATCGAGGACGCCAGCGGGGATTCCGCCATCATCGAATATATCAACGGCAAGCCCGTCGTCCATCATGGCCGCCAATTTACCCTCATGACCAACGATCCCGCCTATGACCAGCAGTTGGAACTGCTGAAAAAGCATGATTTCTCCAAACCGAGCAGCGACACGCCGCTGCCGGGAAACGTCAAGCCCGCCGACCGTTTCCAGCGGGCCGCCTATTTCGCGGCCATGCTCCCGGAGCCCAAGAGCGAGCGGGAGGCCGTGGCCGGCATGTTCGCCATCGCCAGGAACGTCTCGGTGCCCTTCGGCGCACCCTATAAGGGCTTCGGCATCTACAACACCGAGTACCGCACCGTCATGAACCTCACGAATCTGCGCTATTACTTCGAGTTGACCACCAGCCCCAACGTCATCTGGGCGGATCTGGGGAAATTCGATCTTAACCCTGGCTCACCGGTCATGATTCTGAATCCCGACAACATCGACCTGTCGGGGAACGTCGCCGACAAGTTCCAGAAGGCCGACAAGGCGCCGTTCTGAGGGCAAGAACGCTTGGTTTCGGAAGAAGATCAAGAAGGGACACCGGTGCCAGCAGTCGGTTACGGATCTGACCGGCGCGGTTAACTAACAGGAAATCAGCCTGGTCTAATCAGAAAAATATGCCAACAAGGAGAGTTTGCTTTATGAAATGGTCATCTGTATTGGTTCTGGCCGCCATGGCGACCCTGTTCATCATGGGGGCGGGTCCAGGTCAGGCCGGACCCGATGCGGCCCTGGTGGGGACCTACTGGCGGGCCGTGGAAATCAACGGCCAGGCCGTGGCCCCTCAGCCCGAAAAACGGGAGGCCCACCTCAGCTTGACGGCGGAAGGCAAGCGGGTGAGCGGCTCCACCGGCTGCAACCGGATTGTGGGGACATTTGAACAGACCGGGGACAGCCTGCGGTTATCGAAAATGGCCGCCACCAAGATGGCCTGTCCGCCGCCCATAAACACCCAGGAAATGGCTTTTCTGGGGGCTTTGCGGGCCACTGCGGCAGCGCAGGTTGCCGGCAACACCTTGACCCTGAAGGACGCCGCGGGCAAGGTGGTTATGCGCTTGGAGGCCTGCAAGCATTAATAATAGAGGTTAGACCTCTGTTCAAAAAGTTCTGAGTTTTGAGTTGGTTGTCCCCATATGAGAAATTATTCATCCCCCTCTCCACCCGCTTGCGGGGGGAGAGGGTTGGGGTGAGGGGGGAGTAATATTTATCATATTTTCGGGTGAATCACAGGTTCATGAACGACTGCGAAAGTCCCCAAAACTGTCATTCTGAGGAAGAAGCGACCGAAAAATCTTGTAACTATTTGAAAATACCAGATCCTTCGCTTCGCTCAGGATGACAGCAATGTTTTTCGCAGAGTCTCGATAAAGGATTTGTCAAGAAAATTTATTGGTTAACAAGAAATTTTTACAGAGGTCTCGGGGGTTATTCTGAGGTCTGTTCCTGTAGCTCCTGGGTGAGAAATTCTTTTAGCAGGTCTTCCTGATGGGAAGTAAGATTGGTGGGGGTGGTCAACGCGACTTCCACCAGCAGGTCGCCCCGCTTGCCGCTCTTGAGGTCCGGAAGGCCTTCCCCCGACAGGGAAAAAACCTCGCCGGGCTGGGTGCCGGGCGGGATGCGCAGGGGGGAGTCGCCGTTTAAGGTGGGGACGGTGATTTGCCAGCCCAGGGCCGCCTCCACAAAGGACAGTTCGGTGCGATAGAGCAGGTCGCGGCCCTTGCGCCTGAGAAAGGGATGGGACGTCACCTGCACCTCAATGTACAAATCTCCGGGGGGTCCGCCATAGCGCCCGGCCTCCCCTTCTCCCCGCAGGCGCAGGCGCGTGCCCTTGTCCACCCCCGGCGGGATGCGCACCTGCATCTGGCGCTCCTCGCTGGTGGTGCCGACGCCGCCGCAGGCCTCACAGGGATGGGGAATGATGCTGCCCGCACCCCGGCACACCGGACAGGTGGTAAAAACCCGGAGCATGCCCCGGTTTTGGCTGACCTGGCCCCGGCCGCCGCAGGTGGAACAGGTCTGCATCTCCGTGTCCGGCTCCAGGCCCTGCCCTTCACACCGCTGGCAGAGAACCCGCCGGGTTACGGTGATGCCTTTCTCCACCCCGGCGAGCACTTCCTCCAGGGTGAGGGTGACAAAAAGCCGCAGATCAGCCCCGGGTTGGGCCCGGCTGGCCCGGCCCCGGCGGCCGCCGAAGCCGAAAAAATCCTGAAAGATGTCTCCAAAACTGCTGAAAATGTCTTCAAAGCCTCCCAGATCAAAGCCGTTTAAACCGGCGGGGCCATAGAGATCGTAGAGTTGGCGCTTTTCCGGGTCGGAAAGGACCTGATAAGCCTCGGAGACTTTTTTGAACTCCTCTTCGGCGAACTTGTTGCCAGGATTGCGGTCAGGGTGATACTTGAGGGCGAGCTGTCGGTAGGCGCTTTTTATTTCGTCTAAGGTGGCGTGGGCAGCCACTCCCAGCAATTCATAATAATCCACAAGCTCTTCTCCCCCGGAATCCTCGGCTGTTAGTTCGGCACTTTGCCTTAACAAGTTTATTGTTATCATCCCAAAGTACCTTGTCAAGGAGGGCGCCTTTCAGGCCAAGATTGCAAGGATCATTCCATGGCATAGCCTGAAGCCTAATCTTGACGCGCCCATATTGACCTGCATCAACCGGGGGCGGACCCGGGTGTCCCGCGGCGCTTTCCCGCTTACAGCTTAACTTTGAGCTTTGAATTTTGAACCTTGAACTTTTCGGAGCAGAGTGATCAGATCGCCTTTCCTTCTCAGAGGCCCGGCGCCAGGGCCAGGAGGCGGGACTTCAGGTCGGGGGAGAGATCATGCACGGCCACCACCTTGGCCCGGCTGGTTGCGCCGGAGGTAAGGTGCAGGGCTTTTAAGGGAACGTCCAGGGAGCGGGCCAGGAAGGCCAGCAGCTCTTCGTTGGCCCGGCCTTTCTCCGGCGGGGCCGCCACCTTCACCTTGAGGCGGTCGCCGTGCAGGCCCGCCACCGCAGTCTGGCGGGCTCCCGGCACCACATGGATTTTCAGGATATACCCCTGGCAGGTGGGGAGAAAAAACTCGGCCACGGCCGCCTCAGCCTACCCCCCCATGGATAAGCCGCATGGAATAGCTCATGAGGGTGCCCACCAGGAACACCTTCAGAAAAATGACGGCGGCCATGACCACCAGGGGAGAAAGATCAAGGCCCCCATACACCAGGGGGAACCGCTGCCGGAGATAAGAAAGGACGGGCTCCGTGACGTTGTAGAGGAACCGGACAATGGGGTTATAGGGGTCGGGATTGACCCAGGAAAGGACGACCCTGGCGATCATCAGCCACATATATATTTCCAGGCCATAATATAAAACCGTGGCCACCGCTTGCATTAAGTACCCCAAGGCGATCATAAGGCTCCCTTTCCCCTGAAAAATCTCTTTTATATTGGTCGCCCGACTCGAAGTTGTCAAGTCTTTCCCGGTTTCCTGGCGCATTCCAGGCAATGTTGCGCCCCTCACGGCCATTCATTACAATCATGGCACCTTCTCTAGGCTTGCCCGACGATTGGTATAAGCTCTTGAATATGGAACCCGGACAATCCGGCACCTTTGCCGCCCTGCGCCACGCCAACTTTCGCCTGCTTTACGGTGGCCAGGCCATTTCCCTGTTGGGTTCCTGGATGCAGTCGGTGGCCTTGAGCTGGCTGGTTCTGGTCCTCACCAACTCCGCCTTTTACCTGGGCCTGGTAAGCGCCCTGCAATCCATCCCCATCCTCATCTTTTCCTTTTTGGGGGGCGTGGTGGCGGACCAGGCCCGCAAGCACCGCCTGTTGTATGTCACCCAGGGGGGCATGATGGCGGTGGCCCTGGTGCTGGGGGCTCTCGTGGCCACCGACCTGATGAATATCTGGATCCTCTTTGTCCTGGTCTTCCTGGCCGGCACCGCCCTGGCCTTTGACATCCCCATCCGCCAGGCCTTCATTGTGGATTTGGTGGGCAAGTCCGACCTGCCCAACGCCATTGCCTTAAATTCCACCATGTTCAACGGCACCCGGGTGATCGGGCCGGCCCTGGCGGGGCTCCTCATCGCCCAGGTGGGCCTGGCCAACTGCTTTTTTCTGAATGCCTTAAGTTTCCTGGCCGTGCTCCTGGCCCTGTTTTGGATGGAACTGCCCCCACCCAAGGAGATGCCCCGAGCCTCAGTCCGCCAGGCCTTGGGAGAGCTTAGGGATTTTGTGCATGAAAACCAGGATCTGAAATTAATCTTGATTTTAATGACCGCGGTTGCCATCCTGGGGCACTCCTATTTCGTCCTGGTGCCCATCATCGCCCGGGATGTGCTGGGGGCCGGCCCCCAGGGTTTTGGCATGCTCATGGCCACAAGCGGCCTGGGCGCCTTCGCGGGGGGCCTGGCCCTGGCCCGGCGCCTGACCCGCCGCCCCCCCATGCCCTCCTTCCTGGGGGGCCTGGCCCTTTTCTTGGCGGGCTTGCTGGCCCTGTCCTTGTGCCGGGATTATTACCTGGCCCTGGGGGCCATGGTCCTCATCGGGGTAGGCATGGTGACCCAGCTCTCCACGGGGAACAGCCTCCTGCAACTGAACGTCCCGGACCAGATGCGGGGACGCATCATGAGCCTGTTCAGCTTCATCATCATCGGCTCGGTGCCTTTCGGCGGCATGCTCTACGGCACGGTGGCCACCTACCTGGGCCCCTGTCTGACCTTGTCCCTGGGGAGCCTGTCCGCGGCGGTGGTCTCGGGGTATATCCTGCTGCGCTACCCCAGCCTGCGCCAGTTGAAATTCCAGGGACTGGAAGAGACTGCGGCCTCCTCCCTGCCTCCCCGGGTGCCCCCGCCGGTGGGGTGATGCCTCCAAAAAATCTTGGTAAACCAAAAATTTCCTGGTATAATTTTTTGATTTATAAAATTCACACGCACTGCCAGGGCGGGTTGGTGCCTCCGGGTGGCCCCGCCGGCTGCAGTGCGGCGGAAACCAACCAGGAGGAAGTATGTCACTTGTCACCATGAAGGAACTGCTGGAGGCCGGCGTCCATTTCGGCCACCAGACCCGCCGCTGGAACCCCAAAATGGCCCCCTACATCTTCGGGGCCAGAAACGGCATCCACATCATCGATCTGCAGAAAACCGTGCAGTTTTTCAAGGTCGCCTATAATCACGTCATGGAAACGGTGGCGGACGGTGGCGTGGTCCTGTTCGTGGGCACCAAGAAACAGGCCATGGACGCCATCGCCGAAGAGGCCAGCCGCTGCGGCATGTACTACGTCAATCACCGCTGGCTGGGCGGCATGCTCACCAATTATGCCACCATCAGCCGTTCCATCGGCCGCCTGCGCAACTTTGAGACCATGAAAGAGGACGGCACCATCAAGCGCTTTCCCAAAAAAGAAATCCTCATCATGGAAAAAAAGGCCGCCAAACTGGAGCGGGCCCTGGGCGGCATCAAAGATATGGGGCGCCTGCCCGACATCGTCTACGTAGTGGATCCCCGCAAAGAGGACATCGCGGTGAAGGAAGCCCACAAGATGCAGATTCCCCTGGTGGCCATCCTGGATTCCAACTGCAACCCCACGGAAATCGACTATCCCATTCCCGGGAATGACGACGCCATCCGGGCCATCCGGCTGCTCACCTCCCGTATAGCCGACGCCTGCATCGAGGGAACCAAGCTCAGGGAAGAACGCCTGGCGGGCATGGTGGATAAGGAAATGGCCGAGGCCATGGCAGGTGTTGCCCCCGCCGCCCCACCGGCTGCCGGTGAGGGAGAAGCGGCCCCGGAACCGGAAGTGCAAGAATCGGTGTAATGGGGATTCCCCGGCCAAGGGGAGACCACCTATACGTTTGGATAATCTTTAGCCCGGGGGTCTTTTCTGAGATTACCGGGCACCAGCGTGTCAAGGAGAACACATTTTGGAAATCACCGCTGAATTGGTAAAACAGTTGCGTGACCAGACCAACTGCGGTTTCATGGATTGCAAGAAAGCCCTCCAGGAAACCAAAGGCGACCTGGAGGAGGCGGTTTCGTACCTGCGTCAAAAGGGCATCGCCGTGGCCACCAAACGGGCCGAGCGGGCCACCACTGAAGGCTCCGCCTGGTCTTACCTGGCGGAGGACGCCACCACCGGCGTGCTCCTGGAAGTGAACTGCGAGTCTGACTTTGTGGCCAAAACCGACGCGTTCGTGGCCTTTGGCGGGGCCCTGGCGGCTCAGATCGCCAAGACCGCCCCCCAAGACGTGGACGCTCTCCTGGCCCAGCCCTGGCAGGGGAAACCCAGCCTCACCGTGCAGGAATACCTGACCGAAATCATCGGCCAGATCGGGGAAAATATCCGGGTCCGGCGTTTCGATATTTTTGCGGGCAGCGGCCCCGTAGCGGCCTACATTCATTTCGGCGCCAAAATCGGGGTGCTCCTGGAACTGGCAGCCCCGGCCAATACCCCCGAACTGCAGACCCTGGCCAAAGACCTGGCCATGCAGGTGGCCGCCACCAGCCCCCTGGCCGTGTCCCGGGAGGGCATTGACCCGCAGGTAGTGGCCAAAGAAAAGGTCATCTATGAGGCCCAGGCCAAGGAATCCGGCAAACCCGAAAATATCATCGAAAAGATGGTGACCGGCCGCCTGGAAAAGTTTTTCAAGGAAGTCTGCCTCCTGGGCCAGGAATTTGTGAAAAACCCTGACCAGACCGTTATGCAGCTTCTGAATGAGGCTGGCGCCAAAAGCGGCGGCAAAGTGACCGTCGCCCGCTTCGTGCGCTATCAGGTCGGCGCCTGAGGACCGCGTGAGCACCGGCGAGCCCAAGTACCGGCGGGTCCTCCTCAAGGTCAGCGGCGAGACTTTGTCCGGCGACAAAAAGTTCGGTCTCTGCCCGGAGACCCTGCAGTTTATCGCCCGGGAACTCAAGGGGCCCCTGTCCCATGAGGTGGAGATGGGCATCGTGGTGGGCGGGGGCAACATTTTCCGGGGTCTGGCCGCCCAGGCCATGGGCCTGGACCGGACCGTGGCCGACTACATGGGGATGCTGGCCACGGTCATTAACGCCATTGCCCTCCAGAACGCCCTGGAGAAAGAGGACATCCCTACCCGGGTGCTGAGCGCCATCGCCATGCACGAAGTGGCGGAGCCCTACATCCGCCGGCGGGCCATGCGCCACCTGGAGAAAAAACGGGTGATTATTTTCGCGGCGGGTACGGGGAGCCCCTATTTCACCACCGACACCGCCGCGGCTTTGAGGGCCTCGGAAATCGGGGCCCAGGCTATCCTCAAGGGCACCAAGGTGGCGGGCATCTACGACCGGGACCCGGTGCTGGACCCGGAAGCCCGCATGATCCGCCGCCTCACCTATTTTGAAGTCCTGGAAAAATCTCTCAAAGTCATGGATTCGACTGCGGTCACCATGTCCATGGAACAAAACATTCCCATTATCGTTTTCAAGCTCCTGGAGCCGGGCAACATGCTCAAGGTAGTCTTGGGTCAAGATGTGGGCACACTGGTGGGGGCGCCATGAAAGAAAAAATTTTAGACGACATTAAGCGCAAGATGACCAAAGTCCTGGAGGTCATGGCCCAGGACCTGGCCCGGGTGCGCACCGGGCGGGCTTCCGTGGCTCTTCTGGAAGGCATCAAGGTGGAGGCCTATAACGCCAGCATGCCCCTGCCCCAGGTCGCTTCCCTGGCCGCGCCGGAGCCCCGCCTGCTGACGGTGCAGCCCTGGGACCCCACCCTGCTGGGGGACATCGAAAAGGCCATCATGAAATCCGATCTGGGCCTTACCCCCACCAACGACGGCAAGATCATCCGGCTGCCCATCCCGGCCCTCACCACGGAACGGCGCAAAGAACTGGTCAAGGTGGTGAAGAAGATGGGGGAGGAAAGCAAGGTGGCCCTGCGGAATGTGCGCCGGGACGCCAATGAGCGGCTCAAAGACCTGAAAAAAGACAAGCAGGTCTCCGAAGACGAAGCCCACCGCGCCCAGGATGAGGTGCAGAAAATCACCGACGATTTCATCAAGAAAGTGGACGTCCAGGCTGCGGAAAAAGAAAAGGAGATCATGTCCTTTTAATGAGTCCCGCCAACGATCTTCCCCAAACCGCCGCCACCCTGGATCATCGCCGCCTGCCCCGTCACGTGGCCATCATTATGGACGGCAACGGCCGCTGGGCCAAGCGTCAGGGCCTGCTCCGGGTGCGGGGCCATCTGGCCGGGGCCGAATCGGTGCGGGTGGTGGTCCGCCTGGCCCGCCGGCTGGGGATCGAATACCTCACTCTTTACACCTTTTCTGAAGAAAACTGGCAGCGTCCGACTACTGAGATCCGGGCCCTGATGAATCTTCTCTTCCGGTATCTACGGCAGGAATTAAAGGAAATGCAGCAAAACCAGATTGTCTTGCGGGCCATCGGGGACTTGCAGCGCCTGCCGGAGAAAATGAGAACGGCTTTAACCCAGACTGAGGAGGCCACCCGGGAGGATGCCCGCATGACCCTGGTGTTGGCCCTCAGTTATGGCGGACGCAGCGAAATTGTCCGGGCGGCCCGCTCCCTGGCCGAGGACCTGGCCGCGGGACGACTGCGGCCCGAGGATATCAATCAGGAAAGCCTCTCAAGCCGCCTCTACACCGCCGACATTCCTGACCCGGACCTCTTGATCCGCACCAGCGGCGAGTACCGCCTGAGCAATTTTCTCTTGTGGCAAACCGCCTACACCGAGCTTTATTTCACCGATACCCTCTGGCCCGACTTCCGGGAAGAGGATTTCATCAAGGCTCTTTTGGAGTACCAGCAGCGCGACCGCCGCTTCGGCCTCACCCAGGAACAGGTGGAGGCCATGATCCCTCACACCACCCGCCATTAAGCAGTTTTCGGTTTTCTGTTTCCGGTTTTCTGTTAAAAATTGATATCGACAGAAGGGATGTGCGGCGCTTTTCCGCCCCACGGCCTTATTCCTGTTACGAAAAGGTTGTGTAGGGTGCGCTCTGCGCACCAAAATGGCGGGCGGGGACGCCCGCCCCACCGACCTTTCTTAACGCTCTCATTACGCCCTCGTTCCCAAGTTAAACTTGGGAACGAGATTAATTCTGGCGCGTAAGACGCGCCCTACAGGAAACATTTTCCAGAAGCAGATTTAACTGTAGCCGCAGGCTTCAGCTTGCGCCTGGGCACGGCTGGTCATGCCCAAGCCTTACCTTTGCGGCATAAATGACCATCGCCGCGGCAACCCCAGGGCAAAAAGCAACCCCAGAGACATCAAAAAAAGAAAGCCGTCGGTGATATAGTCAAAGAAATTGGGGGAAGGCAACAGACGGAGATTAAAGGAGGCGATATAGGCCAGAAAAATGTAGGACAAGGGAGGCCATTTCCAGATTACTATAAAGGTAATGAGAGCCATAAGAAGAAATACTGCGGAAAAGCCGTAGCCCAGGGCATATATGTCATACGGGATCATGCCGAGATAGGAAGAAAATAAACCCAGGGGGAACAGAACATTCCAAAGGCAAAAGATATACAAATTTTTTGCTGATAAAAGTGGTTTATCAAATAATTTCGGCCATAACAGCACAACGGCCAGGGCCAGGCTGCCCACGGAAAAATTGGGATTGAGCGAAAGGAGGTATTCTGCCAGGGACAAGCCGGTAAAGGGGATCAAAGTGAGAATAGCGGCAAAAAGTAATACACAAATTTTCTGCCATAATTTTCCGAAATGACACAAATTTGTCCGTGACCCAATCGAAAAAATGACTAACACTACCAAAAGCCAGGGAAAAAGAAGCTGAACATATTCTTTAATGAACATGATTTATCAGCTCCTTTATCCAGGCTTCATTGAAAACCACATGCTTGATGCGCTTTCTTTCGTACGTGTACGTCAAATGATAGGTTTCTTGGCTGCGCGTCAATGAAGGATAAGCGTATTCTTTTCCGGGCTCATGCTCCAGAACATGCAGGATCTTCCAGGTTTTTCCCTCATCCGGGGACAGGACCAGGGTAAGATCGCTGCGGTCCTGAAAGGCATGGTTGACGGCCCCCAGAATGGCCCCGTTAGCCAGGCGGATCATATCAAAGCCGGCATCGGGGTGGGGAATGGAGGTGTCGGACAACCCCGACCAAGTCTGGCCTACATCAGCGCTCTTGGCTTGCAAAATATAGCTTTTTCCCTGCCCCGCGGCGTTCCGGAAAAAGGCCGCCAGGTTGCGGTCATCCTGAGGGACGAGGGCCGGCTGAATGGCTTTGCCGCTATGGGTCAGGCGCCGCACTTCGTAGGGCGGGTTGGCCATCTCCGGCCGGAAAAGCAGCACCTGGGAAAATTTGTGGAGAAATTCGTGGTACATCGGCAGGAGATAGGCCCCCTGGCTGAGGTTGACGCCCTTGTTCTTGACGTTGTTGGTCAGGTTGAAAAAGGGGCTCAAGATGAGCTTCTGGCTGGGGCTCCAGGTGCGGCCCTCATCTCTCGAAACCTTGTAATTCAAGGAGGTGGTGGACCAGCCCCCCAGCATGGAGGCATAAAACAGCCAGAGCCCCCCCTGCTGGTCATTGATGACCACGGCATTGCCCACCTTCCGCACCCAGCGCCGCAACTCCTGGGAACTTTGGCGCGGGTCCAGCAATACCTGGGGTTCCGTCCAGGTTTTGGTCCGCTCCTGAATAAATGCCGCGTATATGGCCACATCCCGGGCCCCTTCCCGGGAGCCGGCATACCAGGTGCAAATCAACTTGTCTTTTCCAGCCGGGGCAATGGAGGACACATGACACATCACCCCCGGCCGGGCCTGATTTACGAAGTGTTCGGCAAAATAGGGGGCTTCTCGGCGGTCATCAAGAGGCGGGGCAATCTCGGTGATTCTGAGGTTTGGCCATTTTTGCCGGGGGTCGGACCAATAGTCCTGATAAAAAGGCACTGCGTACAAGAAGATCACGAGTGGGACCGCCAGCCATTTTTTCATTCAGCAATTCCCATGAGTTGGGACCACGGTCGTCCCGCCTGTGCCCCACAGGCAAGATGCCTGTGCTCCCGGTGGTGGCCAGGGGCCGCTCCATCGGTGGGGCGGGCGTCCCTGCCCGCCCACCAGTTTATGGTGCACGATGCGCACCCTACATGAACTCTCCACGCTTCTCTCCAAGATCCTTGCATACCCCGGTAGGACGGGCTTCCAGCCCGTCCCGGCACGGGCAGGATGCCGTGCTCCCGCCAGGAAGGTTAGCAGGACCAATCAAGTTAAGGCAGTTGCTCATGAGCCCTGGGCTCACCCATAAGACATGAAAGAGGCGGGCAGTGTCCGCCGATTAGGTGGTGGGCAGTGCCCACCCTAAAGAACTTTTCGGAGCAAAAAAAGGCACGGCAACTGCACCGCAGGTCCCCCTGGCCCCCTGCCCTCCCCTCAACACATTTTCACAACTATATCATTCCCTCACTTCTTTGGTTTTCAGATTCGGCAACGCTCCAGGCCCGGTGGTTTCCTGCTGGGACAGCCAGTCCTTCAAGTCCTGGGCCACCTTTCGGGGCAAACGCCCCCTGGCCTGCAATTCCTCCACACTTGCCGCGCTCAGGTCCTCCAAGCCGGCAAACTCCCGTAACAAAACCTTCTGGCGCACCGGTCCCAGGCCCGGCACCTGTCTTAGGGCCGAAGCCACCAGTTCCTTACGGGCCCGGCGGCGGTGGTAGGTGATGGCGAAACGGTGGGCTTCATCCCGGAGCCGCAAGAGCAACAGCCAGCCAGGGCTTGCGGCGGGCAACATCTTGGGATTCTTGCGCCCCGGCAGGAAAAGGCGGTCAGGGACCTCCCGGCCCCCCTGCTCCCCTGCCTTGGCCAGCCCCACCACCGGCATTTCCCCCAGACCCAGGTCCTTTAAGACCTCCAGGACCACCCCCAGTTGTCCCTTGCCGCCATCCACCACCAAAAGGTCGGGAAAGGCCTGCCCCTCCTTGCCGTAATGCCGCCGCACCACTTCCTGGAGCATGGCATAATCGTCCTGGCCGGCCACCTCCCGGATGCGGAAGCGGCGGTAGCCGGATTTATCGGGCTGGCCCCCGGCAAAGGCCACCAGGGCCCCCACCGGCTGGCCCCCCTGCAGGGTGGAAATGTCCAGACATTCGAGGCGCTGGGGGAGCCGGGGCAGATTCAGCCTCTCCTGCAGGTCGGCCAGGGGGTCGGCGCCCCGGGGCAGGCTTTGCCGCCTGGCAAGGGCCACCCGGGCGTTTTCCTGGGCCAGGGCCAAAAGGCGGCCCCGTTCGCTGGAGGATTGGCGGGCGGCGGCCCTGACGCCGGGTTCCTTCCCCTCAGGAGATTGCCGACCATCACCCCCGCCCTTCCCCACCGCCAGGCGCACCGGCTTGCCCCGCTGCTCACTCAGGACTTCGGCCAACAGTTTCCGGTCGTCTACATCCCAGGGCAGCAAAATTTCATCCGGCAAAGGCCGCCCCTCGGCGTAATACTGCTTGAGGAATTCCCCCAGCAGATCGCCTCCCGCGGGAATTTCCGGAAAATAATATTCCAGGCTGCCGGTGACGAGCCCCGCCCGCACCAGGAATACCAGGACCAGGCCTTCCTCCCCTTCCTGGGCCAACCCCACCACATCCTGGTCCAGGGACGTGGGGCGGGCCATGGCCTGGCGCTCCAGGGTGGCCTGAATGGCCTGGATGCGGTCCCTTAAGCGGGCCGCCTTTTCAAATTCCAGGTTGGCTGCGGCCTCGGCCATCTCCTCTTTGAGTTGGCGCAGGAGATTGCGCCCCCTGCCCCTGAGAAACTGCACCGCCTGGTGCACCACCTGGCGATAAGCCTCCGCGGTCAGCCCCCCGGCGCAGGGCGCCAGACACCGGCCCATCTGGCCCTCGAGACAGGGGCGGGTCCGGGGCGCAAAGCGCCGCTCCTTGCAGGTCCTGAGGCCAAAAACCTGCTTCATCACCTTGATGGTCTCCCGCACCGCGCCGCTGGAGGTGTACGGGCCGAAGTACAGGGCGCCGTCGTTGGCAAAGCGCCGCACAAACCGCAAGGCCGGATAGGCTTCCTGAAGGTTTAAGCGGAGGCAGAGGAAATTTTTGTCATCCCGCAGCCTGACGTTGAATCGGGGGGCGTGCTCTTTGATAAGGGTGCGTTCCAGGATGAGGGCTTCCCGGGCCTGGGAGGTGAGAACCACATCCACCTTGGCCGCTTTTTTGAGCATCAAGGCAGTCTTGGGATCGTGCTTTTCCGGGGTCTTGAGATAGGAGGACAGCCGGTTCTTGAGGTTTACCGCTTTGCCCACATACAACACCCGGCCGCCCGCGTCCTTGAACAAATAAACGCCTGCGGCCCGGGGGGCCTGGGCCAGAACCTGGGCCCACGCCGGATAATTTTTCCGATCCTTTACATTACCCTCACCCATACTTACTTTACCATAACAAGGGAACCTGCCCTGTCAAGTCAGAGGAGCGCCGACAGACAGGAACATGCCTTGTTTTCTCCACTTATGTCCTTAAGGAGGCCATCATGGCGTTGCCGCAGCGGGTCCTGGGAAACACCGGAGTTAACGTCACCATCCTGGGATTGGGAGGCGAGGGGGTTCTCCGCACCTTTGGCTACGAGGGGGAAGCCCAGGCCATGGTGGAGGCCGCCCTCGAAGCCGGCATCAACTATTTTGAAAGCGCCCGGGCTTATTCCGGCAGCGAGGTCTATCTGGGGAACAGCCTCAAAGGACATCGAGACCGGATTTTCCTCACCAGCAAGTCCCACGGCCGCACCCGGAAAGAAGCCGAGGACCACCTGGCCGCCACCCTCCACAACCTGCAAACCGACCACCTGGACCTCTGGCAGGTGCACGACGTGCGCACCAAACAGGACCTGGAGATCCTCGCCGGGCCCGGCGGGGCGCTTAAGGTGTTCCGCTGGGCCAAAGAAGAGGGCTACGCCCGCTTCATCGGGGTCACGGGGCATCACGACCCGGACATCCTGCGGCAGGCCCTGGACCTGTACGATTTTGACACGGTGCTCCTGCCCGTCAATCCGGCGGAGCCCCGGCTGCAGAGCTTTCTGCCCCTGGCCCAGGAGGCGTTGGACCGGGGTCTGGGGGTGGTGGGCATGAAGGTGCTGGCCCGGGGGCTTGTCACCCAACTGGGCCTGGCCTCGGTGCAGCATTACATCCATTATGCCCTCAGCCAACCGGTGAGCCTGGTGGTCATCGGCTGCGACAACCCGGAGCACGTGCGGGAAGTGGCGGCCGCGGTCCGGGAGTTTGAGCCCATGCCCATAGAAGACCAACATCGCCTGGAGGAGCTCATCAGCCCCTTTGCCAAGGGGTTGATGTATTATAAGCCGTGATCGCTTTTACGGCGAGCAGTCTGAACCGGTGCTGCTCTTTCCCCAAGAGATAGTCACATGCCGGTAAGCGACGAATTCCTGGAATATGTGCTGGACCAGTTGGCCGATTGGGCTGAAGTCCTGGCCAATCGTATGTTCGGAGGCGCCGGCTTGTACCGGCAGGGGAAAATGTTCGGCCTCATCGCCGATGATGTCGCCTTTCTGAAAGTAGGCGAGCTGAACCGGGAGGATTTCCACAAGGCCGGTTCCAGACTTTTTCAGCCTTACCCCGACAAGAAAACCATCATGCCGTATGGTGAAATACCCGCTGAGGTGTTGGAGGACCGGCATGAACTGGCCCGTTGGGCAGAAAAAGCCTTCGCCGTGGCGACCAGGGAGTCAGGGAAAGGTCAACCTGGAAAAAAATAACAGTTTGCAGGAAAATCAGGCAAATATCCGCGCACCTGAGATCTAAAAGATTTCACAACAACTCAAAAATGGGAGGATAACGAGGTGTTCAAGGATTTTAAAGAATTCGCCATGCGGGGCAACGTGGTGGACATGGCCGTGGGCATTGTCATCGGCGCGGCGTTCGGGACCATTGTCAAGTCGTTCGTGGATGATGTGCTCATGCCGCCCATCGGCCTGCTCCTGGGAAATGTAGATTTTTCCAATATGTTCGTCACATTAAAGGAAGGCGCCAAGGCCGCCGGACCTTACGCCTCCCTGGCCGCAGCCAAGGCCGCCGGAGCCGTCACCCTGAACGTCGGGGTCTTCATCAACTCGGTTATCAGCTTTCTGATCGTGGCTTTTGCCGTATTCATGGTGGTGAAGGCCATGAACAAAATGAAACGGGCGGAGGTTACTCCGCCGCCGGACACCAAAGAGTGCCCTTTTTGCTCTCAGCACCATCTCCATTAAGGCCCAGCGCTGCCCGCACTGCACCTCCCAACTGGCAGCGGCATAAACAACTTTCTGGGAGATTCGGAAAAAAGAAGGGCCGCTTTGCTGGAGCGGCCCTTCGGTCGTTCGAGGCAGTTCCTCATGGGCATTTTGCCCACCCAGAAATTATAAAAAGTTGAGCACAACCCCTCAATGGTGAGGTCATAGGGCGTGCCGTGCACGCCATCAGCCGGTTGTGGCGGCCATGGGCCGCCCTATAAAAACTTTTCATAACAGAGACTGACCGGGCTTGAACCCTCAGGACTTCTCCTCTTCCATCTTGCCCTTGTGTTTGGTGCCGCACATGGGGCAGAGGACGTCAATTTCTTTTTCGTCGCCGATGAACTTTTCCCTGAGTTTTTCCGGCCCTAAAAAACTGATGTCGCCGCAGGCGCACGCGGGACATTCCGCCCGTACCCGATATTTTTTCTTGGACATGGCTCCTCCTCTTGCGAGCATGATTTTAATTAAAGTATATCCGATACGCCGTTGATTTGAAAAGACTCCTCGTTTCAAGAAGAACCCTGGCCTCAATCCTGGCCAAAACTTTTTCCGATTATGCACTTTGCTCCGTAAAGAGCATAAAAAATTTTCAGGGGGGGACCAGGGACGTAGGGGCGGGGTTACCCCGCCCCTACTCCCCCCACACCCCCTCCCAACCCGCATGGATACCGAGAAAGTCGGGGCCAACGGCCTCGACTTTCTCGAAAAATTCTCCCCTTAAGGGATTGGGGAGGGGGGTGCGGGGTAAGGGCTTGCAGCCCCGGTAGCACGGGCTTCCAGCCCGTGGGAACCCCCTTCCCCCACTGAACCCAAGGGAAATAATCGGTTTGACTTTTTACCGGCCAAAGGCTATCGTGCGGCGTTAAGGAAGGCATCTTGCCTTTCCCCCTGACTTTACGGAGGACATATGCGCAGCACGGGCTTTCGGGGGCTTTTCCTGGCCTTATTTCTTATGGCCGCGGTGACTTTTTCCGGAACATTGCAAGCCGCAGAGTTTGACATTCCCGACTGCCGTTTCAATTTCGGCCTGCGTCTGGCCTACGGCCACCACCTCACCGCGCCGCCGGTGCGTTTATACACTCTGCTGCCCCGCTGGGGATTTTTCCTGGTCCACCCCCATACGTCGCCCCTTCCCGGCAAGTTAGGCATATCCCTGGATTTTGAGGGTATTCTCAGTATCGCCGAAGCCCAGGACACCGGCTGGGAAATCGGCATTACCCCTCTTTTGAAGTTCACCCTGCCCGTCACCAAGAGACTCCACGCCTTTCTGGAAGGAGGTGTCGGGATTATCGGGGAGAACTTCAACAGCCCTGCCATTCCCCATGCCTTCAACTTTGCCTCCCAGGTCGGAGCCGGCGTGGATATCGCCATCGCCCCCCGCTGGGGTCTGACCCTGGCCTACCGCTTCCGCCACTCGTCCAACGCCGGGATTTATAAAGAAAACCCGGCCTTTAACGTGCAATTCTTTCAGGCCGGCTTCATTCATTATTATTAGAAGCCCTTGCCAGGCCTTTTTCCAGGCATCCCGAAAAGACCAGCGTGATCTGATGGTCAAATGCGCCGCCAAGGCGAGGGCGCCGGGATAAATCCTCCATGGAATTTTTCGAAAAGAATTTCTTGACAAACCCAGTAATAATTATTATATAGTAATTCAATTATGAACGCCTTGGTTGATAAATTAAGGTCCCGGCACATATCGGTGACCCCCCAGAGGTTGGCAGTGCTGTCTAACCTGGAATCCCGGCGCGATCATCCCACCGCCGAACAGATTTACCAGGAAATTCAGAGGGAAATGCCTACCATCTCCTTTAACACCGTGTACAAGACCCTGGAGGTCTTTTGCCAAAGGGGCCTGGTCATTAAGGTCAACCCCCTCCACGAAGTGGCCCGCTATGATGTGGAAACCGACCATCACGTTCATATCATCTGTCGGCAATGTCACCTCATTGTGGACCTGCCCGACGAGGAGGCGCCGGCTCCCTCGCTCTCCGATGCGGCCCGGGCCGGCTTTCGCCTGGAGCGGCACTCGCTCATCTACTGGGGACTTTGCCCCCAGTGCCAAAAAAATGTCAAATCAATGAGTTAAAGGTAAGGAGGTAAGGTTTAAGATGCCTACGGAAACTGGACAGGTTTATGTCTGCAAAATTTGCGGCAACAAAATTAAAGTCATCGAAGCCGGCGGCGGCCAACTGGTATGTTGCGGCGTGCCCATGAAACTTCAGGAAGGTTAAGGAGGGACTCAGATGGACAAGACTACCAAAGACTTGATGGAAGCGTTTGCCGGGGAGTCCCAGGCTAACCGGAAATACCTGGCGTTTGCGGCCAAAGCCGAGGCGGAAGGCTACCCCTATGTGGCCCGGCTGTTTAGGGCCGCGGCGGAAGCGGAAACCATTCATGCCCACGCCCACCTCCGGGCCCTCAAAGGCGTCAAATCCACCAAAGAGAATCTCGAGGCCGCCATCAGCGGTGAATTTCATGAATTTAAGGAAATGTACCCCGGCATGATCGCCGCGGCCAAGGACGCGGGCAACAAAGAGGCGGAACGCAGCTTCAATTTTGCCAACGAAGTGGAAAAAGTCCACCATGCCCTTTATGAGAAGGCCCTGAAGAGCCTGGAAGAGAAGCTCAAGGCGGTGGATATGTATATCTGCCCGGTGTGCGGCTACACCGTGGAAAACGCGCCTCCGGACAACTGCCCGGTGTGCGGCGCCAAAGGCAAAACCTTTAAGAAAATCGATTAACTAGAAAATATTTAGCAATCTCATGAGGCGGGTGGAAACCCGCCTTTTTTATTATTCGATTATGCTCTTTGCTCCGCAAAGAGCATAATAATTCTTCAGTGGGAGGAGGACCAGGGACCTGAGGTCCCTGCCCTCCCCCCACACCCCCCTCCCAACCCGCAGAGGATCCGAGAAAGTCGGGGCCAACTGCCTCGACTTTCTCGAAAAATTCTCCCCTTAAGGGATTGGGGGAGGGGGTGCGAGCTTGCAGTCCCGGTAGCACGGGCTTCCAGCCCGTGGGAACCCCCTTCCCCCGCTAAGCTTCAATTATGTCTTTTGCGGAGCACAGGACATAATCAATTTTATTATTCTTGTTCCTCTTTCAATGACCTGAGAGCCCGGGCAGCCGCCTGCTGCTCGGCCTTTTTTTTGGAGGGGCCTTCCCCCTGGGCCAGGGCTTGATCGGCCAGGCGCAGTTCCACCCGGAAGTGGCGGGCATGGCTGGGGCCGCTCTCTTCCAGGAGATTGTAGGTGGGGGACAGTTTGTGTCGGGCCTGGGTCAATTCCTGGAGTTCCGTCTTGGCGTCCTGCCAGGCAAAGGACTCCTGTTGGGCCAGGCTGGGGCCGAACCACTGTCTGACCAGGCGCAGGGCCTTTTTAAAGCCGCCGTCCAGGTAGGCCGCAGCCAGGACCGCTTCCAGGGCGTCGGCCAGGAGCGTCGGTTTTTCATGGCCGGCCTGGCGTTTTTCCCCCCGGCCCAGCAGCAGGCACCCCCCCACCTCCAGGCGGCGGGCCACTTCGGCCAGTTGGCGGGCGTTCACCAGGGCGGCCCGACGGCGGGAGAGCTCGCCCTCGGAGGCCTGGGGATTGGTCTCCATGAGAAGATGGCTCACGGTAAGGGCCAGGACCGCGTCCCCCAAAAACTCCAACTGCTCATTGGAAGGGCCGGCCTCAAGGGTTTCATAGGTGAAGGAACTATGGCGCAGGGCCCGGTCCAGCAGGCTGAGGTCCTGGAAACGGCAGCCCAGGCGCCGGCACAGGGCCTGAAGCTCTGCCTGCCGCTCGGCGGTCAGGGAAGATTGCTGAACAGGGCCTGGGTCTTTTGTCGCCGTCAAAGGTGAGTCCGCCACCAGCGATGAAGCCAAGGGAAAGAGTTGGGTGAGATGGGTCAACTGTTGTTTTCAGCATGCCATGATGACATGAAAAAGGCAAGTGGACGGAAGGGCGGTTTGGAACCCGCCCCTACGCGCTCCCTTCCCAAGTCCTCCCTTCGCCTACCCTCTATTGGGAGAACAGGCATCCTGCCTGTTTCTGCACAGGCTGAAAGCCTGTGCTCCCGTTTCATGTGAAGGGGGTTAGGGAGAAATCTCGAGGGATGGGACAGAAGGCTGCGATCCCAGTATCACGAGCTTCCAGACCCTGGTCCCATTCCTTTAAATCCTTCATTCGCCCACCCGAGAGCTGTGAAATTTATCTTTGTGCATTTTTTGACCGATACATGAGAAAATATTATTGCAATTTAAACTCAATAACTTTAAAAATAAGCATGAAGTCGGAACTGGAGATCTTCCAGGATTTTATCCGCCAGCGGGGCCTGCGGCGCACCCCGGAGCGGGAAGTCATCCTGGCGGAAGTCTTTGCCGTGCACAAGCACTTTGACGTGGAGGAGCTTTATCTGCGTCTGCGGCGCAAAGGCGTCAAGGTCTCGAAGGCCTCCGTGTACCGCGCTCTGCGTCTGCTCCTGGACTGCGGCCTGGTCCGGGAAGTGGACTATACCGACGGCCACTGGCATTACGAGCACATTTACGGCCACCAGGACCACAACCATTTGCGCTGCCTGGGCTGCGGCGAAATCGTGGAATTCGAGGCCCCGGGCCTGGCGCCCCTGGAAAAGCAGTTGTCCAGCACTTACGGCTACCTCATCATCAGCCACCATTGGGAGGTAAAGGGCTATTGCCGCAGTTGCCGCTCCGGGCAGGCTAGCAGGACTGACAACGGGTAATACGGTTTTCAGTTTTCAGTTTTCGGTCTTCGGCAAAAGAAATTAATTATCAATATGTTATACCAAATTGCACTCAATCAGCATTTTTTGTAGCCGCGAGGCTAAGCCTGCGCCTGCACAGGCTGGAAAGCCTGTGCCACCGTTCGTCTGCAACTCGGTATTACATAGCAGTTGCTCATCAGCTTTTGGTTCAACTCTGTAAATCAAGGATCGGTAGGGCGGGCGTCCCGCGCCCGCCAAGGGGTTTATCGGCCGAGCGTCTGAAGGCGGGATGCGCTACGCTTTCCCGCCCTACAGCTTAAATTAGAACTTTGATAGAGCCGTAAAAAGTCAAAACTGCCATCATATCAAGAACTGCACTCTTAATGGATGCTGTCTATCTCATTGATATTGCCTCATTAATCCCCTCTCCGTCTTGGGGGAGAGGGTTAGGGTGAGGGGGAAAAATGACTTTTTACCAGGCCATCAACTTTGAACTTTGAACCTTGAACTTTTCCTAACAAAGGGCGTGCCGGGCACGCCGGAGGGGGCGGCCAGGAATCGCCCGGAAAGAACTCTAATTTACTTTTCAACATCAAATGCTATACCCACAAATAGAAAACAGCATAAAATCCATGACCGACAAGACCACCCAGCCTGAAACCCCGCTCTCCGAGGTGCCCGCCGGCCAGCGGGTGCGCATTAGCAACTTCGCCGGGGGGCGCATGCAGCGGTCCCGCCTGACCTCCCTGGGCCTCAACCTGGGCCAGGAAGTCACCATCATCCAAAACAACCGGGGCCTCATCATGGTGGGGGTGAACGGCGGCCGAGTGGCTCTGGGCCGGGGGGTGAGCCACAAAATCCTCACGGTGCCGGTAACCGGCTGATATCCCCGGCATGAGCGCGCCTCCTTGACACCCCCCAAGCAGCCCAACTCCCCCACCCCAGACACCACTCCCCTCATCGCCCTGGAAGGGACGGTGGAGCGCCTGACCTTCGCCGACCCCGAAAGCCACTACGCCGTGGTGCGCCTCAGGGTCAAGGGCCGCCGGGACACCGTCACCGTTGTGGGCCCCCTGGCCGGCGCCCAGGAAGGGGAGCAGCTCGAGCTCAAGGGCCGCTACGAGGTGCATCCCAAGTGGGGCGAGCAGTTCAGGGTCATCTGGTGGTACGCGGTGCTCCCCGCCACCGTGGCCGGTATTGAAAAATACCTGGCCTCGGGGCTGATCAAGGGCATCGGCCCGGAGCTGGCCAAGCGCCTGGTGGCCCATTTCGGGGCGGACACCCTGACGGTCATCGACGAACACCCCGGAGCGCCTGACGGAAGTGTCCGGGATCGGCCGAAAAGCGCCTTCAGCAGATCCCCCGGGACTGGCAAACCCACAAAGCGGCCCGGGAGGTCCTGGTGGCCCTCCAGGGCCTGGGCGTGGGTATGGGCATGGCCACCAAGATTTATCAAGCAGTATGGCGATCAGGCCGTGGATGTGGTGACCACCAACCCCTACCAACTGGCCCTGGACATCCACGGCCTGGGGTTTCTCACCGCCGACCGCCTGGCCGGCCCGCCTCAACCTGGACCCCCTGACCCCGGCCCGCCTGGCCGCGGGACTGCTGCACCTCCTGGACACCATGGCCGGGGAAGGCCACGTCTATGTGCCGGAAGAGATGCTCCTTGAGCGAACCGAGGAATTGCTCCAGGTCGCCCGCCAGCCCCTGAAAAAGACCCTGGAGGACCTGGCCCGGGCAGGGCGGGTGGTGCTGCCAGGACCTGCCAGGACGGCACGGGGCGTGTACAACAAACCAGCCTGGGTGGCGGAAAACGGCATCGCCCAGGACCTGGGCCGCCTAGACCACCCTGGCGCAAGCCGCCGCCCCTGCATCTGGAGGACCTCATCAGCCCGGGTCCAGGAGCAGCGCGGCTTACCCTCCCCGGGAGCAGGCCCAGCGGTGGCCCTGGCCCTCAAGGACAAGCTGGTCATCATCACCGGCGGCCCCGGCACCGGCAAGACCACCATTGTCAGCTGCATCCTGGACCTTTACCAGGCGGTGGGGGCCCGGGTCCTGCTCATGGCCCCCACCGGCCGGGCCGCCAAGCGTTTGAGCGAAACCACCGGGGCCTGAGGCCACCACCATCCACCGGGCCCTGGATTTTCCCCCCAGACCGGGGGCTTCCGCCGCAACGCCTCTGAGCCCCTCCGGGCCGAAGCCATCGTGGTGGACGAAATGTCCATGGTGGACACCTACCTGATGTACCATTTGCTCCGGGCCGTGCCCCCCGGCGCCCGCCTCATCATGGTGGGAGACGTGCACCAGCTCCCCGCAGTGGGGCCGGGCAACGTCCTCAAGGACCTGATGGACTCAGGGGTGGTGGCGGTGGCCCGCCTCACCCAGATTTACCGGCAGGCCAGGGAGAGCCTCATCGTGGTGAACGCCCACCGGGTCAACCAGGGGGTCTTTCCTGAACTGGCCGGTTTTGAGGCCGGCAAGGACTTTGTCTTTGTCCCCCGCCTGGATACCCGAGGCCATCAAGGCCAGCCTCCTCAATCTGGTCTGCCGGGAGCTCCCCAACGCTACGGCTTTGACCCGGTGCGGGACCTCCAGGTCATCACCCCCATGCACCGGGGCGCGGTGGGCGTGCAGACCCTGAATCACGAACTGCAGCAGCGCCTAAACGGCAGGTCCCCCAAATTCAACTTCGGGGCCCGGGTCTACCGCCGGGGTGACAAGGTCATGCAACTGAAGAATAATTATTTCAAAGAAGTATTCAACGGCGACATCGGCCAGGTGTCCGGGCTCAATACCGCCACCGGCCAGCTCCAGGTGGATTTCGAGGGCCGCAGTGGCCTATGAACCCGGAGAGGGCGAGGAGATCACCCTGGCCTACGCGGTGACGGTGCACAAGGCCCAGGGCAGCGAATTTCCGGGCGTGCTCCTGGTTCTCACCACCCACCATTATTTGCTCCTGCAGCGCAACCTCCTCTATACCGCGCTCACCCGGGGCCGCCGCCTGGTGGTGCTCCTGGGCAGCAAAAAGGCCCTGGCCATCGCCATTAAAAACGATAAGCCTATCCGGCGCTTCACCGACCTGGCCGCCAAGCTGCGCCAGGCCTGCCGGTAAGAGAGATGGCGGCTTATAGTCTTTGGGAGAGGGGGCCAGGGGTCAGTGGACCCCTGCCCCCTCTCCCAAACCCACTCCCCCAACCCCTTGACGATGCCACGGCAGGACGGGCTTCCAGCCCGTCCAGGCACGGGCAGGATGCCCGCGACCAGGTAAAGTCTGGAAACTGATCGTTCCTGAGAAGGACCTTTTAAAAAATACGAGATCCTTCGCTTTGCTTAGGATGACCAGAATGCCTTTCGCAGAGGTCTTGACTCGGTATAAAATGAGCGTTGAGATTCTTTGGGGGAATCTCCATTCGGATAGATGAGGAGATTTGGTTTTTAAAAGCCCAAGGTTTCAAGCTTATGGCCGACAGCTTACAGCTTCTCTCAGGCAAGCCCCGAGGCCTTCTCTCAGGGAAAAGTGCTTGACATTTGAGCCTCGCAAGAGCACAATCAAAATAAATCCTGGGGGGGAGATAAGGTGGTAACGGACCTGTTTACCGAGCTGGATCAGAAACTGGAAGTAATCCTCAACCAATATGCAAGTTATAAACAGGCCATCGCCGAACTCAAAGAAACCCTGGCCGTCAAAGAACAGGCTCTGCTCACCAAAGATCGGGCTCTCAAAGAAGCGGAAGCGGCCCTGGAACAAATAACCCGGGAGAAGGAGATGGTGCGTCAGCGGATCGATAAGATCCTGAACAGACTCAAAATTCTCGATTTAGGAGAAGCAACCTAACCCTTGGCACAAGAGCCCCAAAACGTAACCGTGGAGATTCTCGGGCGATCATTAACCCTGACCAGCCCCATGCTCCCGGACAAACTCCAATCAGTGGCCCACATGGTGGATGAGCAACTACGGGAGTTGCAGCGGGCCTTTCCCGCCAGCCCCCTGGCTGATCTGGCCATCCTGGCGGCCTTAAACCTGGCTTTTGAAAATCTGGAAAGTCAGGATAATTATCAGGAATTGCAGGAGAATTATCAGCAGCTGCAAACCGAGATCGAGCAACGCTCACGGAAACTGCTGCAGAAACTGGAGGTGGTAAACGTTTCAGCGCCCCCGGGGCCGTGAGGCCGGCCGCTTGGGGGAGAGGCAACCTGGGTAAGTAAAGCACTTAACCAATCTGGGAAGGCGTCAGGCGAGCACGGCAAGGGAAGTGGATGTCACTCCGGGGCAAACCCGGTCCCATATACGCACTTCTGGTGAACCACCCCAGCCCCTTAGGGGAGGCGGCAGGTTCACTGGAAAATCCAGGAAAGGAGGTAAATCCGAGAAGCATTATTAGAACCGCAAGGTTCTTTTCTTCAGATTTTCGGGCTTTGAGAGTCAGGGAAAACCAACTCCTCTCAGGCCCTTGCTCCACGCCCTTCGCCCCCTTGTAGTCACCGCCACATACTCGCCCTTTGCCCGACCGCCACGATCAAGCACCTGACCGGGTCCGGGAACAGTCCCCGCCCAGGTGAGGAATCTATATAACACGAGGGGAACCCCCCATGAATATATTTTTAGCCATTGGGCTCACGGTTGTGATGACCGGGCTTGGGTTCCTGGCGGGCTTTTTCTACCGCAAGCGTCTCATGGAGTCTCATATCGAGTCTCTGGAAAGCCTGGGGAAGAAAATCCTGGATGAAGCCCGCAAAGAAGCCGAGAACACCAAGAAGGAATCCCGGCTACAGGCCAAAGACCAACTTTACCAACTCAAACAGGATTTTGAAAAGGAAACCCAGGAACGGCGCCAGGAATTAACCTTGTTGGAGAGGCGCTTCCTGCAAAAAGAGGAGAATCTGGAGAAGAAGGCATCGCTGTTAGACGAGCGGGAAACGGAAGTTAACAAAAAGACCCGACAATTAAACCTGCTGGAAAAGAGTCTGGGAGAAAAAGAGGAGCGTTATCAGCAATTATTGCATGAACAAAACGCCCGCCTGGAGCAGCTCGCCGGCCTGACCGCCCAGGAAGCCAAAGATTTACTCCTCAAGACCATGGAACGGGAGGTGCGCACCGAGGCCGCCCGCATGGTCAAGCGCATCGACACCGAAGCCCGGGAGACCGCGTCCCGCAAGGCCCGGGAAATTACGGCCCTGGCCATTAAGCGCTACGCCAGCGACCACGTGGCCGAGCAGACCGTCAGTGTGGTGCCCCTGCCCAACGAGGAGATGAAAGGACGCATCATCGGCCGGGAAGGGCGCAACATCAGGGCCCTGGAAGCCGCCACCGGGGTGGACATTATCATTGACGACACTCCCGAAGCGGTGATTTTGTCGCGTTTAATCCCATCCGCCGGGAAGTGGCCCGGGTGAGCCTGGAGCGCCTGATCTCCGACGGCCGCATCCATCCGGGCGCATTGAAGAGATCGTGGCCAAGGTCACCCTGGAAATGGAAGAGAAAATTCGCGCGGCTGGAGAAGAGGCGGCCTTCGATTCAGGAGTCCACGGTCTCCATCCCGAGATGATTAAACTGTTGGGCAAACTCAAATACCGCACCAGCTATGCCCAGAACGTGCTGCAGCACTCCCTGGAGGTCTGCTATCTTTGCGGCATTATGGCTGCGGAGTTGGGGCTTAATGAAAAGCACGCCCGGCGGGCGGGCCTTCTCCACGACATCGGCAAGGCGGTGGACCATGAAGCCGAGGGGGTGCACGCCCTCATCGGCGCGGATTTGGCCAAGCGCTACGGCGAATCCAGCAAGGTGGTGCATGCCGTGGCGGCCCACCATGAAGACGTGCCCATGGAAAGCATCCTGGACATCCTGGTGCAGGCCGCGGACACCCTTTCCGGCGCCCGGCCCGGGGCCCGGCGGGAAATGCTGGAAACCTACATCAAGCGCCTGGAAGACCTGGAAAAAGTGGCCCGCTCCTTCAATGGCATCAGCAAGTCTTATGCAATCCAGGCCGGCCGGGAGATCCGCCTCATCGTGGAGAGCGACAAAGTGAGCGACGAGGAGGCCACCCTGCTCTCCCGGGATGTGGCCAAAAAGATCGAACATGAGCTCACCTATCCGGGCCAGGTCAAGGTCATGGTCATCCGGGAAACCCGGGCTGTGGAGTACGCCCGCTGATGAACCTCCTGTTCCTGGGTGACATCGTCGGCTCTCCGGGACGGCGGGCAGTGGAAGAGCTGCTCTTTCGCCTGGTGGACCGCCATCTCATTGATCTTGTGGTGGCCAACGGGGAGAACGCTTCCGGCGGCATCGGCATCACCCCGTCGGTGGCGGACCAGCTCCTCAATATGGGCATCGATCTTTTGACCAGCGGCAACCATATCTGGAAGCATAAAGACATCGTCCCCTATCTCGAGGACACCGACCGCCTGATCAGGCCCGCCAATTATCCGCCGGACACCCCGGGCCGGGGCTTTGCCGTGCTCGAAACCGCCATCGGGGAAAAGGCTGCGGTCATCAACCTGGAGGGCCGGGTCTTCATGAATCCCCTGGAGTGCCCCTTCCGCACCGTGGATGCGGTCCTGGCCCAAATTCCCCCGGAAGTCAAGGTCATTATCGTGGACATGCACGCCGAGGCCACCAGTGAAAAGCTGGCCATGGGCTGGTTTCTGGACGGCCGGGCCAGCGCGGTGCTGGGCACCCATACCCATGTGCAAACCGCGGATGAGCGGGTGCTGCCCCAGGGCACCGGTTACATCAGCGACGTGGGCATGACCGGGCCCATCAATTCCGTTATCGGCATGAAAACCGAAGTCATCCTGGAACGCTTCCTGTCCCAGCGGCCCCAGCCCTTCAAGGTGGCCGCCCAGAATATCCAGCTTCAGGGAGTGGTGGTCAAGCTCAACCGCGAGGGGCGCTGCCAGGAAATTATCAGGCTTCAGGAGGGGCTGAAAAACTGAGTCTGGGACCGGAACGCGGCCACCGCCGCGTTCCGGGATTGAGCCGCCAGGCCGGCCGCAACGATCATGAATTGGGAAAAGCACATACACTCCTGCCGCAAAAGATTCAGGAGTCTCTATAACTTGGTGGCCGCCAGACACCCCAATACCCCCTTCACCACGAACCTCCCGGCCCTCAATGACATCAAGCGCAACAGCCTCACGCGCACGGCCATGAACGAACACCTGGAAACCCTTTTTGTGGAATCCCTCACCATGAATCCCCGCCTCATCGTGGAACTGGGGGTGGCCAAGGGGGAGAGCGCCCGGGTGTTTGCCCAGGTGGCCCGCCTGTGCAGCGCCAAGCTGGTGAGCGTCGACATCAACGACTGCTCCAGGGCCATCGATTGGCAGGACTGGCTTTTCATCCAGCAGGACGACGTGGAATTTGCTAAAAAATTCGAGGCCTGGTGTCGGGAACGGCACATCGAGCCGGTCATTGACGTGCTCTTCATCGACACCAGCCACTATTTCGAGCACACTCTCGAGGAAATCCGGGGCTATTTCCCCTTTTTGGCCGACCACGCCAAGGTCTTTTTCCACGACACCAATCTGTCCACCTATATTTTCCGCAAAGACGGCAGTGTGGACCTGGGTTGGGACAACAGCCGGGGAGTCATCAAGGCCCTGGAGGTGTACTTCGGCAAAAGTTTCAACGAAAAGGAAGAGTTTATCGACTTTGTCAACCCCTTCCTCATCAAACACTATCCCCATTGCTGCGGCCTCACCGTTCTGGAGAAACTCTCCCACCTTTTCCCCGCAGCCGCGGCCAGGCCGGCATGAGGCCGCCCCAGGGACTGCACCCCCGGCGCCATAAGCCCCGATGAGCTCTCAGCGGCTCCCCAACATTATTTTAGTGGTCATGGACACCGCCGCGGCCCGGCGCTGCTCCGTGTACGGCCACACCCGGCCAACCACGCCGGGGCTCGAGCGCCTCGCCCAGGAAGCTACCCTCTACCGCTCTTGTTTCGCCACCTCCCCCTGGACCATCCCCTCGCACCTTTCCCTGTTTTCCGGCTTGTATCCTTCGGAACTGGGCCTTGAGGAAAAAGTCACCCTGGTCCCGGAGATTTTCTATACCCTCCCTGAAGTGCTCCAGCAAATGGGCTACCACACGGTGGGCATCTCCTGCAACGGCTTGGTGGGGAATCAGCGGGGTTTCGACGTCTTTTATGAGATGGACACCCCCTTCTTTTCCGAGGGCTACCATCAGGACAAGGCAAACACCAAATTCATCAGGGAAGTCACCGACCGGGAACTGGGGCGCTTGCGGCTTTTTCTGCAATATATTTTCAAAAACCAGCGCTATCTTTTTCCCATGCAAAATATTTGCGAAAGACTTTACAAAAAAAAGTTTACGGATCTTTATAATAAAACCTCCGGGGCCACCAAACGCAGTTTTAAGTTGGCCAAGTATCTCATGAAAAAATATCAGGACAAACAACCATTATTTTTATTTTTAAACCTCATGGAGACCCATTGGAAATATAATCCCCCCCTTGCCTATAATAACATCATTGATATTTCCGCCCAGGAACGCAGAAAACTGTATCAATACGATCACCAGGATTTCTACATCGAAAAACTGCCTGCAGAGCTCATGGACAAGATTTATCTGCTCTATGACCAGGGGCTGTACTTTTTGGACCAGATGTTGTTTGATTTTTACCAGTTCCTCGGCGCCCAGGGGGTCAAGGACCGCACCCTGCTGGCGGTGACCTCCGACCATGGGGAAGCCTTGGGAGAGCATGGTCTTTGGGGCCACATGTTCAGCCTGTACAATGAAATTTTGCAGATTCCCCTAATAATAAAATATCCCGCCGGCCTCAAGGCCCCGGGGGAATCCCCTCGGCTGGCGCAGTTGCATGACCTGTTCGCCACCATCCTTGAGGTGGCGGAGGCCCCCTTGCCCCTGCCGGAGAGTTCCCGGTCCCTGCTGGGCGCCGAGCGGGACTATGCCTTTGCCGAGCATTACCAGAATATCGGCCTCCAGGCCATCCTGAAAAAGGTGCCGGACTACCGGCCCGAGCCTTTTATGCAGCCCTGCCGCTGCGTCATTGACCGGGAGTTTTTCAAGGTGATTGAGTGGGCCGACGGCCGCCTGGAACTCTATGATTTGAATCATGATTTTGGGGAAAGCCGCGACCTGGTTGGCGATCCCGACCTGGCCCCCCAGGTCCGGGCCCTCCGGCAGGTGATGGCAGAAAAATTAGGGCCTTTTGAAAAAAAACCTTAAGTTTTGGGGAAAGTTCTGCCGATGATAAGGTAAATTCGAGAGGGCTCAAAGGATATTGTCATGAATTTGCAATCCCTGGAAGAAAAAGTCAAGAAAAGTCAGGCCATATTGAAAGAAGCCCTGGAGCGCTTCTCCGGCCATATCGCTCTGGCCTGGACCGGCGGCAAGGATTCCACCACCACTCTCCATCTCCTTAAGGAACTGGGGGGTGGTAAAGTCCCCATCCCGGTGCTGAATATCGACACCTCGGTGAAATTCAAGGAAATTTACGCCTTTCGGGACGGAATAGCCGCCGCCTGGGGCCTCGATTTGATTATCGAACGCAACGACGAGGCCCTAAAGGAGATTGACATTGCCGCTGACAAGGGGGAGTGCTGCTTCCGCCTCAAGGCGGAGGTTATCGCCCGGGCCATCACCAAGTACGGCTGGCAGGCCCTCATCACCGGCATGCGCTGGGACGAACACCCGGACCGGGCTAAAGATGAGTACTTCGTGCATTACGAAACTCCGCCCCACTACCGGGTGCAGCCCATTTTGCACTTCAGCGAGCTGGACATCTGGTCCTACATCAAAAGCCGGAATGTGCCTTACTGCACCCTCTATCAGAAAGGCTACCGCAGCCTGGGCTGCGAACCCTGCACCAAAACCGGCATACCCGGCAGGTCCGAGCGGGCCGGCCGGGACCAGAACAAAGAAGAAATCATGAAACGCCTCCGGGCTATGGGGTATTTTTAGTAATTGAGGTGAGGGCCGGGGGAGCAGTGGCTCCACCGCCCTCCCCTCAAACTCCCCTCCCACCCCCCTATGGCTGGTAGCACGGGCCTCTTTTTCCCTCCCCTTTCCCCGTCCCTGCCGATTTCCTTTTGACCTCCCGAGGTTTTTATTTATATTGAAGAAGTTTAGCCACACATGGACCCAAGGAAGGTTTTCTATGAAAATTCATGAGTATCAGGGAAAAGAGCTGTTGCAAAAATTCAACGTGCCTGTGCCCCAAGGCGGGGTGGCCGAAAGCCCCGCTCAGGCCCGGCAGGTGGCCGAAGACCTGGAAAAGGGACCCTTTGTGGTCAAGGCCCAGATCCACGCCGGCGGCCGGGGCAAAGGCGGCGGCATCAAATTGGCCGATACCCCTGCGGAAGTGGAAAAGGCTGCGGCCCAGATCATCGGCATGACCCTTATCACCCCCCAGACCGGCCCCGAGGGGCGCCTGGTGCAGAAGGTGCTGGTGGAGCAGGGCCAGGACATCAAAAAGGAATACTATCTGGGCATCGTCATTGACCGGAGCCTGTCCCGGCCGGTCATCATGATGAGCTCCGCCGGGGGCATGGAAATCGAGGAAGTGGCGGCCAAAACCCCGGAGTTGATCATCAAGGAGGCGGTGGACCCCGCTGCCGGGCTTTTGCCCTTTCAAACCCGCAATTTGGCCTTCGGGGTGGGTCTGCCGCCGGAAAACCTGCGGGCGGCCTCCAGCTTTATCACCAATCTCTACAACATGTTTGTCAAACTGGACTGCTCCCTGGCGGAGATCAACCCCCTGGTGCTCACCGGATCCGGGGAACTGTTGGCCCTGGACGCCAAGATCAACCTGGACGACAATGCCCTTTTCCGGCACCACGATTTGGCCGCCATGGATGATCCGGACGAAATGGATCCCCTGGAACACGAGGCCCGGAAACACAACCTCAATTACATCCGCCTGAGCGGCAACGTGGGCGCCATGGTGAACGGGGCCGGCCTGGCCATGGCCACCATGGACCTCATCAAGGCCGCCGGGGCCGAGCCCGCCAACTTTCTGGACGTGGGCGGGGGCGCTTCCGCGGAAATGGTAGCCAACGGCTTCCGCATCATCCTGTCCGACGCCCGGGTCAAAGGGGTGCTCATCAACATCTTTGGGGGCATTCTGCGCTGCGACCGCCTGGCCGAAGGGGTTATCCAGGCCGTGCAGGAAGTCCAGGTAAAGGTGCCCATCATCATCCGCCTGGAGGGCACCAATGTGGAGGAAGGACGCCGGCTGCTGGATCAATCCGGCCTTACCTTCACAGTGGCTCAGGACATGCAAGATGCCGCCCGCAAGGTGGCGGGCCTGGTGCAGTAAGGGGCTTCAACCGGCCAAACCGGAAGGTTGAACCTGGAATTTCTGCCCCCTGCCCCTCCCCCAACAGGTGAAAAAAGGCGCACAAATCATGAAGTTTCGGGACGAACCGGGGAGGCCCCTGTGGACCCCTTCCCGGACCCCGAAACAGTAACATAAGGAATCAAAGGAGTTTTCCATGAAAAAGATGACGATGCTGCTGGGTATCTTAATGCTTGTTGGCGTTTTAGCCACGTGGGTTCAGGCCCAACCCCAGGAAAAAAGTCCCGCCTCAGAAGGCTGGCCCATGGGGCGGATGTATGACCCTAAAACCGTGACCACCCTGGAAGGGACCATCGAGTCCATCGATAAGGTCACCGCCGGGCGGATGGATCTCCCGGCCCGGATTCTCGTCAAAATGAAAACCGGCCAGGAAACCGTGACTATTTATCTGGGACCGGAATGGTACCTGGAAAAACAAGAAGCCAAACTCTTCCCCGGCGACCCCATCAAAGTGCGGGGCTCCAAAATCACCTTGGAAAACCAGATGGTTATCCTGCCTAATGAGGTCACCAAGGGGAACAAAGTCATGAAATTTTGGGACGACCAGGGCATGCCGGCTTGGCGGGGTCAGGGACCGGGCGCCCAGAAGCAGTAATTCATTTCCCTGATCTGTCCTACAGGAGATACGAGCATGAAACGAACCTTTTTTCGGTTTTTTTTGGGAAGTTGTCTGCTCATCTGGAGTGGAGCAGTGTTGGCCCAGACCAGCGGCCCCCCCGCGGCCCCGCCGCCGGTTGAGCCACCTTCGGTCCAAACCCCCAGTCCGCCTGTCATGCAACCCGCTCCGCCCCCCGCGCCTGCGGTTGCCCCGCCGGTTGCAACCCCCAAGAGCGTCGGCCCCCGCCGCTTCTACAATCCCGGCACCGTGGAAACCCTGGCGGGTGAGGTGGTGGATGTGCAGCGGGGTCCTGTGCGTCAGGGGGGCAAGGGCAATGTGGTGCGCTTCCACCTGAAAACCGACAAGGAAACCATCCTGGTCTTTTTGGGTCCGGCCAAATTTGTTGACAATTTACCCGTAAAACTGGCGGCCGGAGATAAAGTTCAAGTGAAGGGCTCCCGGATAACCGGGCCTAAGGGCAGAACCTCCATTACCGCCGCCGAAGTGACGAAGGGCGGCCAAGTCATGAAGCTCAGGGATGACAACGGCACGCCGTTGTGGCCCAAGAAGCAGGGGAAAAAACCCCGGCCTCTGAAAACGTCATGAAGCGCAGGTTCTGAGAGCATGCCCCCCAGGCCCAGAAAAACCGGCACCAGGACCGCGGCCTTCGGGTCGCCGGGCAGGGTGAGCCATGACGCCCGGGAATTTTATGGCAAAAGGCTCTATGCCGGGCTCCCCCGGGAGGAGGAGGTCCCGTATTGGGAAAACCCCCTCCCAGGGAACGCGGTCAACGCCATTTTCTGCCGCTCCGCCGAAAACATGGCGGAACTGCCGGAAGCCTGCGTGCACCTCATGGTGACCTCCCCGCCGTACAACGTGGGCAAGGATTATGACGAGGATTTCACCCTGGAGGAGTATCTGGCCTTTATGAAGCGGGTGTGGCAGGAGGTGCACCGGGTCCTGGTTCCAGGTGGGCGGGCCTGCATCAACGTGGCCAACCTGGGGCGCAAGCCCTACATTCCCCTGCATGCCTACATCATCCGGGACATGGTGGACCTGGGCTTTCTCATGCGGGGGGAGATCATCTGGGACAAGGGGGCCTCCGCCGCGGCGTCCACGGCCTGGGGCAGTTGGAAATCAGCGGCCAACCCCACCCTCAGGGACACCCACGAATATATTCTGGTTTTTTCCAAGGGGAATTTCTCCAGGAAAAAGGTGGCCGGCCGGGAGAGCACCATCTCCAAGGAAGAATTTCTGGAATTCACCAAAAGTGTGTGGACCTTCCCGGCGGAATCGGCCAAAAAAGTAGGGCACCCGGCCCCTTTTCCGGTGGAGCTGCCGTTCCGCGTGATACAGCTTTATACGTACTCAGACGAAGTAATCCTGGACCCCTTCATGGGGAGCGGGCAGACGGCCATTGCCGCCCTCAAGGCGGGACGCCGCTTCGTGGGCTACGAGATTGAAGAAAGCTATATAACCTTGGCCGAACGGCGCGTCCGGGCCTACTTAACCGAAGCAGCGCATCCTAATCTGTTTTCCGATAAAAATCAGGTCATGGAAGGATAACAATGAGCGTTTTAGTGAACAACGACACCCGCGTGGTGGTCCAGGGGATCACCGGCAAGGAAGGCTCCTTTCACGCCCGGGCCTGCCGCGATTATGGCACCAAGGTGGTGGCCGGGGTCACTCCGGGCAAGGGCGGCCAGAAGATGGACGACATCCCGGTGTTCAACACCGTGGCCCAGGCCGCCGACGAGGCGGGAGCCAACACCTCCCTGATCTTTGTGCCCCCGGCCTTTGCCGCGGACGCCATCTTTGAAGCCGCGGCCGCGGGCATCAAGGTCATTGTCTGCATCACCGAGGGCATCCCCACCCTGGAGATGGTCCAGGTCATGCGGACCTTCGAGGGCACCGACATCCGCCTCATCGGCCCCAACTGCCCGGGCATCATCTCGCCGGGGCAAGCCAAGGTGGGCATCATGCCGGGGCACATCCACAAGCCCGGCCCCATGGGGCTGGTGTCCCGTAGCGGCACCCTGACGTATGAGGCCGTGCACCAGTTGACCCTGCTGGGCATCGGCCAGTCCACCTGCGTGGGCATCGGCGGCGACCCCATCATCGGCACCAATTTCATCGACATGCTGAAGCTCTTCGCGGGTGATGCTCAGACCGAGGGGGTGGTGCTCATCGGGGAAATCGGCGGCACCGCGGAAGAAGAAGCCGCGGCGTTCATCAAGGCCAATTTCAAAAAACCCGTGGTGGCCTTCATCGCCGGGCAAACCGCGCCGCCGGGAAAACGCATGGGCCACGCCGGGGCCATCATCTCGGGGGGCAGCGGCAAGGCCTCGGATAAAATCGCCGCGCTGGAAGCCGCGGGCATCACCGTGGCCAAGACCATCGCCGACCTGGGCCAGGTGGTCAAGGCACGGATGGGGTATTGAAATTCTGGGGGGAGGGCCAGGGAGCGGGGCTCCCTGCCCTCCCCCCATACCCCCCTCCCTACCCATTGAGGGTTTTACAGAGCCGGGGCCTTCGGCCACGGCTCTGTAAGAGCTTAGATTATCAACATGTTAAGGGTTTGGGGGTGGGGGGTCCGAGGGGGGGTAAGGGACTGCGACCATTAGCCCCCTCCTCCGCTAACCACCAGCCATGAAACTCCTCTTGCATATCTGCTGCGGACCCTGCGCCATTTATCCGGTGGAGTCGCTGCGGACCTCAGGACATCAGGTGCAGGGGTATTTTGACAACCCCAACATCCACCCCTATCAGGAATTCCAGCGACGGATCAAGGCCCTGGAGGACTACGCCGCCAGGGCTGAGCTGCCGGTGGTTTGGAACCTGGACTACGATATTGAGGAGTTTTTCCGGTTGGTGGCTTTTCGGGAAGGGGATCGCTGCCGCTTTTGCTACCGGCTGCGCCTGGGGCGGGCGGCCCGGGCCGCCCAGGCCGGGGGATTTGCGGCTTTCTCCTCCACCCTGCTGTACAGCCGCCATCAGCAGCACGAGCTCATCCAGGAGATGGCCCGGCAGGCTGCGGCCGAAGCAGGCGTAGATTTTTATTATGAGGACTTCCGGCGGGGCTGGGCCGAGGGTGTGGCCCAAAGCAAGGCCATGGGACTTTACCGCCAACCTTATTGCGGCTGTCTTTTCAGTGAACGGGAGCGTTTCCGGCGGCCCTCAAAGAGCCCTCCCCAGGACTGAGGGACTGCGATAGTTGTCCCCTCACTACCGCGAATATTGCCTGGCCTTGCGGAAGGCGTCCTCGGCCTCGGCTGTCTTGCCTTGGGCCTTCAGAAAATTCCCCAGATGGAAATAGCCCTCAGCGAAGGTGGGTTTGAGACTCACGGCCTTGCGCAGAGCTTCCTCGGCTTCCCGGGCCTTGCCGGCCTCGGCCAGGGCTGAACCCATGAGGCTGTAAGCTTCGGCTGAATTGGGGTTCATTTGGATGGCCTTACGGTAGGATTCAACGGCGGCCGCAAATTTTCCTTCCCCGGCCAAAAGATTCCCGGATTTCAGATATTCCTTGGCAGCCTCATCGGTTTTTTGCTTTACTATATCACTGGCCTGGGCCCAGACCTGGGTGGAGGTCACCGCCATGGCCAAACACATGATAAACAGCATCAGCAAACGTCTCATGATCTTCTCCTTTCGGGCAGCTTGAAGAATCAGGCAAGAAAAATCCTGATCCGATTGTTCCGGCTTATCACGACAACGGCCCCACCGAAGCCAGATAAAGGGCCACTTCCTCAAGGCCATCGGCTCCCACCAGGCTCTCCACTTCATCATCAAAAAAGGCCCCCACCGGGCAGCAGCCCAGATTCAGGGCCGTGGCGGCCAGCATCAGGTTTTGGCAGATGTGGCCGGCGTCCAGAAAGATATAGCGTATGGCCCGTTCCCGGTACTTCCACATGGCCCGATTGAGGATGCCTGTCCAGATAAAATCCACCGAGGCTTCTCCCATGAAGCGTTGACCCAGGCAGGCCTGCACCAGGGCCTGCCGGCTGTCCGTGCTTTTCAGCAGTTCCAGGGAAAAATCCGGCACATGGAGGTGCCAGATCCCCGGCTCCAGGTCCTCCACCTTGTGGATGGCCAGGTAGGTTTCCACCGGGTAAAGGGCCCCGGCGGAGGGCGCGGTGCGAAAAAGATAATTTTGTCTCACCAGGGTGACCCCCTGGGTGGCCCACACCAGGGCGGCCAGTTCCTCCTGGGTGAGATAGCGGTCCTGATACTGGCGCAGCGACCGGCGCTGGGCCAGGGTTTTCCAGAGGTCCGCGGGCGCCGGCTCCTTAAAAGGCAGGAGGGGAACCCGGGTGGAGACCTCCGTATATTCCTTAAAAAGGGGCCCGCGGGGGTAGGAAAGACTGGGCTCTCCCAGTCCTGACCTGTTGTAGCGGGTTTCCTTGAGGTAACGGCGGCCGATGGCGCCGGAAAAATTGCTGCTCATGCCTGCCCCCGTTCCCGCTGCTCCTCCCGGCGCTGGCGGTTGCGATCAAAAATAATTTTCAGGCCCTTCAGGGTTAAATAATCATCCACGAAATCGATGCACTGGGTTTCAGAGGCTATCAGGCAAGCCAGCCCGCCGGTGGCTATGACTTTGGGATTATCCCCCAGGGCCACCTTGATGCGCTCCACAATGCCATCCACGAGCCCGGCATAGCCGAAGATGATACCGGCGTTCATGCTGCTGATGGTGTCTTTGGCAATAACACTTTTCGGTTTGGCAAATATTTCCACCCGGGGAAGCTTGGAGGCTTTCATGAACAGGGCCTCGCAGGAGATCATCACTCCGGGGGCGATGAGCCCTCCCAGGTATTCCCCCTGGCGGGAAATAACGTCAAAGGTGGTGGCGGTGCCGAAATCCACCACGATAACGCTGGCCTGGACCTGATCAAAGGCAGCCACGGCGTTGACGATGCGGTCGGCCCCCACCTCCCGGGGGTTGTCGTAGTGGATGGGCATGCCCGTTTTGATCCCCGGCCCCACCCACAGGGGCCTGACCTGGAGATAGCGCAGGGCAAAACCCTCCAGGGTGTTGATCATGGGCGGCACCACGCATGAAATGATGAGCTCGGCATCCGAAGTAAGCTTTAGGCCCTGGGAGGCAAAGAGGTTACTCATGAGGATGCCGAGCTCATCGATGGTCACCTCTTTTTCGGTGCGAATGCGCCAGTGGCTGAGGAGTTGGTCTCCCTGGTAAACGCCGATCACCGTGTTGGTGTTGCCCACATCCATAACGATCAACATGAACCGCCCCCCGAGTTCAAACAGGCATCTAACGCATGAACCAGTTCCTGAGCCACCTCATTAATTTCCTGGGGTTTATCCCCTTCCACCATCACCCGTAATAAAGGCTCGGTGCCGGAGAAACGCACCAGCAAGCGACCCCACCCCTGGAGGCGTTTCTCCGCCGCCTGGATGGCCTTCTGGGCCCGGGGCACGGTCCCCAGGTCCCGCCTCTCTTTCACTTTGAGATTCAAGAGCACCTGGGGATAAACCTCCAGGCAACCGGCCAACTCCGCCAGGGATTTCTGCTCCCGCAGCATCACCGACAGAAGGCGCAAAGCCGTCAGGATGCCGTCCCCGGTGGTGCTGTAGTTGAGGAACACCAGATGGCCGGACTGCTCCCCGCCCAGGTTATATCCCCCCTTGAGCATGGCCTCCAGAACATACCGGTCCCCCACGTTGGAGCGCACCAACTTCAGGCCATTTTTCTTAAGGGCCATCTCCAACCCGAAATTGGACATGACGGTGGCCACCACGGTTTTCCGCTTCAGAGTCTGCCGCTTGTGCATATCCAGGGCGCAGATGGCCAGGATATGGTCGCCGTCCACCACCCGGCCCTTGTGGTCCACCAGGATGCAGCGGTCGCCATCGCCGTCAAGCGCGATGCCCAGGTCGGCCTGGTAGCGGATCACCAGGCGGGCCATGGTTTCGGGGTGGGTGGCGCCGCATAAGCGGTTGATATTCCTGCCGTTGGGCCGCACCCCGATGGGGATGATCTCGGCCCCCAATTCCCCCAGAACCTCCGGGGCCACCCGGTAGGTGGCGCCATGGGCGCAGTCCACCACGATTTTCAAGCCGTCCAGTTCCATTTCCTTGGGAAAGGTGCTCTTCAGATAGGAAATGTAACGGCCCCGGGCGTCGTCGATGCGGAAGGCCTGGCCGATCTCAGTGGCCGTGGGCCTGGTTTCCTCGAACTCTCGTTGCGACAACAGGCTCTCGATGTGGGCCTCGATCTCGTCCGGCAGCTTGTAGCCGTCTCCTTTGAAGAACTTGATGCCGTTGTCCTGATATGGGTTGTGAGACGCAGAAATGACCACGCCGGCGTCGGCCCGCATGGAGTGGGTGATAAAAGCAATCCCTGGGGTGGGCATGGGGCCCAAGAGCATCACGTCCACCCCCATGGAGCAGATGCCGGCGGTGATGGCGTATTCCAGCAGGTAACCGGAAAGACGGGTGTCCTTCCCGACCACGATATGATGGCGTCCGGGGCCGTACTTGATGACATAGGCCAGAGCCCGCCCCAACTGGAGGGCCATCTCCGCGGTCATGGGATAGACATTGGCCACTCCCCGAACACCGTCGGTGCCGAAAAGTTTGCGGGTTTCGGTCATGGTGGGTGATGCCCTCTTCAGGCGCATCAAGCCATGTACGAGGGCAGGTTGTCTCCTTCGAACTTTTTTCTGTTAAATGATTATCAGAACCTGACGCTATCACCTTACCATAGATTGGGGGAAAGGGAACGGGGAATTCGCTTCAGGCCTCACTCTCCTCCCAAGAGATGCACTGGGCCGGGCATTGGTCGACGGCGTCCTGAATACAGGGGACCGGACCGCCGTAGGGCTTGATCACCTCCGAATAGCCCAGGTTTTCATCCAGATGGAACACCGCCGGGCACACCGCCTCGCAGTTGCCGCAGGCGATACAGGCATCGGTGTCGATCATCGGAATTTTTGTGGCCATAATTATCCCTCCGACCAGGTTATGCAGTTTACCGGGCAGGCCTCTATGACTTCTTCTATTTCAGCGACATCGGCGCCACCCGGATTGACCACCAAAGCGAAACCCAAAGACTCGTTCATCTTGAAGACCTCGGGGCACATTTCCTCGCAGGCCCCGCAGCCAATACACGCTTCCTCATCTATCACGGGCACTTTGTCAGCCACAGCTTCCTCCTGTTGGGGATTTGGGTGAGGGATGGGGTAAAAGCCGGGCAGGATGCTGAAAACCCTTTGCAATCAAAGGTTATCATTCTGAACGTAGTGAAGAATCTCCATTTTTCAACAGGTGAGTTCGCTTCGCTTAACTCAGGATGACAAGAAACAGGATAATACGCCAACCTTAGCTCCCTTTTCCCTTCTGCCAAAATATAGTCACTTGATGGCGGGTTTGTCCAGTTCGCCCCCGGCAGCATTGGCTGAGACAGGATGATTTTTTGTAAGACAGGTCCTCCCCAGTCTTTTCAAGCCCCGGTGACCATGATTTGCCCAAAGGTCTCGGTTTGAAGGTGGTAACAAGGCCCACAGCCCTTGCCCTAGAAGCTACATCTCGGCTATGACCCTGGCGATGGCCGCGAAATCCAGGTCACCCAGGTCATGGGAAACCCCCAGGCGATACAAGTGCAAGAGCACATGGGCCAGGGGCGCCGGCGCCCCCGTTTCAAAAGCCGTATCCACGATGAATTTGGCGTCCTTGGTCATGTGTTTCAAGGGGAACTGGGCCGGGAAATCGTTTTCCCGCAGCATGGCGGCTTTTATTTGAAAAAGACCGTTGGCCAAGGAACCTGAGAGAATCACCTCCAGGATGGTTTCCAGCTCAAGCCCGCCTTTTTGGCCATAATGCACCGCTTCCGAAAATCCCGTCATCATCAGGCCCAAAAGGAGGTTGATGGTCATCTTCATCATGGACCCTTGCCCCACACCGCCGCAATAAACCACCTTCTTCCCCATGGTGAGCAGCACCGGTTCCACTTCGGCCACATGGGCCGCCTCGCCCCCGGCCAGAATAAGGAGGGCGCCCTCCTCCGCGGGCTTTTTGGTGCCGGAAACCGGAGCATCCACAAACCTGACGCCGGTAGGGGCCAGCCGGTAATGCAACTCTTTGGTGTAGCGGGGAGACACGGAACTCATGTTGATCAAGGTTTTTTTCTCATTCAGGGCTGCGGCCGCACCGTTATCCCCCCAGAGGAGATGATCAATGGCCTCGGGGCCGGTGACCATGAGGATAATGGTATCGGTGGCCCGAGCCAGGGAATAAGGGCTCGATGCCACCCCCACCCCTTGCGGCCCCCAACTGTCCGCTTTAGGCGCAGTCCGGTTGTAAACCATGAGGGGAAAACCGGCTTTCTGCACATTGGCCGCCATGGCCGAGCCCATGATGCCCAGCCCCATGAAGCCTATTTTGGGTTTCATCGGCAAACCTCCCGGAGTGATAGGCAATTATCCATAATTTAGGTAAGTTATGTTATTAATCAAGAAAAATGATGATCAGGTCTTTCCCTGAAGAAGAAAAGTGATTAAGAAGATATCATTGACCCCGGAAAAAAAGCAGGGCCGGGTCCAAAAGACAGAATTTTTTCGGAAAAATGGAGGATACCCATGGCGCATCTCAAGAGCGGCGATCAGGCCCCCGGATTTACCCTCACCGGCCAGGAAGACAATACCGTGCAACTTGCCGACTTTAAAGGCCAGAAACTTCTTCTATATTTTTACCCCAGGGCAGAAACCCCGGGCTGCACCAAGCAAGCCTGTCAAATACGGGATGCCCGCTCCGAACTGGCGGAATTAGGGGTGGCCGCGGTGGGCATCAGCCCCGATAAACCGGCTGATCAGAAGAGATTTGACGAGAGATTCGGCTTAGGGTTTCCTTTGCTGTCCGACCCCGACCATGTGGCAGCCCAAGCCTACGGCGCCTGGGGAGAGAAGAGCATGTACGGCAAAACGAGTATGGGCATCATCAGGTCTGCCTTTCTCATGGACGAGAACGGCAAGGTCCTGAACGCCTGGTATAAGGTCAAACCCGATGAGACCGTGCCCCTGGTCCGCCAGGCCCTGGGGTCAGATTCCTAATGCCCCTGGCACCTAAGCATTACTTTGAGGGTTGATCCTAAGATGTGCAGGTCAAGCCAAAGGGAGGCGTTTTTCAGGTAGTAAAGGTCAAAGCGGAACTTGCGCAATTGACCTTCCAGGGTGCAGGGATAACCGTTATGCACCTGATCCCAGCCAGTAAGGCCGGGCTTGGCAAGAAATCTAAGGTAATAACGGGGTTCCTTTGCCGCCAGAATCCTGGCAAAGTGCTCCCGGATGGGCCGCACCCCCACAAAACTCATCTCTCCCCGCCAGACATTGTACAATTGGGGCAGTTCATCCAGGCGGCTCCGGCGCAGCAGCCCCCCCACCCGAGTCACCCGGGGATCAGCTGCGGCGGCCCACTGGGGCGTGCCTTGCTCGGCCCCCACCACCATGGTGCGCAGCTTGTAACAGGGAAAGGGCATGGCTTTGCGCCCCAGGCGCTCCTGAACAAAAAACACCGGCCCCCGGCTGCTAAGCTTTATGGCCAAAGCGGCAAGCCCCACCAGGAACACCGCCAGGGGCGCACATAACAACACCAGGAGGATATCCAGGCTGCGTTTTAAGCGGCCGTTTAAGTAAGGCAACGTCTCCTGGAAGGGAGTCGCTCCTGCCATTATATCGCTGTGGAGATTTTCCCCAGGGAAACTGGCCATAATCCCGGCAAACAACCCCTGCTCCCCTGCCTCATTCATAAGGGCCGGTTCCGCCATAACCTCAATTCCTCACAGCTTGCTGATACACTTCCCAGGTTTCGTTCACCATTTTCCCCATGTCGAATTGGCGGCGCATCTGATCCTGGATCTCCTGGATTTGATGTGCAGAACCGGCCCCATCGCCCTGAGCCAGGTGGTGCAGCTTGTCCTTCAAGGCGTTGGTGAGGGCTTTAACATCCCGGGGCGGCACCAGGGTAGCCAGGACTCCCGGGATTTCCCGCACCCCGAAGCAGTCAAAGCCCACCAGCGGCACCCCGGCCACTGCGGCTTCGATCACCGCGCCCGGCACCCCCTCCAGGGGCATGGAGGTGAGCAGGTAAAGGTCGAAGATGGCAAAATGGGGGGACGGATCCTGGACCCAGCCCGTAAAAATAATATCCCCCTCCAGACCCAGCCGTCGCACCTTTTGCACCAGGCGCTCCTTAAAGCCTTTCTCCGAAGGGGTCTTGGCATCTCCCACGATAATGAATTTGAGGGTGGGGAAGCTTTCTTTGAGCCTTTTGAAAACCTCTACGGCATAATCATGACCCTTCCAGGGGACGATACGTGAGACATTGCCCAGGATGAGGTCCCCCTCTCCAAAGCCCAGGGCTTGCCGTTGGGCTAGGCGCTCCTGCCGGGAAAGGCCGGCTATGGCCAGAAAAGGGGAAAGGTCCTTGCCGTAGTAGATAACCTGGCCCTTGGCGGGGGAACAGACCCCGGCCCGGCAATAAGCCTCCTGGAGTTCTTTTCCCACAAAAATAAAGGCATCCGTGGCTCTGCCGGCCAGGTATTCTATGTCCCGGAAAAGAAGACGCCGGGCCCATGGCTGGGTGGGGGCAAAGGTGGCGCCATAGACCGAGTGCACGACCCGGGGGACCCCGGCCATTTTCGCCGCCAACCGTCCAATAACCCCCGCCTTGGCCAGGTGGGTGTGCACGATGTCGTAGCCTTCTGCCGAGAAGAGGCGGTATAGTTCCATGAGGGCTTGAATTTCCTTAAGCGGCCGCACATATTTTCTGAGGCTGGCTATCTGGATAACCCTTAGGCCCTGGGCCCGCTTCTCCGCCATGAGCCTGGGCAAGGCGTTGCGCCCCACCACCAGGTCAACCTGACAGCCGCGGTTAACTTGGTCCCTGGCCAGCGCGGTCACCCAGGTGGTGGCATTGGTGTCATTGAGCGTGGTTACCACATGAGCAATCTTCATTGTTCCACCTTTGTCGTCACATCTTTTGGGATGCCATCGAGGTTATCGAGGAGTTCCCCTATCTGCAGGCGCACAGTTTCTAAGTCAAACATGGATACCGGGAAAGAATTTCTGGAGAGGTTGTCGGTAAAACCATCAATTTTGGCGAGGATCGGGGTCCGCGGTTCTGGAGGGATCAGCCCATCGCGGCCGGCTTGGTGGAAAAGCAGGAGATACTGGTAATCCTGAAAACCCCGCCGCAGAGCCTCCAACCTGGTGGTGGGTATGGGGAGACCGGTGTGGGGATGAGGGTAGTAAAAAGTTCCCCGGCGGAAAAAGTCCTGGGGGCCGGGGGGAGTTGTCCAGGGGTCATGGGGCCAATAGTTCACGCCCCAGAAAAGATACCCGGAAAACTGATACCGGTAGAGAAGCCAACCAATTAGTCGCTGGTGGGCCAGCGGGTGATCGATGCCATGGAGGCGATTGGCATAAAGCCAGGCCTCCTGGCCCTGGCTCTTGCCCCTTTCTTTCTCATCTTCCCGGTAATGAGAGGCCTGATGGGCCCAAATGTTGATGACTTGGGCAAATTCAGGGGAGGGCCGCCAGCCGGCGCTCAAGGTCCTTATCCCCGGAGCAAGAGATTTGGCCAGGGAGAAGGCCTGCATCACCGCACCATTTTGCGGGGGACGGGGCTCATCCACCAGATAATTCAAAGCCCGGTTCTCCCAGCCATGGCGCTGGAGATACTCGCTATACAGGGGGTAAAAAATCTGGGCTTGTCCCGAGAAGGCGTTATCCGGATTGCTGACCGATTGCCAGTTTTTGAGACTGGGAATCTGAAAGTTCCTGAACTGGACATCATGCAGGGCATACCTGAGAAGTTCATGGTAGGCCGGAAAATCTTCGATCCTTTGCCCAGGCTGGATTTGCTGAAGGGGAAGCGGGTATGAACCTCCCAAAGCATTAAATTTGTACTCCCTGAGGGTCTGGTAATATTTCCGAATAATTGGAATATCCCCCAGGGGGGCGTCCCTGGTATGCCGAGACCATATTTGCGGCTGGTGCCGGAAGCCCCCAAAGATGGTGATGGGCAGGTCGTCCGGGAGGGCGAAGCGGAAGACCTTGAGTTCCACGGGGAGGTGGATACTGCCTCCCTGGTCGCTGACAACCAGGGTAAAGGCATATCGCCCAGGCACTGCGCCAGGGGAAATTTTCAGAGAAATCCACAAAGGTTGAGGACCAGGAGCATAACCTGCCCCATCATCCCCCAAAGGGAGGAGGGCGTCAGGGGGGACTTTACCGGCCGGGTCGGGAGGCACGGCCACGACCCTGAAAACCTCACAGGCAAGCCCCTGAGGGGCGTGTTCCAGCCTGGCCTTCAGGGATGGTGAGGGGCGTTCCAGCAACACTGAAAAAAACAGGTGCTCGTTTCTGGCCCCTGCCAGGTTAATTTTCTTAGTTGATTGCTTCCCATTGGTCAGGCGCAGGGTCAGGACAGACGGACCCCCAACCTCTGTCCAGGACTGGGCTGCCCACCCCCACCCCACCGCCAGCAAGAAGGCGCTCAGACTGATGGCCGCAAATATTCCCCGGGCAATGTTCACGGTTATTTTCCTGTGGGCCACCGCTTCAGTGCGGGGACCCGGGTCCCCACTACCAGGGAAGGGCGGCGGACTCGAGGTTTGGTCAAGGCCTCCACGGCTATGGGAAACATCAAAAAGGAAAACATGGTGCGGTGGCGCATGGCTGAGCCGGCATTGGCCTGCAAGACGCTGCTGGTGGCAAAACCCACCATGAGGAAGGCCAGGAGGGCCAAGGTGAATCTGCGGTGGCGCCGGTAGAGCGGCTTAATCCCTTTCAGAAAGTACCAGGAAACCAGCATCATCCAGGTGGAGTCTAAAATTCCCAAGGCTTGCTTGGGAGAGGTCACCTGCCAGGGCAGGGGGGAATACAGGAAGTAGAAACTGGCCAGGGGCATCACCTTGATCACGTCCACGTACGAGGAATATTTGACTCCCTTGAGATAGGCTGAGCCGGCATCTTCGGAAATGCGCAAACGCTGGTTCATGCCGCCAACCTCGCAAAACTGGGTGGCTTCCTGCTCAACCCGGGTCTGGGCCGCATAATACTTACCAAAAACGAAAAAACTGGCCGTACCCATGAACAACACCAGAATGACAAAAATCGTTCTGAGGGTGCGGTGCCATCTCTTCCCCCTGGGAGACTTGCCGGGATAGGCCATCCAATAAACGAAGACGGCAAGGCCGCAGAGAATCATCAGTGGAGGCCGCAGCAGCGCCAAGTAAAAGAAACTTCCCAGAATAGCCAGCCATAGTCCAGGGCTTGAACCCGCCCTTTCCCGACTCTGTAATTCCGAGAGCAAGCGAAAAAACAGGGTGAGGAAAAAGGCAATCATCATATCCCGGTTCAGGGTGCTGCTCAGGATCCAGCCATAGGGGTAGATGGCCATGAAGCACGCGGTGTAATCGGCGACGCGCCGATTAAACAGCTTGGCGGTTAAATGGTGGAGGTTCAGGATAACCCCCAGTCCCATGACGGTATTCAAGACCTGGCCCAGGAGTTCCGAATCGCCAAACAGGTAATACAACAGCCCTAATGGAAGGGTATAGGCCCCATAGGGCTTGAGGATATAGGGGAGATTGCCAAAGAAATCGGCTCGCAACAGAGCCGCGATCTGGACGCTGGTGATCTGGTACTTCTCGGCGTCATAGGCGGCCAGATCGAGGCGCAGATACCACTTAAAGGCAATGAGCGCCAAACAAATACAGAAATAGCCGAGGAGAATCCAGGACAGCGCGTCGTTGCGCCGCTGCACATTACGGAGCAGGAAGGCCAGGATGATTGCGCTAAAGGCCAGGCAGCTTAACCAGGGGTCCAGGAAGGCATCCATATTGGTTCTTGTCCTCAGGAAAAAAATTAGCCAGTTTCAGGCAGCCGACTGAAAGGCCGTGTCAAGGTACAATGATTCCAGTTGAGCCACGATATGGTTGATGTCGAATTTCTGCTGAATCCGGGCCCGGGCGGCCTCGCCGCGGGCATCTCGTTCGGCGGGCGGCCAAGTCAGGGCCTTTTCAATGAGCCCGGCTAAATCTCGGGGATTCCCGGGCTGGGCCACCAGGCCGGTTTCTCCCACGATAAAAGCAGAGTCCCCCACATCCGTGACCACACAGGGGACCCTGCAGGCCATGGCTTCGCCGATGATGTTGGCAAAACCCTCGCCGAAGGCTGATGAGGAAACATGGACATCCAGGGCTGCCAGGAGCCTGGAAATGTCGTGGCGCTCCCCCAGGAAGCGGAGACGCTCCGGGTCTATGGGGGTTGCGGCTACCAGGGGGGCCAGGGCTGGATTATCGAAGGTGAGACCATTACCGGCCAGAAGGAAATAGGTTTCAGGAAGCCTGGCACTGACCAATTGAGCCGCCTTCAGAAAGGTCTCGTGGTCCTTCTGAGGGTCGAAGCGGGCCAGCATGCCCACTATCCGGGCCGCGGGGTGGAGTCCCAACTCCTGCCTGACATCCCGGTAACTTTGAGGATTGGGGCGAAAATGGTCCAGATCAAAACCGTTGGGAATCACCTGCATGCGCCCCGGATCATACCCCAAATGGGCATGGGCCTTAAGGCCGGCATGGGAATTGACCAAAATGCGCTGCACCTGCCGGGACAGACGGGCGCACAGACCCACGGTGAGGGAGGTGGTGCGCCGATATCGGCGAAAATCCATGCGCGACTGACGCAAGTTCCAGATAACCGTAGGGACGCCGGCCAGCCTGGCGGCCAATAGACCCAGAAGGTCGGCATGATAGAGGTAGGTTTGGACAATATGGGGCTGGAAGCGGCGAATAAGTCGTACTAACCGGGTGAAGGCCAGGGGATTGAGCACTCCTGGGCGCATTCCCACATCCTCCACCGGTATCTTTCTCCCCTGAAGGCGTTTGCCGATCATCCCCACCGGGGCCAGGGAAACCACCAGGGAAGCAATTTTCCTGGGATGAAGGCGCGTCACCGTTTTGTATAGATGCATCTGAGCCCCGCCCACGTTCAAACTTGTGATGAGGTGCAGGATGCGGAGAGGTTTTGTTTTCAGGAGCAAATTAATTCTCCGGCAACCTTGTTCAGGCTTGACGCTGAGCTGTCCTCGACTACACAGTTACAAGGATGTCAAACCCTTTGCTGATCTTGTCGAACTTTGCTGGAAAAAACTTTAGGAGAAATTTTTGAGGGTGAGGCTTATTTTTCCCTGAGAGTGAGCGGCGGATTCCCGGCTTCAGGTGCTCTTCTCCACGACCACCCAGAGATTGGGGGTGAAGCGCAGGTCATTTTTGTCCAGACAATCCAGGGCCAAGGCCGCCAGGTTGTTGACCGAGGAGAGGAACAGCAGGAACGGCAGGAGCAGTGCCAAAAGCACCTTCATGAGGCTGGAGCGTCTGGCCCGGCGGGCCAACCCGGAGAACAGCCAGTTGTGGAACATCTGTACCAGAAGAGTGCCGATGCCGCCCTGGCCCCGAAGCTGGCGCACGGACAGGCCGTTTCTTGCCAACAAGGCCTTAATCCCATAAGGAGAGAAACGGAAATAGTCATGGGGCTCCATGTGCAGGTTGTAAAAAAAGGGAATGGAAATAAGCCCCACCCCACCGGGCTTCAGGACCCGCCCCATTTCCCGCACCACAGTCTCGGGCTGGTCCACATGCTCCAGGACCTGGGAACACAGCAGACCGTCAAAGCTGTGGTCGCCAAAAGGCAGGGTCCGGGCGTCGCCATGGACCTGGGGCTTGGCCCCAGGCTGCGGCACTCCCTGGGTGGGCGGATAATCCAACCCGATGTACTGTCCCACACCCTTCAGAAATTGTCGATACGGCTGGTTGCCGCAGCCCAGGTCCAGGAGCCTGCCCGTCAGCCTGGCCCCGTCCCGGGAAATGTCGCGGCGGGCGTAAAAGGATGGCAAGAACTGAAAGTGCAGAAGATTGGCCCCGAGTTCCTGGCCGCAGACCCAGCCGTAAATCCGGTCACTGAGATGCGCGGATTTCTTTTCAGCCATGATTCCCCTTAATTAACCATTCGGACAGAACCAGAAGCCGCCAGAGGTCTTCACTCAGGTCTTGCTGCCCTTTAGAAAAACGCTGGGTCAAGGCCGCAAGCGCCGAGGGATCGCAAAGACCCGCCAGGGGGCCGGACCGGTCCAAGAGCCTTTCTGTCACTACTGCGCCGAGATCGCCTCTGAACCATTTTCTGATGGGCATCTCAAAGCCGGATTTGCGCCGATAGACAAATTCCGGGCCCAGATCAGGCAAGAGGGTGTCCTTGATGAGCACTTTTTGCTCACCATCCTGGAATTTCAGGCTTTGGGGCAAGCGGGCGGCCAATTCCACCAGTTTGTGGTCCAACAGGGGGCAGCGCAGCTCCAGGCCGACGGACATGGAGGCCCGGTCCGCCTTGACCAGGATGTCTTCGGGAAGGTAGGTGTGAAAATCAACATATTGCAGGCGACTCAGATAGTCCCTGGGGCCTTTTTCCCAGGATTGGTCAAAAAAGCCGTGAACCCGGCCATTTCTCCCCACTTGCCGGCGAAGGTCGGGATGCAAGAGAGACAGGCTGGACGACCTGGCCATGAGAGCCCGGTAAAGATTATGGGGAGATTGGGCGGCTCTGGCGATAATCCCTTTGCCCCGCCAGGAGCGCGGCCAAAGCCGGTTCAGGGCCTGCAGGGCCAGGGGCCTGAGGGAGCCGGGCAATGGTCCTATAAGCTGGTTCAGCCAGCCGGCGTAGCGGTAGCGAGTGTAGCCGGCCAGAAGCTCATCGCCCCCGTCCCCGCTTAAAGCCACGGTGACATGGCGCCGAGCCATCTCGGACACCACTAGGGTGGGCAGCGCCGAGGAATCCCCGAAAGGCTCATCAAAGTGCCGCACCAGGCGGGGCAGCAAGGCCAAAGCATCGGGGCGCACGACTTCTTCGTGGTGCTCGGTGTCATAGCGCCGGGCCACCTGGCGGGCCCAGGGAAGCTCGCTGTGCTCGGCTTCGGGGAAACCGATGGCAAAGGTGCGCACCGGGCCGGAGGATAACCGGCGCATCTGGCGAATAATCAGGGTGGAGTCGAGCCCTCCCGAGGCAAAAGCCCCCAGGGGGACATCGCTGATCAGGCGCAGGCGCACGGCTTCAGACAAGACCTCGGCAAATTCCTCAGGCCAGTCACGGTAAGGCGGCTCCTGATCGGTTGCAGGCAGATCCCAGTAGCGTTTCAAGTCCACCTGATGAGGGCTTGCCAGGGAAATTCGGGCGAAATGAGCGGCGGGCAGCTTGGCGATGCCTCCATATATGGAGCCCGGCGCCGGAATGTAGCCATAAGCCAGATACTGGGCCAAAGCTGCGACATCCACCTGCCGGGGCACCCGAGGATCAACCAGGATGGCCTTCAATTCAGAAGCAAAGGTAAGGCCATGGGCTGTGGCCCGGTAATATAAAGGTTTTTTTCCCAGGCGGTCCCGGGCCAACAGCAGGGACTGCTCTTGCCGGTCCAGGATTGCAAAGGCGAACATGCCCCGAAGATGCGCCAGACAGTGCTCTCCCCAACAGGCATAGGCCATGAGGAGGGTTTCCGTGTCGGAATGATGGGTGCGGAACACCACCCCCTGGGCTTCAAGCTCCCGGCGAATCTCGGCAAAATTATAGATTTCCCCATTAAAGACAAGCCAATAGCGGCCGGTGGGATCCGACATGGGTTGGGCAGCCTGGGGGGACAGGTCCAACACGGCCAGGCGGCGGTGCCCCAAGAAGATGTCCCAACCCTCCTCAGCGGATGGTATTTCCCGGTCTTGGCTGACAAAGCACCGGCCCGAGTTGGTGGAAGCCCAGAAATACCCGGCGCTGTCCGGGCCCCGGTGGGCCAGGCTGTCGGTTTGTTGCTGACAAAGGCGGATATTTAGGGTTTGATCAGCCCTAAAACTGCCGAAAATTCCGCACATGGGCATCAATCTCCCAGCCGCGCCGCAACTCCGGCGGCCTGCTGTCCATGCCGGTCCAGCATGGCGGCGGTGGCTTCGTGAAAGCCGGTTTCAGTTTTTAAGGCCTCCAGAAGAACCCGATAAGTATTCAAGGTTTCTGGCGAAAGCGCAGTGCTAAGGTCCTGGTTCTCGATGAGATTCTCCTGGAGGTCATAAGCTTCCAGGCTGCCATCCCGTTTTTCGATAAGTTTCAAGCCGGCGTCGGTCACCACGGCAAAGACCGGGGGGGAAAATCCCTCCCCTCGGGATGCGGCTTGGGCTTGCTTGGGCTCAAGATATTTTTGCCACATTTCCGGATAAACGCATTGGGCAATGGCCATCTCCCTTTGGGGAGGGGCCAGCAGGGAACAGGAAGTCTCCGGGCGCGGCAGGGGGCTGTCAACTGCATCGAGGATGGTGGCATAGAGATCAGTCAAGGACACGAGCCGCGGGTCGAGGCCAGGTGAGGCCAGGTGACGGGGAAAATGAACCAAAAGGGGGACCCAGAGGAGTTCATTATAGAGAGACAGGATGTGGGTATAGTGTCCTTTCTCTCCCAGGTGCTCCCCATGATCGCTGGTAATGATGACAACGGTGTTCTCAAGCAGGGAGCTGTCTCGAAGGAGGTTCCATATACGGCCAAGAACGGCATCCAAATAGAGGATTTCGTCATCATACAGGTTGCCGTAGGTGGCCACCAACCTGGCCAACTCCGGAGAAGCTTCCTGGAAATAAAATTTCTGCGGGCTTACCCCAACTCTGTCACCCCAGCCGGAAAAGCGTCGCCGCGTTATGGGGGGGCAATAATTCTGATGGGCCTGAAGGAAATTCACAAAGAGGAAGAAAGGCGAACCGGCCCCAGTCCGGCGCCGCAGGATTTCATCGGTTAACGCCACAGTTTTCTCGGTGAAGGGCGTGGCATTATCAATGGGTCCCGGACTCAGCCATTTGGCCGCCTGTTTGCCCACCAGGCTCAAGGAAGTTTTCAGCACCTCCCCTGCCTCACCGGTTTCCCAAAGATAGCGCCAGATATCTTTGAGGGCGTGACTGGAACTTATGGCTTTACGCAAGCGAGCCGAAAGATTCCCCTGGCCCCCCTCCAGGTGATCAGCCCCTTGCAGACCTGCCAAAATGCGGGAACGATCCCTGGCGCCGAGGTCATGGAACTCCTCGAAATCCTGACACAGGCCCGAAGCCGGACTCACCAGGCTGTTGGTGGAAATACCTATGGTGGCATAGCCCAAGGCTCTCAAGGCCGGCACCAGGTGCGGCAGGTTGTCACGGAGCAAAAAGGTGCCTTCAAAGGCGCCGTGCTGGCTGGGATAGAGACCGGTGAACATGGAGGCATGGGAGGGCACAGTCCAACAAGCCGGCGCGAAACAGCGGTTGTACACGGTGGATTCCTGGGCAATTCTTTCAAGGTTTGGCGTAGTGGGCCTCTGATAGCCGTAGAGTGAAAGGTGCTTGGCGCCCACTGTGTCCAAGACCATGAGGATAATATTGGGCATTGTGGCCCTCATCTGATGGCCTCCTTAGGCGTCTGGCAGAGGAAATCACTGAATTCCTGGTAAAGAGTTCTGGTAATCAAGGCCAGATAGGCCAGTCCCCCCAAAACCGCCGCGGCCCAGGAACCCAGATGGGGTTGCATCGACCAGAACAGCAACAAGCCCAGGGCGGCGCTGGCATGGGCCCAGCCAACCCCATGGGCAAAAATTTTCAGACCCAGACGGCGCCATACTCCCAGGGCCATGAGGAGATTTACTCCCACCAACCAGAGACCTTTGGCCACCGCCAGGCCGTTCAAGCCGAAAAATGCCGTGCTGACGGCCATAAGGGGCAGACCGAGGGCTCCCCCCAGAGCAAGGGCAGTGGTGAGGGTAAGCTGGTTGCCGGTCATGGCTAAGAGAAAGCCCACGGAGCCGCAGGCCACATTAACCAGTTGGGCCGCCACCAAAACTTGCAGGGCCCAGCGGGCCTCTGCAAAGCCAGTTCCAAAGAGGTGCAGAATTTCCGGGGCCAGGGCCGCAACAAAGAGGGCCAGTGGCAAAGAGACGCAGTACATCCACCTGGTGCTGTTTTGCGCCAGTCTTTCCAGTTCTCTCAACTGGCCCTTCTGGTGCATTTGGGCAAACATGGGGGGCGCCACTGCGTTGACCGCCAGCAAAGGCAAACTCACCAGGAGGGCGGCGCGGCTGGCGGCTTCGTAATAGGCCACCTCCTCAGGTCCGGTAAAAAAACCCAGCAGCAGACTGTCCGCGGCGTTGAACGCGAGCATGAGGAGGACGCTCACGTACAAAGGCCAGCTATAGCGGAGAAGAGCCCCGAGGCTGGCGGATTTAGGGGTCAGGGACCCCTTGAAGGAATAAAGCAAAATTGCCGCCACAAACCCGAAACCCAGGGTGACGCTCACCAGGTAGGCCAGGGCCAAGGCCACCGGGGAGCTTGTGACTCCCTGGCATTTCCAGGCCAAAGCCGCCACGCAAACAAGCAAACTGGCGGGAGTGAGGAGGTCTTGCTGGGCAACCACCCAGCGGACGCCCCCCACAGAACGCAGGGTTTCACCGCAAAAAGCCGCGGCCGCGGTTACCGGCAAGGCCAGGGAAAAGAGAGGTAAAACCTCTGATAGGGCCGGGGCATGGAAGAAGTGGGCCAACCGGCCCCTGGCCAGGAACAGCCCGAGAGCCGCACTGAGGCTCAAGCACAGGACCAGGGAAAAGCCCTTCCAGAACAAATCTGGAATCTCCCCACCCTTGCCGGCCGCCTGCAGGCCGGATCCGAAGCGCAGCATGCCGGTATCCAGCCCCAGGCGGCATATCACCGACAGGGTGGTGACGAGATAAACGGCCAGGGTGAAAGTGCCGAGACCCTGGGCCCCCCAGAGGCGGGCCATTAAGAGGGGTGTCAAACAGCTTAAGGGTATGGAGACCACCTTAATTCCCAAGGCAAGCGTGGAATCAAGCGCCAACCTGTGTCGAAAGGAGGCTATGGAATTCATTGGGTTATTTCTTTTCTGGCCTTAACATTGCCCGGCCCAGAATATGGTGCAGTGAAGAATTTCATGAAAATGGTCATAGCTATTGGTTTTTCCCCAACCAGACCTTCTCGAGACTATGCTCCTGCAAAGGTGAGCCAAAGTTGACCAGGCGCAGATGGCGGGTTTGCTGCCAAAAGACTTCCTTTTTCTGGTCCTCTTGGACCAAATCGCTCAGGATATTATTGACCAGCAAATACTGCTTGATTTCTTTGATGGTCATGGGGATTTCCTGAGCCGAAACATATTGCTGTTGCAGGGATGCCTGTTCCGCCTGGTCCTGGTAGCTGTATTGAATTTTCCCGGAAAAATCCGGGAGAGTCGGCAGAATGGCAAACATGTGCTTGGTCTCCAGAGCCCGGCTCATCTCCTCGGTGGTCAGCAGTTCTTCATAAAGCTTCTCGCCCGAGCGAATACCGATAAAGCGGACGGGGATATTCTGCGGATCAAGGCCGTATGCCGGAGCCAGCAGTTTAATCATGGCCTGGGCCAGATCCACAATGCGCATGACCGGCATCTTGGTGACAAAGACCTCACCGCCGCAGGTCATGACGCAAGCCTGCAGCACCAACCTCACCGCCTCTTGATTGGTCATAAAGAACCGGGTCATGTTGGGGTCGGTGATGGTTACGGGGCCCCCCTGCTGGATCTGCTCGGCAAAAATGGGGATCACCGAGCCCCGGGACGCGATGATGTTCCCGAAGCGGACGCTCGAGAAGCGTCGATTGGAATTCAGGCTGGTAAGGTTGGCGGCCGTGATGAGGCGCTCACCTATCAGTTTGGTGGTGCCCATGACACTTGTGGGGTTCACCGCTTTATCGGAACTGGTGAAGATGACCCGCTTGACCCTCTGGCGTTTAGCCGCCCAAATGATGTTTTTGACCCCCAGGACATTGGTTTGCACCGCGTCAAAGGGGTGGTATTCCGATAGGCCCACGTGCTTGAAGGCTGCGGCATGAAAAATGATATCAACCCCATGGCACGCCTCTTCCAGCTTGCGGTAATCCCGGATGTCCCCTAAATAAGCAGAGAAGCCCTGGTCCTCCCGGTGGCGCTCCCCCAGGAAAAAGAGCTCAGTCTCGTTGTTGTCCAAGGCGCGCACTTCGGCAGGATCCATTTCGAGAAGTTGCCGGACCAGCTCCTGCCCCACTGTGCCTGCCGCCCCAGTTATTAACACCACTTTGTTCAAGAAGAAGTCACGCATCTTTGTATCCTTGGCTTTCTGGTCGTGCCAGTAATAAGGCTTTCGAGATTTGTCTCAGTTAACCGCGTAATATTTGTCGTAATACTTCTGGTTATAGAGGGTATAGAGACCCCCCAATTCTCTGGTGTTGGTCTGGTTTAAGACCATGCCCAACATCCTGGCGTTCACCTGGGTGAAATACTGGCGGGCCAGTCTCCCGGCCTCCCGGGAGGTGGATTGATGCTTGGCCACCAGCAGCACCCCGTCAGCCTGGAGGGCCACCACCCTGGCATCGGCAAACCCCAGGGTGGGGGGAGTGTCAATAATGATGTGATGGAAATCCGTGCGCAGTTTTTGCAGAATGTTTTTAAAGGCCTGGGAATTCAAGAGTTCGGCGGGGTTGGGCGGGACCGGACCGGCAGAGATGAAAAACAAGTTGTCCACTTCGGTGGGCTTGAGGATCTCTTCCATGGGGATATTGCCGGTGAGATAGCTTGTCAGGCCGGTGAGGTTATCCATCCGGAAAACTTGGTGGAGCCGGGGCCTTCTCAAATCGCAATCCATGATTACCACCCTCCGGCCATCCTGTGCCAGGGCCAGGGCCAGATTTACCGAGATGGTGGACTTCCCTTCCCCGGGTTGGGGGCTGGTGATGACGATGGCTTCCGGCGGCCCCCCGGAGACAGAGAGCATCAGGGAAGTGCGCAGATGCCGAATGGCTTCAGACATGGGTGACCTGGGGTGTTTCAACATCATCAAATCCAAATCCCCCGTAGGCAATTCCTGGCCGTGAGTTTTTCGCATAAAGGAGAGGAGACCCCTGATTGAGGCGGGGAAATGGCTGCTGGGCGCCGCGTTGCGGTCGTTGAGGCACATGGGCACTACTCCCAGTGAAGGCAGTTGCACGGCCCGCTCCACGTCTTCGGTGGTTTTAATGGAATTGTCCATGTACTCCACGAGAAAGGCCGTGCCCACGCCCAGAAACAATCCCATGACTCCGGCGAGGCCAAGAAACAGCAGGGGCTTAGGGAGATAGGGATCATAAGGCGCCTCCGGGGGGTCAATGACGCCAACGGTGCCGGCCACCATGGTGCTGGCCACGGTGGTTTCCCCCATGCGCTCCAGGAGCGCCTTGTACAACTTTTCGGTGGTCTGGGCGTCCCGCTTCAGGATCTGAAAGTCCACCAGGTTGTCCTGGAGTTTGCCCAACAAGCCTTTCTGCTCCTGAAACGTCTGGGTCAAAAGGTTTTCGGCCTTCACGGCGGCCTCATAGTCAGCTTTGACGGTTTTCTGGAGGCGCTGCACCTCCCCCGCCAGGCGTCCCTGCAACTCCCTCATCCTGGCCTGCTCCACCTGCATCTGAGGGTGTCCCGGGAGAAAGGTGCGGTCTATGCCGGAAACCTTGGCGGTCTGGGCTACCAGTTCCTGGCGCAGGTTCATGATCAAAGGGTTGTTGGTGACCGCAGGGGCATCGGGACCATTTTCCTTGATCTGCCGGTACAGGGCCTCTTTGGCCAGACGCTCAGATTGCGCCTTGGTTACCAGACTGCTCAACTCGATGTATTTTTGGATGATGACGTTGTCTTTGTCTTCCAGGGCATAAAAGTCGTGCTTCTGGCCGAATTCGAAGAGTTTCTTTTGCGAGGCTTGCACCTTGTCGGCCATCTGCGCCAGTTGCTTTTTCAACCATTCCTTCACCAGGGAAAAAGACTGGGCCCGGCTGTCAATGACCAACTGCATATACTCCCGGGCCAGGGTGTCGGTAACCTGCTTGGCCAGGGTGCGGTCCGGGGACTTATAAGCGACCTCCACCAGATAGGTATCCTTCACCGGATTCACCACCAGCTTGGAGATGAACAGGTCGATCATGTCGCTCTGAAGTTTTTCCGCAGGCGCGTCTGGGTCTTTTGCCGCCACCTCTTTAAATTCAGGGCTATCCTGGAGATTTAAGGACTCGATGACCCGGGCTGCCACCCCCCGGCTGGTGAGGATTTTATATTGGGTTTCCTGGAACTTACTGGCATCCTGGCCTACCTTGAACAAGGACAGGCTTTCGGTATCGCCGATCTGGGGAGTAGGGTTGTCCTGGGTGATCTGCAGCACGGTGGTGGCTTTATAAATGGGGGTCATGATGAAGATGGCCGCCACCGTTATGGCCATTACCGTTGCCAGGGTCCCGATGACCCACCACTTTCTTTTGAGCAGGATATGGAAGAAGTCACGAAGGTGGGTGCGCCCTTCCGGTTCCAGGTCGTAATAATCAGGTTCACGGGCCACTTCGTGTCCCGGGGAAAGCGCCAGTACAGGAGGATTATTGTCCTTTTCCATGATTGCATTCCTTTTTTCAGGGTTCAGCCACAGAGACTGCCAAGCAATGCCGAGAAGGTGAATCCCTCTCCCGGTCAGGGGATGAGACGGGTGGTGCTGGGCACTGAGCTTCCCGGCACAAGCTGCTTGAAGACATAGAGGCCTTTCTTGACGGAGCCCACGTTGACCACCACGACATCGTTACTTTGCAGGGGCACATCTGTTTCTTGCCGACTTAAGACCTTGTCCAGGCGGGCGGAAATCTTGAGGGGGGCGCCATTGGCGTCCAGGCGCATGATGCTCACCTGGTTGGTGGCCAGCACCGGGTCCGCCCCGCCGGCCATGGCCAGGGCCTGGCTCAGGGAGAGGTTTTCCCTAACCGGCACGCAGCCCGGATTCTTCACGCCGCCCAGGACGTAGGCATGGCCCGCAAAGGGCACGTGGACGACGTCCCCATTGCGTATGGTGACATTCAGCTCCCTGGCCCCCTGCTCCTGCAGGCGCTTTAAGTCGATGATCTGGGTCTCGGCCGGACGGTCGCCCTGTTGCCGGATGACATGCACCACATCCCCGGACTTACCGGTGCCGCCCTTGTCCTGAAGCCCCCCGGCCATGGCCAGAACCTCCAGGAGCTTTCTGGGGCCGATGAGATCATATGAACCCGGCTTGTCCACTGCTCCGGTCACCGACACCCGCTGATGCCGGTATTCTTTCACCGACACGGAGATCTGCGGGGCCCGCAGATAGCCAGCGCTGTAAGCCGCCATGAGCCGCTGTTCGATGGCCTTGGAGGAGAGGCCGGCCACCTTGACGGCTCCCACCAGGGGCAGGGTGACCTCTCCTTCCCCGGTCACCCGAACTTCCCGGTTGAGGTCATCTTGTCCAAAAAACTGGACCGCCAACAGGTCCTCGGGGCCAACTGCATAGTTGAGATTGCCGGACAGAGGGGCCCGGCTGGTCTGGTCTCCTGCGGGCGGCAGCAGCGCCCCTTGGGCCAGGGCCGCCCCCGGCTGGACCTGCATCACCGCCCCGATGACCAATGCCATGACTATCTTTATGAACGAGCTTGCTTTCATGGTGTCAGAACCTCCACTTGCTGCTGCGCCCCAGGAGCCTCTGCCCCAGGCAACGCAGGTAATCTATGGTTAATTGAATAAGAACAGCGTTTTTCAGGAGAAAGGAGTTATTGGCAAGGACTGGCCCCGGGTCCTTGCTCTTCATCCTTTGGTCTCAGGAATCGGCAGCCTTTGGCAAAAACTTTAGGAAGAATTCTGAGAAAATTGAAAAAATGGTGAATTTTTTTAACCTGTTTAATATGCTGGCAAAACTAGAAGGTATCTGGATTTCCCCGCTCTAGGGGCCAACATTGGAATCCTCTTTCATTTACTGGAAGTTTATGGTAAAGACTGAATTGAGATAACCTACCGGTAGAATTAAGAGAATATGACCTATTGCAGTTATTGTGACCTGATGCATGGTGAAGAGCATCGGTTCTGTCAGGTCTGCGGGCAGCTGTTGAAGCGATCCCACGCGGGGGTGCGCCCGTGCAGCCGCTGCGGAGCCCATACTCTTCCGGGGCAGAAATTCTGCACTGATTGCGGTTTACCCTTGCGGGTGATGCCTGCCGGTCGGGAGGAGGAAGCACCGCCCCGATCTCCCTTGTTTTATCCCCGGGGTCCCGAGCCCCGGCCCTCCCGCCCCTCCGGACGCAGGCGGCGCCCCCTGCTGGCCGCTCTCGGCATCGTCTTGCTGCTGGGAGCGGGATGGGGGCTTTATTGGGCCGGGAAAAAGGTGGTGCATTTCGTTTCCCAGACCTGGTCCGGCAGCACGACCCAGGATCTGCCGGTGACTCCCACCACGGACACCCTGAAGCCGGAAATGGAAAAACTGGCGGAGAAGATTCGGGCCGCGCACCTTAACAAGGATATTAATAAGTGGCTGGGATGTTATGCCTCCACCTACCCGAAGCTGGGCCAGTTGGAGAATTCCATCCTGGAGATGTGGAAAAATCACGACATCAAGGAAGTGGCCTACCGGATTTCCAATGTCCAGCGCCTGGGGCCGCGCCAGGCCAGCGCCCTCATAGTATGGAATTTCCAGCTCTATGACCACCGCAACCATGACTATCAGCTTTTGCGGCAAACCTACCGGATCACCCTGGAAAAAGCCAACGGCGATTGGAAGATAAAGGAAAGCCGGGAAGATGTGGAACCCAAAGTCTAAGGCTCCACGCAGGGCAAGCAGGACAAAAAACTCCTTGCCCTTAAAAAAATGAGATTCCCCTTAACGATTACTTGCCGTTGGCTTTCCAACAGATAAGACAAACCTAGCAAGGGAATGGCACTTACGATGGAAAAAGGCGTTTGGTGCAGATGGCAGTTGATCCTCGGCGGCGTGCTGGCCCTGGTATGCCTGTCCTGCCAGTCCAGCCTGCCGCCCGCCCCCCGACCGTCGCTCCCCCCGCCCCCGGCAGCCTCGCCTCAGCCCACTCCCCAATATGCGACCTATTATGTCAAGGTGGGGCGTCTGAACCTGCGGGCCGGCCCCGGCATGGACTTTCCCAAGATTGGCCTCTTGGAGCGCAATGAAGAGGTGGAAAAGCTGGGAGAAGCCGAAAATTGGTATCAAATTCGGGTGAAGCGGGACGGCAGCTTAGGGTGGGCGTCCTCGGAATATCTCTCCAGCACCCCGGTGACCTCGCCCATCGAAACTCCGGTGTCCGAGACCCCGGCGGTGGCACCGCCCAGGGAGACGCCCCCGGCCAGAGAGGCTGCGCCTGGCGCCGAGCCTAAAAAGCCCAAGCCCCCCCCCAAGGCGGATACCGAACTGCCTCGAGGCCCCAAGCCGGCGGAAGCCGCCGAGCCTCCACCTCCCCGGGTAAAACGGGTGGAAGAGCCCAAGCCGGCTCCAGCACCCGAGCCCAGGGAGCAGCCGGAAAGGCCGGCCCCCAGAAGAGAAGAGCCGATCCCGGTGAAGCCTACGCCGGCGCCACCCCCCGAGGAGAAGCCTTCAGGCTCCGGCATTCGCATCATGTGAGAGAGCCACTCGGGTCAATGTAGCCTTTAAGCCAACAGGGGCGGATATGCCGCCCCTGTTTTTTTCTGCAGTTAATCCCGTTGCCCCGCTGATCACACTATGACCTACTTCAAAACTTCCATTTTCTGTCATCCTGAGCGAAGCGAAGGGTCTCAAGTATTTGAAAAAACGGGATTCTTCGCTTCGTGAGCACCATTATGTTTGACGTCAAATTGGTATCACACCTTCTTCAGGTTGAGACCAGGAAACCCAAGAAAATGGCGGGCACAGAGGCCCGCCCACCGTTCGGCTGGTTTTATGAAAGTGGTTTATACCAGGCCGCAATCAAAGAGCAACGATTACAACAATTATAGGGGCGTGATGCATCACGACCATTTTGAGGCGCAATAAATTGCGCCACTACAAAAAACCTAATTGACTGTACCTTGAGGCTCTTGAAAAAGTCGTTTTTTTGTCATCCTGAACGAAGTGAAGGATCTCAAGGCCCTGGAAATACAAGATTCTTCGCTTCGCTCAGAATGACAAGTGGTGGTAGTGAGTTATTTTTGCAAGAACCTCTGCACCTTGGTATTAAATTTCGTTGCGGGCCTCAATCCCCCCGGTCATCCTGGAGATAGACGGCAAAGGTGCTCCCCTGGCCGGGGGTGCTGTCCACCTCCACTTTGCCCCGATGGGCCTGGGCGATGTGCTTGACGATGGCCAGACCGAGACCGGTACCCCCCTCTTTGCGGCTGCGGCTGGGCTCCACCCGGTAAAAGCGCTCGAAGAGCCGGGACAGGTGTTCTTTGGCTATACCCGCTCCCTGATCGATAACTTTGACCACCACCTGGCCGTCTTCCTTGCCGGCCTCCACCTGCACCGAACTCCCCGGGCCGCTGTATTTTACGGCGTTGTCAATAAGGTTAATGACGGCCTGTTCCAGGAGGGGGCCGTTGATCCGGGCCCTGAGGTCTTCCGGGCAGTCCAGGCTGACCTTGATCTGTTTCCCCTCGCTGCGGGTGTTGCAGGCCTGAATGGCGGCCTTCAGGACGGTCTTGAGCCTCCCTCCCGTGAGGTGGATTTTCCCTTGCTCCGCTTCCTGCTCGATGCGGGACAGGCTCAGGAGGTCTTCGATAATGGCCCCGAGACGGTCGGCCTGGCGGCTGATGATGCGCAGGAAATTCTCGGCATGTGCAGGGTCTGACATGGCGCCCTCGAGGAGGGTCTCCACGAAGCCCTTGATGGAGGTGACCGGGGTTTTAAGTTCGTGGGAGACATTGGCCACAAAGTCCCGGCGGGCATTTTCCAACTGGCGCAGCCTGGTGACGTCATGGACTACTATGAGCACCCCGAAGGCCTTGCCCTGGGGGTCTTTGAGGGTGGTGCCGTGGGCCTGCAGGAAGCGGGGTTTATCTCCCTTAACGATGATTTCCCCTTCAATGGTCTCGGAAGCCGCCAGGGTCCGGGTGATAAACCACTGCAGGTCGGGATTTTCCACTACCTCGGTGATGTTGCGCTGAATCACAAAAGCCGGGTCCACCCCCAGGAGTTTCGCAGCCGCCCGGTTCAGGGAGATGACCCGGGAGCGGCTGTCCACCGCGATGACCCCTTCCACCATGCTGGCCAACACCGCTTCCTGCTCTTGGCGCTGCCGGAGGATGGTGCCGATGCGCTCGTCCAATTGGGAGGCCATGTGGTTCATGGTCTCTCCCAGGCTCACCAGTTCGGCCAGGTCCGGCCGGGGCAGTTTCAGGGACAAATCTCCCCGGGCGAAGCGTTCCGCGCCCCGGCGAAATTCCTCCAGGGGGCGGGTCAGCCGCCGGGAGAGCCACAGGCTTAGGCCCGCGGCCAACAGGATAATCCCCAGGCTGCCCAGGGCTACTTTAAGATACACCAGATAGAGGGCCTGGCGGATAGGGCCCAGGGGCAAGGCGGCGCGCACCACCGCCAGCGGCTTTCCCTGTTCCATCAATGGAACCGCCAGAAACATCATGTCCTGGGCTTGGGTGAAACGCTGGTCTTTCCCCACCCTGCCTTCCAGGGCCGCCCGAATCTCAGGGCGAATCCCCAGGTTGTCCATGGTTTTGATGTCCCGCTGGGAATCCCCCACCACCCGGCCATCACTTAGGACCACGGTAAGCCGGGCCTCGGTGAGTTTCCCTAAATCCTTGCAAAAGGCGTCCAGCTTTTCTGTTTCACCCTGCGTCAACTTCTCCTTGACCTGAACCGCCACCAGCCGGGCCCGGGCCTCCAGTTCACCGGCCAGTTCCGCCAGGTAAAAATTCTGCCAGGAGCGGGAAGTTATCCAGGTAATGGCGACTACGGAAAGAAAGGCAATGAGGAGCAGCGCGAGATAAATCTGACTGAAAAAGCTTTTCAGGCGCACAGGTTATTCCTTAAGACGGTAGCCCACCCCTCGCACGGTTTCCACAAACTGGCCGGCGGGGCCTAATTTTTTGCGCAATCCCACCACCTGCACGTCTACGGAACGGTCGGAGACGGGGTAGTCATCCCCATGGACCCCCAAAACGATCTGGGCCCGGGTAAAAACCCAGCCCGGCCGCCGGGCCAGGAGATGCAGAAGCCGGAACTCGGTGGCGGTGAGATCCGCGACCTGGCCGTCCATGATCACTTCATGGCGGCCGGGATGGATGAGAATGCCATGGATGCTGATGGGATCTTCATCCCCCGGCACTGTCCGGGTTCGACGCCGGAGCACCGAGCGCACCCGGGCGAGCAGTACCCGGGGACTGAAAGGCTTGGTGATATAGTCGTCGGCGCCCAACTCCAGACCCGTAACGATGTCGGCTTCTTCGCCCTTGGCCGTGACCATGACCACGGGGACATGCTGGGTTTTGTTTTCTTGTTTGAGGTAGCGGCAGATTTCCAGGCCGTCCTTGCCCGGCAGCATCAGGTCCAGGAGGACGAGATCGGGAAGCAGGGTCTTGACGGCGCGGAGGGCCTCTTCTCCCGAGGTCGCCCCGGTCACCCGAAAACCTTCTTTGGTAAGGTTATAGCGCAATAATTCCAGGATGTCCTCTTCGTCTTCCACGACCAGGATGTGCTCATTGGCCATGATTCCTCCGGCTGGCAAAGCCCCTTTTTGTCAAGATGATATTGTCAGCCGATGAGTTTCTCATGTGATTTTGGTGAGTTTTTCATGTGGGAACCGGCGCCGCTCTTCTTGGTTCAGCCGCATTTGGTCAAATTGCCAAGCCAGCGGCCCAGGACGCTTGCTCCCAGAACAGATCCGACAGCATTATACCACAGCTCCCAGGAAAACCTGGCTGGACCTTGACAAAAACGATACCAAAAACAAAGAAAAAATGGGCTGGATGGAAAAATTTTCGATGGATTTCCATCCTGGTTGCTTAGTACCCGATTCCATAAAGTTGGTAACGATTTTTTCCTCAGCCCCCCTCACCCCAGCCCTCTCCCCCCGACGGGGGGAGAGGGGGCATTACCAGGGTTCTTTCTTTATACCCTCTCCCCCAATGGGGGAGAGGGTCAGGGTGAGGGGGAATAATTCACCGAGCAAGCTGCGCCCCTACAGGGCAATATTCGCCAATCAGAAAATATCTTTGCAAGGCCTATACTTTTCTGAACGCAGCATGGCATCACTTCTCTCAGGGTGAAAAAAACACGCCGGCGGGGGCGCCGGCGCTCCAGTGCTGCTTCAGGATCGAAAAAAGGAGGGAGGCTGCGTCCTGCCCCCCTCCCCTTCTACCCGCTGTTATCTTGCCGGGGCCTCATGAGGCGTTAAGCCCTGATGAACCGGCAGGTAGCGCATGCCGAAATCAAAGATGAGAATAGCCATGGCTATCAAGCCGATGGTCAGGATGATTTCCACCGCGGACGGGAAATACCAGAAATCCCGGTAGCCGCCGTAGCTGGTGAGACTCACGTTGAAGCGGTTTAAGAGCACCCCGAAGGCAGCCAACCCGCTGGCCCAGAGAAGCCCCCGGGTGGAATGGCGCACCTCCGGAAAATAAAGCAGCAGGGCCGGCAGGGCCACACAGCCGAAAAGTTCCAGGTAAAAAAGCAGGTGGGCCCAATCCAGACTCCAGACGGTGACGCCCCGGGAGTAGAGGTCAGTGACCTTCATGGCGAAATACACCACCAAAGCCAGCCCCAGGCCCTTGGCCAAGCTGGAGATGATCTCCATTTCGGGCTTTTTGCCGTAGACCTTGGCGCTCAGGATGGACTCCAGGGTGACCATGCTCATGCCCCCGATGATGGCGCTGACAAAAAAGAGAATGCCGATGGCCGGCGTGGCCCAGAGCTGGGACATCTTCTCCGGCAGCAGCAGAAACAAGGCCCCCAGGGACGACTGATGCAGAGTGGACAGGATAATGCCCGCCACAATCAGGAAGATATAGATGTTGCGGAAAAAGGCCACCCATTCGAACTTCTGCCAGCGCTCCAGGGCCCAGATGAACACGTCGGTGGCCAAAACCGTGGTGTAGAGCATGACGCACCAGGACACCTCAAAGAGCACGGATTGGGGATTCCACATGATCATGGGGTGCCAGATGCGCCAGGGTTGGCCCAGGTCGAAAAAAAGCCCGACGATGAAAATGAGATAGCCCACGAACGCCGAGAGCTTGGCCGGCCGCAGCAGGGGTTCGAATTTCTTCAAATTAAAGATATATATGGCGGCGCTGATGGTAAAACCGCCGCCGGCCAGGGCCACGCCGGTGAGAATGTCGAAGCTGACCCACAGACCCCAGGGGTAGGCGTCACTCAGATTGGTGGTGGCGCCCAGGCCCGCAATCAGCCGGTACAGCCCGGCAAGGAATCCCAGAGCGGTCAGGCCGAGGAGGATGGCCCGTCCGGTGCCGATTTTATCGAGTTGGGACATGGCTTACCCCTCCTTTTTTTCGTGGGCCTGGACTTCACCCCGGCGCTGGTTGAGGTAATAGAGGCCGGTGCACAGGCCGCCCACGGTCACAGCCACCCAGGGCACCTTGGCCATCCACTCCCGGCCGTGCAAGCCTTGGGGATAATCCCCCAGGTCGGTGCGGAAACCCCGGTGGTTCAGGCCCAGGGTCTCGAAGGAGGCCGTGGTGAGATACATCTTACAGGTGCCGCCGCCGGTTTTTTCGCCGTAGACTGCGGGGATATATTTTCCTGGATACAGGCCTATCCGCCGGTGGGCCTCCTTGAGGAGCTGGTCCCGCTCGCCGAAGATCAAGGTGCCGGTGGGACAGGAGGCCACGCAGGCCGGCTCCTGTTTGCTGGCCAGGCGGTCGGCGCAGAAGGTACACTTGCGGATGAGGGGCACCGCCTTGCTCCATTCGAACTTGGGGATCTGAAATGGGCAGGCCATCATGCAGTAGCGGCAGCCGATGCAGGTTTCATCGTTGTAAACCACCGGGCCGTCCGGCAGCTTCTTCAGGGCCCCCACCGGGCAGGCGCTTTCACAGGCCGGCACCAGGCAGTGGTTGCACTGGCGCTTGATGAAATGCCAGCGGAGGTCCCCTTCCGGTGAACTCACTTCCCGAAAAATAATCCGGGTGTAGTTATCCGCGTTCAGGTATCTGGGGTTGCTCCAGGTGTCGCTGAATTTGGTGGGAGTATCCGCGGGCAAATCATTCCAACTCTTGCAGGCAACCTGGCAGGCCCGACACCCGATACATTTGGTGGTATCAATCAGCACGGCTTTCATGGGTCGTCTCCTTTACGGCCAGGTCAGGCCTTTTCCACAGCCACCAGGAACACCTTGTATTCCGGGATCATGGTGTTGGCGTCCCCCACCATGGGAGCCAACTGGTTGGCGGCATAATTCTTGGTCTTATCCGGTCCGCCGGTGGCCAAGCCGGCAAAGCCGAAGTGCCAGGGCAGGGCCACCATTTCTACGGTGTTTTCAAAACCCTTGGCGCCGCAGCAGAAAGCGGCCACCCGGTTGGTGACGTTGGCCCGGGCCAGCACTTCTCCCCGGGTGTTCTTCACCCGCACCCAGTCCCCCGGCTTAATGCCCTTCTCTTTGGCCAATTTGGGGCTCATCTCCACAAACATCTCCGGCATCATCTCGTTTTGCCAGGAGAGGTTTCTGGTCATGGCCCCGGCCTGCCAGTGCTCGGTGACCCGGAAGGTGGTGGCGATGATGGGGTAGCGCGGGTCGCAGATCTGCGCCACCGTATCCAGGGCCGATTTCCACACCTTGATGACCGGGTTGCTCTGCTGTTTGGAAACGGGGTTGACAAAAGGACATTCCAGGGCCTCGTAATGCTCCGGCAAAGGGCCGTCCTTGCAGGCGCCCTTGGGCACAAACAAGCGGCATTTGCCCTCGGGCAGCATGATATAAGGGGCCTTGAGGGATTCGTCGGGGGCGAACTCCACCTTGGTGGCGAGATCGATCCATTTGAAATCGGGAACATCGTTCCTGACCCACTTCTTGCCCTCGGCATCCCAGCCCACCAGGGCCCGCTTCTTGTTCCAGGGTTGGCCGGCGGGATCGACAGAGCAGCGGTTGTAGATGATGCGCCGGTTCACCGGCCAGGCAAAGGACCAACCCGCATAGAGGCCCAGGCCGCTGGGGTCCTTGGCGTTCCGGGCCGCACCCTTGTTGTCCTTTTTCTCGGGGCCGGGGTAAAAGCCGGAGTAAATCCAACAGCCGCAGGCCGTGGAGCCGTCGTCTTTGAGGGCCACGAAATTGGCCACCTGCTTTTTGTCCGCCACGGTGTAGCCGTTGATCTCCTTGGCCACCAGGTGGACGTCTGGGTCTTCGCCGTAATTCCAGTTCAGCTTGACAATGGCCTCGGGGGCCACCGCCTTGGCGTCTTCCTGGTAAAGTTTCTTCAGCTCCAGGGCCAGGGCATTGGCGTACCACAGGTCGCTTTTGATGTCGCCCCCGGGCTTCACCGCCTGGTAGCGCCACTGGATCCAGCGGCCGCTGTTGCTGGCGCTTCCCTCTTTTTCCAGGGAATCAGCCGCCGGAAAGAGAAAGACCTCGGTTTTGATATCCTTGGGATTGGCGCCGGGGCGTTTCCAGAACACCGAAGTGTCCGTCTCCCACAGGTCAAAGGCCGCCATCCATTTGAGTTTGTCCAACGCAGCATAGGTCTGGTTCAAATTGGAGGAGCCCACCGCGGGGTTCATGCCCCAGACCAGCATGCCGTGGATGTTGCCTTCCGCCATATTTTCAAAGAGAGGCAGCCAGGAATAGCCGGCGCCCTGGTAGCCCTTGCCCACCTTGGGCATGAAGTGATAGCCGAATTCGTTTTCCGGCGTGGCTGCGTCCCCCCAGAAAGCCTTGAGAAGGCTGACGAAATACTTGGGCTTGTTCATCCACCAACTGGCCTTGGGGGTCTCCTTGTCCAGATAGTCCTTCAGGGTGGGATGGTTGGCCTCGCTGGGGACCCCCATGTAGCCGGGGACGATGTGAAACAGGAGAGCCATATCCGTGGAGCCCTGGACGTTGTTTTCGCCCCGGAGGGCATTGATGCCGCCGCCCGCGATCCCCATGTTGCCCAGAAGTTGCTGCAGGATGCTGTAACCGCGGATAATCTGCACCCCGGTAGTGTGCTGGGTCCCGCCCATGGCGTAAAGGAGAGTCCCGGCCTTGTCCGGTTTGCCGGTGGCGCAGTAGAGATTCGCCATCTTCAGGAAGGTCTCTTTGGGGACGCCGGTGACTTCCTGCACCAGTTCCGGGGTGTAGCGGGAATATTGCTTCTTCATGATTTGGAAAACACTGCGGGGGTTCTGCAAGGTGGGGTCGGTGACCGGTTTGCCGTCCTTGTCCACTTCATAATCCCAGGACGCGGCGTCGTAGGCGCGTTTTTCCTTGTCATACCCGGAGAAAAGGCCCTGCTGCTCGTCAAAGGCAAAATCCGCCCGGACCAGGAACGGGGCGTTGGTATAATTAACTACATAATCTTTATGATAAAGTTCGTTTTCCAGCACATACTTGATAAGGCCGCCGAACAGGGCGATGTCGGTCCCCGGCCGCAGCCGCACGAACAAGTCGGACTTGGCCGCAGACCTGGTGTAGCGGGGGTCCACCACGATGAGCTTGGCCCCGTTTTCCTGGGCCTTGGTAATGTGTTTGAAACTGATGGGATGATTTTCGGCGGGATTGCAGCCGACAATCATGAGGCAGTCGCTGTTGGCCAGATCGTTCCAGTGGTTGGTCATGGCGCCTCTACCGAAGGTGGGCCCCAACGAGGCCACGGTAGAGGAGTGTCAGAGGCGGGCTTGATGCTCTAAATAAACCACGCCCAGGGCCCGCATCAATTTGGAAATAAGGTAGCACTCTTCGTTGTTGAGCGCGGCGCCGCCGATGGAGGCCAGGGCCTCAGTGCGGCTCACCGGCACGCCGCTGGGATTGTTGGCGGTAAAGGCGGCATCCCGGGTCTCTTTGATGCGTTGGGCCACGGTCTTAATGGCCCAATCAAGAGGTTTTTCCTCCCAGCGGTCGCTGCCCGGGGCCCGGTACCTTACTTTTTTCAGGCGGTGGGGGCTGGTGACCACCTCTAAGACCGCCTGGCCTTTACTGCACAGAGAACCCTGGTTGATGGGATGTTCCGGATCGCCTTCCACCGACACCAGCTTGCCGTTGACCGTGTAGGCCACCATGCCGCAGCCGACGCCGCAGAAGGGACAGATGGAGGTGGTTTTGTTGGCTCCTTCAGTTTTGGCGGGATGCACAAAGCCGGCCCAGCCCTGACGGGAAAGAATCACTTCGTTCAGGCTCAGGGCCGTCAGTCCGCCTCCCAAACCCTTGAGAAATGTCCTGCGTGAAATCTTCATTCGATTCCTCCTCATAGGGGTTATAAAGGGAGATTAGCGGCAGTCTGTTATTTACAGTCTTTTCATGCCCTCCTTTCTGGCGTTATTAGTCTCACCCTAAGGTTCAACCTGTAAGAACCCCTGTTTTTACCCTTACGGGATTTTCATCGTAGCACAATTTTTTCCAGAAAAATAATTATTTCCTCATATTTAACTGCAGGGTTGCTTGCACTTCTTTTCACAAAACAAGTAGTTCTGTTATACTATTAAAAAAATATCAAAAGATAACTGGGGTTTCGTTTGGTGTTATTATAATCTATTGTTATGAACTAATGCTTTTTTAAATCTGCGAAGTTATGATGATTATTGCATGGTAAAGTAGTACACTAACCAATTATGGCAAACCGGACTCTAACTAAGCGGTCTGCTGCCGGGAGGCCCGCGCCGGAGTGCACCTCCTTCGGCGACCTCCCTTGCCCCACAATCCAACTACAAGCGGACTGATTCTCTATGCTAACCAGAGCCTACCAGTGGATTGACCGCAACATCCTGGAACTCGGGCGAGAGATGCGCCTGTCTTACCTGCCCCCCCTCATGGTTTATCTGGCCGCCGGCATCTCCGGCCTCACCGCCATTGTGGGCACCTTTTTCGTGAAGGAGTATCTCGGCCTGTCCGCGGAATTTCTGGCTGGCCTGGGTTTCTGGGCGGGCATCCCCTGGGCCGTCAAGATGCCCATGGGGCACGTGGTTGATCTGATGTGGCGTTTCAAATCCGGACTAGTCTGGCTGGGCGCCTCCCTCATTGCCGCAAGCCTCCTTATCATGCTGGGCTTGCTGGTCTACACCGACGCCCTGCGCCGGGTCATGCCGGTGGACGCCTGGTATGTCCTGAGCGTGCTCCTGGCCCCTCTCGGCTATGTTCTGCAGGACGTGGTGGCCGACGCCATGACCGTGGAGGCCGTGCCCCGGCTGGATGAGGAGGGCCGGCCCTTCGACGAGGGCACCACCCGGCTCATGCACACCACCATGCAGACCCTGGGCCGGGTGGCCATCGTGGGGGGCGGGGTCTTCGTGGCTCTCCTCAATATTTTCATGTTCACCGGCGTGGAGTCCATGACCCAGACTGACAAACTCGGGGTGTACGTCAAGATTTATCAACTGGCCCTGGTGATCCCCCTGGTGTCCGTGCTCGGGGTGACCTTAGGGGGGCTCCTCAAGATCCGGGAGGCCCGCCGCCTGCGCACTCTGGGCTTCTCCTGGAAAAAGGCCTGGGCCGCGCTGCAAGTCCAGACAGAGCGGCCCGCGGTGAACTGGTGGATTTTGGGAGGCGGCCTGGCCTTCGGTTTTTTCACACTTACCCTGGGTCTGGGCAACGTACCCTACAACCAGGAGATCATTTTCTTCGGCTCCCTGACCATTATCCTGTTTCTCATGGCCAAGCTGGTGCAGGCCCTGGACCCGCCGGCCCGCCGGGTCCTGGTGGGCACCGCCATCATTATTTTCATCTTCAGGTCCATCCCCACCCCGGGGCCGGGGTCCACCTGGTGGATGATCGATGTCCTGGGCTTTGATCAGCAGTTTCTGTCGGTGTTGTCCCTCATCAGCAGCAGTCTGGCCCTCTTCGGCATGTTTTTATTCCGCAGATTCATGGCCGAGCGCTCCATCGCTTATGTGGTGGCCTTTCTCACCGTTGCCGGCACCCTGCTGAGCCTCCCCATCATCGGGCTTTATTACGGCCTGCATCAATGGACCGCGGCCCACACCTGGGGCCTGGTAGACGCCCGCTTCATTGCCCTCGTGGACACGGCCCTGGAATCCCCCCTGGGCCAGGTGGCCATGATTCCCATGCTCGCCTGGATCGCCAACTCGGCCCCCGCCAACCTCAAGGCCACCTTTTTTGCGGTCATGGCCTCCTTCACCAATCTGGCCCTGTCCCTTAGCCAGTTGGGGACCAGGTACCTCAACCAGATTTTCATTGTTTCCCGGGAAGTAAAGGACCCAAGCGGGGTCATCAAGGTGGCCGCCAACTACGGCGAACTGGGGATTCTCCTCATCACCGTCACCATCATCAGCCTGACTCTCCCCCTGGCCGCCATCCTGCTGGTGAAAATGCTGCGCTACCAGAGCGCCTGATACTGCTTCGGAAAGTTTCGAGTTTTGAGTTTTGAATTTCGAGTCCTAATACTTTTTCCTAAGTGACCTGCATCAAATCCGCAGGGGCGGACCCGTGTGTCCGCCCGTCAACTTGGACCGATACGCGGGTCGGCCCTGCGATTGTTACATTTCAAAATGAAAATGGTATAACCTGCGTCTGATACATAATTACAGTCAAATAGCTATCTTTTGTAGTGGCGCAATTTATTGCGCCTCAAAACGGGCGTGATGAATCACGCCCCTACAAATGTTTCATTTGTTGCCTTTTAATTACGAACCGAGACTTCTGCATTGGTGCTCACCTAAGCAGCTCTTCAAGTTGTTCAAGATTGAAAGAAGTCTCATGAGCCTGGGACATCCACCTGGCGCATCGATTCGCGTTCAACGGAATGCCGACGGGGGGGATGCCCGTGCGGATGCACAGCCTCATGCCCATGGCCAGCTCCGGGATGCAGGCGATTCCCAGCGCCCCGATGCTGGGATGCTCTTTTTTCAGTCGTCCAAAGAGCTTCTCCTGGTCCATTTCTACAGAAATATAGGGTTTGATGCCGTATTTCTCGAGAAGGACACTCCCCAGGTGAACGAAGCACTCCTCGGTGCACCCCTGGCAAACCGCTTCGAAATCACCCTTCACTGAACGGCATGCCGGCCTGAAGTCCCGAAGGCAATGAGCGATGAGGGCGAACTTGAATTCGGCGCGTTTGAACTCTTCTTTATAAATCCTGTTCACCAATTCGATCTCAAGCATATACAGGTGGTACTTCTCCTCCGTCGTGGCCAGGGTGCTGTCCATCCTTTTCGCCAAGGGCAAGCTTTTCAAATGGTTCGCAACATTTTGGGTATAGATGGATAATGACTGCCTGAGAGACTTTCTCACGAATTTGAGGATCTGCCCATCGTCCCTTGTGGGCTTCAAGCCCCAAAGCCAGGGCCTCTTTCCCACCTTCTGTATCAGGCGTAAAAGCCTTTTCTCGTCAGGGCAGCACCGGAGGAACACTATTGCCAAGCGCTTTATTTCGGCGTAATAACGTTCGCTATCGTCGCCTTCGGCAAACAGCGAGTAAGTTTTCCCCTGCAACGGGGTATAGAGCTTCTGGTGATTCGTCAATGCCTTACAAACTCCCACCAGCCATTTCAAATCCCAAGTTGTTGTATCACCCTGAGGGAAGCGAAAGGTCTAAGTTATGGTTTAGATATTACCATCATACACGACATTTTGCCGGTCCGATGATGAAAGGCTTTTTGGGGGAGTGCAGCGATCCAGCTTGAAAAAAGAATCTACCTTAAGTTATGCATTAACTGGGTTGCGGACAGGCGCCGATGGCGCCGGTTAGGTAAACAATTTTCTTTAACTTGCACCCCAAACAAACCGTAATTACTATTTGTGAAACCGTCGGGCGAGGGGTCAGGCTGTTTGGGAGAAAAACCGACCTGTCATACCATTCATGAGAAGGATCAGAAGGTCCTTTTAAGATAAGGAGAGCCTGTGGACACCTCTCATAACCAAGCTGGGATGCAGCCGCACCGACCCTCCGCCGGGCAGGCCGAGCCGCTCAGCCCAAGGTCCCGGGCAGGTGTCTGGTGGCGGCTGGCCCTCCTGGTGGGCTTGTTGGCGGCGCTGCGGGCCCTGGCCTGGGCCTTCGGTCTGGGGGATAAACTCGAGAGCCTGCAGGAATGGCTCACGTCTCTTGGCCCCCTGGGTCCGGTGGTCTTCCTGGGTCTTTACATTATCGCGGTGGTTACCGCGCTGCCGGGCTCCATCATCAGCGCCGCTGCGGGGATTCTCTTCGGTTCGGTCCTGGGGATCATCCTGGTGAGCCTGGGGGCCACCATCGGGGCCAGCCTGGCTTTTCTCATTTCCCGCTACCTCGCCCGGGACGCCATGGTCAGCTGGCTGGGCCGCAACGACAAATTTCAGCGCCTGGACCGCCTCACCGAGGAACAGGGGGCCATTATCGTGGCCCTGACGAGGCTCGTGCCCATCTTCCCTTTCAATCTATTGAACTATGGCTTCGGCCTCACCAAAGTGCCCTTTTGGACCTATGTCTTCTGGTCCTGGCTGTGCATGCTCCCCGGCACGGTCCTGTACGTGGTGGGCGCCGACGCCCTGGCCAAGGCCGTGTCCCAGGGTACGGTGCCCTGGTTCCTGGTGGCGGCCTTCCTGGGGGCCCTCGTTTTTCTGGCCGTCATCGCCAGGTTTGCCAGGACGCGGTTGGGCCTTGCCGAAACCGCCGCCCCAGCCAAGGGGAACCCCGGTTCAGCCGAACCCGCCACCCTTCCGGAAGTTAGCCCCAAAGATGAGCACAACCGGGAGCTGCTGGCCAATGTGCGGCCCGCCGACTGGGAGAATCCCGAGCCTGCGCCCATGTACAACCTGGTGGTCATCGGCGCAGGCAGCGCCGGCTTGGTCACCGCCGCGGGAGCCGCAGGCCTGGGAGCCAAGGTGGCTTTGGTGGAGCGCCACCTCCTGGGCGGGGATTGCCTCAACTACGGCTGCGTGCCCTCCAAGGCCGTCATCCGCTCCTCCCGGGTGGCCGCCGAAATGCGCCGGGCCGGGGATTTTGGCGTCAAGGCCCCCACCGAGGTGGAAGTGGATTTCCCCCTCGTCATGGCCCGCATGCGCCGCCTCCGGGCGGGCATCAGTAATCACGACTCCGCCCGGCGCTTCCGGGACCTGGGAGTGGATGTCTTTTTGGGGCAGGCCCGCTTTACCGGCCGCCACACCGTGGAAGTGGCCGGCCACACCCTGCGCTTTAAAAAAGCCGTCATCGCCACCGGCGGCAGGGCCGTGCGTCCCCACCTGGCCGGGTTGGACGAGGCCGGCTATCTCACCAATGAGTCGGTCTTTTCCCTCACCGAGCGCCCCCGGCGCCTCCTGGTCATGGGGGGCGGCCCCATCGGCTGCGAGTTTTCCCAGGCCTTCCAGCGCCTGGGCTGCCAGGTGACTCTCTTGCACAAGTATGACCGCCTCATGAACCGGGAAGACCCGGACGCCGCGGCCATCATCCAAAAAACCTTTATTCAGGAAGGGATCACCCTGATTCTCAAGGCCTCACCCCTCCGGGTGGCCAAAACCGGCACGGGCAAAACGGTTTATTACGAGCAGGACGGCCAGGAAAAGGCCGTCGAGGTGAACGAGATTCTCATCGGCGCCGGCCGGGCCCCCAACGTGGAGGGGCTCAACCTGGAGGCCGCAGGGGTCAGTTATGAAGGGGGCAAGGGCCGGGGGGTCATGGTCAGCGACCGGCTCCAGACCTCCAACCCCGACATTTACGCCGCGGGGGACATCTGCCTCCCCTACCAGTTCACCCACCTGGCCGACGCCTCAGCCCGTATCGTCATCCAGAACGCCCTGTTTTTCGGGGGCAAAAAGCTCAGCGCCCTCACCATTCCCTGGTGCACCTACACCGACCCGGAAGTGGCCCACGTGGGCCTGTCCGAACAGGAGGCCCAGAAAAAAGGGATGGCGTTTCAGGTTTTCCTGAAGCCGCTCAAAGAGGTGGACCGGGCCATAATTGACGGGGAAGAAGAAGGCTTTGTCAAGATTCTGGTCAAGGAGGGCTCGGACAAGATCCTGGGGGCCACCATCGTGGCCCGGCACGCAGGCGAAATGATCAGCGAAGTGACCTGCGCCATGGCGGGCGGGCTGGGCCTGGGGGCCCTGGCCGCGGTCATCCACCCCTACCCTACCCGGGCCGAGGCCATCCGGGCCGCAGGCGACCTCTACAACCGCACCCGCCTGACGCCTTTCGTGAAAAAGCTTTTTAGCAAATACCTGTCCTGGCGCCGGTGAGGTAGGGCCCGCCTCTGGTGTCGGCCCGAAATTTAGGGCGCACACAGGCGCAGGTCATTGTAAGGAAAAGGGTTAATACCATTGTGCAGCCAACTGGAAATTAATTTTAGGGGCACGGCTTGCCGTGCCCGAGCGCAGGCTGAAGCCTGCGGCTACATTCTTATTGCCAGTTGAACGCGACTCGGTCTAAGTCGGGCTTGGCGGGCAGTTTAGGAGGGGGCAGGATGCCTGTTCTCACGCTCAGGGGGACTGAATTTTAAGGGGAGGGCCGGCACCCCAGGCCCCCCTTTTCTTGGTCTAAAGATACTTCCCGAAATAGGACGCCAACTCCATGGCGCCCACTTCCGGAAAGAAAACCGCCATGGCATCTTTCAGGGCCCACAAGGACCGCAGGGAATTCAGTTCGTCCTTATCGTAGGCTATCTTCACTTCGCCCTTGAGGTAGTCCGCCTCCACGCTTTTGATTCCCTGGATTTCGGCCAAGCGGCCCTGAAAATCCTCAGTTAGGGCCTTATTGCCCTTCAGTTTGGCCACGGCCAGGCTCAGTTGGCCCGGTGCGGCCTGGATGACTTCAATACCTTCGATGCTCATGTCGCTATCCTTGGGTTGTGGTTGTTTGGCGCTGCGTTCTGTGGGCAGAATGTCAAAAAGCCCAGTGGGCTGCTTTGTTATACAGAGTTCCTGACCATTTACCAATAATGCGAGCACATTGCCAAACCCAATTTTATCAATGTCATTTTGAGGGCCGCGCAGAATCTTGTCCAAGAAGTTGAGAGCCTTCACTCCGGTCAGGATGATAGAAAGAGAGATTTTGCAATAGGTTCTCATATGCCCAAACCTAATATGAATGTTATCTTCCGGGCGGCAGCGGCTGTGGGGTTTTCAGCAGGTCTGGCCTTGACTTCCTGCCCCGGAGTCCTGGGCCTCAGAGACAGAACCGGGGCATAGCAGCAGCCTATCAAGTTCCCAAGTTCCGGCCCGTGACCAGGAAAATATATAACAGCTTGACCTTCTCTATAAATTTCTTTGACAGAGCCTCTGATATAAGGTAAGGTTTTTTTTGTTTGGCAGATCAGACAGGAAAGCGGCAAGCAAGACCGCGGACCGGTGGAAGCATTTTGGTACCTGGCGTTCTTCGGCGGTTTTTCCCTGACTGCCCTCCCCTCCTGATCTTCAGTTGGGGATAATGGAGTTATGATTTTAGGAGGTTCGGTAGGTTTAATGAAGGAAACAGGTAAGGTCAAATGGTTTAATGACGCCAAGGGCTATGGTTTCATTTCCCGGGAAAACGGTCCCGATGTCTTCGTGCACCACACTGCCATCGTGGGGGAAGGTTTTAAAACCTTGGCGGAAGACCAGGAAGTGGAGTTTGAGGTAGTCCAGGGTCAAAAAGGCCTGCAGGCACAGAACGTCGTCAAGCTCTAAACCACCGGTTTAACCGAACTGAACTCCGGGGGCCTCGAAAGGCTTCCGGAGTTCAATTTTTTTGGACAGCCGTTCTCTATGATATTTCTTAATTATTCTTAACCGAAAACTGAAACCGAAAACGGTAATACGCATGTTGGTCAACGCCATCTTTCTTTTCCTGTTCATAGTCATCGGCATTATCTTTTACTATGGCGGGTTCTGAGATTGAGTTTTCAGGCTTGGTCGAAGCCTCTTCCATGTCCCCCAGGTAAGGGTCTTCCTCTGTGGGCAAAGCCGCAAACTCCTTTCCGGCCAGCCCCCCACCATCCGCCAGGATGCCGTCGAACTCCGGCGCTGCGCCCCTGGTGGCGGCAAAAACCGAAGCATCACCGGAAGTTGCCTTAGGAAGAGGCCGTCGGTCTTTGGAGCCGGTTTTTCCTTGGCCCCCCCTGGAATCGTCTTTACATGGAATACCAAAGGCTTAGAAGGGGCTAAAAACAAAGGCTTGAAGGGACTCGGGGCTTTTGATAATAATTCCGGGAAAAGGCGCACCGTCATGGGGCGCCGGTACGCCCGGGCTTCCGGGAACTCTTATGGGGGGGAAATTCCAGTATGACTCGCACAGTTCGTCTTCTCTTCGGCCTTACCTTATTATCACTCCTTTTTTGCTGCACCCCGGCCCAGGCGGCGGATGAGGTCGTCATCCCGGTGCTCAACTACCACCGCTTCGGCCCCACCAGGGCCGACGGCATGACCGTAACCACCCCGGTGTTCGAGGAGCAGATGAAGTGGCTCAAGGACAACGGCTACACGGTCATCCCCATGCGGACCCTGGTGAGCTATTTGAAGGGTGAAGGCCCGGCGCCGCCGCCCAAGTCGGTGGTCATCACCGCGGACGACGCCCACAAAACCGTGTACAGCGACATGTGGCCCGTGCTGAAGAAGTACAACTTTCCAGCCACCCTGTTCATTTATCCGTCCTGCGTCTCCAACCCCAGGGCCCCTTATGCCATGACCTGGGAGCAGTTGGCGGAGCTCCAGAAAACGGGCCTGTTCGACATGCAGTCCCACACCATTTACCATCCGAATTTTAAAAAGGAAAAGAAGAAGCTCTCCCCCGAGGCCTATCAGAAGCTGGTCAACGAGCAGTTGGCCAAGTCCAAGGCCATGCTGGAAAAAAGATTCGGCACCACCGTGGATCTCCTGGCCTGGCCCTTCGGCATTTATGATGACGAGCTGGAAAAAGCCGCGGCCCAGAACGGCTACGTGGTGGCCTTCAGCATTGACCGCCGCCACGCCAAAAAGTCCGAGAAAAACATGTCCCAACCTCGCTACCTGATGGTCAACGGCGACAGCACCAAGAATTTTGCCAGGATCATCACCGGTCAGGCCCAGGAAAAGGGACACAAGACCTATTAGAGCTAAAAAGGAGACAGGCTTGAAAAGAATTTTTACCGGTCTCGTTATTCTTGTGGGGCTCCTGCTCCTGGCCAACCTGGGGTTGGCCCAGGAAACCAAAGCGCCCCCGGCCGCGCCCCCTCAGACGGGGGAAGCCCCCAAGGCTCCGGAGCAGCCTGCCGGCCCCAAACCCTATACCGGCAAGGTAGTTGACGCGGTCACCAAGGCGCCCATCGCCGGCGCGCCGGTCACCCTGGGCGACCAGATGGTGCGCACCGACAAAGAGGGCGCCTTCAGCATCCAGGGAACCGGGGACAAACTCAGGCTGCGGGCCGTGGGCTACAACCGCCGGGATGTGCCCCTCAGCGAACTGGGCGACGGCAAGGAGATAACCTTGGCACCCCTCAAGGTGAAGGGGCTTTACCTGTCGACGTACGGCGCCGCCAGTCCCAAGATTCGGGAGGCCGCGCTGGAGGTCCTGGGGCGCAACAATATGAACGCCCTGGTCATCGACGTCAAGGGTGACCGCGGCTTTGTGCCCTTCAAGGTGGACATCCCCCTGGCCGAAGAGGTGGGGGCCCAGAAAATCATCCTGAACAAGGATTACCCGGCGTTTATCAAAAACCTGAAAGAAAAGAATCTTTACCTCATTGCCCGCATTGTCGTCTTTAAGGACGACCTCCTGGCCGGGGCCAAGCCCGAATGGTCCGTCAAGACCAAAGGCGGCGGCACCTTCCGGGACCGGGAACGCCTGCGCTGGACCGACCCCTTCCGCAAGGAGGTCTGGGACTACAACATCGCCATTGCCAAGGCCGCCGCGGAATTGGGCTATGACGAAATTCAGTTTGATTACGTCCGCTGCCCCGACAACCGGGGGGTGTCCTTTTCCCAGCCGTCCACCCGGGACAGCCGCACCAACACCATCACCGGTTTTCTGGAGGCCGCCTACAAGGCCCTCACACCCTATAATGTGTTTGTGGCCGCGGACGTCTTCGGCTACGTCCCCTGGAACGAAGGGGATATCGACATCGGCCAGCAGATTGTGCCTCTCACCAAGGCCGTGGACTACGTCTCTTTGATGGTCTACCCTTCCGGGTATCACCTGGGCATCCCCAAATTCCGCAACCCGGTTAAAAATCCCTATGAAATCGTCTATCAAACCCATACCAAGGCCCAGGAGCGCACCAAGGCCTCACCCCTCCAATACCGCCCGTGGCTCCAGGCTTTTCGGGATTACGCCTTCGGGGCCGGGGAATTTACTGAAGAAAGGATGCGCATCCAGATCAAGGCCTCGGATGACTCCGGGGCCAGCGGTTTTATGTTTTGGAATGCCGGCAACAAGTACCCCACCGGCGTGTTTTATAGCGGCAACGGCAGCAGGAAGATGAGCCCGCCGGAAGCCACCAGTCCCAAACCGGCTGCGGCTCCCGGGGAGGCCAAAGCCGCCGGCGCCACTCCGGAGGGAAAGGCTCCGCCTGCTGAGCAGCCAAAGTAGCCGGATCGGAAGTTCTCTAGGCCCGGGGCATGGGCGTGAGGGGTGATTTTTAACCTGCTATAACGTCTGCCAAAAGTTCTTGCCTTAAATTCCCTCTCCACCCCACGGGGGGAGAGGGTTAGGGTGAGGTCGGAAAACCTTTGGCAATGAGTATATTTTTACCTGAACTTATCAGCACATGAGGCGCCAGATGTTACGAGGGAGACGTTTTCAAGCGTTTTTGGTCGTCGCGGTATTGATCCTAGTAGGATTTCTGCCCGCTTGTAAAGGCAAGCGGCCTCCCAAGCCGGTAACGGTGACGCCCATTACCGCGGAGCCCGAACCGCCCACGCCCGACCCGGAGGCGCCGGGCCTCACCCTCCAGAAAGACGAACGTTACGCCCGCATCGATGGCATCGCCCGCCAGGAGATGACCTCCGGCGGCCTGCCCGGCACCGTCATCCTGGTGGGCACCCAGGGGAAGGTGGTGTACCGTAAGGCCTTCGGCTACCGCTCTCTCATGCCCCAGCAGCAGCCCATGATGGAAAACACCATTTTTGATATCGCCTCGCTCACCAAGGTGGTGGCCACCACCACGGCCGTCATGCGCCTCGTTGACGCCAAATTGATAAAACTGGACGACCCTGTGGGGAAATACCTGCCGGAGTTCAAGGCCAACGGCAAAAGTCAAATCACCGTCAAACAACTCATGACCCATACCTCGGGGCTGCGGGCCGACGTCAACCCCCAATGCGGCTGGACCGGGTATGAGGGGGCCATTTCCGCCATTTCCATGGATCAGCCGGTGCGGCCGCCGGGAAGCTCTTTTATTTACAGCGACGGCAACTTCATCATCCTGGCTGAACTGGTCCACCGGGTCACCCGCACGCCCTTCGACGTCTACTGCAAGGAAAAAATCTTCAAACCCCTGGGCATGAAGCGCACGTCCTTCCGGCCCCCGGGAAACTGGCAGGCCATGATTGCGCCGGCTGACTACCAGGGGAACCGCTTGCGCTGGGGGGAGGTCTCGGACCCCACGGCCCATCGCATGGGGGGCGTGGCCGGCAATGCCGGGCTTTTTTCCACGGTGGACGACCTGGCCATCCTGATGCAGATGATTATGAACGGCGGGGCAATCCAGGGGAAACGCATTTTAAGCCCCCAGGCCGTGGCCGCCATGCTCAGGCCCTATAACGTGCCGGGAAGTTTTGTGCAGCGGGGCTTGGGCTGGGACCTCATTTCGCCCTACAGCAAAGAGCACAACGCCGCGTTTCCCAGTGGCTCCTTCGGCCATACCGGCTATACCGGCACCTCCATCTGGGCCGACCCCCGCAGCAAAACTTTTCTGATTATCCTCACCAGCCGCCTGCACCCCAGCGGCCGGGGCCAGGTCAAGCAACTGCGGGCCCGGGTGGCCAGTGTGGTGGCCGACACCGCCAAACTGGGGCCGCCAGCCCGGGTGGCGGACTGGAGTCCTGAAGAAATAGCTGCGGCGGGATTTGGCGCCAGCGACACCGCCGGCCTGGTGCAGCCGGGCATCCAGGTGCTGGCTGCCTCAGGCTATGCCGCGCTCAAAGGCAAACGCCTCGGGGTGATCACCAACCATTCCGGGATCGACCCAAACCGGCGGTCCACCGTGGCTCTCCTGCGCCAGGCCCCCGGCGTGAAGGTGCAGGCCATTTTCAGCCCGGAACACGGCATCTCCGGCAAACTCGACGAAAAAGTGTCCTCCGGCCTGGACCCACAGAGCGGCCTGCCGATTTACAGCATGTACGGCGAGAACAAAAAACCCACCCGGGAGATGCTCCGGGGGCTGGACGCCCTGGTTTACGACATCCAGGATGTGGGGGCCCGTTTTTACACCTACATCACCACCATGGCTTATGCCATGGAGGCCGCGGCCGCCAACGGCCTGGAGTTTTACGTCCTGGACCGGCCCAATCCCATCACCGCGGCCGTGGTCCAGGGGCCGGTGATGGATCGGTCCATGAAGTCATTCATCGGTTACTACCCCCTGCCGGTGCGCTACGGCATGACCCCCGGAGAGGTGGCCCAGCTCTACAACCGGGAAGCGGGCATCAATGCCAAGCTCCAGGTGATCCCCATGAAAGGCTACCGCCGGGACGCCTGGTTCGACCAGACCCGCCTCCCCTGGGTGGACCCTTCCCCCAACCTCAGGAACCTGACCCAGTCAACCCTCTACTGCGGCGTGGGCATCGTGGAGTCCTGCAATGTCAGTGTGGGCCGGGGCACGCCCATGCCCTTCGAGGTCCTCGGGGCCCCCTGGATATCGGCCTCGCGGCTGACTGAGTATTTGGAGAAGCGCAACATCCCCGGGGTCAAGTTCGAGCCCGCCACCTTTGTGCCCGCGTCCAACCGCTACTGCGGCCAAAGCTGCCAGGGCGTGCGTCTCCGTCTGACGGACCGCAACAATTTTGACGCTCCCCTGCTGGGGGTGGAGCTGGCCTCAGCCCTGCACCGCCTTTATCCAGGGAAGTTTCAGTTCGTCAACACCGCCAGCATGATCGGCTCCCGGGAAGTGGTGGAAGCCATCAAAGGGGGGGATGACCCCCGCCAGATCAGCCGGAACTGGCAGGCCGGCCTGAACAGCTTCCTGCAAAAGCGCCAGAAGTATTTGCTGTATTAATGTGTTTTTGCTTCTGGTCTTCTGGTTTTCGTGTCTCCTACCCTTTCCCAAACCCTTGCCTTTAACCATTTCCCTGAGCACGGTAGGACGGGCTTCCAGCCCGTCCAGGCACGGGCAAGATGCCCGTGCTACCGACAAACACCTTTGCACATAAAGCTGGAGTATGGAACATCGGCGAGCTTATGCAGGGTGGGCACCGTCCACCACCTATTTGGCGGGCAGTGCCCGCCCTACATTTACTTTGCCTGAGTAGGGTGCTTACCCTTCGATAATCCAGCAATAAACCCCATCCCCAAAACATTTCTTGAATTTTTTTCATAATTCCGCAATCATGGGAGTGAGCCGGTAATTGCCCACAATGGAAAGGCGCCCCATGAACTACAACAGCTTTTTTGGCTTTAGCGAGTCACCTTTCCTGGATGTCCCGGATCAGCGGTTTCTGTTTGTCTCCGGGCAGCATGATCAGCTGTGGGCGGAACTGGCCCAAGCCATCAGCGCCCGCCGGGGGGTGACGGTGGTCAGCGGGGAGGACGGCGTCGGCAAAACCATGCTGGTGCAGGCCCTGGTGGCCCGGCTGCCCCAATCATGCCAACCTGTGGACATTATCCGGCCGGCCGCCGAACCCCTGGCCATCACCGTCATGTTCGCCCAGGCCCTGGGCATCACCCTCAGGGACCGCAACCTGGTGGACCTCACCCCCCTCACCGACGCGGTCCAGGCCGCCGCGCATCAGGGAAGATACTTCATGGTGCTCATAGATGATGCGCATTTGCTCACGGACCAGCACCTTGAGGAAATCTATATCCTCTCCCAGATGGAGCAGCAGGGTCAGCAACTGCTGGCCCTCGTGCTGGTGGGCCGCAAGGGCCTGGTGCAGAAAATAGCCAGCAAAGCCAACCAGCGCCTCCGGGACCTCATCCGCACCAATCTTTCCCTGAGCCCCTTGACCTTCGAGGAAACCCCGCGCTACATTGATCACCGCCTGCAGCAGGTGGGGTCCAGTTTCAAGGCCTGCTTCGCGGAAGGCTGCTCAGGCCAGCTTTTTTCCCGAACCGGGGGGGTGCCCCGCCGCATCAACCAGGTCTGCGATCAGGCCCTGACCCGGGCCTGGCAGGAGAACCGCCCCCGGGTCAGCCGTGACCTGCTGGGGGAGGAAAAGGCCCCCGCTCCTTATAAGCCTCTGGAGTCCCCGGCCACCTGGACGGGGCTGAGAAAAACCGCCGCGCTGACCGCGGGCCTGGCCTTGGCCAGCCTGACCACGTATGCCATCTACACCGTCTATTACCGCTCCGGGGCCCTGCCCATCCAGCCGGTGGCGGTGACCAAGGCGCCCCCGTCAGTTCCGCTGCCCACCGCGCCTCAGGCGACTCCGCTCCCTCCCCCGGCCCCCCTGGCCCAATCCCAACCCCAGCCTCCGGCCCCGACCCCAGAGACCAGGGCCGAACCCCAGGAGGAAGCCCTCTCTCTCATCTCCCCAACCCTGGAAGAGGTGGAGGGCGCCCAGGAATTGGCGGTGGCCGGTCTGTCCCAGGACCTTCTCCAGCCGGGGCAGCCAACCCCCGAACCGGAAGGCGCAAGACTTACCACCACCTATACGGTGACCCCAGAGGACGTTCTTATCAAGATAGTCGCCAATCATTATCCTGGTAACAAGGAAATCGGCTACCATGCGGTTATCCTGGCCAACCCCCATATTTCCAACGAAGACAGAATTTATCAGGGGCAAAATCTTTTGTTGCCCAAGGTGGATGGCATCACCAAGTCGATTTCGATAAACAACAGACAACATTTTGAATTTTTCAGACAGTATTACGTTGCTGCCCAGGCGGACAGGGCCGCGGCAAAACTGAAGGAACTTCAAATCAAGTATCTGGTCAGGGAAACCCTCCTGCCGGACAGCATTAAGGTCTACCGTATTTTCCTGGGAGATTACGAGAGCACAGCAGAGTTGAAAAAGGCAGTGGCATTGGCGGAGAAAGACTAAAAATTATCTGGCAACTTCATTTACTCCATCCTGGCAAGGAATTTCAACAGAGGTCCCCCCGGCATCATCATTTTTCTTAATAGTGATTGCCAAAAGATTTTTCCGATTAATCTGTAGAGGCGACAACAGGCGTCGCCCCTACAAAAAGAAATTATATAGCGTCTGCCAAAAGTTTTTCTGATTGCCAGATATGGCATTGTAGGGGCACAGCTTGCTGTGCCCTGATTAGGCATGGCAAGCCATGCCCCTACGTGAGGAAATCTTTTCTGGCAACAGCTATAATTGATAATTTCTATAATAACCTCCACCTTCGATGTGTGTGATACCAAATTGCACTCGATCAGCATTTTTTGTAGCCCCAGGCTTTAGCCTGCGCCTGCACAGGCTGGAAAGCCTGTGCCACCGTTCGACTGCAAATCGAGACCTCTCTGAAAAGGATGTTGTCATCCTGGGCGAAGCGAAGGATCTCGTATTTTCAAGTAGTTATACTTGCTGCCAAAAGTTTTTTCTTCCCCCCTCACCCTAACCCTCTCCCCCCGTTGGGGGAGAGGGGATTTAAGGAAAGAACTTTTGGCAGACGGTATATGAGATTCTTCGGTCTCTATGCTGCCTCAGAATAACAATTTTACGGACTTTCGCAGAGGTCTCAACTCGGGACTACTCTTATTTTCCAAAATAAGGAATACCATGCTGAAAAAATTATTACAGCAGCTTTGGGCATTATTACGAGACACCTATGCGGAATTCAGCAAAGACAACGCCTCCCAATTGGGCGCGGCCCTGGCCTTTTACACCATATTCTCCTTAGCTCCCATACTCATTATCATGGTGGCGGCGGTGGGATTGATCCTGGGTAAGGAATCAGTGTCGGCTTACCTTTTGAAGGAGCTTGCCGAAGTTTTGGGACAGCAAAACGCTGCTTATGTTATGAGCACCATTCAAAGCAGCTATAGGGCAGGCTCGGGGTTGAGGGCCACGATAATCGCGATTTCCCTTATTCTGGTGGGATCCACCACCGTGGGGGTAATGCTGCAAGACGCCTTAAACACCATGTGGGGGGTGAAAAAGAGCTCGTCAGGATTGCTGCAGATGGTAACAAGCCGGCTGAAATCCCTCCTGATAATTTTATTTGTCGGGGCTTTTCTCTTTCTCGCCATGGTTATCAGTTCGGTCATCTCCACCACCAGCGCCTACGTGAGCAACTATATCGCCGTCCCCCCTTACCTGCTCGGCTGGCTTGACAACGCGGTCTCGATAGTGCTCCTCACCCTGCTGTTCGCCATGTTATTCAAGCTCCTGCCGGACGTGGAAATAACCTGGGGGGACGTCTGGATCGGAGGCGCCATCACCGCCCTCCTGTTTACCCTGGGGAAGTTCCTGTTGGGCTTTTACCTGGCCACCAGCACCGTCAGTTCCGCATACGGCGCGGCCGGTTCTCTGGTGGCCCTGCTTCTCTGGGTGTACTATTCCGCGCAAATCATTTTTTTGGGAGCCGAATTCACTCAGGTCTATGCCCGCAGGTACGGCTCCGAAATAGTTCCCAAAAAGCGCCAGCCCCGCCGCCGTTGATCAGAAGTCGAAGTTGAACAGCACATCCCCCCCGGTGTTGCGCCCGCCCACCTGGGATTGGACGCTGAACCGGCGGTTGATGCGGTAGTTGATCACCACCTGGTAGGGGTCATCCCGGTACAGGGGGTCGTTGCGCTGCTGATAGGAAATGGTCAGCCCCTTGGTGAGAGGCGGGGCCATGCCCAATAAATCCTTGAGGATCTTCTGGGTGGCCAGCCCGCCAAAGACCCCCGCAGCCGCCACCGCGCCCTGCTCCTCCCGGCTCAGGGCGCCCACCGGTCTGCCATACAGCAGGTAGGCCATCCAATCCGTTTCGGAGACCGCAGGCTCGCCTCCCAGGGTGATTTTCGGATTGCTCACCGGACCAGAAGCATTGGCGTAGAGGGTAACCTCATTGGCCTCATATTCGATGCGGGCGTCCAACATGGGCTCGCCCTCAGGCTGGGCCGGAAGAGTGACGATGCCCCTGGTCATCTGGAACTCCCGTCCCACGATCATGACGCGCCCCCCGAGAGCCTGGATTTTGCCATGATAGGCGAGTTCCTGGCCCGGCTGTTTTCTGGCCTGGACATCCACCGCCATTTCTATCTTGGCAGCCCGGTCATCCACCCAGACATTTCTGGGAGCCTGGACATTCACCTCAACGCTGAGATTGCGCCAGACCGCCGGCTCCTTGGCGCCCATGTCTGCTCGTGATTTAGGGGCCAGACGCACCACGGGCCCTTCCTCGCGCACCAGGACCACATCTTTATTCATGGTGTTGGTGCCGAGATTCAAAAAACTGAGGCGGAATTGCGCCTTGGGAATGGTCAGGCCCCCCTTGAGCGCCAGGTTCGGCCAGCGGCCATCCAGATTGAGGACGCCGTTTAAGGTGGCCTGGGAGCCCAGTTTGTCAAGGGCTTTGAAATTGTCCATCTGGGCCCTGACCTTGACCTCGTCGGGCAGGTAGCCCGCCAGGGTGACATCGCCGTTGATCATGAGGGTCCCCTCATTTTGCAGGGTGAGGGGCGGGATGGTGAGGCGGTTCCCCTGCAGCCGGATATCTCCGGGTTGCACCTGGTAGTTGGCGCCGGTGGCGCGCAGCTTGATGGACGAGGGGCCCCAACTCACCTGGCCCGATACCTGGGGCTGCTTCAGACTGCCCTCGATTCTGGCCTGCAGGCTGACGGCCCCCTGGGCGCTCTCCACCGCCTTGCTCAGGGAGGGGAGCAGGGACAGGCTGATGTTGTCGCCCCGCACCAGGAGCCGTAGGCCGTCCTGGCCGGGGGCAATGGCGAAGGGGATCAGGGAAAGGCGCAGGGGCACCTGGCCGCTCCAGCTCAAGGACGGCCCGCTGTCCTTGGATTGCAGGCTGCCGTCCAGGTTCAGTTGATTGTCCTTATAGTTGAAGGCATTACTCAAGGATTGAAACTCAAACTCCCGGTAGCGGCCCGGCCCCAGGGTGAATTTGCCCTGAATCACCGGCAGACGGGCCTGCCCGGACAGGGTGGCCTCACCGGTGATGGTTCCCGCCAGCGGGATGTTTTTGGGGACCAGCAACTCGGCTGCCAGGTTCTGAAGGTTCAACCGGCCCGCCACCTGCTGCTCGGAGATCCGGGCCTCAAGACCGACCCTGCCCTGGTTAATCTGAAAAGTGGCGGGCTTCACCTCGATGCCGGGCGCAAAACTGATCTCCACAGGTCCCAGGTTCTGGGCCGTAAGCTGCTGGCTGCGGAAAAAGGCCCGTTCAATGGCCACCAGGCTGCGGCCGAAATCAACCCCCCCCCGGGCCTCCAATTTGGCATTTTCCGGGCCGTTGGCTTTCAAGTCGAAGTTCCAAAGCTTGCCGCTGCCGTCGCTGCGCAAACTGGCCTGGGAAAAAAGCCCGGCCGGGGTTTTCATCCCCGTGGCCTGAAAATCCACCCGGCCCTTGGAGGGCGGCCAGCCGGAGGCTTGCAGGTTCAGATTGACGCTTTGCACCCCGAATTGCTCATAGGACAGACCCCGGCCGCTGGCCTTCAGATAGGCCTGGGGATCGCTGCGGGAGCCGCTCAAGGTTCCCTCCCAGGAAAATTGCCCCCCCACCCGGGCCGGGATGGGCCAGTTCCCGCCAGGCATGGATTTCCCCTGGTGAGAAAATTTCAAAGCATCCCCTGTCATGACCCCTGTGAGTTCCGCCTTCAGGTTGCCCAGGTGGATGTCGGCCTGGGGCATGTCCAGTTTGTTTGGGCTCCAGGTCACGCAGGCCCGCAAATCCTTCAGGGGATGGGGACCCACTTGGCCGCTGGCTGCCAGGGTCGCGGACACCTGCCCCCGGTCCAAGGCGAAAAACCCTGGAGCATTGAAGCTGCCGTCAAGGGTGCCCGTGAGGACGGTCCCTTCGGGGGCGCCCAGACCCAGGAGACCGGGTTTGACAGCCTCCGCCTGGACCGCAAAACTCCCTTCTTTTCCAGACAAAAGCGGACCCCCGGCGTTCAGGGAAAGCTTACCGATATTGCCGGCCATCTCCCCCTGGAGTCTTTGATCCTGACGGTCCCCGGTGAGGGACAGCTTCAGGCTGTCCACCCTGGCCGCGCCATACTGGAAGGGGTCTGCCTCCAGGCCCCAGGTTAACCGGGTCTCCGTGCCCTGGGCTTTGAACCTGAGATTGAGGGGGCTCAGCTTATTCAATTTCTTGACCAGGGAGGCATCGACAACTTCCAGAAGGCTGGAGGTAAGGTTCTTGAGATTACCCTGAAAATCGTAATGCCAGGCGCCATCCCGGGAACCCAGGCCCCCGGCCGCCTCAAAGGTGGTCTCGTGCACCTTGCCGGTGAGGTTCAGATCTAACTGCGATTGGGTGCCCTCCGCCCGGAACTTAGCTTGCGCCCCCCAGGCCGGAGGCCATTTGGCCCAGGCCTGGTGGATGGCCTCGGCCGGGAGATCCAGCCGGCCGGCCGCCTGGAACTGGCCGCCCTCGCCCAGGTCCGCTTTGCCCGCCAGGGAGAGCACGGTCTTGTCCCTGGTCTTAAGCTCGAGATGCTCCACGTCGAAAAAATTCTGCTTGTAGGTGAAACGGCTGCTCAGCCCGGCCCGGCCGAAGGGGGTGGTGACCGATCCCAGAGCCTTGCCCACTTTCAGGATCTGGTTGGGCGTTACAGGGCGATCCAGAACCATGGCTATTTCCAGGTCCAGGTTTTTAAACTCCTGGGCCTGGCCCCCTATCTGGTGAATTATTCCGTCCCCATCAATGAGCAGGATGTCGGAAAATTTTACGGTGATGATATTCACCGGCAGTGACGTGGGCGGGGGCGGCAGGATCTTGATAATATTCCACTCTCCGTCCCGCTCCCGCTTGATGGTGAAGTGAGGCTCCAGAATGGCGATTTTGCGGAACTCCGGCCGCAGGGCCAGGATGGACCACAACGACATTTGGAGTTCCACGCTTTTTCCCCGGGCCACCTCACCTTCGGGAGTGACAAAGACGAAGTTCTTGAAAAAGAGGCCGTCAAACAGGTTCCCGGTAATCTTCTCGACGCGCACATTGCAGCCGCACTCCGATTGGGCCAGGAGCACCATCTGGCCCCCGGCCCAGCGCCAGAAGGCCTCGGAGCGCAGCAGGCCCCAGACCGCCGCCAGGCCCAGCAGCAGCACGATCACCAGAACAAGAGAAATTCGTTTCAGCAGCCGCATGTGGCTAACTTCCCATGGCCTGTATTCCGTTAGAAAGAGGGTCCAATGGTGAAATGCACCCGAAACGTATCCACCGCGGGATTGATGGGGTTCAAGGGCCAGGCAAAATACAGGCCCATGGGGCCGATGGGGGTCAGATAATTTATGCCGAAGCCGGCCGCATATTTTAACTGGCCGAGATCAATATCCTTGGTTTGGAAATAGACATTGCCGAAGTCCAGAAACCCGATGGCCCGGATTTTTTTATAAAGGGGCAGCCGGGCTTCCAGGTTGCCTTCCAGCACCGCATCCCCCCCCAACGGGTCTCCGCTGGGGGTCCGGGGCCCCAGATAATCCAGACGGTAGCCCCGGACGCTGTTGTAACCGCCGCTGAAGAAGCGGCGTTGAATGGGTATCTGGGTGGTTCCCTGGATGGGGGAGATAATGCCGAATTTCAGGCGGCTGGAGACCACGATATTTTTAACCAGGGTGCGGTAGCGGCGGATTTCCGCGCTGGTGCGGAAAAATTCCAGGTTGGAGCCCAGAAAATCCAGAGCGCATTCCCCGGAGAGAAAAATTTTCCCGCCCCCGGTGGGATCGCTGGGATTCACCGTGGTATCCTGGCTTAAGCCGAAAATGATCATGGAAGAATTGTACAGCTTGCCCTGCTCGGTATTTTCCAGGGTAATCAGGGTGGACAGGGGGATGTTAAAGGGCCGGGCGTATTCAAAGGCATGACCGGCGTACACCCGGAATTTCCGGGGCAGATCCCGCTCCAGGCGCTCGAAGGTGTAATAAGACTGGTCGGTAAAACTGGGCAGGACCCGGTGAATCCAGCCGCCTGAGGCCACGAAATCCAGACGGCTGCCAAAAATCTGGGGGTTCGTGAAGGTCCCTACGGCCCGGGACTCGATGCTGGAATATTTCCCTTCCAGATCCAGCAGGCGCCCCCCGCCCGCCACGTTCCTGACCCGCAGCCCCAGGCGGGCCCGGAACTGTTCCTCATCCCCATAGCCCAGGCCCACCTTGATGGACCTTTTTTTCTTTTCCTGGACCTTGACCGTAACGGGGATGGTGGTCTGGTCTTTGGGGACCTCATCCGGGGTGACCGTGACGCTCTGGAACAGGTCGGTGTCGAACAGGTTTTTCTGGCTGTCATAGATCTTGGCGGAAGAAAACAAGTCCCCCTTCTTGAAGGCCAACTTGCGGGAAATCAGATACTCGGGGGTGTCCTTCTCCCCTTCCACCTTCACCTCCCCGAAATAACTGAGGGGGCCGGGGGTAATCCTCATGACGATTCTGGCGGTATTGGCCTCATCATCCACATAAACCTTGCCCGTCAGCTTGGCCCAGAAGTAGCCGCTATCCTGGAAGTAGCCGAGATAGCTGCGTTTTAGTTCCTCATATTTTTCGTCGCTATACCGGGAGCCGACTCTCAGGGGAGGATCTTCCTGCAGTTTCTTCAAGGTGATGCCCCCGGAAACCTCGGCGCCATACACGTCGATCTTGGTCACCTTAACCCAGGGGCCTTCCTCGATCTTGAGGACGACGTCCACCTGGCCGTCTCTCGAGGTGATCTGCGGAGTGATGCGGGTGTGATAAAAGCCCTGGGTGCGGTAAAAGAGCCGGAGCTGCTCAATATCGGCTTCCAGGTCCTCTTTTTTGAAGGACGGCTTTTTCTTGACGGGCACCAAGGACGGCAGGGGCATGGTCATTTGCTTCTTGAGCCTGCGGGCCTTGATGGTTTCCGCCCCCATGATGCTGAAAGAACGCAAAGTCGGCAGCGCCGGCGAGGCCTGCTTGTCAGCCTGGAGGAGTGACGGCCAGATCAACCAGAGCAGCAGCCAGCCAAGGATCAGGCCGCCAATCTTGCGCCCGGGGGGTCGGCATCCTCTCTCAGGAGCTGGATAAACTCTCATGTAACACGTTTTGGGCTTGCTTTGTCGGCCCCCACGACCCGCCAGGTTTCGCTTTTCCTTAACAGTGGCTGAAATTTTTGCCGGGGTGAGAAAAATCCCTTAACAATTGTGCCGCTGCTGCCGTCTTTTCAAAGTGAGTTAATGATAGACTAAATGTGGGGCAAAGGTCAATTTTCCCCGCCCCCGGAAGGACCTGGATAAAAAATTTCCATTAGATAACTCTTTGAAAATTGGTGGAAAAAATTTTTATAACTCTTCTTTTCCCCGGAACCGCTCTGGCGGATAGCCTGTTGAGGATATAAAATAGTTTGGATAGCTCTGGCCAAGGCCGGTAAAAGGAGGCCGGACCACCTGGTCTCGCCTCCCTGGGGCTGATTACTGCGGCTTTGCCAGGCTGCTTGCCCAGCGCCGCTCACGGTGGCGGACAGACCGTGTCAGAACCGGGCCGGGAGTCTCTGCCGGGCCTGACGCTAACGACTGAGATCAACAAATTACCTTGAGGGGGTCATCATGCAACGGACTTTTCAAGTTCTGGCAGTACTGACCATCATCTTCATGAGTTTCATGGCCGGTGCAGTTCAGGCAGCCCCGCCCAAAGATGCGCCGAAAGACGCCAAATTTTATAACCAGCAGGGGCTGGAATTGTTTAAAAAAGCTCAATACGACCAGGCCATCGTCAACTTCAACCAGGCCATCAAGTTGGACCCCAAGGATTCCTTGGCTTTTCATAACCGGGGCTATTCATACAATAACAAGAGAGAGTACGATAAAGCCATTGCCGACTTTAACAAGGCCATCGAATTGAACCCGAAATTCGCCTATGCTTACTGCAATCGGGGCTTGGCCTATATGAATAAAAAGGACTACGACAAGGCTTTGCCCGATCTGACCAAAGCCGTCGAGATCAATCCCAAATTTGACGTGGCCTACAACTATCGGGGCTCGACGTATTTCCTCCAAAAGGATTACGACAAAGCTACTGCCGACTTCAAAAAGGCAACCGAACTGAATCCTAAATTCGTTCTGGCTTTAAATAACTTGGGGTATGCCTATTTTATGAAAGGCGACCTGGACAAGTCTATCGCCGAATTCAACAAGGCTATAGAGCAAGCCCCCAAGTTTGTCCCCCCCCTCAACAATCGCGGCCTGGCCTACTATGAAAAGAAGGAGTATGATAAGGCCCTGGCCGACCTTAACAAGGCAATAGAACTGGACCCCAAGTGTTTCACCTGTTTCAACAAACGGGGTCTGGTCTATGCCGACAAAAAGGAATATGACAAAGCTATTGCCGAATACAACAAGGCAATCCAATTGAATCCCGGCTTTGCCCTGGCCTATAACAACCGCGGTCTGGCCTATTACCAGAAGAAATCATATAATCAGGCCATTCCTGATTACAATAAAGCTGTCCAATTCGATCCCAAGTTTGCCACTGCTTTCAACAACCGGGGCATGGCCTACCTGCAGACCAAGGCCTATGGCAAGGCTGTGGCCGATTTCGACAAGGCCATCCAGTTAAGTCCTAACCTGGCCCTGGCTTACAACAACAGGGCTCATGCCCAATACAATCTCAAGGCTTACAATAAGGCCGATGAAGATGTGCGCAAAGCCCAAAGCCTGAAATTTGCGGTAGACACAGAATTGGTGGAAAACGTGGCCAAGGCCAAGAAAAAATAAGGCCGGCACTGACTGCCACACAAGGGGTTAGCGACACTGCTAACCCTTTTTTTGTTGAGGAGTCCCCTGGGGGCGGAGAACCGGAGCGGTTGGTTGCCCGGAGAGGGACAGGAAAAGAAAGGGGGGAAGGCCGCAGCCGCCCTCTGCCATGGCCTTCCCCCTGCCCGGTTGTTCCTAAAACAAGCTTATAAACCCCAGTCTTTCTTGGAGTAGCCGCCCCAGGCCGGCAAAGCATAGAGCGGCAGGGCATCGGCGGCGTATTTCCCTTTCCCAAATTGATAAGTGCTCATCCATTTTTTCAGGATATAGCCGGACTCGCTGCCCAGGTAACCCCAACCCATGGGGGAGTTCGAACCCATGGGGGTAAAGTTGCCCTTGCCAGAGTCATGGTAGTTGTTCACGTACACCCGGCCGATCAACCCCATGGACTTGGCCTGGGGATTCATGTCGGTGATGATGTAGCTGCCGTTCTGGCCGGTTTCGTTTTTACCCATCTCGATTTCCTGGCCCACGAAGTAGCCCTTGGCAAGAGGGGCGTAGACCGTGCCCGTGTAGTAATCGGCCTGGCAAAAGCTTGCGGGGTCCTTCAGGTAATCGGCCATCTTGGTGTCGTCATAGAGATAGGTGTAGGAATATTCGTAGGTCTTCCAGGGGGTGTCCCCCATCATGACGTGAAAGATCTCGGTGTTGTCCACGTACTTGCCCCGCACCGGATCGTTCTGGTCGGCGAAGTAGTTGAGGTTGAAGGCGTTCTTGCCCTTGGCATACACCGGCACCAGGCTGTTGGTGTGATCGCCGGAGTTGTACTGAAAATCCGGCAGCTTGCCGGCGCCGTTGTTCACCAGGGGGTTAAAGGGCGTCTGGGAATTAGGTCCGGAATTCTTCCCCCAGAGGCCGCCGGTCTCGTGATCGGCGGTGACGATGAGAAGGGTATCGTTCCAGTTGCTGTTTTTGTTGACCCATTGCACCACTGCTTCCACGGCCGCGTTGAAATCCATTTGTTCTTCAATCATGCGGCCCATCTGGTTAGCATGGTTGGCCCAGTCAACGGCGCCGCCTTCGATCATCAGGAAGAAGCCGTTTTGTTTGCCGTCCGCATAATTTTTCAGAAAATTCAGAGCCCCTTCGGACATCACTTCCAAATCAGGAAGGTTGGCATTGAGGGGGTCCTCATACGGCAGCTTCAGCGATCCCGCAGGCACCGAAGGAGATCTGGCCTGCTGCAGGGTAGTATAGACCTGGGGGACGCCTAGCAGCTTATTGGTGGTGGGGCTATAAGCGCCACCGGCCAGGGCTTCAAAATCGGCCTCGGATTGGATGAGGGTCCAGTTATCATAAGAGCCGTCGCTGGGGTTTTTTAATTGGGCCCAGGCAGTGGCGCCGCCCACATACTGGGGATTTTTGGTGGCTGGTTTGCCGTTGTCATCAAATTCCGGGTTGCCGGCGCCCATAATGACGTCCAATTGGCTGCCATACATTTCCTTGGCGATGTCGGCATAATTGTTGCGGGAGACGTTGTGGGCCACCATGCCCGCCGGGGTGGCGTGGCTGAATTCCACGGTGGTGACCACCCCGGTGGCCTTGCCGTAGGCGGAGGCCAGCTGGACGATGTTTGTAAGATTTTTCTGAAAGACGTCCACGTTGAGTTGACCGTCTAAATTTTTATCCCCGGTAGCCAGCGCTGTAGCCGCGGACGCGGAATCGGTGGCGCCTGATTTGATGTAGTTGAAGTCAGTCCAGGCCTTGGCGGGATCATAACCCCCCTGGCCCATTTGGAATTGGTTATTATTGGGGAATTTTTGACTGGTTCCGCCTGCAGAAAAGGTGCTCTCACCAATCTGCACCGGGAAATTCTCATAAACGGCCTTGCTGCCGGTGTAATAATCGGTGGCCGCCACCGTGTTATAGCCCTGGCCATCGCTGATCATCAGGATGACGTTCTTGGGCATGTTGACCTGGGCCATGGCAGGCAAAACGCCCGCCAGCGCCAGTCCGGCGACCAGAAACATCGCCAACCAAGCTTTTGCTTTCTTGCTGTTCATGTCATACCCCGTTAAGTCTTTGTAGTGATCGCAGAAAATACCTTCAATGACAAAAGGTTATCCATTCATGCTTCCCCTTCGGCCTCCGTCAGCTGACCACCCCCTTCCCTCACCCATTTCCCCTAGCCTTTTCCAGGCTTGAGGAACCTGCTCATGGGCAAGGGTAGATGGAGACCGTTTTCAAATAATTGCCGGTGTCTTTATTTTCCATGAGCTTTTGGTAAGGAATGAACAAGGTTGAGATGAGATGACGATGAGCGCTGTACCTCAGGGAGCGCCTCAGGCTCCGGGGCCTACCTTATAACCGGGAATGACCGGAACGGTGTTGTTTTCTCTCAGCCTCACCTTCTCTGGTAAACCTGGGCCATTTGCCCGCTTGTACCTTTCTTAACAAAATCTTTACACCCCTATAGCCTCTTTTAACCCCGTTTTAATTCAGCCCTTGGTAAAAGTTTGCACAAAAGGATGGCTTAGCGCTCTTCCGGCCCCAAGCGGCATTGTGGGCCTTGCGGAGAAAGCACTCTGAAAAAACGGGAGACAGTTATGGAGTACACCAAGAAGGTGAAGGACCTGATGATTCCGCTGGTGGATTATCCCCATATCCCCTACTGGTTCAGCGTTCGCCAGGCCATTGCCATGATCAAGGCCGCGGCCGCCGATCCCCATGCCCACATGGAACCCCGCATTGCCCTGGTGTTTGATGAAAAATACCAGCTCCTGGGGTCTTTGGGCTTCAAGGAAATGCTCGCGGGTATCGAGCCCCGCTTTCTGAGGCGGCCTGAAGCCGCCCACATGCAGGGGGCCAAACCCGCAGACCTGGACCCGGCCTTGGGCCTGCTCTGGAAGGACATGTTCGGCCGCAATGTTAAAGAGGAGGCCAGCAAGCCGGTAAAAGACATCATGACCCCGGTCAAGACCACCGTCAAAGCCGATGACCCCGTGGTCAAAGCCGCCTATGTCATGGTCCAGGGGGGCATCGAGATCATCCCGGTCATGGAAGGCAACACCGTGGTGGGCATTGTCCGCATGGATGACGTCTTCAAGGAGATTACCGCGGCAGTGTTGGAATAGGTCCGCAGCGGGACGCTGCCCGCCCAAATTGCCGGCGGGAGGCCCGCCCCAGCGGCCTTTTCCTGGTTTTAGGGGAGCCGCCGGCCTATGAGCGGCTGCTCTGAACACCTGGTTGCTGGAAACCGGAAACTGAAAAACCGAAAACTGTCTTGATTGAAGGAGCATAATCATGGTGGATGAACGCAAAGAAATGGCCGCAGCCGGCGGCCTCCCGGAGATGCCGGAGGAGATCATCCTGGCCCCGGAAAAAAAGGCCATCGACTGGAAGCGCATCTTTTTCATTCTGTTGGGCTTAGGCATATTCTTTTTATTCTACGCCATCCCCAGCCTGCCGGACGCGGTGGACCCGGGCGGCAAGGTTTTCAAACTCCCCTGGGAAGGCAAGATGGCCCTGGGCCTGTTTCTCATGGCGGGCACCTGGTGGATTTTTGAGGTCATGCCCATCGGCGTCACCGCCATTGCCATCGGCCTTTTCCAGGTGCTCTTTTACATCCGGCCGGCCAAGGACGCCTTAGGCGACTTTCTGGACCCCTCGGTGTGGTTCATCTTCGGCTCCGTGGTCATCGGCACCGCGTTCACGGCCTCGGGCCTGACCCGGCGCATGGCCTACAAGATGCTCGGCATCGTGGGGGAAAAGACCAACTACATTTTGCTGGGCACCTTCCTGGTGGTTATGGCCATGACTTTGATTATGGCCCACACCGCGGTGGCCGCCGCCATCTTCCCCCTCCTTTTGGCCATTCATTCCCTCTACAGCGACTCCGACCAGCCCACCCGGTTCGGCAAGGGCCTGTTCATCGGCATGGCCTGGGCCGCAGGGGCGGGCTCCATCATCACCTTCCTGGGCGCGGCCCGGGGCGTGGCCGCGGCCGGCATGTACAAGCAGTTCACCGGCCAGGACATCGGCTTTTTCGAACTCATCTGGTACATGCTGCCTCTCGGGGTCATCATGGTCTTCGCCATCTGGCTGATTATCATCACCTTCTTCAAGCCCGAACTGCCGGTGATCGAGGGTCTGCGGGAAAAAGCCGGAGCCCTGGCCAAAGAACTGGGGCCCATGAACGTCAAGGAAAAATTCGTGGTGGCCACGGTGATTGCCATTGTGGCCCTGTTCATGCTCAAGTCCTTCCTGCCGGTGAAGTTCTTCACCGACATGGACCGGGCCGGCATCATGCTGGTGGGCACCCTGGCCTTCTTCCTCTACCCGCACCCTCACCGTGGAAGATCTCGAAACCATCCCCTGGAACATCATTTTGCTCTTCGGCGGGGCCATGAGCATCGGCTTTTGCCTGTGGAACACCAAGGCCGCGGAATGGCTGGCCGTGCACTGGCTCACCTTGTTCCAGAAGGCCCCTGGCTGACCTTCGTGCTGTCCATCGCCTTCTTCGTCCTGGTCATGACCAACTTCATCATGAACGTGGCGGCCATTGCCATTACGCTGCCCGTTTCCCTGGTCATCGCCAATACCTGGGCGTGTCGCCCATGGTCATCGTGTTCGCCTCCCTGGTCACGGCCGGCATGCCCTTTAACCTCCTCATCGGCGCCGCGCCCAACGCCATCGCCTACGAGAGCAAGCAATTCACTGCCGGCGAATTCTTTCTCTACGGCTGGATCCCCAGCCTCGTGTTGATGGTCTTGCTGGCGATATTCTGCTATATCATCTGGCCCCTGATGGGCATGCCGGTGACGGTGCCGAAGTATGTAAGCTTAAGCATAAGCTCTAAGCTTTGAGCTTAACCTTGAAAGAAGAACTATTGACGATTAAGCAATCGATAAAGGATTGGCATTCTGCACCGAACAACCTGAAACCGTAAACCTCGAAGCTAAACCTAAAGCTGAGGCTTAATTAAGCTTAAAGCTTAAGCTTAATGCTCAAAAAAGGATTTGGACATGCGCACAAAATCCATACTGTTCCTGAGCATCGCCGTCTTCCTGCTCCTCTGTGGATTTCTGTTCACCTCCACCTTAAACGCCGCGCCCGCTGCGGCGCCCGGCGACCGGCTGGCCCTGTCCGGCATCATCAAGACCTCCACGGGCAAAGCCGTCAAGGAGGCGGAGGTGGAGGTCCTGGTGAACGGGAAGCCCTATGAGCCGGGGGACAAGGGAGGTCACGAAAATATCGCCACCAGTAAGCAGGGCGGCTTTGTGGCCGACCTGGTGCTCCCCGCCGGCGCCCTCCCCGGGGCCAAGGTGGAAGTGAAGGCCCACAAGCCCTCCTGGAAATCCATACCCCCCACCCCGGTCAAGATTGTGGAGGCCGGGACCGACGCGGCCGGCAACCGCCTGTTCCAGGGCTCCGGCAACCTCACCATGGAGCGGGCCGTCACCCCGGCCTTCTGGATCGCCACCCTTATTTTACTGCTGGTGTACGTCATCATTTCCTTCGAGTGGATGCACCGCACCCTGGCGGCCCTGCTGGGCGCCGCCCTGCTGCTGTTCATCACCTACACCATCGGGGTCTTTGACCCGGGCTACTACATCCTCTCCTTTGAAGACTCCATGGGGGCCATCGACCTGAACGTCATCTTTCCTGCTCCTGGGGATGATGATCTTCGTGGGGGTGATGAAAAAGACGGGCATGTTCCAGTTCCTGGCCTACAAGGCCTACGCCTGGGCCCGGGGCAACGTCTTTATCCTGTCCTTTGTGCTCCAGTTTCTCACCGCGGTGATTTCGGCCTTCCTGGACAACGTCACCACCATGCTCCTGGTCATCCCGGTGACCATCGAGATTGCGGTGACTCTGAAGGTGCATCCCCTGAACTTTCTCATTCCCCAGGCCTTCGCCAGCAACGTGGGCGGCACCGCCACCCTCATCGGCGACCCGCCCAACATCCTCATCGGCTCCTACACCGGCCTGACCTTCGGGGCCTTTGTCACCAACCTCGCCCTGGTGTGCCTTGTTTGCCAGATCGTCTCCTGTTTCTACTTCCTGTGGTGGCACAAGAAGGATTATGCCAAGGCGGAGGTGGGCGACGTGGAGCGCACCATCGCCTACCTGCGGGAGGAATATAAGATCACCAACAAGAAGCTGATGATCCAGGGCCTGATCCTCCTGGGCTTCACCATCTTCCTCTTCGCGGTCCACGGCTTCCTGCACATGCAGGTGTCGGTGGCCGCGCTCATCGGCTCCCTGATGCTCCTGGCCATCTCCGGGGTGGACATCGTGGAGATGCTGGAAAACGAAGTAGAATGGCCCTCCCTCATGTTTTTCGTCGGCCTCTTCGTGGTCATCGCCGGGGCCGAGGCCACCGGCCTCATCCAGCAGATCGCCAACGCGGTGCTCTATTTCTCCCAGGGGAAGCTGTGGCTGGCCATCGTCCTGATCCTGTGGGTGAGCGCCATCTCTTCGGCCTTCATTGACAACATCCCCTTTACCGCCACCATGCTGCCCATTGTGCTGTTCATAAGCGAGAGTTTCGGGCTGCCCAAGGACAACGTGCTCTGGTGGTCCCTGTCCCTGGGGGCCTGTCTGGGGGGCAACGGCACCATGATCGGGGCCAGCGCCAACGTGGTCACCGTGGGCATGGCGGAGAAGGCCGGCTATCATATTTCCTTTGTGGAGTATATGCGGCGCTGCTGGTGGCCCATGATAATCATCGTCACCATCAGCATGTTTTACCTGCTCCTGTTTTATTAAGCGTTTGGAAATGGAGAATTGCCCATGAAAATCAAAGTTCTCTTGGTTGACGACGAACAGCAGTTCGTGGAAACCCTGGCCCAGCGCCTGGAAACCCGGGGCTTCGTGGTGGACACCGCCCTGGACGGCGACCGCTGCCTGGCCATTCTCATGGATAAAGACATGGACGTGGTGGTTCTGGACGTCCAGATGCCCGGCCGTAGCGGCATCGACACCTTGAAGGAAATCAAGAAGCTCCGCCCCCTGTCCGAGGTCATCATGCTCACCGGCCACGCCACGGTGGAGACGGCCATCGAGGGCATGAAGCAGGGGGCTTACGACTACCTGATGAAACCCACGGAAATCGACGACCTGGTGGCCAAAATCACCAAGGCCCACGCCCGCAAGGCCGAGCACGAAGACCGCATCATGCAGGCCAAGATCAAGGGCATCGCCCAGAAAAGCGGCTGGTAAGCCGATGTTTTCCCCCTCTCCACCCGCCTGCGGGGGGAGAGGGCCGGGGTGAGGGGGGCAATCCCTTTCACCCCTCACCCTATCCCTCTCCCCTGGTAGGGGAGAGGGGATTTCTCAGTCTTTCCGGCAGGTGTCTGCAACCCACCTTATATAAAAGGACCTCCCGGAAGAAAAACCACCACCCGCCCCGCCCCTTGACCGAAGCATGAGGAAAAGGTATCCTGCCTAAGAGAAGTTATTGTAAACCCTCAATATCTTCTCGTACCCCAGAGCTATTATGGTGCGCGGTGCGCACCCTACACATTCTCAAAACTTAAAACTCGAAACTCGAAACTTCCAAGGATATGGACCAGCAGCCCAGCCGGGAGGAGATCCTCACCGCCGCCCCCGAGCAGTACCGCGACGCACCAGAGAATTGGCTGGTGTGTGTCAGTCCCAGTCCCCTGTCCCACACCCTGATCCGCGCCATTCACCGTCTGGCCGAAGCCCAGCAAGCCAGGTGGTTTGCCCTTTACGTAGAAACCCCGGCCCATGCCCGTCTCCCGGTGGCGGACCAGGAACGGGTCTCCCAAAATCTGCGGCTGGCCTCCCAGTTGGGAGCCCAGGTGGTAAGGACTTCCGGCTTCCGCATCGGTGATGAAATTCTGGCCTTTGCCCGGGAACGCCAGGTGAGCAAGATTTTTGTGGGGAAGCCCTATCAACAGCGCTGGCGCCGCTATTTCGGGGCCTCCCTGGTGGGTTACCTCATCTGGAACTGCGGCCCCATTGATATCTACGCCATCTCCGGCGAACCGGGTGGAGCCAAGCCGGTCAAGACTCCCCGGCCGAAACCCCGGCCGCAGTGGATAAGCTATGCCCTGGCCGTCGCCGGGGTGGCCCTGTGCACCGCCCTGGCCTTTGCCCTGTTCCCCTATCTGACCCTCAGCAGCGTGACCATGATGTATCTGTTCACCGTGGTGATTATTGCCTCCTCCCTGGGCCGGGGGCCGGCCATCCTCTCCTCTTTTTTCAGCGTCGTCCTCACTCATTATTTCTTCGTGCCGGAATATTTCTCCTTTGCCATCGCCAACACCGAGTATGCCATTACCCTGGTGGTCATGCTGGTGGTGAGCACCCTCATCAGCGGCCTGACGGCCCGCACCCGCTATCAGGCCACGGTGGCCCGCCAGCAGGAACGCCAGGCCGCGGCCCTGTATGAAATGAGCCAGAACCTCACCGCCAGGTACAGCCTCGACGGTTTAATGTGGGAGGCAACGGAACAGATCTCCCGGATTTTTCAGGGGCAGGTGGCCATTTTGCTGCCGGACCCCGACGGCCTCCTCATCCTGCGGGCGGGGGACCCCATCATTGAATATGATGTCAGGGAAAAGATTGTGGCCGGCTGGGTCTTTCGCCACGGTCACCTGGCGGGCGCGGGCACCGAGACCCTCCCCAAGGTTAAAGGAATTTATCTGCCCATGAAGTCCTCCCGCCAGGTGATCGGCGTGCTGCGCCTGGAACTCGATTCTCCCGAGCGCCAGATGGACTCGGAATCCCTGCGCCTGTTGGAGGCCCTGGCCAATCAGGTGGCCCTGGCCATCGAACGGGAGGAGCTGGTGACCCGGGCCCAAGAAGTGCAGATTCAAATGGAAGCGGAGAAAATGCGCAACATTCTCCTGAGCACGGTGTCCCATGATCTCAGAACCCCCCTGACGGTAATCGCCGGGGCCGCCAGCAGCCTTTTGGAAGGAGAAAACCGCCTGGATGGGGCCACCAAACATGAGTTCACCCAGACGATTTATGAAGAAGCCAGACGCCTGGACCGGGTGGTGCATAATCTTTTGGAAATGAGCCGGTTGCAATCCGGAGAATTCAAACTCCAAGCCGAATGGCATGTCCTGGAAGAGGTTATAGGCTGCGCCCTGGCCCAACTGGACAGCCAACTGCACGATCGCCCCGTAAATATCACCCTTCCTGATGATCTGCCCCTGGTCAAGATCGATGCCCTGCTCATGGAACGGGTGTTTGTGAACCTGCTGGAAAACGCCGCCAAGCATACCCCGGCGGGCACGCCCATCGACATTGCCTGCTGCCTCGAAGGCAAAAACCTGCAGGTGGAGGTGGCTGACCGGGGTCCCGGCCTGCCCCCGGGGCAGGAGGAGAAGATTTTTGAAAAATTTTACCAGGTGTGGCCGGGCCGGACCCGGGGAGCCGGCCTGGGGCTGACCATCTGCCGCAGCGTCATCGAAGCCCATGGCGGCCGCATCTGGGCGGCCAACCGGCCCGGCGGCGGCGCGGCCTTTCATTTCACCCTCCCCCTGGAAGAGGAATCCCCTCTCCACGAGTACCTGCCCGATGAAGCCGCGCATCCTGCTCATTGAAGACGATCCCCAAATCCGCCGGTTTTTGCGGACCTCGTTGGGGCTCCAGGGGTATGAACTTATCGAAGCCGCAACCGGGAACGACGGGCTGGCCCTGGCTGCCTCCCAGGTCCCCGACCTGGTTATCCTGGACCTGGGCCTGCCAGACCTCGAAGGCATCGAGGTAATCAAGCGTCTGCGGGAATGGTCGTCCATACCCATTATTATTCTCTCGGCCCGGGGTCAGGAACGTGACAAGGTGGCCAACCTGGACGCCGGCGCCGACGATTACCTCACCAAACCCTTCGGCATGGCGGAATTGCTGGCCCGCATCCGGGTGGCCCTGCGGCGGAAACTCCCTGCGGAAGAAGGGAAAGCGGTGGCGGTTTTCTCCCTGGGGGACCTGAAAGTGGATTTCGAGCGGCGGCTGGTTTTCCGGGGCGACCAGGAAATCCATTTAACCCCCATCGAATATAAGCTGCTGTCCGTGCTGATCAAATACCGGGGCAAGGTGGTGACCCACAGCCAACTCTTAAAAGAGGTCTGGGGCCCGGCCTACACCGGTCAAAATCCCTATCTGCGGATTTTCATTCTCAATCTGCGCCGCAAACTGGAAAATGACCCCACCCGCCCCTACTATCTCATCACCGAACCCGGGGTCGGCTATCGCCTGCGGGATGAGTAATACCAAGTTCGGTTTGTAGGGGCGGGTTTAAAACCCGCCTCTACTTGTGATATCAATAGGTTATCTGAGTAATTTGTTTCATTTCAAAGCGAACTTGGCATAAGAGAATTCCCCCCCACCCCCGGCGTCACCGCCGCCCCATGGAGCTTTTGGTCAAGGGCCGGAGGAGCGCCCCGCCAAATTTGCCAAGGGGAGCTGGGGACCGCCCAACATTATTTTCTTTATTTTCCGAAAGGACAGGCAGGGAAGCGGCAACTAGGGCAGTCATGGCACAGGCCGCCGTGGGCCAGGCGGGCCAGATCGTGGCGGTCGGGCTCCTCGCCGGCCAGGAGGCGGGGGAGAATGAGGTCCACGATGGTGGCTTCATGATACAGGGCGCAGGCCGGCACCCCCATGATGGGGACCCGGCCCTTGTAGGCCAGGAGGAACATGGAGCCGGGCAAGGCCCCGGCCCCGTAGTAGAGGCGGTCCACCCCGGCCCGGCCGATGGCCAGGCGGGTGACGTCATCGGGGTCCACGGACATGCCGCCGGTGGTGATGAGGAGGTCGATCCCCCGGTGCAGAAAACGGCTGATGGCGGCGGCGATGCTCTCGGGGTCGTCCGGGAGGACCTGGGTCTCCGCTAAGGAAGAGCCGTAGTTCGCCAGCTTTTTCCGGATGACGGGGGCAAAGCGGTCCTCAATCAGGCCTTCGAAGACTTCGTTGCCGGTGATGATGAGCGCGGCCCGGCGGGGCTTGAACTGCTTCACCTCCAGGATGGGCTGGTGGGCCTGGGCCGACTGCAGAGCTTCTTCCAGGGTGTGCCGGTGCACGAACAGAGGGATAATGCGGGTCCCGGCCAGCTTTTGTCCGGCCTTTACCGGGGTGTCGGTGTGAATGGTGGCGCACATCATTTCCGGCATGAGGTTGAAGTCCACCAGGGGCTCCACCTTCACCTTGAACAGGCCGTCCCAGGCTGCCTCCATCTGGATTTTGCCTTCCTGAGGCCGCCCTCGGAAGACTACCCCGGGGCCGGCCAGGGCCCGGGCCAGGACGAAGGCCGCCTCGTCTTCATGGACGTGGTCCTCGCCCAAGTCCAGGACATAGAGGTGCCTTTTCCCCAGGCGCATGAGGTGGCACAGGTCCTGCTCCGCCACCTTGTGGCCCTTTTTGAAAGCAGGACCCTTGAACTCCCCTGGGCGGATTTCGGTGATGTCGTGGGCCAGGTGCAGCCCCACCGCGTCTTCCACCCGGATCTTGCGGACGCCGGGCGGGCCTTCCTCACCGCGTTTAGGGTTCGCCATGGCCACCCCCAAAAACCTGCCCCGCCAGGGGGCGGTAATACGTGCCGAACGCGCAAGGCCGGCAAAGGATTTGGCCATTTTGGGCCACTTCCCGGTTATCCCGCACCACCATGCCGCAGCGCTGGCAGGTGGCCTTGTGCCGGGAGGGACCGGGGAGGTCGGCCGGGGGCACTTCCACCACCACTTCTTCCACGGTGAACAGTTCCTCCAGAGTCATGCGCTTATAGGCGATGAATTGCTGCTGGTGCGGGTCTTTAATTCCCGGGGCGTAGGCGGCCGCCAAATCCCGGGAGTCCTCCCGGGAGACGATGCGAAAGGCCTGGCCGGTGTTCAGGTTGACGAAAGTGGCGGCCATGATGCCGTGGTCCACGAATTTGAGGGAGCGGCGCCCCAATTTCACCCCGGTCACATAAGCGATGGCATCGGTGGCGCACCGGTCGATTTCCACGTAAACCACCAGGCTTTTCAACTGCTCGAGGCTCGGGGGGACATGGAGGCCGAGAAGCGAACATCCTAACATGGCCAGGCGCACCCCGATCACCTGGCCGGGGCACATATGCCCGTGGGCCTCAGCCGAGCCGGAGAGCAGGGTTTCAAAGTCTGGCATGGTTTTTTTCAATATAACAAAAACCCAAAGAATTTCGATTCTTCTGGGAGGAGAAGAACCGCCGGTACAGGTTACCTCCCCTACCCTCCCCCCTTAGGCCCCCTTACGGGCATCCGGCCCGGCACGGGCTGGAAGCCCGTGCTACCGAACCATCTCTAAAAATCATCTCAAGCGCCTGGGCCCTATGCAATATCTCAGCGCCTTCCCGAATTTCTGACAGGTCACATAACAATCCCCGCAATTGTTGCACTCCCGCTCCCAGGGGTGTTTCAGGCGCTTCGGGTCGAGATGGAGGGGGCAGGAATTTCCGCAGGGATGATCTCCTTTTTTACAGGTGCAACTCTGAGAATCATGCACTATCCGCAAGCGCCAGGGGTTGAGGAGCCCCGCCGCGATGAGGAGCACGGCCTGGGGGCAGACATAGCGGCACCAGACGCGGCTCTTGGCCAGAAATTCCACGGCCAGCACACCCGCCAGCAGAAACACCGCCGGGGTCAGATAACTTTCCGCCACGTACATCTGGAACATACGGGAATACCACCCCGGCAGGGACAGCTGGTTCAAAACCAGTCCCCCGGCGAACCCCAGGAAAAGCAGGAAGGCGCCCACGAAGAGACTCAGCCGCACCAGGAAGCCATCCCCCCGCCCGGCAAGCCCCCGGTAACCCCGGGGCAGGAGGCGGCGGCTTAAGGTGTGCACCCATTCCGACAGGAGGCCGAAGGGACACACCCAGGAGCAAAAAACCGTGCCCAGGACCAGGGCCAAAACCAGGGCAATCACCGCCCCCGCCAGGAGGTCGGCGGCGGGCGCCCGGCCGCTTTTGATCGCTACCTGGAGCGCGGCCAGGGGATCGGCCAGAGGCAGCCCCGCGGCATTGAAGGACAGAAAATTACCCGACAACACATGGATGCGTCTCAGGTTCAGGTAGGGAATGGCCACAAAAGCCGCGGCCACCCCGAGCTGCACCAGGCGCCGCCAGAATTTCACCGATGGTTTCATCACTAAGAGCGCCCCGCCCCTGCCTTTCGTTTAGGCGCGGAGGCACACAGCCATGAAGTCAAGGACTGTTGTCTCACGGCCAGCGCCCCCTCAGATATTCTCCTCAAACCCCGAAGGAATGGTGACGATGGCCTTGGCCGGGCAAACATGCTCACAGGTGCCGCAGCCGGCGCACTGGGTGGTGATACTGGGATAGATGCCGTCCTTGAGCACGATGGCCCGGCCTTTCTTGGGGCACCGTTCAAAGCAGGTGCGGCACAGGATGGTGTTCGTCCAGGTATAGCACACCTGCCGGTCCAGCCGGGACTGCCCCATCTTGGCTTCTTCCAGGGTCACCGGCTCAATGGCCAGGGAGGGGCACACCGTGGTGCAGTGCATACAGAGCACGCAAGGGGCGCGGTCGGGATAAATCTGGGGAGTCCCGGCGCCCCCCAGGAAGAAGTTCCAGCCGGTGCGCAGGACAATGCAGTCGAAGGGGCAAACCTGGGCGCATTGACCACAATGGAGGCAGCGGGCTAAAAAGTCCGCCTCCGGCAAGGCCCCCGGAGGTCTTAAGAACCTTGCCCTAAGCATCGCCGAGTTCGTCCTCAACGGTCACATAGGTGGTGTAAACCGTGAGCACCCCCTCCCGGTCCTTGAGGCCCTCCACCAAACCCTCCAGCTTCTCGGTCGGAGCCTCGGCCACCACCACGAGGAATTGCCCCTCATGGGCGCCATAGGTGGTGAAGCCGGGCATGTCCTGAATTGCGGCTTCCACCTCCAGCAGGTGGTCTCTCAGGGTGTGCACCAAAAGTCCGGCGATGGCCATATCTTAGTTCAAGGTTCAACGTTTGGGGTTTGGGGTTCAAAAAGGGTGCAGGGCGGGAAAGCAAAGCGCCTCCCGCCATCAGGGAAGGCGGACAGGGACGCCCGCCCCACTGGATGCCCGCCCCACCTGACTTTCCTCATGGGTCATCAAGCCTGGAACTTACTCACCTTGGTGGCGCAGATCTTGAACTCCGGCTGTTTGGAGATGGGATCGAAGGCCTGGATGGTGAGCTTGTTCACCAGGAGATTGGCATCGAAGAAGGGCACGAACACCAGCCCCGGCGGGCAGACCTCCCCCACCCGGGCTTCAAAGACCATCTTGCCCCGGCGGGTCTCGAGCTGCACCTTATCCCCCATGTTGATGCCCAGCTTCTGGGCGTCTTTGGTGTTGATCTCCACGTAGGCCTTGGGGTAGGACCGCCGGATCTCCGGCACCTTGTTGGTCATGGTGCCGGTGTGCCATTGATCCAGGACCCGGCCGGTGGTCAGGACGAAGGGGAACTCCTGGTCCGGTTCCTCCGCGGCGCCCTGATAAGGCCTGAACCAGATCACCGCCTTGCCGTCGGGCTTGCCGTAGAAGTGGTATTTCTTGGGGAAATCCGCCGGGATGTTGGGGTCTTCTCCCCGCACGTAGCGAATCTTGGTGCCCGGGTGGTCTTCCGTGGGGCAGGGCCACAGAAGCCCCGAGGTCTTGCGCAGCCGCTCCCGGGTCATGCCGTAGAAATTGTAGGTGGTGGGTTTGGCCACTTCCCGCCATTCGTTCCAGATGTCCTCGGCGTTCTTGAAGTTCACCAGTTTCGGATCCACCCCCATCTTCAGGGCGAAATCCACCAGGATGTTCACCGAGGGGCGGCATTCTCCCGGCGGCTCAATGGCCTTCTCGATCAGGGCATAACGCCGCTCCGAGCAGCCGTAAACCCCGTCCCGTTCGCACCAGAAAGCCGGGGGCAGGACCACGTCCGCGTATTTCATGGTTTCGGCGTCGCTGAAGGCCTCAATCAGGCAGATAAACTTGTCCGGCTTGGCCATGGCCTCGATATAGCGGTTGAGATTTGGAAGAGAATGGGCCGGGTTGGTGCACAGAATCAGGAGGGCCTTGAGCTTCCCATCCCGCAGCGCGTCAAACATGGCCACCGTGTGCCAGCCCGGCTCGGGGCTTAAGGAATCCGGCGGCAGCCCCCAGAGCTGCTCCATTTCATTGCGATGCGCCTTGTTGGTGATGAGCCGGCCCGCAGGCAACAGATGCGACAGGCCCCCCGTATCCCTCACCCCGCCGCAGGCGTTGGGCTGCCCGGTCAGGGAAAAGGGCGTGGCCCCCGGTTTGCCGATGTGCCCCGTGAGCAGGTGCAGATTGCTGATGAGATTGTTGGCCGCCACCCCCTTGGTGCGCTGGTTGATGCCCATGCACCACATGGACATGGTGGCCGACGACTGGGCGAAGGTCCTGGCCACCTGGACCACGGTCTCAGCGGGGATGCCGGTGAGCTGGGAGACCTTCTCCGGGGTGTAGTCCTCCAGGAATTTTTTGTAATCCTCGAAGGTCTGGGGCTTCCCTTCATTGTCCATGAAGGAGACGTACTGGGAATGGAACCGGGGCTCGTCCATCTCCTCCTTGAGGATGACGTAGGCCATGCCGTTCAGAAAGGCCAGGTCGGTGCCGGGGCGGAAAGGCACGTGCAGATCGGCGATGCGGGCGGTGTTGGTCTTTCTCGGGTCCACCACGATGATCTTCACGGAGGGGTCGGCCTGCTTGCGGCTGGCGATGCGCCTAAACAGGATGGGGTGGCACTCCGAGGTGTTGGAGCCGATGATGAACATACAGGTGGCCCGGTCAATATCTTCATAGCAGCCCATGGGCTCGTCTTTGCCGTAGGTGGTGACATAGCCCCCCACCGCGGAGGCCATGCACAGGCGGGGGTTGCCGTCCACGTTGTTGCTTTTCAAGCCCGCCTTGAAGATCTTGCCCGCCAGATAGGTCTCCTCGGTCAAAGCCTGTCCGGAGCCGTAATAGCCCACCGCCGTGGGGCCGCCTTTCTCCAGGGCTTCCTTGAACTTGGCCACCACGAGAGCCATGGCCTCATCCCAGGAGGCCGGGGTGAGCTGGCCGTTTTTGCGGATAAGGGGCTTAGTGACTCGCTCCTTGGCATAGATGATAGGCGGCATCAGCGCCCCCTTGAGGCACAGGAAGCCAGCGTTGTGGTTGTTGGGGTCGCCTTTGACGGTGACCACCTTGCCGTCTTTCACCCCCACCAGGACGCCGCAGCCGGTGCCGCAGAAGCGGCAAACGCCTTTCACCCACTTGTCCACCGCGCCCCCCGCTTGCTGGGCCGCGGCCAGGCTGAACCGGCCCCCCAGGGCCATGACCGCCGAGGTGGCGGCGGTGTATTTTAAAAATTCTCTCCGTGTGATGCCCATGGCGCCTCTCCTTTGTAGACTCTCCGGCTCTGGCGGTCCCTTAGTCCAGGGTCTTCTTGGCCTCCGGCTTGACGTAGGCCGTGTGGTGGATGGAATTCTGGTGAAAGGGATGGCACTCGGCGCAATTTTTTTCCAGGCCGAACCTGGCCGTCATTCTCTGGATGCTGGGATCGTGGCAGCGCTGGCAGGTAACGGTGGGGTCGGGATTGGCGGCAAAGGGCAGCGCCCCCTGGCCGTCCGGCTGCCCGTGGCACATGAAGCATTTCACCAACTGGACCCCGTGCTTGCTCTCGTACCAGTCCTGGGCCACCTTGGGAGTGGCCTTTTGGTGACACTCGTAGCAGTCGGCCAGGGCTTCGGGGCTGTCCAGGTGCTGGGCCGGGCAGCGCACCCTGGGAAAGGCCGCGCCGATATATAGCGCACTGATGATAATACACAAGAGGAATACCCCAAGTCCGTAAATCAGCCATTTGCTAGACGTATCTTTTCCCCCGGTAGACATCAGTTGCTCTCCTTTTCCTGGGCCAGCTTGGCGGCAAACTTGGCGTTGACCTCGTAGCGCCGGTCAAATTCGGGCAAATGGGCCAGATTGGCGTGGCAGCCCACACAACCGTGCCTGGTGGTGCCGTTTTTTCCCAGATAGGCATCGTGGCACAGCCGGCCAATCTCCGAGATGGGTTTATCCTTGGTGTCTTTATAGAGGTCCTGATGGCAGGCCAGACAGTTGCCGTCGCTTATAAAGCGCTGGGCCTGGGCCTGCATTACCCGGCGGTTCAGGTTGTTGGGATTGCCGAACTGATGGACCATGAAGTCCGTGAGCCCCTGGATGGTTTTGACCGCCACATAGCGGGGTCCCACGGTGGGAGGGATGTGGCACTGGGCGCATTCCAGGGCCTTCTTATCCTTGTCCACCGCGTGGCTGGAGAGTTTTAACTCCTCCTGGTAGCGCTGCATCTCATGGCAGGAAAGGCAGTAGCTGTTGGAGGAGGTCCGGGCCATGGTCACGGCCATAAAAGCGATGAGCCCCACAATCCCCAAGGGAATGAGGGCCATTGTGAAGGGAAACTTCCGGGGACGTTCCTGGGCCATGGGTCCTATCCTTTCTTAAAAAAAGGGGTTGATAGGGCCAAGACAGGCCATAATGCTCCCCTCTCGGGGGTTTACTGAAGACGGCAATGCGAACTGAGGAACACTAAATCCTTTTTTTCCAATAGCATACCCTTTCCCTAAATGCAATATCCCTTTAGGCCCCCTGCCCCTGGAATCCATCGCGGCAAAGGAAAATAGAGCAATCCAAAAGGTATTCCAACAATTCCTGGGCGATGTTTGGGCTTTCCAGCCTCATATACATTAGGTTCCGGTCATTTAGACAGTCAGGGACATAACCGGACCTGCCTTCCTTGCTCCCCCATCTTTTGGCATACAAATCATCCTGTCCCGTAAACAAAGACCTAAAAAGACAACGGCTTACCTGAGAGGGATAATAGGGAGGATACTCTGGGGACAGACCTTGAATGGCATGGCGCCAAAAAATAATATTTGGGGAAAATAGGAGGTTAATCTTGGCGTACCTTCATAGAAGATTTTCGAACCTTCTGCCTTACCGCGCCAAGAATTATTGGCGCTTTCCCCATCCCTTGCAGATGCTGGTTTTGGGCTCGGTTAAGACGGAAAGTTTTGGCGGAGCGGAGGCGGTGTATTTGCGTCTGTTTTGTTGTTCATAGTTGTTCCATTTTTTCTTGACAAGGGCTGAGCGGTCAGATAATATTTGAACTTGGAACAACATGGAACAACATCAAGGAGGGGAAAGCCATGGGCAGTAGCAAAACCAAAGCGACCCTTAGCAGAGGTCGTCAAAGCTGGTGCGTCATTTTTCGGCACCCGGTCTGCATCGGGCCGGATGGCAAGCAGAAGCTGCGTGTTCGGCGAGGGCTGGGTACTTCAGAAAAAGATCAGGCCCAAGTTCTCGTAGACCAGTTAAGTCAGATTCTGGCGGACCAGGCTCTATGGAATCTGGCAAGCCGTGAAGTTGCGGCACATAGATTTGATCCAAGGATCGTGGCAGCTTTCTATGACTCAATGCTTCCCTCAAATTACGAACCATGGGGTATTCGGGACGCTGTCATATCCCTTCCTGGAGGCCGAAGTATCGTCTGACGGATATGCACGTGTTTTTTTTGTTGGAACCACTGGTGCCGGCAAAACGACAATCGTAAGGCAGTTGCTGGGCACCGATCCTGAGCGTGAAAGATTCCCCTCGATTTCTGCCGCAAAAACCACGATGTGCGATATCGAGATGGTATTGGATGAAGGTCCACTAAGGGCCGTCGTGACCTTCATTCCTCGTGACCGCGTACGCATGTACATCGCCGAGTGTGTCCTTGCCGCCGTTATTACAAAACTCGAAGGCGCACCAAATACGTGTGACCCGTCGTTTTCTCGAACATAGCGAAATGAGGTTCCGACTGAATTGACATCCTCGGCAACCCCACCTTACTTGAAAAGCAAGATTTGGAGGAGTTTGAGGACGAAGATGATGAATCGGGCAAAGAGTCAATGGGGCACAATGAATTAAGCGCCCAGGAACGTGAGGAGCTTCTTCGTTCTCTCAAGACTTACTTCGCGGAAATTGATCGGCTGGAAGAGATGTCCAGAGAAATGATAAGTAAGACGGCCGCCGAACTGGGTATAAAGCCTGGCGAAGCCTCGGGTGAAGATCGCGAACGGTCCAGGAATTGGTAGAAGATCAGTTGTCCAACCTGGAGGAGTTCCATCAGCTTGTGGACGCTGTTCTCGATGACGTTGAAACCCGTTTTGGTTTCATTTCAGATGGCGATATTTCCCGCGGTCGAGACGGGTGGCCAATAAAGTGACATACAGAGATGAAGACCGATCGAAGTTCATCCGTTTGGTCAACAGGTTCTCCAGTAACTACGCTTCAAATTTCGGGCGTTTACTTACTCCACTGGTTGAAGGCATTCGAGTCGCAGGACCTTTCAGACCGGATTGGCATAAGGGCGATTTGCCAAAGCTGGTTATGATGGATGGACAGGGAATTGGTCACACGGCCGATAGTACTTCCAGTCTCTCCACCTCGATTACGAGCAGATTCCGGATGGCAGACGCGATTATTCTAGTCGATAATGCGGCACAGCCAATGCAAGCAGGGCCATGTGCGGTATTGCGGTCTCTTGTGTCCAGTGGGCACGAATGAAAATTAATTCTGGCATTCACACATTTTGATGAGGTTAAAGGGGACAATCTGCAAGGGAACCCCGCAAAAAAAGACCACGTAATCAGTTCCTTTGACAACGCTATTCATACAATAGGGAAAGGCTTTGGTCGTGAGGCTGAGTCGGCGCTTCGTAGACTCATTCCAGAACGGGTAATTTTTTTGGCTAACATTCAAAAAAGACTTCCTGAATCGGCGAGATTCACTCTGTCAGAATTGCAAAGGCTTTTAGAAGCCATTGAGTCCTCGATACCTCCTTGGCCGAACCCGGAGAGTACAAACCGGTGTATGATGTGGCTAACCTTGTTCTTGCCATACAAAAAGCAACCCAGGAATTCCACGACAGGTGGAAGGGCATGCTGGGGATGGGGTCAGTGTCCGCAATAAGTAAAGTGCACTGGGCGACAATAAAGGCGCTCACACGTCGTTTGGGGATGTTCAAAAAGGATGAATATGGCGATCTCAAACCCGTGGCAAACCTTATTGATTTTTTGCAGAATCATGTAAGCCAGTTCCTGTCGAACCCCCTTTGGCTGGATTCCCTCCGTTCCACCTGATGGGAGTCCGGAGAAAATAGAGTCAATCGACGCGATCAAGAGGGAAGTCAATAATAGGCTCCACGACCTGTCGAGACGCCGTGTCTTGGATGGCACCGTTACGTGAATGGGTAGTACCTACGATCATCGAGGTATCGGCTCAACTCGGGTGCGAGCGAGAGACGTTGTTACGATATATGAAGGACAGCAACCTGTTCCCAATGAGATGCCGGGACCTGATGCAAACAAGTTCCTGTTTTCGAACTCCGAGAACTCATAGCCAAATCTGTCCAAACGGCCGGAGGTCAACTCAAAGGATGGACTGAAGATGACTAAGGCTATATTGCGCTACTATTTCCCCCCGTGGGCTCCTGCCGAGGAGGGATGTCCCCATTTTCTCCCTTGATTCGAGTTCTGGGTTATGGTATTTATGCTATACAGTTGATTAGTATTAAGTTGTATAGTGCACCTTGAGCAGCAACCAACCTCATTAAAGGAGAAATTTGAAAGATGGCCCGGCATTATTCCCCGAAAAATTTTCTGCGCCAGGCGCCAAATGCCATGTTGGCCCGGTATTTCCAGGAAAAACATGTACTGGCTGAGGTTGACTTTACCGCACTCTCGGAGACCAATATCGGCCCGATTTCGAGGCGTGGGACAATCTCCCCAGCGAAACCCGCAGGCCGATGGAGAGCGACTTCCGGAACATCGACGCTCTGGCCTGTGAGACTGGTATTAAAGCATTAATTGATGCGGCCCAGGAGGAGGAAGAGGATCTGGAGCCCATCTTTGCCGTGATGGACGGATTTTACGATAAAGCCTTTTGGAGCTTCTTTGATCGGGAATCCTACTTCGAGCTATCCCTCCTGTTCGTGAATGCCGATAACCTCCCTACTCGTTACTGGCGGAGACGCAAGGATTTGCCCAAAGTGCCTGCGCTCAAGGACGAGTCCAGCCTCCGAGAGCTGGGCGAAGCCTTCAGCTATTATTTTCGCACGACTGAAGGCAGGGGGCATGCCTGCACCATCGACTATTACCACCGAAATGGCCTGGATTATTTTTTCGCTTACCCTGAAGACTATGCCAGGACCAGCATCGAATGGAACAAAGGCGCCCTGGAACGCCGCGTCGATAAGCCCGCCTTTGAGGTCATCGCGGTCTATTCCCAAGACCAGGGCACCCTGGACATTTTCTTCCATGGGGGCATTAAGACCGTGCGCGACCTGCAGGTGATTTTCGCCCGGGTCATTCTCAGGACCGAAATCCAGCCGGAGGAAAAAGATAAACGGGTCTATGACCTGAATGGCTTGAAACGGCGGGGTTTCGCTTTCATTTACGATCCTGACACAGGCATAAACGCCGTGGTCATCAAGAAGCTCCGGCTGTCAACCTTGGGAGGGTCCTCAAGGAGGATCACCCTCGAAGCAGAGACGTCTCAAGACCCGGAGGCGGTTTACGATTTCCTGGAAGAGGTGGTCCGGGTGGATGGTGCTCCGGAGTGTTATCAATGCCAGAAAATTCCCCTCTCCCTGGTCAATGTCACCCAGGCGGCGGTTCAGGTGGTTTTCAATCATGACCGGAAACGGCGCTCGGCCACCCGCACCTTTCAAGTCTCGTACCCGAACTCCTGCTCTTTGAAGCAGGAGGGGCGAGACCTGGTCATCCGAAAAATGCTGGTTGATTCCGGCCTGGAACCTCCTGACACTGTGGCTCAGGAGGCCATCGGCCAGTGAAATTGAACGATCTTCTTGGCCATATTCTGCAGCGTGTGGACCTGTTGCCAGAGGGTCCAATGTCTTCACGGCCGATGAGGTTGCCGGTTGGCCCGAAGGCGCGTTGGATTTTTTCGTCGATCATCGGCTGCTCTCCCCCACCACGCCGGCTAACTCCCTGGAATGTGACGGCTGCGAGGAGCGCTGTTTTATGTCGGTGTTCATTCCCCCACCAGATGCTCCCATAACCAGACGGCCTTTTATTATCTGCAATCAACGGGATGATATCGGCAGAGTGACTATCGCTCCGGACCGACTCAAACGTTGGCAGGTGGATTTGGAACGGGCTGTCCGGGGTACTATCGGACCTCCTGGGGATCGATCAAACTCCCCA